>NZ_SJXM01000004.1 GCF_004336805.1 Aeromicrobium sp. IC_218
CGCCTGACCTCCCAAGGAGAACACCATGCTTCGCTCCCTCTTCGCCGGCATCAGCGGCCTGCGCGTGAACCAGACCATGCTCGACGTCACCGGCAACAACATCGCCAACGCCAACACGACGGGCTTCAAGTCCAGCACCACCGTCTTCTCGGACACGCTGAGCCAGATGCTCACCGCGGCGTCGGCCGAGAACGCCGGCCGTGGCGGCACCAACCCGATCCAGATCGGCCTGGGCGTCCAGGTCGCCGCGACCAACGCCAACTTCGGCCAGGGCTCGGCGCAGGTCACCAACGTCCCGACCGACCTCATGCTGAGCGGCGACGGCTTCTTCGTCGTCCGTGACGGCGCCGAGAACGTGTACACCCGCGCCGGCGCGTTCACCTTCGACGAGGCCGGCTCGCTGGTCAGCCCGACCGGCATGCGCGTGCAGGGCTACGAGATCGCCGCCGACGGCACCCGCGGCACCGACCTCGAGGACGTCACGCTCGACTTCACCCACCTCGGCCTGCCGGCCGGCACGACGCTGAAGTCGTACAACATCGGCTCGGACGGCAAGGTCCGCGGCGTGTTCTCCGACGGCTCGCAGCACGACATCGCGCAGATCGCCATCGCCGACTTCGTCAACCCGATGGGCCTGGAGAAGGTCGGCGACACCGCGTTCCGCGAGTCGGCCAACTCGGGCCCGGCCCAGGTCGGCATCGCCGGCGAGGGCACGCGCGGCCAGATCCGCTCCGGCGCGCTGGAGATGTCGAACGTCGACCTCTCCCAGGAGTTCACCAACCTGATCCTGGCCCAGCGTGGCTTCCAGGCCAGCTCGCGCGTCATCACGACGTCGGACCAGGTGCTCGAGGAGCTCGTCAACATCAAGCGCTGACGCCCGTCCGCACACCGTCGGCCATCGCGACACGCGAACCGCTCAGGTTCACGTCGTGGTGGCCGATGGTGCTGTATGCGGCCACGGACGGCTGTGCTGGAACTCGCCAAGGACTGGTGGAACATGATCACGCTCACGCGCCTCTCAGGCACGACCTTCATCCTGAACTGCGACCTCATCGAGAGGATCGACCGTTCGGGCGACACGGTCGTGACGCTGGTCGACGGCAAGAAGTACGTGGTCTCCGAGACGCCCGCCGAGGTCGTCGGGCTCGTCGCCCACTACCGCAGCGAGCTGTACTCCGGCCGCCACCTGCTCGGCACCGACATCCCCACCCCGACCTCCTCCGGCCGCGGCTCCGTGGTGACCCTCCCACGCCGTGGCCGCGACCTGGACGACGAGGAGCTCTGACATGGATCCCATCACCCTGATCGGCGTCGCCACGACGTTCGTGCTCGTGGTGCTGTTCACCGTCATGGAGGGCGGCGACCCCACCAGCGTGCTGCTGCCCGCGCCGCTGCTGCTCGTCTTCGGCGTCACCATCGTCGTCTGCCTGGCCGGCGGCACCATGGGCGACGCGAAGCGCATCATCCCCTCCATGAAGGAGGCGTTCCTCGGCAAGCCGGCCAAGGCCGCCGACGTCGTCCCGACCGTCGTCTCCCTGGCCGAGAAGGCCCGCCGCGAGGGCATGCTCGCCCTCGAGGACGAGCTGGCCAAGATCGACGACCCCTTCCTGGTCCGCGGCGTCACCATGGCCGTCGACGGCACCGACCCCGCCGAGCTGCGCGAGATCCTCGAGGGCGAGGTCAACGCCAAGGAGGAGGAGGTCAAGCAGTCGGCCAAGTTCTTCAACGACGCCGGCGCCTACGCCCCCACCATCGGCATCGTCGGCACCGTGCTCGGCCTCGTGCACGTCATGGAGAACCTCGGCACCCCCGAGGAGCTCGGCCACCTGATCGCCGCCGCGTTCGTCGCCACCCTGTGGGGCGTCCTGTCGGCCAACGCCATCTGGCTCCCGCTGGGCAGCCGCATCAAGCGCCTGGGCCAGCTCGAGGTCTCCCGCATGGAGCTGGTCATCGAGGGCGTCGCCGCGATCCAGTCCGGCTCGAACCCGCGCCTGGTCGCGCAGAAGCTCGAGTCCCTGCTGCCGGTCGCCGACCGCCCGAGCACCGCCGAGAAGAAGGCGGCCTGACCCGTGGCGCGCAAGAAGGTGGAGGAGGAGCACACCAACCACGAACGGTGGATGGTCACGTACGCCGACATGCTCACCCTGCTCTTCGTGCTGTTCGTCGTGCTCTACGCCATGAGCCAGGTCGACGAGGCCAAGTACGCCGCCCTCAAGGAGGGCCTGAGCGAGGGCTTCGGCATGACCGCGGTCATGCAGGGCTCCGACGGCGCGATGCAGGCCAGCTCGATCCAGGAGGAGCCGCAGGCCAAGGCCGACAGCGCCGAGACCTTCGGCGGCGTCGACCCGCAGGTGCAGGAGAAGATCGACGAGGCGGTCAGCGCCCACGACCGCTCCCAGCTGCAGCACCAGTACGCCGAGGCGCAGGCCGAGGCGCAGGACCTGACCCAGGTGTGGCGCGAGATCAGCGCCGCGCTGCAGGAGAAGGGGCTGCAGGAGGACGTCCAGGCGGTGCTCGACGAGCGCGGACTGGTCATCAGCCTGGTCTCCAAGCACATCGTCTTCGAGCCGAACCTGGCGTCGCTGTCGTCCCGTGGCCGTGAGGTCGTCGACACCATGGCCCCCGTGCTGCGCCGTATCCAGGCGCCGCTGGAGATCTCGGGCCACACCAACCAGGTCGACGTGAAGCCCAAGTACTACGACACCGACTGGGACCTGTCGTCGGCGCGCGCCATCACGGTGCTGCGCTACCTGCACGAGTCCCGCAAGGTGCCCCAGGAGCGGCTGCGCCTGTCGGCCTTCGGCCACGAGAAGCCGCTCGTCGACCCCGCCAAGAAGGGGTCGCAGGACGTCAACAAGCGCGTCGACATCGTCGTGCTGTCGTCGCTCGCCGCCGAGAGCAGGCAGCTGCTCGGCACCAATCCGCTCACGTCGCTGAACTCAGGAGAGAACTCATGACCGTCTCGCAGATGCCCGTCGAGGAGGGCCCGGAGAAGAAGGGCGGCAAGAAGCGACTGCTCATGATCCTGGTGGCCGTCCTGGCCGTCGCAGCGGCGGCGTGGTTCTTCCTGCTCCGCGACACGGCCGAGGGCGAGGAGCCCGTCGAGCCGGTGGCCGGCGAGGTCGTCCCGCTCGAGGCCACGCAGGTCAACCTGGCCGGCGGCCACTACCTGCGCATCGGCATCGCGCTGCAGCTCGTCGAGGGCGCGCACGAGCTGGACGGCTCGGCCGCGATGGACTCGATGATCTCCACGTTCAGCAACCGCCAGCTCAACGAGGTCGTCAACGCCAAGTCGCGCGAGGAGCTGCGCAAGAAGCTGGTCGAGGTCGTCGACCACCGCTACCACGGCGAGGTCATGGACGTGTACTTCACCGAGTTCGTCACGCAGTAGAAAGTTTCATCTCAGGTCCGGTGGAGCCCGGACGATACGTGCTCATGTGAAAACAGCGCAGCACGTAGACGGGCATGCCCGCACGCCGGCCGCCCGCGCGCGTCGTCGTGACCGCGCGGCGACCGTCGTCCCGTACGACTTCAGCCGTCCCATCCAGCTCTCGCGTGAGCACACGCGCATGCTGCAGATCGCCTTCGACGGGTTCGCCCGCCAGGCGACGACGGTGTTCACGTCGGTGCTGCGCACCGTCTGCCAGGTCAACCTGATCGTGATCGAGCAGCGCAGCTACGCCGAGTACGTCGACGGCCTGGACGCGCTCACGCACATGACGATCTTCTCGGCCGACCCGCTGCCGGGCCGCTGCGTCATGGAGATCCCGCTGGAGACCTCCATGGCGGCGGTCGACCACATGCTCGGCGGCCACGGCCGCGGCGACCAGCCGCACCGCGCGCTCAGCGAGATCGAGAGCAACGTGATGGCCGGCCTCATCGACCGGCTGCTGGCCGAGATGCGGTACTCGATGTCGGGCCTGGTCGCGATCGACCCCGAGGTGCGCGCCACCGAGTACAGCCCGCAGTTCGCGCAGGTCGCCGGAGCCGGCGACGTCGTCGTGCTGCTGTCCTTCGAGCTCAAGATCGGCGACCGCGACAGCAGCCTGTCGCTGTGCATGCCGTTCAGCTCGATCCTGCCCCACCTCGTCGGGGCCTCCTCGCCGGCGCCGGCCTCGGACCGCGAGCGGGCCGAGCTGGCCCGCTCGGCCAAGACCCTGCGCCAGCAGTTCGACCAGGTCCCGGTCGACGTGCAGGTGCGCTTCCGGCCCACCGCACTGACGCCCGAGGCCCTGCACGGCATCTCCGTCGGGGACGTCGTGCGCCTCAACCACCCCGCGTCGGCCCCGCTGGACGTCGTCGTCGACGGCACCACGTTCGCCCACGCCACCCCCGGAGCCCGCGGCGCCCACCTCGCCGCGCTGATCGTCCCCACCCAGGAGAGCACGTCATGACGGACATCGTCGAAACCCAGGTCACCGAGTCGGCGGCCGTCGCGGCCGCCGCGGCACTGCCGTCGGTCGACGCCCTCACCGCCGGTCCGGCCGAGCGTCCCTCGCCGGTCCTGGTGAGCGCCTTCGCCGCCGCGGTCGTCGCCGACCTGGGCGGTGCCGGCGGCCGCATCGGCCTGCTGGTCGCGCCCGGCCTCGTCGCCGCGCTGGCCGACACCCCGCTCGGCGAGCTCGACCTCACCGCCGTCGTCCAGCCCGCGCTGGACGCTGCGGCCGAGCAGCTCGGCCGCTCGGCCCAGGGCGCCCGCATCGTCGAGCTCGGCGCGATCGACCTGGAGATGGGCGAGACCTACATCGCCTCGGTCATCGCCGACTCCGCCCCGGTCGCCGCGCTGCTCGTGTCGGACACCGCCGCCGCCCCGGCGCCGGCCCCGTCCGCCTCCGACGCGCCGTTCGTCGGCACGGCGCCCACCAGCACCGCCGCCGGCCTGGCCGACGGCCCGCGTCCCGCGCGCGGCATCGAGATGCTGCACGGCGTCATCATGGACGTCACCGTGGAGCTCGGCCGCACGCAGATGAGCGTCCGCGACCTGCTCGCGCTGACCCCGGGCACCGTGCTCGAGCTCGACCGCGCCGCCGGCAGCCCGGCGGACCTGCTGGTCAACGGCCGGCTCATCGCGCGCGGCGAGGTCGTCGTCGTCGACGAGGACTTCGGCCTGCGCGTCACCGAGATCCTCGACGACAACGCCGGAGCCTGACCGTGGATCTCGGGGTCCTCCTGCGGCTGGTCCTGTCGCTCGCGCTGGTGGTCGGCCTCATGCTGCTCATCGCGCGCTTCGTGGGCAAGCGCTACCAGAGCTCGGGCTCGGTGCTGGACGTCGTCCACCGCCAGCAGCTCTCGCGCGGGTCGTCGGTCGTCGTCGTGACGACCGCCGGCCGCGGCCTGGTGCTCGGCGTCACCGACAACCAGGTCAGCCTGCTGGCCGAGGTGGACCCCGAGGACCTCGTGCTGCCCGAGCCGGACATCGCGACGGTCGAGGTCGAGGACCCGGACGCCGCCACCGGGCTCGCCCCGGCGTCGACCCCCGCCGGCGTCCCGGCCGGTGCGCTCAACGGCTCCGTGCTCTCCCCGCAGGCCTGGCGCCAGCTCGTCGACGGACTGAGGAAGCGCGCGTGACCCGAGTCCTCCGCCGGCTGCTCTGGACGGCCGGCCTGTCCGTGCTGCCCGTGCTCGTCGCGGCGCCCGCCCACGCGGCCGGCCCGCGCGGGCCCCAGGGCCCCGACGTCACCGTCGAGCTCGACGGCCTGACCAACGACCCCAGCACGTCCGTCGTCACGATCATCGCGCTGACGCTCGTCTCGCTGCTGCCCGCGATCGTCCTGACCTGCACCGCGTTCACCAAGGTGCTCGTCGTGCTGGGCCTGACCCGCAACGCGCTGGGCCTGCAGCAGACGCCGCCCAACCAGGTGCTCGCCGGACTCGCCCTGTTCCTGAGCCTGTTCATCATGGCCCCGGTGCTCAGCGCCATCAACGACGCCGGCATCCAGCCCTACATGAACGGCGACCTGAGCGCGAGCGCCGCGTGGGACGCCGGCATCGAGCCGCTGCGGGCGTTCATGATCGCCCACACCGGCGACTCGGAGCTGCAGCTGCTCAGCAACGTGGCCGAGCGCGAGCTGCCCGACACCCGCGACGACGTGGCGCTGACGACGCTCATCCCGGCCTTCGTGCTGAGCGAGCTCAAGCAGGCCTTCATCATCGGCTTCGTCATCTTCATCCCGTTCCTGGTCATCGACGTCGTCGTCAGCGGCGCGCTCATGGCCCTGGGCATGATGATGATGCCGCCCACGATCGTGTCGCTGCCGTTCAAGCTGCTGCTGTTCGTGCTCGTCGACGGCTGGGCCCTCATCGTGACCGCGCTCGTCTCGAGCTACGGGTAAGGGGGGCCGTCATGACCGACACCCAGGTCCTGGAGATCGCGATGCACACCATGGTCATCGCGCTCAAGCTCTCCGCGCCGATCCTGGTCACCAGCCTGGCGATCGGCTTCCTGGTCTCGCTGTTCCAGTCGATGACCCAGATCCAGGAGTTCACGCTCGCGTTCGTGCCGAAGCTCATCGGCGTCGGCGTCGTGCTCATGGTCTCGGGCAACTGGATGCTGCACGAGCTGCAGAACTTCACGGTCGGCCTGTTCGACATGCTGCCGAGCCTGCTCGGGTGACCTCGTGACGCTCAGCCTCGCCGGCGAGCCGCTGCTGGCCTACCTGCTCGCCTCGGTGCGGATCTTCACCTGGCTGATGATCGCGCCGCCCTTCGCCGGGCGGACGGTCCCCACCCAGCTGAAGGCCGTGCTGGCGGTCGCGCTGGCCATGGCGGTCGCACCGATCACCGGCGGGGCCACCATCCCCGACACGACGCTGGGACTCCTGCTCGAGATCGTCGGGCAGGTCTTCATCGGCGGCCTCATGGGCTTCGTGACGATGATGCTGTTCTCGGCCGTCGCCGCGGCCGGCAGCATCATCGACCTGTTCGGCGGCTTCGCGATCTCCGCGGCGTTCGACCCGCTGAACATGACCATGAACACGATCATGGGCAAGTTCCACGCGATGCTCGCGATGGCGCTGCTGATCGTCTCCGGCGGCCACCTGCTGATCATCGGCGGGCTGCTCAAGACCTTCGCCGTGCTGCCGGTCGGCGAGGCGATCTCCGTGCCGACGGGGGCGGAGGTGCTGACGACCGCGTTCGGCGTCTTCTTCGTGACCGCCGTGCAGATCGCGCTGCCGCTCGTGGCGGTGCTGTTCGTGGCCGACCTCGGCCTGGCCCTGCTGACCAAGATCGCGCCGCACCTGAACGCGATCAACGTGATGTTCCCGGCCAAGATCGGGCTCACCCTGCTGGTCGTCGGCATGTCCTTCCCGGTGCTGCCGGGCGTGATCGACCGCCTCGTGGAGCTGATCCTCCAGGCGATGTCGACCCTCGCGGGAGGGGGTGGCTGATGGCGAGCGGGAGCGAGGAGAAGACCGAGAAACCCACAGCCAAGAAGAACAAGGAGAACCGCAAGGAGGGCCAGGTCCCGCGGACGCCGGAGATCGGCGGCTGGGCGGCGCTCCTGCTGTTCGCGATGTTCCTGCCCGCGCTCGTGGGCCGCGAGCTCGCCGCCCTGCGCGACATCATGGCCACCGCCTTCACCGGCCTGGACGAGGCCGACCCCGCCCACGCGCTGGCGCTGCTCGGCTCGGCCGCGACGCACGCGCTGTTCGCCCTGGTGCTGCTCGGCAGCGGCATCCTGGTCGTCGGCGTCGCCGGCGCGCTCGCCCAGGGCGGCTTCTACCTGGCCACCAAGGCGGTCAAGCCGTCGGCCAAGAAGCTCAACCCGATCACCGGGTTCAAGCGCGTCTTCGGCCTTCAGGCGCTGTGGGAGGGCGCCAAGGTGCTGGTGAAGTCCGCCCTCGTCGGCATCCTGGTCTGGAGCTCCATCCAGGGGATCGTCCCGCTCGTCGGCCGCTTCTACTCGGTGAGCTCGATGATCGACCAGGTGACCGCCGACGTCGTCGCTCTCGTGCGCTGGGTCGCGCTCGCCGGCGTCCTCATGGCCGCGCTGGACTACCTCTTCCAGCGCCGCAAGGTCGGCAAGCAGACGCGCATGACCAAGCAGGAGGTCAAGCAGGAGCACAAGAACAGCGAGGGCGACCCCCTGCTCAAGGGCGCCATCCGGTCGCGCCAGCTCGCCGCCTCCCGCAACCGCATGATCGCGGACACCGCGAACGCGGACGTCGTGCTGGTCAACCCCACCCACGTCGCGATCGCGCTCACCTACCCCGAGGGGGCCGGCGCGCCCGTGGTCACCGCCCGCGGCGCCGGGGCCGTCGCGGCCCGCATCCGCGAGGTGGCCACCGAGAACCGCGTGCCGCTCGTGCAGGACGTCCCGCTGGCCCGCGCGCTGTACCGGGCGGCGCGGGTCGGGCAGCAGATCCCGCCCGAGCTGTTCGCCGCCGTGGCCCAGGTGCTGGCCTACGTCATCAGCCGCAAGCGCAGCGGCCAGGCCGCCGGCGAGCACCGCTCGCCGCGCGGCGACGAGCCGCTGCCCGACGTGCTGCCGGCCGGCCGACGGCGTCCGCGAAACCCCTCAGCCGAGGATCCGCCCGGCCGATAGGGGCACCGACACCAGGACGGCGTCGCCAACCAGGCCAGGGACGGTCGCCGGTCTCGTCGACCCCCGAAAGGTGTCACCCACCCATGGATCGCAAGCGGCTCAAGCAGCTGGGCGTGCCCGTCGGCGTCGTGCTGATCGTCGTCATGCTCGTCGTGCCGATGCCCGCCGCCGTGCTCGACCTGCTCCTGGTCGTCAACCTGACCACCAGCATCCTCGTGCTGATGGTGGCGATGTTCGTGCGCAAGCCGCTCGACTTCGCCGCGTTCCCCGCGATCCTGCTGGTGATGACGCTGTTCCGGCTCGCGCTCAACGTCAGCGCGACGCGCCTGGTGCTCACCGAGGCCCACGCCGGCAAGGTCATCGAGACGTTCGGCCACTTCGTCGTCGGCGGCTCGCTCATCGTCGGCCTGATCATCTTCGTGATCCTGCTGATCATCCAGTTCGTCGTCATCACCAACGGCGCCGGCCGCGTGGCCGAGGTCGGGGCGCGCTTCACCCTCGACGCCATGCCCGGCAAGCAGATGGCCATCGACGCCGACCTCAACTCCGGCCTCATCGACGAGGAGGAGGCCCGCCGCCGTCGCGCCGAGGTGCACGCGGAGGCCGACTTCTACGGCGCGATGGACGGTGCGTCCAAGTTCGTCAAGGGCGACGCGATCGCCGCCATCATCATCACGCTGGTCAACCTGATCGCCGGCTTCGCCGTGGGCATGGCCCAGATGGGCATGAGCTTCGGCGAGGCGGTCGAGACCTACAGCCTGTTGAGCGTCGGCGACGGCCTGGTCTCGCAGATCCCCGCCCTGCTGCTCTCGGTCGCCACCGGCCTCGTCGTCACGCGCTCGACCGCGGACGACGACATGGGCTCGGACATCCTGCGCCAGCTCACCCAGAACCCGATGCCGCTGCGCATCGCCGGCGGCGCGGCCCTGTTCATGTGCCTCATCCCGGGCCTGCCCAAGATCCCGTTCATCCTGGTCGGCGGCGTGCTGCTGATCCTGTCCGCGCGGGTCGCGGCCGAGCTGGCCAAGGAGCCCGTCGTCCTGCCCGACGACGTGCCCGAGGCCGTCGCCGAGCAGCCCGAGACGATCGCCGCCCAGGTGCAGGTCGACCCGCTCGGCCTGGAGCTGTCGGCCGACATCATCGACCTGGTCGACCGCAGCGTCGGCGGCGACCTGCTCGACCGGGTCAAGGCGCTGCGGCGCAAGATCGCCGGCGACGTCGGCGTGGTCATCCCGCCCGTGCGCACCCGGGACAACCTCGAGCTGCCCGCCCGCACGTACCGGATCACGATGTTCGGCGTCGAGGTCGCGCGCGGCCAGGCGCCGCGCGGCACCGTGCTGGCCATCGGCGACGGGCTCAACGCGCTGCCCGGCGAGCCGACCAAGGAGCCGGTCTTCGGCCTGGACGCCCGCTGGGTCGCCGCCGAGCTGCGCCACCAGGCCGAGGTGCTCGGCGCCACGGTGGTCGACCGCGCCTCGGTCATCACGACCCACCTCTCCGAGGTCGTCACGCGCAACGCCTCGCGCCTGCTCGGGCGCGAGGACGTCGCGATGCTCGTGCAGGTCGTCAAGCGCTCCAACCCGACCGTGGTCGAGGAGCTCACCCCGGCCCAGCTGAGCCTGGGCGAGATCCAGCGCGTGCTGCAGGGCCTGCTCGACGAGCAGGTGCCGGTGCGCAACCTCGTGGGCATCTTCGAGTCGCTGTCGCTCAAGGCCCGCGACACCAAGGACGTCGACGCGCTCGTCGACGCCGCCCGACTCGGCCTCGGCCCGGCCATCGTCGAGCCGTACGTCACCGACGGCGTCCTCAACGTCATCACGCTGGAGCCGACGCTCGAGCACCGGATGCTCGAGGCCATGCGCCCCGGCGACCGCGGCAACGTCATCGCGCTGGACCCGGTGTCGGCCCAGCAGGTCATGGCCTCGGCCGCGGACCTGTCGACCCAGGCCGAGAACGCCGGGGTCCGGCCGGTGCTGGTGTGCGCCCCGCAGATCCGGCCCGCGCTGCGCCGCATGCTCGCGCCGGCGCTGCCGACCCTGCCGGTCGTCTCGTACTCCGAGGTCGACGGCGGCGGTGACGTGCACTCGGTCGGCGTCGTCGGCCAGCCCACGGCGGTGGGCGTCCGATGAGGCCGCCCAGCCCGCTCGCGCTGCTGCTCGCGCTGGTCTGCTCGATGCCCGCGTTCGTGGGGGCCGGGGCCGGCACGATGACCGGCGACGACGCGGTCACCCGGGCCGTCGTGCTGCTGCTGGCGGCGTGGGGGCTGGAGCTCCTGCTGCGCCCGGCCGCCCTGCGGATCATCCACGGACCCCCTGCGGCGATGGACGTCCCGCCGGGTGGACCGGAGGTCCCGGCCCAGGATGGCCCGACGGTCCCTGAGGTCGCCTAGACTGCCCGCGTGCGGACCGAGCTGAGGACGTCGTGAGCGGACCCCTGGCCGGCCCGCGCACCGGAGGCGTCCTCGACGCCGATCCCGACCTGGCGCCCGACGCCCCGCTCGAGGTCGTCCTGCACCGGGTGCTCCTCCGCACCTGCCGCGAGCTGCGCGCCCGCACCGCGCTGCTCGTCCTGCCCGACGAGCACGCCCCCGGCGACGCCCGGGTCGTCGCGCACGGGCTCGACGACGCCGCCCGCGACGCGCTCGTGCCCGACGCCGCGACGCGGCTGGCCCTGCTCGCCGGCGACGCCGGCCTCGGCCCCGACTGCCTCGCGCTGCCGGTCCACGTCGGCGGCGTGCCCTACGGGCGGCTGCACGTGTGCGACAAGCAGGGGCCCGACGCGGCCGGGTTCGACGCCCACGACCGCCAGCTGGCCGCCGTCTTCGCCGCCGTGCTGGGACCGACGATCGAGCACGTCCGGCTGCACGAGCGGGCCCGGCGCCAGCGCGCCTGGGCCGAGGCGGCCGCCGACATCGGCGCGGTGCTCGTCGGCCCGGTCAGCCAGGGCTCGGCCCTGCAGCTCGTGGCCGACCGCGCCCTCGCCGCCGTCGACGCCGACTTCGTGGCGGTGCTGCTCCCGCGCGACGACACCAGCCTGGCCGTCGAGGTGGTGGCCGGACGCGACGTGCCGCCGGCCCTGGTCGGCGAGCTGACCCGGCCCGACGGGCTTCCCGCCGAGGTCGTGCGCACCGGGGCGGGCCTCGTCGTCCCCGACACCGACCTGGAGCCGCTGTACCTGCCGGGCGAGGAGGAGCGCTGGCCCGAGCTGCGCTCGGTCATCCTGCTGCCGCTCCCCGGCGACGAGCACGTCGGCGTGCTGGCCCTCGGCTGGCGCGAGCGCCTGGCGCCGGGCAGCTGGCAGCTGGACCCCACGCTCCCGCAGCGCTTCTGCGACCAGGCCGGGCTCGTCGTGCAGG
This sequence comes from Aeromicrobium sp. IC_218, assembly GCF_004336805.1. GTDB lineage: Bacteria > Actinomycetota > Actinomycetes > Propionibacteriales > Nocardioidaceae > Aeromicrobium. The sequence goes on from NZ_SJXM01000004.1 coordinate 11,901, forward strand.
TTGCCCGGGCCCGGGCCGACCGTGACCGGCTCGCCGTGCTCGAGGACCGCGACCGCATCGGCCGCGACCTGCACGACTTCGTCATCCAGCGGCTGTACGGCACCGCCCTCGGCCTGGAGGTGCTGGGCCGCACGCTCGAGCCGGGTCCCGTGGCCGACCAGGTGTCGCAGGCCGTCGACCAGCTCGACGCGACCATCCAGGACGTCCGCCGCACCATCTTCGAGCTGTCCACCGCCGAGGACGAGGGCGTGCGTACCGAGCTGCTGCGGCTCAGCGACGTCGTGGCGCGCAGCGTCGGCTTCCGGCCCCGGCTCGTCGTCGACGGCCCGGTCGACACGCTCGTGGTCGGTCCGCTGCGCCACCAGGTGCTGGGCGTGCTCGGCGAGGCGGTCTCCAACGCGGTGCGCCACGCGCAGGCGTCGAGCATCGACGTCGAGGTGCGGGCGAGCGTCGCCGAGGGTGTGCTGGTGCGCGTGACCGACGACGGTCAGGGACTGCGCGGGCGCACCCCGCGCGGTGGACTGCTGAACATGACGCACCGGGCCGAGGGCCTGGGCGGGTCGTGCGCCGTGCGCGACCGGCCCGACGGTGGCGTCGAGGTGCTGTGGCAGGTGCCCGGAGAGGCGGTGCGATGAGCGACGTGCGGATCTTCCTGGTCGACGACCATCCGATCGTGCGGCAGGGGGTGAAGGGGCTGCTCGACGCCGAGCCCGGGCTCGAGGTCGTGGGCGAGGCCGGGTCGGCCCAGCAGGCGCTCGACCGCATCCCGGCCCTGCAGCCGGACATGGCGCTGCTGGACGTCCGGCTGCCCGACTCCTCCGGCGTCGACCTGTGCCGCGAGCTGCGCCACTCGATGCCGTCGCTGCGGGTGCTGTTCCTCACGTCGTACGAGGACGACGAGGCGCTGTTCGCCGCGATCATGGCCGGGGCCTCGGGCTACGTGCTCAAGCAGGTGCGCGGCACGGACCTGCTCGACGCGGTCCGCCAGGTCGCCTCGGGCAAGTCGATGCTCGACCCGGTGATGACCAGCCGGGTGCTCACCCGCATCCGCGAGGGCAAGCCCGACGAGTCCCAGCTCGACCAGCTGTCCGAGCGCGAGCGCACGGTGCTCGACCTGATCGGGCGGGGGATGACCAACCGCGAGATCGCGGCGGAGCTGTTCCTGGCCGAGAAGACGGTGAAGAACAACGTCACCCGGCTGCTGGCCAAGCTGGGCCTGGAGCGGCGCACCCAGGCCGCGGTGCTGGCGGCCAAGCACGCCTGGGACCGCGACGCGCGCCAGTAGCGCGCGCCGCGGCCCCGCGGGTCAGGCCTCCTCGACCAGGAGGGCGGCGTTCTCCGCCCGCCGGCGCTGCTGCTCGACCGGGTCGGGCACCGGCACGGCCGCCACGAGACGACGCGTGTAGTCCTCGGCCGGGGCGCCGAGCACCTGGGCGCGAGGCCCGACCTCGACCAGGCGTCCCTGCTGCATCACGGCGACCCGGTTGGCGAGCCGGTCCACGACCGCGAGGTCGTGGGTGATGAACAGGCAGGCGAAGCCGCGGCGCTGCTGCAGCTCGACGAACAGCTCCAGCACGCGCGCCTGCACCGAGACGTCCAGCGCGGACGTCGGCTCGTCGGCGATGAGCAGGTCCGGGTCGAGCGCGATCGCGCGAGCCAGGCTCACGCGCTGGCGCTGGCCGCCGGACAGCTCGTGCGGGTACCGCGCGGCGAACGCCGCCGGCAGCTCCACGTCCTCCAGCAGGGTGCGGACGCGCTGCTGCACCTCCGCGGCCGGCAGGTCGCGGTGGACGTGCAGCGGCTCGGCCAGCGTCTGGCCGATCGACAGCCGCGGGTTGAGCGAGGCGGCCGGGTCCTGGAAGACGAACCCGAAGCGCTCGCGCATCGGCCGCAGCTGGCGGTCCGACAGCCCGGAGACCGTCGTGCCGCTGACCCGGACCAGGCCGGACGTCGGCTGCTGCAGGCCCACGGTCGTGCGTCCGACCGTCGACTTGCCCGAGCCGGACTCGCCGACCAGGGCGAGCACCTCGCCGCGCCGGATGGTCAGGCTGACGTCGTCGACCGCGCGGAAGGCCGGCTCGCCGAGGCGTCCGGGGAACTCCACGACGAGGTTCTCGACCTCCAGCACGACGTCGGCCGACGCGTCGACCTCGCCGGGCCCGTCCTCGGCGCCCAGGTGCGGCACCGCGTCCAGCAGGCGGCGCGTGTACGGATGCTGCGGGGCGGCGAACAGCTCGTGCACCGGCGCCTGCTCGACGACCTGCCCGCGGTACATGACCACGACCCGGTCGGCGACGTCGGCGACGACGCCCATGTTGTGGGTGATGAGCACGATCGCCGTGCCGAGCCGGTCGCGCAGGCTCAGCAGCAGCTCCAGGATCGCCGCCTGCACGGTGACGTCCAGGGCGGTCGTCGGCTCGTCGGCGATGATCACGTCGGGGTCGCAGGCGATCGCCATGGCGATGACCACGCGCTGCTTCTGCCCGCCCGACAGCTGGTGCGGGTAGTAGTCGACGCGGCGGGCGGGGTCGGGCAGGCCGACCATCTCCAGCAGCTCGACCGCCCGGGCCCGCGCCTCCTTCTGGGAGACGTCGCGGTGCGCCCGGATGCCCTCGACGAGCTGGGCGCCCACCGTGTGCACCGGGTCCAGGGCCGTGGAGGGCTCCTGGAACACCATCGAGACCTGGTCGCCCCGGATCGGACGCAGGGCGCTGTCGGACAGGCCGATCAGCTCGGTCTGCTCGCCGTCACGGGTGAGCACGGCCGAGCCCTCGGCCGTCGCCGTCGCGGGCAGCAGGCCCATGACGGCGCGCGAGCTGACCGACTTGCCCGAGCCGGACTCGCCGACCACCGCCAGCACCTCGCCGGGAGCCACCTCGTACGAGACGCGGTCGACCGCTCTCACCGGTGCGCCGTCGGTGCGGAACGAGACCGACAGGCCCGACAGCGACAGGGCGGCGACGCGACGCTCGGTGTCGGCGGTCGTGGCGGTCGGCTCGACCGCCTGGGCCAGCTCCGGCTCGACCGCGGTGTCGCTGGCCTCGCCGCCGCGCGTGCGCAGCAGCGGGTTCATGACGTCGTTGAGGCTCTCGCCGACGAGCGTCACGCCCAGCACGACCAGCACGATGGCCAGGCCCGGGAACAGGCCGGTCCACCAGATGCCGTTGGACGCGTCCGACAGCGCCTTGTTGAGGTCGTAGCCCCACTCGGCCGCCGACGACGGCTCGATGCCGAAGCCGAGGAAGCCCAGGCCGGCCAGGGTGAGGATCGCCTCGGACGCGTTGAGCGTCGCGATGACCGGCAGCGTCTGGGCGACGTTGGCCAGCACGTGGCGCGACAGGATGCGCGGGGTGCGCACGCCGGTGACGCGGGCGGCGTCGACGTACGGCTCCACCTTGACCGCGACGGTCGCGTTGCGGATGACGCGGTAGTACTGCGGCACGAACACGACGGTGATCGAGATGGCCGCGGCCAAGATGCCGCCGAGCGCGCCGCTCGAGCCGCCGGAGACGACGATCGAGACGACGATCGCGAGCAGCAGCGACGGGAAGGCGTACAGCGCGTCCATGACGAGCAGCAGCGCGCGGTCGAGCGGGCCACCGAGGTAGCCCGACACCAGGCCCAGCGGGACGCCGATGAGCGAGGACAGGATGACCGCGACGACGATGACCTCGACGGCCGTGCGGGCGCCGTAGACGACCCGGGAGAACACGTCGGTGCCGCCGACGTTGGTGCCGAACCAGTGCGCCGCAGAGGGCGCCTGCTGGGTGCCGAACACCCCGCCGGCGTCGCGGTCGGCGTTGAAGTCGTACGGGGCGATCCAGGGCGCGAAGATCGCGACCAGCACGAAGGCGGCCACGATCACCAGGCCCAGGACGAGCATGAACCGCTGCAGGCCGTGCGAGTCGCGCACGACGCGGGGGACGGGCAGTCGCATCAGAACCTCACCCTCGGGTCGACGAGCGCCACGACCACGTCGATCAGGAAGCTGAAGACGCAGACGATGAGCGCGATGAGCGTGACGATGCCCTGCACCGCCAGGAAGTCGCGGCGGACCAGGTAGTCGGCCAGCTGCAGGCCCAGCCCGTCCCACTCGAAGGTGGTCTCGGTGAGCACGGCGCCGCCGAGCAGCATCGCGATCTGCAGGCCCATGACCGTCACGACGGGCACGAGCGCGTTGCGGAAGGCGTGCTTGTTGACGACGCGGCGCTCCTTGACGCCGCGCGCGCGGGCGGCGGTGACGTAGTCGGCCCGCAGCGTCTGGATCAGGTTCACCCGGATCAGGCGCAGGAAGACGCCGCCGGTGAGCAGGCCGAGGGCGACGGCGGGCAGCACGGCGTGCTGCAGCACGTCCCAGACGTACGCCGGGTCGCCCCACAGGATCGCGTCGACGAGCAGGATGTTGGTCTTGGGCTTCACGTCCTGCAGCGCGAGCTCGGTGGTGATCGAGGCGCGTCCGGAGGTCGGCCAGCCGAACGGCGAGACGGCCAGCTTGAGCAGCAGGCCGACGAAGAACACCGGCGCGGCGTAGAACAGGATCGCCAGCAGGCGCAGCACGACGTCGGGCAGCTGGTCGCGCTTGCGGGCGGCGAGCCGGCCCAGCGGGATGGCGACGGCGAAGGCGACGATGAGCGCGTAGATGCTGAGCTCGAGGGTCGCGGCGCCGTTCTTGACCAGGATCTCGGAGATCTCGCGGTTGTCGGTCAGGGTCGTGCCGAAGTCACCGTGCAGCAGGCCGGACAGGTACTCCCAGTACTGCTGCAGCAGCGGACGGTCCAGTCCGGCGGCGGCCTTGCGCTCGGCGATCTGCTCGGCGTTGAGCCGGCCGGCGTTGGCCGCCGTGACCGGGTCGCCGATGACGCGCATGAGCACGAAGACGGTGGTGACCAGCACCCACAGCATGGGGATGATCAGGGCGAGCCGGACGAGCAGGTAGCGCGCCAGCGGGGGGAGGCCGCCGCGTCGTGACGACGGGGCGGCAGGTGGGTCGCTCGGGGCGAGCACCTCGGTGGTCATGGAGTCCTCCAGGGGTGGGGTGGACGTGCGACGGGGCGGGACCGGATCGGTCCCGCCCCGTCACGGCCGCGTCACTTCGAGAGCGACGTGAACCGGAACTTGAACGACGCGTCGAGGGTGTCCTTGACGCCCTGGACGTCGTCGACGGCGATCGCGACCTGCGCGCCGGTGAGCAGCGGCAGGATCGGGACCTGGTCGGCGATGCGGTCCTGGATCTGGCCCAGGGTGGCCTCGCGCGACGACGCGTTGCTGTCGGTGCGCTGCTTGTCGAGCATCGCCGTCGTCGTGTCGTCCTCGTAGTGGGACTGCAGGAAGTTGTTCGGGCCGAAGAACGGCGTCAGGTAGTTGTCCGAGTCCGGGAAGTCCGGGAACCAGCCCAGCTGGTAGGCCGGGTAGGAGTCGGCGACGCGCTCCTCGCTGTAGGTCGTCCACTCGCTGGACTGCAGCGTGACCTTGAACAGGCCCGTCTCCTCGAGCTGACGCTTGACCGCGTTGTACTCCTCGGCCGAGTTCGAGCCGTAGTGGTCGGGGCTGTACTGCAGGCTCAGCGCGACCGGCGTCTTGACGCCCGCCTCGTCGAGGACCTTCTTGGCCGCGGCGGCGTCGGGCTTCTCGCCGTAGGCCTCCTTGAACGCCTCGTTGGCGCCCGGCAGGCCCTCGGGCACGGCCGACCACGCCGGCGTGTAGGTGCCCTTGTAGACCTGCTCGCTCAGCGCGGCGCGGTCGACGGAGTAGGCGGCGGCCTTGCGGACGGCGCTCTTCTGCGCCTCGTCGGCGCCCGGCATCGTCTTGAGGTTGAAGACGATGTAGCGCAGCTCGCCACCCGGGCCCTTGTGGACCGTGACGCCGTCGGCGTCCTCGAGGCTCTCGATGTCGGTCGGCGTCAGCGAGCGGTACGCGACGTCGATCTTCTTGTTCTCGATGTCGAGCTTCAGGTTGTTGGCGTCCTTGTAGTAGGACATCGTCACCGAGGCGGCCTTCGGCTTGCCGTAGGCGCCGTCGTAGTCGGCGTTCGCCTCGAACTGCGCGACCTCGTTCTTGCTGTACTTCGCGATCGTGTACGGGCCGGAGAAGCCGTTGGCCTTCACCGCCTCGTCGTCGCTGAGGACGCGGTCCTTCGGGTAGGTCTTCTCGTCGACGATCGGGCCGGCCGAGGTGACGAGCACCTGCGGGAAGGTCTGGTCGTTGGGCGACTTGAGGGTGAAGACGACCGTCGTGTCGTCCTTCGCCTCGACCTTGGCCATGTTGCCCAGCAGCGACGCGGGGCCGTTCGGGTCGTTGATGTCGACGATGCGCTGGTAGGAGAACGCCACGCTGTTGGCCGTCAGCGGGTTGCCGTTGGCGAACTTCAGGCCGTCCTTGATGGTGCACGTGTACTCGGTCGGCGTGCTGAAGTCGCACTTCTCCGCGGCGTCCGGGGTCAGCTCGGTGCTGCCGGCCGGGAAGTTGAGCAGGTACTGGTAGACCTGCGTCTGGACGTTCAGCGAGCCGTTGTCGTACGCGCCGGCCGGGTCGATCGAGACGACCTTGTCGGTCGTGCCGACGACGATGGCGTCGCCGGAGGACTCCTCGGAGTCGTTGCCCGCCCCGCACGCGGCCAGTGCCGCGGCAGCCAGGGCGGTCGCGGCGACGGCCGCCGCACCCCTACGAATACGCATGTGTTGCTCCTTGTTGTCTGGTCGCGCCATGGTGAGCGCGCACACACGCTACTCGTCGCGCGACGCAACCCCGGGGACATCGCCGTTGCAACTTGGTTACGAGCGGCGCTCGGAGCCCTCGGTCAGGCCCGATACCCTGGGAACCATGAGCCACGACGCGCACCTCGTCGACTTCGACCCCGAAGTCGCCCGCCTCATCGACGCCGAGCTGGACCGCCAGCAGACGACGCTCGAGATGATCGCCTCGGAGAACTTCGCCCCGGTCGCCGCCCTGGAGGCCCAGGGCAGCGTGCTGACGAACAAGTACGCCGAGGGCTACCCCGGTGCGCGCTACTACGGCGGCTGCGAGTTCGTCGACCAGATCGAGCAGATCGCCATCGACCGGCTCAAGCAGCTCTTCGACGCCCGTCACGCGAACGTCCAGCCGCACTCCGGCGCCCAGGCCAACGCCGCCGCGCTGCACGCCATCGCGCGCGCCGGCGACACGATCCTCGGCCTGGACCTGGCCAACGGCGGCCACCTGACGCACGGCATGAAGATCAACTTCTCCGGCCGGCTCTACAACGTCGTGCCGTACCACGTCGACGCCGACGGCATCGTCGACATGGACGAGGTCGCCACGCTCGCGCGCGAGCACCAGCCCAAGGTGATCATCGCCGGCTGGTCGGCCTACCCCCGCCAGCTCGACTTCGCCGCGTTCCGCGCGATCGCCGACGAGGTCGGCGCGATGCTGTGGGTCGACATGGCGCACTTCGCCGGCCTGGTGGCCACGGGGCTGCACCCCAGCCCGCTGCCCCACGCGCACGTGGTCACCACCACGACGCACAAGACGCTCGGCGGCCCGCGCGGCGGCGCGATCATGACCAACGACGACGCCGTCGCCAAGAAGATCCAGTCTGCGGTCTTCCCCGGCCAGCAGGGCGGCCCGCTCGAGCACGTCATCGCGGCCAAGGCCGTCGCGTTCAAGATGGCGCTGGAGCCGGGCTTCAAGGACCGTCAGGAGCGCACGATCGAGGGCGCCCGCATCCTGGCCGACCGGCTGCTCGCCGACGACGTGAAGGCGGCGGGCATCTCGGTGCTCAGCGGCGGCACGGACGTCCACCTGGTGCTGGTCGACCTGCGCGACTCGGTCTTCGACGGCCAGCAGGCCGAGGACCGCCTGCACGAGGTCGGCATCACCGTGAACCGCAACGCCGTCCCGAACGACCCGCGTCCGCCGAAGGTCACCTCCGGCCTGCGCATCGGCACGCCGGCGCTGGCCACGCGGGGCTTCGGCGCCGCCGAGTTCACCGAGGTCGCCGACATCATCGCCGCGGCGCTGCAGCCGGGCGACGTCGACGTCGCCGGCCTGCGCGCCCGGGTCACCGAGCTGGCCAAGCGCTTCCCGCTGTACGCCGACGTGGCGCCGTTCACCCGCTGAACCGTGTCCTGACGTGTCCTCCTCCTCGTCGTCCGCGCGCGACTGGCTGCGGCCGGGCGTCGCGGCGCTGACCCTGGTCGCGGTGGCCGGGCTGGTCTTCTGCGTCCTCATGGGCCGCTGGCAGATCGGCGTCTACACCGACGAGCAGGACGAGGCGCGTGCCGACCGGCAGGCGGCGGCGGCCGTCCCGCTCGCCGAGCTGTGGCAGCCCGGCGAGGCGTTCCACGACGACCTCGCCGACCGTTCGGTGACCGTGCGGGGCACGTTCACCGGCGACCAGTGGTGGGTCGAGGGCAAGGGCCAGGACGGCCGCGACGGCCTGTGGCTGCTGGCCACCCTGGACGTCACCGGGGAGGACGCGGCGCTCGCGGTCGTCCGCGGCTGGTCGCCCGAGGTCGCGCCCTACCCGGCGCTGCCCGCCGGCGAGACGACGCTCGAGGCGCTGCTGGAGCCCAGCGACAGCACCGAGTACGCCGAGCGCGAGGTCGACGGCACCACCGTCATCGCCAGCGTCCGCATCGCGGCGCTGCTCAACGAGCTGGACTACCCGCTGTACAGCGGGTACGCGCTGAACCGCACGCCGGAGGTCGCCGGCGGCCTCGACCTGGCCGAGGGGCCGGACGCCGAGGTCTCCTGGACGACCGGCCTGCAGAACCTGTCGTACGCCTGGCAGTGGTGGGCGTTCGCCGCGTTCGTCATCTTCATGTGGTGGCGCATGAGCCACGACGTCGTCGCGTCCCACCGGGCCCGACGCGCAACCGAGTCCGGCCCCACCGGGTCGGCCGAGCAGAGGGAAGTGGTCGCGTGAACGGCGGCTTGGAGCGCACCTACAGCGTGCTGGCCTGGATCGTGGGCTGCACGACGTTCTTCGTCGTGCTGGCCTTCGTGTTCCAGCTCAGCACCGACCCCACGTCGTGGTGGAACGTCAACGACGACGCGGTCAAGGTCGTCGACATGGTGCACGGCTGGCTGTTCATGGTGGTGCTCGTGCTCGTGGCGATCCTGTCGCGGCGCTACGGCTGGACCGTGGGCTTCACCCTGACCACGATGGTCCTGGCGACGCTGCCGGTCGTGAGCTTCTGGGCCGAGCGCCGGGCCACGCACGCGATGCGCGCGAAGGCCGCCACCACCGCCTGACGGATCCGCTCAGCGGCCGTGGAACGTGGCGTTCCCCGGCCCGTCCTGCAGGAACGACGCCATGCCGTGCTGCAGGTCGTCGGTGTCGAACAGCTCCGCGGCGATCGTCGTGACGTGCGCGTCGGCCTCGGCCACGCCGCCGGCCTCGACGTGGCGCAGGACCTGCTTGGCCGCGCCGAACGCCTTGGTCGGCCCGTCGGCGAAGCGCGCCGCGTAGGCCAGCGTCGCGGCCTCGAAGTCGTCGTCCTCCAGCACGCGGTTGACCACGCCCCAGCGCTCGAACGTCGCCGCGTCGTACAGGTCGCCGGTGAAGACGACCTCCTTCGCGCGGGCGGCGCCGGCGCGGGCCGCGAGCCGCTGCGTGCCGCCCATGGTCGGGGTGAGCCCGATGACCCGCTCGACCAGGCCGAACCGGGCCTTCGGGGTGGCGACCAGCAGGTCGCACGCGAGCGCGACCTCCAGCGCCCAGGTCAGGGTGAGGCCGTGCGCGGCGAACACGGTCGGCACCGGCAGCGCGGCGACGCGCAGCGGCAGCTCGATCATCCGGTCGTACAGCGCCTTGGTGGCCTCCTTGGTGCGCTGGGCGTGGAACTCCGAGACGTCCACCCCGCCGGAGACCACGCGGCCCCGCGCCCGGACGACGAGCACCCGGGGCAGGTCGGCCTCGACCTCGTCGAGCGCGGCGTCGAAGGCGTCGTGCAGCGCGCGCGAGTACAGGTTGACCGGCGGGGCCTCGACGGTCAGGACGGCGACGTCGCCCTCACGGGTCAGGGTCACGCTCATCGCTGCGTCCCGTCGACGTCGATCTCCTCGTCGTGCACGAGCTCCACGTGCGGCTCGTGCGGCACGACGTCGGGATCGTCCTGCCGCTCGTCGGGCACCGAGACGGCCGCCGTCGTGGGCGCCGGGTCGGCCGGCGCGGAGCGGCGCAGCTCGTCGTCGGTCGCGTCCGCGGGCACCTCGAGGGTGTCGTCGGCGACCGGCGGCACGTACGAGCCGCCCTGGTCGCGGGTGGCCTGCTTCAGGACGTACACCCCGACGCCCACCAGGACGAGCAGGAGCAGGCGGCGACGGCGGGGGGAGCGGGGCTTCGACATGGGGACACCGTAGCGAGCCCCCCGGACCGGGGCCGAGCGTCCGCGCCGCCGTCGCCGCGCCCGCGCGGGCCCGCGTGGGAGGATGGAGGTCCCACCGAGAGAGGACCCCCGTGGCCGAGCAGCTGATCGCGACCTTCAAGACCAACCACGGCGACATCGTCGTCGAGCTCTTCCCGAACCACGCCCCCGTCACCGTCGAGAACTTCGTCGGCCTGGCCGAGGGCACCAAGGAGTGGCGCGACCCCGCGACGGGCGAGACCCGCACCACCCCGCTGTACGAGGACCTCGAGTTCCACCGCATCATCGCCGACTTCATGCTCCAGGGCGGCGACCCGATCGGGAACGGCACCGGCGGCCCCGGCTACCAGTTCCAGGACGAGTTCCACCCCGAGCTGCAGTTCGACAAGCCGTACCTGCTGGCCATGGCCAACGCCGGGCCGGGCACGAACGGCTCGCAGTTCTTCATCACCCTTGTCCCCACGACGTGGCTGAACCGCAAGCACACGATCTTCGGCGAGGTCGCCGACGACGCCAGCCGCCAGGTCGTCGACGCGATCGGTGCGGTCAAGACCGACCGCTTCGACCGCCCGACCGAGCCGGTCGTCCTGCAGAAGATCGAGATCGAGCGACGATGAGCCAGCCGGCCGAGCCCACGGGCTCGACCTGCTACCGCCATCCCGGTCGCGAGGCGTACATCTCGTGCCAGCGCTGCGGGCGGACGATCTGCCCGGAGTGCATGCGCGAGGCGTCCGTGGGGTTCCAGTGCCCCGAGTGCGTGACCGAGGGCAGCCGCACCGTCCGCCGTCCGCGCACGATGGCGGGCGGCGCGGTGCGTCCGGGCCGCGAGAACGTCGTCACGATGACGATGATCGCGATCAACGTGCTGGCCTTCGTCGGCACGCTGGCCACCGGCGGCAACAACGGCACCCTCAACCAGTGGGGGGCGATGCTGAGCCTCTCGTCGTTCTCGCCCGAGAGCGGTGACCTGCTCACCGGCGTGGCCGACGGCGCCTGGTGGCGTCCGATCACGTCGGCGTTCCTGCACTTCGGCGTGCTGCACCTGCTGCTGAACATGTACGCGCTGTACCTGTTCGGGCCGATGGCCGAGCGGGCGCTGGGCACGCTGCGGTACGTGCTGACCTACCTGACCCTGGCGGTCGGCTCGTCGGTCGTCGTGTACTGGTTCTCCGACGAGCGGGCGCTGACCGCCGGCGCCTCGGGCGTCGTGTTCGGCCTGTTCGGCTTCGTCCTGGTGCTGCTGCTCAAGCTCGGCCAGGACGTGCGCGGGCTGCTGGTGCTGCTGGCGATCAACGCGTTCATCAGCCTCCAGGGCGGCATCAGCTGGCAGGCGCACCTGGGCGGCTTCGTCACCGGCGTGCTGCTGGCCGGCGTGCTGGCCGTCGCCCCCCGCCGCATCCGGCCGGCCGCCTACTGGGCGGCGCTGGCCCTGGTGTGGGCGGTGTGCGCGGTCGGCCTGGTCGTCCGCACCGCCCAGCTCACCGGCTGAGCGGTGGTCCCCAGGTCCGTCCCCAGCTGTGAATGACACCGGTGTCATTACCCACAGGCTTGTGCACACCTGGGCATAACCACACCGGTGTCATTCCCAGGGTCGTCCACAGGGGTGGACGGACGACGGCGGCGCAGGCGCGGATCATCCGCACCTGCGCCGCCGTCGTCGTGGGGGCGGGTCTTCGCTACTCCCACTTGGTGGCGAAGCCGAAGGCCGCCACGATGAAGCCCATGCCGATGACCAGGTTCCACTGGCCGAGGTCGGTGTAGACCGGGATGTCGTGCTCGGTGCCGCTGGTGACGTAGAAGACGACGATCCACAGCAGGCCGATCGCGGCCGAGCCGATCATGAGCGGGGCGGCCCAGCGGTTCGGGCCCGGCTTCGGCTCGCGGCGGGCCAGCAGCACCGCACCGACCAGCAGCAGCGCACCGATCAGGTAGTTCCAGGCGCCGAGGGCGGTGTAGGCCTCGATGTCCTTGATGCCGGGGATGCCGACGGCGTCGGACTTCGCGATCGGGTAGCCCACGAGCCACAGCAGGGCGACGACGCCCAGCGTGATCGCCAGACCGCGGCCCTCGGTGCGGCCGCGACGGGGCGTGTCGGTCGACTTCTTCTGTGCCACGGTGTCTTCCTCTGTGCGGAGTGCGCTGGATGCTCTCGGTTACCTTAGTCGGGCGGGCCACCGGGTCCGCGCAGGCGGTGCACGAGGAGGCACACGTGGGACGTCCCGCTCGCGGCGCGCGCCGGCACGGCCGGTCGTTCCCGGTCGCCGCCGTGGCCATCTTCGCGCTGTCCGGCCTGCTCTTCGCCACCGCGGCCGTGAACGCCCGCGGCTCGGACCTGCGGCCCGCCGGCGGCGACGTCCGCTCGCTGCTGGAGTCGCGCGCCGACCGGGTCAACGCCCAGCGGTCCGAGGCCGGCGACCTGCGCCGCGAGATCGAGGAGATCTCGGCCGAGGCCGGCGACGGGCGCACCGACGACACGCTCGACGAGATCGAGGACCTCGACGCCGTGACCGGCCTGAAGCCGGCCACCGGCGAGGGCGTGCGGGTCACGCTCGAGGACGCCCCGCGCCGGGTGGAGGTGCCGGGCCTGGACCCGAACTACCTCGTCGTGCACCAGCAGGACATCCAGGCCTACGTCAACGCGCTGTGGGCCGGCGGCGCCCGGGCGGTGACGCTCCAGGGCCAGCGGCTCATCTCCACCACCGGCATCCGCTGCGTCGGCAACACCGTCGTGCTCGACGGCATCCCGTACTCGCCGCCGTACGTCATCGAGGCGGTCGGGGAGCAGTGGAGCCTGCTGGCCGCGATCGAGGACTCGCCCGAGGCGAACGTCTACCGCGACTACGCCGACCGCTACGAGCTCGGGCTCGACGTCGAGCGCGTCCCGCTCGTCCGTGCGCCGGGCTACCAGGGCACGGTCGACCTGACCCACGCCCGCGCCATCAAGCCCTGAACGACGACGGCCCCGCCACCGTGTGAGGTGGCGGGGCCGTCGTGCGTCCGGCTGCGGGCTGCGGGCTACGGCGTCGGGACGTCGGGCAGGCCGTCGCCGTCCTCGTCGCCACCGTCGGTGGCCGGCGGCGGGGTCGTCTCCGGCGGGCGCGACACGGTCAGGGTGATCTCGGAGTCCGGCGAGACCTGCTGGCCCGAGCCGATCGACTGGGCGGTCACCTGACCGTCGGGCGCGGTGCCGTTGGGGTCGTCCTGGGTGCGGATCTTGGACCGGTCGAAGCCGGCGTCCACGAGCGTCTGGATGGCCTGCTCGAGCTGCTGGTTGACCACGTCGGGGACGTTGACCTGGCCCTTGGAGACCAGCAGTCGGACGGTGCTGCCCGGCTCGACCTGCTGGCCGGCGCCCGGGTCGGAGTTGACGACCTGGCCGCGCGGCGCGGAGTTGTCGATGAACTCACGCTCGGCCTTCAGGCCCTGCGCCTCGAGCTGCTTCTTGGCCTCGCCGTAGGACAGGCCCTGGAAGTCGCGCAGCGTGACCGGCGCCGGCCCGGTGCTGACCACGAGCGTCACGCCCGTGCCCTCCTCGACCTCCTGGCCGGCGGGCGGGTCGGTGGCGACGACGCTGCCCTCCTCGACGTCGTTGCTGGCCTGCTGGGTCTCGCCGGCGATGGTGAGGCCCTGGTTCTCCAGGACCGTCCTCGCCTCGGCGGCCGTCCGGCCGGTGACGTCCTCGATCTGCACGGTCTCGACCGGGGGCGGCGGGTCCTCCTCGGTCGCCTTGAAGATGCCCCAGCCGGCGAGCGCGAGCAGCACCACGGCGACGATGCCGATCGCCCACCACTTGCGCTGGCCGCCCTTCTCCTCGGGCTCGGCCTTGCGGGTGCCCGCCGGTGCGCCGACCGCGGGCGTGACGGCGGTGGCGGCCGGGATGGCCTGGGTCGCGCCGGCGAGCGCCGTGGCCGCCGGAGCGTCGACGGCCAGGCCGCGCTGGACGCGCTCGATGTCGGCCCGCATGTCGGCGGCGCTCTGGTAGCGGTCGTCCACGCGCTTGGCCAGGGCCCGCGCCACGACGTTGTCGACCGAGGCGCTGACGTCGGGGTTGAGCTGCGACGGAGGCTTGGCCTCCTCGCGGACGTGCTGGTAGGCCACCGACACGGGGCTCTCGCCGACGAACGGCGGACGTCCGGTGAGCAGCTCGTAGAGCACGCAGCCGGTGGAGTAGATGTCGCTGCGGGCGTCGACGGTCTCGCCACGGGCCTGCTCGGGCGACAGGTACTGGGCCGTGCCGATGACCGCGGCGGTCTGGGTCATGGCCGAGGACGCGTCGGCGATCGCCCGGGCGATGCCGAAGTCCATGACCTTGACCTGGCCGGTCGGCGTCAGCATGACGTTGGCCGGCTTGATGTCGCGGTGCACGATGCCGGCGCGGTGCGAGTAGTCCAGCGCCGACAGGATCTCGGCGGTGATGTCGAGCGCGCGCTGGGGCAGGATCTTGCGCCCGTCGCGCAGCACCTCGCGCAGCGTCTGGCCCTCGACGTACTCCATGACGATGTACGGGATCGGGTGCCCGTGCGGTCCCGGGGCCTCGCCGGTGTCGTAGACGGCGACGATGGCCGGGTGGTTCAACGACGCGGCCGACTGGGCCTCGCGACGGAAGCGCTCCTGGAACGTGTCGTCGGCGGCGAGGTCCGCGCGCAGCTGCTTGATCGCGACCGAACGACCCAGGCGCAGGTCGCGACCGAGGCGGACGTCGGCCATGCCGCCGCGGCCCAGGAGGGCGCCCAGCTCGTAGCGACCGCCGAGGCGGATGGGCTCGTCGTTGCTCATGCGTTCGTCTCCATCATCACTTGATCACCGCGTCCATGACCGATCGCGCGATGGGGCCGGCGAGCCGGCCTCCGGCGATCTCGGAGCGGCTGGTCCGGCTCGACTCGACGACGACCGCGACGGCGACCTGGCGGTCGCCCTTCGTGGCGTAGGAGACGAACCAGGCGTACGGGGGGCGGTCCTTGGTGGACTGGGCGGTGCCGGTCTTGCCGCCGACGGTGGCGCCGGAGATGCGGGCGGAGGTGGCGGTGCCCTCCTGGACGGTGCTCTCCATCATCGTGCGCAGCTTCGCGGCGTTGCCCTGCGACATCGCGCGGCCCAGGGACTCGGGCTCGGTTGGGCTTCCGGGCAGGACGCTGAGGTTCGGCGCCCGGCGGGTCTTGACGACGTAGGGCTCCATGACCTCGCCGTCGTTGGCGATCGCGGCGGCCACGGTGGCCATCTGGAGCGGGGTGGCGGCGACCTCGAACTGGCCGATGCCGCTCTGCGCCAGCTGGGACTGCTCCAGCTCGGTGCCCTCGGTGGTGAACCGGCTCTGCACCGCGGACACCTGGTCGCCGAGCTCGGTGCCGAAGCCGAACTTGGCCGCCTGCTCGGCGAGCCGGTCCTGGCCCAGCTTGTCGGCCAGCCAGCCGAAGCTGACGTTGCAGGACACGTTCAGCGCCTTCTCCAGCGTGATCGTGCTGCCGCCGCAGGTCGAGCCGCCCTCGTTGACCAGCTCGTAGGTCTGGCCCGGGAACGACAGCGAGCGTCCGGCCTTCACCTTGGAGCGCGGCTCGAGGTTGAGCTGCTCCAGGGCGGCGGCCGCCGTGACCAGCTTGAACGTCGAGCCGGGCGGCAGGATCTGGCGGGTGCCGCGGTTGAGCATCGGCTGGTCCTCGTCGGCCATCAGCTCCTCCATGCTGGCCTGCACGCTCGCCAGGTCGCTGGACGCCAGGAGGTTCGGGTCGTAGGACGGCTGGCTCGCCATGGCCAGGACGGCGCCGGTGCTGGGATCGAGCGCGACGACGGCGCCCTTGGCGCCGCGCCCGAGGTCGGCGAGACCGGCCGCGGCGGCCTTCTGCGCCGCCGCGTCGATGGTCAGCTCGACGCTGCCGCCCTGCGGCTGCTGGTTGCCCAGCAGGTCGCCGAGCCGGTCGACGAACAGGCTGTCGTCGCTGCCGGACAGGATCGAGTTCTCGGTGCGCTCGATGCCGGAGCGTCCGTACGTGTACGAGAAGAAGCCGGTCAGCGGGGCGTAGAGCTCGGGGTCGATGTAGCGGCGCTGGTACTCGAAGCGTCCGTCGGACTCGACGCTCTCGGCGATCGCCTCGCCGTCGACCAGGATCGGGCCGCGGTGGCGCGAGAACTCGGCGTCCAGCACGCGCCGGTTGCCCTCGCGGGCGTTGAGGTCCTCGGCCTGCACGAACTGCACGACGTTGACGTTCACCAGCAGGGCGGCGAACAGCACGAGGCAGAACACGGCCATGACGCGGATCGGTTTGTTCACGGCAGCCTCACCACCTGGGTGTCGCTGGACGCCAGCGACGCCGGGGACGGCGCCGGACGTCGGGTCTGGTCGCTGATGCGCAGCAGCAGCGCGATGATCAGCCAGTTCAGGACGATCGACGAGCCACCTTGCGCGAGGAACGGCGTGGTCAGGCCGGTCAGCGGGATGAGTCGCGTGACGCCGCCGACGACCACGAACACCTGCAGCGCGAAGGACACGGCCAGTCCGGCGGCGAGCAGCTTGCCGAACCCGTCGCGGCAGGTCAGCGCGATGCGCAGGCCGCGCTCGACGATGAGGCCGTAGATGAGCAGGATCGCCATGAGGCCGGTCAGGCCGAGCTCCTCGCCGAGCGAGGCGATGATGTAGTCCGAGAACGAGTACGGCGTCGTCTGCGGGCTGCCCTGGCCCCACCCGGTGCCCAGGATGCCGCCGTGCGCCAGGCCGAACAGGCCGGTCTTGACCTGGTAGCCGGCGTCACCGGTGAACGGGTCCAGCCACGCGTCGAAGCGCGTGCGGACGTGGCCGAACTGCCAGTAGCCGAGCGTGACGCCCGCGGTGACGAGCAGGGCGCCGACGACGAGCCAGCCCGGGCGCTCGGTGGCGATGTAGAGCATGACGACGAACAGGCCGAAGAACAGCACGGACGAGCCGAGGTCCTTCTGCAGCACCAGGACGCCGATGCTGATCAGCCAGGCGACCAGGATCGGGCCGAGGTCGCGTCCGCGCGGCAGGTCGATGCCCAGGAACCGGCGTCCGGCCAGGGCCAGCGCGTCGCGCTTCACGACCAGGTAGCCGGCGAAGAAGATCGCCAGGCAGACCTTGGCCGCCTCGCCGGGCTGGAAGCTGAACGGGCCGAGGTTGATCCAGATGCGGGCGCCGTTGATCTCGCGGCCCACGACGGGCAGCAGCGGCAGCACCAGCAGCACGATCGCGGCCAGGCCGAAGGAGTAGGTGAACGCCTGGAGCCGGCGGTGGTCGCGCAGCAGCGTGAGCGTCACGGCGAACGCGACCACGCCCAGCGTGGTCCAGACCAGCTGGCCGTTCGCGAACGCGGCGCGGTCGGGGTCGAGCGCCTGGCGGCCCACGTCGAGCCGGTAGATCATCGCCAGCCCGAGGCCGTTCAGCGCGATGACCAGCGGCAGCAGCACCGGGTCGGCGTACGGCGCGACGCGGCGCACGAGCAGCGTCGTGGCCACGGCGACGACGGCCAGGAAGCCGCCCAGCTTGAACGTGTCGGCCGGGATGGTGCCCTCGGTGCCCAGGCCGACCGCCGCGTAGGCGGCGACGCCGATCACGACGGCCATCATCGTCAGGACGAGCTCGGCGCCACGACGCTTGCGCGGCACCCAGGAGGCGTCGCGCTGGTTCCGTGCCGTGTCCCGAACGCTCATGGCCCGGGCTCCGTCGTCGGGGCCGTGGGCAGGTCGGGCGTCGCGCCGGTGGCAGGCGGCGTCGTGGTGCCCGGCGTCGGCGTGGGGCGCACGGCGAGCAGGTCGAGGTTCTCGACGATCGCCAGGGCGTTCTTGCGGCTGGTGGCCTCGATGCCGGCGCGGACGCGCGTCTGGCTGAACGCCGGCAGCATGTCGACCTCGATGTCGGTGCGCTCGTCGACCGAGCTCAGGTCGAGGCCGGGCAGGTCGACCTGGACGCCGCGGTACACGACCACGGTGTCGCCGTCGAGCGCGACGAAGTACTGGGTCTGCGTCCAGCGGTACCCGGCCACGGCGGCGCCCACGAGCACGAGCAGCACCAGGCCCACGAGCAGCAGGCGGCGCAGCCACCGCCCGCGGCGGGGCTCGCGCGGGGCGTAGCGCAGCTCCTCGGGGTCGTGCGAGGACGCCGAGGAGTCCGACCCGCCGGACGTGCGCGGGGCGGCGGCGCCGCCGGAGGTGGCGTGGCCCGTGCGCGGGCGGGGCTGCCCGGCCGCGGCGCCCACGAGCTGGGGACGTCCGTCGGCCGAGGCCAGCGTCTCGTCGGGCGCGGCGTCGTCCTCGACCATCTCGGCGATGACGACGGTGATGTTGTCGTGGCCGCCGGCCTCCAGCGCGAGCCGGACGAGCTCGGTCGCGGCGACGTCGATGGTCTCCAGCGCCAGGGTCTTCTCGATCGTGGCGTCGTCGACCATGTCCGACAGGCCGTCGCTGCACAGCAGGTAGCGGTCGCCGGGACGCGGCTCCACGAAGCTGAGGTCCGGGTCGTTGTCGTCACGGCCCAGCAGCGCGCGCAGGATGAGCGAGCGGTGCGGGTGGACGCGGGCCTCGGCCGGCGTCAGGCGTCCCTCGTCGACGAGCGACTGGACGAACGTGTGGTCGTCGCTGATCTGCTCCAGCACGCCGTCGCGCAGGCGATACGCCCGGGAGTCGCCGATGTGGGCCCAGGCGAACCGGTGGCCGTCCCACAACAGGGCCTCGAGCGTCGTGCCCATGCCCTCGACGGCCGGGTCGTCGGCGATGAGGTCGGCCAGCGCGTGGTTGGCGTTCGCGACGGCGCCGGCGAGCAGCTCGATCGGCTCGCCCTGCGCGTCGGTGCCGGCCTGGTCGAGCTTGCGGATCTCCTGGATCGTCGTGGACGACGCCAGGTCGCCGGCCGCCGCACCACCCATGCCGTCGGCGAGGGCCAGCAGGCGGGGGCTGGCGTAGCCGGAGTCCTGGTTGTCCGAGCGGCGACGGCCGGTGTCGGTGAGCGCGACGTAGCGATAGGTGAGGGCCACGAGCGACTACTTCCGCAGCTCGACGATGGTCTTGCCCAGCCGCACCTGGACGCCCGGCTCGATCGGCACGGGGGACGTGATGCGCTGGCTGCCCAGGTAGGTGCCGTTGGTGGAGCCGAGGTCCTCGACGAACCACTGCTCGCCGTTCGTGGCGAAGCGGGCGTGGCGGGTGGAGACGTAGTCGTCGTCCAGGCGGATGGCCGCGTCCGTGCCGCGGCCGAGCAGCACCGGGCCGTCGCCGAGCGGGACGCTCTGGCCGGCGTTCGGTCCCTCGACCACGTGCAGGTGGCTGGGGCGTCCGCGTCCGGCGCGCTTGGGCCGGCGGGTCTTCTCGGGCTTGGCCGCCGCAGGACGAGCGGCCGTCCGGGGACCGGCGGTCGCCTTGGTGCCGAAGATGTCCGAGCGCACGACGGACACCGCCGAGAGGACGAACAGCCACAGCACGGCCAGGAAGCCCAGCTTGATCAGGGTCAGCGTCAGCTCGGACACGCGATCACTCCTGGCCCGGGATGCGGACGGTCATGGTCGTGTTGCCCAGCCGGATGTCGGAGCCGTCGTGGACGGTGCCCTCGTCGACGCGCCGGCCGTCGAGCACGACGCCGTTCGTCGAGCCGAGGTCGACGATCGTGACCTGCGGGCCGCCGAGCGTGTCCTGGATGCGCAGGTGGGCGTGCCGGCGCGAGATGCCCGGGTCCTCGATGCGCAGCTGGGCGTCCTCGCCGCGGCCGATGACGACGCCGGGGGCCGACAACGGGTGCTTGAGCCCGTTGACCTCGAGCGTCACCGCGGCCTTGTGCACGGCGGTCTCGGTCATGCGCTGGCCGGCGACGGGCGTGACGGCGGCGTTGGTGCGGCTGCGCACGCGGAAGCGTCCGGTGCCCAGGTCGCCGGCCTTCACGAAGGAGATCTCGACCGGGCCGGTGAGCGTGTACCGCTGCTCGTGGGCGTGCTCGGTGACCATGGACGCCAGCTCGGTCGCCAGGGTGCCGCCGAACGGGGTGAGCCGCTCGTAGTCGGTGACCGACAGCTCGACCGTGAAGTCGTTGGGCACGAGCTGGCGCTCGCGCGACAGGATCTGCGCGGAGTTGTCGACCTCGCGCTGGAGGGCGGCGGCGATCTCGACGGGCTGGACGGCGCTGCGGAACGCTCGTGCGAACGCGCTGGTCACGGCCCCCTCGAGGCGACGCTCGAACCGTTGGAGCACACCGGCCATCGTGTTCACCTTCTCCCTGGACTCTCGAGTACGGCTCGATGCTATCGGGCGCCGTGCAGACCGTCCCGTCCGCACGACCGGGACCGGGTGACGAGTCGCCGCGAGCGGGCTGCTATCGTTGTTCCTCGGTTCGCCCCTCGCGGGTGGATCGGCACGGAAATGGTGTTGCGCGCGAGTGGCGGAACGGCAGACGCGCTGGCTTCAGGTGCCAGTGTCCGAAAGGGCGTGGGGGTTCAAATCCCCCCTCGCGCACCATCGAGCAGGGCCCCGGTCTTCGGACCGGGGCCCTTCGTCGTTTCGCGATGTCGGTGCGCCGTCAGCGGACGGCGTGGCCCGGGTGCGCAGCGTCGTAGGCCTCCCGGGCCGAGGCGATCCCGGCTCGGTGCTCGAGCGACCAGTCGGCCAGCGCCTTGACCAGGTGGGTGAGGCTCGCGCCGGTGTCGGTCAGCCGGTAGTCCACCTGCGCCGGCACGGTGGGGTAGACGGTCCGGTGGACCAGGCCGTCGCGCTCCAGCCGGCGCACCGTCAGGGTGAGCATGCGCTGGGAGATGCCGTCGACGGCGCGCTGGAGCTCGCGGAAGCGTCGCGGGCCGCTCGCGAGCTCGACGATCACGAGCACGGACCATGTGTCGCCGACCCGGTCGAGCACGTCACGGATGCCGCAGTCGGGATGGTCGGGCTGCCCGCAGGGATCGAGGTCGGCGACGGTGGTGGTTACGTCGGTGTGCGTCACTGACACAAGACTGCCTCCTTGTGGACCGTTCCGGGCCGGCCGAGACTCCCAGGGTAGTTACCGGACGGAACCACCTCAGGAGATCGGACCGACCATGATCATGGTGACCGGCGCGCACGGACTGCTCGCCTCCCTCACGCTCCAGGAGCTGGCCGAGCGCGGCGTGGCCGCCGTCGGCGGCACCCGCACCCCCGGACCCGGCCAGCGACACGTAGACTTCGACGACCCGTCCAGCCTCGACCTGTCCGGTGTCCGGACGTTGGTGCTCGTCTCGGCGGGCTACGCCGAGGACGACCGCGTCGTGGCGCGCCACCGCGCCGTGCTGGACGCCGCGGTGCGGGACGGCGTCGACCACGTCGTCTACACGAGCCTGACCACGGCGGGTGACCACCTCGGCTTCGCCCTCGCGCACCGCGTCACCGAGCGGATGCTGGTCGACAGCGGCCTCGGGTGGACGATCCTGCGCAACGGCCTGTACGCCGAGCTGTTCGGAGCGCTGATGGGGTGGGCGGGCGACGGCCGGCTCGAGTCCGCCTTCGGCGAGGGAGCCCTGGCCGCCGTGCCCCGGCACGACCTGGCGGAGGCGGCGGCGGTGGTCGCCGCCGACCCGGCGGCCCACTCGCGGGCGACCTACGACCTCGTCGGGCCGCCGGTCACGGCCGACGACGTGGCCGCACGGTTGTCCGTCGAGCACCGGTCCGTCGGTCTGGACGAGTACCGCGCGGGACTGCTCGCCGACCCGGCGTTGCTCCCGTTCCAGGCTCCGATGCTCGTCTCGATCGCCAGCGGAGTGCGGCACGGGCTCCTCGCCGAGACGGGCCCCGACCTCGCCACGCTGCTCGGTCGTCCGGCGGTCGATCCGGCGGACGTGGCTGCCCGTGCCGCGAAGGCCCAGCGGGCCGGGTAGGCGGTCGGCACCGCCCAGAAGGGCCCCGGTCCTCGGACCGGGGCCCCTCGTCGTTACTCGGCCCCGCACCAGCTCCGAGCGGGCCCGTGTCCGTGTGACTCAGTTCACGATCGCCCATTGACATGACCCAGGTCACATCCTTAACGTCATCCGGATGGCGGTACGCATTCCGCAATCCGGAAAAAGGAGAAGGACGACATGGTCTCGAAGCTCGCTCGCCGCACAGCGGCCCTGACGATGGCGGCGGCCCTCGCCACCACCTCCCTCGCCGCCTGCAGCTCCGCCGGTGGCTCGGACTCCAACGGCGCCACGAAGATCGGCCTCATCGCGGCCGAGCAGGGCCCGTTCGCCTTCGCCGGCGCGTCCTACCTCAAGGGCGCCGAGCTGGCCGCCGAGCTCGAGGACGTCGAGCTCGTCGTCGAGGAGGGCTCGGAGGACCCGGCCAAGAGCATCACCGCGTTCAACAAGCTCACCGGCCAGGAGGGCGTCGGCCAGGTCGTCTGCTGCGTCTCCAGCGCCGTCGCCGGCGCGATGAAGCCGCTCGCCACGTCCAAGAAGGTGCCGCTGGTCGTCTACGGCGCCACCACGCCGGACCTGGAGGACCCGCCGTTCGTGCTGCGTCCCGCGCTGCTGCCCCAGCAGGGCATCGCGCCGGTGTCGGCCCGCCTGGTGAAGGAGCTCGGCATCACCAGCGCCGTGCACGTCACCGCGAGCGACAACGACGGCCTGGTCGCCCAGAGCGAGGCCGCCCGCACCAGCACCGAGGCCGCCGGCGCCAAGGACCTCGGCACCGTCAAGACCCTCGTCGCCGACACCGACTTCAGCGGCGCCGTGACCGAGATCCTGTCCAAGGACGCCGACATGGTCACCGTCTACACGCTCGGCGAGGCCGCCGCGACGATCACCAAGGCGCTGCGCGAGAAGGGCTACGACGGCGTGATCCTGGCCAACAACGCCGTGGCCACCGCCCCGCTGCTCAAGTCGTTCGGCAAGACGCTCGCCGACACCTACTACTCCGTGGAGTACACGCCGGCCAGCAGCATCCCCGCCGCCGCCGAGTTCACCAAGGCCTACGAGGAGAAGTACGACGAGAAGCCCGACCTGTTCGCCTCGCAGGGCTACGTCGCGGTCAAGTACGCCGCGCAGGGAGCGAGCGAGGCCGGCGACGGGGCGGACGCCGCGAAGATCGCCGACGCGCTCGCCGGCATCGCCGAGATGGACTCCCCGTGGGGCCCGCTGACCTTCGAGGACGGCCAGGGCACGAGCGAGGACTTCCAGGTCGTGCAGATCGACGACGCCGGCGTCCCGCAGCTCTGGACGGGCGCGGGCGCGTGACCGGCCGTCACCACGGGACCGAGAGGAGGCGATGACGTGGACGTCCTGGCGCAACAGATCCTGAACGGCCTGGCCCTGGGCTCGGTGTACGCCGTCTTCGGCGTCGGCTTCGGGCTCATGCTCGCCACGCTCGGCGTGCTCAACGCCGCGCACGGCACCTTCGCCACCTGGGGCGCGCTCACCGTGCTCTACCTGGTGAACGACGTGGGTCTGGGCTTCTGGCCCGCCCTCGTCCTGGGCGTGCTGGTGTCCGGGGTCATGGCGGTGATCGTCGACTTCGTGGCCTTCCAGCCGATCCGGCGACGCGGCGGCGACCTGCTGCCGGCGCTCATCACGAGCATCGGCGTGTGGATCTTCCTGCTGGCCGCGGCCCGCATGGTCACCGGTGCGACGACCTCGCGCTACTCCCCGGACGCCGCGCCGAGCGGCTCGTTCGACTTCCTCGGCCTGACCCTGGGCCGGACGCAGCTGGTCAGCCTGCTGGCCGTCGCGGTGGTGGGCGTCGGCCTGCACACCCTGCTGCACCGCACCCGGGTCGGCGCCGCGATGCGCGCCGTGGGCCACTCGCCCATGGCCGCCTCGCTCGGCGGGGTCAACCCGGTGCTGGTGGTCGCGGTGACCGCCTTCCTGTCCGGCGCGGTCGCCGGCCTGGCCGGCATCACCATGGGCCTGAACACCAGCACGGTCAACTTCATGCTCGGCGAGGCCCTGCTGCTCAAGGGCTTCGCGGCGGTCATCATCGGCGGCTTCGGCGACGTGCGCGGCACGGTCGTCGGCGGCCTCCTGATCGGCGTCGCCGAGGTGCTCACCGCGCAGTACGTGTCGGGCAGCCTGCGGGACGCGGTGACGTTCGGCCTGCTGCTCGCCTTCCTCGTGTTCCGTCCGCGCGGCCTGTTCGGCTCCGCGGCCTCGATGCAGACCGTGAGGGCATGATGGGCGGCTTCTGGGACCAGTACCGGTCGGTCGTCGAGTTCGCGATGGCCAACGCACTGTTCGCGCTCGGCAGCTGGATCGCGATGTGGGCCGGCGTGTTCAGCATGGCCGGCGCGACGTTCGGCGCGGTCGGCGGCTTCAGCGCCGCCTACCTCGACCTCCACATGGGTGCCGGCATCGTCGTGCAGCTGCTCGTCGGCGCCGGGCTCGGCCTGGGCGTCGCGGCGCTGCTGTCGGTGCTGCTGCTCAAGCTCGAGAGCCACTGGATGGCCATGGCGACGGTCGCGCTGGTGCTCATCACCCGCGTCGTCGTGCTGTCGGCCGAGGAGTACACCGGCGGCAGCGTCGGCACCGGCGTCACCCGCCGGGTCGACCTGGTCACGGTGATCGCCCTCGTCGCGCTCGTCTGCTACGCCCTGGCCCGCCTGCGCCGCTCGCGCTACGGCATGGCCGCGCACGCCGTCCGCGAGGACGCCGCCGTGGCCGCCGCCCTGGGCGTCAACCCGTTCACCGTCCGTGCCGTGGCCTTCGCCGCGAGCGGCCTGGTGGCCGGCGTCGCGGGCGTCGTCCTGGCCAACCTGCTGCAGTACATCGGCCCCGACACCTTCTTCATCACGCTGGCGTTCACGATGGTCGCCGCGATGGTGCTGGGCGGGACGTACCACTGGGCCGGCCCGATCGTCGGCGCGATCGTCTTCGTCGGCCTGCCCGAGGTCGTCCGGTCCTACGTCGACGGCGTCGACGAGCTCATGACCGGTGCGCTGCTCGTCCTCATCATGGTCTTCATGCCCCGCGGGCTCATCGACCCGCGCCGGCAGTGGTTCCGGCGGCGCGCCAGCCAGCCGGTGGCCCAGGAGCCCGCCCCGCAGCCGGAGGTGGTCCGATGACCGACGCACTGCTCACGATCGCCGGGCTCAAGAAGCGCTTCGGCGGCGTCACCGCCGTCGACGACGTCGACATGGTCGTGCCGCGCGGCGCGGTCATGGGGCTCATGGGTCCCAACGGCGCCGGCAAGACCAGCCTGGTGAACCTGGTGACCGGCTTCTACCGGCCCGACGAGGGCTCGGTGCTGCTGGACGGCCGCGAGGTCGCCGGGCTCTCCCCGCACCAGATCAGCCGGCGCGGCATCACCCGCACCTACCAGAACGTGCGCCTGCTCAGCGGGTTCAACGTCCTGGAGCAGGTGGTGGCCGGCATGTACGCGTCGCGCAAGGCGTCGTCGCTGTCCAGCCTCGTGATGTGGCCGGCCGAGCGGCGCGAGCGCCGGGCGTGCCTGGAGCGGGCCGACGAGCTGCTCACCCGCGTCGGGGTCACCGAGCGGCACGAGCTCGCCGAGAACCTGCCCTACGGCACCCAGCGCCGGGTGGAGATCGCCCGCGCGCTGGCCACCGACCCGCAGCTCGTCCTGCTGGACGAGCCGACGGCCGGCATGAACCGCGAGGAGTCGGTCGCCGTCGGCGAGCTCATCTGCTCCATGCGCGACCAGGGCTGCACGGTGCTCGTCGTCGAGCACAACATGCGGCTGATCCTGGACTACTGCGACCAGGCGTACGTCATGAGCTTCGGCCAGGTGCTGTCGCACGGCACCCCGCAGGAGTGCGTCGACGACCCCGCCGTGCAGAAGGCCTACTTCGGAAAGGAGAACGATGCTTCAGGTATCCCGGCTCTGCGCGAGCTACGGAGCGATCCGCGCCGTCCGTGACGTCAGCCTGGAGGTCCCCGAGGGGCGCCTCGTGGCGGTGCTCGGCGCGAACGGCGCCGGCAAGTCGACGCTCGTCCGGTCCATCGCGGGCGTGCACCGCGAGAAGACCGGCGACGTCCTGCTCGACGGCCGGCCCGTCCAGCGCCTCGCCCTCCACCGCATCACCCGGCTCGGCCTGGCCCTGGTGCCCGAGGGGCGGCACGTCGTCGCGCCGCTCACCGTGGCCGAGAACCTGTCGCTGAGCACGTTCTCGGGACGCTCGCGGCCCGAGCTGCTCGAGCGGGTCTACGACCTGTTCCCGCGGCTGGCCGAGCGCCGGACGCAGCAGGCCGGGCTCATGAGCGGCGGCGAGCAGCAGATGCTGGCCATGGGCCGGGCACTCATGACCGACCCGCAGGTGCTGCTGCTCGACGAGCCGTCCATGGGGTTGGCGCCGTCGGTCATCGACGTCATCTACGGGGCGATCGCCGCCCTGCACCGCGAGGGCCAGAGCATCCTGCTCATCGAGCAGGACGCGACCCGGGCGCTCGAGGTGGCCGACCACGCGTACCTCCTGCAGCGCGGCGAGGTGGCCATGTCCGGCACCCCGGCCGAGCTGGCGAACAGCGAGGACATCCAGAAGGCGTACCTCGGATGAAGGACGTCGTCGACCAGCCGGGGGCGGCCGGCGGGACGGACCCGCGCAACTACGTCGCGTCCGTCATCAAGTCCTGCAACGTCGTCGAGGTGCTCGGCGGTGGCGACAGCGAGTACAGCCTGGGGGAGATCGCCGAGGCCACCGGCCTGGGCAAGACCACCGTGCACCGGCTGCTGTCGTCGCTGCAGATGGCCGGCTGGGTCGAGCGCGGCCCGCGCGACGGGTACCGGCTGAGCATCCGCATGCTCAAGCTGGCCCACGCCTCGCAGCGTCAGTTCAGCATCCGCAACGAGGCGCTGCCGCACCTGCGCAGCCTGGCCGGGACGTTCGGCGACACCGCGTTCCTGCTGGTGTCCTCCGACGAGGGCGCGGTCGTGGTCGAGATGGTCGAGGGCGAGAGCCCGCTGAAGGTCAACACCGTGACCCTCGGGACGGTCATCCCGTACCACGTGGCCGGCGGCCCGACCGTCATGGCGGCCTTCGACGACCAGCTCCGCGAGCGGGTGCTGTCGGCGCCGCGCACGCGGTTCACCGAGCACACCGACGTCTCGCGCGATGCCCTCGAGGCCAAGTTCGCCCGCATCCGCGAGCAGGGGTACGCGTTCGCCGACGAGGACCTCAACAACGGCGTCGCCGTCGTCAGTGCGCCCGTGTTCGGGCCCACCGGCGCGATCGTCTGCACGCTCAGCCTCGGCGGTGCCGCCCAGGGCTTCGGCCCCGACCGCCTCGACCACATCGTCACCGCCGTGCGCGAGGCCTGCGCCGCGCTCTCCGAGCGCCTCGGGGCGCCCGCGTCACGGTGACCCAACGGAAGGAAGCACGATGACGAACCATTTCAGGGAGCAGCTGGCCGAGGGCCTGGTCTACGCGCCGGGCGTCTGGGACGGCCTCACCGCCCGCATCGCCGAGCAGAGCGGGTTCCGGGCGCTGTGCGCGTCGGGCTTCGCGATCTCGGCCTCGCTCGGCCTGCCGGACGCCGAGATGTACTCGATGAGCGAGAACCTCGACGCCGTGCGCCGCATCCGGGGCGCGTCGCGGCTGCCGGTCGTCGCCGACATCGACACGGGCTACGGCAACGCGGTCAACGCCGCGCGCACCGCCCGGATGTTCGCCGACGCCGGGGTCTCGGCGGTCTTCATGGAGGACCAGCTGGCCCCGAAGCGCTGCCCCGCCGCGACCAGCGGCGTCCCGACCCTGCTGCCCGTCCGCGAGGCGGCCGGCAAGGTCCGCGCCGTGCGCGACGAGGTGGGCGACGAGCTCGTGCTCATCGGCCGCACCGACGGCATCGGCGACGACGCGATCCGCCGCGCGGTGGCGTACGTCGAGGCCGGCGCCGAGATGATCATGCCGATCTCGAAGGGCTTCCCGGACGCCGAGTCGTGGGCCCGCCTGCACGCCGAGACCGGGGTGCCGCTCATGTGCTCGCTGACCGCCTGGACCTGGACGGCCGAGCAGTTCACCCCGCAGGTGCTGCGCGAGATCGGCGTCGGCCTGGCGCTGCTGCCCACGCAGATCCTGCTGGCGGCGACCACCGCGACGCGGGCCTCGCTGGAGCGCCTGGCGGCCGGCGAGCTCGCGGCGGACGTCAGCCGCGACTACATGGAGCACGCCGACTTCCTCAAGCTCATCGGCTTCGACGACGTCCTGCACAAGCAGTCCCTGTACCTGCCCGAGACCCTCGAGGAGGCCTGACCATGGGCCAGACCATCACGCAGAAGATCCTGGCCCGCGTCGGCGACCGCGACCACGTCACCCCGGGCGAGAACTACCCCGTCCGCCCGGACTACATGATCGCCTACGACTTCCCGGGCTACACCGACCGCTTCTTCCGGCAGATGAAGGAGGACTTCGGCGTCACGAAGGTCGCCGACCCGGACCGGTACGTCCTGTTCATCGACCACATGCTCACCAACAAGAACGAGCGCGAGGCCGAGGTCCACCAGGTCACCCGCGACTGGGCGACGGAGAACGGCGTCCACTTCCACGAGGGCGAGGGCATCGGCCACCAGGTCGCCGCCGAGCTCGGGTACGCGATGCCCGGTCACTTCCTCATCCACTTCGACGGGCACATCTCCAGCCTCGGCGCGTTCGGCGCGCTCGGCATGGGCGTGCGCCGCGACCTGCTCGAGGGCTGGGTCACCGGCGGCATCCACCTGGACGTCCCGGCGAGCACGCGCTTCCACCTGACCGGATCGTTCGCGCCGGGCGTCGAGAGCCGCGACCTCATCCACCGGATCATCTCCGACATCGGCGCGGACGGCGTCGCCTTCCAGGTCATGGAGTACACCGGCCCGGGCGCGGAGACGATGGCCCTGGGCCAGCGCCAGGCGCTGTGCGGCATGGCGATGTTCGCCGGCGGCGTCTCGGCGATCTTCAACCCCGACGAGATGAGCTTGGAGTACAGCCGCAAGGTCGCCCAGCACGACTTCGAGCCGCTGTACAGCGACCCGGACGCGGAGTACACCGCGCGCTACGACATCGACCTGGACGCGCTCAGCCCGCAGATCGTCATGCCCGGCTCGGCCCGCGCGGCCAACACCCGCGACGTGACCGAGGTCGGCGGGCAGAAGATCCAGCGCGCCTTCATCGGCTCGTGCGCGAGCGGCCGCATCGAGGACATCCGCGCCGCGGCTGGCGTGCTCAAGGGCGAGCGGGTCGCGCCGGGCGTGGAGCTCAACGTCGTCCCGACCTCGCGACGCATCTACGAGCAGGCCGAGTCCGAGGGCCTGCTGCAGACGCTGCGCGACGCCGGCGCCCACGTGGTGGAGTCCACCTGCGACTTCTGCTTCGGCTACGCCAAGCCGCTCGAGGCCGGCGAGGCCTGCGTGTCGACCGGCGTGCTCAACATCTCCGGCCGCATGGGCAGCCCGGACGCCGACATCTACATGGGCTCGGCGACGACGGTGGCGGCCAGCGCGCTGACCGGACGGCTCACCGACCCGCGCGAGGTGGTGGCTCCGTGACCGCGGAGACGACCACGCCGCCGCAGGTGATCGCGGACGTCCTGCACGGACGGGTGGCCTGGATCTTCGGCGACGACCACGACATCGACCTGATGATCGGGGTGCAGAACATCAAGTACACCGACCCCGAGCACCTCCACAGCGTCTGCATGAAGGCCTACGAGGACGACTTCACCGACAAGGTGCGCGAGGGCGACTGGCTGGTCGGCGGGCGAAACTTCGGCTACGGCCACCCGCACTACGTGGCCATGACGGCGATGCGCAACGAGGGCATCGTCGGCGTGGTGGCGGAGTCGTTCTCGCCGGGGTTCTGGCGCGGCGAGGTCAGCAACGGCATGCCGCTGCTGACGGTGCCGGGCATCTCGACCGCGGTCGAGCGCTGGGACGACCTGGAGGTCGACTGGCGGACGGCCACCGTCCGGGTCCCGGCCAAGGGGCTCGAGCTGGTCGGGCAGCCGCTCAACCAGCGCACGCAGGACATGATCGCCGCGGGCGGGCGCTACGCGCTGCTGCTCGCCGAGCACGGCCGCGGCTGACCCGCCGCGCCGTCCGAGGGCCCACCTTGTGTTCGAGACCCGAACACAAGGTGGGCCCTTCGTCCGTCTCAGCATCGAGAACGGTCGGGTCGCGTCCTTGACGCCGTGACCGGCGTCACAGATGCTCGGGAGACCGGACATCGAGGTTCGGGACACGAACGAATCGGGGGGATTCGGATGGACATCTTCACCTCACGACCGCGACGCGTGCGCGCCGCGGTCGGCGGCACCGCGATCGGCGCGCTCGTGCTGGGTGCCCTGGCGGTGCCGGCACTCACCAGCAGCGCGTCGGCGTCGCGGCACCACCAGCCCGAGCTCGGCACGCGCAGCGTCGAGGTCATCAGCCAGGGCGGCTACCGCTTCCGCGACCTGGACAAGGACGGCCGGCTGACGCCGTACGAGGACTGGCGGCTGAGCCCGCAGCGGCGGGCCGCCGACCTGGTGTCGCGGCTCAGCCTGGAGCAGAAGGCCGGGCTGCTGGTGCACGGCACCCTCGCCACGACCGGCACCACCTACAACGCGGTGACGAACACCGGCTTCATCGCCGACCGGCACATCACCACCTTCATCACCCGTCTGGCCACCGAGCCGGCCGCGCTGGCCGCGCAGAACAACGGCGTCCAGGAGATCGCCGAGGCCCAGCCGTTCGGCATCCCGGTGGTCATCTCGACCGACCCGCGCAACGGGTTCACGACGGCGGCCGGGCAGACGGTGCCGCGCGTGGGCAACACCGCCTTCCCCGACCCGATCGGCATGGCCGCCGCCGGCGACCCGAGGCTGACCCGGACGTACGGCGACGTCGTGCGCCGCGAGTACCGGGCGGTCGGCATCCACGAGGGCCTCTCGCCGCAGGCCGACCTGGCCACCGAGCCCCGCTGGAGCCGCATCAACGGCACGTTCGGGTCCGACCCGGAGGACGCCCGCAAGCAGGTCAACGCCTACGTCGCCGGCATCCAGGACGGGTCGGACGGGCTGGGCGCCGAGAGCGTCGCGGCCGTCGTGAAGCACTGGGTCGGGTACGGCGCCCAGGTGAACGGCTACGACAGCCACTACTACTACGGCCGCTACGCGAAGCTCGACCAGCGCAGCCTCGACCGGGCGATCGTGCCGTTCCGCGGCGCCTTCGACGCCGACGTCGCCGGGGTCATGCCGACGTACTCGATCCTGAAGGACCTCGTCTACCGCGGACGTCCGGTCGAGCAGGTCGGTGCCGGCTTCAACACGTTCCTGCTGCAGGACCTGCTGCGCGGCAAGCAGGGCTTCGACGGCGTCATCGTCTCGGACTGGGCGATCGCCAACGACTGCCCGGCCGCGTGCAAGGCCAACGAGGGCCCGACCTTCTTCGGGCCGTGGGGCGTCGGCACCCCGTGGGGCATGGAGGACGCGACCAAGCTGCAGCGGTTCGCCAAGGCGTTCACCGCCGGCATCGACCAGATGGGTGGCTCGGACGAGCCGCAGTACGTCGTCCAGGCCGTCCAGCAGGGTCTGCTCAGCGAGCGCCGCGTCGACGAGTCGGCGCGCCGGGTGCTGGAGCAGAAGGTCCGGCTCGGCCTGTTCGAGAACCCGTACGTCGACCCGGCCGAGGCCGCGCAGGTGGCGGGCAACGACCGGTTCCAGGCGATCGGCGACGCCGCGCAGGCGAAGTCGCTCACCCTGCTCACCAACCGCGGACGCACCCTGCCGGCGTCGCCGCGCCGGGTGAAGAAGGTCTACCTCTCCGGCATCGGCGCGCAGGCGGCGACCGACCGCGGCCTGCAGGTCGTGGCCACCCCGCAGGAGGCCGACCTCGCGATCGTCGGGCTGTCCGACCCGACCGGCGTCGGGCGCGACAACCACCTGGACTTCCGCGGCACGGAGGCGGACTACCAGGCGTTCGCGGCCGCCGCGGCGTCCGGCACGCCGACGGTCGCGGTGCCGAACCTGGTCCGGCCGCTGGTGCTCACGAACGTGGTCGACCGGGCGGCCGCGGTGGTCGCCGACTACGGGGTCTCGGACGAGGTGCTGCTCGAGACGATCTTCGGCGAGCGCAGCCCGGGCGGACGCCTGCCGTTCGAGCTGCCGGCGTCCATGGCCCAGGTCGAGGCCCAGCGCCCCGACCTGTCCGACGACGTCCGCCGGCCGCTGTTCGAGGTCGGTCACGGCCTGCGGTACGCCCACCGGCACCGCTGACCCGCGCGGAGCAGGGCCCCGGCCGACCCGGCCGGGGCCCTCGCCCGTCGGCGCCGGCGTGGCCGGGTGCGGCCAGGGGGCGTGAAATCGCTCACCTCCCGGGCCTCGCGGCCGATCGGGTGGGGGTCGGTCCAGGGACGGTCCGGCGCCTCACGATCCACCGCCTGGAGGGCACCCATGTCGAAGTCCACGTCGACCGAGCACGTCGAGGCGGGCCCCCGCGGCCTCGCCGCGTGGTGGTCGAGCCGCAAGATCCGCACCAAGGTCCTGGTGCCGGCCGTCCTCGGTGTCGTCGCCGCCTCGGTGCTGGGTGCCTACAGCCTCAACGCCCTGTCCGACAGCGCCGCCACGAGCCAGAGCATCCACGAGGACAACCTCGCGGCGGTGAAGGTCCTGGGCGAGATCAGCGTGACGCGCAAGAGCATCTCGATCAGCGCCCGCGACATCCTGCTCGTCGGTGACGGCCCCGACCGCCAGGCCGTCCTGGACGAGTACGTGGAGCTGCAGAAGACGTTCGACGCCCAGCTCGACGAGTACCTGACCACGAACCCGACCGCGGCGAACCGCCAGCGCGCCGAGGACATCCGGGCGACGCTCGGCCAGTACATCTCGGCCGTCGACGAGAAGCTCGGCCCGCTGGCCGAGGAGCAGGACCTCTCCGGCTGGCTCAAGGTCAACAACGGCGAGGTCTCGACCATCGCCGAGAAGATCAGCTCCGACCTCGGCGGCATCGTCGAGTCCGAGGACGCCCAGGCCAAGGCCGAGGCCGTCGCCGCCCAGGACGCCTACTCCACCGCGCGGACCACGACCATCGCCGTGCTGCTCGTCGGCGCGCTCCTGTGCCTGGGCATCGGCCTGCTGGTGGCGCGGAGCATCGCCGCGAGCGTCGGACGCGTCCGCCAGGTCGCCGAGTCCCTCGCCGCCGGCGACCTGACCGCGTCGTCGGGCGTCACGTCGCGCGACGAGGTCGGCGAGATGAGCGCCAGCCTGGACGACGCGACCGCCACCCTGCGTGGCCTGATGAGCCAGGTGACGGCGTCCTCGGACGCCCTCGCCGCGGCCGCCGAGGAGCTCTCGGCGTCCTCGCAGCAGATCGCCGCGGGTGCGGAGGAGACCTCCGTGCAGGCCGGCCTGGTGTCGAACGCGGCCGAGGACGTGTCGCGCAACGTGCAGACCGTGGCCGCCGGCTCCGACGAGATGGGCGCCTCGATCCGCGAGATCGCCCACTCGGCCAACGAG
Source organism: Aeromicrobium sp. IC_218 (assembly GCF_004336805.1). Lineage (GTDB taxonomy): Bacteria > Actinomycetota > Actinomycetes > Propionibacteriales > Nocardioidaceae > Aeromicrobium. The sequence continues at coordinate 45,589 of NZ_SJXM01000004.1, forward strand.
GCCGCTCGCGTCGCCTCGGAGGCGGTCCGCACGGTCGAGACCACCAACCAGACGGTCGCCAAGCTGGGCGAGTCCAGCCAGGAGATCGGCAACGTCGTCAAGGTCATCACCTCGATCGCCGAGCAGACCAACCTGCTGGCCCTGAACGCCACGATCGAGGCGGCCCGCGCCGGCGAGGCCGGCAAGGGCTTCGCGGTCGTCGCCAACGAGGTCAAGGAGCTGGCCCAGGAGACGGCCCGCGCGACCGAGGACATCGCCCGTCGCGTGGACGCCATCCAGTCCGATACCGGCGGCGCCGTGGACGCGATCGGGCAGATCGCCGAGATCATCACCTCGATCAACGACTACCAGGTGACGATCGCCTCGGCGGTGGAGGAGCAGACCGCCACCACGAACGAGATGAGCCGCAACGTCTCCGAGGCCTCGGCCGGCTCGGGCCAGATCGCGGACAACATCTCGGGCGTCTCCGAGGCCGCGGCCGGCACCACGCAGGCGCTGTCGCAGACGCAGTCCGCCGTCGACGAGGTCGCCCGCATGGCCACCGAGCTGCGTGGCTCGGTCGCCCACTTCCGCGTCTGATCCCGGTCCCACCCGACGAGGGGCCCGCCGCCACGTGCGACGGGCCCCTCGCCGTGCGTCCGGACGGTGGCGGGCCGGTGCGTGGTCCGCACCCCGGCCCGCGCGGATCCCGCCGATCCGTCCCGCATCCCTGGAGCGCGGGTGACCGTCCGGCGCACGATCGACGCATGACGCATGGCGCGGCGTCCGCCGCTCACGAGCTCGGGGTCTCGCTCGTCGACGTGCAGCAGATGATCTGCCGTCGCGAGCTGTACGCCTGCGTCTCGGGCGGACGCCTGGAGGTGCCGGAGTGGCAGCTGGTGCGCCGGCCGGGCGAGCCGGACGCGCACGTGCTGCCCCACCTGACCCGGGTGCTCGCGGTGCTGCCGAGCGAGGTGCACCCGTTCGTCGTCCGAGCCTTCTTCCTGCGCGAGCTGGTAGGCGTGGACGCGGACGGCGTCCCGCTCGTCGTGCGCGACTGGCTGGCGCAGGGCGGGGCGCCGGAGGCGGTCGAGGCGGTGGCCGTCCTGCGCTTCGGCGCGGGCCCCGCCCTGCGTCGTTCGCGCTAGACCGGGGCGACCTCGCCCAGCCAGGACAGCAGCGCGGCGTTGACCTCGTCGGGACGCTCCTGCTGCACCCAGTGGCCCGCGCCGTCGAGGACGACGCTGGACCGCAGGTCGGTGACCCAGCCGTCCATGCCCTGCGCGGGCATGAACAGCGCGACCGGGTCGCGCGACCCGGTCAGGAAGAACGCGGGCTGCGTGACCCGCCGGTCGGTCCAGTCGCGGGTGAGCTCGGCGTTGCGGTCGAGGTTGCGGTAGTACGACAGGCCCCCGGCGAACCCGGTGCGCTCGAACGCCTCGGCGTAGACGTCCAGGTCGGCCTCCGTCATCCAGCGCGGGCGGCGGACGTCCTCGCCCTCGCGGGCCGCCCAGTCGGCGCCCCAGACCTCGCTGGTGCTGAGCGTGCGCCGCACGTCGGACTCGAGCACCGGCTCGGCGACGCCGGGCTCCTGGAACCAGAGCATGTAGAAGTCCTCGCCGATGCGGTGGCGGAAGACCTCGGTGGGCACCGACCGGGTCGGCGGCGTGAACGGCACGCTCAGCCCGGCGACGGCGCGGACGCGCTCGGGCTGGCCGGTGGCGAGCAGCCAGACCACGTTGGCGCCCCAGTCGTGGCCGACGAAGACGGCCGACTCCTCGCCGACGTCGTCGAGGTACCCGGTGAGGTCGCGGCCCAGGGTCAGGGCGTCGTAGCCCTCGGGCCCCGGCGGGACGTCCGAGCGTCCGTAGCCGCGCATGTCGGGCACGGCGACCCGGTAGCCGGCGGCGACGAGGGCGGGCACCTGGTGGCGCCAGGAGTACCCCAGCTCGGGGAACCCGTGGACGAGGACCACGAGGGGTCCGTCGCCCTCCTCGAGGACGGACAGCTCGATGCCGTTGGTGGCGACCCGGCGCACGGTCATGGGGACCCCTCTCGCAGGCCGCCCAGTGTGCCGGGCGAGCGGGTCAGGCGGTGGCGGCGCCCTTGGCCGGGAAGTACAGCACCTGGATGCAGTCGCGACAGGCCTGCGGGTTCACCGCGGTGAAGCCCTGGTCGTAGAAGACCTTCCACTCGATCGCGGCCATGCCGCAGGCGGTGGTCGGCGAGCCGACCTCCCGCGCGTGGAAGGTGCCGTACGGTCCCCACCCGCCCGGGACCTGGCGGCGGTGCGGCGACGACGCGAAGTAGCGCGACGCGATGGTGGGACGAGCGGTGCGGGACGACAGGGCCACGGCCATCGGAGGTTTCCCCTCAATTAGGACTGAGTCTCACTGCACGACACTGAGTGTCATTACGGCAGTGTTACGTGTGTCCCAGGTCTCGTCAAGCCGAGCAGCCGAATCGGTCACGATGGACGCATGAGCACCGACGCGCGCGACCGCATCGTCCAGGCGGCGATGGAGCTGTTCGCGGCCCACGGGTACGCAGAGACGAGCGTCGAGGACATCGCGACGGCGGCCCAGGTGAGCCGCTCGACGTTCTTCCGGTACTTCGGCTCCAAGGAGTCCGTGGTCTTCCCCGACCACGACGAGATGCTGGCCGACATCCGCCGCCGGCTGGACGCCTCGACGCAGCGGTCCGCGCTGGACGCGGTCAGCGCCGCGATCACGACGGTGCTGGTGCACTACGTGAGCGAGGGCGAGCACGCGCGCCGCCGCTACCGCCTGACCAGCTCGATCCAGGCGCTGCGCGAGCGCGAGATCGCCATGGTGGCGCGCTACCAGCGGCTGTTCCGCCAGTACCTGACGCGCTACGACGTGACGTCGGACGGGTCGCCGCTGCGGGCCGAGCTCATGGCCGCGGCGGTCGTGTCGGCGCACAACCACGTCCTGCGCCGGTGGCTGCGCGGGGAGTGCGACGAGCCGATGATCGAGATCGACCAGGCGCTGCAGCTCGTGGCCGAGGTGTTCGTGGTGCAGGACGGCGCCCCGCAGGGGGTGCTGGTGCTCGAGGCCGGACGATCGCTGGCCGACGTGCTGCCGGCGCTGCGGGCCGCCGTCCAGGGCTGACCGCCGCGCTCGACCCGGCGGGGGACGCAGAAGGGCCGCGGCCGATCCGAAGATCGACCGCGGCCCTGGCACGACTCGCCGCGAGCCCCCCTGAAGCCCGCGACAGGCCGGGCGGGTTCAGGAAGCGAGCGGCTGCGCCTTGCGCCCGGCGAGGATCTCGGCGCGCTCGTTGACGGTCAGGCCGCCCCACACGCCGTACGGCTCCTGGACCGAGAGCGCGTGCTCACGGCACTCCTGGATGACCGGGCAGGTGGCGCAGAAGCTCTTGGCCTTCGCCTCGCGGGCGGCGCGGCGCGGGCCACGCTCGAACTCCGGGGAGAAGAAGGTGTCGGGGTCCGCGTTGTTGCAGGCCCCCTCGTACTGCCACTCGTACGTCTCGATGAGCGGCATCGGCAGTCGGTTCACGTTGACCATGGCGTCCTCTTTCCCCCAGGTGCGAGACGCCGGATCGACGCTCGCTTCCAAAACCTGTTCAGAACTTACTCAAAACCTCTTCACGAGTGCAAGGGAGTTGAAGAAGTTTCTTGCGCAGAACTTGTTCACCCGTCCCGGACCCCTGGAACTCCGGGGATGGACGCGGGAACTTACCCCCGGGTAACCTGCGGTCATGACCGAGTCACGCGTCCAGGTGGAGCTCGCCGGACCGATCGCCCACGTCCGTCTGAACCGTCCCGACAAGCTCAACGGCTTCGACCTGGAGCTCATCGCCGAGCTCATCGAGGCGGGCCGCCGTCTCGCCCGCGACCGTGACGTCCGCGTCGTCGTGCTGAGCGGCAACGGGCGCTCGTTCTGCGCCGGCCTGGACTTCGCCGCGGCGTTCAAGGACAAGAAGCGCGTCGCGCGGATGTTCTTCGCCGGGCCGCGTCGGGCCAACGACTTCCAGCGGGTCACCGAGGTGTGGCGCTCGCTGCCGGTCCCGGTCATCGCCGTCGTCCACGGCCACTGCTTCGGCGCCGGCCTGCAGCTCGCGGCCAACGCCGACTTCCGCTTCACCACGCCCGACGCGAAGTGGTCGATCCTCGAGGCGAAGTGGGGCCTGGTGCCCGACATGGGCGGCACCGTGCCGTTCAGCGAGCTGCTGCGCACCGACGTGCTGATGCGCCTGGCGCTCACCGGCGACGTGTTCAGCGGCCAGGAGGCCGGCGAGCTCGGCCTCGCCACCGGCGTCAGCGACGACCCGCAGGCCGAGGCGCTGGCCCTCGCGGAGCGGATCATCGCGCGCTCGCCGGACTCGGTCGCGGCCACGAAGCGTCTGGTCCTGCAGACCCGGCGCGGCAGCGTGCGCGAGGCCTTCCGGCTCGAGCGTCGGCTGCAGTCGCGCATGTTCAAGTCGCCCAACACGGCCATCGCCCGCAAGGCCGGCAGCACCGGCGCCGAGCCCGAGTTCGGCCCGCGCACCGTCGACTGACCGGTCCCGGCTCTCCGTAGGGTGAGCGCCATGATGACGGTCGTCGGCGAGGCCCTGGTGGACGTGCTGGTGCGGCCCGACGGGTCGCGGGCCGAGCGTCCGGGCGGTGGCCCGGCGAACGTCGCGCTGGCGCTGGCCCGGCTCGACCACCCGGTCACGCTGCTGACCACGCTGGGCGGCGACGAGCGCGGACGGCTGGTGGCCGAGCACCTGCGGGCGTCCGGGGTGCGGCTGGAGGCCCACCCCGCGCCGCGCACGTCCACCGCGACGGCCACGCTCGACGCGTCCGGCTCGGCGACCTACGACTTCGACCTGACCTGGGACCCCGGCGCGCTCGCCCTGCCCGGCGGCGGGCTGCTGCACGTCGGCTCGCTCGGCGCGTTCCTGGAGCCGGGTGCGGACGCCGTCGAGCGGCTCGTCGCCGCGGCGCGGAGCGCGGCCGTCGTCTCGTTCGACCCGAACCTGCGCCCCACCCTCGTGCCCGACCGGACCTCCGCCGTCGCGCGGCTCGAGCGCCTCGTCGCGCTCGCCGACGTGGTCAAGGCCAGCGACGAGGACCTGCGCTGGGCGTACCCCGACGCCGACCCCGAGGACGTGGCCCGCGGCTGGCTGGGGTTCGGTCCCCGGCTCGTCGTGGTGACCGCCGGCGGCGAGGGCGCGGTCGCGCTCACGGCCGACGTCCGGGTGGAGGTCGGCGCGCCCGAGGCTGCCGTGGTCGACACCGTGGGCGCCGGCGACACGTTCATGGCCGGGCTGCTGTCCCGGCTGGCCGACGAGCACCTGCTCGACCCCGACGCGCGCGATCGGCTGGGCGGGATGGACCCGGCCACGCTGCAGCGCGTGCTCGCGACGGCCGTCCGGGCCGCCGCCGTGGTGGTCGGCCGCGAGGGCGCCGACCCGCCCCGCCGCGACGAGCTGGGGCCCGCCCTAGGGTGACGGCGTGCCCGCGCCGACGTCGTACCTGACCATCGCCGGGCCCGCGACCGTCGAGACCGAGGTCAAGCGCTCGCGGTTCCGCTGCGACGTCGCCCGCGTCGACGACGAGGACGCCGCGCGGGCCCTCGTGGAGGACGCCCGTCGCCGGTCGCACGACGCCCGGCACCACTGCAGCGCCTGGGTGGTCGGCCCGGACGCCCGGGTGCGCCGGATGGACGACGACGGGGAGCCGTCCGGAACCGCCGGCGCGCCGATGCTCGACGTGCTGACCCGGCGCGGGCTGAGCGACGTCGCCGCCGTCGTCACCCGCTGGTTCGGCGGGACGCTGCTCGGGGCCGGCGGCCTGGTGCGCGCCTACGGCGACGCGGTGGGCCAGGCGCTCGACGCGGCCGGCACCCGCGAGCGGCACCGCCGCCTGCTCGTCGCGGTCGAGGTGGCGGTCGCCGACGCGGGCAAGGTCGAGAACCTGCTGCGGTCGGCGTGGCAGGTGACCGGTGTCGGCTACGGCACGCGCGCCACGATCACCGTGGCCGTGCCGCCCGGCGACCGCGACGAGCTCGGCCAGCGGCTGGCGTCCGTCACCGCGGGTCGGGCGCGGCTCGACGACGCCGGGGAGTCCTGGGTCGACGCCTAGATCGCGCCGTCGAGGCGGCCGAGCACGTCGCGGACGTGGTCGACCGCGGACTTCTCCGACAGGCCGGTCGTGTCGTCGAAGTAGAGGCCGTCGCCGATCAGCTGGATCGTGCGGGCCAGCGACTCGTCGCCCAGGTGCTCGCGGAGCACCTCGAACCACGACTCGCGCACCTCGGCCAGCGTCTGGCGGGCGCGGGCGTCGTTCTCCTGGGCCACGCGCGCGGTGGCGATGAGCGCCCGGTCGTAGTCGCTGCCGTTGTCGACCGACGTCGTCAGGTAGTAGTCGACCGGTCCCTGTGGCGCGGTGCGCATGCGCTGGACGTCGGCGTCGCCCTGCTCGCGCAGCCGCTCGAGCATGCCGATCAGCAGGTCGTCCTTGCTGTGGAAGTGGTAGAGCAGCCCGCCCTTGGACACGTTCGCGTCCGCGGCGACGGCCTCGAGCGTGGCCGCCCGGGTGCCGCCCACGACGAGCAGCTTCTCGAACGCGTCGAGCAGCCGGTCACGGGTGCCGCGCTCCTTCGCCATGCGCCGACTCTAGCGCCGCGAACGTCACACTCCGCGGGCTTGGTCGCTGTACCGTCCGGACGGTACAGTAGAGAGGTTGTCACCCGCCCCGAGAGGAGGACCCCTCATGAGCCACGTCCACGTTCCCACCACGGAACCGATCCAGCCCGCGCGCCGCGCCCGTCCCCGTGACTGGGGGGCCCTCGCCGTGCTGATGCTGCCGGTGCTGCTGACCTCGATCGACAACACCGTGCTGAGCTTCGCGCTGCCGCAGGTCACCACCGACCTGCGCCCGACCGGCACCCAGCTGCTGTGGATCGTCGACCTGTACCCGCTCATGCTCGCCGGCTTCCTCATCGCCGCCGGCAGCCTGGGCGACCGCGTCGGCCGTCGCCGCCTGCTCGTGCTCGGCGCCCTCGGCTTCGGCGTCGCGTCGCTCGTCGCGGCGTTCAGCACGACGCCGGAGATGCTGCTCGTGGCCCGCGGCCTGCTCGGCTTCTTCGGTGCCGCGCTCATGCCGTCGACGCTGTCGCTGATCCGCAACATCTTCGAGGACGCGTCGCAGCGCCGCGTCGCCATCGCGACGTGGGCGGCCATGTTCTCCGGCGGCGCCGCGCTCGGCCCCGTGCTCGGCGGCTGGCTGCTGCAGCACTACTGGTGGGGCTCGGTCTTCCTCATCAACGCGCCGATCATCGTCGCGTTCGTCGTGCTGGCCTTCGTGCTGCTTCCCGAGTCGCGCGACCCCAGCCCGGGTCCGATCGACGTGCCGAGCATCGTGCTGTCGCTGACCGCCATGCTGCCGCTGACCTTCGCGATCAAGAAGGCCGCCGAGTCGGGCCTCACCGACGTCGTCGTGCTCACCGTCGTCGTGGGCGTCGCGAGCGTCGTGGCGTTCCTGCGCCGTCAGCGCCGGCTCGCCCACCCGATGATCGACCTCACGCTGTTCGGCAACCGGGTCTTCACCGGCGCGATCACGGCCAACCTGCTCAGCCTCATGGGCTTCGCCGGCTTCATGTTCTTCGCCGCGCAGTTCCTGCAGCTGGTCATGGGCCTGAGCCCGCTGGAGTCCGCGGTGGCGCTGCTGCCCGGCCTGGTCGTGACCGTGGCCGCCGGCTTCGTGGCGGTGCGGCTCGTCCAGCGCGTGCCGGTGCACCTGGTCGTGGCGGGCAGCTTCGTGCTGTCGGCCACGGGCTACGCGATCGCCGCGTTCGGCGACCCGAGCACCGGCTCGATCATGCTGGCCTTCGCCGTGCTCGGCGTCGGGATCGGCCTGGCCGAGACGCTGACCAACGACCTCATGCTGGCCGGGGTGCCCCCGCACAAGGCCGGCGCCGCGTCCGCCCTGTCGGAGACGGCGTACGAGATCGGCGCGGTGCTGGGCACGGCGGTGCTGGGCAGCATCCTGACCCAGACGTTCCGGCGCGAGCTGCAGGTGCCGTCGTACGCGGCGGACACCACCGGCCACACGTTCGAGACCCTGGGCGGTGCGCTCGAGCGAGCCGCGCTGTTCCCGAACGAGGTGGGCGACACGCTGCGGGCGTCGGCGATCGCGGCGTTCGACCACGGCGTCCAGCTGACGTCGGCGGCGGCGATCGTGGTCGCGCTCAGCGCGGCGTGGATGTCGTTCCGGATGCTGCGGGACGCCCCGAAGCACTGACCGGCGGGCCTAGGCTCGGGGCGTGCGCCGGACCGCCGCCCTGCTCCTGGTGCTCGTCCTGGCCGGGTGCGGCCTCGGGGACGAGCCGGACGAGGCGCGCGCGGGCCTGCCCGACGGCGTGACCGTCAGCCTGGACCAGGCGCGCAGCGACATGGCCACGCGCCGGGTCCTGGCCCGGGTGCAGAACGACGGGTCCGAGCCGCTGGTCGTGCGTGAGCTCCAGGTGCGCCTGCCGCGGTGGGGCGTCCCGGGTCGCTACGAGGGACCCGCGACCGTCCCACCCGGCGGCGCGCTGAACCTCGCCGTGGAGGCCCCGACGGCCGCCTGCGGGGACGGTGTCGACGCCCGCGTCCGGCTCGTCCTGGACGGTGGGGCGGGGACCGTGGACGGCGGAGCCACCGACCGGTTCGGCGCGATCGCTCGCCTGCTCGACCGCGACTGCGCGGACGCCCTGCTGCGGGTGGACGCCGGCGCTCCCCGGCTGGAGGGCCGCGAGATCGTGCTGCCCCTGATGTTCCGGACAACCGGGGAGGATGTCACGGTCGGGTCCGTCGCCGGCACCGTGCTGCTCGACCTCGCACCCGGCGAGGACGGACGGCTCGACCGCCGCCTGGCCGCCGGGGACCGCTGGTCCCGCGACGTGCGGCTGGCCCCGGCCCGGTGCGACGCCCACGTGGTCGCCGAGGACAAGGTCGGCACGCTCCTGCCGCTGCAGGTCACCACGCGGCACGGCGCGGTGACGACCTTCCTGCGTCCGGCCCCGGCGGTGAAGGGCGGCCTGCTGGACTCGGTCGTCCGGCTCTGCGGCATCGGACAGGGTGACGACCCGCTGCTGGACGACTAGGTCGCGTCGCGGCTCGCGACGTGCTCGGCCGCCACCCGCTCGAGCGCGGCCTGGACGTGCCGGCGGGCGGGGTTGGCGTCGCTGGCGCGGCGCCACACCGCGCCGACGCTGCGCCGGGACACCGGGTCGACCACGGGGACGGCGCGCACGGTCGGCGGCAGGTGCTCGCGGCCCAGCCGGGGGAGCAGGGCGATGGCCACGCCCTGCTCGACCATGGCGACGTGCGTGCCGAAGCTGGCGTCCTGGCAGCGCACGTCGGGGAGCGTGTCGTGCGAGGCGTGCATCTGCAGCAGCCAGTCGTGGCAGATCGAGCCGGTGTGGGTGCTCACCCAGCGCTCATGGACGAGGTCGGCGGCCGCCACCTCGTCCTGCCCGGCCAGGCGGTGGTCGGCGGGCAGCACGACGTCCGCGGCGTCGGTGAGCAGCGGGACGAGGTGCAGTGCCGGGGCGACCGTGAGCGGCACCGAGCTCCAGTCGTGGACGACGCCGAGGTCGGCCCCGCCGCGCTCGACCATCGTGAGGCACTCGCGCGGGTCGATCTCGTGCACGCGGACCTCGAGCTCGGGCGCGGACGTGGCCAGCCGGCGCAGCAGCGGGGCGACGAGCCCGCGGCACGCCGTCGAGAACGCGGCGATGCGGAAGACGCCGGTGAGCGGCGCGTCGTCGCCGAGGGCGAGGTTGCCGACCTGCTCGAGCTCGGCGAGCAGCGCACCGCCGCGGTCGGCGAGCAGGCGTCCGCGCTCGGTCAGCACGACCCGGCGGCCCACCCGCTCGAGCATCGCGGCCCGGCTCTGGCGCTCCAGCCGCTTGACCTGCTGGCTCACCGCCGAGGGGGTGAACCCGAGCGCCTGGGCCGCGCCGGCGACGGTGCCGTGGTCGCGGACGGCGATCAGGGCGCGAAGCGCGGTCACGTCGATCATGTAGCGATGCTACCGATTGACCGGCACGAGACATCGCTGGTCGTGCATGGTCGTCGTCCGCGACGATGGGACCCATGTCGCCGCGCCACAGCCTGCTCGCCGTGCTCGTCGCCCTCGTCTGGGGGTTGAACTTCGTCGTCATCGACGCCGGCCTGCAGGACGTCCCGCCGCTGCTGTTCCTGGCCTTCCGGTTCGTGCTCGTCGCGTTCCCGCTCGTGCTGCTCGTGCCGCAGCCCGGCCCCTGGAAGGACGTCCTGGTCATCGGCGCGTTCATGAGCCTGGGCCAGTTCTCGCTGCTCTACGTCGCGCTCGACCTGGGCATGCCGGCCGGCCTGGCGTCGCTCGTGCTGCAGGCACAGGTGATGTTCACGGTGGTCATCGCCGCGGTCGCGCTGGGCGAGCGGTCGACCACGCAGCAGGTCGTCGGGGTCGGCGTCGGGACGGTCGGCCTGCTCGTCGTCGCCCTGGCCCACGGGCTGCGCGCGCCGGTGCTGCCGCTGCTGGTGACGATCGGCGCGGCGCTCTCCTGGGCGATCGGCAACGTCGCCGCCCGCCGGGCCCGCATGGCGTCCGGTCTCGGGCTCGTCGCCTGGTCCGCGCTCGTGGTGCCGCTGCCCGCGCTCGCGCTGTCGCTCGCGGTCGACGGCCCGGCCGAGGTGGGCGACGCGATCGCCGGGCTCGGCTGGACGGCGGTGCTGTCGACCGCCTACACCGTCGTGTTCGCGTCGCTGTTCGGCTACGTGGTGTGGAACGGCCTGCTCGCCCGCTACCCGGCCGGTGCGGTGGTGCCGTTCATCCTGCTGGTGCCGGTCGTCGGCATCCTCGCGGCGTGGCTCGTGCAGGACGAGGTGCCGACGGCGCTGGAGACGGCCGGCGGGCTGGTCATGCTGTCGGGCGTCGCGATCGCCAGCGTCCGGCTGCGCCGGCGCGAGGTCGTGCCGGCCTAGAGCCCGGACAGCGCGCCGCGGGCCATGCGCACCAGCAGCGCCCGCATGGACGCCTGGTCGAGCCGGGCGCTGTGCGGCGTGGAGTTGAGCAGGCCGAACACGGCCTGGGCGGCGGCGCGCGCGGCCGGACGGTCGAGGCCGGGGCGCAGCTCGCGCAGGACGTCCACCCAGACGTCGACGTAGGCCAGCTGGAGCTCGCGCACCTGGCGGCGGGCGTCCGGGGCGAGGTTCTGCCACTCGCGGGCCTGCACCGAGATGAGCTCGGGCGAGCCGAGCGCGAAGTCGACGTGGAACTCGACCAGCTCGGCGTAGGTGACGTCCGGCGACGAGCCCTCGCCCGCGACGCGCCGGCCGCCCGCGAGCAGGAACTCGCTGATCGCGACGAGCGCGGCGCTCAGCACGTCGTCCTTGCCCGAGAAGTGCTTGTAGAGGGCCGGCCCGGAGATGCCGCAGGCCGCGCCGATGTCGTGCACCGAGACGCCGTGGAAGCCGCGCTCGGCGAACAGCTTCGCGGCCGTCGTCAGGATCTGGTCGCGGCGCGTGGACGTGGGGAGCTCGGTCGTCACGGGGCCAGTCTAGCGCCCGTCGGTTAACGTGCGTTAACCTGCGCCTGTTCCCGAGATGGAGGCTGAGCGTGCCCGAGATGAGAGAGCTGGTCGCCGAGCTGCGCGAGCACCTCGCGGTCGTCCGCCAGGGCGGCAGTGCGTCGTCGCGCGAGCGGCACGTGGCCCGCGGCAAGCTGCTGCCCCGCGACCGGGTCGACCGCCTGCTCGACCCCGGCTCGCCGTTCCTGGAGCTCTCGCCGCTGGCCGCGCACGGGATGTACGGCGGCGAGGTGCCCAGCGCGGGCATCGTCACCGGCATCGGACGGGTGAGCGGTCGCGAGGTGGTCGTCGTCGCCAACGACGCGACGGTCAAGGGCGGCACCTACTACCCGCTGACCGTCAAGAAGCACCTGCGCGCCCAGGCCGTCGCCCAGGAGAACCGCCTGCCCTGCGTCTACCTGGTCGACTCCGGCGGCGCGTTCCTGCCCATGCAGGACGAGGTGTTCCCCGACCGCGAGCACTTCGGCCGCATCTTCTTCAACCAGGCCCAGATGAGCGCCCGCGGCATCCCGCAGGTCGCCTCGGTCATGGGCTCGTGCACCGCCGGCGGCGCGTACGTCCCCGCGATGAGCGACGAGACGGTCATCGTCCGCGACCAGGGCACGATCTTCCTCGGCGGCCCGCCGCTGGTGAAGGCCGCGACCGGCGAGGTCGTGACCGCCGAGGAGCTCGGCGGCGGCGACGTCCACGCGCGCACGTCCGGCGTGGTCGACCACCTGGCCGACGACGACGAGCACGCGCTGCAGATCGTCCGCTCGATCGTCGGCACGCTCGGCCCGGCCGAGGGGCCCAGCGTCCACCGCCGGCCCCCGGCCCCGCCGCGCGAGGACCCGGCCACGCTCGCCGACGTCGTGCCGGCCGACCCGCGCACGCCCTACGACGTCCGCGAGGTGATCCGCCGGGTCGTGGACGACTCACGGCTGCACGAGTTCAAGCCGCTCTACGGCGAGACGCTGGTCTGCGGGTTCGCCCACGTCATGGGCTACCCGGTCGCGATCCTGGCCAACAACGGCATCCTGTTCAGCGAGTCCGCGCTGAAGGGCGCCCACTTCGTCGAGCTGGCCAACCAGCGCGGCATCCCGCTGCTGTTCCTGCAGAACATCAGCGGGTTCATGGTCGGGCGCCAGTACGAGAACGGCGGCATCGCCAAGGACGGCGCGAAGCTCGTCACCGCCGTCGCGTCCAGCGTCGTGCCGAAGCTGACCGTCGTGATCGGCGGATCGTACGGCGCCGGCAACTACGGCATGTGCGGCCGGGCGTACGACCCGCGCTTCCTGTGGACGTGGCCCAACGCGCGCACGTCCGTCATGGGTGGCGAGCAGGCCGCGTCCGTGCTCGCCACCGTCCGCCGCGACGGCATCGAGGCCAAGGGCGGCGAGTGGAGCGCCGAGGACGAGGAGGCGTTCAAGGCGCCGATCCGCGCCCAGTACGAGGAGCAGGGCTCGGCGTACTACTCCACCGCCCGGCTGTGGGACGACGGGATCATCGACCCCGCCGACACCCGTCGCGTCGTCGCCATGGGCCTGCAGGTCGCCGCCCAGGCCCCGATCCCCACGCCGCAGTTCGGCGTCTTCCGGATGTGAGCGCCCACCGTCACCGTGAGCGTGACGTTCCGGGGCTCGATCCGGCCGCCGGACCCCCGGAACGTCACACTCAGCGAGAGCCGAGGAAGCACCCATGAGCACCTTCACGACCGTCCTGGTCGCCAACCGCGGCGAGATCGCCCGCCGCGTGTTCCGCACCTGCCGCGAGCAGGGGCTGCGCACCGTCGCCGTGTACTCCGACGCGGACGCCGACGCCCCGTTCGTCGGTGAGGCCGACGTCGCCGTCCGCCTGGGCCCGACCCCGGCCGCCGAGTCGTACCTGTCGGTCGAGCGGCTGCTGGCCGCCGCCCGCGAGTCCGGCGCCGACGCCGTGCACCCGGGCTACGGCTTCCTGTCCGAGAACGCCGGGTTCGCCCGGGCCGTCGTCGAGGCCGGCCTCACCTGGATCGGCCCGGCGCCGGACGTCATCGAGCTCATGGGCCGCAAGGACCGCGCCCGCGAGGTGGCCGAGCGCGCCGGCGTGCCGGTGACTCCTCGGTTCGAGCCGGACGCGGTGCCCGCCGACGCGTACCCGGTGCTGGTCAAGGCCGCGGCCGGTGGTGGCGGCAAGGGCATGCACGTCGTGCGCACCCCGGACGGCCTGGCCGAGGCGCTGGCCCGGGCCGCCCGCGAGGCGTCCGCCGCCTTCGGCGACGACACGCTGCTCGTCGAGCGGTACGTCGAGGGCGGACGCCACGTCGAGGTGCAGGTGTTCGGCGACGAGCACGGCGACGTCGTCCACCTCGGCACCCGCGACTGCTCCGCCCAGCGCCGGCACCAGAAGGTGCTGGAGGAGGCGCCCGCGCCCGACCTGCCCGAGGCGCTGCGCCAGCGGCTGCACGACGCGTCCGTGGCCCTGGCCCGCGAGGTCGGCTACACCGGCGCCGGCACCGTCGAGTTCCTGGTCGCCGGCGACGAGGCGTTCTTCCTGGAGATGAACACCCGCCTGCAGGTCGAGCACCCCGTCACCGAGGAGGTCACCGGCACCGACCTCGTGGCCTGGCAGCTCGCCGTCGCCGCCGGCGAGCCGCTGCCGCTGGCCCAGGACGAGATCGGGTTCGACGGCCACGCGCTCGAGGTACGGGTCTACGCCGAGGACCCGTACGCGGGCTTCCTGCCCCAGGCCGGGACGATCTCGGCACTGCGCTGGGGCGGTCCGGCGCGCGAGGAGTCCGCGTACGTCGCCGGCGGCGAGGTGACGACCGCCTACGACCCGATGATCGCCAAGCTCGTCACCCACGGCACCGACCGCGCCGAGGCGATCGCCGCGATGCTCGAGGCGATCGACGGGTCGGTCGTCGTCGGGCTCACGACGAACCTCGGATTCCTGCGCCGGCTCGTCGCCACCGACGACTTCCGCCGCGGCCCGGTGCCGACCGACTGGCTGGACGCCCACGTGCCGCCCGAGCTGCTCACCCGGCCGACCGTGCCGGCGGCCGCGCTCCGGACGGCCGCGCACGAGCTCGTCCCGCCACGCGACGACACGCCGTTCGGCGCCCGCGATGGATGGCGGGTCGGGGAGCACGTCCCGGTGACCGTGACGCTCGAGGACGACGACGGGACGCTGCACCGGGCTCCGCTCATCGAGACCTGTGGTGCCGGGGGCTGGCTGGTGGAGGACGACGTCCCCGGACGCGCGCTGGTCGCGGTCGAGGGGCAGGTCTGGACCCTGTCGCTGCCGGACGGGACGCGCCGCCACCGCAGCGCCCACGGGGCTGCGGACGCCGACGTCACCGCCCCCATGCCCGGCACCGTGCTGAGCGTCGCGGTGGCCGAAGGGCAGCACGTCAACGCCGGCGAGTCGCTGGGAGTGCTCGAAGCCATGAAGATGGAGCTCGCGCTCACCGCCCCGTACGACGGCGTCGTCACGACGGTCGCCGCCGCGGCGGGCGCGCGCGTCGCGCTGGGCGACGTGCTCTTCGTGGTGGAGGACGAGTGAAGCGACGCCTGCCGATGGTCGAGCGCGACCCCGCGCTGCCCGAGCGCGTGACGATCTACGAGGTCGGCCCGCGCGACGGGCTGCAGAACGAGTCGACGGTCGTCCCCACGAAGGTGAAGGCCGAGTTCGTCCGCCGGCTCGTGGCGGCGGGCCTGCCGGTGGTGGAGACGACGAGCTTCGTCCACCCGCGCTGGGTGCCGCAGCTCGCCGACGCGGCCGACCTGCTCGCCGACCTGGGCGAGCTGGCCGTGCCCACGCCCGTGCTCGTCCCCAACGAGAAGGGCCTGGAGCGGGCGCTGGCCGCCGGTGTGAAGCACGTCGCCGTCTTCGCCAGCGCCACCGAGACGTTCGCCGAGAAGAACCTGGCGTCCACCTACGACGACCAGTTCGCCATGTTCGAGCCGGTGGTCGAGAAGGCGACCCGCCTCGGCCTGGACGTCCGCGCCTACGTCTCGATGTGCTTCGGCGACCCCTGGGAGGGACCGGTTCAGGTCGCCCGCGTCGTCGCCGCCGGACGCCGGCTGCTCGACATGGGTGCGTCGCAGCTGAGCATCGGCGACACCATCGGCGTGGCCACGCCCGGCCACGTCCGCTCGCTCGTCGACGCGTTCTCCGGCGCCGGCGTGGACGTCGACCGGCTGGCGATGCACTTCCACGACACCTACGGCCAGGCGCTCGCGAACGCGTACGCCGCGCTGGAG
The DNA here is from genome assembly GCF_004336805.1 of Aeromicrobium sp. IC_218. Taxonomy (GTDB): domain Bacteria; phylum Actinomycetota; class Actinomycetes; order Propionibacteriales; family Nocardioidaceae; genus Aeromicrobium. The sequence continues at coordinate 61,376 of NZ_SJXM01000004.1, forward strand.
TCGGGCATCACCACGTTCGACGCGAGCGCCGGCGGTCTCGGCGGCTGCCCGTACGCCGAGAGCGCGACCGGCAACCTGGCCACCGAGGACCTGGTCTGGATGCTCGACGGCCTCGGCATCGAGCACGGCGTCCGCCTGGACGACCTGGTGCGCACGAGCACCTGGATGGCCGAGCAGCTCGGCCGCGAGTCGCCGTCGGCCGTCGTCCGCGCCCTCGGCTGAGGGTCAGCGGCGCAGCCGGCGGTCCTTGAGCTCGGACGCGGTGTACCGCCCGACGTCGCGGGTCGACAGGGCGTCGGCCGTCGCGCCGACGCCGCCGCCCAGCACGGGCACGCGGCGCGCCACGAACACGGCGGCGCGCTTGCCGATGACGTTGCCGAAGATCTGGGTGGTCACCTCGGTGGCGACCCGCTTGTCGAGCTGCGGGTCGTGCACCGGCGAGGTGGCCAGCGCCATCGGCGACGAGGGCAGCTTCTTGTGCTTGAGCAGCTGCTCGACGCCGTCGCGGCCGAGCATGCAGGCGAGCACGGCGTTGCGGACGCGCGGGTCGGCCAGGTCGTAGCCGCGCAGGTGCGCCAGGCCGGCGACGAGGTGGCACTGCACGAGCGCGACGCCGGCGACGTTGGCCGGGATGGAGACCGCGGCCGCCGTGCCGCCGAACAGGTTGGTGACGAAGCCCTGGCCCGCGGCCATCCGCACGTGCGAGGAGATGTACGCCTTCACGGCGCGCTCCACGTCACCGTCGGCCGACACCAGCGCGGCGTCCGCGGACTCCTCGGCCCCGCGCAGCGGGCCGAGCCCGTCGATCGCGTACTCCAGGACCTGCCGGACGTACGTCGAGGTGAAGCCGGGTCCGGCCTTGGCCGTGGCGGCGAGTGCGGCGTTGCGTCCGATGCCCATGCTCCGAGCATAGGTTCGGCCCGGCTGGGCGGCCCGTGGACGCGATCGGCCCTACGCTGACGGCCATGACGCAGCCGTTCTCGGTCCGGGTGACCGATCCGGCGTGGCGGGCCGAGGCCGAGGCCTGGCTCGTCGCGGCCTGCGAGGCCGACGGCCGTGTGGTCACCGGACCGGTCGAGCAGCCCCGCGTGCGGCCCTGGTCCACCCAGCTCGTGGCCCCCACCGACGCCGGACGCGTGTGGTTCAAGGCCAACGTCGCCGGCGCCGCGTTCGAGCCCGCCGTCCACCGGGTGCTCGCGCGCCTGGCCCCGGCCGAGGTGCTGCCGCCGCTGGCCGTCGACGCCGGGCGCGGCTGGATGGCGGTCGTCGACCACGGCGCCGTGCTGGGCGACGCCCACGAGCCCACCGAGCAGGAGTGGAGCGACGTGCTGCGCGGGGCGGCCCGGCTGCAGCGCCGGACCGTGGCCCACCGCGACGCGCTGGTCGAGGCCGGCCTGCCCGACTGCTCGCCCGCGACCGTCCCCGAGCGCCTGGACCGGCTGGTCGAGACCTTCGAGGCGCTCGAGCCGTCGCACCCCACGCACGTCGACGCCGACCTGGCCGCCCAGCTGCGGGCGGCGCGCCCGCTCGTGGCCGACGCCGCGGCCCGCCTGACCGACGGGCCGGTGCCGTCGACCTTCCAGCACGGCGACGCCCATCCGTGGAACGTGTTCGTCGAGGACGGACGCCTGCGGCTGTTCGACTTCGGCGACGCCCAGTGGGCCCACGCCGTGGAGGTGCTGATGGTGCCGTACGGCATCGTCCGCCACGGAGGGACGCTCGACTGGGCCGCCGTCGTCGAGGGCTACCGGCTGGAGTGGGAGCTGTCGCACGCCGAGCTCGACGGACTCATGTCCGCGGCCGCGCTCACGCACCCGGTGAACCGGGCGCTGACCTGGTGGACGTCCCTGCTCGAGGCCGGCCCGGCCGAGCTGGCCGAGTACGGCGACGCGCCGCTGCGCCACCTGGCCAACGTCCTGGAGCCGTGGCCGTGAGCGAGCGAACCATCGTGACCGAGCGGAAGGCCCGGCCGTGACCCCGCAGCCGCTCGGCCCGTCGCGGTGGGACCTGGACCCGGCGTCGTGGCCCGCCCAGGACCTCGTCGGCGCCGGCGCCGACCTGGACCCCGAGACGGTGGTGGCCGCCTACCGGGTGGGCGCCTTCCCGATGCCCGACGACGGCGAGCTGCTGTGGTGGTCACCCATGCGGCGCGGCGTCCTGCACCCGGCGCAGCTGCGCGTGACGCGCTCGCTGCGCAAGTCCGGCCGCCGCTACGAGACGACCGTCGACCGCGCCTTCGAGGACGTGGTGGACGCGTGCGCCGACCCCACGCGTCCGGGCGGCTGGATCGACGAGGAGATCCGCGACGCGTACGTCCACCTGCACGCGCTCGGCTGGGCGCACTCGGTCGAGACCTGGGACGCGGACGGACGCCTGGTCGGCGGTCTGTACGGACTCAACGTCGGCGGCCTGTTCGCCGGGGAGTCGATGTTCCACCACGCCACGGACGCCTCGAAGGTCGCGCTCATGGCCCTCTGCGAGCTCATGGGTGGCGAGGCCGCGGGCCCCGGACGGCTCGTCGACGTCCAGTGGCAGACCCCCCACCTGGCCTCGCTGGGGGTGGTCGAGTGGCCCCGCGCGCAGTACCTCGCGGCGCTGCCGGACCTCGTCGACGCGCCCCGGCCGGCCCTCTGGGCCTGAAAATCAGCGAAACTTCAAGATTTCCCCGGCGCGCCTCGCGCGTGCGGGGCGTCGGGGCGTCCGTAGACTGACACGCGTATTTGACCCACCTTTAGGAGTTCATTCGTGGCTATCAACCGCAGCGACCTGGTTTCCGCCCTCGCCGAGAAGGCGGGCACCACCAAGTCCGACGCTGATTCGGTCCTGTCCGCCCTGGCCGACGTCCTGCTCGACGCGGTGAGCAAGGGCGAGAAGGTCTCGATCCCCGGCATCCTGTCGGTCGAGCGCGTCGAGCGCTCGGCTCGCACCGGCCGCAACCCCTCCACGGGCGAGACCATCGAGATCCCCGCGGGCTACGGCGTCAAGGTGAGCGCCGGCTCGAAGCTGAAGGCCGCCGCCAAGTAAGGCAGCCGCCACGACGAGGCCCCCGGACCCAGCAGGGTCCGGGGGCCTCGTCGCGTCCGCGGGTCAGACCGTCGGGCGTCCGGCGGCCTGCCAGGCGTCCATGCCGCCGTCGAGGTTGACCACGTCGTGGCCGAGCTGCTGCAGGTAGGCGGTCGCGCGCGCGGACCGGCCGCCCAGGTGGCACACCACGAGGGTGCGCTTCTGCGGGTCGAGCTCGCCGGCCCGCTCGGGCACCTCGCCGAGCGGCACGTGGACCGCGCCCTCGACGTGGCCCGCCTCCCACTCGTGGTGCTCGCGGACGTCCAGGACGACCAGGTCGGCGGGCAGCGGGTCGGGCAGCTGGTCGACGGTCGTCGACGGGATCTCGTGCGGGTTCATGCCCTCCATGGTGCCCGGTGCGGCGGCGTGCCCGGTAGGCTCCTGGCTCGGTGGCCGTCGTCCTGCGCGACCGGTCCCCCGCAGGTACCGTGACACCAGGCGGTGGCGTCCACTCTGGACGACACCTGGAGGGAGGGACGACGTGGCGCGTCAGGACGTCGTCCGACTCCCCTTCGAGCGGTCCACGCCCAGCATCGCGCGGACCCGTCTCGCCGCCTTCCTCACCCAGAACCAGGCGTCCAACGACGTCGTCGACGACGCCCTCATCGTGCTCAGCGAGATGATCGCCAACGCGGTCAGCCACGGCGTCCCCGGACCCGACGGCACGATGGAGATCCGCTGGAGCATCGCCAAGGGACTGCTCGAGCTGAGCGTCACCGACGGCGGGCACGTCGACAGCCTCAAGCCGGTCGACTTCGACGCCGACTCGCTGTCCGGCCGCGGCCTGTCGATCATCAGCCGCGTCGCCGACCGCTGGTGGGTCGACATGGACCAGGGCACGCGGGTCAACGCGATGCTCTCGATGCGCAGGTCCTGACCGCCGCTGCCGCCCGGCCCGGCGTGGCCTAGGCTCGTCGCTCGTGGGCAAGAAGTCACGACGCATCAAGCCGTCCCGCGAGCGCATGCCGTTCGTCGCACGGACCTTCGAGGGACTCCCGGGAGAGTGCGACTGGGTCGCGCTGCGCGAGATCGTCCCCGCCGCCACCGCGCAGGTGCGCGTGCAGGGCCACGACCAGCCGGTCCGGGTCTGCTCGCTGCTGCCGGGTGGCACCGCGGGCATCCGCCGCCCTGACGGCGAGGTGTGGCTGGGCCTGCAGGTCCCGCACAACTTCGGCGACGTCAGCCGCGACCTCGCGCACGTCCTGGAGCTCGCGAAGGACACCGAGCCGGGCAACCCCGTCCCGATGACCGACCCGGGCGTCGGCCCGCGCCTGCAGGACGTCGTGGAGCCGGGCCAGTCCTTCGACGTGACCGTCCACGACGGCTTCGAGTACTGGGTCGAGGGCAACGACGACTCCGCGCAGACCGCCGCGATGCTCGAGCAGGCCAACGAGTCGGTCGCCCCGACCGTGCGCCTGGACTCGGTCGAGGCCGCCTACTGGGTGCAGATGGGCGAGCGCGTCTTCCTGCGCTGGGTGCTGCCGCACGACGAGTCGCCGCTGCTCGACGCCTTCGCCCGGCTGCACGTCGCCGGCGCGGACACGCTCGGCGACGACACCCGTCTGCTCGGCATGTTCCGCGCGCACGGCCTGCTCGTCCCGGTGTGGGAGATGGAGCAGGGCCAGGACGCCGGCACGATCGAGGACCCGATCGCCGCGCTGAGCGGACGTCTGGACGAGGCGCTGGCCGACACGTCCTCGCTCACCAGCGAGCAGCGCTCGGCCCGCAACGGCCTGGCCAGCCGCCAGCTCACCATCCGCTGACGCCGCCCTCCGCTCCCTGAGCCTGTCGAAGGGGCTTCGACAGGCTCAGCCGGCGGTGCGTGCCGCGACGGACTCAGTCGAGCGGGTCGCGGGCGACCGGGCAGCTCATGCAGCGCGGTCCGCCGCGGCCCGAGCCGAGCTCGGAGCCGCTGATCGCCACGACCTCGACGCCGTGCTCGGCGAGCCGCGCGTTGGTCTGCTCGTTGCGCTCGTAGGCGATCGCCACCCGCGGTGCGATCGCGAGCGTGTTGTTGCCGTCGTCCCACTGCTCGCGCTCGGCCGTGACCGGGTCCAGGCCGGTGTCGATGTGGTGCAGCCGCTCGATGCCCATCGCGTCGGCGGCGGCCACGAAGAACGGACGGGCCGGGGCGACCACGAGCTCGTCGCCGTCGTGCGTCACCGCGTACGCCTGCAGCGAGTCGGCCATCGTCGGGTAGATGACGACGGTGTCGCGGTCGACCATCGTGACGATCGTGTCCAGGTGCATGGTGGCGCGGTCCTGGGCGATCGGGACGGCCAGCACCGTGCGGGCCAGGTCGGCGGCCAGCACGTCGGTGGCGAACCGCTCGAAGCCGGCCGGCGTGGTGCGCTCGCCGACCCCGACGGCCAGGACGCCGGCCGCGAGCTCGAGCACGTCGCCGCCCTCGAGCCGCTCGGCGTCCGGCCCGTGCTGCACCGGCGTGCCGGCGAAGCGCGGGTGGTGGGCGTAGACGAGCCGGGTCAGCTGGGTCTCGCGGACGCGCGCGGGCATCGCCAGGCTCGTGACGACGACGCGGTCGCGCAGCCACAGCGACGAGTCGCGGGTGAACAGCAGGTTGGGCAGCGGGTCGACCAGGAAGTCGTCGGTGCGCAGCAGGCCGGTGACGATCGAGCGGTGCTTGACCTCGTCGTTGCGCAGCCCGGCGACCAGCACCTGGGCCAGGTCGTCGGGATGCTCCTCGGCCAGGTGTGCGCGCAGGTGGCGGCGCAGCGTGTCGCCGAGGCGGCGGTCGGCCAGCGTCGTGTCGAGGACGTCCGTGCGGGCGGTCTCGTCGGCGAGCGTCTCGGTGAGCAGCTCGCGCAGGTAGAGCACCTCGACGTCGTGGTCGCGCAGCACCTGGGCGAACGCGTCGTGCTCGTCCTGGGCGCGGCCCACCCACGGGATGCCGTCGAAGAGCAGGGAGTCGTTGTTGCGCGGGGTCAGGCGGGCGAGCTCGTCACCCGGACGGTGCAGCATCACGGTGCGGAGCCGACCCACCTCGGTGTCTGCGCCAAGCATGCGCCGACCCTAGCCGCGTCCGGACCGGGGCGCTCGGGACGCTCGGGACGCAGGTCACGCCCGCGAGCGTTTTCGGTCCTGGCGTGGCGGCCCTACGCTTCTGGGGTGGACTGGGACCAGTACGACGCGGTGCTCTTCGACCTCGACGGCGTCATCACGCCGACGGCGGTGGTGCACATGCACGCGTGGAGCAAGATGTTCAACGACTTCCTCACCGCTCGCGGGATCGAGGAGCCGTACACCGACCAGGACTACTACGACTACGTCGACGGCAAGCCGCGCTACGACGGCGTCCGCTCGTTCCTGGCCTCGCGCGGCATCGAGCTGCCCGACGGGCACCCGAGCGACCCGTCCTCCGACGACACCGTGTGCGGGCTCGGCAACCGCAAGAACGACGCGTTCTCCGAGGTGCTGCGCACCGAGGGTGTCGAGCCCTACCCGGGCTCGGTCCGGCTGATCGAGGCCCTGGTCGAGCGCGGCACGAAGCTCGCGGTCGTGTCGTCGTCGCGCAACGCCCCGTCGGTGCTGGAGACGGCCGGCCTGCGCCAGCACTTCCCCGTCCTGGTCGACGGCAACGTCGCCGCCGAGAAGGGCCTGCGCGGCAAGCCCGCCCCGGCGACGTTCCTGGAGGCGGCCACCGAGCTGGGCGTCGAGGCGTCCCGCGCGGTCGTCGTCGAGGACGCGACCTCCGGCGTCGAGGCCGGCTCGGCCGGCGGCTTCGGGCTCGTGGTCGGCGTCGACCGCGGCGCCGGCGAGGACGCGCTGCTGCGCGCCGGCGCGCACCGTGTCGTGTCCGACCTGGCGGAGCTGATCTGATGGGCCCCTCGCACGTCGCCCCGCCGGCGACCGACATGCTCGACCGCACCCGCTTCCCGGTCGACGAGTGGGCGCTGACCGAGAGCCGCTACAGCGCGCACGACCTCGGCACGACCGAGTCGGTGTTCGCCGTCGGCAACGGCTACCTGGGCCTGCGCGGCAACGTCGAGGAGGGCCGCGACTCCCACACGCACGGCACCTTCATCAACGGCTTCCACGAGACCTGGCCGATCCAGCACGCCGAGGAGGCGTACGGCTTCGCCCGCGTCGGGCAGACGATCGTCAACGCCCCCGACGCCAAGGTCATCCGGCTGTACGTCGACGACGAGCCGCTGCTGCTGTCGATCGCCGACCTGCTCGAGTACGAGCGCACCCTGGACTTCCGCGACGGTGTGCTGCGCCGCGAGATCCTGTGGCGCACCCCGGCCGGCAAGCGGGTCCGCATCCGCAGCACCCGCATGGTGTCGTTCACCCAGAAGCACCTGGCGATCCTCACCTTCGAGGTCACGCTGCTGGACGACCACGCGCCGGTCACCATCTCCTCGCAGATCCTCAACCGCCAGGACGGCGAGGACGAGTACCACGTGCGCGCCAAGGCGATGGGCGAGGGCGTCGACCCGCGCAAGGCCGAGCAGCTCGACCGCCGCGTCCTGCTGCCCGAGCACCACTCCGGCGACGAGGAGCGCGGCCGCGTCTACCTGGGCTACCGCTGCGCCGAGAGCGGCATGACGCTCGCCGTCGCCGCCAGCCACCGGCTCGAGACCGAGAACGAGCGCACCGTCCACGTCCAGACGGCCGACGACCTGGCCAAGGTCGTCTACAGCGTCGAGGCCCAGCCGGGCGTGCCGATCACGCTGACCAAGATCGTGGCGTACCACACCTCGCGCGGCGTCCCGGCCCGCGAGCTGCTCGACCGCTGCGACCGCACCCTGGACCGCACCTGCGACCAGGGCGTCGAGCAGGAGCGCGCCGACCAGCGCGCGTGGCTCGACGCGTTCTGGGCCCGTTCGGACGTCGAGGTGCCCGGCCAGCCCGAGGTGCAGCAGGCCGTGCGCTGGAACCTGTTCCAGGTCATCCAGGCCTCCGCGCGCGCGGAGGGCCAGGGCATCCCGGCCAAGGGCGTCACCGGCAGCGGCTACGGCGGCCACTACTTCTGGGACACCGAGGTCTACGTCATGCCGTTCCTGACGTACACGACCCCGCGGGCGGCCCGGAATGCGCTGCGCTTCCGCTACATGCTGCTGGACGCCGCGCGCCGTCGCGCCCGGCAGCTGGCCCAGAAGGGCGCGCTGTTCCCGTGGCGGACGATCAACGGCGAGGAGGCCTCGGCCTACTACGCCGCCGGCACCGCGCAGTACCACATCGACGCCGACATCGCGTACGCGCTGAGCAAGTACGTGGGCGCCACCGGCGACGTGGACTTCCTCAACCGCGAGGCGATCGACATCCTCGTGGAGACCGCCCGGCTGTGGGCCGACCTCGGCTTCTGGCGCAACGAGGAGAACGGCAGCTTCCACATCCACAGCGTGACCGGCCCGGACGAGTACACGACCGTCGTCAACGACAACCTGTACACGAACGTGCTGGCCCGCCAGAACCTTCGCCGGGCGGCCGAGGCCGTGCGCACGATGGCCGACCGCGACCCGGGCGCGTACGAGCAGCTGGTCCGCCGGCTGGACCTGCGCGAGTCCGAGGTGCGCGAGTGGGAGCGCGCCGCCGAGGGCATGAGCATCCCGTTCGACGAGCACCTGGGCATCCACCCGCAGGACTCGCACTTCCTCGAGCGCGAGATGTGGGACCTGGCCAACACGCCGATGAGCAAGCGGCCGCTGCTGCTGAACTACCACCCGCTGGTGATCTACCGGTTCCAGGTGCTCAAGCAGGCCGACGTCGTGCTGGCGCTGTTCCTGCAGGGCGAGACGTTCACGCCGCAGCAGAAGCGCCGCAACTTCGAGTACTACGACCCGATCACCACGGGCGACTCGACGCTGTCGGCGGTCGTGCAGTCGATCATGGCGGCCGAGGTCGGCTACCACGACCTGGCGCTGCGCTACTTCCTGTCGGCGCTGTACGTCGACCTGGCCGACCGGCACTCCAACACGTCCGACGGCGTGCACGTGGCCTCGACCGGCGGCGTGTGGAGCGCGCTGGCGTCCGGCTTCGGCGGGTTCCGCGACCTGGGCGACGGACGCTGGACGATCGACCCGCGCCTGCCCGACGCGTGGGAGTCGCTGACCTACCGGCTCACGCTGCGCGGCACCCGCGTGCGGGTCACCGTCCGCCCGGCCGAGCTGGAGATGTCCGTCGAGCACGGCGACCACCCGCTCACGTTCGACGTGCGCGGCGAGTCGGTCACCGTCGCCCCGGGCGAGCCCGTCGTGGTGGCGCTCAAGGACCAGGGCCCGCGCCTGTCCGGCGAGCCGTCCAGCCCGGCCGGCACGCTGCGCGCCGACGGCACGGTCATCTCGGCGATCGTCCCCTCGGGCGAGTAGCCCGCCTCCTCGCTGGGAGTGACGCTGTTGCGGCGACACGCCGTGCGCGGCCGCAACAACGTCACGCTCAGCGCGTGGGGGAGTCGTCCGCCTCGGTGACCCGGTCGGTCGCGGGGTGGTCGTCGACCGTCGTGGCGGACGGGCCGGACACGGTGGCGCGCTGCTCGGCGTCCAGCCGCTCGGCCTCCTCGCCGCCGATCGCCTCGCCGCGGGCGACCATGCCGGCGACGTCGGACAGCGGGATCTCCTTGAGGAAGAACGCCAGCACGAGCGCGACCGCGATGAACGGCACCAGGTACCAGAACACCGGGGCGAGCGCGTCGGCGTAGGCGGTCACGATGCCGTCGCGCACCGGCTCGGGCAGCTGGTCCATGACCGAGGGCTCGAGCGTCGCGGTGGCCGACGCGGCGTCGGACGCCGAGGCGCCCGAGCTCGTGAAGACGTCCGTCAGCCGCTCGGACAGCCGGTTGGTGAACATGGCGCCGAAGATCGCGACGCCCAGGGCGGCACCGACCTCGCGGAAGTAGTTGTTCGTGCTCGTCGCGGTGCCGATCTGGTCGACCGGCACGGAGTTCTGCACGACCAGGACGACGACCTGCATGATCAGGCCCAGGCCGGCGCCGAACACGAAGATCTGCGCGCAGATGACCCAGATCGGGGTGTCGGCCGACAGCGTGGTCAGCCACAGCATCGCCACGCCGACGACGGCGGCACCGACGATCGGGAACGCCTTGTAGCGGCCGGTCCGGCTGATCCGGATGCCGGACCAGATGGACGTGCCCATGAGGCCGACCATCATCGGGAGCATCAGCAGGCCCGACGTCGCCGCGGAGGTGCCCGACGACATCTGCAGGAACGTCGGCAGGAAGGCCAGGGCGGCGAACATGCCCATGCCGAGGGTGAAGCCGATCGCGGTGCTGATGACGAAGATCGAGCTGCGGAACAGGCTGAGCGGGATGATCGGGTCCTGCGCGCGCGACTCGACCATGACGAAGCCGCAGACCGCGACGACCAGGCCGGCGCCCCACATCCACGTGGACGTGGCGCCCCAGCCGTGGTCGGCGTTGCCGCCGAACTCGCTGAAGAAGATCAGGCAGGTGGTGGCCGCCGACAGCAGCACCACGCCGGGGACGTCGATGCCGTGCTCGGGACGCTTGGTCGGCAGGGTGAGCGCGAACCAGGCGATGAGGAACGCGGCGGCGCCGATGGGCAGGTTGATCCAGAACGCCCAGTGCCAGCTGAGGTGGTCGACGAAGAAGCCGCCCATGAGCGGGCCGGCCACGGCCGACAGGCCGAAGATGCCGCCCAGCGGGCCGAGGTACTTGCCGCGCTCGTTGGCCGGCACGATGTCGGCGATGATCGCCTGGCTGAGGATCATCATGCCGCCGCCGCCCAGGCCCTGGATCGCGCGGAAGACGACGAACGACCAGAAGTCGTCGCTCAGCGCGCAGCCCAGCGAGGCCAGCGTGAAGACGGCGATGGCGAACAGGAACAGGTTGCGCCGGCCCAGGACGTCGCCGAACTTGCCGTAGATCGGCATGACGATCGTCGTCGCCAGCAGGTAGGCCGTGGTGATCCAGGCCTGGTGCTCGACGCCGCCGAGGTCGCCGACGATGGTCGGCATCGCGGTGGAGACGATCGTCTGGTCCAGGCTGGCCAGGAACATGCCCGCGATGAGCGCGGAGAAGATGATCCAGATCCGCCGCTGGGTCAGCAGCAGGGGCGCGTCGTCGCGCAGGTCGGTGCTCGTCATGGTGTCCTCGGTCGTGCGCTCAGGGGCGCGGGGTCAGGCGCAGGTCGCGCAGGGCCTGCAGGTCGGGGGCGGCCTCGTCGCGGAACGAGGTGACGGACTCGGTGGAGAAGAAGCGCATGGCGACGGCCTGCCCGACCGCGCCGAGCAGGGTCGCGGCGACGCGGGCGCGCGGGTCGTCCGCGGCCAGCCCCTCGCGCTCGGCCACGAGGGCGGCCATCCGCTCCTCCATGGCCCGGCCGCGCTCCATCAGCTGGTCGAGCAGCCGCGGCTCGGCCACGAGCGCCCGGTGCAGCGCGACGTGCTCCTCCCGGGTCAGCGCCGCGCCCTCGTGGGCCGCGGCGAGCAGCTCGACGAAGTCGCCGGCCAGGTCGCCGGTGAAGGGCTCGTCGCCACCGCCGGCCAGGAAGGCCGCGACCGCGTCGGCGGGCAGCTCGTCGGCGGGCGCACCCAGGATCGCCTCGTCCTTGGTGGCGAAGTAGTTGAAGAAGGTCCGGCGCGAGACGCCGACCTGCTCGCACAGCTGCTCCACGGTGAAGCCCTGCACGCCGTGCCGGGCGGTGAGGCTCCGGGCGGCGGTGACCAGGGACGTGCGGGTGGCGCGGCGCTTGGCGTCGCGGCGGCCCTCCTCGATCGTCTCGGTCACCAGGACTTTTTACACTATCGGGCCAAGAGTGCAAAAATCCTCGGCGGGTGACGTCCGCCTCAGGACCCGGGCGACCGGGTCACCAGGCGCCGCCACGGTCCGGGCGGCACGTCCACCTCGTCGACGAACCGCCAGTGGACGCCTCCGGTGACGCCGTTGACGTCGTCGAAGCCGAGGCAGCCGGTCAGCGCCGGTGAGACGTCCATCCCGGCGCCGCCGTAGCGCTGGTTGAGCGGGCGGGCGTCGTCGGAGCCGAACACGTAGTCGACGTCGGAGTACTCGCCCGGCCCGGCGTCCTCGACCTGGCCGAAGCACCGCCGGCTGCCCCGGCGCAGCTCGACCCAGCGGTTCTTCATGAGGCTGTACCGGGGGTCGTCCACGCGGCTGCGGTACGGCTCCTCGCCCGCCCACGGGACGACGTCCCCGCGGGTGCGGAGGTTCTCCTCGACCGTCTTGTCGTCGTAGGGCAGGTCCAGGTAGAAGGGATTCTCCAGCGGGCGCATGTGCCGGGGGAACCAGCCGTCGGCGCGGAACCGGCGCTCGGTGCGGCAGTCGTCGCCGACCTGCCGGCCGTCGCAGCCGCCGTAGTGCTCCAGCCACGCGTCGTCGTAGGCCGAGATGCGCTGCGACCCGTCGTCGGCGTCGGGGTCGAAGATCTCCCCGACCCAGAACGTGGTGGCGGTGATGTCGGTGTGCCAGGGGTAGCGGCGCCCGCGCAGCGCGGGTGAGCGGGAGTCAGCCACGAGCGTCGCCACCAGGGCCAGGACGACGACCAGGGCCACGAGCGCGGCGACCGTCCCCGCGGCGCGGGGCCGCGGGGACGGCTGGGGCCGCAGCACGGGTCACCCCGCCCCGAGGTCCCCGGGCGGCGGCTCGGGGGCACCGGTGAGCGACGGCGCCTCCTGCGGCGTCGGCACGCTCTCGCCGGCGGTGGCCGCCGGCGCACCCTCGGCGTCGTAGACCGCGACGTCGTCGGTCTCCAGCGTGCCGTTCGCGAACACGTTGAGCCCGAAGCTCAGGCCCGTCGACCCGGCCGGGAGCTCCGGCGTCGTCCACGCGGCGTGGGTCCAGTCCGGCGCCGCGGCGAACCACGGGCTGGACGTCCAGTAGTGCCACGTCCCGCCGGCGTCGCGCAGGTACACCGCGAACTGCGTGACGCCGCTGGAGCGGTACCAGGAGCGCAGCGAGTAGGCGTGGCCCGCGGCGACCGTCGGGCTGCAGTCGCCCAGGTCGAAGCGAGGCAGCCACTTGGCGTCGCCGTCGGCGTACCCGCTGACGGTCACGCGGGCGCCCCGCGTCCCGGTGCGGCCGGCACTGGTGTCGAGCGTCGCGGTGTTGGTGCCGTACCCGCCGCGCATCCAGCAGACCGGGTCGCCGTTCGCGTCCAGCTGCTCGAGCCCGGGGTTGACCACGCCGTTGACGCCCGGGGCCAGCGGAGGCTCGGCCGTCGGGGGGACGGCGGGCTTCACCGCGCCGCCGACGACGTCCCCGACCGTGCGCACCACCGTGTTGCGGGTGGCGGCGCGTGGCTGGAGCCAGGCGGCGAACTGCGTCAGCACGGCCGGGCTGACCGAGATCTCGCACCCCGACGCACAGACGTGGTGGAAGGTCAGCTGGGTCCAGCCGCCGGTCTGCTCGGCGTTGGTGACGATCCGCTTCAGGTCGGCCAGCGTCCAGTCGGTCTCGACCTGCGCCGGGGCGCGGGTCTCGAACGCGTCGGGCGGCGGCATCGTCTCGGCGCGTGGGCAGCCGGCGCACTCGTCGCCGGCGCGTCCGGTGCGCAGGTCGCCCAGGCCGCGGCCGCTGTTGTAGCCGCAGTCGGCCACGACCTGCTTGCTCGCCGCGTCCAGGCTCGCGAACGGGTAGGCGAAGCTGCGCACCGTCAGGCCCTGCTCCATCAGCCACGTGCGGTCGCCGCACACCTGACGGATCTTCTCCGCCGGGCTGGCCGACACCAGGTCGGGATGGTTGATGGTGTGCCCGCCGATCTCGTGCCCGGCGGCCTCGAGGCCCTTGACCTGGGCCAGCGTCAGGTAGCCCTGCGCGCCGAGGAAGCCGGACGGGACGTAGAACGTCCCCCGCATCCCGTGGTCCTGCAGGATCTGGGCGGCCTGGGCCTGGTCGGCGTTGCCGTCGTCGAAGGTCAGGCTGACGACGGTCAGCGGCCGGGTCGCGCCCGGGGCGCTCGGCGCGCCCCAGGCCAGCACGGCGACCACGACGGCCACGGCGGCGAGCACCGCGACCAGGACGGCCGCGAACCGGCGCGACGGCTCGTGCGCGCTCTGGCGGTGACGGTGGGTGGCGTTCACTCGACCGTCACCGACTTGGCCAGGTTGCGCGGCTTGTCGATGTCGCGACCGCGCAGCACGGCGACCTGGCGGGCCAGGACCTGCATGGCCATGACCGACTCCAGCGGTCCGCACCAGTCGATGCCCGGGATGCCGCCCGTCGTGCCCAGCGCGGGGAGCGCCGAGCCGGGGCCGCCGATGTCGATGACGTCGCCGCCGCGGGCGCGGACCTCGGCCAGGCTGGCCTGCATGCGCGACGAGCCGTCGTCGACGGCCACGACCGGCGTGCCGGGCTCGACCAGCGCGAGCGGTCCGTGCTTGAGCTCGCCGGACGCGTGGCTCTCGGCCCACAGGTAGCTGAGCTCCTTGAGCTTGAGCGCGCCCTCGTCGGCGTAGCTGCGGGCGATGCCGCGGCCCAGGAACAGGAACCCGGACGCCTCGGAGGTGGCCGCCGCGATCGTCGGCACCGCCTGCATGGCGACGCCGATCGACTGGGCGACCAGGTCCGGGACGCGGCCCAGGTCGGCCACCATCGCGCGTCCGGTCGAGCGGGCCAGCCGCCCGGTGCCGACGCACGCGGCGATGGCCAGGCAGGTGCCGGTGAGCACCTGCGCGGTGTACGTCTTCGTGGCCGCGACGCCGATCTCGGGACCGGCGTGGCACGACATGACGAAGTCGGCCCGGCGGCCGAGCGCGGACCACGCCGAGTTGGTCACCGCGACCACCGGGGCGCCGCGGTGCTCGACCCGGTCGAGCGCCCGCAGGACGTCCGCGGTCTCGCCGGACTGGCTGAACGCGAGCACGAGCGTGTCGGGCTCGACGACCCAGTCGTCGGCCTCGCTGGCGACCACGGCCTGCGTCGGCACCCCGGCCACGCGGCCGAGGACGCCGGCGACGGCACGTCCGGCGTTGAGCGACGTGCCGCACCCGAGCACCGCCACGCGGGCGAAGTCGGGCAGGCCCGAGCCGTGCCACAGCGAGCCGTCCTGCGCCGGGGCGCCCCACGACTCCAGGACGCGTGCCGCGACGAGCGGCTGCTCGTCGATCTCCTTGCTCATGAAGTCCGCGTACAGCTCGCGGCTGAGCTCGGCGACCGAGATGGTGCAGCGGCGCAGCGGCGGCGGCTCGGCGGCGCGCCCGCCGTGGCGCCACGTGGTCGTGTCGCCGACGGCCACGACGTGACCGTCCTCGAGCACCCGGAAGTCCTCGATCCACGGGGCGACCGCCGCGACGTCGCTGGCCAGGTAGACCCCTTCGGGCCCCTCGGCCACGACGAGCGGCGACCCGTGGCTGGCCGCGACCAGCTCGCCGGTCAGCGCGTCGAGCACGGCCAGGGCCCAGGTGCCGGTGAGCTGCTCGACCGCCGCCTCGACCGCGGCGGCCAGGCCGGTGCCCAGGGCCTCCTCGACCAGGTGGACGACGACCTCGCTGTCGACGTCGGACGCCACGACGTGCCCACGCTCGCGCAGTCCGGCGCGCAGCGCGTCGGCGTTGGTGATGATCCCGTTGTGGACCAGCGCCAGGCGCCCGGAGCAGTCGGCGTGCGGGTGCGCGTTGCCCTCGGTGACCGCGCCGTGCGTGGCCCAGCGGGTGTGGCCCACCCCGGTCGTGCCGCCCACCGGGTCGGCGGCCAGCCGGTCGACCAGCGCCTCGACCCGGGCGGTGGTGCGCCGCACCTGCAGCGTCCCGTCGCCCTGGGCGACGGCGACACCGACCGAGTCGTAGCCGCGGTACTCCAGGCGGGCCAGCGCCTCGGTGAGGGTGCCGGTGACGGCGCCGGACGTGCGTCCGGCCACGATGCCGCACATCTAGACCACCGCCTCGGTCGCCGCCAGCACCAGCCGCGTCTCCGCGACCGGGCGGGCGTCGTCGCGCAGGGACTCCGCGACCTTGGCGATCACCTCGTCCAGGGGCGTGCGCGGCACGAAGCCGACGAGCTCCTGGGCCCGGGTGTTGTCGGGCACCCGGCGGCGCATGTCCTCGTAGCCGGGGGCGTACGCCTCGGCGTAGGGGACGAGCCGGACGGTGCTGGAGCTGCCGGTCACCTGCAGGACGCGCCGGGCGAGGTCGAGGATGCTGACCTCCTCGGCGCCACCGAGGTTGAACGCCTGCCCGACGGACCGCTCGTCCTCGGCCAGGGCCACCATCGCCGGGACGACGTCGCCGACGAAGGAGAAGCAGCGGGTCTGCTCGCCGTCGCCGTGCACGGTGAGCGGCTCGCCGCGCAGGGCCTGGCCCACGAGCCGCGGCACGACCATCCCGTAGTGGCCCACCTGACGAGGGCCGACGGTGTTGAACAGCCGGACGATCGTCACCTGCAGGTCGTGCTGGCGCCAGTAGGCATGGGCGAAGGCCTCGTCGATGCCCTTGGCCGCGGCGTACGTCCACCGCGAGAGCAGCGGGGAGCCCAGGATCCGGTCGGAGTCCTCGTGCAGCCGGTCGGCGGTGTTCTTGCCGTAGATCTCGCTGGTGGAGACCAGCAGCACCGGCACCCGGGCGGCGAGCGCGCACTCCAGCACGTTCTCGGTGCCGTGGATGTTGGTGCGCAGTCCCGACAGCGGCTCGGCGACGACCAGGTCGACGCCGACCTGCGCGGCCAGGTGGAAGACCCGGTCGACGCTGCGCGTCAGGCGCTCCACCAGGGGACGGTCGAGCACGGAGCCGTGCACGAAGCCCAGGGAGGCGTGGTTGGCGACGGCGTCCAGGTTCGACAGCCGTCCGGTCGACAGGTCGTCCAGGACGACCACCTCGTCGCCGCGCTCCAGCAGCAGCTCCACCAGGTGGCTGCCGACGAAGCCGGCGCCGCCGGTCACGAGCGTGCGGACCGGCACCGGGCGGCTCACAGGGTCACCCGCTCGGCCGGCACCGCGGTGCGGAAGGTGGCGTCGAGCACGAGCTGCTCGGGCGCCATCCACGAGACGTCCAGCCCGGGGTGCGCGGTGTGCACCAGGACGAGCGTGGGCTGGAAGGCGCGCGGGTCGGCGACGGCGTGGAGCTCGCTGCCGTCGGGCAGCCGGGCGCTGTCGATGTAGGGGTCGACGAAGCCGACGTGGGCACCCTCGTGCTGGAGCTGCTCGAGGATCTCGAGCGCGGGCGACTCGCGCAGGTCGGCGACGCCGGGCTTGTAGGCGACGCCCATGACCAGGACGCGCGCGCCGGCCATGCCGAGACCGCGGTCCGAGAGCACCTTGCGGACCCGCTCGACGACGCGTCCGGGCCGGGCGGCGATCTGGTGCATCGCGGCGTCCATCACCGGCACCTCGACGTGGCTGCGGCGCAGCTGCCACAGCAGGTAGTGCGGGTCGCACGGGATGCAGTGGCCGCCGACGCCCGGTCCGGGCCAGAACGGCATGAACCCGTAGGGCTTGGTGGCGGCGGCGCCGATCACGTCCGTGACGTCGAGGCCGAGATCGGTGCAGACGTCGGCGAACTCGTTGGCCAGGGCGATGTTGACGGCGCGAAACGTGTTCTCCAAGAGCTTGGTCATCTCGGCGGTCTCCAGGCACGGGACCGGGTGCACCGAGTCCGCGTACCGGCCCAGCAGCTCCACCGCCCGCTCCAGGCACGCGGCGGTGGCGCCGCCGACGACCCGGGGCACCTGCTCCTGGGCGACGATCGTGCTGCCGGGGTCGATCCGCTCGGCGCTGAACGCCAGGTGGACGTCCTCGCCGACGACGAGGCCGCGGGCGGCCAGCGGCTGGCCGAGCAGCTCGGCGGTGCAGCCCACGTAGGTGGTGGACGTCAGCACGAGCAGCTGGCCGGGGACGGCCTCGGCGGCGACGGTGGCGCAGGCCCGCCCGAGGATGCCCAGGTCGGGCACCAGGTGGGCGTCGACGGGGGTCGGCACGCAGATGATGACCGCGCGGGCGAAGGCCAGGCGGCGCACGTCCGACGTCAGCTCGAAGCGGGTCGAGTCCAGCGCCTCGGTGAGCCGGTCGTGGTCGCTGGCGATGGCGTCGACCGCTCCGTTCGCGATGTCGTCGAGCCGGCGGGCGGACACGTCCAGCGCGAGCACCGAGCGTCCCGCGTGGTGGTAGGCCAGGGCGGTGGGCAGTCCCACGTAGCCCAGGCCGACGATGGCGACGTCGTGCGTGAACACCGGGACGGTGAGCGGCGTGACTACGGGGTCGGGCACCGGGATGGGCGTGGGCTCCGGGTCGCTGGGGACGGTGCCGGTGGGAACCGTGCTGGTGGGGGGGACGGGGGCGGTCGCGGTCATGAGGGGCTCCTTCTGCTGGGGACCGTCCTCGCACTCGGCGTGCGGTGCGAGCGGTGGGAGCGGCGGGGCTTCAGGGGGTGAGCTGCCGGACCCAGGCCTCACGCTTTCCCGGGCTCCGGGGTCTCGCAACGCGTTGCGGAGAACGCTGCGGGACTAGTCCGACGGGACCCTTGCGGGCTCGTTGCGGGGTGCGGGACCATCCCGCAACAGCCCGCAGGATTCCGGCGGACAAAACGTCTTGTCGCAACGGCCCTGGGAATGGCAGGGTCGCGCGTGGGAGCCCGCCCACGGAAGGAAGCGCGCCATGACCTGGTTGCTGGTGACGGCGACGCTGATGCTCGGCCTCACGACCCTGTGCTGGGCCTGCGTCGGCCTCGCCCGGCTGCTGGTCCGGCCGGGCCGCGGACGCCACCTCGCGCACGAGGGGGCCGGCGAGCTGACCGCCCGTGACGTGGCCGTGCTGGTCGCCGCGCACGACGAGGAGGCGGTCATCACCGGCACCATCGAGGCGGCGGCGCACCTGGTCGGCGCCGACCAGGTCTTCGTCGTCTCCGACGCCTCCAGCGACACGACCGTCGACGTCGTGCGGGCGCACGGCGCGAACGTCCTGGACCTGTGGCCGAACCGCGGCAAGGCCGGCGCGCTCGTCGCGGGCCTGGAGCACTTCGACCTCGCGAGCCGGTTCGAGGTGGTCATGCTGCTGGACGCCGACAGCCGTCCGGCGGCGGACTACCTGGAGACCGGGCTCCCGCTCTTCGAGCCCGGGGTCGTGGCGGTCGCCGGGCGGGCCACCACGCTGCAGGACACCCCGCCGCCGACCCGGGCCGGACGCGTCCTGGTGGCGCACCGCGAGCGGATGTACCTGGCGGTGCAGACGCTGCACAAGTTCGGCCAGGCCGCCGCCCGGGCGAACGTCGTCACGATCGTGCCGGGGTTCGCCAGCATGTACCGCACCTCGATCCTGGACCAGGTCGACATCGCCGCCCCCGGCCTGGCGATCGAGGACTACAACATGACCTTCGAGATCCACACCAAGGAGCTCGGCCGCATCGCCTTCGACCCCCGTGCGGCGAAGGCGTACACGCAGGACCCCGACACGCTCGGCGACTACGTGCGCCAGATGAGCCGGTGGGGCCTGGGGTTCTGGCAGACCGTGCTGCGCCACCGCCCGCTCCTGCGCCCGGGCATCTTCCTGGCCAGCCTGGCGATGTTCTGCCTCGAGGTGGTGCTGAGCAGCCTGCTGCTCACCGTCGTGCTCCCGGCCGCGGCGCTCGGTGCGGTGGCGGCGCTGCTCAGCGGCACGGGCGCGGACGTCGGCGGGGCGGCCACGGCGGTCGACGTCTTCGTGCCGAGCACCGTGCTGGCCGCCGGCATCGTCCTGCCCGACCTGCTGCTCACCGCGTACGCGGCCCTGCTGGCCCGGCGCTGGAGCTACCTGTTCCTGGCCCCCGCGTTCGTCCTGCTGCGCATCGTCGACGCCTGGGTGAACCTGCGGGCGCTGGCCCGGGCGCTGCGCGGCGGCTCGTCGGGCGTCTGGCGCAGCCCGGCGCGGCGCGCGGTCGTCAGTCCGTCGTCCTGAGCCGGCCGTCCAGCACGGCCACCAGCTGGGCCCGCGAGGCGACGCCGATCGTGCGGTAGATGCGGGTCAGCCGCAGCTCCACCGAGCGCACCGACAGGTGCAGGTCGGCGGCGATCTCCCGGGTGCGGCGCCCGGCCATGGCGAGCCGGACGATGTGCCGCTCCTCCTCCGACAGCGCGGCGACGGCCTCGACGTACGGGTCGCGCGCCACCGGCTTGAGCTGCTCGGCGAGCCGCTCGGCCCAGGCGTGGGCGCCGCTGCGCTCGAACGTCGCGTCGGCCAGCATGCGGATGCGGCGGGCCTCGTCGACGTCGCCGCCCTCGGCGAGCCGTTCGGCGTAGGCGGTGAGGGTGCGGCCGAGCTCGTAGGGAGAGGTGTCGGGCGAGGCGTCGGCGACGACCTTGGCCAGGTAGGGGACGGCCTCGGGCACCGGCAGCAGCAGCCCGCGGGCGCGGGCGAGCGCGATGCGGCTCCAGGGCGACGGGTTCGGCCCGACCCGCTGCTCGAGCAGGGTCAGGACCGACCGGCCCTCGCCGGCCCGGCCGGTGCGCACGCAGGTCTCGACGTAGTCGGCGCCGTGGCGCAGCAGCGCGGGGTCGCGGAAGGCCAGGCCCTCGGCGTGGGCGCGGCGCAGCACCTCGAGCGCGGCGTCCCAGTCCTCCTCCAGCACGTGGGTCGCGCCGAGCAGCGACAGCAGACGGGCGTGGACGGACGGCGCGGAGTGCCGCTGGGCCTGGCTGAGCCCGACGGCGATCAGGTCGCGGGCGCGGTCGAGCCGCCCGTCGGACCAGGCGTACCAGGCGCGGACGTACGCCTCCTCGCTCGGCCCGTGGAACGTCCAGGGCCGGTTCTCCTCCCAGTCGTCGATCGCCGCCCGGCCGCGCCGCAGGTGGCCGGACCGGGTCTCGTTGAGCACCTGGCCGTAGCGGGCCAGCTGGCCCCACACCGCGGTCGCGGACCGGCGGCGGGTCAGCGCGACGGTGAACAGCCGGCGGGCGAGGGCGTGCTGCTGGCGCAGCGTGGCCGCCCGGCCGGCGAGCACGAGGTGCGGCAGGGGCATCGAGCGCGGGTCCTCGGCATCGGGGTCGCGACCCGGGGCGGGGTCCTTGCCCTCCAGCGCGTCCAGCACGTCGGCGAGCCGGCGCACCTGTGCCTCCCGCTCCGGGGTGAGCGCGGCACCGAGCTGCTCGAGCCGCTCCAGCTGGGCACGGGCGGGGCCGGGCTGCCAGCGCTCGACGTGCGACATCGTGGTGAGCTCCAGCAGCGCGACGGCGGCCTCCGGCTCGTCGACGGCCTCGGCGTCCACGAGCGCGTTGACCATCTCGTCGCTCGTGCGGCGGACGTCGAGCAGCTCGATGGTGAGCCGCAGCGCCATGAGGTTGAGCGGCTCGCCGGTCTGGGCGAGGTCGATGTCGCGCACGTAGCGCCCGGCCAGGCTCGTCTCGCCCCGCTCGAGCAGCCGCACGACGAGCCGGCTGAGCGCCTCGCCGTGCTGCGCGCCGGACGGGACGCCCGCGGCCCGCTCGGCGTACTCGACGGCCGGCCAGACGAAGCTCTCCTCGGCGAGGTCGACGGCGGCCTCGACGAGGGACGTGGCGTGCAGGTGCAGCCCGTCGACGAAGCTGAGGTGCCACGCGGCGATGCGCGGCTCGTCCTTGGCCGCCTCGGCGAGCGCGGCGTGCAGCGAGCGCCGCCGCTGCCCGGACTGGCTCCAGTACAGGTGGGTGCGCACCCGCGGGTCCTGGACGACGACGTGGGAGCCGAGCGCGCGCAGCAGGCCCAGGTCGACCAGGTCCTCCAGGGCCCCGCTCCACTTCGGGTCGAGCGAGAGCAGCGCCTCGCGATGCGCGAGCGGAGCGAGGGACGCGACGGCGAGCGGACGACGCAGCGCCGGCTCCAGCCCGTCCAGACGCTGCTCGGCGACCGCGTCGAGGGTCGGGCTCGGGCGGAGCGGCAGGGCGAGCCGGGTGCTGCCGTTGAGCTGGTCCGAGCCCAGCAGGCTCAGCTGCTCGGTCAGGAGCTTGGGGTTGCCCCCGGCGAAGTGCGCGACGATCGGGACGAGCGCAGGGTCGGCGTCGCCGAGCAGGCCCTGGACGAGCTCGTGGCTGCGGCTGCGGCTCAGCGGGGCCAGGGTCAGGGTGCGCAGGGCGGCGAACGGGCCGCCGGCCGGCTGGGTCGTCGTGGTCATGACCATGCGCAGGTTGGTGCCGGGCAGCCGGCTCGCGACGGTGCCCAGGAGGCTCTGGCTCACCTCGTCCATGAGGTCGACGTCGTCCAGCAGCACCAGCGTCGGCGACAGCCGCATGCCGGCGAGCAGCGTGACCAGGTCGTGGCCGGCGGCGAACAGGCCGACGGGATCGTCGCTGCGCACGTCCAGGTGACGCACCAGCTCACCGCGGTGGTCGCCGCGCAGCTCGGCCAGCAGGGCCGAGACGCCCGAGACCGGGAACCCCGCCTCCGCCGGGTTCGCCCGGACGACGACGGTCGGGAGGCTCGGATGGGAGCGCAGCCGGTCCAGCAGGTGCGACTTGCCCGAGCCGGGCTCGCCCACGACGACGAGCGCGCTCTCCGGGGCGTCGAGCATCGCGGCGACGGTCTGGGTGATCTGGGCGGCGTCCGGTGTGTGCATGCGTTCTCCCGCAGTGCGTCGGGGGGCGTCAGAGTGGGGTCGTTCGGTGGCTCCTGGTTCGGGTCGCGGCGGGGGGCCGCCGGGCTCGGCGACGACAATGTAACGCGGTTCACAGGTCGGGAAAACGGTTTCGGCAGCAAAGGGCCCGGGGTGCCTAGCCCGGTCCCACGTGCCAGACTCCGGCGCATGAGCGACCTGCACGCGTTCGCCGCCGGCCTGCCCAAGGCCGAGCTCCACGTCCACCACGTCGGCTCGGCCTCGCCCCGCACGGTCGCCGAGCTGGCCGGCCGCCACGCGGGGTCGTCGCCGGTCCCGGCCGACCCCGACGCGCTGGCGGACTACTTCACGTTCACCGACTTCGGCCACTTCATCGAGGTCTACCTGTCGGTCGTCGACCTCGTGCGCACCCCCGAGGACGTCTGGACGCTGACCTACGAGGTCGCCCAGGACCTGGCCGCCCAGCAGGTGCGGTACGCCGAGCTGACCCTCACCCCGTACACGTCGATCGTCCGCGGCATCGCGGCCGAGGCGTACTGCGAGGCCGTGGAGGACGCGCGGCTGAGGGCGGAGCGCGACCTCGGCGTCACGCTGCGCTGGTGCTTCGACATCCCCGGCGAGTCCGGGCTGGAGGCGGCCGACGTCACGCTCGACACCGCGCTGCGGCTGCGCCCCGACGGCCTCGTCTCGTTCGGCCTGGGCGGCCCCGAGCTCGGCGTGCCGCGGCCCCAGTTCGCCCCGCACTTCGAGCAGGCGCGGGCGGCCGGGCTGCACAGCGTCCCGCACTCGGGGGAGTCGACGGACGCGCAGTCGGTGTGGGACGCGGTCGAGCACCTGGGCGCCGAGCGCGTCGGGCACGGCATCCGCAGCGTCGACGACCCGGCGCTGCTGGCGGTGCTGGCCGAGCGGGGCATCGCGCTGGAGGTGTGCCCGACGTCGAACGTCCGCACCCGCTCGGTGCCGTCGCTGGAGGCGCACCCGCTGCCGGTCATCGCCGCCGCCGGGGTGGAGTTCTCCATCTCCTCGGACGACCCGCCGATGTTCGGCACGACGCTCACCGACGAGTACGTCGTGGCGGCCGGCCTGCTGGGCCTGGACGAGGCGGGCGTCGCCGAGCTCGCCCGCCAGGCGGTGCGCCAGTCGTTCCTGGACGAGCCGGGCAAGGCGTCCCTGCTCGCCGAGGTCGACGCCTACGCGTCCGGCTCGACGGCGCCCTGAGGGGGCGGTGCTCGCCTGGCTCCACGGGCGGGTCGACGACCCCGGGTTCCACGACGACGACCGCAGGACCGCGCCCTGGCCGACCGCCTGCGTGACCGGCTGACGAGCCCGGCCGGCTAGGGGCGCCCCCCGGCGTCCCCGGCCGGCCGTCGGCTCAGCCCCAGTTCGTGCCGCGCGAGCGGGTCACGATGCGGGTCCACGGACCCTTGGGGACGTCCCGGCTGTCGACGAACCGCCAGCGGACGCCGCGGGTGATGCCGTTGGTGCTGGCGAAGCCCAGGCAGCCGGTGAGCGCGGGCGACACGTCCATGCCGGCGCCGCCGTACCGCTTGTTCTTGGGCCGCTGGTTCTTGGTGCCGAAGACGTAGCGGGTGTCGCTGTACTGGCCCGGTCCGGCGTCCTGGATCTGTCCGTAGCAGCGCCGGTTGCCCTTGCGCAGCTCCACCCAGCGGTTCTTCATGAGGCTGTACGCGCGGTTCTTGACCTTGCCGCGGTAGGCGCTCTGGTTGGCCCACGGCACGACCTTGCCGCGGCTGCGGAAGTTCTTGGTGACGTTGACGTCGTCGTAGGGCAGGTCCAGGTAGAACGGGTTCTCCTTCGGCTTCATGTGCCGGGGGAAGTAGCCGTTGCTGCGGGTGCGCCGCTCGGTGCGGCAGTCGCCGTTCTTGCGGACGCCGTCGCAGCCGCCGAAGCGCTTGTACCAGCGGTCGTCGTAGGCCGAGATGCGCTGCGAGCCGTCCGAGGCGGACGGGTCGAAGATCTCGCCGACCCAGAAGGTCGTGGCGGTGATGTTGGTGTGCCAGGGGTACTTGGACGCCTTGGCGGAGCTCGGCGCGGTGGTCGTGCCCAGGGCGACGGCCAGGGTGGTCAGCAGCGCGGTGGCGGCGACGAGCACGCGGCGGCCGCGGCGCGAGCGCGGCACGCGGGGGTGGGGGAGGCGATTCACGGGCAACGATTCTCCCGGATTTTGGCGGAAAAAGCCAAAATCTGCGCAACAACGGTTGCGCACCGCGGGGACGTCCACCGTCTAGCATCGCGGCATGTCCATCCCCACCGACGCGCGCGTCCTGGTCACCGGGGCCGCCTCGGGCCTCGGTCTCGCCCTCGTCCGCCAGCTGGTCGACCGTGGGTGCCACGTGCTCGCCACCGACGTCGCCGAGACCCTCCCCGACTCCCTGGCCGGCCTCGACCGCGTGACCTACCGCCGTCTCGACGTGACCAGCGACGTCGACTGGGCGGGCGCCCGCGACCACGTCGTGGAGACGTGGGGACGCCTCGACGTCCTGTTCAACAACGCCGGTGTCGCCGCGGGCGGGCGCATCGAGCTGACCGAGATGGACCAGTGGCAGTGGATCGTCGACGTGAACCTGCTCGGCGTCGTCCGCGGCTGCCGCGCGTTCGCGCCGCTCATGGTCGAGCAGGGCTCCGGCCACCTGGTGAACACCGCGTCCGCCGCCGGCCTGGTGCACATGCCGACGATGAGCGAGTACAACGCGGTGAAGGCCGGTGTGGTCGCGCTCAGCGAGACGCTGTTCTTCGAGCTGCACGACGCCGGCGTGCACGTCACCGCCGTGTGCCCGACGTTCTTCCGCACCAACCTGGCCGCCTCGCTGCGCGGCAAGGACGAGCAGGCCCAGCAGACCGCCGAGAAGCTCATCTCGCGGGCCAAGGTCGGCGCCGACGAGGTCGCCGAGCGGGTGCTCGACGGGGTCGACCACGACCGCCGCCTGGTGGTGCCCAACGCCGACGGCCGCGCCATCTACGCGCTCAAGCGCCACGCGCGTCCGCTCTACGACCGGCTCGTGCTGCGCACGCTGCGCGGCCGGAGCCGCTGATGGGCACGCTGCTGCTCGTCCGCCACGGCCAGGCCTCGTTCGGCACCGACGACTACGACCGGCTCACCGCCTTGGGCGAGCGCCAGTCGCTCAACCTCGGGTACGCGTGGGAGGCCGGTGGCTGGAGCCCGGACGTGGCGATGGTCGGCTCGCTCAAGCGCCACCACCAGACCGCGATCGCGTCGCTGGACGTGCTCGGCGACGTCGACGGCTACGACCAGGACGCCGGGTGGGACGAGCTGGACTTCGAGCCGCTCGTCGACGCCTACGCCCCCGGCACGCCGCGCGACGACCCGAAGGGCTTCCAGAAGGCGTTCGTCGCGGCGACCGCTGCCTGGACGCGCGCCGAGCTGACCGGCGTCGCTGAGACGTTCACCGACTTCAGCGCGCGGGTGCTCACCGCGTTCGAGGCCGTCGCGTCGTCGGTCGGCCGCGGCCGGACCGGCGTCGTGTTCACCTCGGGAGGGCCGATCGCCGTCGTCGCCGCGCACCTGCTCGGCGGCGGCCCTGACCTGTGGTCGCGGCTCAACGCGGCCATGGTCAACACCAGCACCACCAAGATCGTCCTGGGCTCGGCCGGCCGCACGCTCATCAGCTTCAACGAGCACGGCCACCTGCCCGCCTCCGACGTCACCTACCGATAGGAGCCACCGTGCGCCGCAACGTCCTCATCACCGGTGCCAGCTCGGGCCTCGGGGCCGGGATGGCCCGGGTCCTGGCCGAGCAGGGCCACCACCTGGCGCTGGCCGCCCGCCGCACCGAGCGGCTCGAGGCGCTCCGCGACGAGCTGCTCGCCGCGCACCCCGGCATCCGGGTCAGCGTCCACGCGCTGGACGTCAACGACCACGACCAGGTGTTCGCCGTCGTGAAGGAGGCCGTCGGCGAGCTCGGCGGCCTGGACCGGGTCGTCGTCAACGCCGGCCTGGGCAAGGGCGGGCGGATCGGCACCGGCCGGTTCGCGGCCAACCGCGAGACCGCGATGACCAACTTCGTCGCCGCGCTGGCCCAGTGCGAGGCGGCCATGGAGCACTTCTACGAGCGCAAGGCCGGGCACCTGGTCGTCATCTCGTCGATGTCGGCCATGCGCGGCATGCCGTCGTCCATGACCACCTACGCCGCCACGAAGGCCGGCGTCGCGCACCTGGCCGAGGGCATCCGCTCGGACCTGATCGGACGGCGCGGGCTCGACATCAAGGTCACGACGATCTACCCCGGCTACATCGCCTCGGAGATGAACGAGGGCGTCGAGCAGGAGGCCAGGATGATGGTCGACACCGAGACCGGCTGCCGTGCCCTGGTGAAGGCGATGCAGAAGGAGCCGGCCGAGGCGAGCGTCCCGCCGTGGCCCTGGAAGGCGATCGGGCCGGTCATGAAGCACGCCCCGCTCGGGGTCGTCCGCAAGCTGGTCTGAGCGTGAGCCGCCGCTAGAGCCGGGTCGCGCGCACCACGGTGTCGTGCACCGTGACCGGCTCGCCGTCGACGGCGACCGTGCGCGGACGCGTGCCGCAGACGTCGACGAGCCAGGACCCGTCCAGCAGCGCGGCGACCTCGTCGGCGGTGGGGACGGAGGCCGGGCTGGCCGCGGACGCGCCGGGCTCGGCGTGGCCGACCACGAGCAGGGTGCCCGTGCGGCGCACCGCCGAGGCCAGGCCGCGGACGACGCGGGACAGGCGCCCGGCCGGCACGTCGCCGACCTGGCACGCGACCAGGTCGTAGCCCTCGGACTCCGGCGGGTCGTCGACGACGTCGGACTGACGCCAGGTGATCGCCGGCTCGAGCTCGGGTGCGGTCTCGCGCACGCGCCGGGCGGCCCGCTCGAGCGAGGCGGGGGACGCGTCGAGGCCCTCGACCTGCCAGCCGTGACGGGCGAGCCAGCGGGCGTCGGCACCGTCGCCGCACCCGACGTCCAGGGCTCGGCCCGGGGTCACGTCGCTGAGCTGCGCGACGAGGTGCGGATCGGGTGCGTCACGCCACCTGACCGCCGGCGGGCGGGAGTCCACGAGGGTCTGACGTGCCGTCGAGGTCATGCGTTCCAACCTAGGCACGCTCGCGCGCGACACGCCAGGGCGTGGCCGCACCCGGCCGCCGCCGCGCTGCGGTCCCCGCACGTTCCCGCGCGTCCCCGCAGGCTTTTCCGCACGGCGGAATCGGGACGTCCGGAGCGTCCTACGGTCGGCGCAGGCTCGACCACGTCGGTGAGTCGCCTCCCTCCGGGGTCCTGCTGGACCGGTCGGGAGACGGCCGGGCACCGGAACCTCGTCGGGCTCGCCCCCGGCCGGGGCCCCCGTGCCCGGTCGGGGGCATCCGACCCCCCCGAAGGAGAACCATCGTGAAACGCTCCACCTCCGTCCTCGCCGTCGGCGCGGCCCTGGCCCTGGCCGCCGGCCTCGCCAGTCCCGCTGCCGCCGGTGGCTCCCACGGCGGCCCCGGCCGTCCCGGCACCCCCACCACGATCACCGACGGCCTGCTGACGCCGTTGAAGCTGGCCGTCGACCGCGACGGGACGTCCTTCGTCTCGCAGAACTTCGCCGGGCTGCTGACCCGCGTCTCGCGCACCGGCGCCAAGACCAACGTCTTCAGCAGCGGTGGCGACGAGGTCGGCTCGGTGTCGCGCCGCGGTCGCACGACCTACCTGACGACCACCGGCTCGGACCCGCAGAACCCCTCGGCCGTCCTGTGGTCGCTGCGCGACGGACAGACGACGCCGCGCAAGATGGGCGACCTGTTCGCCCACGAGCAGCGCCGCAACCCCGACCGCCGGACGACGTACGGCTTCCGGACGCTCAAGGACCCGGCCTGCCTCGCGCAGTTCCCGGCGGGCAACCCGGCGACGTACACCGGCATCGTCGAGAGCCACCCGTACGCGACGCTGCCCGCCCGTGGAGGCGTGTTCGTCGCTGACGCGGCGGCCAACGCGATCCTGTGGGTCGACGAGCACGGCGGTCGCGTCTCGACCGTCGCGGCGCTGCCGGCGGCCAAGCCGGTCAAGGCCACGCCGGAGATCCTCGCCGCCCAGGGCCTGCCCGCCTGCGCGGCCGGGTACCCGTACTGGTTCGAGGCGGTGCCGACCGACATCGAGGAGGGCCCGAACGGGAAGTTCTACGTCACGTCCCTGCCCGGTGGTCCCGAGGACGCCAGCCTCGGTGCTCGGGGTGCGCTGTTCGAGCTCAAGCCGTGGAAGGGCCACCTCAAGCCGGTCGCCGACGGGTTCGTCGGTGCGGTCGACGTGGCCGCCGGACCGCAGGGCCAGCTGGCCGTCGCCGAGCTGTTCGGCGGTGCGCAGGGACAGGGCCAGGTCACGCTGCTCACGCCGCGCAAGCACCGCCACGGGTGGGGCTACTCGCGCTCCGCGCTGCCGCTGACCGCGCCGGCCGCGGTCGAGTGGGTGCCGGGATGGCGTGGCGCCAGCACGCTGTACGCCACGACGGACGCGTTCGGGCCGCAGGGCCCGGCGCCGACCGGCAAGATCGTGAAGGTCCCGTTCTCGGGCCACCGGTCGCACCGCTAGGACGTCCGCGCAGCACCGCAGGCAGGGCCGGCTCCTCCGGGGGCCGGCCCTGTCGCACGCTCAGGAGCCGAGCAGCTCGCGGGCCAGGGCGCCGACCTGGGCGGACTCGACCAGGAACCCGTCGTGCCCGTGCAGCGAGGTGACGACGCGCAGGTCGCCGCTGCCGGGGATGCCGTCGGCCAGCTCCTGCTGCTGGTGCAGCGGGTACAGCCGGTCCGAGTCGATGCCGGCGACGACCGTCCGGGCCCGCACCCGGCCCAGGGCCGCCGCCGGGCCGCCGCGCCCGCGGCCGACGTCGTGGCTGTCCATGGCCCGGGTGAGCGTGACGTAGCTGTTGGCGTCGAAGCGGCGGACGAGCTTGGCGCCGTGGTGCTGCAGGTACGACTCGACCGCCCAGCGTCCGCCCTCGGTGACCGGGACGCCGTCCTGCTCGGCGCGTCCGAACCGTTGCTGCAGCTCGGCCTCGCTGCGGTAGGCCACGTGCGCGACCCGGCGGGCCAGGTCCAGGCCGGTGCTCGGTCCCGCGTCGGCGTCGTAGTAGTCGCCGCCGCGGAACCGGGGGTCGGAGCGGATCGCGTCCACCTGGATCGTCGACAGCGCGACCTGCTCGGCCGACGCGGCGGCCGAGCTGGCCAGCAGGAACAGCCGCTCGACCCGCTCGGGCACGGTGACCGCCCACTCCAGCGCGCGCATGCCGCCGGCCGAGCCGCCGACGACCGCGTGCCAGCGCTCGATCCCGAGGGCGTCGGCGAGGCTCAGCTCGGCGGCGACCTGGTCGCGGATGGTGACGTGCGGGAACCGGCTGCCCCAGCGCCCGCCGTCGGGGTGGAGCGACGACGGCCCGGTCGATCCCTGGCAGCCGCCCAGGTGGTGCGGGGCGACGACGAACCAGCGGTCGGTGTCGATCGCCCGGCCGGGACCGACGACGTCCGCCCACCAGCCGGGTGTCGGGTGCCCGGGACCGGCCGCGCCCGTGACGTGGCTGTCGCCGGTCAGCGCGTGCTCGACCAGCACGGCGTTGCCGCCGTCGAACGTCCCCCAGGTCTCGTGGGCCAGCCGGACGCCGGGCAGCACGGCGCCGGACTCCAGGGCCAGGTCGCCGACGTCGTGGAAGCGCCGGTGGCCGACGGGATCGCCCTCGAGCCACGCGCCGGTGGCTCGAGGGCGGTCGTCGGGACGGGTCACTTGGCGGCGCGGAAGCCGGCGTCCAGGTCGGCCAGGATGTCGTCGACGCCCTCCAGGCCGACGGCGAGCCGGACGAGTCCGGGCGTCACGCCCGAGCCGGCCTGCTCCTCGGCGGTGAGCTGGGAGTGCGTGGTGGACGCGGGGTGGATGGCCAGGCTGCGGACGTCGCCGATGTTGGCCACGTGGCTGTGCAGCTCGAGCGCGTCGATGAACGACTTGCCCGCCTCGAGGCCGCCGGGCAGCTCGAACGTGACGATCGCGCCGGCGCCCTTCGGCAGGTACTTCTGCGCGAGCGCGCGGTACGGGCTGGACTCCAGGCCGGCGTAGCCCACGGACGCGACGTCGTCGCGCGCCTCGAGCCACTGCGCCACCGTCTGCGCGTTCTCGACGTGCCGCTCGATGCGCAGGCTGAGCGTCTCCAGGCCCTGGGCGAGCAGGAAGGCGTTGAACGGGGCGATGGCCGGGCCGACGTTGCGCAGGTACTGCACCCGCAGCTTGGTCAGGTAGGCCGCCGGCCCGAGCGCCTCGGCGTACTTCAGGCCGTGGTAGCTCGCGTCGGGCTCGGTGAAGCCGGGGAACTTGTCGCCGTGGGCCGCGTAGTCGAACGTGCCGCCGTCGACGACGACGCCGCCGATCGCGGTGCCGTGGCCGCCGATGTACTTGGTCGCCGAGTGCACGACGGTGTCGGCGCCGTGCTGCAGCGGGTTCAGCAGGTAGGGCGTGGCGACGGTGTTGTCGACGATGAACGGCACGCCGACCTCCCGCGCGACCGTCGCGATCGTCTCCAGGTCGAGGATGTCGCCCTTGGGGTTGCCGACCGTCTCGCCGAAGAACGCCTTCGTGTTGTCCTGGACCGCGGCGCGCCACTCGTCCGGGTTGGCGGGGTCGAGGACGAAGGTGACGTTGATCCCCAGCTTCGGGAACGTGTGACGCAGCAGGCTGTCGGTGCCGCCGTAGAGGCTGGCGGACGCCACGACGTGGTCGCCGGCCTCGGCGACGTTGGTCAGCGCGCCGGTGGTGGCCGCCTGGCCCGAGGCCACGAGCAGCGCACCCACGCCGCCCTCGAGCGCGGCGATCCGCTGCTCCACGACGTCCTGGGTCGGGTTCATGATGCGCGTGTAGATGTTGCCCGGCTCGGCCAGGCCGAACAGGTCGGCGGCGTGCTGGGTGTCGCGGAACGCGTACGACGTCGTCTGGTAGATCGGCAGCGCCCGGGCGCCCGTGGTCGGGTCGGGCGTCTGGCCGGCGTGGATCTGCTTGGTCTCGAACGACCAGTTCTCGCTCATGGGTCCTCCTCGGAAGCGCTCGGACCCTCACCGTCGCACGGGCGACGAGGGGTGGACGAGCGTCTTGCGATGCGGACGAGCTAGGCGCGCATGGCGTGCGGCTGCGAGGTCGACTCGAGCACGCTGAGCCACAGGTCGCCGTCGGGCGAGACGCTGTGCGGGCGGTGCGTCACGTAGGCGATCGGCACGTTGACGAACCGGTGGCGGCGGCGTCCGACCACCATGTCGGTGCGCCCGGACATCGCCGCGTGCACCGCGATCTGGGCCAGGCGCGCGCAGTAGACCGAGTCGACCGGGTCGGCCGGCACCGAGCGGATCAGGTAGCCGGGATCGAAGTAGCGGACGTTCACCGGCTCGCCGCGGTCGCCGAAGTCGGCCCGGATGCGCTCGCGCAGCAGGTGGCCGATGTCGCCGAGCACCGCGTTGCCCGACGGGTCGGTGGCGCCGCTGGCCTCGCAGTGCTGCTGGCCGGCGCCCTCCGCGACGACGATGACCGCGTGGCCGCGCTCGACGACCCGGCGGTGCAGGTGGGCCAGCAGCCCGTTCTCGCCGTCCAGGTCGAAGGGCACCTCGGGGATGAGCACGAAGTCGGCGTCGTGGCCGGCGATCGCGGAGTAGCAGGCGATGAAGCCGGCGTGGCGGCCCATGACCTTGACGATGCCGACGCCGCCGAGCGCCGCCTCGGCCTCGACCTTGGCCGCCTTGATCGACTCCGCGGCCCGCGAGAACGCGGTCTGGAAGCCGAAGCTCTGGCCGATGTGCGGGATGTCGTTGTCGATCGTCTTGGGGACGCCGACGACGGCGATGTCGTTGCCCCGGCGCAGGCACTCCTGGGCGATCTTGTGCGCGCCGCGCATGGAGCCGTCGCCGCCGATGACGAAGAACAGGTTGACCCCGCGCGCCTCGAGCTCGTCCACGACGACGTCGACCTCCTGGGCGCCGCGCGAGCTGCCCAGCACGGTGCCGCCGCGCTCGTGGATGTTGGCCACCGACTCCGGCGTCAGCACGACCGGCTCGAGGTCGCACTCGGGCACGAGGCCGGCGTAGCCGTTGCGGAAGCCCAGCACGTCGGTGACGCCGTAGTGCTCGTACAGCTCGAACACGATGGCGCGGATGACGTCGTTGAGCCCGGGGCACAGGCCGCCGCAGGTGACGATGCCCGCGCGCGTGGTCTCCGGGTCGAAGTAGATGCGGTCGCGGGCGCCGCCGGCCTCGAAGGTCGGCAGCTCGTCCAGCGGCAGGCCGCGGGCCTTGACCAGCGAGATGGTGTCGTCGAACAGGACGCGGTCGTCCTCGCCGACGTAGTACTCGTTGGTGGCGCGTCCGCCGACGTACTCGGCGAGCGGGGAGGGGATGGTCGGCTCCCCGAGCGTCGTGACCTGCAGATCGGCGAGGGTGACCATGCCGCAACCCTATCGAGCCGGGCCGGCCGGTGGGCGCGCTCCCAGCGGTTCGGCGGGGCGGCTCAGGCCAGGACGACCTCGACCCCGGCGGCGCGGAAGCCGGCCAGGGCCTCGGCGGGCGCGTCGGCGGTGGTGACCAGGTGGGTGAGGTCCGACGGAGCGCCGAAGCGGAAGGTCGACGAGCGGCCGAGCTTGTCCGGCGTGGCGACGAGCACGCGGCGGCGGGCCGCCTCCAGGCAGGCGCGCTTGATCGCCGCGTCCTCGGGCGTGGTGGACGTCAGGCCGTCGGTGACCGAGGCCGAGCAGGCACCGAGCACGGCGACGTCGACCCGCACCGCACGCACGGCGTCGACGGCGTCGGAGCCCACGAGGGCGAGCGAGTCCGTCTCGACCGGGCCGCCGGGCACGACCACGCTCACGCCGGGGCGGGCGGCCAGCGCGGCGGCGCCGTGCAGCGACAGGGCGAGCACGGTGACCGGACGTCCGGCCAGGGCCTGCGCCACGGCCAGGCAGGTGGTGCCGTTGTCGAGCACGAGCGACTCGTCGTCCTCGACGAGGGCCGCGGCCGCGGCGCCGAGCCGCGACTTGAGCTCGAGGTCGGCCTCGAACCGCGACCCGAACGGCATCTGCGCCCCGCGCTTGGCCGCGCGGCGGACGCCGCCGTGGGTGCGGGTGACGGCTCCCGCGGCGGCGAGCTCGGCCAGGTCGCGGCGGACCGTGACGGCCGAGGCCCCGGTGAGCCGGCGCAGGTCGTCCACGCCGAGCGTCCCGCCGGTGGAGACCGCCTGGATGATCGCTTTCTGCCGTTCCGATCGTTGCACGTGATCATCCAACCACCTACCGTGCGCGGGTGACTCCCACCCGCACCCCCGGCCGCGCCCGGCTCGGCGTCTCGCTGATGTTCTTCACCAACGGCGTCCTGCTCTCGGCGCTGCTGCCGCGCTACCCCGAGATCAAGGACGCGCTGGACCTGAGCAACACCGGGTTCGGGCTCACCGTGGTGGCGTTCCCGCTCGGCGCGATCGTGTCGGCCGCGCTGGCCGGCAAGGCGGTGCGCGCCTTCGGCACGCGCACCGTGACGGCGGTCGGCTCGGTGCTGCTCGCGGCGGGCACCGCGACCGCCGGGCTCAGCGACGTCGCCTGGCTGTTCTTCGCCGCGCTGTTCGTGGCCGGCGCGCTGGACGCCGTGGTCGACGCGGCGCAGAACGTGCACGGCGTCGCGGTCGAGCGCTGGCTCGGCCGCTCGGCGATCAACTCCTTCCACGCGGTCTGGAGCCTGGGCGCCGCGACCGGCGGCGTCATCGGGGCCTGGGCCGCGGCCCAGGACGTCCCGGTCGGCACGCAGATGGTGGTCAACGGCGTCGTCTGGTCGCTCGTGGCCCTCGTCGCGTCGGCGATCTCGGCCGTCCCGGACGAGCACCTGCACCCGGTCGAGGAGACGTCCGACGTCACCGAGGCGCGGCCGCGCAGCCACGCCTGGGTGCTGCTCGCGCCGCTCGTGCTGCTGGCGATCTGCGGCACGCTCGTCGAGGACGTCGCGAACAACTGGGTGGTGCTGTTCCTGGGCACCGAGACGTCCGCGCCGGTCGGCGTCGCCGGGCTGGGCCTCACGGTCGTGCTCGTGTCGCAGTTCGTCGGCCGGCTCGTCGGCGACCCGATGACCGACCGCTGGGGACGGGCCGCGGTCGCCCGGACGGGGGGACTGGTCGTCGCGGCCGGCATGGTGCCGGTCGTGCTCGGCGCCCCGTACCCCGTGACCATGGCGGGGTTCGCGCTCATGGGCTTCGGCTGCGCGACCCTCGTCCCGGCCGCCTTCGCCGCCGCCGACGGCGTGCCCGGGCTGCCGGCCGGCACGGGCATCGCCCTGCTCGGCTGGCTGATGCGCCTGGGATTCCTGCTCACGTCGCCCGTGGTCGGCGCGTTCTCCGACGCCGTCGACCTGCGCACCGCGATGCTGCTGCCGCTCGTGGGTGGGCTGGTGGCCGCGGTGCTGGCCCACCGCCTTCGCGGCTCGCTCAGCGCGCGCCCGGCGCCCAGCGCAGCCTGACCGGCTGGCCCGGCCGCAGCTGGGCGGCCCGGTCGGCCGCCGCCTCGGTGAGGACGCCCGCGACGGGGTAGCCGCCGGTCACCGGATGGTCGGCGAGCATGACGACCGGATCGCCGCCCGGTGGCACCTGCAGGGCGCCGCGCACGAGGCCCTCGCTCGGCAGCTGGCGTCCGGGCTCGGCGTGGGCGACCGGGGACGTGCCGCCGGTCTCGGATCGCAGCCGGACGCCGACGCGGTCCGAGCGCGGGTCGACCTCCCACGGCGTCGACACCAGCGCGGACGCGTCGGCGAGCCAGTCGTCGCGCGGGCCCGGGACGAGGTCGAGCACGACAACGCCGGTCGGTGGCGCGGGCATGGGCGCCACGTCGACGGTGGGGACGTCGTCGGGCGCGGGTCCCACGCCGAGCCGGGAGCCGGCCGTCAGCGGATCGGGCCCCAGGCCGGCGAGCACGTCGCGCGACCGCGAGCCGAGGACGTCCGGCACGGCCCAGCCGCCGCGCACCCCGACGTAGGCGCGCAGGCCGGCCCGGGCGGAGCCGAGGGCGAGCTCGTCGCCGGCCTGGAGGCGGAACGGCGCGTTGGTGCCCTGGCCGCGACCGTCCACCCGGACGTCGAGGTCGGCCCCGGTGACCACGAGGAGCAGGTCGCGGTCCTCGGCGCGCAGCCGCAGGCCGCCCAGGGTCACCTCGAGCGTCGCGGCGCCGCGCGGGTTCGCGAGCAGCCGGTTGGCCAGGGCGTGGGCCGCCCGGTCGGCGGCACCGGACGGGCCGACCCCGAGGGACGCCAGGCCGGGCCGGCCCTCGTCCTGCACCGTGGTCAGTGGTCCGGGCGCGACGACGCGGACCCCGGCTCCGCTCCCGGTCCCGGTTCCTGAGCTTGTCGAAGGGGAGCCTGTCGAAGGAGAGCTTGTCGAGGGGGCGTCCACCGCCACGAACCGCACCCGGACGCCGGGCCGCAGCAGCGCGGGCGGGTCGCGGTGCAGGTCCCACAGCGACAGGTCCGTGCGGCCGAGCAGCTGCCAGCCGCCGGGGGACTCGCGCGGGTAGACGCCGCTCAGGTCGCCGGCGAGGCCGACGGAGCCCGCCGGCACGCGGGCCCGCGGCTCGGCCCGGCGCGGCACGTCCAGCCGCGGGTCGCCGCCGGAGAGGTAGGCGAACCCCGGCGCGAACCCGCCGAAGGCGACGGTCCACGGCGTCCCGGTGTGCGCGGCCACGACCTCGTCCGGCGTCAGCCCGGTGAGCTGCGCGACCTCGTCCAGGTCGGGCCCGTCGTACCGCACCGGCACCTCGACGAGCTCGCCCGGCTGCTCGTCGGCCGGGAGCGGGCTCAGGCCGGCGAGCGCGTGCCGGACGTCGTCCAGCTCGCCCGCGGAACGCGCGACGACGAGCACGGTGCGGGCACCGGGCACCACGTCCACGACGCCGTCGAGCCGGGCGGCGCGCACCGCGGCGGCGAGCCCGACGACCTCGTCGGTGCCGGCCGCCTCCAGCAGCACGGCCCGCTCGCCGACCGTCCTCATGCGAAGGGGCGCACCGCGACACCGGCCGCGCCGAGGGCGTCGCGCACCGCGCGGGCCATGGCGACCGCGCCGGGGGTGTCGCCGTGGACGCAGACCGA
Source organism: Aeromicrobium sp. IC_218 (assembly GCF_004336805.1). Taxonomy (GTDB): domain Bacteria; phylum Actinomycetota; class Actinomycetes; order Propionibacteriales; family Nocardioidaceae; genus Aeromicrobium. Next base: position 97,975 of record NZ_SJXM01000004.1, read on the forward strand.
GTCGGCGTCGACCTCGACGACGCTGCCGTCCACCGCCTCGACCGCGTGCTCGGTGGCGAGCCGGACGACCCGGGCGGCGACCTCGTCGACGTCGTGCAGCACCGCCCCCGGCTCGGGTCGCGGCACGAGCGTGCCGTGCGCGGTGTAGGCGCGGTCGGCGAACGCCTCGGAGACGACGCGCAGCCCGCGCGACTCGGCGTGCCGCAGCAGCGCCGAACCGGGCAGGCCGAGCACCGCGAGCGAGTCGTCGAACGACTCGACGGCGTCCACGACGGCCAGCGCGTGCTCGTCGTGGTGGACGGCGGTGTTGTAGAGCGCGCCGTGGGGCTTCACGTACGACAGCCGGGTGCCGGCCGCGCGGGCCATGCCGGCGAGGGCGCCGAGCTGGTAGACGACGTCGTGCGTGAGGTCGTCGCGGCTCGCGTCGACGAAGCGGCGGCCGAAGCCGGCCAGGTCGCGGTAGGAGACCTGGGCGCCGACCCGGACGTCGTGGGCGGCGGCCCAGCGCAGCGTCCGGGCGAGCGTCGCCGGGTCGCCGGCGTGGAAGCCGCAGGCCACGTTGGCGCTGGTGACGAGCCGCAGCATCGCCTCGTCGTCGCCCAGCTCCCAGCGGCCGAACGACTCGCCGACGTCGCTGTTCAGGTCGATGTGCGGGTCCATGCCCCCAGTCTGGCCCGTCCTGTCCCTACGGGGCGGTGAGTCAGCGTCACTCCGGCCGTGGTGGCGGTGAGTTGTGGTCACTCTCGCGCAGGAAAGTGACCAGGACTCACCGCTCGCGCGCGCCGCTCGTGGGACGCTTCGCCGCATGACACGACGCGGAACGAGGCTCCTGGTGATCGGCACGGCCCTGGTCGCGTTCGCGGCCGGCGTGCTGCTGTGGGCCGCGCTGGACCTGGTGGCGACGGGCTACCGGGTCGACGAGGAGGGCACCTCCTCGCGACAGGCCGACATGCTGCTCGGCTGGGGTGGCCTCGCCCTCGGGCTGGTCCTCGGCTCGGTCGGTGCGGTGGTCCTGGGCCTCGCCCAGGCGCACATCCACCGCGAGCAGAGAGACCTCACCGAGCACCGTGTCGGCTGACTGGAACGGCCGCCTCGGCCCCGGCTACTGGGCGCAGGCTCCGGTGGCCGCTCTGCTCGCGGCCGGGCTGTTCTGGCTCGGAGCGCAGGCCCCGGGCGGATGGCGCCCGGTCCTGCTCCTGGCCGGCTCGGTGCTGGCGCTCTACGCGGCCTACGTGCTGCTCATGCCGCTCGTCGTGCGCATCGTCGTAGCGGCCCTCGAGGCCCTGTCCGAGGACGCGAAGGGCCCGGCGACCGGGCGACCCACGACGAGCACCCGTCAGCGTCGCGGCCTTCCGCCCGCGCCGCGCGGTGCCCGGCACTGGGTGGACGCCGGCTCCAGCCGGCTCGTCCGGAGGCGGCTGCTGGTCGACGACCGCGGACGCGTCCTGCACGAGGACGACCACGACCGCCGGGCCGACCTGGCGCTCGGCGCCGGACTCGTGCTGGCGCTCGCCGTCTCGGTGCTGAGCGCAGGCCTCGACGGCGGGGCCGGCGGCGTCGTCTTCGCCCTCGCGGTCATGACGGCCTGCGGGGTGCTGGGCATGGCCGCCGTCCGTGTCGCGGGACGCGTCGCGGTGTCGCGGCTGGGCTCCTAGACCGGGAAGACGGCGCAGGCGCTGGACGCGGTGGCGAGCAGGCGTCCGCCCGCGTCGCGGATGTCGCCCTCGGCGAACGCCGCCCGCGAGCCGGGCTTCGTCACCCAGCCGTGCGCGGTGACCGGCCCGGTGTCGACGGTGATCGGGCGCAGGAAGCTGACCTTGATCTCGAGCGACGTGTACGCCTGGCCGGCCGGCAGCGTCGAGTGCACCGCGCAGCCGCAGACCGAGTCGAGCAGGGTGGCGTAGAAGCCGCCGTGCACCGAGCCGATCGGGTTGTAGTGCGACTCGTCCGGCACCGCGGTGAACACGACGTCGCCGGGCTCGACCGACACGAAGCCCATGCCCAGGTGGGCCGCGATCGGCGCGCCGGGGATCTCGCCCTTGAGGATCGCGCGCAGGTAGTCGACGCCGCTCATCGTCCGCGCGGCCGCGGCCTGCGGGAGGGGATCGGTCCAGGTGATCGTCCTGCTCTTCTCGCTCATGCCGGGACGGTAGCATCTGGGTACGCAATCCGTACCCAGCCAGGAGCGACCATGACCGCGACGTTCGCCGAGCTCGACTCCGCCACCTGCTCGATCGCCCGCGCCACCGGCTTGCTCGGCGACCGCTGGAGCGTCCTCGTCGTCCGCGACGTGCTCAACGGGGTCCGGCGCTTCGACGCGCTGGCCGACCACCTCGGCGTCTCGCGGGACGTGCTGCGCCGCCGGCTGGCCGCGCTCGTCGACGCCGGCGTGCTGGAGCGGGTCGAGTACCGCGAGGACGGCCAGCGCCCTCGCGCCGAGTACCGCCTGACGGACGCCGGCCTCGAGCTCGTCCCGGTGCTCGTCGCCTTCCTGGACTGGGGCGACCGCCACCTGGGCGGTGCGGACGGACCGCCCGCGGTCGTCCGCCACGAGTGCGGTGCGCCCGTCCGGTCCCGCCTGGTCTGCGCCGACGGCCACGTCGTCGAGGACGCTCGCGAGACGCGCCTCGAGCCCGGTCCCGGGGCCCGCCCGCGCTGAGGCGGTCCGCCGGGTCCGCCCCTACGGTCGGGGGATGAAGCACGTGGTGTGGGACATGGACGGGACGCTGCTGGACTCGACTCGGGTGGTGCCGGACGCCTTCGTGGGCGCCATCGCCGAGCTCGGCGGGCCGCGGGTCGCCCGCGACGACGTCGTGGCCGCGTACTCGCTGGGCGTCCCCGAGGTCCTGCTGGCGCACTTCCTCGGCCGCGACCTGGACGAGGGCGAGGCTGAGGCGTACTACGGGCGGCTGCGCGACGCGCAGGTCGCGCCGTACCCGGGGATCGCCGAGACGCTGGAATCCCTGCGGTCGCAGGGGCGCCAGGTCGCGGTGTTCACCGGCGCCAGCACCCGGGCGGCCCGGACGCTGCTGGACGCCGCCGGCCTGACGGTGGACGTGCTCGTGGGTGGCGACGACGTGGGGCGTCCGAAGCCCGCGCCCGACGGCGTCGTGGAGGCCGCCCGGCGACTCGGGGCCGGCCCCGGCCACGTGGTCTACGTCGGTGACGCGCCCACCGACATGCAGGCGGCGCGCGCCGCCGGGGCGGTCGCCGCGGCCGCGTCCTGGGGGCACCTCTACGACCCCGACGAGCCGTTCGACCACGCACTGACGGAACCGCGGGACGTCCTCCGCCTGCTCTGAGGAAGTAACAAGCAGGGTTGACTGTTTGTTGACGGACGTGCCACGGTGTGGCCGTGACCACATCGACCGTCCGCGTGCGCACGCCGCAGGCCGAGCGCAGCCGGGCCATGCGCGAGCGGCTCATGGAGGCGACCATCGAGTGCCTGGCCGACCTCGGCTGGGCCCGCACCACGACCACCGTCGTCTCGCGCCGCGCCGGCGTCTCGCGGGGCGCGCAGCTGCACCATTTCCCGGCCAAGCTCGACCTCGTGCTGGCCTCCGTCGAGCACCTCACCGACCGCCGGCGCGACGAGATGACCCGGGCCGCCGACGACCTGCCGGCCGAGGGGCGCACCCGGGCGGTGCTGGAGATCCTCAGCGAGCACTTCACGTCCGTGGTCTTCACCGCCGCGCTCGAGCTGTGGGTCGCCGCGCGCACCGACGACGAGCTACGGTCCTCCGTCGCACCGCTGGAGCGCCGCATCGGCCGCGAGACCCACGCCTACGCCTGCCAGCTGCTCGGCGTCGACGACGCCGTCGGCGACAACCGGGTGCACGTGCAGGCCACGATGGACCTGCTCCGCGGGCTCGGCCTGGCCGAGACGCTCAACGACGACTCCAAGCGTCGCGCGGTCATCCTCGACGCCTGGGCCGACACCCTCGACGCCCGGCTGGAGCGGGCGAAGTGAAGGCGACGCTGGACGGCGTCCTGACGGACCTGGCCGAGGAGAGCGCGCTGCTCGACGGCTGGGTCTCCGACCTGGACGCTGACGGCTGGGCGACCGTCACCACGCCGGAGGGCTGGACGGTCGCGCACCAGGTCGCGCACCTCTACTGGACCGACCTCGCCTCGCTCGACGCGATCATCGACCCCGACGCGTTCGGCCGGTCGCTGCGCACCGCCGCGGCCGAGGGGGACGGCTTCGTCGACCGCGAGGCCGAGCGGCTGGCCGCGCTCGAGCCGTCCGACCTGCTCCAGCGCTGGCGCCAGGGCCGGGGCATGCTCGCGTCCGCGCTGCGCGGCGTCCCGGACGGGACGAAGGTGCCGTGGTTCGGCCCGCCGATGAGCCCGGCGTCCATGGCGACCGCCCGCTTCATGGAGACCTGGGCCCACGCGCACGACGTCGCCGAGGCGCTCGGCCGCCCGTACCCGCGGCGCGACAGCGTCCGGCACGTCGTCCACCTCGGCTACCGCACCCGTGCGTTCGCGCACGGGGTCCGCGGGCTGCCGCTGCCCGAGCAGGAGGTGCGGCTGGAGCTGCGCGGGCCCTCGGGTGACACCTGGACGTGGGGTCCGGCCTGGGCGAGCGAGCGGGTCACCGGCGACGCCTACGACTTCGCCCTGCTGGCCACCCGGCGCCGCCACGTCGACGACGTGAAGGTGCGCGCCCACGGGCCTGAGGCCGAGCAGTGGCTGACGATCGTCCAGGCGTTCGCCGGCCAGCCCGGCAACGACCCGAAGCCGCGAGGACGCTCATGAGCAGTGGACCCGTCCGCATCGGCAACGCGTCGGGCTTCTACGGCGACCGGCTCTCCGCGGTCCGCGAGATGCTCGAGGGCGGCGAGCTGGACTACCTGACTGGCGACTGGCTGGCCGAGCTGACGATGCTGATCCTCGGCCGCGACCGCATGAAGGACCCGGCGCTCGGCTACGCCAAGACCTTCGTCGCCCAGATGCGCGACACGCTGGCGCTGGCGAAGGAGCGCGGTGTCCGCATCGTCAGCAACGCCGGCGGGCTCAACCCGGCCGGCCTCGCGGACGCGCTGCGGGCCGTCGCCGCCGAGCAGGGCCTGGACGTCACGATCGCCCACGTCGAGGGCGACGACCTGCTGCCGCGCGCCGACGAGCTCGGCTTCCCCGGCGTGCTGACCGCCAACGCCTACCTGGGCGCGTTCGGCATCGCCGAGGCGCTGCGCCTCGGCGCGGACGTCGTGGTCACCGGCCGGGTCACCGACGCCTCCGTGGTCGTCGGGCCGGCCATCGCGCACCACGGCTGGGGCCGGGACGACCTCGACGCCCTGGCCGGCGCCGTCGTGGCCGGGCACGTCGTCGAGTGCGGCACCCAGGCGACCGGCGGCAACTTCAGCGGCTTCACCGGTCTGGACCTCACGCGTCCGCTCGGGTTCCCGCTGGCCGAGGTCGCCGCCGACGGCTCGTGTGTCATCACCAAGCACGCCGGCACCGGCGGCGCGGTCACCGTCGACACCGTCACCGCCCAGCTCGTGTACGAGATCCAGGGGCCGCGGTACGCCGGGCCCGACGTCGTCACCGACCTCGGCGGGCTGTCGGTCGAGCCGGACGGCCCCGACCGCGTGCGCGTCTCGGGGGCGCGCGGGTCGCTGCCGCCACCGGACGCGAAGGTCTGCCTCAACGAGCTCGGCGGCTTCCGCAACGGGGTCGAGCTGCTCGTCACCGGGCTCGACGTCGACGCCAAGGTCGACTGGGTGCGCGCCCAGGTGGAGGCGGCGCTCGACCCGCGTCCACAGGTCGTCGAGTGGCACCTCGAGCGCGCGGCCGAGGGCGACCCGCTCACCCAGGCCGCCGCCACGTCCCGGCTGCGCTGCGCCGTCAAGGACCCGAGTCCCGACCCGGTCGGCCGCGCGTTCAGCTCGGCGGTCGTCGAGCTCGCGCTCGCGTCCTACCCGGGCTTCGCGGTCACCGCGCCGCCGGCGAAGGGCGCGCCGTTCGGTGTCTACCGCGCCGCGTACGTGCCGCAGACCGAGGTGCCGCACCGGGTCGTCCTGGCCAGCGGGGAGACGGTCGAGATCGACCCGCCCGCCCGCACCGAGCCGCTCGAGCGTCCGATCCCTGAGCCTGTCGAAGGGATCCCCTCGACAGGCTCGGGGAGCGGGGTCGGCTCGGGGAGCGGGGTCGAAGGGCCCACCGTCGACGTCCCGCTGGGGCGGCTGCTGCACGCCCGCTCGGGTGACAAGGGCGGCGATGCCAACGTCGGCGTCTGGGTCCCCAGCACCCACCCGCGCCGCGACGAGGCCTACGCCTGGCTCGTGGCGTGGCTGACCCCCGACCGCGTCCGCACCCTGCTGCCCGAGGCCGAGGGGCTGGCCGTCGAGGTCCAGCCGCTGCCGGGGCCGCGCGCGGTCAACGTCGTCCTGCCCGGACTGCTCGGCGACGGCGTCGCCGCGTCGACCCGGCTCGACCCCCAGGCCAAGGGCCTGGGCGAGTGGCTGCGCGCCCGCGTCGCCGCTGTGCCGGCCCACCTGCTCGTCGAAGGAGAGCGATGAACCCCTGGACCACGCCGGAGCGCACCGCGCTGCGCGACATGGTGCGCGACTTCACGCACAAGGAGATCGTCCCGAACCTGCGCCAGTGGGAGGACGAGGGACGCCTGCCGCGCGAGCTGCACCTGACGGCGGCCAAGGCCGGCCTCATGGGCGTCGGCTTCCCCGAGGAGGTCGGCGGCAGCGGCGGCGACCTGGTCGACACGACCATCGTCACCGAGACGATCATCGAGTCCGGTGGCTCCAGCGGGCTGATCGCTTCGCTGTTCACCCACGGCATCGCGCTGCCGCACATCGTCGCGAACGGCAGCCCCGACCTGATCGACGAGTACGTCCGCCCGACGCTGGCCGGCGAGAAGATCGGCTCGCTGGGCGTCACCGAGCCCGACGGCGGCTCGGACGTCGCGAACCTGCGCACCCGGGCGCGCAAGGACGGCGCCGACTACGTCGTCGACGGCGCGAAGACGTTCATCACCTCCGGCGTCCGCTCGGACTTCGTCACCACCGCGGTGCGCACCGGTGACGACGGCTGGGGCGGCATCAGCCTCGTCGTGATCGACAAGGGCCTGGACGGCTTCGACGTCACCGGCCCGCTCGCCAAGATGGGCTGGCACTGCTCCGACACCGCCGAGCTCGCGTTCAGCGGGGTGCGGGTGCCGCAGGACCGGCTGGTCGGCGAGGAGAACGCCGGGTTCGTCTACGTCATGCAGCAGTTCGTCGTCGAGCGGCTCAGCCTGGCCACGCAGGGCTACGCCACCGCGCAGCGCGCGCTCGACCTGGCCGTCGAGTACGCCCGCACGCGCGAGACCTTCGGGCGTCCGCTCATCAAGCGCCAGGCCGTGCGCCACCGCCTGGTCGAGATGCACCAGAAGGTCGAGGCGGCCCGGGCGGTCACCCGGCAGGCGGTCGACGCCCAGGTGAGCGGCGAGAAGGACGACCTGCAGATGTCGCTCGTCGCGTCGACGGCCAAGAACGTCGCGGTCGAGGCGTGCGAGTGGGTCGTCAGCCAGGCGGTGCAGATCCACGGCGGCGCCGGCTACATGCGCGACAGCGAGGTCGACCGGCACTACCGCGACGCGCGGATCCTGGGCATCGGTGGCGGCGCGACCGAGGTCATGAAGGACCTCTCGGCGAAGCTGCTGGGGTACTGAGATGACGACGGAGACCGTGACCGGGCCGAGCCACCGCGAGGCGATGCTCGAGCGTATCGCCGCCCTCCACGAGGAGCAGGCCAAGGCCGTGGCCGGTGGCGGCGAGCGGTACGTCGCGCGGCACCGCGCCCGCGGCAAGCTGACCGCGCGCGAGCGCATCGAGCTGCTGCTCGACGAGGACGCCCCGTTCCTGGAGCTGGGCGCGCTCGTCGGCTGGGGCACCGACTTCCCGGTGGGCGGCTCCGTCGTCACCGGCCTCGGCGTCGTCGAGGGCGTGGAGTGCATGATCGTGGCCAACGACCCGACGGTGAAGGGCGGCTCGACCAACCCGAGCTCGCTGCGCAAGAGCCGCCGGGCCGCGCAGATCGCCACCGAGAACGGCCTGCCGACGATCAACCTGGTCGAGTCCGGCGGCGCCGACCTGCCGACGCAGAAGGACATCTTCATCCCCGGCGGCGCGAGCTTCCGCGACATCACGCGGTCCAGCGCGGCGGGCGTCCCGACCGTCGCGCTCGTCTTCGGCAACGCCACCGCCGGCGGCGCGTACGTGCCGGGCATGAGCGACTACGTCGTCATGGTCAAGGACGGCGCGAAGGTCTTCCTGGGCGGACCGCCGCTGGTGAAGATGGCCACCGGCGAGGAGTCCGACGACGAGTCGCTGGGCGGTGCCGAGATGCACGCCCGCACGTCCGGCCTGGCCGACTACCTGGCCGTCGACGAGCACGACGCGATCCGGCTCGGACGCCAGATCGTCCGCCGGCTCAACTGGCGCAAGGCCGGTCCGGCGCCGCGCCCGGACTACGCCGAGCCGCGCCGCGACCCCGAGGCCCTGCTCGACCTGATCCCGACCGACCTCAAGCAGCCGTTCGACCCGCGCGAGGTGATCGCGCACCTGGTCGACGGCAGCGACTTCGACGAGTTCAAGCCGCTGTACGGCACCAGCCTGGTCACCGGGTTCGCCCAGCTGCACGGCCACCCGATCGGCGTCCTGGCCAACGCGCAGGGCGTGCTGTTCAGCCAGGAGGCGCAGAAGGCCGCGCAGTTCATCCAGCTGGCCAACCAGGTCGACACGCCGTTGCTCTTCCTGCACAACACGACCGGCTACATGGTGGGCGCGCAGTACGAGCAGGGCGGCATCATCAAGCACGGCGCGCAGATGATCAACGCGGTCTCGAACTCGACGGTGCCGCACCTGAGCGTCGTCATCGGCGCCTCGTACGGCGCCGGCCACTACGGCATGAGCGGACGCGCCTACGACCCGCGCTTCATGTTCAGCTGGCCGAACGCCAAGTCGGCGGTGATGGGCCCGGCGCAGCTCGCCGGCGTCATCTCGATCGTCGCCCGGCAGGCGGCCGAGTCCAAGGGCGTCCCGTACGACGAGGAGAAGGATGCCCAGACCCGCGCGTTCATCGAGCAGATGATCGAGGAGCAGTCGCTGGCGTTCTTCACGTCCGGCATGGGCTACGACGACGGCGTGATCGACCCGCGCGACACGCGCACGATCCTGGGCATCTGCCTGTCGGCCATCACCACCCGCCCCGTCAAGGGCGCCGAGGGATTCGGGGTGTTCCGCCTGTGAGCGAGCGCAGCGAGCGAACCATCAGCATCGTCGCGGGCGGACGTCCGTACCGTTCTTCCCTGACGGAGGTCCGCCTGTGAGCACGCACACGCAGATCAAGAGCGTCCTGGTGGCGAACCGGGGCGAGATCGCCCGGCGCGTCTTCCGCACCTGCCGCGACCTGGGCGTCGAGACCGTCGCCGTCCACTCCGACGCCGACGCGGGCGCCCCGTTCGTCCGCGAGGCCGACCGCGCCGTGCGCCTGCCCGGCTCGGCGCCGGGTGAGACGTACCTGCGCGGCGACCTGGTGATCGCCGCGGCCAAGGCGGCCGGCGCCGACGCGATCCACCCCGGCTACGGCTTCCTGTCCGAGAACGCGCAGTTCGCGCAGGACGTCGTGGATGCCGGGCTGACCTGGATCGGTCCGCGTCCGGCGACGATCGAGGCGATGGGCTCCAAGATTCGGGCCAAGGAGCTCATGGCCGCGGCCGGCGTCCCCGTGCTGGACGTCGACCCGGCCACCGCCACGGCCGACGACTTCCCGCTGCTCGTGAAGGCGTCCGCCGGCGGTGGCGGCCGTGGCATGCGGGTCGTCGACGACCCGCGCGACCTGGAGGCCGAGCTGGCCCGGGCCGGTGCCGAGGCGGCGTCCGCGTTCGGCGACGACACCGTCTTCGTCGAGCCGTACCTGGCCACCGCGCGCCACGTCGAGGTGCAGGTCATGGCCGACGAGCACGGCACCTGCTGGGTGGTCGGCGATCGCGACTGCTCGATCCAGCGCCGCCACCAGAAGGTCGTCGAGGAGGCGCCGGCGCCCGCGCTGTCCGACGTCGCCCGCTCGACCCTGCACGACGCGGCCCGCAAGGCGGTCGGCGCGACCGGCTACGTCGGCGCCGGCACGGTCGAGTTCCTGGTCGACGGCGACCGGGTCTTCTTCCTGGAGATGAACACCCGTCTGCAGGTCGAGCACCCGGTCACGGAGGCGGTCACCGGGCTGGACCTGGTCGCGTTGCAGCTCGCGGTGGCCGCGGGACGTCCGCTCGAGGGCGAGCCGCCGGCCCCGTCGGGCCACGCCGTCGAGGTGCGCCTGTACGCCGAGGACCCGGCCGACGACTGGCGTCCGCAGACCGGCACGCTGCGCGCGTTCGAGGTCGAGGGCGTCGCCTTTGCCAACCCGGACAGCCACGGCCTGCGCGTCGACTCGGGCGTCGAGACCGGCAGCGAGGTCGGCGTCCACTACGACGCGATGCTGGCCAAGGTGATCGCCCACGGGCCCGACCGGGCGTCCGCGCTGCGGATGCTCGACGGCGCGCTCCGCCGGGCCCGGGTGCACGGGGTGGAGACCAACACCGCGCTGCTGCGGGCGATCCTGGCCGACGAGGAGTTCGTCGCCGCGCGCCTGCACACGTCCCTGCTGGACGAGCGGCTCGAGGCCTGGACCAAGCCGGCCGAGGCGCCGGTGCTGGCGGCCCTGGCCGCGGCGCTCGCCGAGGCCGAGACGTCCCGGGCGTCCGCCCGGGTGCTCGGACGCGTCCCGGCCGCGTACCGCAACGTGCTGTCGCAGCCGCGCTCGCGCCGCTACCTCGTGCCCGGTTCGGACGAGCCGCTCGAGGTGACGTACGAGAGCCGCGGCGGCCGCCTGGCCAGCGAGCTGGCCACCGTGGTCGAGGCTTCGCCGACCCGCGTGGTGCTCGAGCGCGACGGCGTCCGGACGTCCTACGCCGTCGCCGTCGGTGAGACGTCGGTCGACGTCGCCGGACCCGACGGAGCGCTCTCGCTCGAGGTCGTCCCGCGCTTCGTCGACCCGTCCGAGGTCGTCGCCGCCGGGTCGCTGCTCGCGCCCATGCCCGCGGCGGTCGTGTCGGTCGCGGTCGAGGCGGGGCAGCGCGTCGAGCGCGGCCAGACCGTCCTGGTGCTCGAGGCCATGAAGATGCAGCACACCGTCGCCGCGCCCGCGGACGGCGTCGTCACCGAGGTCCACGTCAGCGCCGGCTTGCAGGTCGAGTCCGGGGCCGTGCTGGCCGTCGTCGAGGAGGAAGACCAGTCATGACCGCAGCGTTCACCGAGAGCGAGGAGCGCCTGGCGCTCCGCAAGGCCGTGGCCGACCTGGGCCGCAAGTACGGCCAGGAGTACTTCGACACGGCCTTCAAGGAGGGTCGCAAGACCACCGAGCTGTGGGCCGAGGCCGGCAAGCTTGGCTACCTCGGCGTGGCCGTGCCCGAGGAGTACGGCGGAGGCGGCGGGGAGATCGGCGACCTGGCCGCGGTGTGCGAGGAGCTGGCCGCGGCCGGCTGCCCGCTGCTGCTCATGGTCGTCTCGCCGGCCATCGTCGGCACGATCATCGCTCAGTACGGCACCGAGGAGCAGAAGCAGCGCTGGCTGCCCGGCCTGGCCGACGGCACGAGCACGTACGCCTTCTCGATCACCGAGCCGGACGCGGGCAGCAACTCGCACAACATCGTCACCACGGGCTACCGCACCGAGGACGGCTGGCGGCTCAAGGGCACCAAGACGTACATCTCCGGCGTGGACGAGGCGGACGCCGTGCTCGTCGTGGCCCGGCTCGAGGACGCCCGCACGGGCAAGCTGAAGCCGGCGCTGTTCCTCGTCCCCACGGACGCCGAGGGCTTCACCTACAACGAGATCGACATGGGCATCACCAGCCCGGAGAAGCAGTTCACGCTGTTCTTCGACGACGTGCTGGTGCCCAAGGACGCGCTCATCGGCAGCGAGGACGCCGGACTGGAGCAGCTGTTCGCCGGGCTCAACCCCGAGCGCATCATGGCCTCGTCCTTCGCCACCGGCACCGCGCGCCTCGCGCTGGAGAAGGCCACGGCGTACGCCAAGGAGCGCCAGGTCTGGAAGGCGCCGATCGGCGCGCACCAGGCGGTCGCGCACCCGCTGGCCCAGACGCACATCGAGATCGAGATGGCGCGGCTCATGACCCAGAAGGCGGCGGCGCTGTACGCGGCCGGCGACCACATGGCGGCGGGCGAGGCGGCGAACATGGCCAAGTACGCGGCCGGCGAGGTCGTGTGCGCGGCGGTCGACCGGGCCATCCAGACGCTCGGCGGCAACGGCCTGGCGCACGAGTACGGTCTGGTGCAGATGCTGGCCGGGTCGCGCCTGTCGCGCATCGCGCCGGTGAGCCGGGAGATGATCCTCAACTTCGTCGCCCAGTTCTCCCTGGGCCTGCCCAAGTCGTACTAGCCGGCCCGCGCTCGTTCCTCGCGCTCCCTCCGGGCCTCGCAGGGCTCGTCCCGGGCCGGCTGCCGGCTTCGCCGGCCTATGGTCACCTCGTTGGTACAGAAAGTTGGTCAGCATGACCCTGGCGCACCTGGACGTCGCGGACGGCGTCGCCACCATCACCCTGGACAGCGAGCACAACCGCAACGCGCTCTCGGCGCAACTGGTGCGCGAGCTCGGCGAGCGGCTGGCGGCGGCCGAGGCGGACGCGGACGTCCGCGCGGTGCTCGTCCGGTCGGCGCACCGGGTGTTCTGCTCGGGCGCGGACCTGTCCGAGGCGTCCTCGGGCGGCATGGAGACCGGCGCCCGCACGCTCGTCGAGCTGCAGCGCGCGATCGCCACGTCGGCCAAGCCGGTCGTCGTGGCGCTGGCTGGCCCGGTCCGGGCCGGCGGACTGGGCATCGTCGGTGCCGCGGACGTCGTGGTGGCCGCGTCGTCGGTGACGTTCCAGCTCACCGAGGTGCGGCTCGGCCTGGCGCCGTCGGTCATCTCGCTCAGCCTTCTGCCGCGGCTCACGCCCCGGGCCGCGTCCGACCTGTTCCTCACGGCGCGCCAGTTCTCGGCTGCGGAGGCCACCGACATCGGCCTGGTGACCCGGGTCGTCGACGACGAGGCGCTCGACCAGGCGGTCGGCGACGTCCTGGCCGACCTGGCGAAGGGCTCGCCGCAGGGCCTGCGCGAGACCAAGCAGCTCGTGAACCGCGACCTGGTGGCCCGCATCGACGCCCTGGGCGACGAGGTCGCGGCCCAGTCGGCGCGCCTGTTCGGCAGCGACGAGGCCCGCGCCGCCATGCAGGCCTTCCTGAGCCGGAAGGGCTGACAGGGGAGACCGATGGCGAAGAAGCGGAAGGTCGGGTCGCCGCGGTCGATCCGCATGATGAACTACGCGTTCTTCGACGAGCTCGGCCAACGGTGGGACTTCGTCAGGGCCCTGTCGAGGGCCGAGACCGAGGGGCTCATCTCGAGCCCGACGATCGCGCGGACGCTGGTGAACGACGTCGCCTTCAGCACAGTCCGGGCCTTGGACGAGCAGGAGGCGCACGACCTGATGTCGACGATGACGTGGGGGCCCGCGCCGACGCAGCTGCAGGCGGCGCTGTTCTCGCGGGCTGCCCTGAGCACGCTGGTCCTCGTCGTGGAGGACTGAGCCCGGTCGAGTGGTTGCGGGGGACAAAGGTCCCGCGCAACCGCATTCGCGCCCGCCAGGTCGTTCGAACTACGTACGGTGTCTCGACCGCCCGCGGGGGGTGGCCGCACGGACCGCTCGGTCGTGCCTCGACCGAAAGGGCCGACCGTGGCTCCTGCTCGTCCTTCTCTCGTCCGCCTCGTGCTGAGCCTGGTGCTCGCACTCGGCGGCCTCGTCGCCGTCTCCGGGACGGCCGTCGCCGACGACCCCCAGGTCCCGGCGCCGCTGTCGCTGGTGACCGGCAGCGTCACCCTGTCTGACGGCGCGCCGGCCGCGTCCGTCACCGTCTCGGCCGCGCCCAAGGCGGGCACCGACGGCACGACCGCGAGCACGTCCACCGACGCCAGCGGCGCCTACGCGCTCGAGCTCGGCACCGGCACCTACACGATCACCTACGGTCTCGATCGCTACGAGACCCGCAAGGTCGAGGACGTCATCGTCACGGCCGCGCGGACCCTCGACGCCGTCGAGCTGGTCCGCCTGTACCGCCTCTCCGGCACCGTGACGTTCAAGGACGGGACCCCGGCGACGGGCGCTCGCGTCCAGGCGTGGACGGAGGACGAGGACACCGAGCTCGAGTCCCGCACGACGGTCGGCAGCGACGGCCGATTCCAGCTGGACCTCCCCCGCGGCGAGTACGACGTCTACGTCGCCGGGCGCGGTGTGCCGGCTCGTGAGTACTACCTGGTGATGGACCGCGATCGGACCATCACGTACAGCGCGACCCGCACCCCGTCCGTGACCGGCACCGTCCAGCTGGACGACGGACAGTCGTTCGACCAGGTGGAGGGGTCCGTCGACGTCCAGCAGCGCATCGACGGCTACTGGGAGACCGTCGACTGGGCCGACGTCGAGAGCGACGGAAGCTTCGAGACCACCCTCGCGGCCGGCACGTACCGTTTCGAGTACTCGGCTGACGGCTACGCCTCCCGGACCGTGGACGTCGTCGTCACCTCGAGCGACCGGACGGTCGACTCCGTGGTGCTGGCGCGCCTGCCTCGGGTGACCGGGTCGGCCACGCTGTCCGACGGCGCGTCCTTCGCCGACGTGGACGGCCTGGTCGTCGTCGACCGCAAGCTCGCAGGCGGCGCCTGGGACGAGGAGCACGACCTGCGCGGCATCCGGGCCGACGGCTCGTTCACGCTGCCGCTCGCGCCGGGCACCTACCGGGTGTCGGTTCAGGCGTACGGGTACTCGACCGTCCTGGTGCAGGACGTCGTCGTCACGTCCGCCGACCAGGCGCTCGCTCCGGTGACCCTCACCCGGCTGCCGCGCCTGACCGGCACGGTGTCGCTCAGCGACGGCGGCTCGCACGCCGAGGCCGAGACCACCGTCGCCCTCATGCAGCAGCAGGCGGACGGATCGTGGGACCACCTCGACTACGCCTGGGTGGAGCCGGACGGCTCGTTCACCCTGCCCGCCCCGGAGGGCACCTTCCGGCTCGAGTACGACGCGTACGGCTACTCGCAGAAGCTGGTCGACGTCACCGTGACCGGCGACCGCGTCCTCGAGCCCGTCGTGCTCACCCCGCTCCCGGTGGTGTCCGGGACCGTGTCGCTCGCCGGCGGTGTGTCGCCGGTGTCCGTCGATGCCTACGTGGTCGCCGTGCAGCGGGACGAGGTGGTCGGCGGCGCCCAGGTCGAGGCGAACGGCTCGTTCTCCTTCGCCGTCCCCGACGGCGCCTACACGCTCGCCTACTACGCCGACGGCTTCGACACCCTCGAGCGGGCGCTCACCGTCTCGGGCGACACGACCGTCCCGGCCGTGACCCTGGCGAAGCTGGCGCGCGTCACGGGACGCGTCGTGCTGGGCACCGGCACGAGCCCGGTCAGCGCCAACGCGCGCGTCGTGGCGCTGCGGCAGCAGGCCGACGGCACCTACGTCCGTGAGACGGGGGCATGGGTCACCGCTTCCGGCACCTACACGCTGCTCCTCGGTGCCGGCACGTACCGGCTGCAGGTCAGTGCGGACGGCCACACCACGGCGACCCTGTCCGATGTCGTCGTCACCGGCGACCGCGCGCTGGAGCCCGTCGCCCTGACCCGCCCCGACGCGCCGCTGGAGAACCTCGTCGCTCCCACGATCCCCGCTCAGGTGGTCGCCGGCCAGAAGCTCACCCCCACGCCGGGCACCTGGAGCCGCGACGGCGTCACGCTCAGCTACCAGTGGCTGCTCGACGGACAGCCGGTGAAGGGCGCGACCTCGCGCACCATCACCGTGCCCGGCAGCTGGGTCGAGCGTCGTCTCTCGGTCGGCGTCAAGGCCACGGTCGCGGGCCAGCCCGCCGCCTGGGCGTTCTCGGACGAGGTGCCCGTGGGCGCTGGCCGGCTCGTCGTGACGACGCCCGTCGTCGTCGGGACCCCGCGGGTCGGCCAGGCGCTGCGCGTCGGCGGCGGTGCGGTGTCGCCGGCCGCCCAGTGGCTCGTCTACACCTGGCGGGTGGACGGCCGGATCCAGTACGGCAACAACAAGCCGACGTTCGTCCCGCAGGCCAAGCACCTCGGACGCCGCGTGACGGTCGAGGTCGAGGGCTCGCGAACCGGCTTCCACTACGCGAAGGCGATCTCGCAGCCGAGCGCCGCGATCGGTGTCGGCACGATCGGCGTCCGCGCCCAGCCGTCCGTCAAGGGCAAGTCGCAGGTCGGCTCGACGTTGACCGTGCGCCCGGGTGCCTACACGCCGGGCACGGTGCGACTGCGCTACCAGTGGTTCGTTGCAGGCCGGAAGGTCAGCGGCGCGACCGACTCGACCTTCCGACCGACGTCCGCCCACCGCGGTCGGAAGGTCAGCGTCCGGGTGACCGTGTCAGCGACCGGCTACACCACCCGCTCGATCACCACCACGGCCAAGCGCGTCGCGCGCTGAGCCCCGCACCTCCCCACGAAGCAAGGATCTCCCTCGTGCCTGCTCTGACCCCGTCGCGCGCTGCGCGGCTCCTCGTCGCGCTCGTCGTGGCCGCCGCCGCGTTCGCCCTCCCGGCCACGGCCGTGGCTGCCGTCCCCGGCCTCCTCACCGGCACCGTCGTGCTGGCGGATGGCTCGGACCCGTGGGACGCCAACGCCGCCGTCGTCGTCCGCTCCGGCGAGGACGACCTGGGCAGCGACTGGATCGACAGCGACGGCTCCTACGAATTCGACCTCGACCCGGGTTCGTACACGCTCGTCTACAGCGCGCGGGGATTCGGCACGGTGGAGCGCGACCTCATCGTGGACGGCGACGCCGTCCTGCCGACCATCACGCTGAGCGCCCCGGTGAAGGTGACGGGCCTGATCGTCCGCGCCGGTGCCGGCGAGGTGCCTCTCCCGTTCGCCGATGTCGAGCTCCGGGCGGTGAAGCCGGGTGGCGGGCTCGGCCGTCCGGTGACGACCAGCAGCGACGCGTCCGGGCGTTTCGAGGCCACGGTCGCCCTGGGCACCTACCGGGTGAGCTACACCTCCTTCGGCCGCATCCCGGTCGTGGTCCCGTCGGTCCAGGTGGACGCGGCCCGCGAGCTCGCGCCGGTGACCATGGAGATGCTGCCGGCGCCGATCGACAACTTGGAGCACCCCTCGCTGCGCTCGGTCCACGTGAACGGCACGGCGACGGTCTCGAACGGCCGCTGGAACTACGCCGCGCTCGACTTCGCCTACCAGTGGTACCTCGACGGCGCGCCGATCGCTGGGGCCACGCGGTCGACGTTCCCGCTCCAGGCCAAGCACGGGGGACACCGCCTGCGCGCCTCCGTGACGGCGAGCGGCAGCCACCGCGAGCCGGTCGTGATGTTCACCGAGGAGACCGTCGTGGCGGCTGCGCTGGCGACCCTGAGCGCCGCGCCGCGGGTCGTCGGCACCACGCAGGTCGGCCAGACGCTGCGCGCCGTGCTCGGAAGGCCCACCCCATCGAACGCGAAGGTGACCTACCAGTGGACGGCGGGCTCGGTCCGCGTCCCCGAGACCGGCCCGACGGTGATGCTTCGACCCGAGCTCCGCGGCAAGCGCCTGCGACTTCGGGTGCGCGTCTCGGCTCCGGGCTACAGCACCAACGAGTACCGGGTCCCGGCGACCACGGTGGTGAAGGTCGGCACGATCGCCCTGCGGTCGGCGCCCACCGTCTCCGGCTCGCCGAAGGTCGGACGCACGCTGCGGGCCCGGGTGGCCGTCGCCGCGCCGAGCGGCGTGCGCGTCCGGTACCAATGGCTGGCGAACGGGAAGGCGATCAAGGGAGCCACGAAGTCCACCGTGCGGTTGACGAAGGCTCAGCGGAAGCGTCGGATCAGCGTCCAGGTCAGCCTGTCCGCCTCGGCGTACTCGCCCCGCGTCGTCCAGTCCGCCCGCACCCGGGCCGTCCGATGACGCCCACCCGAGAGGCCCGACTCGTGACCACTGCCACTGTCCGTCCCGTGCGCGCCCTGCTGGCGCTCGTGCTCGCGCTGGCCGCGCTCGCAGCCGTGCCCTCGTCCGCGTCCGCGGCCGACGTCATCGAGAACCGTCTACGGCCGCGCGTCGAGGGCGACATCCGTGTCGGCGAGACGTCGGTGATCGACACCGGGGCGTGGAGCCACAGCGGGCTGACCTTCGCCTTCCAGTGGTACGTCGACGGTGAGCCGGTGGCGGGGGCGACCGGTCGCACGTTCGTCCCCGCGCGGGGCACGGAGAACCACCTGCTGAGTGCGACCGTGACCGCCAGCCTCCCGACGTACGCCCCGGTCACGGTCGGCACCGAGAACATCACGCACATCAACCGCCAGTACCTGGACTGGCCGCGGAACCCGTACACGCTCGGCACGTTGAAGGTGGGTTCCACCCTCCGCGTGGTGACCGGGCTGATCACGAAGACGCCCACCCCGCCAAGCATCCAGTGGTACGTCGACGGCCGTCGCGCCGCGGGCGAGACCGGCACGACCTTCGTCCCCCGTCCCCAGGACGTCGGCAAGCGGGTCATGGTCCAGGTGTCCGCCAGCGCGCCCGGCTACGAGCCGTTGACCCTGGGGAACTACGACCGCCACGCCCCGAAGGTCGCTCCGGGCACCATCGCGGTGCGCGTCCGCCCGACGGTGAAGGGCACGGCGAAGGTCGGACGGACGCTCCGGGTGCGGCCCGGTGCGTACGGTCCCGTTCCGGTCCGGCTGACGTACCAGTGGCTGGTCGGCGGCAAGGCCGTGGCCGGCGCGACTCGTTCGACGTTCAAGCCCCGGACCGCCCACCGGGGCCAGCGGGTGAGCGTCGTGGTCCGCGTGCGCTCGTCCGGCTACACGACCGTGAAGGTCACCAGCCGCGGCACGACGAAGGTTCGCTAGACCACGACGGCGGGCGGTCCTCCTGGGAGGGTCGCCCCGCCGCGTGCGTCCGGGGTCCGGGCACCGCCGCGCCGCTGGTGCGCAGTGCCTAGACTGGGGAGTTCCCGTTCGACCCCCTCCTGAGGAGCTCAGTGACCGCCACGCACGACCAGGCGCAGGCCGAGATCGCCCACGAGCAGGCGTACGTCGACGCCGTCTACGACCGGCTCGATGAGTCGGCCAAGGTCGCCACCTCGCTGGTCAAGGAGGGCTACGCCCGCGGGCACGTCGGCAACGAGGGTGGCCTCGTCGAGCGTGACGCGATGGTCTTCCAGGCCTCGAAGCGGCTCGCCGCGCTCAACGCCGCGCACGACGGCCTCGTGTTCGGCCGCCTCGACCTCACCGACGGTCACGCCCGCTACATCGGACGCATTGGGGTGCGCGACGCCGACCGCGAGATCCTGCTCGTCGACTGGCGCGCCCCCGCGGCCGCGCTGTTCTACCAAGCCACGGCCAACGAGCCGAGGGGTGTGATCCGCCGTCGCGTCCTGCGCTCGTCCGGCAAGACCGTCGTCGGCGTCGAGGACGACCTGCTGGACGCCGAGCACGCCCCCGACGACATGGTCGTCGTCGGTGAGGGCGCGCTGCTGGCCAGCCTCAGCCGCGCCCGCGACGCGAAGATGCACTCGGTCGTCGCGACCATCCAGAAGGAGCAGGACGAGGCGATCCGCGCGCCCGCCCGCGGCGCCACGATCATCGGCGGCGGCCCGGGCACCGGCAAGACCGTCGTGGCCCTGCACCGCGCCGCCTTCCTGCTCTACAACGACCGGCGCCGGTTCGAGTCCGGCGGCGTGCTCGTCGTCGGCCCGTCGGGCGTCTTCATGAGCTACATCGAGCGCGTCCTGCCCAGCCTCGGCGAGACCGCCGTGACGCTGCGCGCGCTCGGCGAGGTCGTCGACGGCATCCGCACCGACCGCCACGACGAGCCTGCCGCGGCCGCCGCCAAGGGCAGCGAGCGCATGGCCTCGCTGCTCTCGCGCCTGGTCACCTGGAGCCAGCCGGGCGAGCCGGAGTCGTTCCGCTTCTTCTACAAGGACGACGTGCTGCGCCTGGACCAGCGCCAGCTGCGCGGCATCCGTCGCCAGCTCATGAGCAACCTGCGCCGCAACCAGGCGTACGCCAAGGCGCCCGGGGCCCTGGTGGACGCGCTGTGGCGTCAGGTCCGGGGCGAGCGCGCGCTCGAGAAGGGCAAGGAGGGCTTCGCCGACGAGATCACCGGCTCGGCCGCCTTCCGCGAGTTCGTCGAGGACTGGTGGCCCCCGCTGGGGGCCGTCCAGCTCTGGCGCACCCTGCCGCAGGTCATCGAGCCGCTCGCCTCGCGCACGTACTCGCGCGACGAGGTCGCGGCGATGAAGGCGTCGTGGGAGCAGCACGCCGAGCCGTCCATCGAGGACGTCCCGCTCATCGACGAGCTGCGCTACCTGCTCGGCGAGGTGCCGGTCGAGGACGACGAGTCCGACGACGGGCCGCGCGAGCTCATGAGCTTCGAGCGGGCCGAGCGCGAGCGCCGCAACGAGCTGCGCTCCACCTCGTCCATCGAGGACGACGGCTTCGCCCACGTGCTCGTCGACGAGGCCCAGGACCTCTCGCCGATGCAGTGGCGGATGCTCGGCCGTCGCGGCCGCTACGCCAGCTGGACGATCGTCGGCGACCAGGCGCAGTCGTCCTGGCCGCACCGCGACGAGTCGGCCCGTGCCCGCGCGGCGGCGCTGTCGAACCTGCCGCTGCACGAGTTCCGGCTGTCGACGAACTACCGCAACTCCGCCGAGATCTACGACTTCGCCGCCGAGGTGGCCAAGGTCGCCGCCCCGGACGCCGACCTCGCGCGCGCCGTGCGCGAGACCGGTGAGCACCCGCAGCACCGCGTGGTGGCCGCGGGCGACGAGATCGGCGCCGTGGCACAGGCCGTCGACGAGCTGGCCGGCCGGGTCGAGGGCACCATCGCCGTCGTCACCGCCGTCACCCGCCGCGAGCAGGCCCGCCGCGACCTGGCCGACGCGCTCGCCCCGCACGGCGACCGCGTCCGCGTGCTCGACGGCCTCGACACCAAGGGCCTGGAGTTCGACGCCGTCGTCGTGCTCGAGCCCGACGAGATCACCGACGAGTCGCCGTCGGGCTGGCGGACGCTGTACGTCGTCCTCACCCGGGCGACCCAGCTGCTGACCACGGTCGGCACGAGCGACCGCTGGCTCAAGCGGGTCCGCTGATGCGCCGCGTCGTCGCGGCCCTGCCGCTGCTCGCCCTCGGGCTGGTGGTGACGGTCGGCGTCGGGCTGACCGCGTTCCTGCACAGCGAGCGAGAGGTCTCCATCGGCGCGCACTCGTCGCTGGTGCGCCCGACGTTCGACGGCTGGGCGACGCTCGACTTCGGCCCGCTGCTGCCCACCGTCCGCGTGCCCGTCGAGGGCACCGGCGGCATCGGCGTCGAGATCGACCTCGGCGACAGCCAGGTGACGTCGCTCGAGCAGCTCGCCGCCCAGGACGCGGTCATCGCCAGCCAGCCGGCCGGTGAGATCCGCAAGGTCACCTCGACCGTCGAGGACATGGCGTGGGTCGCGCTGTCCAAGGGCGCGGGCGCCGGCGTCCTCACCGTCCTGCTCGTGCTCGGCGTCTGGCGCGCGATCGGCGCCGACCGTCGGGCCGAGCTGCGCGGCTCGGCCCGTCGCGCGCTGCACCGGCGGCCGTCGCGGCGGACGGTCGTGGGCGGGGTCGTCGTCACCGCGCTCGTGGCCGGCTCGGTGGTCGCCATCGTCATGCCGGTCGACGACGCGGACGTCGCCGGTGACCGGACGTGGGAGCCGATCACCGAGGTCTTCCCCGAGCTCGACGGCACGGACCCCGTGCTCGACACGGTGCAGATCGCCGAGGGCGCCGCGGCGTCGGGCGGCAGCGCGCTCGTGCAGGGTGCGCTCAACACGTACCGCGAGTCGATCAGCTTCTACGGCGACCTGGCCGAGACGGCGTCGCAGGCCGTCGTCCGCACGCCCGCCGAGGGTGAGACGACCGCCCTGGTGGTCACCGACCGGCACGACAACATCGGCATGGACCAGGTGGCGCGGGCCATCGCCGACCAGGCGCAGGCGTCGACGGTGCTCGACCTCGGTGACGACACGTCGGTCGGCGGCAGCTGGGAGGAGTTCAGCATCAACTCCCTGGCCCGCGAGATGCGGGACCTCGACGTGGTGGCGATCGCCGGCAACCACGACACCGGTGGCAACATCCAGCGCTGGTACCGCGACGCCGGCTTCACCGTGCTCGACGGGGAGCCGGTGGAGGTCGACGGCGTCCGGTACATCGGCACCAGCGACCCGCGCAGCTCGGGCCTCACCTCGGGCTACGAGGGCGACGCGGCCGACAACAGCGCCGCGCTCAAGGAGCAGGACGCCGCGCTGACCGAGACCGCCTGCGAGGACGGCGACGTGTCGGTCGCGCTCGTGCACAGCGCCTCGTCGGCCAAGCAGCTGGCCGCGTCCGGGTGCGTCGACCTCGTGCTGTCGGGCCACCTGCACCGCCAGGTCGGGCCGGACGTCGTCGAGGGCGAGAACGGACGCCGCACGGTCACGCTCACCACGGCGTCCACCGGTGGCGCGGTCTACGCCTTCGCGCTGGGCAGCAAGCTGCGCCGGGCCGCGCAGGTCACGATCGTGACCTTCCGCGACGGCGCGCCGGTGGGGCTGCAGCCGGTGAACCTGGAGCCGGGCGGCATCGTCACCGTGCAGGACTTCGTGCCGATCACCCCGTCGCCGCGCGACGCGGTGGAGGCGCTGCGCTGAGCTAGCCGGCCTTCGCCGGCTCGACCTGCTCGAGCAGCGCCTCGACCTCCGTGGCGACCCCGATCGTCCGCTCGCGCTCGTCGCGCGGCCAGTCGGTGAGCCAGGCGTGCAGGGTGTCGCCGACGGCGACGGTGCGCACGGTCCGGCCCATCGAACGGGCGGCGGCGCGGGCGGCCCGGCGCCACGCCTCGAGCTCCAGCGGGCACTGCGGCGTCGGACGTGACACGTGGCCGCGCTCGCCGAGCGCGGCGCCGATCGTGGACTTCATCTCGTCGTAGGTGAGGCCGGCCGGCATCGGGGTCAGGCGGGTCCTGCGCTCCATCGGGGGTCCTTCGTTCGGGGACCGCCCCCGCGGTCGTAGGTCGCCCGACGAGCGCCGGGCACGTCCGCGAGGCTAGCCCTCCCCGGACCCGGCCGTCGGCGACGCGCCGGTCCGCGGGGCGGCGTTCGCGCGGTGTTCGTGGCCCGTTCCGCGCCGCGGCCTCGTCCGTTCGTGGGACGCTCTCGCCGTGAGCGCCTGGAAGAGCCTGGCCCTGGTGGCGGCGGTCCTGGTCGTCGGGTCGGGCTTCCTCCTGGTCGCCACCCCGTACGTCCCCGGCGACGACAGCGACTACCAGTGCGCGGCACCGTGGCGGATCGTCCGGTACGACACTGACTCCGTCCGGTGGGGCGAGCCTCCCGTGGACGAGGAGGGGATCGAGCGTCGCTGCCGTATCGCGGCGCACGACAGCGTCGACCTCGCCGGGCGGACCGGGACGGCCGCCCTGCTCGTCGCCGGGCTGTCCGTCCTGGCGCTCGCGCGGGAGCGTCGTGAGCGCCGCCCCGTCCGGACCCCTACGAGCAGCGGGCGAGGATGAGCCGGGCGTAGGTCTCGGCTGCGGCGACGACCTCGTCGACGCGCACCGACTCGTCCACGGCGTGCGCGTTCGCGATGTCGCCCGGGCCCAGCTGCAGGGTGGGGACGCCCGCGGCGGCGTACTGGCGCAGGTCCGATCCGTAGGGGGCGCCCACCGCCGCCATCGCCGGGTCGCCGGCCGCGGCGCGCACCTCGTCCAGGAACGGGTGCCCCTCGGGCAGGCTTCCCGCGGCGAACTGGCCGCCGGGCCAGGTGACGACGGCCGGGTTCTTCTCCAGCCACGGGTGGTCGGCCGCGGCCGCCGCGGCCTCGAAGACGGCCCGCGCCTGCTCGAACGTCTCGCCCGGGCGCGTGCCGAACCGTCCCTCGGCGACGAGTCGGTCGGGGATCGTGGAGGCCCAGTCGCCGGCCTGGATGGTGCCGACGCTGATCGGGAACGGGTGCGCGTCGAACGGCGCGGGCGGGGCGGCGTTGCGTTCGGCGTCGAGCCGGCGCAGCGCGGCGTGGACGGCCTCGAACACCTCGATCGCGCTCACGCCCGCGTCCGGTCGGGAGCCGTGCGTGGACGACCCGGACAGCTCCAGGCGGAAGGTCAGGGCGCCCGCGTTGGCGGTGACGATCGTGCCGGCGGTGGGCTCGGCGATGAGGCACGCGTCGCCGGTGTGCCCGCGGCGCAGCGTCGCGAACGCACCCAGGCCACCGTCCTCCTCGCCCACGACGGTGTGGACGGCGAACGGACGCTTCAGCTCGACGCCGCTCGCCGCCACGGCCCGCGCCGCGGCGAAGATGGCGGCGACCCCGCCCTTCATGTCGCACACGCCCCGGCCGAACCAGGTGCCGTCCACCTCGCGCAGCACCCACGGGTCGCCGCCGGTCCACGCCTCGGGCTCGCCGGGCGGGACGACGTCCACGTGCCCGTTGAGGATCAGCGCGGGCGTGCCGGGACCGGACGTCGCCACGCAGCCCCACGCCTCGGCGCGCTCGACCTCCTCGCCCGGGTGGTCGGGGTCGGCCCGCATCGCGTCGACGTCGATCTGCCACAGGTCGACGTCCAGACCCAGGCCGGCGAGGGTCGCGGCGCACCAGCGCTGGGCCAGCACCTCGGACTCGCTGCCGCCGACGCTCGCCAGGCTGACGAGCTGGGTGAGGTCGCGCCGCACCAGGTCGATGTCGATCATGGCGGCGAGCGTAGGACACGCCCCGGAGCCCGGCCGCCCTGCGGTACGCTTCGACGCATGACAGCCCGGCCCCTGACCTGGTGGCGCCACCCGTAGGTGGCCTGTCGACTTCTGCCCAGACCGCCTCACGGCCGGCTCTGGGCTTTTCTCTTCCCGGGCCGCCGAGCCAGGAGAACCACATGACGCACCTCGACGACCTGCTCGCCCAGCCCGCCTGGGCGATCGTGCGCACGCGCGACAGCGACACCGTCACGCTCGTCGGCGGCCCCCGCACGGACCTCGAGCGGCTGGCGGACGTCCCGCTGGGCGCCGGTCCGGGCCACGGCTGGGAGCAGCTCGTGCTCGTGCCGTTCCAGCAGGTGCGCGAGCGCGGGTTCGAGGCGCACGACGACGGCACGCCGCTGACGTCCATCGCCGCCGAGCTGCTGCGCGAGGTGCCGGTCGACGAGGTGCTCGCGCTGCTGCCCGACACCGAGATCGAGCTGGCCGACCGCGGCGGCTTCGAGACGTCCGACGAGGAGTACGCCGGCATCGTCCAGGCGATCATCGACGACGAGATCGGCCGCGGCGAGGGCGCCAACCTCGTGGTCGGACGCCGCTACCGCGCGCAGGTCGCCGACTGGGGCCACGACCGCGCGCTCACCGTGCTGCGCCGCCTGCTCGAGCGCGAGCGCGGCGCCTTCTGGACGTTCTGCGTCTTCACGGGCGACCGCTACCTGATCGGTGCCAGCCCCGAGCGGCACGTCAGCGTCGACGCCGGCCAGGTGCGCATGAACCCGATCAGCGGCACCTTCCGCCTGCGCGGGCTGGACACCCAGGCCGAGCGCAAGGCGGCGCTGCTGGAGTTCCTGCGCGACGAGAAGGAGATCTACGAGCTGTTCATGGTCGTGGACGAGGAGCTCAAGCAGATGTGCGACATCTGCCACGAGGGCGGCATGGTGCTCGGCCCGTTCCTCAAGCCGATGACCCACCTCGTCCACACCGAGTACCTGCTCGCCGGCCGGACCCGCATGGACGTGCGCGACGTGCTGCGCCAGTCGATGTTCGCGGCCACGGTGACCGGCAGCCCGGTCGAGAACGCCTGCCGCCTGATCAAGCAGTACGAGCCGCAGGGCCGCGGCTACTACGCGGGCGTCGCCGCGCTCGTCGGCCGTGACGCCAACGGGGCGCAGGTGGCGGACGCGCCCATCCTCATCCGCACCGCGGACGTCGACCTGCAGGGCAACGTCGTGGTGACGGCCGGCGCGACGCTCGTGCGCGACTCCGACGCGATGTACGAGACGAAGGAGACGTGGGCCAAGGCGTCCGGCGTGCTCAGCGCGTTCGGCCTGGTCGAGCAGGCGCCCGAGGCGGTGCCCGGCCACGACGACTTCACCCGCGACGACGAGGTGCTCATCGCCCTCGGCTCGCGCAACCAGCGGCTCAGCCAGTTCTGGCTGAGCGACCAGTCCGGCGCCGCGCCGCGGCCCGAGCTGGCTGGCAAGCGCGTCGTCGTGCTCGACGGCGAGGACGACTTCGTCAACATGCTGCGCCACGTGTTCGGCGTGCTGGGCATGACCACGGACGTCGTCCGCCACGACGAGTACGCCGACGGAGCGCTCGACGGCTACGACCTCGTGGTGCTCGGCCCGGGGCCGGGGGACCCGCGCGACGGCGACGACGCGAAGATCGCCACGATCGGCCGCGCCGCCGACGCCCTGCTCGAGGCCGAGCGGCCGTTCCTGGCCGTGTGCCTGGGCCACCAGGTGCTCAGCGGCAGGGTCGGCCTCGACCTGGCGTTCAAGGACATCGTCTTCCAGGGCACGCAGAGCCGGCTGCCGGTGCTGGGCCGCGACGAGACGGTGGGCTTCTACAACACGTTCGTGGCCCGCGTGCCCGACGGCGGCCTGCCCGAGGGCGTCACCGTCGAGCGCGACGAGGCCAGCGGCGACGTCCACCTGGTGGCGGGCCCGCACTACCGCGGCATCCAGTTCCACGCCGAGTCGGTGCTGACCCAGAACGGCTTCCGGATCCTGCGCGACCTCGTGCTCCAGCTGCTCGCCCCGCAGCGCTGAGCCGACCGGGTGCCCCGGCGCGGCACTAGCGTCGGGGCATGACCGCACCCGTGCCGTACCTGCTCCTGCCGGGCACCGCCCGGGACGCCCTGCGGGCCTACGCCGAGACGTTCGGCGGCCAGGTCGAGCTGCACACCTACGCCGACTTCGGCCGCGACGACGGGCCGGGCGACGCGGTGGCGCACGGCCACCTCGGCGGCGGCCCGGTCGAGCTGTTCGCCGCCGACGTGACGGGCGACGAGGCGTCGTTCCGGGCGGAGGGGCTGCTGCTGTCGCTGCTGGGAGCAGCCGACCCGGACACGGCGCACGCGTGGTTCACGGCTCTGCGGGACGGCGGACGCGTCGTGTCCGACCTGCAGCAACGGCCCTGGGGCGCGTCCGACGGACAGGTCGTCGACCGCTTCGGGGTGCCGTGGCTGCTCGGCTACGAGCCGGCGTGACGCCTAGGCCTCGGCGGCGACCTTGCGGCGGGGCCGGATGCGGGTGATGGCGACGCCGGCCAGGCTCAGCACGCCGCCGACCAGCGCGAGCGCAGCCGGGGTCTCGTCGAGCAGCGCCCAGGCGATGCCCGTCGCGACGACCGGCACGAGGTACGTGGTGGACGCCGCCTGGCCGCTGCTGATGCGCGCCAGTGCGTACGACCAGGTGCTGAAGCCGATCGCGGTCGGGAACACGCCCAGGTAGACCAGCCACAGCACGTCGGACGTCGTCGCGTCGCCGAGCTCGCGCACCAGCTGCGGCGCGAACGGCAGGCAGACCACCGCGCCGACGACGCAGCCCAGCCACACCGACATGACCGGCTTGACGTGGGCCAGTGCGGGCTTCTGGGTGAGCGTGCCGATCGCGTAGGTGACGGCGGCGACGAGGCACAGCACGACGCCGGTGGTGCTGGCCGTCGCGACGGCGTCGGGGTCGCGGGTGCCCAGCGCGATGAGCGCGACGCCGGAGAAGGCCACGGCGATGCCGACCAGCAGCGGCTTGGGGAAGCCCTCGCCCAGCACGAACCCGGCGAACAGGGCCACGAGCGCAGGCGCGACGTTGACGACGAGCGCCGCGGTGCCGGCGTCGAGGTGCTGCTCGCCGGCGTTGAGCGCGATGTTGTAGATGCCGAACCACACGACGCCGTAGATCACCACGAGCAGCAGCGGGCGTCCGGTCGGCATGGCCGCCCGGGTGGGCCGGGCGATGAGCGTGAGCGCCAGGGCGCCGACGAGCACCCGGCCGAGGGTCAGCGAGCCGGGGGAGAAGGCGTCGCCCAGGGCGCGGATGGCCACGAAGGCCGAGGC
Organism: Aeromicrobium sp. IC_218; assembly: GCF_004336805.1. Taxonomy (GTDB): domain Bacteria; phylum Actinomycetota; class Actinomycetes; order Propionibacteriales; family Nocardioidaceae; genus Aeromicrobium. The sequence continues at coordinate 126,097 of NZ_SJXM01000004.1, forward strand.
CCAGAGCAGGACGGTGACGGCCAGGGCCGGCACGGAGAGGTCGCGTCGCACGGACCCACGCTAGGGCGGGCCGCCGACAGGGACGAGGCCCGGACCGGCCAGACGAGCACGAGATCCCGCCACCGAGGAAAATCACGTGTTCACATGCGGCGATCCGCGCCCGGTCCCCCGCGCCGCCACCCCTAGGTTGTGCCTCGACCTGAGGAAGAGGTGGAGATGCGTAGCAGGCCGCTGAGGGAGATGGTCGACCTGGTGATCGACCAGGCCGAGATGGAGAACCCGCACGTCCGCTTCAGCGTCTGGCTGTCCCCGGACAACGCCGACGCGTTCGCCGCGACCTACCGCCGTCACGAGGTGGTCGGCTCGGACCTGGTCGGCGACGAGCTGGTCCGGCTCGAGCCGGTGCTCGACGGCACCGTCGCGTCCGCCCGGGCCAGCAGCTACGTGGCCGACCTCGACGAGGAGATCATCAGCGTCTTCGGCTCGGTGCTCGACGTCGCGCGCGTGACGGCCGCCTCGGCGACCGCCGCCGGTCGCGCCGTGCCCGAGGGCGCCCGGGCCCTGCCGGCCTGACCCGGCTGGCTCGCGCCACCACCCCGCGTCTACCGTGGACGTCGTGCACGACGCGGTCCCGGCTCCCTCCGACGAGGTCGAGACGTACCCGCGCCACGGTCTGTGGCACAACCGCCTGATCGCCTCCGACGGCGGGTTCCTGGGCACGCACACGACGCGCGACGAGGCGGTCGCCGCCGGACGCGACGAGGCTCGCTGGCGCCGGGTGCCGCACGTCGTCCGCGAGGTCGACGGCAGCACGCAGCGGCGCATCCTCGACGACGCCTGACCCGCCCGGACGCGGAACCTCCCTGGCCGGATCCGGCAAAGTGCTGGCGGCGATTGAATCCTTTCACTAGGTTCGTGACCTACGTCACGTCCCCGACGATCGGACTCTCCCGTGCGCAGGTCGACCCCCCTTTCCGGACGGCGCCTCCTGGTGCTTCCCCTGGCCGCCGCGCTGACCGCGGCCGGGCTGCTGGCGGCACCGGCCGCGACGGCCGCACCGCGGGCCGAGGCGGCCGCCGCTGCCGTGCCGCACGAGCAGCCGCCCACGGGCCTGACCGTGAACGGCCTGGACCGCCCGGCCGACCTCGAGGACCTGCAGACGCCGACGTTCTCCTGGCACCTGCCCGCGATCGCCCGGCAGTCGGGCTACCGCGTGGTGGTGTCCACCAGCGCGGCGAAGGCGGCCGCCCACGACGGCGACGTGTGGGACTCGGGACCGGTCGACTCGGCCGACCAGACCGACGTCGCGTACGAGGGGCCGGCGCTCGAGACCTCGCGCCGCTACTACTGGACGGTCCAGGCCCGCGACGAGCAGGACCGCGCGCTGCCGTGGGCCGAGCCCACCTGGTTCGGCACGAGCCCCGGCGCCACCTGGGAGGGCGCGACCCCGGTCTGGGCGCCCGCGCCCACGTCCCGCTGGACCGACTACACGCTGTCGGCGCGCCTCACGATCGGCGAGACGGCGGTCGGCCTGCGCTTCCGGGCGAGCGACTCCAACAACTCCTACATGTGGCAGTTCCGCGGTGCGGACAACCGCCTGGTGCCGCACAAGCAGACCAACGGCGCCTACGCGACGCTCGGCACGGCGGTGAACCTGCCGGCCGGCACCCTCGCGGTGGGCACCGAGGCGACGGTCCAGATCCAGGTCGCCGGCTCCACGATCACCACGCGCATCAACGGCGTCCAGGTGGACCAGCGCACCGACGCGTCCCTCGCCTTCGGCGTGGTCGGCGTGCGCACCGGCAACTCCGAGTCGGGCCGCCTGGACGACGTGCGGGTGGTCTCCTCCTCCGGCACGACGCTGCTGGACGCCGACTTCTCCGGCGCCAACCCGTTCGCGTGCGGCACGGTCTCCGGCGGCGCCCTGCAGGTGCCGCGGGCCGCGAACTGCCTGCTGTCGGGCTACGGCACCGACTGGGTGATGCTGCGCAAGGACGTCACGCTCGAGGACAAGCCGATCGCCTGGGCCACCCTGAACGCCACCGGCACGGACTGGAGCGCGTCCAAGCAGTACGTGTTCAAGGCCGCCATCGACGGCGAGGTCGTGGGCCTCGGGCCGACGGCCCCGGTCGGCACCGAGACCCGCTTCGACGGGTTCGACGTCACGTCCCACCTGGAGCCCGGCACGACGTCCACGATCTCCATGATCGCCAACAGCCGGAGCACGAACGCCCGACTGCTCGCCCAGCTCCGCGTCGTCTACACCGACGGCACGAGCCAGGTCGTCGGCACGGGCTCGGACTGGAAGGCGCTCTCGGCCGGCGCCGTCTACCCGTCGCCGGGCAGCTACGGCACCAGCTACTTCACCGCCCCGCGCGAGGACCTGGACGCCCGCCGCTTCCCGACCGGCTTCGACCGGCCCGGCTTCGACGACTCCGGCTGGGCGGCCGCGGAGGAGCGGTCGGCCATCGCCGACCTGCGTGCCGCGCCGATGGCGAAGGTCCAGGAGCAGCGCCGCGACGCCGCCACGATCAGCGACAAGGGCGACGGCCGCTACGTCGTCGACTTCGGCCGGACGTGGATGGGCGGCATCGCCTGGGACGCCCTCGGCGCCACGGACGGCAGCCAGGTGCAGGTCCGCTTCGGCCAGGTGCTCAACCCCGACGGCTCGGTCAAGCACCAGACGTCCGCCACGAACACCTACCTCGACACCTGGACGCTGCGCGGCGGCGACCAGCACCTGGAGACGTGGGGCATGCGCACGTTCCGCTACGTCGAGATCATCGGCGCCACCGCGCCGGTGACGGCGCAGACGCTCAAGGCCGTCGCGCTGGTGTACCCGTTCGACGAGGAGGCGTCGGCGTTCGCCTCGTCCAGCGACAACCTCGAGCAGGTCTACGCGCTGTCGAAGAACACGATCGAGGCGACGAACCTCAACTTCTACACCGACTCGTGGGAGCGCGAGCGCACCAACTACGAGGCCGACGCCTACCTGCAGCAGATGTCGTCGCTGTACCTCATGGACGACCTGTCGCTCGGGCGCTACTCGATGGACTACTTCCGCAGCAACCGCACCTGGCCGACCGAGTGGCCGCCGTACGTGGTCCTGGCCGTGCACGACGCCTGGCGCCAGACCGGCAGCACCGACCAGGTGCGCGACTACTACGAGAACCTCAAGACGAAGCTGCCGTCGAGCCAGTGGCTCGACGCCACGACCGGGCTCATCCGCAAGACGACCCGCTCGAACGGGTGCAGCTCGCAGACCGACTGCGACATCGTCGACTGGCCCACGAGCCAGCGCGACGGCTACGTCTACCGCCAGCACAACACGGTGATCAACGCGATCGCCTACCGCGCGCTGGCCGACATGGCGGCGATGGCCGAGGCGATCGGCGAGGACGCGGACGCCGCGACGTACGCGCAGCAGGCCGACGACCTGCGCGACGCGATCAACGCGAAGCTCTACGACGCCCAGGCCGGCGCCTACGACGACGGCGCGGACGCCGACCTCGTGCTGACCGGGCACAAGTCCATCCACGCCAGCGCCTTCGCGCTCGCGTTCGGCGTGCCCGAGGCGTCGGAGCGGCCGCGGGTCGCGGCGTTCGTCAAGAGCCGCGGCATGGCCTGCAGCGTCTACTGCGCGGCGTTCGTGGTGAAGGGCCTGTACGACGGAGGCGACGGCCAGACCGCGCTCGACCTCATGACGGCCGAGGGCACCAGCAGCTGGATGAACATGATCCGCGTCGGGGCCGGCGCCACGATGGAGGCCTGGGACCTGTCGCAGAAGTCGAACACGAGCTACTCCCACCCGTGGGCGGCGTCGCCGGCGTTCAACGTCCCGTCCGGCCTGTTCGGCATCCAGCCGCTCGTGGCGGGCTACGAGAAGGTGGCGATCAAGCCGCAGCCCGGCTCGCTGGAGTGGGGCACGATCCGGACGCCGACGGTGCGCGGCAGCATCGGTGCCGCCTTCCGCCGCGACGGCGACGCCACGACGGTCGTGGCGTCGGTGCCGGGCAACACGGCGGCGACCGTGAGCGTCCCGACCCGGGCGACCGAGCCGACCGCGCTGTGGGTCGACGGCGCCCGGCGCACCGTCACGCCGACCGACGGCTTCCTCGTCGTGCCGGTCGAGGCGGGCTGCCACGTGCTCTCGCCGGCCGCCGACACCGACGTCGACCGGCTCACCTCGGTGTGCGCGCAGGCGCCGGTGGCCGCGCCGACCGTCGAGGCAGCCGTCAGCGCGGCCGGCGAGGACGGCTGGCACGGCGCGGGTGCCGCGCTGACGCTCACCGCGACCGAGCCGTCCGCCGACCGCACGGTCGAGGTCAAGGTCGACGCCGGTTCCTGGCAACCGTACACCGGCCCGGTCGCGCTCGAGGACGGGGCGCACACGCTCGCCTGGCGCCTGGTCGAGGGCGGCACGACCGTCGCCGACGACACGCTCCAGGTGAAGGTCGACGGTGTCGCGCCGACGGTCGAGGCGTCCGTCCAGGGCCGCACGCTGACGCTCGCCGCGCAGGACCACGCGTCCGGCGTCCGGGCGATCGAGTACCGCTTCGGCGAGGAGTCGTGGCGTCGCTACTCGGCCCCGGTCGCGCTCGACTCGGCTGCCCGCACGGTGACCTACCGGGCGACGGACCGGGCCGGCAACGCCTCCGGCACCGGGTCGGTCGAGGTGCCGGCCGACGCCAGCGCCCCGGTGGTCCGCCGGGCGCCGACGGTCAGCGGGACGGCCCGCTACCGCCAGCGCCTCACCGCGACCGCCGGCACCTGGAGCCCGTCCGGCGTGAGCACCACCTTCCAGTGGCTGCGCGACGGACGCCCGATCGCCGGGGCGACCGGTCGCTCGTACGTGGCCGGCCGGGCCGACGTCGGCACGCGGCTCTCGGTGCGGGTGCGGGCGACGCTGCCCGGCCGCGCCGCAGGCGTGGCCACGTCGGCCGCGACGGCGCGCGTCGCCAAGGCGTCGAGCCGGACGCAGGTGACGGCCTCGCCGCGCACGGTCCGCAAGGGCCGCAAGGTCTCGGTGACGATCCGTGTCTCCGGGGCCGGCGAGCGGGCCACCGGCGTGGTGCGCGTCGGCCGGACGCGGCTGCCGGCCGTGACCCGCCAGCTGTCCGGTGGACGCGTGCGCATCACCTTCGTGCCGCGCGGCACGGGCCGGCAGAAGGTCACGGTCCGCTACGGCGGCAGTGCCGTGCTGCTGGCGAGCACCGCGTCGGTGCGGTACCGGGTGCGCTGAGCCGTCGGTCGTCCGTCCCCGGACGGGGCGGACGACCGGCTGTCCCCGAGGGGTGACCGGCTGCGGACGGTAGCGTCGGTGGCTCATGTCATCCATCGGGGGAGGAACCCACATGAACGTCCGAGTCATCACCCGCACCGCGGCCGCCGGCGCGCTCGCCGCGGGCATCCTGACCGCCACGGCCGGGCCCAGCACAGCCGCCGGCTACACCAGCCCCGGCTACCACTCGCGGGCCGCGTGCGAGGCCGCGCAGCGAGCCTGGCAGAGCTCGTGGACCCGGGTCACGAAGTCCTGCTACAGCTACCTGGTCACGGCCAACGGCTGGTCCCTGGACTACTACAAGTACCGCTTCGAGGGCGTCACGCGCTGAGCCGCCCGGACGCGACGAGGGCCGACGACCACGTGGTCGTCGGCCCTCGTGCGTGCGGAGCGATCAGCTGGAGAGGTCGCCGCCGTCGGAGTCGAGCGTGACGTCGGTCGTCTGCGTCTTGCCGTCGCGGACGTACGTGACCTCGACCTTGTCGCCGGGCTGGTAGCCGCGGATCGCCGCGACCAGCGCGTCGGAGCTGCCGACCGCGTTGCCGCCGACCGCCGTGATGACGTCGCCCACCTCCAGGCCGGCCTTGTCACCGGCGCTGCCCTCGGACACCTCGCGCACCTGCGCGCCCACCGTGGTGATGCCGTCGGACTCGACCGCGGGGGTCACCGTCACGCCGATCCGGGCGTGCTCGACGGTCTTGCCCTCGACGAGCTGCGAGGCGACGTTCTTGGCCAGGTCGATCGGGATGGCGAAGCCCAGGCCGATCGAGCCGGACTCGCCGCCCGAGCTCGTCCGGATGGCCGAGTTGATGCCGATGACGCGTCCGTCGGCGTCGACGAGCGGGCCACCGGAGTTGCCCGGGTTGATCGCCGCGTCGGTCTGCACCGCCGGGAAGACCGTGCTGTTCGAGCCGGTCGCGTCCGCGGACGTCACGGGCCGGTTGAGCGCCGAGACGATGCCGCTCGTGACCGTCGACTCCAGGCCGTACGGCGAGCCGATGGCGACGACCTCCTGGCCGACGCGCAGCGCGGCCGAGCTGCCCAGCGTCGCCGGGGTCAGGCCGGTCTTGCCCTCGGCCTTGATCACCGCGAGGTCGGTCTTGGGGTCGCGGCCCATGATCGCGGCCTTGGCCAGCGAGCCGTCGTCGAACGACACGGTGATCGTGCCGCCGTCGGCCGCGGACTCCACCACGTGGTTGTTGGTGAGGATCTCGCCGTCGCTGCTCAGGATGACGCCGGTGCCCGTGCCGGACGCGTCGTTGCCGCCGACGTTGATCTGGACCACCGATGGCATGACCGCCTCGGCGACCTTCTCGACCGTGCCGGCCGGCAGGTCGGACGCCTTGGCGTCCTGCGCCAGCGAGCTGACCGTCGGGCTGCTGGAGCCGCCGTCGTCGTTGGCCGCGTACAGCGCGGCGCCGCCGAAGCCGGCCGCGGTGCCGATGAGTGCGGCGCCGACGAGGCCGGCGACCAGCAGGCCACCGCGACGGGGCCGGTCGTGCTTCTCGGCGGCCAGCGCGCCGGCCGCGGCCGGGGCGGGCTGCTGGGCGGCGTGGTCGCTGTAGCGGTGGGTCCACGCGGCGTCGTCGGCCGGCGGGCCGGCGGGCGCACCGGCGGCGGACGCCGCGGGGGCGGCGGGGGTGCTCCAGTCGGCCGCCGCGGGCTGCTGGGTCGTGGACTGCTCCGCGGCGGGCTGCTCGGCGGTCACGTCGTGCTGCGCGGGAGCATCGGGCCCGGGTCGCTCGAAGCGGGTCGTGTCGGACGTCGCGGCGTCGGAGCCGGCGTCCAGGCGCGTCGTCGGCTCCTCGTCACGCTGTCCCGGCGGGACGTACGGACGGCCGGCGTAAGGATCCTGCGGTTCGCTCATGCTCCGAGATTCTCCTGCCTCGCTGAGAGAAGACTGTGTCCAGTCTGTACGTCGCTCAAGAAATCGGCGCGTCGGGTCCGGGGGACCATCCGGGCAGCCGCACGGTGAGCAGGGCGCCTCGTCCGGGGGCGGAGTCGGCGGTGACCGAGCCGCCGTGGCGGGCCACCGCCTGGGCGACGATCGACAGGCCCAGGCCGGAGCCGGGCTGGGTCCGCGCCTCGCTGGAGCGGTAGAAGCGCTCGAAGACGTGCGGCAGGTCCTGCGGCGGGATGCCGGGCCCCTCGTCGACGACCGTGAGCTCGCCGTCGACGAGGCGCACGGTCACCGTGCCGCCCTCGGGGCTCCACTTGGCGGCGTTGTCGAGCAGGTTGATGACGGCGCGCTCGAGGATGAACGGCTCGCCGAAGAACATCCACGGCTGCAGCCGCACGTCGAAGGTGAGCCCGGGTGCGCGGCGCCGCACCCGGTCGACCGCGGCCTCGACGACGGTGGCGAAGTCGGCCGCCTCGGGGCTGCGCCGCAGCGGCTCGTCGCGGGCGAGCTCGACCAGGTCGCCGACGAGGGTGGTCAGCTCGGCGAGCTGCCCGTGGACGTCGTCCATGACCTCGCGTCGCTGCTCGGGCGAGAGCGGACGGTCGCTGGCGAACGCCTGCTCCATGAGCTCGATGTTGGTGCGCAGGCTGGTGAGCGGGGTGCGCAGCTCGTGGCCGGCGTCGGCGACGAGCTGACGCTGGCGCTGCTGGGACGCGTCGAGCGCGGCCAGCATCGCGTTGAAGGACGTGCCCAGGCGGGCGAGCTCGTCGTGGCCGTGCACCTCGACGGGGGTCAGCTGCTGGGTGCGGGCGACGCGCTCGGTGGCGGACGTCAGGCGGCGCACCGGGCGCAGGCCGGTGGACGCGACGAGCCATCCGGCGAGCGCCGCGACGAGGATGCCGACGCCGCTGGTCGCCCACAGGATGATGTTCATCCGGCGCAGGCTCTGGTAGATCGACTCGGCCGACTGGGCCAGCACCAGCGCCTTGCCCGAGCCCGCGTTCACCGCGACGACCCGGTAGTGGGTGCCGTTGATGCGGGCCGTGCGGGTGGAGTGCTCGCCACGACCGAGCGCGACCTCGCGCTCGACGCTCGAGACGTACTGCATGGCGGCGAGGTCGTCGAGCGCCTCGCTCTTGAACAGGGTGCCACCGTAGATCACGCCGACCTGCACGCCGCCGAGCGAGAGCGCCTCGGGCTGGTAGCCGCGGATGATGTCCTCGGTCGTGTGGTTCTCGACCGCGTTCTCGGCGCGCTGCAGCAGCGCGTCGTCGAGGGAGTGCACGAGCTCGTCGCGCAGCACGAAGTAGACCGAGGCGTTGATCGTGGCCAGCACGAAGCCCACGGTCGCGGCGGTGAGCACGAGGATGCGCGTGGCCAGCGAGAGCCGGCTCGTGGCGGCGCTCAGCGCACGGTGGACCGGGTTCGTCACGACGCGCCCGGCGGCTCGCGCAGGACGTACCCGACGCCGCGGACGGTGTGCAGCAGGCGGGGCTCGCCCTCGGCCTCGAGCTTGCGCCGGACGTAGCCGACGTAGACCTCCAGCGAGTTGGCGGTGGTGGGGAAGTCGAAGCCCCACACCTCCTCGAGGATGAAGCTGCGCTCCAGCACCCGCCGGGGGCGGCGCAGGAACAGCTCCAGCAGGTCGTGCTCGGTGCGGGTCAGGACGATCTCGCGGTCGCCGCGGAACACCTCGCGGGTGACGGGGTCCATGCGCAGGTCGGCGAAGACGAGCGGCGCCTCGTCGGGCTCGGTCGCGGCGGCGCTGGCGGCGCGGCGCAGCAGGGCGCGCACGCGGGCCAGCAGCTCCTCGAGCGCGAAGGGCTTGGCCAGGTAGTCGTCGGCGCCGGCGTCCAGGCCGTCGACCCGGTCGTCGACCGCGTCGCGGGCGGTGAGCACCAGGATGGGGACGTCGTTGCCCGCGCCGCGCAGCGCGCGGGTGGTCTCCAGGCCGTCCAGGCGCGGCATCATCACGTCCATGACGATGGCGTCGGGGTCGACCTGGGAGACCCGGGCCAGGGCCTCGGCGCCGTCGGACGCGGTCTCGACGGTGTAGCCGTTGAACTCCAGGGAGCGCCGCAGCGAGTCACGCACGGCGCGGTCGTCGTCCACCACGAGGATGCGCATGGCCCCAGTGTGCCGGGCCGGTCTGAGACGAGACTGAGCGTCCACGCGTCACCGGCCCAGCAGCGAGCGGGCGGCCGTGGCGGCCCGGGCGCCGTAGGAGCCGCCGAACAGCACCGCGTGCACGAGCAGCGGGTGCAGCTGGTGCAGCCCGACCCGGCGCTGCCACCCGTCGGCGAGCGGGAACGCCTCGTCGTATGCGGCCAGGACGTGCGGCAGGTTCGGGACGCCGAACAGCGCGAGCATCGCCAGGTCGGTCTCGCGGTGCCCGCCGTGGGCGGCGGGATCGATCAGCCAGGCGCTGTCGGCGGTCCACACCACGTTGCCGGCCCACAGGTCGCCGTGCAGCCGCGCGGGCGGCTCGGCCGGCCCGGACAGCTCGTCGATCCGGTCGAGCACGGCCTGGACGTCCGCCGCCTCCTCGGGAGTGACGGCGGCCCGGTCGACGGCCAGCCGCAGGTACGGCTGGACGCGGCGGGCGGCGTAGAACTCCGGCCACGTGCCGAGCGGACGGTTGGGCAGCGGCGCGAGCCCGACGTAGCCGTCGCGCTCGGCGCCGAAGACGTCCGCGCCGGCGCGGTGCGTGGTGGCCAGCGCCCGGCCGAACGCCTCGGCCGCCTCGACGCTGGGGCGGGCGGGCTCGACCCAGTCCAGGACGAGGCAGTCGTCGGTGACGGCCAGCACCTCGGGGACGGGGGCCCCGCCGGCCTCGCGCAGCCAGCGCAGGCCGTGCGCCTCGGCGGCGAAGAAGCCCGCGGGCGGGTGCGGCCGGGTCTTGAGCACGACGCTGCGGCCGCTGGTCAGCCGCAGCCGGGTCGTGGTGCAGATGCTGCCCCCGGCGACGGGGGACGTGGACACGACGGGCTGGCCGAGGAGCGACTCCGCCCTCGCCGCGGTCGCCGCGTGTCGTGCCATGGGGACGACGCTACCGGCCCGGGGCCAGCGGCGCGGTCGGAGCGACGCCGGCCCGCCCCGGCTCGGTCAGCTGCCCCGCAGGCGGTCGATCTGGCGTCGCTCGCGCTTGGTCGGACGTCCGGCACCCCGGTCGCGCCGCGGCATCGCCAGCCGCTCCTCGCGCGGCGGCGGGGGCGGGGAGTGGTCGGTGTAGCACTCGGCGGCCACGGCGGCGCCGACCCGCTTGGTCAGCAGCCGCTGCACGACCACCACGCGCTCGCCGCCGGGCGTCGTGGCGGTGACGCGGTCGCCGACGTGCACCGGCTGGGACGGCTTGGCCCGCTTGCCGTTGACGTGGACGTGCCCGCCCTTGCACGCCGTGGTCGCCGCCGACCGGCTCGCGAACAGCCGGACCGACCACACCCAGGCGTCCGTCCGCACGCTGCCCGGCTGCTCGCTCATGCCGGCGCCGACGCGGAAGAGGCACGGTACGTCGACACCGGCATGAGGATCCCGATGCTTCGCTCGCGCTGCTCGCTCATGCCTCCAGTGTCGCCCGCAGACGGTCGACCAGGACGTCCGCCGTGCGCTCGACCATGGCCAGGACGACCTCGAACCCCTCGCCGTCGCCGAAGTACGGGTCGGGCACCTCGGCGTCCTCGTCACCGGCCTCGGGGTCGAAGGCGCGGAACATCATGAGCCGTCCGGCGGCGTCGACCGTCGGCGTGAGGTCGTGCATGTCGGCCCGGTTCGACTGGTCCATCGCCAGAAGCAGGTCGTTCTCGGCGTACCAGTCGGTGCTGAAGTGCCGGGCGACGTGCCGGGTCGGGTCGTAGCCGTGGGCGCTGAGCGTGGCGGCCGCCCGCTCGTCCATCGGCCGGCCCAGGTGCCAGTCGCCGGTGCCCGACGACGTGACGGTCACGCGGTCGGCGAGCCCGGCCTGGTCCAGACGGTGCTCCAGCACGACGTGCGCCATGGGGGAGCGGCAGATGTTGCCCAGGCAGACGACGGCCAGGCGGTACCGGCCGTCCTCCTCCGGCGGCGGGAGCGTGGGCACGTCAGTCCAGGACGGCGCTGACGACCGCGTTCACGATCGAGATGACGATGGACGCCAGGATGGCCCAGCCGAACCCGTCGACGAAGAACCCGAGGTCGAGCTGGCCGGCGATCCACTCGGTGAGCAGGAGCAGCAGGGCGTTGATGATCAGCAGCGCCAGGCCGAGCGTGAGGATGATGAACGGCAGCGACAGCACGTTCAGCACGGGCTTGACGTAGACGTTGATGAGCGCGAACACCGCGGACACCACGGCCAGCGTCAGCCACACGGTGGACGACTCGGCACCGGCGTCGGCGATGTTCATGTGGTCGCCGAGCAGGCCGGCGGCGGCGGCGAGCGCGATGGCGCTCGAGATCCAGGTCACGAGCAGAGCAGGCATGTCCTCATTGTGGCGTGGGGAGCTCGGCGGGCGCCGCCCGGCGCGCCGACTGGGCCAGCACGATGCCGGCCATGACGACGGCGACGCCCAGCAGCTGCACCCCGGCCAGCGACTCGGCGAACCAGGCCCAGCCGAGCAGCACCGCGAGCACCGGCTCGAGCGTGGCGACCATCGTCACCTGCGTCGCGGGCAGGTGCTGCAGCGCGACGAGCTGGAGGAAGAACGGGGTGACGGTGCCGAGCACGACCACCCACAGCAGCGGCAGCCAGAGCGGGACGCTCAGGTGGTCGAGCCGCTCGAGCGCCGACACGTCCTGGGTCAGGTCGGGGAGCCGCCAGCTCGGGCTGACCAGGTTCATCAGCACCGCGGCCATGACGAAGGACCACACGATGACGTGCAGCGGGTCCTGCGTGCCGACGTTGTGCTCGCCGAGCAGGAAGTACGTGGCGAAGCTGACGGCCGCGAGCAGTCCCATGGTCACGCCGAGCGCGTCGAGCTGGAGCCCCTCCCAGACCTGGGCGACGAGGGCCAGGCCGCCGACGGCGCAGGCGACCGCGCCCCACATGCGTCGGTGGACGTCCTCGCGGCGCACCGCACGGACCCAGAGCACGACGAGCACGGGCGCCAGGTACTCCAGCAGCAGGGCGATGCCGAGCGGCAGCCGGTCGATCGCCACGTTGTAGGTCAGCTGCAGCGCGGCGACGCCGACCAGGCCGAGCCCGGCGATGAGCAGCAGCGAGCGTCCGCGCGGGGGACGCAGGGCCGCCGGCCGCCACAGGGCCGCGAGCAGCGCCAGCACGATCGCGGCGCCGGTGATGCGGGCGGACGTGAACGGCAGCGGGTCGATGCCGCCGTCCATGGCGATGCGGGAGATGCCGCCGTTGAGGCCGAACAGCACGGCTCCGGTCAGCACGAGCACGTAGCCCCGGCGGGCGGTGGCGGCGGTCACGGGGCGATCATGCCAGCCCACTACCCTGCCCCCATGGCCACGCCGACCTCGCGAGACGTCCTCGCCTCGATGCCCGTCTACAAGCCCGGCCGCGTCGCGCTCGACGAGGCGCACAAGCTGTCCAGCAACGAGCTGCCGTACCCGCCGCTGCCGAGCGTGCTGGAGCGCCTGGGCGGCGAGCTCGGCCGCATCAACCGCTACCCCGACGCCGGCAACACCGCCCTGGTGGAGCGTCTGTCGCAGACGCTGGGCCAGCCGCCCGAGGCGTTCGCGGCCAGCACCGGCTCGGTCGCGGTGCTCTACTCGCTGCTCAGCGCCTACTGCTCGCCCGGCGACGAGGTCGTCTACGCGTGGCGCTCGTTCGAGGCCTACCCGATCGCGGTCGGGCTGGCCGGCGCCCGCTCGGTCGGTGTGCCGCTCACCGCGGACGGCCGCCACGACCTCGACGCGATGGCCGCCGCGGTCACCGACCGCACCAAGGTCGTCATGGTCTGCACGCCGAACAACCCCACCGGGCCGGTCGTCGAGCACGACGCCCTGGTGCGGTTCGTGGACGCGCTGCCGCCGCAGGTGCTCGTCGTGGTCGACGAGGCGTACGTCGAGTTCGTCCGCGACCCCGCCGCCGCCCGCGGCCTGGACGTGCTGGAGGGCCGCCCGAACGTCGTCGTGCTGCGCACGTTCTCCAAGGCGTACGGCCTGGCCGGCCTGCGCGTCGGGTACGCGGTGGCCCACCCGCAGGTGGCCCAGGAGGTCCGCAAGGTCGTGGCGCCGTTCAGCGTGTCCGGCGTGGCCCAGGCCGCCGCGATCGCGTCGCTGGACGCTGCCGACGAGCTGGCCGAGCGGGTCGAGGGCGTGGTCGCCGAGCGCACGCGTCTGCGCGACGCCCTGCTCGAGGCGGGCTTCGAGGTGCCCGAGGCCCAGGGCAACTTCGTCTGGCTGCCGCTCGGGGACGACGCGCTCGAGTTCGCCGAGGCGGTTGCGCCGATCAGCGTCCGTCCGTTCGCCGGGGACGGCGTCCGCGTGAGCGTCGGCCTGCCCGAGGCCGGCGACCACTTCCTCGACCTCGTGCGGGCCTGGCGCGCCCGCTGAGACCGCCGGGGGGCGCGCGAGGGGGAGGGACCGGGGCGGTCCCTCCCCCTCGCGCTGTCAGGTCAGCGGACGGTGACCCGCGTGACCTTCGACGTGCTCGCGCCGTAGCGCGCGTCGCCGGAGTAGACGACCTTGACGGCGAGCCTGCCGCGCTTGGACGCCTTGACCTTCGCGGTGATCTTGCCGGTGCTGCTCACCCGCACGGTCTTGACGACCTTGTAGCCGCGGGCACCCGGCGCCTTGACGTAGACCTTGACGGTGCCGGTCGGGCTGACGCCGGCGACCGTGCCGCCCACGCGCGCGGTGACCGTGAACGAGCGGCCGCGCTTGACCCGCGAGGACGCCGAGACGGAGGCGCTCGTCGCCTTCTTGGTCACCTTCAGCGCGGACGTCACGCTGCTCGGCTCGGTCGTGTCGCTGCCCGAGTAGCGGACGGCGACCTTGTACGAGCCGACGGCGAGCGTCCGGGGCAGCGTGAACCGCGCGGTGCCCGAGGCGTTCACCGGAGCGGTCACCTTCGTGCGTCCGGCCGTGACCGTGACCGAGCCGGCCTTCGCGCCGGAGACGGTCACCGTGCCGGTCACCGCGGTGCCGAACACCGACGTCGACCGGCTGAGCCGCAGCGTGCTGGACGAGCCGTCACGGTTCAGGGTCAGTGCGACCGGGGTCGCGGACGACGCCTGCGCCGTGGCGGTGCGGACGAACCGCGCCCCCAGGCTGTGCGCCCCGGCCTTGAGGCCGCGCGGCAGCGTCAGGGTTGCCGTCCCCGCGTCCACGGTCGCGGTGCCGAGCACCGTCGACCCGTCGAGGAACTCGACCTGTCCGGCCACGTCGACACCGGTGACGGTGGCGGTCAGCGTGAGTGCCTGCCCGATCTTCGGCGCCACCGGCGAGAGCGCCAGCGCCGTCGTCGTCTCGTGCAGCACGTCCACGTCCGTGGCGGCGGTGCGGGCGTACGCCTGGCCGACCGCGGTGAGGCGGGCCGAGCCGAGCTTCGCGTCGGCGGGGACGACGACGTCGGCCGAGACCGAGCCGTCGGCACCGGCCACGACGCGTCCGAGCGACGTGCCGCCCAGGGTGATCGCCACCGACTCGCCGGCGCGGAAGCCGGTCGCGGAGACGGTCGTCGTCTGGCCGGGGGCCGGCGTGACGTCGCCGGTGGCCAGCTCGGTCACGGTGCGCGAGGCGGCGGCCTCGGCGCACACGTCGCCGGGCGTGCCCGACTCCGGCAGCGGGGTCACGGTGTTGGTGAGCCCGTCGTCCTCGCGGACGGTCTGCCAGGTGACGGCGTTGTCGGACATGACCGCGCCGGCGGTGTTGATGACGCTGACCACGACGGCCGTGCTGGCCGTGGTGCTCGGGTTCTTGTCACCCTGCAGCGAGCCGGTGACCACCTTGCAGGTCTCGCCCGGGGCGAACGTCACCTTCTCCATGGCCGCGCCGGCGCGCGACGTCGTCGACCCGAGGATCGAGACGTAGCCCGACGCGGTGCCCGACACGTCGCCGCGGCGCAGGACCGCCACGTCGGTCGTGCCCGGTCCGTTGCCCTCGTCGACCTGCGGCGCGAACACGTGCAGCGTCGGCTGCGTGCGCGCGACCGGCGTGCCCACCGAGGAGCGCTCGAAGGCGAGGTCGCTCAGGTACGCCGCGCCGTTGGCCGTCGCGTCCAGGCCGGTCGCCGCGGTGAACCGCACCTCGCGCAGGTCGGTCAGGTCGAGCCCGGCCGCCGCCACGTCGGCGAGCGGCACGTTGACCTGCTGCAGGACGATCTTCTTCAGCGTCGTCGAGCCGCTCGACGTCGGCATGCGCACGAGCGCCTGGGGGTTGAGCGCCGACACGAGCGCCGAGTAGGTGGCGCCCTCGCCGTCGACGACCGACAGGGTCAGGTCGGTGCCGGTGGTCACCGTCTCGTCCGCGGCGAGCTTCACCGAGAGCCGCTCGTACGCCGAGGCGTCACGCGCGGTCTTGGGGACGGTCGTGCGGATCTCGCCGGTGGCGGACGTCCACGTCAGGCGCGTGACCGGCGTCGCCGGGACGTTGGCGCCGTTGGTGGCCGGCGTCCAGTGCGGCACCTGCGCCGAGCCGATGGTCGCGGTGGTGCACGCGGCCAGGGCCTGCGGGATGGTGCGGCCGCCCATGCTGGCGCAGGGGACGGCGGTGGCGGTGCCGAACTGGCGCACCGACGACGTCGCGGACTCGAACGACGCGATGGTCGCGCGGGCCGACGACGGGGCGGTGGTGACCGTACGGACGTCCACCTCGCCGAGCGACTCCGGCGTGGCGCCCGAGCCGTCGAACAGCGGCAGGAACTGGTCCTCGCCGCCGAGCGTCAGGCGGAACCAGCCGGCCATGTAGGCGGTGCCCTGGTCGTACTGCTCCTGCGCGGTGAGCCGGATCGAGGTGGCCTCGACCGTCGGGTCGGTGCCGCAGATCGCGTCCGTGCGCCGCGCCGTGCTGTTGCTCCAGTCGTCGGAGACGGCGGCCGGGAACAGGCCCGGCGTCCAGACCGTGTTGTAGAAGTTGTGGTTGGCGCCCATGACCCAGGTGCCCGAGCGCAGCGCGTCGTCGCCGAAGGCGTAGCGCGAGTCGTCGAGCATGTGCTGGCCCTGCTGGTTGGAGACGTCGCCGTCGCAGTAGGGCAGGACGACGTTCATCGCGACGTCCGGCACCGTCATGCGGGCGAAGTCGACCGGCGCGAGCGGCAGGATCGTCTTGATGCCGAACGGGTCGGCCAGGCTCTGGTTCAGCGTGGTGGCCGAGGTGATGCCCTCGCCGCCGCGGCTGTGGCCCATGAGGCCGATGTCGTCCAGGTCCCACTTGCCGACCAGGTCGGCGACGCTCACGTCACCGGTCAGCGCATTGGCCAGGGAGACCTCGAGGTTGTCGCGGTTGGCGTCGACGAACGAGACGGCCTGGCCGGCGTTGGCCTTCTTGAGCATCGTCAGCGTGTCGAGGATCAGCTGGCCGCGGGCCTGGGCGCCGCGGTCGGGCGCGTACGTGTTGTCGCGCGCGTTGATGCCGTTGGCCGCGATCGAGATGACCGAGTAGCCGTGGCTGGCCAGCGCGCGGGCGGTGCCGTCGTAGCCCGCGTACGAGGGGATCGGCACCTGGCCGGCCGCGCACGGCCACGCCTGGCCGCTCGCGTTCGTCGTCGGGTTGTAGCACCACGAGTGACGGCCGTGCAGCAGCAGCACGGTCTTGTGCTCGCCGGTGGTGGTGGGGACGTAGAGCTTGCCCTGCATCTCGCCGCGGTAGCCGCTGATGTTGGCCAGCGGGACGCTCAGCTGGCCGAAGTCGTACTCGCCCTCCTCGAACGGCACGGACCCGAGCGACGCCGGGTCCACGTCGAGCGCCTCGGCCGCGGCCTCCGGCACGGCGGTCAGCGCCTTGCGCGCACCCTTGCCGCCGGTCTCGGCGGACCAGCCGGCCTCGATCTGGTCGGCCCGGACGACCGCGGGGTCGGAGGTGAACACGGTGAGCGAGCGGCGGTCGGGCGACTCGACGGCCAGGCCGATCGACTCGCCGTCGGCGACCAGGGTCGGGGCGTCGTCGCGCACCTCGAGCGGCTCGTCCAGCTCGACGGTGACCTCGTAGCCACCGGCGACCTGGTTCACGACGTAGTTCGGGCCCTCGGCCACCGTGGGGTCGCCGGGGGCGGCGACGGCCGGGCCGGCGGCGAGCACGAGGGGCAGGGCAGCGAGGGCCACGGCGACGTGGCGTCCTCGGCGTCTCAGGTAGGACACGCGTTCTCCTCAGGGGGTCGTGCCACCGGGGGCTGGCGGCAGGACGACGCTAGGAACGCGACGCTTCGGGTCCAGGCTCGCGAGCGAACAGTTCTGTTAAATGACGCGGTGTCATGTTTCAGGCGGTCGCGCGGCCTGGTCTCGTGCCCGGGCGTCCGCTACGGTGCTGCCAGGACGTGACCTGGGTCACGCCCTGTGCGACGCGGACGGCACCACCCCCGTTCGTCCCGGCGCACCTGAGTACGCGGACCGGTGACCCCGGGCCGTCCGACGAAGGGCCAGCGCATGACCGTACCCACGCAACCCCGCACCGACGTGCTCGCCGAGCACGACCTGGTACAGCTCCTGGCCCCGGACGGCCGCCGACGCGAGCACCCCGAGTACCGCTGGGACGGCGACGTCGCCACCCTCTGCGGCCTGTACCGCGACCTGTTCCTCGTCCGCCGCGTCGACACCGAGGCCCACGCCCTGCAGCGGCACGGCGAGCTCGGCCTGTGGGCGCCCTGCCTCGGCCAGGAGGCCGCGCAGGTCGGCGCCGGCCGCGCGCTGCAGAACCAGGACTTCGTCTTCCCGACCTATCGCGAGCACGGCCTGGCCTGGACCCGCGGCATCGACCCGGTGAAGCTGCTCGGGCTGTTCCGCGGCTCCGACCTCGGCGGCTGGGACCCCACCGAGGCGGGCATGGCGCTGTACTCGATCGTCATCGGCGCCCAGACGCTGCACGCGGTCGGCTACGCGATGGGCCTGGGCCTGGACGACCAGGTCGGCCACGCCGACGCCGAGCGCGACAGCGCCGTCCTGGCCTGCTTCGGCGACGGGGCGACCAGCCAGGGCGACGTCAACGAGGCGTTCGTGTGGGCGGCCAGCTTCCACGCCCCGGTCGTCTTCCTGTGCCAGAACAACCAGTACGCGATCTCGGTGCCGCTCGAGCGCCAGACCCACGTGCCGCTCGCCCAGCGCGCCGAGGGCTTCGGCTTCCCGGGCGTCCGGGTCGACGGCAACGACGTGCTCGCCGTGCAGGCGGTCGTCTCGGCCGCGCTCCAGCGGGCGCGCAACGGCGAGGGCCCGACGCTGGTCGAGGCGGTGACCTACCGGGTCGGTCCGCACACGACGTCCGACGACCCCACGCGCTACCGCGACCCGCAGGAGGTCGAGCACTGGAAGGAGCGCGACCCGCTGCTGCGGCTGCGCCGCCACCTGGAGGCCGAGGGCATCGAGGAGTCGTACTTCGCCGACCTCGACGCCGAGGCCGAGGCGCTCGGCCGGCACCTGCGCGAGGCCTGCAAGGCGCTGCCCGAGCCGGACCTCGCCGACATGTTCGACCGCGTCCACGCCGAGGGCACCCCGGAGCTGGCCGAGCAGAAGGCGGCCTACGTCGCCTACCGCAGCTCGTTCGAGGGAGGTGCAGCATGACTCAGAAGATGAGCATCGCCAAGGCGATCAACGCCGGCCTGCGGGCCGCGATGGACACCGACCGCCACGTGCTGGTCATGGGTGAGGACGTCGGCCGCCTCGGCGGCGTCTTCCGCGTCACCGACGGGCTGCAGAAGGACTTCGGCGAGGGGCGGGTCATCGACACGCCCCTGGGCGAGTCCGGCATCGTCGGCGCCGCGGTCGGCCTGGCCATGCGCGGCTTCCGGCCGGTCGTGGAGATCCAGTTCGACGGCTTCGTCTACCCCGCGTACGACCAGATCGTCAGTCAGGTCGCGAAGCTGCACGCCCGCAGCAGCGGCCAGGTGAAGATGCCGATGGTCATCCGCATCCCGTTCGGCGGCGGCATCGGCGCGGTCGAGCACCACTCCGAGAGCCCCGAGGGCCAGTTCGTCCTGACCGCCGGGCTCAAGGTCGTGTCGCCGTCCAACGCCCACGACGCGTACTGGATGATCCAGCAGGCGATCGCCAGCGACGACCCGATCGTCTTCATGGAGCCCAAGCGGCGCTACTGGGAGAACGGCGAGGTCGGCGACGAGGACACCCCGCTGCACGTGTCCCGGGTCGTCCGCGAGGGCGCGGACGCGACGCTGCTCGCCTACGGCCCGATGGTCCGCACGTGCCTGGACGCCGCGGAGGCGGCCCAGGCCGAGGGGCGCGAGCTCGAGGTCGTCGACCTGCGCACGCTCTCGCCGCTCGACCTGGCGCCCGTGCACGAGTCGGTGCGTCGCACCGGCCGCGCGATCGTCGTCCACGAGGCCGCGCGCACGCTCGGCCTCGGCGCCGAGATCGCCGCCCGGGTGCAGGAGGAGTGCTTCTACTCGCTCGAGGCCCCCGTGCTGCGCGTGACCGGCTACGACCTGCCCTACCCGGCCAGCCGGGTCGAGGACGAGTTCCTGCCCGACCTCGACCGCGTGCTGGACGCCGTCGACCGCTCGCTGGCGTTCTGAGGAGACCTGCATGGACGTGTTCAACCTGCCCGACGTCGGAGAGGGCCTGACCGAGGCCGAGATCGTCACCTGGCACGTGCAGCCCGGCGACGTCGTCGAGGTCAACCAGCCGATCGTCGACATCGAGACGGCGAAGTCGGTCGTCGAGCTGCCCAGCCCGTTCGCCGGCACGGTCGGCGCGCTGCTCGTCCCCGAGGGCGAGACGGTGCCGGTGGGCACCCCGATCGTCCGCTTCGGCGACGAGGCGGCGGCCCCGGAGCCCGAGCCGGAGGTCGTGGCGGCTCCGGTCGCGGAGTCGGTCGAAGGGGAGCCGGTCGAAGAGGAGCCTGCGCCGACCGCGGACGCCGAGCCGGCCGCACCCAAGCGCGAGCCCGTGCTCGTCGGCTACGGGCCCAAGGTGCCCGGCGCGAACGTCCGCCGGCCGCGCCACGTCGCCTCGGTCGACACCGAGAAGGTGGCGCAGAAGCCGTCGCCGAAGGTGCTGGCCAAGCCGCCGGTCCGCAAGCTGGCCCGCGACCTTGACGTCGACCTGGCGTCCGTGCCGCACGACGGCGAGGTCGTCACCCGCGACGACGTCGAGGCATTCGCCCGGCCGCCGGTGTCCGCGCCCGCTGCGGGCACGGCGACGACGGTGCGCGGCGTGCGCAAGGCGACCGCCGACGCGATGGTGCACTCGGCGTTCACCGCCCCGCACGTGACCACCTGGGTCGACACCGACGTCACGGCCACGGTCGAGCTGGTCGAGCGGCTGCGTCGCGACCGGGCGTACGACGGCGTGCGGGTCACCCCGCTGCTGCTGGTGGCGAAGGCGGTCACCCTCGCTCTGCGTCGCCACCCCGAGCTGAACTCGTCGTGGCGCGACACCGACGGGGGTGCCGAGATCGTCCGGCACGAGGGCGTGCACCTGGGCATCGCGGCCGCCACCGACCGCGGGCTGCTCGTCCCGGTGGTGCGCGACGCCGAGCGACTCGACGGTCCCGGCCTGGCGGGCGCGATCGGCGAGGTCGTCGAGCTGGCCCGGTCGGGCAAGGCCCAGCCGGCCGACCTGTCGGGCGGGACGTTCTCGATCACCAACATCGGCGTGTTCGGCATCGACGGCGGCACCCCGATCCTGCCGCCGGGCCAGACCGGCATCCTGGCCACCGGCCGCATCGCGAAGCGGCCGTGGGTGGTCGGCGCCGACGTCGTCGCGCGCCACGTCATGACCCTGGCGCTGACCTTCGACCACCGCGTGGTCGACGGCCAGCAGGGGGCCGGGCTCCTGGCCGACGTCGCGGGCCTGCTCCACGACCCGGGGGCCGCGCTCACGTACTGAGCCGGTGGGGTGCGCCGACGCGCGGCTTCCTACGATGGTCGGGTGAGGCAACCGTCGTCGAGGAACAGCGCGACGGCGTACCTCGTCTGGTCGGTGGGACTCGCGGTCTACTTCCTCGCGGTCTTCCACCGGTCCTCGCTCGCGGTCGCCGGCCTGGCCGCCGCCGAGCGCTTCGACATCACCGCCGCGCAGCTGTCGACGTTCACGATGCTGCAGCTGGTGGTCTACGCCGGCATGCAGATCCCGGTCGGGCTGCTCATCGACCGCTTCGGCGCCCGCGCGGTCATGATCACCGGCACCGCGATCATGGCACTGGCCCAAGCCGGGTTCGCGCTCGCCGAGTCGTACCCGACCGCCCTGGTCGCGCGGGTGTTCGTGGGGCTGGGCGACGCGATGACGTTCACCGCCGTGCTGCGTCAGGTGAACGAGTGGTTCACGCCGCGCCGCATCCCCGTGGTCACGCAGCTGACCGGCGTCGTCGGGCAGACCGGTGCGCTGGTGGCCGCGCTGCCGATGACCTGGGCGCTGTCGCACCTGGGCTGGACGCGCGCGTACGGCGTCGCCGCCGTGCTGGGCGTCGTCATGACGGTGGTGGCGGCGGTCGTCCTGCACGACACGCCGGAGGTCCGCTCGCTGCGCGGGCCGCGGCTGTCGTGGTCGCTCGTCCGCGACGGCATCACGCGGTCGTGGGCCGAGCCCGGGACCCGCACCGGCTTCTGGGTGCACTTCACGACCCAGTTCAGCGGCACGGCGCTGTCGATGCTCTGGGGCTACCCGTTCCTGGTGCGTGCGGAGCACCTCAGCGAGACCACGGCGGGCGTCCTGCTGACGGTCATGGTGCTGGCGACCATCTCGGCGGGCCCGGTCGTCGGCTCGGTCGTGGCGCGCCACCCCTGGTACCGCTCGACGATCGCCATGGGCGTCGCCACCGCGATCGCCCTCTCGTGGACGGTCGTGCTGGCCTGGCCCGGGGACGCGCCTCTGTGGATGCTGGTGGTGCTCGTGGTCATGGCCGGTCTCGGTGGCCCGGCCTCGATGATCGGCTTCGACCTCGGACGCTCGTCCAACCCGTCCGAGCGGCTCTCGACCGCCACGGGGATCATCAACCAGGGCGGCTTCCTGGCCAGCCTGCTGCTCGTGGTGGCCATCGGCCTCGTGCTCGACTGGCGCACGCCCGGCGCCTCCACCGCCTACACGCCCGAGGCGTTCCGCTGGGCGATGTCGTGCCAGTACGTGCTGTGGGCGCTGGGCATCACGATGATCTGGCGCAACCGCCGCCGCGCCCGGGCCCTGCTGCTGGAGCAGGACCCGGACGCGAAGCGGCACATGACCGGCCTGGGCTAGGTCAGCCCTGGCGGACGCGCTCGACGAAGCCGAGCAGCGCGCGGTTCACGTCGTCGGCGTGGGTCCAGAGCAGGCCGTGCGGGGCGCCCTCGACCTCGACGTACTCGGCCTCGGGCACCGCCTCGTGGAACGGGCGTCCGGTCGAGTCGATCGGCAGGATGCGGTCGGCGGTGCCGTGCAGGATGAGCGTCGGCAGGCCGGTCGCGCGGACGGCGGCGACGTCGGGGCGGAAGTCCTCGATCCAGCTGTCGACCACGGCGTAGGCGGCGACCGGGGCCGAGCGGGTGGCGGTGTTCCAGCTGGCGCGGACGGCCTCCTCGCTGATGCGGCTGCCCAGCGTCTCGTCCAGGTTGTAGAAGTCCTGGTAGAAGCTGGTGAACCAGGCGAAGCGGTCGGCGTGGGCGTTCTCGCGGATGCCGTCGAAGACGTCGCCGGGCACGCCCGTGGCGTTGTCGTCGGTCTGCAGCAGGAACGGCTCGAGCGAGGCCAGGAAGGCCAGGCCGGCGACGCGGTCGTGGCCGTGGTTGGCGACGTAGCGGGCGAGCTCGCCGGTGCCCATCGAGAAGCCGACCAGGATCACGTCGCGCAGGTCGAGGGTGGTCAGGAAGGCGTCGAGGTCGGCGGCGAAGGTGTCGTAGTCGTAGCCCTCGCCGACCTTGCTCGACGAGCCGAAGCCGCGGCGGTCGTAGGTCAGGACGCGGTGGCCGGCCGCGACGAGCTCGCGCGTCTGGCGCTCCCAGGACGAGCCGTCGAGCGGGTAGCCGTGGATCAGGACGACCGGCTGGCCGGTGCCCTCGTCAGTGTAGGAGAGCTCTACCGGGGTGCTGTTCTGCTGGCCGACGGTGATGAGTGCCATGGGTGGGTCCTCTCGATCCGAGTGGGAGAACGGTCGTTCTCCGCCTGTCGGCTACGATAGAGAACGACCATTCTCGGCGCAAGAGGGGGTAGGTGAATGGACGACGACGAAGCCCGACGACGGGTCGTCGACGCGGCGGACGCGCTCTTCTACGCACGCGGCATCCGCGGCGTGGGCATGGACGCGGTCCGCAGCCGGTCCGGCGTGTCGCTCAAGCGCATCTACGCGCTGTTCCCCTCCAAGGACGACCTCGTGGTCGCGGTGCTGCGCGGACGCAGCGCGCTCTGGAACGAGGGCGTGGCGGGCGCTGCGGCGGCCGCCGGCACGCCGCGCGAGCGACTGCTGGCCGTCTTCGACTTCCTCGAGCGCTGGTTCTGCGAGGACGACTTCCGCGGCTGCGCGTTCATCAACGCGTTCGGCGAGGTGGGGGGCACGTCCCCCGTCGTCGCCGACCTGGTGCGCAGCCAGAAGGCCGACTTCGTCGAGCACGTCGCCGCCCTGGTGGACGAGATCGGCGGCAGCCGTGAGCTCGCCGCCCAACTGGCCCTGCTCGCCGAGGGCGCGCAGACGACGGCCGCCATCACCGGTGGGGGCGAGACCGCCCGCGTCGCGCGCCGCGCGGCCGAGGTGCTGGTCGACACCGAGCTCGCCGCCACCGTGCCGGCCTGACCGACGCTCCACCCACGACGAAGGGGACCCCGCTCGTGCGGGGTCCCCTTCGTCGTCGTGCGGCAGGCTCAGGCGGCCGGGCGCACCATCATGATGTTCGTCGGGCCGTCCTCGGTCAGCTCGCCGACCTTGCGGAAGCCGCGGCCGTCGTGGAAGGCCAGCGACGCCTCGTTGTGGTCGTAGACCTCCAGCGCGATGGGCAGGTCGCCCTCGATCGCGTCGTACAGCCGGGAGGCGACGCCCTTGCGTCGGTGGTCGGCCGACACGACGATGCGGTCGAGGTAGACGTAGTCCTCGAGCCGGTCCTCGAACCAGCGGTAGCGGCTGGAGTCGTACGGCGCGTCGGTCGGCAGGGTGATGACGAAGCCGGCGATGTCGCCGTCGTCCTCCATCACGAGGGCCTGGTGGGCCATGTCGACGAGGGCCGCGGCGCTGTCGACGTCGAGCGGCCCGACGCCCTCCAGGGCGTCCTGGTTCAGCTCGACGATCGTGCCGAGGTCGGCGTCGGCGATGGGGCGGATGGTCGTGGTCTCTGTCATGACTGGGCTCATCGCTTCCCTACGTTATGTCACATTCCGTCGGTACGCGAGTCGGGCGCCCGTCGCCGCATCACTTCCCGGCGACGTCGAAGGGCACCCCCGTGGCCCGTTCGGACGCCGCCCAGAGCCGCTGCGCGAGCTCGGGATCGCGGGCCAGCCGGGTCGATCCGACGACGCCGGGACGTCCACGCGTCTGCCCCGGACCGAGCGGCCCGACGTACTCGCCGCCGGCGAGCGCCGGGTCGGTCGCGGCCATGAGCAGGGGCCAGGACCCGGCCTCCGCCGACTGCGAGGCCAGCCGCGAGACCTGGTGCACGGCGTTCGTGAGCAGGGCGGAGCGTCCCATGCCCAGACCGGTCCGGGTGAGGTTCGTGCTGGCGATGCCTGGGTGCGCCGCGACGCTGACGACGCCGAGCCCGGCCGCCTTGACGCGGCGGTCGAGCTCGAGCGCGAACGACAGGTTCGCCAGCTTGGACTCCGCGTACGCGCGCCAGCGGCGGTAGGGACGCGGCGAGCCCTCGGGCGTCAGCACGCGCAGGTCGAGGTCGCGGGCCTGGGCGTGGGCGAGCGAGGAGACGGTGACGACGCGGGCTTCGCTGGAGCGCAGCAGCGGCCACAGCTGGGCCGCCCAGGCGAAGTGCCCGAGGTGGTTCGTGCCCATCTGCAGCTCGAACCCGTCGGCGGTGGTGCGGTAGGGCGGGATCATGATGCCGGCGTTGTCGACCATCACGTCCACGCGGTCGAACCGGGCGAGCACGTCCTTGGCGGCCCGGTGGACGTCGGCGAGGTCGGCCAGGTCCAGCGACACCGTCTCGATCGACGCGCCGGGCACCTCGCGCCGGACGTCGGCGACCGTGCGCTCGGCCTTGGCCGCGTCGCGCGCGGTGACCACCAGGTCGGCGCCGTGCCGGGCCAGCTCGAGGGCGGTGTGGTGGCCCAGGCCACCGGTCACGCCGGTCAGCAGCACACGTCGTCCGGTCAGGTCGCCGATGTCGGCCGTCGTCCAGGTCATGCCGCGACGCTACCGGGCGGAGGCACGCACCCGGTGGCGTCCGTAGGCGGTCCAGCCGGCCAGGCCGACGGCCAGCGCGGTGCCGAGGGCGCCGACGCCCTGGCCCGTGCGGGCGGCGCTCGGGTCCGGCACGGTGGCCCAGGCGTACGCCGCGGTGTCGACGACCTCGTCGTCCATGCGGCAGCGGACGGCGGTGCCGGACCGGTCGGTGCCGGGGTCGGACACGGCCACCAGGTGCCAGGTGATGCCGTCCTGCTCGGTGGTCAGCTCGACGCCGGGGTCGTGCAGCGGCGACTCGGTGCGCGTCGCCTTCGAGCCGTGGACCAGGACGCAGGACAGGTCGCGCTCGGGCTGCAGCGTGTCGGTGTACGCGGCGACCCGCCCGGAGCCGGCGTCGTCGGGCAGCCGGTCGCGCACGCGGGTGACCTCGGCGTCGCGCATCGGGTCCCAGTCGCCGGCCGCGATCGCGGCGGCGGCCATCCAGGAGCCGAGGGCCAGCAGCAGCGCGAGCAGGTACCACAGCGGGCTCGTCGGTCTCACTGGCTCACCCTCGCACACGGGCACCGCCGGGACGCCGAAGCGGCCCCCGAGTCGTGCTCGGGGGCCGCTCCGCGTGGATCGGGACGGGTCAGAACGCCGACTCGTCGAGCTCCATGACGTCGAGGTCGACGGCCTCGGCGATGGCGCGCTCGGCGGTGATCTTCGGCAGCACCTGGCGCGCGAAGAACTGCGCCGCGGCGACCTTGCCCTCGTAGAACGCCTTGTCGGCGGCCGACGGCGTGCCGTCGAGCTTGGCCAGCGCCACCTCGGCGCCGCGCAGCAGCAGCCACGAGGTCACCATGTCGCCCAGGACGTACAGCAGACGGGTGGTGTTGAGGCCGACCTTGTACAGGTTCTTCAGGTCGCCCTTCTCGTCGGCCGGGTTGGACGCCATGAGGTCGTTGAAGACCGCGCCCAGGATCGCCTGGGTGTCCTCCAGGCCCTTGGCCAGCAGGTCGCGCTCGAGCTTGAGCCGGCCGTTGCCCGACTCGTTGTCGATGAACGACTGGATCTGCTCGTTCATGTGGCCGATCGCGCGGCCCTTGTCCTTCACGATCTTGCGGAAGAACAGGTCCTGGCCCTGGATCGCCGTGGTGCCCTCGTAGAGGGTGTCGATCTTGGCGTCGCGGACGTACTGCTCGATCGGGTACTCCTGCAGGAAGCCCGAGCCGCCGAACGTCTGCAGGGACTCGGTGCCCAGCAGCGTCCAGGAGCGCTCCGAGCCGTAGCCCTTGACGATCGGGAGCAGGAAGTCGTTCATCGACTCCTCGAGCGCGGCGTCCTCGCCGGCCGCCTTCTTGACCATGATCGCGTCCTGGAAGGTGGCGGTGTAGAGCATGAGCGAGCGCATGCCCTCCGCGTAGGCCTTCTGGGTCATGAGCGAGCGGCGCACGTCGGGGTGGTGCGTGATGGTGACGCGCGGGGCCGTCTTGTCGGCGGACTGCGTCAGGTCGGCGCCCTGGACGCGCTCCTTGGCGTACTCGAGCGCGTTGAGGTAGCCGGTCGACAGCGTCGCGATGGCCTTGGCGCCGACCATCATGCGGGCGTTCTCGATGACCTGGAACATCTGCGCGATGCCGTTGTGCACCTCGCCGAGCAGCCAGCCGCGGGCCGGCTCCTTCTCGCCGAAGGTGACCTCGCAGGTCGTGGACACCTTGAGGCCCATCTTCTTCTCGACGTTGGTGACGTAGGCGCCGTTGCGCTCGCCGGTCAGGTCGCCGGTCTCGAGGTCGAAGTGGTGCTTGGGGACGAGGAACAGGCTCAGGCCCTTGGTGCCCGGGCCGCCGACGCCCTCGATGCCCACGGGGCGCGCGAGCACGAGGTGCATGATGTTCTCGCTCATGTCGTGCTCGGCCGACGTGATGAAGCGCTTGACGCCCTGGATGTTCCAGGTGCCGTCCTCGTTCAGCGTCGCCTTGGTGCGGCCGGCGCCGACGTCGGAGCCGGCGTCGGGCTCGGTCAGCACCATCGTGGCGCCCCACTGGCGCTCGACCATGTGCTCGGCGATCTTCTTGTCGCGCTCGGTGCCGTTCTCGAACACGATGCGCGAGAAGCCGGCGCCGGCGGAGTACATCCAGATGGCCGGGTTGGCGCCCAGGACGAACTCGGCCGAGCCCCACACGAGCGAGCTGGGGACGCGCTGGCCGCCGAGCTCCTCGGGGATCTGCATGCGCCACCACTCGGCGTCCATCCACGTCTTGTAGGACTTCGCGAACGCCTCGTTCATGACCGCCGAGCTGGTCGCGGGGTCGAAGACCGGCGGGTTGCGGTCGGCGTCCTCGAAGGAGGTCGCGAGGTCCTCGCGGGAGAGGCGCTCGATCTCGCCCAGGATGCTCCGCGCGGTGTCGGCGTCGACCTCGTCGAAGGGGCCCTGGCCGAGGACGGAGCCTCGGTCGAACAGCTCGAAGAGGTTGAACTCGACGTCGCGCAGGTTGCTCTTGTAGTGGCTCATGGGCCGGTTCCTCACAGGGTGTCTCTGGTGCCGGGACCCCAGCGGCACGAGGCGAGGAGGCCAGCGTGCTACTGGTTAGTAACTTCAGTATCCCCCGTCGGGGTGCCTGCGACAAGGGCGGGGTCGGAATCGGCCAGCCGGGCCGGCAGGTCGGCCAGCGAGCCGAGCACCAGTGCGGCGCCGGCGGCGGTCAGCTCGGCGGCCGAGCAGGGTCCGGTGGTGACGCCGACGCCCGGCACGCCGGCCAGCCGCGCGGCCTCCATGTCGTGCACGTGGTCGCCGACGTAGAGGGTGGCCGACTCCTGCGTCAGGACGTCCGCCTTGCCGCCGCGCCACACGTCGCCGTGGACCGCGTCGACCGGCAGGTGCAGGTGCTGGACGTGCAGCACCGCGTTGCGCTGGGCCTTGGCCGTGATCAGCAGGGTGCGGCCGCGCTCGGCCGCGGCCTCGAGCGCCTCGCGGGCGCCGGGCAGCAGCGTCACCCGGTCGACGGCGATCGCCGGGTACAGGGCGCGGTAGCGGTCGGCCATCGCCGGGACGTCCTCGGCCGGGAACCAGTTCGCGAGCTCGGCCTCGACGGGCGGTCCGAGCCGCGACACGACCAGGTCGGAGTCGATGAAGGTGCCGGTGCGCGCCGCGAGCTCGTCGTAGACCGCCTTGATGCCGGGTCGGGAGTCGATGAGGGTCATGTCGAGGTCGAAGCCGGTGCAGGTCACGCCCCGACCCTAGGCTGTGTGCTCGTGCCCGGCCTCTCGTCCCTGCAGCGACCCGACCGGCTGTGGGTCGACGTGCCGCTGGCCGTCGCCTTCACCGCCTTCGGGCTGCTGCTGAGCCCGCAGTACGGCGCCGGCAACGGCGGGCTGGCCGCGCTGCTCGTCATGGCTCCCGCCGTGGCGCTGCGCCGGGTCGCCCCGGCGCTGGCGCTCGCCGTGGCCTGGCTGTCGGCGCTGGTGCAGATGGCCACGCTGAGCGACCCGGGCTACGTCCAGCTCGGCACCGCCGCCGTCGTCTACGCCTGCGCGGCCTACGGACGCCGGCCGCTCGTGGTGGCGGCCGCGGCGTCGTGCGTCGTCGGACCGGTCCTCGCGGTGACCTACCTGGTGCTGCGGACGCAGGCCCGGACCGCCGGCGACTTCGTGGTGGTCAACTCCGTCGAGTCGGCCCTGGCCGTCGGGGTCGCGGCCTTCGCGGTGCTCGGCCTGGGCTGGGTCAGCGGCCTGCTCGTGCGCGTCGCCGCCCAGGCCCGCGACAGCCGGCTGGGCCGCGAGCAGGCCGAGCGCGACGCCGCGACGGCGCGCGAGATCGCCGGCCTCGAGCAGTCGCACGCCGAGCTGGCGCGCGAGGTGCACGACGTCGTGGGGCACTCGCTGGCGGTCATCGTCGCGCAGGCCGACTCGGTGCGGTTCCTGCCCGCCGACGACCGCACCGCCGTCGACCGGACGGTGGAGACGATCGCCGAGACCGCGCGCGGGTCGCTGGCCGAGGTGCGCGCCGTGCTCTCGCGGCTGGACGAGCCGCGGCCCGGCGACCTGGACGCGCTCGTGCGCCGGGTCGAGGCGACCGGTCGCGAGGTCGTCCGGAACCGGGTCGGCGACCCGCGCCCGCTCCCGGCGTCCGCGGAGCACGTACGGTTCCGGGTCGTGCAGGAGATGCTGACCAACGCCGTGCGGCACGGCACGCCTGGCACCGTCCGGCTCGACGAGCACTGGGGCGAGGGCGGCGTGCGCATCACCGTCCGCAACCCGGTCGCGCCCGACGCGGCCGACGCGGTGCCCGGCTACGGCACGGTCGGCATGCGGGCCCGGCTGGCCGAGCTCGGCGGCACGCTGACCCTGGAGCGCTCGGCCGACGAGTACCGGGCCGAGGCGTTCGTCCCGGCGGAGGTGGCGTCGTGAGCGAGCCGATCCGCCTCGTCCTGGTCGACGACCAGGCGCTCTTCCGCGCCGGCGTGGCGGTGGTCGTCGACGCCCAGCCCGACATGGAGGTCGTCGGCCAGGCCGGCGACGGGCGGGAGGCGCTGGACGTCGTCGAGCGCGAGCGGCCCGACGTGGTCCTGATGGACCTGCGCATGCCGGTCATGGACGGCGTCGAGGCCACGCGGGCGCTGTTCGACCCGGCGCGCGTCCAGGCCCGCACCCACCCGCTGCGCGTGGTCGTCCTGACCACCTTCCACCTCGACGACGCGGCGGCGTCGGCCATCCGGGCCGGGGCTAGCGGCTTCCTGCTCAAGGACGCCACGCCGGAGTTCCTCTGCGCCGCGATCCGCACCGTCCACGCCGGCAACGCGGTCATGACGCCCGGCGACCTGACCGCCCTGCTCGACCGGCCCGCCGCCGCGCGTCCGGTGCCGCCGGCCTACGAGCGGCTCACCGAGCGTGAGCGGACGGTCTTCGTGCACGCCGGCCGGGGGCTCAGCAACGCCGAGATCGCCGCGGCCGAGCACCTCAGCGAGTCGACGGTCAAGACCCACGTGAGCAGCGTCCTGGCCAAGCTCGGCCTGCGCGACCGCGTGCAGCTCGTCGTGTTCGCGCACGAGCACGGCCTCCTGGCGTAGGGGCAGGTCGGTACCGCAGGACGAGCAGGTCGGTACCCGCGGCCGAGGTGGGGAGGGGTGCCGCGTCCCTAGCGTCGGTGCCATGACCACGACACCCGTCCTGCAGGCCCGCGGCCTGCGCCGCAGCTACCAGTCCGGACCCCAGACCGTCCACGCCGTCGACGGCATCGACCTCGCGCTCGACGCGGGGGAGTTCATCGCCGTCATGGGGCCGAGCGGCTCGGGCAAGTCCACGCTCATGCACCTGCTCGCCGGGCTCGACCAGCCGTCCGAGGGCACGGTCCTGCTCGACGGCGACGACCTCACCGCGATGGACGACGAGGAGCTCACCACGGTGCGCCGTCGTCGCATGGGCTTCGTCTTCCAGTCCTTCAACCTCGTGCCCGACCTGACCGTGCGCGAGAACCTGCGCCTGCCGCTGTCGTTCGAGCGTCCGCCCGTGCGTCCGGACGGCGCCTGGGAGGCGACGCTGACCGACCGGCTCGGCCTGGCCGGCCTGCTCGAGCGGCTCCCGCACGAGCTGTCCGGCGGCCAGCAGCAGCGGGTCGCGATCGCGCGGGCGCTCGTGCGCACCCCGTCGGTCGTGTTCGCCGACGAGCCGACCGGCAACCTCGACGTCGCCACCGGGCGGGCGGTGCTGAGCCTGCTCGGCGAGCTCGTCCGCAGCCTGGGCTGCACCGTCGTCATGGTCACCCATGACGCGACGGCCGCCTCGCACGCCGACCGGACGCTGTTCCTGCGCGACGGCCGCGTGGTCGACGCGCTGGACGACGCCGACGACGAGGCCATCGCGCGCACGATGCTCGACCTGGTGCGGGCTTCGTGAGGCGCCGCGGACCGGGCTCGGTCACGAGCCTCGTGGTGGTCGCGCTGGTGACCGCCTACGCGACCGTGCTGCTGACCACGATCGTCATGCTCGGCCGGATCTCGCGCGAGAACGGCTTCACCGGTGACGGGTCGCGCGAGGTGCTGGCCATCCTGGGCACGGGCTTCCTGGTCGTCGCCGTGGTGGTGAGCGCGACCGTGCTGACCAACGCGTACGCGGTGGTGACCGCGTCGCGGGCGCGCGACGTCGCGCTGCGCCGGCTGCTCGGGTCGTCCGTCGCCCAGGAGCGCCGGCTCGTGGTGAGGGACGGCCTGCGCACCGGCGTGCTGGGCGTCGCCGCGGGACTCGTCGGCGGCGTGGCGATCAACGCGGTCATCGGGGTCACCGTCGGCGGCGGCCTGCGCTCGGGCGTGGTCGAGCCGCTGGTCGTCGTCCCGTGCGCGGGGGTGCTGCTGACCGCGGTGCTGGCCGCCTGGCGCGGGTCGTCCGCGGTGCTCGACGTGCAGCCGGCCCAGGCGCTCGGCGCCGCCGCTGCGGTGGAGACCGGTGCGCCGGCCGAGCCGCCGCGCTGGACGGCGGTCGCCCGGGTGCTCGTCGTGCTCGGACTGCTGGGAGTCGGCGGGGCCGCGGCGGGCGGCGTCCTCGCGCCGCAGGCGGCCTACCTCGGGCTGCTCGGCGGGCCGCTGCTGGCCTTCGGCGTGGTGCTCAGCGCACCGGCGCTGTTCCCGCGCTGGCTGAACCTGCTCGGCCGGCTGTGGCCGAGCACGCCGTCGGGGGTGCTGGCCCAGCGCCGCCTGGCCCACAACCCCGAGCGGACCGGCCGCACGGCCGCGGGCGTCGTGGTGATCGTGTCGGTCGTGACGATGTTCGTGGTCGCCTCGGCCACGCTCGACCGCGCGGTGGACCGGATGTACGAGGGCACGAGCGGCGCCGAGGGGGCGGCGGACACGACGATGGTGCTCGCCGGCGTCGTCTCGGTGATGGTCAGCGCGGCCGCGCTCATCTCGGCGATCGGCCTGTGCCAGACGATCGGCCTGGGGGCGCGCATGCGCCGCCGCGAGACCGGGCTCATGCGGGTGCTCGGCCAGTCGCGGGCGGACGTCCGCGCGGTGACGATCGGCGAGAGCGCCCGGCTCGGGCTCGGGGCGGTCACGGCCGGCCTGCTGCTGGGGACGTTCGTCGGCTGGGCCGGCGCGCAGAGCCTCATGGGCTCGGTGGTGCGCGAGCACGTGGTGGCGCCGGTCGTGCCGTGGTGGCTGCTGCTCGCGCTGGCCGTGGTCACGATGGCCCTGGCCGTGGGCGCGGCGCTCGCGCCGCTGCGCGACAACCTGCGCGGGACCCCGCTGGCCGCGCTCCGCGGCTAGGAACGACGACGCCCGCCTCCCTGCGACGGAGGCGGGCGTCTCGTGGTGACCGGCGCGACGGACGCTCGGGGGAGGTCGGCCGTCGCGCCGGAGTCAGCGGGTCAGAACTGCTTGATCGTGGGGACGCGACCGTAGCCGTCGGTCGCGACGGTGATGACGGACTTGGTGATGCCGATGGCGGCGACGACGGCGCAGGCGCCGAGCAGGACGGTCATGGTCGTTCCTCCTTCAAGGGGTTCGTGGACACCTCCATGGTTGCGCTCTCAACTGTCAAGGACAATCGAACTGTTCTACACGTAACGTGTAGTGTCGCTACATGGACGAGCGGCGCCTGCGGGTTCTCAGGGAGTTTTCCGAGCGCGGCTCGGTGCAGGCGACTGCGGATGCGTTGAACGTCACACCGTCCGCGGTGTCGCAGCAGCTCAAGCAGCTGTCGCGCGAGGCCGGCGTGCCGCTGGTCGAGCCGCACGGGCGGGGCGTCGCGCTCACCAGCGCGGGTCGCCGGCTCGCCTCGATCGCCACCGAGCTCGCGGTCGCGTCCGCTCGCG
The DNA here is from genome assembly GCF_004336805.1 of Aeromicrobium sp. IC_218. Lineage (GTDB taxonomy): Bacteria > Actinomycetota > Actinomycetes > Propionibacteriales > Nocardioidaceae > Aeromicrobium. The sequence continues at coordinate 159,412 of NZ_SJXM01000004.1, forward strand.
CCGAGGCGTCCTGGCAGGAGTACCTCGAGCGTCCGGCCGGTGAGGTGACGGTGCTGTCGTTCCCCACCGGTGCCGAGATGCTGCTGCCCGGGGTGCTCTCCCGGCTGGTCGACGTGCCGCAGCTGGACGTGGTGTGCCGCGACCTGGACGTGCACCTGGCCGACTACGCCGACTTCACCTCCGACCACGACGTGGTGGTCGCCGACAGCCCGACCGCGTCCGAGTCGTGGCACCGGCGCGGGCTGCAGGTGGTGCCGCTCATGAGCGAGCCGCTCGACGTCGCCCTGCCCGAGGACCACCGGCTCGCGTCGCGGCCCAGCCTGTCGCCGAAGGACGTCGCGGACGAGACCTGGATCGGCGTCCCCCGCGACTACCCGTACGACCGGGTGCTGAGCCAGCTCGTCGCGGTGACCGGGGAGCCGGTGCGGGTGGTGCAGCGGTTCGCCGACAACGGGGTGGTCGAGGCGATGGTCGCGGCCGGCCACGGCATCGCGATCCTGCCCCGGTTCACCACGCGTGAGCACGGCAACGGACTGGTGACCCGGCCGCTGGTGGGCATCCGGGCCAAGCGCGACATCAGCGCCCTGCTGCGTCCGGACCGGTTCGAGCGGCCCTCGGTGCGCCTGGTCGTGCAGGCCCTGCGGGACGAGGCACGGGCCGTCGCCGACTCCCACCACAGCGTGTAGGAGGGGCGCCGGCCCGTGCGGGTCGTGCGTGCGAGGCGTCGGTCAGCGGCGGCGGACCAGCGTCATCACGTGGTAGATCACCACGGCCGCGACGCTGCCGAGCACGATGCCGGTCACCGTGACGTCGCCGGACGTGAGCGTGAGGTTGCCGATGCCGATGATGAGCGCGGCGGCGGCCGTGTACTGGTTCACCGGGTCGGAGAAGTCGACCTTGTTGTCCATCCAGATGCGGATGCCGATGAGCCCGATGAGGCCGTACAGCGCGACGGTCACGCCGCCGATGACGCCCGGCGGGATGGTGATGAGCAGCGCGCCGAGCTTGGGCGAGAGGCTCAGCAGCACCGCGACGACGCCGGCGACCACGTAGGCGGCCGAGGAGAAGACGCGCGTGGCGGTCATGACGCCGATGTTCTCGCCGTACGTCGTGGTGGCCGAGCCGCCGAAGGAGCCGGCGACCGCGGACGCGAAGCCGTCGGCGAACAGCGTCCGGCCGGTCATGCGGTTGATCTCGGGCTGCTCGGTCAGGTGCGCGACGGAGCGGACGTGGCCGACGTTCTCGGCGACCAGGGCCAGGACGATCGGCAGGAACATCGGGAGCACCGACCACTCGACGTCCATCGTGTGGAAGTCGGGCAGGCCGAACCAGTCGGCGGTGCCGACCTTGCTGAAGTCGACCTGGTCGGTGACGATCGCCGCCAGGTAGCCCGCGACGATGCCGATGAGGATGGACAGGCGGGCCGGGAAGCCGCGCAGCACGACCGCGGACAGCACGATGACCGCGAGCGTGAACGTCGCCAGCCACGGGCCCTGCTGGTAGTTGTTCGTGGCCGCGGTGGCCAGGTTCAGGCCGATGAGGGCGACGATGGCGCCGGTGACGACCGGCGGCATGAGCAGCTCGAGCCAGCGCACGCCGGTGGCCTGCACGATCGCGCCCACGACGGCCAGCGTCACGCCGGTGACGAAGATGCCGAACAGGGCCGCGCCGGTGTCGCCGTCGTTGACGAGGGTGCTGACCGGGGCGATGAACGCGAACGACGAGCCGAGGTAGCTCGGCACGCGACCGGCGGTGAGGGCCAGGAAGAACAGGGTGCCGACGCCGGAGAAGAACAGCGTCGTGGTCGGCGGCAGACCGGTGAGGATCGGCACCAGGAACGTCGCGCCGAACATGGCGACGACGTGCTGGGCGCCGAACCCGATGGTGCGCGGCCAGGACAGTCGTTCCAGGGGCAGGACGATGGCGTCCTCGGCGACGGCGCGGCCGTCTCCGTGCAGCTTCCAGACCACAGGGTCTCCTCGGATGGGGGTGGGGCGGGGCAGGGGTCAGGCGGTGAAGCGGGCGGCGAACGCCTCGAACTCGTCGCTGGCCAGCGAGGCGGCCTGGGCCCAGGACTCGAAGTCCAGGGACGTGGCGAGGTCGGCCTCGGCGGCGATGCGCACCGAGCGCTTCACGTGGGCGGTGAGGGTGCGGTCACGGGCGGCCCAGCGCGTCGCGAGCTCGTGGGCGCGCGCAGCGGGGTCGTCGGCGAGCTCCTCGGCGAGGCCGAGCCGCACGGCGTCCTCCACACGCACCAGGTCGCCGTTCAGCAGCGCGTAGGTGGCGCGGGCACGGCCCATGCGCTCGGTGAGCATCCAGCTGCAGCCGCCGCCGGGGTGCAGGCCGATATCGGTGAACGTCGGGCCGAAGCCGGCCCGCGGTCCGGCGACGATGACGTCGCAGGCCAGCGCGATGTTGAGCCCGGCGCCGACCGCCGCGCCCTGGACGGCGGCGATCGTCGGGATGCTCAGCTGGCGGATCGGCAGGAACGAGTCGTAGACGCCCATGAGGTGGTCGCGCAGCACGGACGTCGGGCGGGTGCGGTCGCCGAACAGGCTGGCCAGGTCGGCGCCGGCGCAGAACGCCTTGCCGGCGCCGCGGACGACGAGGGCGCGGGCGTCGTCGTCGGCCGCCACGGTCGCGACGGCGGCGGCGAGCTCGTCCAGCAGCGGGCGGTCGAGGGCGTTGCGCCGCTCGGGCGCGTTCAGCGTGATGGTGCGGACGCCGCCGTCGGACTCGAGCAGGACGAGCGCCATGTCAGTGCCCCCGCGGCTCGACGCCGAGACGCTCGCAGGCCTGCTCGTAGAGGACGACCACGGCCTTGCGCAGGTCGGCGCGCTCGGTCACCTCGATCGGCCACGGCACCTCGACGGCGGTCGTGGTGTCCTCGACCTCGGCGGTCCAGCGTCCGGCCGTGGCGTCGAGACCGACCATCGTGGCCGTAATGGCCTGGGGGTCGGCGAACGCGCGGACGATGAGCAGCGAGTCGTCGGCGTGGTCGTCGTTCATGTGCGTCAGGACGGCCTGCACGACCGAGTCGTCGAAGGTGGTCACGGCCGTACGCTAGCGGCTCCGACGCCTGGTGCGGGCGAGGACGCCGTGCCGGGGCGCCAGCAGGAACACCAGCGCGAACAGGCAGCCCTGGGCGAGGACGATCATCGCGCCGGGCGCGGTGTCGAGGTAGTAGGCGCCGTAGAGGCCGACCAGCGCGCACAGCGCGGACGCCGCGGGGGCCACGAGCAGCATCCGGTCGAAGCGGTCGGTCAGCAGCCGGGCGGTCGCACCGGGGGTGATGAGCATGGCGACCACCAGCACGACGCCGACGGTCTGCAGCGCGACGACGGTGGTGAGCGCGAGCAGGGCCAGGAGCAGCCAGCGCAGCCGCGCGGGGCTCAGCCCGATGGCGAAGGCGTGGGTCGGGTCGAAGGCCACGAGCGTGAGGTCGCGGCGCTTGAGCAGCAGCACCACCAGCACGACGGCGGCGATCCCGATGATCTGCCAGAGCTCGCCGGCGTCCACGCCGAGCACGTTGCCGAAGACGATGTGGTTGAGGTCGGTCTGGCTCGGCGTGACCGAGATGAGCACGAGGCCGAGCGCGAACAACGTCGTGAAGACGATGCCGATCGCGGCGTCCTCCTTCACCCGCCGGCCCTCGCGCACCGCGCCGATGAGGGCGACGGCCAGGAAGCCGAACGCCGCCGCGCCCACCGCGAACGGCAGCCCGACCACGTAGGCCAGCACGACGCCGGGCAGGACCGAGTGGGAGACGGCGTCGCCCATGAGCGACCAGCCGACGAGCACCAGCCAGCACGAGAGCACGGCGCACACGACGGCCGCGGCGAGGCTGGCCACGAGCGCGCGCTCCATGAAGCCGTACGCGAAGGGGTCGACCAGCAGGTCCCAGAGGGTCATCGGTCCTCACCCACGTCCAGGCCGAACGCGCGGGCCAGGTTCTCGGGCCGGACGACGTCGGTCGTGGGTCCGTGCAGGAGCACGGTGCGGCGCAGCAGGACCGACTCGTCGGCCAGCTCGGGCAGCCGGGCCAGGTCGTGGCTGGAGACCAGGACGGTGCCGCCGTCGGCCGCGAACGCGCGTAGCAGGACGGTCAGCGCCTCCTCGGTGCGCCGGTCGACGCCGGCGAACGGCTCGTCGAGCAGCAGCACCTGCGGAGCCTGGGCCAGGGCCCGGGCGACGAAGGCACGCTTGCGCTGGCCGCCGGACAGGTTGCCGATCTGGCGGTCGGCGAGGTCGGCCAGGCCCACGCGCTCGACCGCGTCGGCGACGGCCGCGTGGTCGTCCCGGCGCGGACGCCGAGTCGGCCCGAGCCGTCCGTAGCGGCCGGTCATCACCACGTCGCGGACGCTGACCGGGAACGTCCAGTCGACCTCCTCGCTCTGCGGCACGTAGCCGACGGCGCGGTGGCGGCGCGCCGCGGCGGGCGAGTCACCGAGGATGCGGACGGTGCCGCCGTCGGGCCGCACCAGGCCGAGCACGGACTTGAACAGCGTCGACTTGCCCGATCCGTTCATGCCGACGAGCCCGCACACGCGGCCGGGCTCGAGGGTGAAGGACGCGTCCTCGAGCGCGGTCACGGTGCCGTAGCGCACGCGCAGCCCGCGGACGTCCAGGGCGGGGGTCATGCGGGGCCTTCCGTCAGGCCGGCGACGATCACGTCGACGTCGTGGCGCAGCAGCTCGAGGTAGGTGGGCACGGGGCCGTCCGGCTCGGAGAGGGAGTCGACGTACAGCGTGCCGCCGAACCGGGCTCCCGTCTCCTCCACGACCTGCCGCATGGGGTCGTCGCTCACGGTCGACTCGCAGAACACCGCGGGCACGTCGCGCTCGCGGACGACCTCGATGGTGCGGCGGATCTGGCGCGGCGTGGCCTGCTGCTCGGCGTTGACCGGCCAGATGTACTGCTCGTCCAGGCCCGCGTCGCGGGCCAGGTAGGAGAACGCGCCCTCGCAGGTCACCAGCACGCGCTGGGCGGGCGGCACGGCGGCGACGGCCTCGCGCAGGTCGGCGGCGACGGCGTCCAGCTCGGCCCGGTAGGCGCGGGCGTTGGCGGCGAACTCGTCGGCGTGCTCGGGATCGAGCTCGGCGAACGCCCGGGCCATGGTGTCGACGTAGACCCCGGCCGCGGTGGGCGACATCCAGGCGTGCGGGTTGGGCTTGCCGGCGTACTCGTCCGAGGCGATGTCGATGGGCTCGACCCCCTCGGAGACGACGACGTGCTCGGCGTCGGCGTCCTGCGTGAGCTGCTCGAACCAGGTCTCGAGCCCCAGCCCGTTGTCGAGCACGAGGTCGGCGCGGGCGGTGTCGCGGATGTCGGTGGGGGTGGGCTCGTAGGCGTGGATCTCGGCGCCCACCTTGGTGATCGAGTGCACCTGCAGGTGGTCGCCCGCGACGCGCCGGGCGATGTCGGCCAGCACCGTGAACGTGGTGAGCACGTACGGCCGTGGGTCGGGCTCGTCGGCGACCTGGATGCAGCCGGACAGCGCGAGCGCCGCGGCGGCGAGGACGCCGGTCAGCGCCCGCCGGGGGCGTCGGCCAGCGCGGCTCGGCACCGGTGTCCTCCTGGAGGGTGGGCGGCAGTGGCGCCATGCTGTCACAGCCCGCAGGGGTCCACCGGGCGGACGGCTGCTCCATGATGGAGCCATGGACGAGCCTCGCGACCAGCCCGCTCCCGAGTCGCCGCAGGAGGGCTTCCGTCGCGCCCTCGTCATCGCCCTGGTCTGGATCGGGGTGCTGCTCGGCGTCCCGCTGCTCATCACGCTCGTGCTCGAGGTGCTGGGCGTGGACCGGCAGTTCACGTCGATGGAGCTGACGATCGTCCTGCTGGCCCAGCTCGTGCTCGCCCTGTGGCTGACCCGCAGGATCGTGCGGTCGCGATGAGCCTCGTCATCCGCTCCGCCACGACGGCGGACGTGCCCGAGGTCGTCGCGTTCTGGGCGGTGGCGGGCGAGAACGACGACCGGCCCACCGACAGCGAGGGCGCGGTCGTCCGCCTGGTGGAACGGGACCCGGACGCGCTGCTGCTCGCGCTCAACGGTGACGTGCTGGTCGGGACGGTCGTGGCCGGCTGGGACGGGTGGCGGGCCCACCTGTACCGCCTGGCGGTGCTGCCGGAGCGGCGCGGTCAGGGGGTGGCGAACGCGCTGCTGGACGCCGCGGAGGAGCGGCTGGTGCGCCTGGGCGCGGGGCGGCTCGACGCGATGGTGCTCGACGGGAACGAGCTCGGTCAGGCGGTGTGGCGGAAGCGTGGTTTCGCGCGCCAGCAGCGGTGGGGTCGCTGGGTGAAGCCGGTCGTCCGCTGATTCCGCTGCGGAACGAGCCCGGTCTGGCCGATCATCAGGGCATGACCTCGAGCCCGTCCGCCCCGTCGTCCCGCGCGCAGCGCGGCATCCTCGTCGTGCTGTTCTGGCTCGCCCTGTGGTTCGTCGGGCTCCCGCTGCTGGTCCTGGCGCTGATGGCGCTCGGGTTCAGCAACGCGGTCGGCATCGGTGAGATCGGTCTGTTCCTGCTGGTGTTCGTCGGCGTAGGGATCTACGGCACGCGCCGCATCCTGCGCGTGCGCTGACCCCTCACGTGCGCAGGCGCGCGAGCGGCGGTCGGACCGGCGGCACCCCCGAGCGGTAGCGGTGCCCGGTGGGCGTCGTCCACTCCACCTCGCGCCCGCGACCGCGCACCTGGACGCTCCAGCCGGGCAGGTGCTTGATGGTGTGCGACCGGACGCAGAGCCCCTGCGCGTTGTCGAGCGTCGTCGCACCGCCCTCGGTGAACGCGCGGACGTGGTCGACGTGCCGGATGCGGCAGTCGCACCCGGGCTGGCGGCACCGCCCGTCGCGCGAGCGGACGAAGCCGGTGTCGGCCCCGCTGAAGCGCCGCCGGCGCGGGTCGCGGGCGACGAGCGCACCGTCGACCGGGTCGGTGAGCAGCCGCCGGACGGACGCGTCGCGGGCGTGCGCGACGAGGTGCTCGGCGACCGCCGGCGTGAGCGGCCCGTAGCCCACCAGCTCGACGGGCTCGTCGGCGTCGCCCACGAGGGTGGGTGCGTCGAGGACGAGCTGCAGCTCGACGGCGGGCTTGCGGCCGGGCGTGAGGCCGGTGACGTCGGTGAGCAGGGTGTCGAACATGAGCTGGCTGACCGATCGGACGTCGCCGGCGGCGCGGGCGGTCTCGGCGCGGTGCCACAGGCTCTCGCGGATGGTCAGCACGTCCTCGGCCGGGCCGCGGACCCACAGGGCCGCGACCCCGTCGGGCTCGGGCGAGAGCTCGACCCGCTTGTCGGCGCGCGCCTGCTTCGCCCGCTCGTGGGCCGCCTCGGGGTCGAGCCCCACGACCACGTGGCGGGCGAGATCGGCAGCGCGTCGCGGGGTCAGCCCGTCGAGGTGGGGCGCGAGCTCGGCGTCGACCTGCGCGACGTCGTCGAGGCTGAGGGCGCCGCACTCGCGGCTGACGGCGTGGGCGCTGGTGACGGGGAGGCGTCCGGACCGCAGGGCGGACAGGACGGTGGGCATCGCCGCGAGGGTGACGGCGTGGCCGAGCTGGGTGCCCCCGGCCGACGGCGACACGCCCCGGGCCATCGCGACCTCTCCGGCCACGGTGAGCGTGGCGTCCATGCCGGTGCCGGCCCGCTCGGCGTGGAGGGCGGCCACCTGCTCGAGCTGCAGTGCGGTGGCGTGCCGCACGAGTCGCTCGAGCGCGGCGATGACGTCGATGCGCGAGCCGCCCAGCACGTCGTCGTGCTCGACCGCGGCGATCGCGGTCAGCAGCTGCTCGAACGGGACGTCCTCCATGACCCCACGTTATGACCGACCACCGACAGTTTTAGCCGCCGTTCCAACGGTTTCCTTCCGGTCCGGGCCGAGGTCCGACGCGCCAGCACCTACGCTGCGACCGTGGGCGACCTGACCATCCGCGCGGCGCGGGACGACGAGCACGCGCGGCTGGAGGACGTCGAGCGGGCGGCCGACACCGTGCTGGAGGCGCTGCTGCGTCCCGAGCGGCCGTCCACCCCGACCCCAGCGGCCGATCGGGCCTCCGCGCCCGGCTTCACGCTGGTCGCGGAGGACGGGAACGGACGCCTCGTCGGCTTCGTGCACGTGCTGGAGGACGCGGGCGAGGCGCACCTGGAGCAGGTCTCGGTGCTGCCCGACCACGGGCGCCGCGGGACCGGCCGGGCGCTCGTCGAGGCCGCCTGCGCCGGCGCGCGCGAGCGCGGCCACCGCGCGATCACCCTGCGGACGTTCGCCGACGTGCCCTGGAACGCGCCCTTCTACCGTTCGGCCGGCTTCGCCGAGTCCGAGCCGTCGGGCGCCGCCCAGCTCGCCCGCGAGGCGGACGAGCGCGCGTCCGGGCTCGACCGGCTCGGTCGCCGGGTCCAGATGACGCGCGAGCTCTGACCACCGATGACGCGACTCGTCCACGGCCTGGCCCAGCTGGCGCGCTTCGCGTGGGTCGAGGCGCTGTCGTGCCTGTTCGCCGTCGGCGTCTTCGCGGGCCTCGCCCTGTCGTCGGTCGTCCCGCTGCCGGTCGCACGCTACGACGCGCTGCTGGTCTGGTGCGTCGGTCTCACGCTCGCGTTCTGGGCGGTCGGTCTCGAGACGAGGCGCGAGGTGCTCGTCGTGCTGGCCTTCCACCTGCTCGGCCTCGCGCTCGAGCTGTTCAAGGTGCACGTCGGCTCGTGGTCGTACCCCGAGGACGCCTGGACCAAGATCGGCGGCGTCCCGCTCTACGCCGGGTTCATGTACGCGGCCGTCGGCTCCTACATCTGCCAGGCCTGGCGCCGGATGGACCTGCGCCTGTCCGGCTTCCCGCTCGTCCCGGCCGCTGTCGTCGCGGTCGCGATCTACGCCAACTTCTTCACCCACCACTGGATCGCCGACCTGCGCGTCCCGCTCGCGCTCGTCGGCCTGGTCGTCCTGCGCCGCTGCCTGGTGCACTTCCGGGTCGGCCGCGAGACCTACCGGATGCCGCTCGTGCTGGCCTTCGTGCTCATCGGCTTCTTCCTGTGGCTGGCCGAGAACGGCGCGACCTTCCTCGGTGCCTGGACGTACCCGTCGCAGCAGGACGTCTGGGAGGCCGTCCACGTCGGCAAGCTCGGCGCCTGGTCGCTGCTGGTGACGATGAGCTTCGTCATCGTCGCCGTGCTCAAGCGCTGGGAGGGCGAGCTCTACGCCGACGCCCCGGTGACCGTCACCCCCGACCGGGACTGAGCGACCGTCACTCCCGACCGCGACTGAGCGACCGCGCCAGGGCGCGAGCTGGACTCACCGGCGCGGACCTGCTCATGATCGGCCCGTCCCTGGCCGATCATCGACGAGCGGACACCGGGCGACGTTCAGACATCCCACGGACCAGGGATGTCGTGCCGTTCGTCCCCGCGAAGAGTGCCGGACACCTAGTCTTCACGACGACCATCACGACCCGGGGACATGCATGCTGAACACCCACGCCCGCCGCTCCGTCACGGCGGCGATCACCCTGGCGCTCGCCACGATGCTCCTGGGGGGCGTGGGAGCGCCGGCCGTCGCGGCCGAGCAGACCGCTTCGGGAGCCGCCACGGCGCGCCCGACGCCGCTGCGTGCGAACGTGCCGCTGCAGGTGCGGTCGTCCCGGGGAGCCATGCTCCACGACCGGAAGGGCCGGGCCGTGCGCAACCGGGCCGGGCAGGCCCGCCGGATCGCCCGCGGCACGGTGCGGACGTACACCCACCGCGTGCGGATCGGGGGGCGCGAGTACCGCCGCATGGCCCGCAAGGGCTACCTGGTGCGGCTCAGCTCGCTGCGCAGCCTGCCGCCGCGTCCCGTGCCGAAGCCCCGACCTCTGCTGGTGATCCAGGGCGACTCGATCACCTCGCAGTTCAACGATCGGGTGGGCGATCCCCAACGAGGCTGGTGGTCGTTCCTCGCCCAGTCCAAGAACGCCCGGGTGCTCACCGACGCGGTCGGTGGCACCGGCTTCGCGAAGCGGGCCGCGGCCAATGGTGTCGGCTGCGTGACGCCCAGCTTCCGTGAGCGGCTGGGTCGGGTCGCGGCGATGCGACCGGACACGCTCATCGTGGAGGGCGGCCGCAACGACTGGTGGGACTGCGGGGTCGGCGCGCTCACGCCCGAGCAGATCGACGCCAACGTCGCGGCGTACTTCGCGGACCTGCAGAAGGTGGTCCGGAGCGCCGGGATCGACCGGGTGCACGTCGTCACCGTCTGGGGCACCGGGGACGTCGTCGGTCGTGCCCCGGTCGTGGCGGCCGTCCAGGCGCACGCGAGGCTGGCGGGCTACCCCTTCACGATGATCGACCTCGTGCAGAAGGAGACCCGGGACGGCACGCACCCGAACGCCGCGGGCAACCAGCGGATCTACCGCACCCTGGCGCCGCTCGTGAAGGTCGAGCTCGGCCGCTGACCACACGCCGAAGGGCCCGCCACCTCGCGGTGACGGGCCCTTCGCCGTGGAGCCGATGACGGGAATCGAACCCGCGTGTCTTGCTTGGGAAGCAAGCGCTCTGCCATTGAGCTACATCGGCGGACGACCTCACGGTCGAGCGCTCCTACTGTAGCCATCCCGCAGGCGCGCCCGCTCCAGGCCCGCCCACGCTAGGGTTTGCGACGTGCTGCTCTCCGACCGCGACATCCTGGCCGAGATCGACGCCGACCGCGTGCGCCTCGACCCGCTCGACCGGGGCATGATCCAGCCGTCCAGCATCGACGTGCGCCTGGACAAGTTCTTCCGGGTGTTCGACAACCACAAGTACCCGCACATCGACCCGGCGGTCGACCAGTCCGACCTGACCCGCGAGGTCGAGGTCGCGAGCGGCGACGAGTTCATCCTCCACCCGGGCGAGTTCGTGCTCGGGTCGACGTACGAGCTGGTCACGCTGCCCGACGACGTCGCGGCGCGCCTGGAGGGCAAGTCGTCCCTCGGCCGGCTCGGCCTGCTGACGCACTCCACCGCCGGCTTCATCGACCCGGGCTTCTCCGGCCACGTGACGCTCGAGCTGGCCAACGTCGCGACCCTGCCGATCAAGCTCTACCCGGGCATGAAGATCGGGCAGCTGTGCTTCTTCCGGCTCACGTCGCCGGCCGAGAACCCGTACGGCTCGGCCGTCTACGGCTCGCGCTACCAGGGCCAGCGCGGACCGACGCCGTCGCGTTCGCACGCCAGCTTCCACCGCACCCCGATCTGACCGTGCCGCCGCGTGACCTGGGTCGCGTGGCGAACCAGACACCTGCGCGAGGCGGTCCGGACGCGTCCCCCGCGTAGCCTTGAGGGTCGGTGACGACGACGACCCAGGGGGACGAGCGGTGGACGGCAAGACCTGCAGGGACTCCCTGGTGATCCGGACGTCGCGGATCTTCCCCGACGCCGTCAACGACCACAACACATTGTTCGGCGGCCGGCTCATGAGCGACATCGACATGACCGCGTCCATCGCCGCCGTCCGGCACACCCGCACCGCCGTGGTCACCGCGTCGACCGACTCGGTCGACTTCCTCTCGCCGATCCGGCCCGGCCACTCGATGTGCCTGGAGTCCTACGTCAGCTGGACCGGACGCACCTCGGTCGAGGTGTTCACCAAGGTCATCGCCGAGGACCTCAAGACCGGTGACCGCACCGTCGCCGCCACCGCGTTCCTCACGTTCGTGGCGCTGGACGACGACGGCCGCCCGGCCCCGGTGCCGCCGGTCGTGCCGGAGAGCGTCGAGGAGGTCTTCCTGCACGAGACCGGCGACCTGCGCGCCGAGCAGCGCCGCGACCACCGGCGCCAGTCGCAGGACCTCGCCCGCGTCCTCACCGCCGACCGGCCCTGGTGAGCGCCGGGCTCAGCGCGCGAGCTTGAGCCCGATGACGCAGCCGATGATGCCGGCCAGCAGCAGCACCTTCACCACGCTGGCCTGCTCGTCGCCGGTGGCCATGCCGTAGGCGACGGTCAGGGTGGCACCGATCGCGACCCAGACCGCGTAGGCGGTGCCGGTCGGGATGGATCGCATGGCGTAGGCCAGGCCGACCATCGAGGCGGACACGGCGGCGGCGAAGACGAGCGAGGGCGCCAGGCGGGTGAACCCCTCGGTCTTGCCGAGGGCGACGGCCCACACGGCCTCGAGGGCGCCGGAGACGATCAGGACGAGCCAGGACACGAGGGACTCCTACCGGCCGTCTTGTCGCGTTCCGGGTACGGCTCCCTCGTCCGGTCAGCCGCGTGGGGGCTGCGGGCCCGACGGTAGCAACGTCAGGACGCCGGGGCCAGCCGCTGGAAGAGCACGTGGTCCTGCCAGCGTCCGGCGATGTGCAGGTACTGCGGCGCCAGGCCGTACTGCTCGAACCCGTTCTTGGCCAGGACGCGCTGGGACGCCCGGTTGTCGAGCAGCGTCGCCGCCTCCACGCGGTGCAGGCCCAGGTGGTCGAAGGCATACGTCGTGGCCTCGCCCAGCGCGCGGGTCATCACCCCGTGGCCGGCGAACCGCTCGGACATCCAGTAGCCGACGGCGCACGACATGAACGCGCGCCGCACGACGCCCGTGAGCGTCAGCGCCCCGACGAGGCGGCCGTCCACGACGACGCCGAACGGGTAGGCCATCCCGGCCGCGTGGGCGGCGATGAGCTGCTTGAGCTCCTCGCGCTGGCCCGCGGCGGTGAAGAACGACTCCTCGCGCTCGGGCTCGTACGGCGCGAGCCGCTCGCGCTCGGCCGCGCGCACCACCGCGAGCTCGTCGGCGTCGTCCAGGTTCAGGATCCGCAGCACGTCCACGCCCGCACCCTAGGGCGACCCCGACCCGTCCGCCCGTCGGCTCGGGGTCGCGCCCCGGGTGCCGCCAGGGTCGCTCCCCGATGTGGCGGAGGGGGTTCGAGCTCGAGATTGGTCGTGCACCCACCGACCACCCAGGAGCAGTCATGATCCAGGCCCGCGCCCTCACCAAGCGCTTCGGCGACAAGACCGCCGTGGACGGCCTCGACTTCACCGTCGAGCCCGGCCGCGTCACCGGCTTCCTCGGCCCGAACGGCGCCGGCAAGTCCACCACCATGCGGATGGTGCTGGGCCTGGACCGGCCGACGAGCGGCTCGGTCACGGTCAACGGCCGGGCCTACGCCGACTCCCCGGCGCCGCTGCGCCAGATCGGCGCCCTGCTGGACGCCCACGCCATCCACCCGGGCCGCTCGGCCCGCGACCACCTGCGCTGGATGGCCGCCAGCAACGGCATCCCCACCCACCGCGTCGGCGAGGTGCTCGACCTCGTCGGCCTCGACACCGTGGCCGGCCAGCGCGCCGGACGCTTCTCGCTCGGCATGGGCCAGCGGCTCGGCATCGCCGCCGCGCTGCTCGGCGACCCGCCGGTGGTCGTGCTGGACGAGCCGGTCAACGGCCTGGACCCCGAGGGCATCCGCTGGGTGCGCCACCTGGCCCGCCAGCTGGCCGACGAGGGCCGCACGGTGTTCGTCTCCAGCCACCTGATGTCGGAGATGGCGCTCATGGCGGACCACCTGCTGGTCATCGGCCGCGGCCGGATCCTCGCCGACACCAGCATGCAGCGCTTCCTCACCGACCACGCCACGTCGTTCGTGCGGGTCAAGGCGCCCGGCCTGCCGGCCGTCGCCACCCTGCTCGACCGCGCCGGCCTCGACCTCGAGCGGGTCGACGACGCCCTCCACGTGACGGGCCTGGACGCCGCCGGCGTCGGCGAGCTCGTCGGCCGCGAGGGCCACGTGCTGCACGAGCTGACCCTCGTCCAGTCCTCGCTCGAGGACGCCTTCATGCGGCTCACCGCCGACAGCGTCGAGTACCGCACCCACGCCCCCGCCGAGCTCGAAGGAGCCTCCGCATGACCACGCTCACCCGCCCCGCGGCCCCGGCCGACACGTCGGCCCGCGCCGGCTTCCCGCAGGCCGTCCGGGCCGAGTGGCTCAAGCTCTGGAGCGTCCGCTCGACCTGGTGGACCGTCGCCGCCACCATCGGCCTGGGCGGCTTCATGACGATCCTCATCTGCGCGCTCAACGCCGAGTGGCTGGCCAGCGCCGACGCCGACGAGGCGCCTGCGACGTTCCTGACCTGGGGACTCATGCTGGCCCAGATCTGCGCAGTCGTGCTGGGCGCGCTGGTCGTCACCGGCGAGTACTCGACCGGCATGGTGCGGACGTCGTTCGCCGCCGTGCCCTCGCGCGGACGCGTCATGGCCGCCAAGTCGGTGGTGCTGTCCGGCGTCCTGCTCGTGCTCGGCGTCGTGGTCGCGCTGATCGGCTACGCGGGCGGCAACTGGTTCTTCGAGCGGGAGGGCATCGGGGTGCCGCTCGAGGGCGACATGCTGCGCGCGGTGCTCGGCAGCGGGTTGTTCCTGGCCGGCATCGGCCTGTTCACGGTGGCGGTCGGGTTCATCCTGCGGCACACGGCCGGGACGATCTCGGCGGTGCTCGCGCTCATGCTCATCGTGGGCAACATGGTGTCGCTGCTGCCGGGCGCGACCGGCGAGTGGCTGACCAAGCTCATGCCCGGCAACGCCGGCTCCGGCATCGCCCAGGCGATCGCCTGGAACCCGGACCTGCTCAGCCCGTGGGCCGGCTTCGGCGTGTTCGTCCTCGAGACGTCCGCGCTGATGGCGCTGGCGTGGATGGTCGTGCGACGGCGCGACGCCTGACGTCGCACCGTGGGCTCGCGAGGGGCCGGACGCTCAGGCGTCCGGCCCCGTCGCGCGTCCGGGGCCGCGGTACAGCACGTGGCGCTGCAGCGGGTGCCCGTCGGGCAGGTGGGGGTGGTCGAAGTCGTCGGCCGGGTCGTGCGTGAGCCCGATCCGCTCCATGACCCGGCGGCTGCGCCCGTTGCCGACGGCGGTGAACGACACCACCTCGTCGAGCCCGAGCTCGTCCCGGCCGAACCGGACGGCCTCGCGCGCCGCCTCGCTGGCGTACCCATGGCCCCACCACGGACGCGCGAGCCGCCAGCCGACCTCGACGGCCGGGGTGAACGGGGCCTCGAAGCCGGGCACGGAGAGTCCCACGAAGCCGGCGAACGGCGTCACGTCCGGCGCCTCGAGCGCCCACAGGCCCCAGCCGCGCTCGTCCAGGCCCGTGGCGATGCGGTCGGCGAGCGCGTCGCTGGCCTCGCGGTCGAGCGGGGCGGGGAAGTGCTCCATGACGACCGGGTCGGCGTTGAGCGCCGCGAACGGCTCCCGGTCCTCGGGCCGCCACGGTCGCAGGCGTAGCCGAACGGTCTCCAGGGTGGTTGCCGGGCGCATGTGTCGAGCATCGCACGGGCACTTCCGAAAAAACGGTTTGCCGCGACCCGTCGCGGCACTAGGGTTCCGTGCATGCTTCCCCACCGCATCGCTGCGCCCTGCCCTGGCGCGGTCGTCCCTCCCGGCCCGGGAGGCCCCGCGTGAGCCACGTCCTGGTCATCGGGGACGTCCGCGACGACATCAGCGTCGTGCAGGAGACGCGGCTGCGGGCCGACGACGACACGACCTCCAGCATCCGCACACGTCCGGGCGGCTCGGCCGCCAACGTCGCGGCCTGGGTCGCGCACCTGGGCGTCGACGTCGCGTTCGTCGGCAAGGCCGGCGTCGACGGGGCGACCAAGCACGCCCGCTTCCTGGAGGCCCACGGCGTCCGGGCGCACGTCGCCACCGCGCGGGACGCGATCACCGGCACCGCCGTCATCTCGGTCGACCCGGCCACGCGCATCGACTACGAGGACCGCGGCGCCAACAGCCTCCTGACCCTCGAGGACGTGCCGGAGGAGGTCTGGGACGGCGTCATCCACGTGCACCTGACCGGCCAGTCGTTCTTCGACGAGCGCACCCGACCCGTCGCGCAGGCCGTGGTCCAGCGGGCCCGCGAGGCCGGCGTGACGACGAGCGTCGACCCCGGCTGCCTCGTGCTCCTGCGCCAGGTCGGCGCGGACGTCTTCCTGGACTGGGTCACCGGCGTCACGGTGCTCATGCCCGACCTCGACGAGGGCCGCGTGCTGGCCGGCAAGGACGACCCGCACGACGTGCTGGACGTGCTCGGTGCCCGCGTTGGACGCGTCATGCTCACCCTCGGCGCCGACGGCGCGCTGTACGGCGGACGCGGGCGAGAGACGGTCGCGGTTCCCGCCGCGACGTGCGACCCGATCGACGTCACCGGGGCCGGCGACGCCACCGTCGCGGGGTACCTCGCGGCCCGCGCCCACGGCGCGGAGGCCGAGGAGGCGCTGGTGCGCGCGATGGAGGCCGCGGCCGCCTGCATCACCCGTGGCGGCGCCCGCCCCCACCTGGCCTAGGACTCGCCCTCGGCCTCGTCGAAGCCGTCGGGGTCGAGCTCACGGCTCGAGGTCGTCGGTGGACACCTCGGCGACGGCGGCGGCCACCAGGGGACGCAGGCGAGCAGCCGCGTCCTCGCCCGTCGGCGTCGTGTCGGCCACGGTCAGCTGCGCGGTGACCTGGAGGCCGTCCCACACCCCCCAGGCCGTCGGTCCCTCGGCGGTCGCCGCGTCGCTGCTGGTGCAGACCAGACCGTCCGCCCCGGCGACGTCGAGCGGCAGCGGCCGCTCGCACTGCGACCGCGAGGCCTCGACGTCGGAGAGCACCTTGTCCTCGGACTCGACGGCCCGTACCTGCGTGATCGCCCCGTACCCGCCGTCGCCCAAGACCCGGCAGCCCAGGACGTTCGACGCCGCACCTCCGCCGTCGACCGACTCGTCCTCGCGACCGGTCGGCTCGGAGCCGAGGGCGTCGCTCGCCGCCTCGTCGCTGATCCACGCGCATCCGTCGAGCTCGGCCTGCTCGGGCTCCTCGGAGCCGGTGCATGCGGCAAGACCGAGCAGCATCGCGAAGGTCGTCGCCACGGCGCGAGCGGCCACGTGCGGGGTCAGGACCCTGCCTCGGCCTCGTCGAAGCCGGCGGGGTCGACGTTGTCCATCACGTCCGTCGCGACGGTGCGCAGGCGGGCGGCGTCGTCGGGCTCGGCGCCGCCGTCGCGCTCCAGGCCCAGGCGCATGGTGAGCTCGTCGTCGGACCACACCGCGTAGAGCTCGGACCCGGCGACGTCGAAGGCGGTGTCCTGGCAGACGCCACCGGTCGCGTCCTCGATCCCGAGCGGCTGGGGCGTCGCGCACCCCTGCGACCAGCTGGCCACGGACGCTGCGGGATCACCCGTGGGCGTGCGGGTCACCGTGACGGTCAGGGCGGTGCCGATCGGGGTCGCCCACCGGCAGCCAAGCAGGTCCGACGTCCCGTTGAGCGAGGTGCTCGCGTCGGTCGGGTCGTTCACCGTGTCGCCGAGGACCTCGGTGACGGTCGCGTCGTCCACGAACCCGCAGGCGGCAGGATCGGACTTCTGCTCCGGCTCGTCGGCCTCTCCGGTGCATGCCGCCAGCAGCAGCGCGGCCGTCAGGGCGGGGACGGCGACGGCTGCTCGGCGTCCTCGGTCCGGTCGTGATCGCACGATCAGTCCGAACCGAACTGCGGGAAGTTGGAGCGGTAGGCGTCGATCTGGGTCTGGCCGTACACCGACGAGCCGTGCTCGATGACCCACTGGTTGAACTGCGCCTGGACCTGCGGGTCGACCCCGCTGTCGGAGTCGCTCGCGTACAGCGCCGGGTCCACGCGGCGCGTGCCGTCGGGGTCGGTGATGACGGCGTCCTCGGGCAGACCACCGGGGCCGCCCACGCTGATCAGGTCGTTGCGCAGCAGGTGGTCGTACGTGCTGAACCGCAGCGAGTGCGCGAGCTCGCTGTCGGCGTCCTCGGCCCATGCGTCCGTCACGCTGTCGGGCTGGCTGCTCAGCTGGTCGCCCAGGTACGACAGGCCCTCGGAGGTGATCGTCCCGGCGATCGCGTTGGCCGGTGTGGGGATGAAGCTCGTCGCGGCGCCGAACGCCTTGCCCAGGGCCTCGCGTCCGGCCTGGTCGATGGCCTCGTCGGCCTTGCCGCCCTTGAAGCCCTGCTCCAGGATCGTCGCCATCGTGTTGCCGCCGAAGGACGACTCGCTGCCGAACACCTCCTGGAAGGACCGGGTGCCGCCGTGCCCGTCGGGGATGAGCGCGTTCTCCAGGTCCGCGACGGTGCGTGGCTTCGACCCGTCCGGCATGACGGCCGAGTCCATCGCCTGGCCGATCTGCTGGTCGTGGTGCGTGTACGCCGCCGCTGCGACGTACTGCAGGCCGGTCTTGTCGTCGCCCTCGCCGAGGCTGTTGAGGATGGCGTCCAGGTCGTCGCCCGAGAGCGCCATACCGGTGGGCTTCCCGTCGACCGCGTGGATGAACCCCAGGCCGGCCGGGTCGCCCTCGCCGTTGGTGTTGGCGGCGCGGTTCACGTCGGGGATGTAGGAGGCCATCATCTCGCCGACCGAGTCCCGCATGCCGGTCGGGATCTGCCAGCCGTCGGTGCCGTCGACGTTCCAGAAGCTCTCGTTCTCGCCGACCGACTGGCCGATCATGAAGGCCGACTGCCCGGCGAGCTCGGCGGCGGCCTGACCGGAGGGCCCATCGTTGCGCGAGTGCGTGGTCGCGCCGGCCAGGGCCTCGCCGAAGCCGTCGCCGTCGTCGGTCGGCCACTCGCGCTGCATCAGCAGGTAGTGCAGACGGTCGTTGACCTCGACGTCGTCGACGCCGTCCTTCGGGCTGTCGAACGTCGTGGTGCCGCCGTCGGAGAAGAACCGCTCGGCCGCGCCGGGAGTCTTCTCCATGCCGCCCAGCAGGTTGGCCAGGCCGTCGAAGCCCGACATGCCCACCGCGCTGCGGTCGTCGCCCTCGCCGCTGAGCTGCGGGTCGCGGATGTAGTACGCGTCGCCGAGCGCCTCGTTCGCCGGGCCCCACACGGGGTCGCCGTCGTGGCTGCGCTCCCACTCGTAGACCTTGCTCGTGAGGTCGCCGAGGAAGCGGTCGTCGAAGCTGGTCTGCTCGCCGCCGTGGCGGATGAGCAGGGTGAGCGCCGCCGCGTTCTCCGGGTTGCGCGTCGTGTCGGTGATCGCGCCGTACCAGCGGTCGACGAGGTCGGCCGGGGGCGCGTCGGCGCCGGTCTGCTTGGTGTAGTTCGCGAACGACTCGCCCAGCTCGTCGAGCAGGCCGTCGTACATCTCGTTGTCGGCGACGAAGTCCGGGTCGTTGGCGCTGCGCTGGGTGCCGCCGGCGCTGTAGATGCGGTCGCTCAGCGAGCGGACGGTGTCGGCGATCTGGTTCGGCGAGACCCGCGAGAACAGCTTGTTGTTGTAGGCCGCGCTCGTGTTGAGCAGGGCCAGCAGCGCGACGGTGTCGGCGTCGACGTCGCGGGCGTCGTCGCTGGTCAGGTCGTCGGCGGTGTAGTCGGCGAGCTTCTCGGCGGTCTCCGGCGGGATGTGGTCCACCAGGTCCGGCGGGGCGTCCTGGACGTGCTCGCGGATGTAGTCGGCCTGCTCGGCCGGCGACATGTCCTCGATCGTCTCCAGGAACTGGGCCTGCTCGGCCTGCAGCCGCTCCTCGTCGGTGAACTCGATGCCGGGGAACATGCGCTCGGCGGCGGCGATCGGGATCTGACCGGCCGCGAACAGCTTCCGGACGTTCTGGTCGGTCGGGCCGTCGCCGAGCATCTGCGCGACGTTGTCGGCCTGGGTGTCGAGCTCCTCGAGGGCCGCGGCGTAGTCGGTCTTGAGGTAGGCCTCGATGCCGGCGCCGACCTCGGCGCTGCTGCGCTGCTCGTCCTCGGGCAGCTGGGCGTTGGCCTGGCCCTGGTAGCGCATGGCCGACGCCAGGTCGGTGCGGTAGCGCTGGTTGAGCTCGGCGACCTTGGTGTCGAAGGCGTCGACCGCCTCGGCGAAGAGCTTGATGCAGCCGCAGGCGTACTCGCCGTTCGCGGCCAGGGCAGCGGCGGTCTGCCGCGCCACCTGGGGGTTGAGGCTCGTGCCGAGCGTGATGTCGCCCTCGGTGCTCCCGACGACGCCCTGCTCGTCGAGCGCCAGGTCGTCGGCGATGTCGGCGATGATCGCGACCTGCGTGCGGGGCGACTCGGCCGCCGCCTCGATCTGGTCGCCGGTGACGTCGTAGTACTCGAACGGACCCTCGACGCGCGTGACGCTCATCTGTCTTCCCCCGGGTGTCGTGCTGCGTGGACGGGGCCCTCGGCCCCGGCGGACGGCGAAGGGTGACGGCCCCGGAGGGCCGTCACCCGACGACGTCGTGCGTGCCTAGACGGCGGCGCGGTTGATGCGAGCGCCGACGCCCTGCGTCTGCGTGGCGGCGGTGCGCACGTCCTGCGCGGCGTCGTTGTCGCCGTCACGCGCGGTGACCGCGACGTGGGCGACGTTGGACCCGCCGTCCTGGACGAGCGTGGGCAGCTGCGTCGAGCCGTCGAGCAGGAACGAGTCGAAGTAGGTGGTCAGCGCCGAGCGGATGCGCGCGTGCGTGACCGTGCCCTCGAGCTCGCCGAACCCGGACTTGATGCCCGAGCAGGCCGTGTTCGCCGCACCCCCGCGGCCCGCCATGCGGGTGCCGGTGGAGTGCAGGCCCTCGACGTCGACGCCGACCGTGTCGCCCATGGCCGCTACCTCAGGACAGGGTGTTCATCGACCGGTTGGCCGCACCGCGGACGTTGGTGATGAACTCGTCGGTGTTCTCGGAGGTGCGCCCGGTCAGGTTGGTGAGGTTGGTGTTGATGTCCTCGCCGTGACGGCTGGTGGCCGCGCGGGTGCCGGCGGCGACGTCGGAGCCGACGCCACCCTCCATCTGGTTGATCAGGTGCGCCTGCTGGCGGTCGACCTCGTCGCCGGCGCTCTGCAGGCCGGCCATGTTGGTACGGGTGTCGTCCACGTGCTGCTGGACGGCGCCACGGTCGACGCGGATCTGGTCGCTCATGTGATGTCCCCTTCAGTGTGTGGGCGTCAGGCCCGGTTGATCTTGCTGACGAGGTCGGTCGCGCCGGTCTCGACGTTGGTGGCCACGGACTTCTGGTCCTGGGCGCCGGTGTCCTCGTGCTGGGCGGTGCGGCGCACGAAGTCAGCGCCACCGGAGGCGTTGTTCGTGTGCATGAGCGCCCCGGCCGACAGGCTGTTGGCGGCGGCCGTGGAGCCGTTGCCTGCCTGCGTGGCGAACGCGCCCTTGTTCTGGCCGAGCAGGTCGCCGGTGGCGTTGTGCTGGCGAGCGGACAGACCCTGGGCGGCCTCGCCCTGGGTCGCGATGTTCTTGTTGGCCTGGGCTGCGCCTTCGTAGCCCTCGGTCAGAGACACGCGGTCTGCGGTCATCGGTCCATACCCCCTGAGTCGGAACGCTGAGTGCCCAGGATAGGCACAGGACGTGGGATGCGACACCCCGAGTGGCGCACGCCCGGGCGCGTCGTGCCCGCCCCCGCGGGCGCCGAAACGGTGTGGCCGAACCTGCTCGGTCAGTCGTCCTCGTCGTCCACGCGGGCTGTCTGGACGAGCGAGGCCGAGCCGTCGCGGGTGACGTACATGGCGCGTCCGCGGGGGAGCCGCTGCGACGGCAGGCCGCCGACGAGGCGGCCCTCCATGCGGTCGCCGGAGAACATGAAGCCCGGTGCGCTCAGGTCGATGAGGCGCTGGATGAGCGGCTCGAAGACCGCCCGCGACATGCCGCCGGTGCGGCGTGCGACGACCAGGTGGAAGCCGAGGTCGCGGGCCTGGGCGAGCAGGTCGACGAACACGTTGAGCGGGTTGCCCTGGGAGGTGGAGACCAGGTCGTAGTCGTCGACCAGGACGAAGACCTCCAGGCCCTGCCACCACGAGCGGTTGCGCAGCTGCTCGGACGTGACGTCGGGGCCGGGGACGCGCTGGCGGATCGCGGTGGCGATCTCGTTCGTCAGCCCCGTGGCCTGGTCGTGGCCGGTCGCGTACCCGAGCAGGTACTCCTCCGGCACGACGTCCAGCAGCGAGCGGCGGTAGTCCAGCACCGCGATGCCGACCTCGTCGGGCGTGCGGGTGCCGATGATGTTCTTGACCAGCAGCTTGAGCAGGTTCGACTTGCCGGTCTCGCCGTCGCCGTAGACCTGCAGGTGCGGGTCCGCGCCCCACAGGTTGATCTCGGCCGGGCCGAGGTTGAGCTCGGACAGGCCGACGAGCATGCCGGTGTCGCCGGCCTCGAGCGCCGGCATGTCGCTCCAGCGGACCAGGCGGGGCAGCACCTCGACCTTGGTGACGCCCTCGGCGCCCCAGCGCTCGACGACCGCGTCGATGAGGGACGCCTGCAGCGCGCTCTCGTCGAGCTCGGCGTCCGGGTCGGCGGGCACCTCGGTGGAGGGCAGCGCGGCCTGGAACAGCAGGGCGTTGCCGCGGGTGCCGGTGACGCCGCGGCCGGGCACGTCCTTGGGGATCTGCTCCATGACCTTGCGGTCGAACTGGGAGTCGTAGGCGTCGTTCATGCGCAGCTCGACGTGCCCGCCCATGGACGCCTGCATGCGCATGCGCACCTGCATCGTCTGGGTCACCGACACGACGACGTGCACGCCGAAGCTGGTGCCGCGGGCGGCGATGTCGGCGACGGCGTAGTCGAGGTCGTCGTACTCGTCGCGGAAGCTGCCCCACCCGTCGACCACGAGGAAGACGTCGACCGGTCCGCTGTCGGGCAGCTCGCCGGCCGCGCGGGCCCGGCGGAACGCGGCCATGGAGTCCAGGCCGTGCTCGCGCATGAGCGTCTCGCGGCGGTCGAGCAGGGTGCGGACGTCGTTGATCGTGCGCCGGATGCGCTCGGGGTCGACGCGGGTCGTCACGGTGGCCACGTGCGGCAGGCGGGCGAGCGCGCCGAGCGAGCCGCCGCCGAAGTCGATGCAGTAGAACGCCACCTGCTGGGGGGACGCGGTCGCGGCCATCGACAGCAGCATCGTGCGCAGCAGCGTCGACTTGCCGGTCTGCGGTGCACCCGCGACGACCAGGTTCGCGCCGGCGCCGGTGAAGTCCCAGCGCATCGGCTGCTGGTCCTGGTGCGAGGGGTCGTCGACCAGGCCGAGGGTGGCCACGCAGGTCGTGGCGTCGGTGGTGGAGGCGAGGTCGGCGACGGTGCCGAGCGCGAGCCGGGACGGCAGCGGCGGCAGCCACACCGGACGGGCCGGGGCCGCGCCGGTGGACGTCAGCTGCTCGGCGAGGACGTCCAGGACGCTGCGCGTGGCCTGGGCCGCCGCCTGCTCGTCGGCCAGGCGCTGCCCCGCCGCGAGCTGCTCGGCGAGCCAGGCGCCGAGGCCGTTGGTCGACAGGTAGGGGACGACCGGGACGGCGGTGCGCGGCCCGTCGGCCGGCGGCACGTAGGGGGAGGAGACGAGCGCGGCCTTGAAGCGCTCGAAGACCGTGGTGTCGACCTTGAGGTAGCCCGAACCGGGCTCCGGCGGGAGGTGGTAGGCGTCGGGGACGCCGATCGCGTCGCGGCTCTCGCCCTCGGAGAAGGTGCGCAGGCTGATCCGGTACGACAGGTGCGACTCCAGGCCGCGGATCTTGCCCATCTCGAGCTTCTGCGTGGCCAGCAGCAGGTGCACGCCGATGGAGCGGCCGATTCGTCCGATCGCGACGAACAGCTCGGCGAAGTCGGGCTTGGCGGTGAGCAGCTCGGAGAACTCGTCGACGATGACGAGCAGGTGGGGCAGCGGCTCCAGCGGCTCCCCGGCGTCGATGCGGTCCTGGTACGCGGTGACGTTGGGCAGGTTGCCCGCCTGCTTGAGGATCTCCTGACGGCGCTGCATCTCGCCGTACAGCGCGTCGCGCATGCGGTCGACCAGGGTCAGGTCGTCCTGCAGGTTGGTGATCATGCCGGCCAGGTGGGGGATGCCCTCGAGCGGCGCGAACGTGGCGCCGCCCTTGAAGTCGACGAGCATGAGCGCCAACCGGTCCGGGCCGTGGCCCAGCACGAGCGAGCTGACCAGCGTCCGCAGCATCTCGGACTTGCCCGAGCCCGTGGCGCCGACCACCAGG
Source organism: Aeromicrobium sp. IC_218 (assembly GCF_004336805.1). GTDB lineage: Bacteria > Actinomycetota > Actinomycetes > Propionibacteriales > Nocardioidaceae > Aeromicrobium. The sequence continues at coordinate 183,263 of NZ_SJXM01000004.1, forward strand.
CCGTGCGGCCCCATGCCGCCGTGGGCGGACTCCTTGAGGTCGATCATCACCGCCTGGCCGTTGGCGCCGACGCCGACCGGGACGCGCAGCAGGTCGCGCAGCGGGCGGGCGCGCCAGCCGCGGCCGAGGTCCAGCCGGCCCGGGTCGTCCACGCCGAGGATCGCCGGCAGGCCGACGGTGTCGGTGAGGCCCGAGTCGTCCGAGAGGTCCTCGACGGTGAGCCGCAGCGGGGCCATGGAGCGGGCGACGGCGGCCGCCGCCCCGTCGGGGAGGAGGTCGATGGTGAACGGCCGGTCCCACGACGCGAGCGTCGCCGAGCCGTCGGCGGCGATCTCGAGCCGGTCGTCGACGGACTCCGGCTCCTGGCGGGCGTGGTCGTGCAGCGTGACGACGTGGACGCCGAGCGCCGCCAGCGGGACGGACGGGTCGGGCGAGGTCAGGTGCGACCCGTCGGGGAGGCCCTCGCCGTCGACGACCACGACGAGCCGGGTCGGCGGCTGCGACCCGCGCGCTCGCTGGTGCCGGTCCAGCCGCGACTCGAGCTCGGGGGCGAGCAGGTCGGCCATCTCCGCCGCGGACGACGTGACCCGGCGGACCGGCAGGTCGCCGTCGAGCTCGCGGGCATCGAGCAGGTGGGGCAGCCACTTGAGCCAGTCCCAGGCCGGCGCCGCGGCGTCGGAGCGGACGAGCGCCAGGGCGACGTCGTGCGGTCCGTGCAGCGCCGCGAGCTGGACGACGAGGTGCTGGGCCACGGCGCGGCGGGCGCCGGGGGCGCCGAGGACGCTCAGCCGGCCCAGGCGTCCGAGGTCGGTGGTCACCGGCTGGTCGCGCAGCGTCGCGTAGCGGGTCTCGAGCTCCTGGGCCGCGTGCAGGCAGACCGGGTCGAACTGGTGCAGCGGGCCGGTGTCGGCGTCCAGGCGGAGCCCGGCCGCGAGCGGCACCTCGCCGGTGCCGAGCCGCACGTGCAGGAAGTCGGGGTGCCCGGGCCGTCGTTCCCAGCGGCGGGCGTCGTCACGCGCGACGGCGAGCAGCTCGTCGGCCCGCGGGAAGCGCCAGGCCTGCTCGGCCCGCTGCTCGGCGATCTGGTCGCGCACGGCCAGGCGCATCGCCTCGACGTAGTCCAGGTAGCGCTCGCGGCTCTCGCGCACCTGGCGCCGGGCACCGGAGCGCTGGGCGAAGACGACGAGCGCGCCGACGGCGATCGAGCCGATGAGGGCGAGGAAGGCGGCGACCGCGACGATCGGGCGGTCGCGCTGGGTGACGGCCATGGTCACGGAGCCGGCGCCGCCCATGAGCGGCATGACCAGCATGCCGGCCGAGGCGAGCGGGGTGGGCGTGCTGCCGACGCTGGGCGGCTCGGCGATCGAGAGGGCAGTCTCGCGCCGCGCGGGCGGGTCGATGCGGGCCGGGCGTCTCACCAGCGTCGTCGTCATCGGACCCCCGTCCAGGCGGCGGCGCTCGTTCTGCGCTCGCGATCGCGCTAACGATATGCTCACCGGCGCCACCGGGCACCCGGGCGCCGGGCGTGCGGGGCGGAGGGGGACAGATGCTCACGGCCTACAGCAGGGTCACCGTCGTCACGACCGACCGGACGGTCGACCTGGCCCTGCCCAGCGCGCTGCCGCTGGCCGACCTGCTGCCCCAGCTGCTGCGCTACGCGGCCCCCGAGTCCGACGCGCACGCACCGGCGTCCTGGACGCTCTCGCGCGTCGGTGCCGCGTCCCTGGGCCTGACCCAGACGCTGGCCGACGCGGGCGTCGTCGACGGCGACGTGCTCGAGCTGCGGTCCGCGACCGACACCAGCACGCCGGCGCTCGTCGAGGACGTCCGCGACGCGGTCGAGGACACCGTCGACGCCGCCGGCGGCACCTGGGACACCCGCGACACCGGCTCGTTCGTCGCGCTCTCCGGCGCCGCGGTGCTGCTGCTCGGGGCGCTGGTCCAGTGGCTGCTCGGATGGATGGCCGACGGGTCCGACGCGGTCGTCGGTGCCGCGGCGGCCGTCGTCGCCCTGCTGGCCGCGACCGCCTGGACCGGGCGTCTCGGACGTGACCGCGACGCCCGCCTGGTCGCCGTCGTGGGGCTCGTGTGGGCGGTCCTGCTCGGCGACGCGGTCGCGCGGGCGCTGGAGCTCGGACCCTGGAGCTCGCTCGCGGCCGTGGCCGTCACGGTCGCGGTCGTGGCCGCGCTCGCGCGCACGGTGAGCGACGCGGTCACCGCCCACGTGTCGGCGACGCTCGTGCTCGCCGTGGCGCTGCTCGTGCTCGCGGCCACGGGGCTGAGCGACGTCGACACGCAGCAGGCCGTGCGCGTCCTGCCCGTCGTCGCCCTGCTCGCCGTCGGCGTCCTGCCGCGCGTGTCGCTGTCGGTCGGCGGCCTCGCCGGCGCCGACTACCGCGTGCGGCACGCGGGCCGGGTCAGCGACGCCGACCTGCGCCGCCGGTTCCGCGTCAGCAACGACCTGCTCGTCGGCGGGCTCGTCGGCATCGCCCTCGTGGTCGTCGTCGGCGGCCTCCTGCTCGACACCGACGGCGACGACTGGGACCGGACGCTGGCGCTGCTGCTGGCGCTCACCGCGGCCCTGAGGTCCCGGGTCTTCTCGCGCGTGCAGCACATGCTGCCGCTGCGGCTCGCCGCGGTCCTCGTGCTGACGGCCGTCCTGGCCCAGGCGATGGACGGTGCCGACCTGGTGACCTGGCTGGTGCCGGCGGTCAGCCTGGCGCTGCTCGCCGGGCTCGGCCTGGCCTCGATCCGGTTGTCCGAGATCCAGCGGGCCCGGGTGAAGCGGACGCTGAACCTGGTCGAGCTCGTGACCGTGGTGGTGCTGATCGTGGTGCTGGCCGGCGCCATGGGGGTCTACGACGCACTCGGGGGGTTGTTCTGATGGCGGACGACGACGAGCAGACCGAGGCGGCCGAGCGCGCCGCCGGCCGGCGCCGGCGGGCCGAGGGCTCGGCGAGCGACCTGGCCCGCATGGGCATCGACCCGCGCAGCCTGGGCCTCGGCCCGTCCGTCCCGACGGCTCCGCCCACCGCCACCCCCGCGGACGCCGGACGTCCCGAGGACGAGGCGGACGGTGGCTCGGTCGTCCCGCTGCGCCCGGAGTTCGCCCGTCGTCCCGCCTCCTTCGACGGTCCCGGCGCCGTCGACGGGCCGGCGCGGCCCACGTTCGCGCGGGCGCCCGAGCCGGGTCCGGCCTCCGTCGCCCCGCCGTCAGCCCGGGTCGCCGGCGACGTCGAGCGGCTCCTGGCCGGCGCGGCGGCCCGGCTGCCCGCTCCGCGGTCGTCGGCCCGCCTCGTGAAGGGCGTCGCGAGGGGACTGGCCACGCCCGACGCCGCGGCCACCGTGCAGCAGGACCGTGAGCTCGTCGAGGCCGCACGCCGCCGGCAGACCGACCGCCGCGTCGTGGCCTTCGTCGCCGGCAAGGGCGGCGCGGGCGCCACGACGGTCGCGCTCGGCGTCGGCGCGACGCTGGCCGCGCTGCGCGAGGACCGCAGCGTGGTGGTCGACGTCCAGCGTGGATCCGCCTCGCTCGGCCGGCTGGCCGGTGTCGGCGACCCGCGCTCGGTCTCGTCCCTGCTGGGCACGGCCGAGGCGGTCGAGCCGCCGGTCACCGCGTCCGGGCTCGGCGTCGTCGACGGCGCCGGCTGGGACTCCGAGCTGCGCCGGGGCGACGTCGCCGGGGTGCTCGACCGGCTCGGTGCCGGCCACACCTTCCACCTGCTCGACGTCGGCGACGAGGCCGGCGAGGGCGGTCACGCCGCGCTCGCCCGGGCCGACCAGGTCGTCGCGGTCACGGTGACCGGACGCGTCGGGCTCGCCGCGCTCGAGGTCGTCGTCGACCGGGCCCGCGCCGTGAACCCGGCCGCGGCCGACGCGCTCGTCCACGTCGTCGTCTGCACGACCGACGAGGCCTACGGACGGGTCCACCGCGAGCTCGCCGAGCACGGCAGCCCGGCCTCCCGCGTGGTGGTCGTGCCCCCGGACCCGTACCTGGCGTCGGGGGAGCCGTTCGACCCCGCCACGGTCACGTCGGCCACCCGCGAGGCGATGCTGGCCGTCGCCGCCGCGGTGGCCCTGGGCGGACGGCGATGAGCGACGAGCGCCCGGTCGCACCGCCGACGCCGCCCGCCCTCGCCGGCACGCCGAACGCCGAGCGGTACGTCCTGGAAGCGGACGCCATGCGCCGTCGCCAGCTGCGCTCGGCCCTGCTGCACGGCTCGCGCCGCACCTGGCGCGAGCACCCGCGCACCTGGCCGGCCGTGGTGATCGGCATCGTCGCGGCCGCCGTGGTCGTCGCCGCCCTCGCCGTCGCGCAGGCGCTCGACAAGACGGTCGAGAACCAGGAGAAGCAGCAGCGCTCGCAGGCCGTGGTCGAGCTCGTCCGGCCGGCCTGAGACTCGGCGCGCGGCCCCGGAGCCGCTTGTGTACGTTGTGCCCCGTGATCTCGCGGGGGCGGGTCGACACCCCTCCTCCGCTCGGTCCGCCGCACCCCGACGCGTCGAGAGGCCCCCTGCATGGCTCCGTCGAGCACGACCCAGTCCGCACCGTCCCGTCTGCCCTCCACCCGTGAGCGGCGTCCGGCCCTGATCGCGCTGGCGATCGTGCTGATCGTCGGCGGCGCCCTCGCGTCCGGCTGGCTGGCCCTGCAGTCCGGCGACCGCGCCTACTTCCTGCAGGTGAAGGACGACGTCGCGCAGGGCGAGGAGGTCACCTCCGACAAGCTGCAGCGCGTGAGCCTGCCCGAGGGCTTCGAGGGTGGCGTCCCGGTCGGCGACGAGGACTCGGTCGTGGGCAGCCCCGCCACCACCCGGCTGCTGGCCGGCACGGTGCTGACGCCCGGCATGGTGTCCAAGGACGCCGGCATCGCCGAGGACTCGACGCAGGTCTCGGTGCCGGTCAACCCGGGAGCCCTGAACCTGCGGTCCGGCGACCAGGTCGCGCTCGACATCGGCGCCACCGACGGCAACCGCACCTCCGTGCTGGCCGAGGTCGTCTCCGAGCCCGAGACGTCCGGCGACGGCGGCTTCGGGTCGTCCAGCAGCACCCAGATGATCGTCGCGGTGCACCTGTCGTGCCTGTCCCAGGTGTCCCAGGGCGTCGAGGACTCCAGCATCGTCGTCGCCCGCGTCGGCGCGGTCGACGAGTCGCTCGTCCGCCGTACCTGCGGGGGCTGACCCGTGGCGCTCATCGCGGTCGCCTCGGCGAAGGGCTCGCCCGGCGTCACCACCGCCTCGCTGCTGATCGGCGCGCTGTGGCCGCGCCGGGTCCTCGTGGCCGAGTGCGACCCGTCCGGCGGCGACGTCGCCCTCCGGATGCCCGGGACGGACGGACGTCCGCTCGACCCGCAGCACGGGATGCTCAGCCTCGTGGCCGCCGGCCGCAAGTCGCTGCACCCCGGCCTGCTCCCGGCCCACACCCAGCCGATCGTCGGCGGTCTGGACGTGCTCAGCGGCCCGATGGTGCCCGAGCAGGCCGGCGCCCTCGCCCAGCAGTGGGAGCGCCTGGCCGACCTGTTCGCCCGCCTCCCCGGCACGGACGTGGTCGCCGACCTCGGTCGCATCGGGGCGGTCACCCCGCAGAACGTCCTGCTCGCGTCCGCCTCGGCGATCGTGCTGGTCGTCGGCACCGTGCCCAGCGAGGTCGTGCACCTGCGCGAGCGCGTGCGGGCGGTCCACGAGGCGCACGGCGGCCCGATGGGTGCGCCCATCCACGTGGTGGTCGTCGCCCCGCCGAAGCGCTCGCGCACCGTGAAGGAGGTGCGCGAGGCGATCGAGCGCTCCGAGGTGCCCGTCGCCGGCGTGCACCACCTGGCCCACGACCCGTCCGGCGCCGCGTTCTTCCTCGGGCAGGTCAGCGGCAGCCCCGCGCGCACGGCCCTCGTCCGCTCGGCCCGCCCGGTCGTCGACGAGCTCGCCGCCGCCACCGCCGCCTTCCACGTCAGCGCCGAGGAGCCCGCCGGCGACGAGCCGGCCACGGGAGAGGTGCCCGCATGATCGACCACGACCTCGTCCGGCAGCTGCGCACGCAGGTCGCCGACCGGCTCAACGAGCAGCGCCGCCGCGACCAGCTGGCCGGCGTGACGCCGATGAGCGCCGACGACGAGCGCGAGTACGCGCGCTCCCTGATCGTCCAGGTGCTCGAGGACCACGCCCGCTACGAGATCGCCGAGGGACGCACGCCGATCGCGCCCGAGGACGAGGTCGAGGTCGCCACGGCCATCCACTCGGCCCTGTTCGGCGTCGGACGCCTGCAGCCGCTGCTGGAGGACCCCGAGGTCGAGAACGTCGACATCAACGGCTGCGACCACGTCTTCGTCCAGTACGGCGACGGGCGCGAGGAGCGGCACCCGCCGGTCGCCGAGAGCGACGAGGAGCTGGTCGAGCTCATCCAGGTGCTGGCCGCCCACACCGGCCTGTCGAGCCGGCCGTTCGACTCGGCCAACCCGCAGCTCGACCTGCGCCTGCCCGACGGCTCGCGCCTCTCCGCGGTCATGAACGTCTGCGCCCGGCCCTCGGTCTCGATCCGCAAGGCGCGCCTCGGGCGCGTGTTCCTGGACGAGCTCATCGCGAACGGCACCGTCTCGCCCGACGTGGGCTCGTTCCTCAAGGCCGCCGTGGCGGCGCGCAAGAACATCATGATCGCCGGCGCGACGAACGCCGGAAAGACCACGATGCTGCGCGCCCTGGCCAACGAGATCCCCGCCCAGGAGCGGATCATCACCGTCGAGCGCGCGCTCGAGCTGGGCCTGGGCGAGCACGCCGACCTGCACCCGAACGTCGTCTCGTTCGAGGAGCGGCTGCCCAACTCCGAGGGCCTCGGCGGCGTCTCGATGGCCGAGCTCGTCCGCCGCTCGCTGCGCATGAACCCCTCGCGGGTCATCGTCGGCGAGGTGCTCGGCGACGAGATCGTCACGATGCTCAACGCCATGAGCCAGGGCAACGACGGCTCGCTGTCGACCATCCACGCGAACTCCTCGCTCGAGGTGTTCAACCGCATCGGCACGTACGCGATCCAGAGCCGCGAGCGGCTGCCGCTCGAGGCCACCACGATGCTGATCTCCGGCGCCCTGGACTTCGTGGTCTTCCTACGCAAGCACAACGACCACGCCACCGGCGGGGGGCAGGCCCGCGTCGTGGAGAGCATCCGCGAGGTCGTCGGCCACGACCAGCAGGTGCTGTCCAGCGAGGTCTTCGCCCCGGACGCGGCCGGTCGCGCCCAGCCGCACGCCCCCATCGCCTGCATCGCCGATCTCCAGGAGCATGGCTACGAGCCGCTCGTGCACGGACGGTGGGCCTGATGTTCGAGGAGCTGCGCGTCCCGCTGTTCGTGACGGCCGGTGCCGTCACGGGGCTGGGCCTCGCGCTGCTCGTGCTCGCGGTCAGCGGGCTGCCCGTGCGGGAGCGGGCGTCCGCGACCCCCGGCCGCCGTCGCTCGGTCGCCGGCTCGCAGCGGCGCCTGAAGCAGCTCGCGGCCGGCGTCGGCGTCTTCGTCGTGGTGCTGGTCGTGACGCGCTGGCTCGTGCTGGCCGCCGCGCTCGGCGTCGTCGTCGCCTTCTGGGACCGTGCCTTCGGCGGCGCCCGCCAGGAGCGTGACGCGATCAACCGGGTCGAGGGCCTGGCCACCTGGATCGAGGCGCTGCGCGACACCATCGCCGGTGCCGTCGGCCTTGAGCAGGCCATCCCCGCCACCGCGGTCAACGCGGCTCCGTCGATCCGCCCGTCGCTGAACCTGCTCGTCGACCGGCTGCGCGTGCGCGAGCCGCTGCCGGACGCGCTCATGAAGTTCGCCCGCGACCTCGACGACCCGTCCGCCGACCTCGTCGTCGCCGCGCTCATCCTCAACTCGCGCCTGCGCGGCCCCGGCCTGCGCGACGTGCTCAGCGCGCTGGCCAACTCCGCGCGTGACGAGCTCGACGTCCGCCGCCGGGTCGAGAGCAGCCGGCGGTCCACCCGCCGCAGCGTCCAGGTGGTCGTCGGCGTCATCGTCACGGTCGCCGCCGGGCTCGTGCTGTTTAACCCGGCCTACGTCTCGCCCTACGGCACCTTCGAGGGCCAGCTGGTGCTCGCCGGCGTCCTCGCGCTGTTCGCCGGCAGCGTGTTCTGGATGCGCAAGCTGTCCGGCGTCGAGGAGCCCGAGCGCTTCCTCATCGGCTCGCTCGACACGAGGGGGACGGCATGACCTGGTCCCTGCTCGCCGGAGCCGCCGTCGGTCTCGGCATCGTCCTGCTCGTGCACGCGCTGTCCGCGCCGGTGCCCGGCGTCTCGGCCACGCTGAGCCGCCTGGACGCCGGACGCCGCGGCCGCGCGCTCACGACCACGGCCGCCGACGAGGACGGCCAGGGCCGCGTCGAGCGCCTGCGCGGCACGATCGGCGAGCGCCTCGAGCAGGAGGCCACGTCCCGCGGCTGGCAGCTGCGCTCCACCCGCGCCGACCTCGCCGTCATGAACCGCTCGATGGCCGTCCACCTGGGAACGAAGGCGCTGCTCGCGCTGGGCGCGCTCGTCTGGTTCCCGGTCGTGTGGCTGCTGTTCGGCTTCGGCGTCGGACCCGTGCCGCTCGTCGTGACGCTCGCCGCCACGGCGCTGGCCTTCATGCTCCCCGACCTGCAGCTGCGGCGGGAGGCCGAGGTGCGCCGCCGCGACTTCCGCCACGTCGTCGGCTCGTTCCTCGACCTCGTCGCGATGAACCTGGCCGGCGGTCGCGGCCTGCCCGAGGCGCTCATGGCGGCCTCGTCCATCGGCGACCACTGGGCCATGGTGCGGCTGCGCCAGGCCCTGTCCAACGCCCGCATCATGGGCTGGACGCCGTGGGAGGGCATCGCCCGCCTGGGCCGCGAGCTCGGCGTCGACGAGCTGCGCGACCTCGCCTCGGCGCTGGCCCTGGCCGGCGACGAGGGCGCCAAGATCCGCCTGTCGCTCATGGCGCGCAGCGAGAGCATGCGCCGCAAGGAGCTCGTCGACGTCGAGGGATCGGCCGGCGAGAGCTCGCAGTCGATGCTCATGGCCCAGCTGCTCATGTGCGTCACGTTCCTGGTCTTCCTCGCCTACCCGGCCATCAGCCAGCTGGGCTAGCGTCCATCACGTCGTCCTACACCCCCGGAGGAATCGTCATGAACAACCCCGTCGTCTTCTACGCGACCGCGATCATCACCCTGGTGCGCGGCCGCGCGGAGCAGGCCCGTCGCGAGGGCCGCAACGAGCTGGGCGCCTCGGCCATCGAGTGGGCGATCATCTCGGCCGTCGTCGTCGTGCTCGCCCTCGGCATCGCCGCGGTCATCCAGAACGTGGTCGAGTCCAACTCGGACAAGATCGAGCAGGGCGCGAACTAGCGCCCGCGGACGACCGATGACCCTGGGGACGAGCCGGAGACGGCGCGACGACCGAGGCACCAGCGCGCTGGAGTTCTCGATCATCGCGCCGATCTTCCTGCTGCTCGTCTTCACGATCATCGAGGGCGGGCTCTACCTGCACGCCCGCAACACGGCGCAGTCCGCGGCCCGCGAGGGCGTCTCGTACCTGCGCCTGGCCGGCTCGAACTCCGACCCGGTGTCGTTCACCGCGGCGGCCGAGCAGGTCACCGAGGGGTACGCGGCCAAGCTCGGCCGGCTCAAGAACGTCACCGCGGCCGGCACGATCGACACCTCCACCGGTCGCGTGACGATGCTGGTCGTCGGCGACGTGGTGCTGCCGGTGGGCGGCACGGTGCAGGTCGAGCAGACGTCCACGGCGACGCTCGAGCAGTTCCGCGGCGACCTGCGGGAGGGTCCGTGAGGCGCGACGAGCGGGCGACCGCGAGCCTCGAGCTCGTCATCGTGGCTCCGTTCCTGCTGCTCCTGCTCATGCTGATCATCGCGTTCGGCCGGTTCGCCCAGACCGAGAACCTGGTCGACCAGGCCTCGCGTGACGCGGCCCGGGCGGCCACCGCGCAGAACGTCCGCGCCCAGGTGAAGCCGGTCGCCGACGACGTCGTCGCGCAGGTGATGGACGACGCCCCTGCCTCGTGCCGCGACACCGCCCAGGCCGACCCGCCGGCGCTGACCGCGGGCGCCTTCCAGCTGCCCGACCCGAACGCGCCCGTGCAGGTCGAGTCGGTCACCGTCACGGTCCGCTGCACGCTCGACCTCAGCGACCTGGCCGGGCTGCCGCTGCGCTCGGTGCAGCTCACCCGCACCTTCACCAGCCCGCTGGACCGCTACCGGGGGTACCAGTGAGGCGCCGGGACGAGCGCGGGTCGATCACGCCGTTCGTCGTCATCGTCGCGCTCGCCATCATCCTGCTCGCCGGCCTGGTGATCGACGGTGGCCGTCAGCTCAACGCCAAGGGGCGCGCGGTCGCGTACGCCCAGGAGGCCGCTCGGGCCGGGGCCCAGGCGGTGAACGTGAGCGATCCGCGGCTGGACCTGAACCGGGCCCAGGCACTCGACACCGCCCAGGAGTACTGCCGCCAGGCCATGGCCGCCGACGGCCAGCTCGTGCGCTGCGAGCCCAGCCTGCGCACCGTCAACGACGGCCAGCTCGGCTCGTTCCTCGCGGTCCAGGTCGACGCGCAGGTCGAGATCGACGCGATCCTGCTCGACATGGTCCGCAGCCCGACGATGACCGCGTCGGGCGCCGCGATGGCCCGCCCGGTCAGCGGCATCAGCGAGGCCGACAGCGGCAAGGTGTCGACGCTCGCGCCGCCGTCGGTCGCTCCGCCCGAGGAGGGCACGGTGGGCACCGCGCCCCTGCCGACGAACGTCGAGGTCACGCCGTGCGAGCCGTCGCCGAGCCCGACGCCGACGCCCACCGAGACCCCGACCGACGACGGCGACGACGAGGACGACCCCAAGGACGACGACGACCCGAAGGACGAGGACGAGCCGACGAAGACGCCGTCGCCCTCCCCGACGCCGTCCCCCACGCCCACCGTCGACTACTGCAAGACGCCGGGACCGGGCGATGAGTGACGGAGCGCGGCCGTCCCGTGGACTGGGCGTTCACGCGCACCCGCCGGTAGGCTGGGCCGCGCTCGTGAGCCAGGAACGTCCGGGGGGACACGCATGAGACATCGCGCACCGCGGGTCGCTGCCGTCGTCGCGCTGGTCGTGCTGGCCGCCGGCTGCGGCGGTGACGACGAGCCGTCGGCCGACGCGGCCACCCCGTCGCCGAGCGCCACGACCCCGACGTCCGCGCCGGTCGCGCAGCCCGACACCCTCGGCGTCGACGTGCGCGTCACGAACCTCGACGCGCACGCCGCCGACCCCGCCGTCGCCCGTTGGCGGCTGCTCAACGCCGCCATCGTGCGCACCACGAACGACCGCACCGTCGCGCCGGCCCTGCGCCAGGTCGCGACCGACGCCGTCGTCCGCGACTTCGCCAAGCGCCTCGCCCCCGGATGGAAGGACGGATGGACCGTGCCGAGCAGCGTGATCCTCCGCATCGAGGACTCCCGGCCCGACCGCGTCGTCGGGTGCCTCTGGTCGCCCTCGCAGGCGTACCGCGGCAAGGACGGCAAGCCGGTCAGCACCCCCGACCAGTCCTGGCTGCGCATCGTCTCGACCTACTCCGGCAGCGGCGACGCCCTGCGCTTCGGCTCGTTCGAGGTCGATGGCACGTGCGCGGGGGAGGCACCGTGAGGCGCGCGATCGCCGCCGCGCTGGCCGGGGTCCTCGGCGCGTCCGTCCTGAGCCTGGTCGGCGCCGCGCCGGCCGCCGCCTGCACGCCCGCGCAGATGCCGTGCAACCCGGCCGGCTCGAGCGGCGGTGGCCCGTCCACGCCGGTCGACGGCAGCAGCGGCACCCGCTACGACAACTACACGTCCACCACGCAGAGCTGCTCGGTGTACGCCAGCGGCAACGGCATGGGCTCGTACTGCGTCTCGCTGGGCGGGGGCGACGCCCTGAAGACGCTGCGTGAGATGTACGGCGGCCAGGAGTTCCAGCAGTGCCGCTACAGCGACCTGCCACCGGGCATCCAGGCCCCGTTCAACACGCGGCCGTCCGAGGGTCGCTACATGCTCGTGCGCTGCCTGCGCGGCGTCGACTTCGACACCTACAGCGGCGGTCGCAACCGCAGCCTCTCGCTCGAGATCCGCTTCGTGGAGTTCGGCGAGGACGTCCGCGACCAGGGTGGCGCCCTCAACGACTTCCTCTGGGGCCGCATCAGCCAGGACACCTTCCTGCCGGTGCCGTTCCTGCAGCCGAAGCCGAACCCGACGCCGATCGTGGGCGTGCCGACCTACCTGACGTTCCAGTGGCGCAACCCGGTGAACGAGCAGGTCGTCGCCCAGGGCCCGTTCGCGAACCGCGGCGAGGTCGGCGGCCCCTACATCGAGATCGAGACGCCGACCGGCCTGACGATGGTCGCGCAGGCGACCGAGGTGCGGCTCGACCCGAACCAGGAGGGCATCGACGCCGTCACCTGCGCGCCGACCACGCCGTACGTCGTCGGTGCCGCCCCGAAGGATCAGCCCGCGGACGCCTGCAGCATCACGTTCCCGCGCTCGTCGGCGTCCGCCCGCAAGTTCGCCACCCGCGACATCCCGTCGAACCTGCCGGACTCGTTCTACGCGGACGTGCAGGTCGACTGGCGGGTCCAGTACGGCGAGGGCGACCAGCTGCAGGACCTGGGCGACTTCACGATGCGACTCAAGCAGCCCATCCCCGTGCAGGAGGTCCAGGCGCCGAACCAGCCTCCGGCCGTCATCTACTGACGTCCGGCGGGTGGGCGCCGCGCTCGCTCCACTAGGCGGGGGCGGGGCCCACCGACTACCTTGGGACGGTCCGCCAGGGCGGGCATGTCGTGACATTCCAGGGGGAACGATGACGTCGACGCTCCAGCGTCCCGGTGGCGACCGGCTGCCGACGATCACCAAGGTGCCGAGCCGTGGCGCGCAGGTCGCGAAGGGCCTTGCCGCCCTCGTGGGCACCGCGCTCATCGTCGTGGGCGTCCCGCTCGCGCTGCTGGCCGCCTTCGGCACCCCGTGGCCGGACGAGGCCCCGTCGCTGCAGTGGCTCACCGAGCCCACCACCACCGAGGCGCTCATGGGCGTCCTCGCCGCGGTCGTCTGGCTGGCCTGGGCCCATTTCGTGGTCTGTCTGGTCGTGGAGGCCGTGGCCGAGCGCAAGCGTCGCGGTCTCGCGCCGCAGGTCCCCGGTGGCGGCATCGGCACGCAGACCCTGGCCCGCCGGCTCGTCGCGACCATCGTCCTCATCGCCGGCACCTCCGCGGCCGGCATGTCGACCGCGACCGCCGCCACGTCCGGCGGCGCCGACCAGGACGTCCAGATCCGGCCCGCGACCACCCTCGTGCAGACCGCGACCCCCGACGCGGGCGACGAGTCGCGACCCGACGGCGACACGCTCGAGCGCGCCACGAAGGCGGACGTCCAGCAGGGCGTCACGACCTACTACGAGGTGAAGCCGCCGAACAACCGCAACTACGACACGCTCTGGGCCATGGCCGAGCGCTACCTCGGCGACGGGTTCCGCTACAAGGAGATCTGGGAGCTCAACAAGAACGTCGAGCAGGCCGACGGCCGCGTGCTCAAGAGCGCCGACCTCATCCACCCCGGCTGGGTCATGAAGATGCCCAACGACGCGAAGGGTCCCGGCCTCAAGGTCGTCGACCACGCGGCCGAGTCCGCGCCCGCTCCGGCTCCTGCTCCCGCACCGACCGACGTCCAGGCGGGTGCGGACGCCTCGGCCGACGTGGCCGCCGACGCCACCGGTGGAGCCTCGGGCGGTGCCGCCGCCGACCAGCAGGAGGGCCGCTGGGGCCCGGTGTACGGCGTCGCGGGCGGTCTCGCCCTGGCCGGTGCCGTCATCGGCCTGCGTCGCCGCCGCGCGTCCGCCCCGACCGGTGAGCGCTGGGCCCGCCGCCAGGCGGCGCCGAACCCCGACCCGCAGGGCCCGGCGCCCGTGCCGCCCGGTCCCGGTGGCCGGCTGCGCCAGGAGGGTGACGTCGAGACCGCGACCTGGCTCGACCGCGTCCTGCGCTCGTGGAACGACGGCCACGGCGCCCTCGTGCCGGCTCGCGTCTCGGTGAGCGAGTCCGGTGCCGCGGTCGCCTTCGACCAGCCGCCCGCGCGTCCGGTCCCGGCCGGCTGGGCCGCCCGCGGCGAGACCGTCTGGGCCGTGGAGCGCGACGGCGCGCCCGCCGGCACCGGTCCGGCCCCCGTGCCGGGCCTCGTGGTGGTCGGTCGTCGCGAGGACGGCAGCCTGCTGCTCGTCGACCCCGAGGGCGTCGCCGGCGTGCTCGCCCTCGACGGCACCGACACCGTCGCCCGCGGCGTCGCGGTCAGCATGGCCGTCGACACCGCCACCCACCCGTGGGCCGACGACCGCGCCGTCACCCTCGTCGGGTTCGCCGACGACCTGTCGGCCGTCTCGCCGGCGCTGACCCACAGCGACGACCTGGGCCGCGTGCTCGAGTCGCTGCGCAACGTCGCCCGCTACCAGCGCGACGCGTGCCGCGCGGCCGACGTGGCGACCGCCCGCGAGGCTCGCGTGGCCGGGGGCTCGGCCCGCTGGACGTACCACCTGGTGGTCTGCTCGGGCGTCCCGAACGCCGACGAGCTGGCCACGCTGACCGCGCTGGCCGCCGACCCGCAGGTGGCGCTCGGCGTCGTCGTGCTCGGCAACGTCCCGGACGCCGCCATGCGGCTCAGCGCCCGCCACGACGGCCGCATCGTCTCGCCGGTCCACGGCGTCGACGTCGCCGCCCAGGTGCTCGAGCCGGCCGTCGCCCGCGACCTGGCCGCGCTGTACCGCCCGGTGGCGAGCGGCGCCTCGGTCAACCTGGACGACCTGGTCGACGTGATCGTCGACGAGCAGGCGACCAGCGCCGCCGAGGACGCGACGGTGCGACTCGACCTGCTCGGCCCGCTCCAGGTGACGGCGCCGGGCCCGGTCGACGAGGACCGTCGTCCGCTGCTCACCGAGCTGCTCACGCTGCTGGCGCTCAGCCCGCGCGGGGTCCACGTCAACCTCGTCTCGGCCGCGCTGTGGCCGCGCGGCGTCGACGACGCGGTGCGCGACGACACGCTCGCCCGTCTCGGCACCTGGCTCGGCTCCACCGCCGACGGCACGCCCGTGCTGCGCCAGGACGCCGGCATCTGCTCGCTGACCCCCGGCGCCGTCCGACTCGACTGGGACGCCTTCCGCGACGCGCTCAACCGGGCGGCCAACGACGGCGCCCAGCGCGAGGCGCACCTGCGCTCGGCGCTCTCGCTCGTCCGTGGCCTGCCGTTCGGGGACGTGCCGGCGTCGCGCTACACCTGGCTGGACTCCATGACCATCGAGGACGACGTCGCCATCGCCGTGACGCTCAGCGTCCACGCGTACGCCGAGGCCGCGGCCGCTCGGGGCGACGAGTCGACCGCGGTCGACGCGCTGCGCCACGGGCTCGAGCTCATGCCCGGCAGCGAGGAGCTGTGGCGGGCGCGGCTGCGCCTGGCCCACCACTTCGGCGACCGCGACGTGCTCGAGGCGGTGGCTCGCGAGATGTACGCCGCGCTGGACGAGCACGGCTCGGCGGCCGGCGCCTCCGGTCAGACCGACGGCCTGGTGGACGAGCTGCTGCCCGGGTTCCGCTCCCGCGTCGCCTGACCGAGCGTCCGTCGAGCGCCCCGCGTCCCACCGGGACGCGGGGCGCTCGCACGTCCGGCCCCCTGCTCTGTCTCGACCGAGCGGGGCGGTGAGTGGTCCACCAGCCCGACGGCGCACGTGGTGGATGGCGCACCGCCCGGGCAGCCACCTCGGGGCGGTGAGTGGTCCACCACGACGCTGGTCGGGTGGTGGATGAGCCACCGCCTCGTTGCGCGCGACGGGGGGCCGGGGACGACGAAGGGGCGGGACCGTGATGGTCCCGCCCCTTCGTGGGTCGTGCGTCAGGCCTTGGCGTCCGGCTTCTCGTCGCCCTCGTCGTCGGCCGCCGCGTCGGTGGCCGTCTCGGAGAGGTCGGCACCGCTCGGGTTCGCCTCGCTCAGCGGGGCGACGTCCTCGGCGACGTCGGGGTGCGCCTCGGCCTCGACCGGGGTGACCTCCTCGGCGTCGAACGACAGCTCGCCCTGCACCGGCTCCTCGGCCTTCGCCTCCGGCTCCGGCGTCGCTTCCACAGGCTCAGCGGCCGGTGTCGGCTCGGCCTCGGCGACCGGCTCGGCCTCAGCGACGGGCTCGTCGGTCTTCGCCTCGGTCTCGGTGAGAGGCTCGGCGGCCTCGTCGGCCGACTCGTCCACGGACGTCTCGGGCTCGGCGGCCTCCGGCGTCGCGTCCGGCTCGGTGCGCGCGGTCTCGGCCTCGTCGGCCTGCTCCACCTGCGCCTCCTTCGTCGGCTCGTCCGCGGCCTTCGCCTCGGCGTCCGCCGGCTCCCGGCCGCTCGCGCTGCCGGACTCGTCGACGTCGACGTTGTGCTCGGCCGCGACCTGCTGGGCCTCGGCGCCGGCGCCGCTCTCGTCGGTGGCCGGCTCGTCGAGCTCCTCGGCCACCTCCTCGGCGTCGTCGGCCTCGGTCACGCCACTTGTGGGCTCGCCACCCTCGGCCTGCTCCTTGGCCGCCTCGGCACCGACGCCGACGTCCTCGGGCTTCTCGACCGACTCCGCAGAGTCGTGGGCCTCCGGGCCGTCGGGCGCGGTCGACTCCGTGGCCGCGGCCGCGGTGGCCGCCTCGGCCTCGGCGACGACGGCCTCGTCGTCCTCGGCGCTCGGCTCGACCGGGGCGCGCTTGACCGACGCGAGCAGCATCTGCGCGACGTCGAGCACCTCGACCTCCTCGCGGGCCTCGCCGGCCGCCTGCTTCGCGGTCAGGCCGTCACTGAGCATGACGCGGCAGAACGGGCAGCCCACCGCGATCTGGTCGGCGCCGGTGGCGACGGCCTCCTCGGTGCGGTTGACGTTGATGCGCGAGCCCAGCGTCTCCTCCATCCACATGCGCGCGCCGCCGGCGCCGCAGCAGAAGGACTTCTCGGAGTTGCGCGGCATCTCGGCGTACGTGGCGCCGGGGATGATCTGCAGCAGCTCGCGCGGCGCCTCGTAGACCTGGTTGTGACGGCCCAGGAAGCACGGGTCGTGGTAGGTGATCTTCTTGCCCGCGGCCTCGCCGGAGGTGGGCGCCACCGGGGTCAGCTTCTTCTCGCGCACCAGGCGGTTGAGCAGCTGCGTGTGGTGGACGACCTCGAGCTCGACGCCGAACTCCTGGTACTCGTTCTTCAGCGTGTTGAAGCAGTGGGCGCAGGTGGAGACGACCTTCTTGACCTTCGTCTCCTTGAACACCTCGGCGTTCTGCATGGCCAGCTGCATGAACAGCACCTCGTTGCCCGCACGACGGGCCGAGTCGCCCGAGCAGGTCTCACCGTCGCCCAGGACGGCGAACGTCACGCCGGCCATGTCGAGCAGCTCGGCGACGGCCTGCGTCGTCTTCTTGGCGCGGTCCTCGTAGGCGCCGGCGCAGCCGACCCAGAACAGCCACTCGACCTCGTCGAGGTCCTCGACGTCCACGCCGACCTGCTTGACCTCGAAGTCGAGGTCCTTCGCCCACGCCATGCGGTCGCGCGGGTTCATGTTCCAGGGGTTCCCCTTGCGCTCGAGGCCCTTGAAGATGTTGTTGAGCTCGGCGGGGAAGTTGGACTCGACGAGCACCTGGTAGCGGCGCATGTCGTCGATGTGGTCGACGTGCTCGATGTCGACGGGGCACTGCTGGACGCAGGCGCCGCAGTTGGTGCACGACCACAGCACGTCCGGGTCGATGACGCCGAAGAGCGACTCGTCGCCGATCAGCGGACGCTCGAGTTCGGCCTTCTCGGCCTCGGTGAGGGTGTCGGCGTCCTTCTCCAGCAGCGGGATCTTGGTGTAGGCATGCTCGCGCAGGCCCATCATGAGCAGCTTGGGGCTCAGCGGCTTCTCGGTGTTCCAGGCCGGGCACTGGCTCTGGCAGCGACCGCACTCGGTGCAGGTCGTGAAGTCCAGGATGCCCTTCCAGCTGAAGTCCTCGACCTTGCCGACGCCGAGCTTGCCGAAGTCGTCCTCGTCGAGCTCCTCCATCGCCTCCATGTCGACGCGCTTGCCGTTCACGGTCATCGGCTTGAGGGCGCCGAGCGCGGTGGAGCCGTCGGACTCACGCTTGAACCAGATGTTGAACCAGGCCGTGAAGCGGTGCCAGGCCACGCCCATCGTGATGTTCTTGGAGATCGTGCCGAGCCAGACCATCGCCATGAGGATCTTGGCCGTGGCCAGCGCGTAGATGATGTTCTCGGCCGTGTGGTCGGAGATGTCGCCGTACAGCGAGCCGATGAACCAGGTCATCGGGAAGTGCGCCTTGGTGCCGTCGTGCAGCTGGTACTCGGCGCCGCGGATGAACAGGCCGGCCAGGCCCTCGCCCAGGATGATCGCCTCGACGAAGTACGCCTGCCAGAACGTCGAGCCGAAGAAGCGGCTCTTGCGCTCCAGGCGGCGCGGGTGGTTCTTCTGCCGCACGAAGATCAGGTACAGGATGCCGATGACGGTCAGCCACGACAGCAGCTCGGTGGCCCACTCGAACGGGTACCACTCGCCGACGATCCACAGCGTGAAGTGCGGGTCGAAGATCTGGAAGTACGCCGTCGCGACCGCGGAGCTCAGGAAGATGAAGCCGGCGAAGACCAGCCAGTGCATGATGCCGATCCACGTCCACTGGAGCATCCGGGTGTGACCCAGGGTCTCCTTGAACATGTTGGCCCAGCGGGCGGCCTTGTTGTCCGTCCGGTTCAGCGCGGGGCCACCGGCCCCGATCACCTGCCAGAAGCCGCGCAGCGCCTGCGCGAACAGCCCGAGCGCGATGGCGGTCGCGACGAGCGAGAGAGCGATGGCGGCGATGCGCATGGAGGTCCCCTTCCGGTGGGCCCGACGATCGATGAGCCGAGAGTAGTGCGCCGTGACGGGGCTCACCGGGTTAGGCAAGCCACAGTCGGGCACCGAGTTATTACTCAGCGGTAACCATACGTCGCGGGTCAGCGCGACGCCAGAAGGGGGCCGGGGTCAGGCCGGGAGGGTGCCCAGGTGGGTGAGCACCTGGCGCAGCAGGTGGCCGCGGCCACCTTCCATGTCGTCGAGCACCTCGGGCATCGCCGCCTCCTCGGGCGTGAGCCAGGTGAGCTCGAGCGCGTCCTGGCGCGGGGCGCACTCGCCGGTGACCGGGACGACGTAGACGAGCGCGACCGCGTGCTGACGCTGGTCGTGCAGCGGGGCGATGCCCGGCAGCGGGAAGTACTCGGCGACGGTGACCGGGGTCGTGCTCAGCGGCAGCCGGGGGAACGCGGTCGGGCCGAGGTCCTTCTCCAGGTTGCGCAGCAGCGCGCCGCGCAGCGACTCGCCGTGCATGACGCGACCCGAGACGAGCGTCCGCGTCATCGAGCCGGTGGACGACGCGCGCAGCAGCACGCCCACGTGCTCGACGCGGCCGAAGGAGTCCACGCGCACGGGCACGGCCTCGACGTAGAGGATCGGGACCCGGCCCCGGGTCTCCTCCAGGGCGAAGTCGGAGAGCCAGCCGGGGTTCGGGTCGGGCGTGCGCACGGACGACATGGCCACATTCTGTCCGAGCGGGGCAACCGCGGCCCGCCGGGCTCCGGCGCGGCGCGTCGCCGGTGCCGCCGCGAGGCCCCCGCGACCGGGCACGATGGGCGCGTGAGCAGGACGTACGAGCGCGACACGAGCGCCGGACCGGTCAACGGCGGGGTCTCCTTCTGGTGGGAGCAGGCGGGCGTCCCGGCGCAGCGTCCCGGGCTCGACGGCGACCTCGCCTGCGACGTCGCCGTCGTCGGCGGCGGGCTCACCGGTCTGTGGGCCGCCTACGAGCTCAGCCGGCTCGACCCCTCGCTGGACGTCGTCGTGCTGGAGGCCGAGTTCTGCGGCTACGGGGCGTCCGGGCGCAACGGGGGCTGGCTGTCGGCCGAGCTCGCCGGCAGCCGCGAGACGTACGCCAGGGCCGGAGGTCGCGAGGGCGTGCTGGCGCTCGTCCACGCCATGGAGCGGGCGGTCGACGACGTCCTGGCCGTGTGCGCCGAGGAGGGCGTCGAGGCCGACCAGGTCAAGGACGGCGTCCTGTACGTCGCCCGCACCGCGGCCCAGGAGGAGCGCCTCCGCGCGTCGCTGGACGCCGACCGCGCGTGGGGCCTCGGCGAGGACCACCGCCGCCTGCTCGACGCCGACGAGCTCGCCGCGCGCGTGCGCGTGGCCGGCGCCCGCGCCGCCGCGTTCAGCCCGCACTGCGCCCGGGTCCAGCCGGCGCGGCTCGTCGCCGGGCTGGCCGCCGCCGTCGAGCGCCGCGGGGTGCGCATCCTCGAAGGCACCCGCGTCACGGACGTGCGTCCTGGCGAGGCGGTGACCGAGCGCGGCACCGTCCGGGCCCAGCACGTGCTGCGCTGCCTGGAGGGCTTCACCGCCGGGCTGCCCGGCCTGCGCCGCACCTGGCTGCCGATGAACTCGGCGATGGTCGCCACCGAGCCGCTTCCCGACGCCGTGTGGGACGAGATCGGCTGGCGCGGCGCCGAGCTGCTCGGCGACGAGGCACACGCCTACTGCTACGCCCAACGCACCGCCGACGGGCGCATCGCGCTCGGCGGTCGGGGCGTCCCGTACCGCTTCGGCTCGCGCACGGACGTCGACGGGCAGACCCAGGCCTGGACCGTCGAGTCGCTGCGCCGCATCCTGCACGACCTGTTCCCGGCCACGCGCGACGTGCCACTCGCGCACGCCTGGTGCGGGGTGCTCGGCGTGCCGCGCGACTGGAGCGCGTCCGTCGGGCTCGACCCGGTGACCGGCGTCGGCTGGGCCGGCGGCTACGTCGGCAGCGGACTCACCACCACGCACCTGGCCGGGCGCACGCTCGCCGACCTGGTGCTCGGCCGCGACACCGACCTGACCCGGCTGCCGTGGACGAACCACCGGGTGCGGCGCTGGGAGCCCGAGCCGCTGCGCTGGCTGGGCGTCAAGGCGATGTACGGGCTGTACCGCGAGGCCGACCGGCGTGAGGCGAAGGGACTCGGCCGCACGAGCGCGCTGGCCCGGCTCGGCGACCGCATCACCGGGCGCTGACCTCAGACCAGCGAGCGGACGACCAGCACGACGGCCGAGACCGCGCTGACCGCCAGCACCAGGGTGCGGAACCGCGCGGCCGGCACCCGGTCGCGCGCCCACTCGCCGACGGCGACCCCGAGCAGCAGCACCGGCACCATGAGCGCCCCGAGCGCGAGCTGCTCGACCGGCAGCTGCCCGGCGACCGCGAGGGTGACCAGGCTCAGCCCGCTGCCGACCACGAAGTAGACCGCGAGCGTCGAGCGCACCTGGCGGGCCGGGCGATGCTGGTAGAGCAGCGCCATGGGCGGCCCGCCGATCGCGGACGTCGTCGCGGCGATGCCGCTGGTGAACCCGGCCACGCCCAGCGTCGTCCGAGTGACCGGGACCCGGATCGCCCACGCGGTCAGCACGACGGCGAGCAGCACGGCCAGGCCGACGGCGACGCCAAGGTCGCGCGGGCTGACCGTGGCCACGACCCACGCCCCGACGACGGTGCCGACGACGCGTCCGGGCATGGCCCAGCCGAACCCGGCCCAGTCGACGTCGCGCCGCTCGCGGGCGAGCGTGAAGACCGGCAGCACCATGCCCAGCACGAGCAGCGAGCCCGGCATGAGCTCGGGCGCGAGGAGCGTCACGACGGGTGCGGCCACGAGTCCCAGGCCGAGCCCGACGACGGACTGCACCACGGCGCCCAGGACGACCGAGACGGCGATCGCGGCGAGGATCCACACGGCGACGTCGGGCACCGCGCCAGCGTCCCACGCGAGCGGCGGACATCCGGCGCCGACCGTAGGCTCGGGGCATGACCGAGCCCGCTGATCCCCGCGCCGTCGAGCTGGCCTACCAGCTCATCGACCACGCCCGTGCCGGCGAGACCGACGCGGTCGCCGCGTTCCTGGACGCGGGTGCCCCGGTCGACCTCACCGACCCGCAGGGCAACACGCTGCTCATGCTCGCCGCGTACCACGGCCACGCCGAGACCGTCCGGCTGCTGGCCGAGCGCGGCTCCGACGTGAACCGGCTCAACGACCGCGGCCAGAGCCCCATCGCCGGGGCCGTGTTCAAGGGCGAGGACGAGGTCGTCGCGGTGCTCCGCGAGGCCGGCGCCGACCTCGACGCGGGCACCCCGTCGGCCCGTGCCACCGCCGAGATGTTCGGCAAGGGCGACCTGCTGGCCTGACCCGTCGCCGACGGGCTAGGGTCGAGCCACACGACAGGGGAGCGCCTACGCAGAGGGCGCTGAGAGTGCGGAGAAGCCGCAGACCCTTGAACCTGCTCCGGTTAGTACCGGCGAAGGGAGTCATGATGACGAGCTCTGCAGACACGTCCATCACGGGGTTCTTCGTGCGCTACCGCACGATCGACCTGGTCACCATCACCACCCTCGGCGTCGCCTTCGGCCTCGTCTACTGGGCCTGGGGCAAGGCCTACGCGCCGCTCAGCGAGCCGCTGGTCCTTGCTTACCCCCCGCTCGCCGGCCTGTTCGGCGGGGTCTGGCTGATCGCCGGCGTCGTCGGTGGACTCATCGTCCGCAAGCCTGGCGCCGCGCTGGTCACCGAGCTGGTCGCGGCGGCGGTCTCGCTGCTCGTGGTCGGCGGGACGGAGTGGGGCGTCAGCACGCTGGCGTCCGGCTTCTTCCAGGGCCTCGGCGCCGAGCTGGTGCTCGCCCTGCTGCTCTACCGACGCTTCGGCGTGGTCGTCGCGGCCCTCGCCGGCGCGGTGGCCGGCGCCTTCGAGTCGCTCTACGAGTGGCAGTCGTACTACGACTACTGGGACCTGCCCTACAAGCTCGTCCACCTCGGCCTCTTCGCGCTCTCGGGCGCGGTCGTCGCCGGCGTCGGCGGCTGGCTGCTGGTGCAGGGCCTGGCTCGCGCCGGGGTGCTGGACGCGTTCGGTCCCGGCCGCGAGCAAGCGCGGGAGGTCTGACCTGCGCGGGCGCGTCCGGACCCGTGGCCTGACCTGGCGCCCGCTGGGGCGGCGACGCCCGACGATCGCCGGGCTCGACCTCGACGTCGAGCCCGGCGAGCGCGTCCTGCTGGTCGGGGCGAGCGGGGCGGGCAAGTCGACGGTGCTGCACGCGCTCGTCGGCGCGCTCGGCTCGACCTACGCCGGCGACCTGTCCGGCGAGGTCGAGGTCGACGGCCGCGTGGGTCTGCTGGTGCAGAACCCCGAGGACGCGCTCGTCGCCGCCCACGTCGGGCGGGACGTGGCGTTCGGCCCGGAGAACCTCGGCCTCGGCCGCGACGAGACCTGGGCGCGGGTCGACGCGGCGCTGACCGCCGTCGGGCTGGACGTCGACCGTGAGCACCTGACCGTCGCCCTGTCCGGCGGGGAGAAGCAGCGCCTGGCGCTCGCCGGCCAGGTCGCGCTGCGCCCGGACGTCCTGCTGCTCGACGAGCCGACCTCGATGCTGGACGACGCGAGCGCCGCCCGCGTGCGCGACGCCGTGCTGGCCGTCGCGCGGGACCGCACCCTGCTCGTCGTCGAGCACCGGCTCGAGCCGTGGCTGCCGCACGTGGACCGGGTCGTCGTGCTCGGGCCCGGCGCGGTCGTCGTCCAGGACACCGACGTCGCCGGCTTCCTGGCCGGTCCGCCGCCGGACGGGGTCTGGTTCCCCGGCCTGCCGGACCCCGAGCCGGTGCCCGTCCCGGCCCCGCTCGTGGAGCCCGCGTCGTCCGCCGTGCACGCTCTCGCCGGGGTGGACGTCGTGCTGCGGGCGCGGACGCTGCGTGGGTCCCAGCTGACCCAGGCCCTGTCGGGGGTGGACCTCGCCGTCCGCCCGGGCGAGGTGGCGGCGCTCGTCGGTCCCAGCGGCTCGGGCAAGTCGACCGCGCTCGGCGTGCTCGGCGGCCTGGTGCGTCCGACGTCCGGCACCGTGACGCCGGACCTGCGGCGTGCCCGCACCCGCGAGCTGGCCGCGCTCGTCGGCTGGGTGCCGCAGAACCCCGAGCACGGGTTCGTCACGACGCGGGTCGCCGACGAGGTCGGGCGGACGTCCGAGCGGGTGGGCCGGACGGTCGACGTCGACGCGGTGCTCGAGCTGCTCGGCCTGGCGCACCTGCGCGAGGCGAACCCGTACCGCCTGTCCGGCGGCGAGCAGCGCCGGCTCGCACTCGCCGCGGCGCTGGCGCACCGGCCCGGCACGGTGCTGCTCGACGAGCCGACCGTCGGGCAGGACCGCGGCACGTGGTCGGCCGTCGCCGGCTGGGTCCGCGCCGCCGCCGACGCGGGCGCGACCGTGGCGCTGTCCACCCACGACGACCTGGCGCCGCGCGACGTCGAGGTGCGGCTCGACGACGGACGGGTGGTCGCGTGACCGGCGCCGTCCTGCGGGTGAACCCGCTCGTGCTGCTCGCGGTGGGCCTCGGCTCGCTGCTGGGCTCGTTCGCCGTCCGCGACCTGACGACGGGCCTCGTCACGCTGGCCGCGTACGCCCTGGCCGTGGTGCTGACCGTGCCGAGCTGGCGCTACCCGCTGCTGTGCCTGCTCTTCTGCTCGATCGCGGCGGCGTCCGTGGTCTGGTCGACGTGGCGGCTCGGCGGCCACGACGAGGCGAAGGCGTTCACCGCCGGCCTGCGCATCCTCGTGCTCGCGTGGCCCGGCTCGGTCGCGGCCGGCTACGTCGACCCGGCCCGGCTCGGCGACCACCTGGCCCAGAGCCTGCACCTGCCCGGGCGGTTCGTCGCCGCGTTCTCGGCGGCGCTGCAGCGGTTCTGGTCGCTCGTGCGCGAGTGGCAGGAGCTCGAGCGCGTCCGCCGGGCCCGCGGGGTCGGGCCGAGCCGCAGCCCGCTGGCCACCCTGCGGTACGCGGCCGGCGCGGCGTTCGCGCTGCTCGTCCAGGCGATGCGGGGCGCCTCGCGCGCGTCCGTGGCGATGGACGCGCGCGGGTTCGCCGACGCCCACCACCGCACCTGGGCCGAGCCGGCCACCTGGACCCGCGCCGACGTCGCCGGCCTCGCCGTCGCCACCGGTCTCGCCCTCGTCCCCCTCGTCCTGCACCTCACCTAGCCACCGCTCCGCCGCGAAGTGTGTCGAGTCGGACGGGGTCGGGCGCGTCCCGACGTCCGTTCCGTCACGAATCGCGCCGGAGGCGGGCTCGGGTGAGGGACGACGCGGAGCACGCCTGGCGGGTGGCCCGTCCGGCGGAGTAGGGTCGCTGCTAAGCAAGCGCTTACCTCCGTCGGGAAGGACCCCCATGACGCGCACGTTCGCGAACCTCGACGAGTTCCGTGCCCAGGTGGGCAACGAGCTCGGCACCAGCGACTGGATCACCGTCACCCAGGAGCAGATCGACACCTTCGCCGACGCCACCGGCGACCACCAGTGGATCCACGTCGATCCCGAGAAGGCGGCGAAGGGCCCGTTCGGCACGACGATCGCCCACGGCTACCTGACGCTGTCGCTGCTGCCGGTCATGGTCGGTGCCATCTACGAGGTGCAGAACCTCGCGATGGGCGTGAACTACGGCGCCAACAAGATCCGCTTCCCCGAGCCCGTGCCGGTCGACTCGCGCATCCGCGCGACCGCCACCCTCACCGACGTCACCGACATCGCCATCGGCAGCCAGATCACGATGAAGGTCGTGGTCGAGCGCGAGGGCGCGGCCAAGCCGGCGTGCGTCGCCGAGGTCGTCTACGTCTACGCAGGAGCCTGACATGCACTTCGCCCACGACGAGAAGACCACCGAGCTGCTCGAGCGCGTCACCGCGTTCATCGACACCGAGGTCGTCCCCCGCGAGAAGGTCCTGCACGAGCAGGTCGCCGAGAACGTCCGCACCGACTCCTGGGCGCGCCCGGCCGTCGTCGGTGAGCTCCAGGCGCTGGCCAAGCAGCAGGGCCTGTGGAACTTCTTCCTGCCCGGCGACGAGGGCGCGGGCCTGACGAACCTGCAGTACGCCCCGCTCGCCGAGGCCACCGGACGCTCGATCCAGCTCGCACCGGCCGCGTTCAACTGCGCCGCGCCCGACACCGGCAACATGGAGGTGCTGACCCAGTTCGGCACCGAGGAGCAGAAGAAGCAGTGGCTCGAGCCGCTGCTCGCCGGCGAGATCCGCTCCGCCTTCGCCATGACCGAGCCGGATGTCGCGTCGTCGGACGCGACCAACATCGCCCTGCGCATCGAGCGTGACGGCGACGAGTACGTCATCAACGGCCGCAAGTGGTGGATCACCGGGGCGATGAACCCCGACTGCGCCATCTTCATCGTGATGGGCAAGACCGACCCGGACGCCGAGCGGCACCGCCAGCAGTCGATGGTGCTCGTCCCGCGCGACACCCCGGGTCTCGAGGTCGTCCGCGGCATGCACGTCTTCGGCTACCAGGACCGCGACCACGGCGGCCACGCCGAGCTGCGGTTCACCGACGTCCGCGTGCCGGTCTCGAACGTGATCGGCGCCGAAGGTGCGGGGTTCGCCATCGCCCAGGCCCGCCTGGGGCCGGGCCGCATCCACCACTGCATGCGCTCGATCGGCCTGGCCGAGCGCGCGGTGGAGCTGATGTGCGAGCGCGCCTCGTCGCGCGTGGCGTTCGGCAAGCCGATCGCCGACCAGGGCGTCGTCCGCGACTGGATCGCCGAGTCGCGCGTGCGCCTGGAGCAGCTGCGCCTGCTCGTGCTCAAGACCGCGTGGCTCATGGACACGGTCGGCAACAAGGGCGCGCACACCGAGATCCAGTCGATCAAGATCGCGACGCCGCAGACGGTCGAGTGGATCCTCGACAAGGCCATCCAGACCCACGGCGCCGGTGGCCTGAGCCAGGACTTCTGGCTGGCCGAGGCGTTCGCCGGCATCCGCACGCTGCGCTTCGCCGACGGGCCGGACGAGGTGCACAAGAACTCGCTGGCCAAGGCCGAGCTGCGGCGTCATGCGCGTCGCTGACGGCACGAGCGCCGTCGTCACCGGTGCGGCGGGCGGCATCGGGGCGGCGGTCGCGCAGCGGCTGCTCGAGCGTGGGGCCTCGGTCACGCTGAGCGACCTGGACGCCGAGCGGCTCGCGGCCACGGCGTCCGCGCTCGAGGCCGAGCACCCCGGACGCGTGGCGCACCGGGCCGGTGACGCGGCCGACGAGGCCTACCTGCGCGAGCTGTTCGCCACGGCCGAGGGGCTGGCCGGGCCGGTCGGCCTGTTCGTGGCGAATGCGGGCATCTTCCGCGGCTTCGGGCTCGAGGCGGACGACGCGGCGTGGGAGTCGTCGTGGGACGTCAACGTCATGGCCCACGTGCGCGCCGCGCGGCTCCTCGTGCCGCAGTGGCTCGAGCGCGGCGAGGGCTGCTTCGCCGTCACCGCGTCCGCAGCCGGCCTGCTGACCCAGCTCGGGCTGCCGACGTACGCGGTCACCAAGCACGCCGCCGTCGGGTTCGCCGAGTGGCTGGCCGCGACCTACGGCGACCGGGGCGTGCAGGTGGCGGCGCTGTGCCCCATGGGCGTCCGCACCCCGCTCGTCGACCAGGCCGAGGCCACGCAGGACGAGCAGGCCCGCCTCGGCATGCGCTCGGTCACCGAGGCCGGCGCCGTGCTGGAGCCGCTCGAGGTGGCCGACTCGCTGCTCACGGCGATCGACGAGGGCCGCTTCCTGGCGCTGCCGCACGCCGAGGTCGGCACGATGCACGCGCGCAAGGCCGCCGACCCGGACCGCTGGATCGCCGGCATGCAGCGCCTGCGCCGCTCGCTCGACTGAGCGGGGCGCAGGCGCCGTCAGGTCAGCGGGTGGCCTGGGCCAGGGCCGCGCTGAGCTCGTCGGCCGAGACCGGCTTGGCCGGCGCGGTGCCGCCGGGCTGCACCGTCGACGGGTCCGCGAAGTACGGGACGCCGTAGGCCGGGGTGTTCGGCTCGTAGCGCCAGCCCTCGGCCAGCGGCCCGGCGTCGAGCGCGTCGAAGCCCAGCTCGTCGAGCAGCTGGACGACCTCGCCCTTGGCCCGCTCGTCGTCGCCGGCGATGGCCAGCGCCGAGCGCTCGGCGTCGCCGGAGGGGCGGGCCAGCTCGGGGATGTGCGCGAAGGCGATGTTGTTGAACGCCTTCACCACGTGCGAGTCGGGCAGGTGGCGCTGGAGCAGCTCGGCGGAGGTGGCCTCGCCGGAGTCGAGCTCGGCGATCTGGCCGTCGCGCTGCGGGTAGTAGTTGTTGGTGTCGATGACGGTCTTGCCGCGCAGCGGCTCGACCGGGACCGACTCGTAGGCGGCGAGCGGGATGGTCACGACGACGACGTCGCCGGCCTCGGCCGCCTCCTGGGGCGTCGCGGCCCGGGCGCGGTCGCCGAGCTCGGCGACCAGGTCGGCGAGGGTGTCGGGCCCGCGCCGGTTGCTCAGGACGACGTCGTGCCCCGCCTTGACCGCGAGTCGCGCGATGGCGCTGCCGATGTTTCCGCTGCCGATGAGTCCGATGGTGGTCATACCAAGGGGCAAGGACGTCCGGCGCCCGCCTATTCCGTGACGGCGCCCACGGTGGCCGGCGTCCGCGTGCGGTGGCGGGTCGAGATCGAGGCGGTGATGACGGTGAACGCGAGCACCGCGACGAGGCACACGACCAGCCAGGCACGCCATCCGCCGGTGGCGTCGACGACTCGCGGGGCGAACAGCACGGCGGCCAGGATGCACAGCCGGCTGACCATGTGCTGCAGGCCGAACGCGGTGCCCTGGGCGTCGGGGTGGATCTCCTCGACGTGCTCGGAGAAGCTCGCCTGCCAGGTGCCGAAGGTCGCCGCGACCGAGCCACCCAGCGCGACGAACAGCGCGACCACGACCCAGACCGGCAGCTCGGCGCCGGCCGAGGTGACGGCGATGAGCACGGCCAGGCAGGCGCACGCGGCCACGCCGCCGGAGAGCAGGTACGGCTTGCGGGCCTGCGTGGTGTCGGACTTGCGCGCCCACACCAGGCTGCCGAGCAGGGCGGCCGCCCAGAACGACATGGTCACGACGGACGCCTCGCGCACGCCCATGTCGAGCTGGTCGACGAGCATCTTCTGCGCGTAGGTGTTCATGGTCGCGAGCAGGACGAACATGAGCGACATCGCGGCCACGTGCGCGGCCACGACGCGGTGCTGGAGCAGCGCCCAGGCGCCGGGCCGGCGGGCGTCGGCGAACCGGTGCTCGACGTGCTCGTCGGAGTGGCGGGTGTGCTGGCGCACCTCGGGGGCGAGGTCCTGCAGGAAGACCATGACGAGCACCGACCCGGCGAAGGCGAAGCCAGCCATGATGTACAGCTGCGAGTGCCAGGTGCCGAAGAAGTCCAGGGTCGCGGCGGCGATGCCGGCGGCGACGAAGTTGGCGCCGAGCGAGCCCCACGACCAGAACGCGAACGCCTGGGCGCGGCCCACGCGCGGGGTGAAGTCGCGGATGAGCGGCTGCGTGCCGGACATCGCGACGCCCTCGACGAACGCGAGCAGGATGCGAGCGGCGGTGAACTGGCCCGGCGTGTGCGACCAGGCCATGAACAGGCAGGACGCGGCGGACAGGAACATCCACGGGACGATCACCCGCACGCGTCCGACGCGGTCGACCAGCCGGCCGCCGAGGAAGCCCGCGAGCGCGCCGCAGAGCAGGGACGCGGCGGTGATCAGGCCGTACGTCTTGAGCGACATGCCGATGTCGTCGAGCAGCAGCGGCAGCACCGGGGCGAGCTGGCCCTCGTACGCGGAGATGAAGCACGCGATGACGACGACGGCCACGAGGACCCGGCGCCTGGACCCGGTCGGGTACTCCGTGAGCTCGCGGCGGTAACGCATCATGTCGCTTCCCTTCTTCTGGACACTCTGTCTAGAAAGTGTCGGCGAGGGGACTGTACGTGATGTGATGCGGCGCACACAAGCGGTCGGACGGATCTACTCCGGGTCGAAGCCGCTGGCCCAGTACCGACCGCGGCGCGAGAGCTCCACGAGCGTCTCGATGACGTCGTCCAGCGCCGGTCGCGGAGCGGCGGACTCCAGCCACCACAGGAGGACGGACGTCTGCTCGCCGGCCCAGGCGCGGGCCACGACGCGCAGGTCGACCCGGGGGGTCACGCCCAGCGCGTCGGCACGGGCCCGGAAGACCTCGAGCGCGCGGTCGCCCCAGGCGTCCGCGAGCAGCCGCAGGCCGCGCCCGTCGCCCTCTCCGCGCAGGATCATCCGGTACAGGTCGGCCTGCTCGGCCGCGTGCCGGAACAGCGTGTCGACGGGCTTGCCGGTGAAGCCCTTCTCGTTCACGTCGGTCACCGGGGCGAGGCGCGCGTCGAGGTCGTCGATGACGCTGCGCACGACGTGGTCGTACAGCTTCTCCTTGTCCGGGAAGTGCGTGTAGAACGTCGCGCGGCCGACCCCGGCCTCGGCGACGATGTCCTCGACGGTGAGGGCCGAGTAGCCCCGGGCCAGCGACAGGGACACCAGGGCGTCCCGCAGCAGGGCGCGCGTCCGGGTGCGGCGCTTGTCCTCGCGTTCCATGCCGCAGTTCTAGCAGAGCCCCTACTTGCTGGACGTGATGTCCAGTAATGTCGGTCCGGACGACCACGAGCGGGGGACCCGATGGACGAGCAGACCCACGACGCGGACCGCGGCTTCCTGGCCGCCCCGCTGGCCGACCAGGTGCTGGACGCGTCCGGCCGGGTGGTCCACGACGGCACGGCCTACGCGTTCCTGGACGCCGACGCCCCGGACACCGTGCACCCCGACCTCTGGGAGCACAGCCGGCGCACTGCGCGGGCCGGCCTGTACGAGGTCTGCGAGGGCGTATATCAGGTGCGCGGCACGGACCTGGCCAACCTCACGGTCGTCGAGGGCCGCACCGGCGTGGTCGTGATCGACACCCTCACGTCCGCCGAGACCGCCGCCGCGGCGCTGGCGCTCTACCGCTCGGTGCGCGGCGACCGGCCGGTGCGCGGCGTCGTCATCACCCATCCGCACGCCGATCACTTCGGCGGCATCGA
This sequence comes from Aeromicrobium sp. IC_218, assembly GCF_004336805.1. Classification (GTDB taxonomy): domain Bacteria; phylum Actinomycetota; class Actinomycetes; order Propionibacteriales; family Nocardioidaceae; genus Aeromicrobium. The sequence continues at coordinate 214,185 of NZ_SJXM01000004.1, forward strand.
CGGCGTGCTCGAGGGCGCCGGCGAGGTGCCGGTCGTCGTCCCCGAGGGCTTCGCCGAGCACGCGGTGAGCGAGAACCTGCTGGCCGGTCCGGCGATGTCGCGCCGGTCGGCGTACATGTACGGCACCGCGCTGGAGCCCTCGCCCACCGGTCACGTGGGCTGTGGGCTCGGTCCGCGCCTGGCCCGCGGCAGCACCGGCCTGCCGCGGCCGACGCACGAGGTGCGCCGCACCGGCGAGGTCGTCGAGATCGACGGCGTCGTCCTGGAGATGCAGATGACGCCCGGCACGGAGGCGCCGGCGGAGATGAACGTGCTGATCCCCGAGCGCCGCGCGCTGTGCGTGGCCGAGAACGCCGTCCACTCGATGCACAACATCATCACGCTGCGCGGCGCCCAGGTGCGTGACGCCCGGGCGTGGGCGCGCTACCTCGACGAGACGATCGAGCTCTACGCCGACCGGGCCGACGTCGTCCTGGCCACCCACCACTGGCCCACATGGGGCGCGGACCGGGTGCGCTCCTTCCTGGAGGACCAGCGCGACGTCTACGCCTACCTTCACGACCAGACCGTGCGGCTCATGAACCGCGGCCTCACCCCGCGCGAGATCGCCGAGCAGCTGGAGCTGCCGCCCGCGCTGGCCGAATCACCGGCCGGGCACGGCTACTACGGCTCGCTCAGCCACAACGTGAAGGGCGTCTATCAGCGCTACCTGGGCTGGTACGACGCGAATCCCGCCCACCTGTGGCCGCTGCCGCCCGAGCAGGAGGCGCAGCACTGGATGCGCGTCGTCGGCGGCACCGGGCGCGCGCTCGCCGCCGCGCGCGAGATGGTGCTGGAGGGCGAGCTGCGCTTCGCCGCCACGCTGCTCGACCACGTCGTCTTCGCCGACCCGCAGGACCGGGTCGCGCGCGAGCTGCTGGCCGAGGTCTACCGCCGGCTCGCCGCCCAGGTCGAGAACGCGACGTGGCGCAACTGCTTCCTGACCGGCGCGCTGGAGCTCGTCGAGGGTCCGCCGCCGGCGTCCGCTCCCGGTGGCGGACTGCTCGGCGTGGTCGGCGTCGAGGACCTGCTGGACGTCCTCGCGGTGCGGGTCGACGGGCCGCGCGCCTGGGAGGCGGACACGTCCTTCGACTGGGACGTGCCGGGCTCCGGCACCTGGCGGCTGTGGCTGCGCCGGGGCGTGCTGCGCCACCGGCGCCTGGCCGACGGCGCCGATCCCGGCGCGGCCGTCGTGCGTGCGGACGTCCGGGGTCTCGTGGGCCTGCTGCGCGGCGACGCGTCCGGTGCCCGGGTCAGCGGCGACGGCACCCGCGTGGGTCTCGTGCTGGGCGCCCTCGAGCCGGCGTCCGCGCCGTTCGCGGTCGTCGAGCCCTAGGGCCTCAGCCCGCGGCGAGCGCGCGGCTCTTCTGGGCGGTGCGGATCTTCTTCGCCGACAGCGCATCGCCGTAGATCAGGACCGAGGCGTCCTTCTCGACCACGCGGAAGGCCGTGGCCGCCATGCGCACCTTGGGCAGGTCGCCCAGGCACGAGCGCTTCACGGTGGCCGTCATCCAGCCGTTCCTGCCCTTGCGCCCCTTCAGGCTCGCTGAACACGCGTGCTCGTAGCCGGCGTCCATGACGTCGGCGTCCGAGGAGTCGAGGAACCCGTGGAGCTCGTAGTCGGGCTCGTCGCTGCCAGGGGCGTAGAACTCGACGCTCAGGCCCGCGTCCGACTTCAGCCGGGAGAACTTCACGGTGACGCTGACGGTCCTGCGGCGGTGGTCGTACCGGACGCTCTTGGCGTCGATGCCCGACTTCTTGCTCTCGGTCCTGCCGAGCTGGCGCTCCTGGTAGCCCTCGTCCCACATGGTCGTCAGCACGACGTCGGCCCGCTTGTCCTTGATCGTGGCCCGCTCGGCGTGGGCGGCGGTGCCGGTGCCGAGGACGGCGACGGTCGCCAGGCCGGCGGCGAGGGCGAGGGAGGTGAGGCGCACGGGGTTCCTTCGGTGGTGGGGAGAAGGGGACTCAGCCCGCGGCGAGCAGGCGCGTCTTCTGCGGCGTGCGGATCTTCTTGACCGATAGGGCGTCCCGATAGGTGACGAGCGCGCCGTCCTGCTGGATCAGCCGCGAGGCACCGACAGACATGCGGATCTCGGGCAGGTCGCCCAGGCACGACCGCTCGATCGTCAGGGTCATCCAGCCGTTCCTGCCCCGGCGGCTCGCGAAGTCGCCCGAGCAGGCGTCCTCGTAGTCCTCGGTGCCGTAGACGAAGGACTTGGACTCGCCCACCTCGCCGTAGGCCTGGAAGTCGGGCTCCTTGCTGCCCGGCGCGTAGATTCCCACGTACATCCCCGAGCCGGACTTCAGCCGCGAGAACCGCACCGTGACGCTGATCGTCCGACGGTCGTGGTCGAAGCGCACGCTCTTCGCGTCGATCCCGGACTTCTTGCTCGACGTCGTGTTGAGCTGACGCTGCTCCACCATCTCGTACTCGTCCGCGGAGTACGTCGTGCGCACGACGTCCGCCCGCTTGTCCTTGATCGAGGCCCGCTCGGCGTGCGCGGCGGTGCCGGAGCCCAGCACGGTGACGGTCGCCAGGCCGGCGGCGAGGACGAGGGAGGTGAGGCGCACGGCGTTCCTTCGGGAGTGCGGACGAGGGCCGGGCGTCGTGCCCGTCCTCCCGGATCGTAGGTCCGCGACGCGCTCCCGCGGAGCCATTCGCCCGGATCGGTGGGGGCGTCTGGGATCCTGGGTCGCCGTCCACCGGACGGGGTGAGGTGCCGACGAGGAGCGGGATGATGGACGGAGAGCGCCTGATCGCGCGGAGCCGGTTGCGTTCGGCGTGGCCGATCCTGCTGGTGACCGCCTCGGCCGGCGCCGTCATCGGAGCGGTCCTGGGGTTGGCCGTCGCCCTGACAGACCCCGAGCTCGCGACGACCGAGTCGAAGGTCGACGCCGTGCTGATCAGCCTCACCATGTTCGGCCTGGTGTGCCTCCCGGCGGCGTTGGTCCCTCTGGCCATGTGGTCCGTGTCGGCCGCGCGCGTCAGCTACTGGGTGGCGGGCACTCGCGTCGTCGCGCGCCGCGGTCGACGGATCGTCGCGGAGCTCGATGCCCGTGACGTCGCGTCGGTCCGGGTCATCGGGTACTCCAGCGTGTGGCCGATGATCTTCGGGCTGGGCACGATCTGGTCGTTCCAGACCGACCTTCCCCGCATCGGGTACGAGACGAGGGCTCCGGTGCGCGGCCGGACCTTACACACCTTGCCGAGGATCCTGCTCGTGGGCCGAGACGTGCCCGAACGCATCCGGGACGAGCTCTTCGCCGCCCTGCGGCTGGCCTCCGTGCGCGAGTCCGTCCTCGACCCGTCTACCCAGTAGGACGCACGAGGGCCCGGGACGCCGACGCGTCCCGGGCCCTCGTCGCGCGGTCAGGCCAGGAGCGCCTTGGCGATGCCGTTGCGCTGGATCTCCGAGGAGCCGGTGAGCACGCGGAACATGCGCAGCTTCTTGAACGCCGACTCGATCTCCGAGCCCTGCACCATCCCCGCCTTGCCGTGCAGCTGCATGGCGTCGTCGGCGATGCGGAAGGCGTTCTCGGCCACGAACAGCTTGCACATGAACGCCTCGGTGGCCGGACGCCGTCCGGCGTCCAGCGCCGCCAGGGCGTCGTACGTCATGGACCGCGCCGCGTAGTAGGCCGTCGCCATGTCGGCGATGCGGTGCTGCACGGACTGCAGGTCGGCCAGGCGGCCGCCGAAGACCTGACGGTCCTTCGCGAACTCGATCGTCAGCTCCAGGACCCGCCGGGCCTGGCCCAGCACCGTCGGGCAGTGCAGCAGCCGGTTGACCACGACGCGTCCGACGCCGATGCGCAGGCCGTCGCCGACCTCCCCGAGCAGCTGGTCGGGCCCGACGTAGCAGTCCTCGAGCACGATGTCGGCCTCGATGTGCTCGCCCGAGAGGGGCACATCACCGGCCTCGACCCGGCAGCCGGGGCTGTCGAGGTCGACCAGGAACGCGGAGTAGCGCTCGTCCTCCCCGGCCATGCGGGCCACGAGCACCGAGAAGTCCGCGAACGGGCCGGCCGAGCTGAACACCTTGCGGCCGGTGATCCGCCAGCCGTCGCCGTCGGGCGTCGCGGTCGTCGACATCGCGCGGACGTCCGAGCCGGCGTCGGTCTCGGTGAGCGAGAAGCAGCACGCGCGCTCGCCCCGCACGACCGGCAGCAGGTAGCGCTCGACCTGCTGGGGGGTCGCGACCTCGAAGATCGAGCCGGCCCGCAGCGGACCGCCCATGTCGCCGAGCACCGAGTGGTACAGCACGCGCCCGGACGCGCCGACCTCCTCCTTGAGCACGGCCAGCTCGGTGAACGACAGGCCGCGGCCGCCGAGCTCGGGCGGCAGGTGGACGCCGTAGAACCCCAGCTCCCGGCTCCGCCTCCACACCGGCTCCAGCACGGAGCGGTCGTAGACGGACGCGGGGCCGAGGTCGTGGGCGCGCTCGTAGTCGGCGAGCTCGCCGTCGAGGTAGGCGCGCAGGTCGGCCACGAGCGGGCCGAGCGTGGGGGAGTCGTCGTAGGACGGACGCAGGTCGAAGGTCATGGGGCTCCTCAGTTCACGGCCCGGTCGGCGCCGGTCCAGTAGCGGGCGCGGACGGCGCGGCGGTCGATCTTGCCGTTGCGGTTGGCCGGTAGGGCGTCGACGACGTCCACCGACCGGGGCTTCTTCAGGCGGTCGAGCCGGTCGGCGCAGAAGGCGATCAGCGCGTCGGCGTCGACGGTGGCGCCGGGCCGCGGCACGACGACGGCCTTGACCGCCTCGCCCCACGTCTCGTCGGGCACGCCCACGACGCAGGCCTCGGCGACGTCGGGGTGCTCGTAGACGGCGGCCTCCACCTCGCTGCAGTAGATGTTGAAGCCGCCGGAGATGATCATGTCCTTCAGGCGGTCGACGATGAAGACGTAGCCGTCCTCGCGCATCCAGGCCACGTCGCCGGTCAGCACCCACCCGTCGCGGAACGTCTCCGCGCTCAGTCCGGGCTCGTGCCAGTAGGACGTCACGCAGTCGTCGCCGCGCACCACCAGCTCGCCCGTCGTGCCGGCCGGGACGGGGCGCAGGGCGTCGTCCACGACCATGACCTCGGTGTCGTACAGCGCGCGTCCGCACGACAGCAGCAGGTCGGGGTCGGACTCGATGCCGCGCACGACGTCCTCGGCGGTCAGCACGAGCACGCCGCTGGTCGTCTCGGCCTGCCCGTAGCCCTGGGCGACGATCGGCCCGAAGAAGTCGACGGCGTCGCGCAGGCGCTGCGGCGACACCGGTGCCCCGCCGATCGTGACGCTGCGCAGCGACGACAGGTCGAACGCGTCGCGGCCGGGCAGGCCGAGCAGCAGGTTGAGCATCGTCGGCACCATGAACGTCGTGGTCACGCGCTCGCGCTCGACCAGCGCCAGGAACTCCGCCGGGGTGAACGCCGGCATGACGACGATCTTCGCGCCGCGGCTCAGGGCGGCGAGCAGCACCATGCCCGAGGCGTGGGTGATGGGGCCGGCGACCAGGTAGGTGTCGCGCCAGGTCAGCGCGCCGCCGGGCTCCATGAGCCGCTTGCGCACGTTGGCCAGCCGGTTGCCGGTGGTCTGCACCGCGGCCTTGAGCCGTCCGGTGGATCCGGACGTGAAGTTCAGGACGCAGGGGTCGTCGAGGGCGAGGTCGGGTCCGTCGAAGCGGGCGTCGCCGCCGGCGACCAGGGCCTCGTACGACACCGACTCGGCGGTGTCGGCCGGTCCCTCGGCGTCCAGGACGACGACGGTCGCGTCGCGTCCGGAGCGCTTGACCGCGTCCACCGCGAGCGACGCGTGGCTCGGGTCGGCCACGACGACGCGGACGTCCGCGTCCTCGACCACGTGAGCGGCCTCCTCCAGCCCCAGGCGGAAGTTGATCGGGACGCGCAGGAAGCCGCCCTTGACGAGGGCGACCTCGACCTCGACGAGCTCCGCGCGGTTGGCCGCGTACGTCGCCACGGCGGCCCCGACGGGCAGGCCGAGAGCGGTGAGCGCGGAGGCCAGTCTGCTGGACCGTTCGTCCAGCTGGGCGTAGGTGAGGCGCTGGTCGCCGCACACGAGCGCCTCCTGCTGCGACCAGTGGGTCGCGGCACGGGAGACGAGTCGACCGAGGTTCGGCATGGGTGTCCTTCCGACGTTTCTGGACACAGTGTCTATCATTGTGGTGTCGAGCACCAGGGCCCGGCGCGACGAGCGGGAGGACGACGATGGCGCGATCGGCGCACGAGCGTCGGCCCCGACGCGTGTACGGCGAGGGCGACGAGCCGGACCCGCGCTTCACGCTCGCCAACGAGCGGACGTACCTGGCCTGGGTGCGCACGGCGCTCGCCCTGACCGCGGCCGGGGTCGCCCTGGACGCGGTCGCGCTCGACCTCGACGCGCGGCTGCAGGTGGTGGTGAGCCTCGTCCTGGTCGTGCTCGGCGCGTCCGTCCCGCTGCAGGCGTGGCGCGGCTGGGCCCGGACCGAGCGCGCCCTCCGCCGCCGGGAGCCGCTCCCGGCACCGGGCTGGGCTCCCGTGCTCGCCGTCGGCGTCACGGTGGCGGGCGTGGTGCTGGCCGTGGGGATCGTCCTGGCATGAGCCTGTTCGACCCGGGCCTGCAGCCGGAGCGGACGACGCTCGCGTGGCGCCGCACCGCGCTGTCGATGGCGGCCGCCGCCGCGGTGCTGGCGCGAGTGGCGCAGGCGCGCGGCGACCACGTCGCGGCGGCGGCGTCCGCGGTGGGCGGGGCGGTCGCGGCGGCCTGCTGGCTGCTGGCCGGGCGTCGGTACGCGAGGGTCACCGCGTCGCTGCGCAAGCGCGGCGACCTGACCGGCGCCCCGCTCGGTCCGGCCGCGGCGGCCCTGTGCGCGGCCAGCCTGTGCCTGTCGCTGGCGGCGGCGCGGCTGGTCCTGGCTGGCGGCGGTGCGTCCTGACCGGTTCTCGGCGGCGAAGTAGGCTCGGCGTCGTGATCGAGCTCCTCACCCCCGCCCAGGTCGACCAGATGCGTCCGGCCGGCCGGTTCGTCGCCAGCGTCCTCACCCGTCTCACCGAGATGGCCGACGTCGGGGTCGACCTGCTCGAGCTCGACGCCGAGGCGCACCGGATGATCCGCGAGGCCGGGGCCGAGTCCTGCTACATCGACTACCACCCGTCCTTCGGCGCGATGCCGTTCGGCAAGGTGCTGTGCACGTCGGTCAACGACGCCGTCCTCCACGGCCTGCCGCACCCCTACAAGCTCCAGGACGGCGACCTGGTCAGCTTCGACTTCGCCGCCTCCGTCGACGGCTGGGTCTCCGACTCCGCCGTCAGCGTCGTCGTCGGCACGGCGCGCGACGAGGACCTGGCGATCATCGACACCACGCAGCGGGCGCTGGCCGCCGCCATCGACGTGGCGCAGCCGGGCAACAAGCTCGGCGACATCTCCGCGGCGATCGGCGACGTCTGCCGGGCCGACGGCTACTCGGTCAACACCCAGTTCGGCGGCCACGGCGTCGGCCGGACGATGCACGGTGACCCGCACGTCCCCAACGACGGCCGCGCCGGGCGGGGCATGAAGCTGCGCCCGGGCCTGGTCATCGCCATCGAGCCGTGGCTCATGGCCGGCACCGACGAGATCGTCATGGACCCCGACGGCTGGACGATCCGCAGCGACGACGGCTCGCGCGGCGCCCACAGCGAGCACACGATCGCCATCACCGAGGACGGTCCGCTCGTCCTCACCGCCCGCGACTGACGCGCCCACGCCCACCCCGCCCCGCCCGCTCCTCGAGCGTGTCGAGAGGACTCCCTTCGACAGGCTCAGGGATCGTGGGGGCCGCCTCGATCGGCGTGAGGACGCTGTCACCGGCGGGTGGGACGATCGAGGGGTGGAGCCCTCGATCCTCCACGCCGACCTCGACTCGTTCTACGCGTCCGTGGAGCAGCGTGACGACCCGGCCCTGCGCGGACGCCCGGTCCTCGTGGGCGGCGGCGTCGTGCTCGCGGCGAGCTACGAGGCCAAGGCCCACGGCATCTCCACGCCGATGAACGTCCGGCACGCGCTGCACCGCTGCCCCGACGCGATCGTCGTCCCGCCCCGCTTCGAGGCGTACGTCGAGGCCAGCCGCCGGGTCTTCGAGGTCTTCCACGACACCACGCCCGTCGTCGAGGGCATCAGCATCGACGAGGCGTTCCTGGACGTGTCGGGGCTGCGTCGCCTGCGCGGACCCGCCGTCCACGTCGCCGCCGAGCTGCGCCGTCACGTGCGCGAGCGGGTCGGCCTGCCGATCACCGTCGGCGTCGCCCGCACCAAGTTCCTGGCCAAGGTGGCCAGCGGCGCGGGCAAGCCCGACGGCCTGCTGGTGGTCGAGCCCGACGACGAGCAGCGCTTCCTGCACAGCCTGCCGGTGCAGAAGCTGTGGGGCGTCGGCCCGGTCACCGGCGAGGCGCTCAACGCCCGCGGGCTGCGCACGGTCGGCCAGGTCGCGGCGATCGACGAGCCCGACCTCGTCGCGATGATCGGCAAGGCCGCCGGCCGGCACCTGCACGCGCTGGCCAACCTGCGCGACCCGCGCCCGGTGGTCACCGGTCAGCGGCGCGGGTCCATGGGCGCGCAGCACGCCCTCGGCCGCGGACCCCACGGCTGGGACGTCGTCGACGGCACCCTGCTGGCCCTCGTCGACCGGGTGACCGGACGCATGCGGGCCGCGGGGCGAACAGGTGCCACCGTGACGGTGCGGGTGCGGCTGGACGACTTCCGCCGGCTCAGCCGGGCCCGCACCCTGCCGACGCCGACCGACCGCACCGAGACGGTGCTGACCACCGCGCGCGAGCTGCTCGGCGACCTGCGTCCGCTGCTCGAGCGCGAGGGGGTCACGCTCGTCGGCGTCTCGGTCGGCAACCTCGACGACCACGGCGCGCAGCTGGAGCTGCCGCTCGGCGACGACAGCAACCCGCGGGCGGCGGCCGGCGCGGCGCTCGACGACGTGCTCGACGCCGTGCGCGGCAAGTTCGGGCGGGCGGCGGTGGAGCGGGCGGTGCAGCTGGGCCGGCACGCGCCGAGCGAGGCGCCGCACCTCCCCGACTGAGGGCGAGCCCACCATCGGGTGGGTGCCGGTCGGTGCTCTGGAGGGATCGACCGGCGGCGGGCTCGCCCCCAGCAGGAGGGGGAGATCTCGACCGTAGGCCCGTTCCCCGGCGATCGGACAGGGCTCGGGCGCAGAACCGCCCCGGATTGGGACGTTCGTCCGAAACCGGGCGTCAGCAGCCCGGCGGCACCCGGTCGTGCCAGGGAGCCGCGGCCTCGACCTGGGCGCTCAGCGCGAGCAGCAGCGCGTCCTGCCCCGGGTGGGCGGCGAGCATGACGCCGACCGGCAGGGTCGGGCGCTCGTCGGTCGCGTCGGTCCAGCCCAGCGGCAGGCTCACGGCCGGCTGGCCGCTCATGTTCATGAGTGCGGTGTACGGGGTGAACAGCAGCTCGCGGCGGTGGTCCTCGGCGCCGTCGCCGGACTCGGTGAACCACGCGTGCGGCTGCGGCGGCAGGGCGAGGGTCGGGGTCAGGAAGGCGTCGAAGCCCTGCAGCCCGGTGACGACGCGCCGGGTGGTGGACTCCAGGTGCTGCATCGCGCGCACGAGGTCGGTGCCGGACGACCGGGCGCCGCGCTCGCGCCAGTAGCGGGTGGTGCCGCGCAGCAGCGGGTCGGCCTCGACCGGGATCGGCGCGGCGGCCACGCCGGTCGACCAGACGACGTTGAACTGCGGCTCGAGGTCCTGCGGCCACGGGTTCGGCAGGTCGACGACCTCGTGGCCGAGCGACTCCAGCAGCCGGGACGCGTGCTCCCACGCCGCCACCGACTCGGCCGACGCCTCGACGCCGTCCAGGTACGGCTCGCTCCAGCGGGCGATCCGCAGCCGCTCGGGGTCGCGCCCGACCGCGGACGCGTACGGCTGCGCGGGCGCCGGGAGCGGGCGCGGGTCGCCGGGCATGGGCCGCGCGAGGACGTCCAGCAGGGCGGCGGCGTCGGCGACGGTGCGGGCGATCGGGCCGTCCACCGCCAGGCCGTTCCAGTCGCTGCCGGCCGGACCGGCGCTGACCCGGCCGCGGCTGGGCTTGAACCCGACCACGCCGCAGCACGAGGACGGGATGCGGATCGAGCCGCCGCCGTCGCTGCCCGGCGCCAGCGGGAGCAGCCGCGCGGCGACCGCCGCGGCCGCGCCGCCGCTGGAGCCGCCGGCGTTGCGGGTGACGTCCCACGGCGTCGCGGCCGGGCCGACCACGTCGTTGTCGGTGTAGGAGGACAGGCCGACCTCGGGGGTGTTGGTCTTGCCCAGGCTGACGAATCCGGCCGCCTCGACGAGCTCGACCACGTAGGCGTCGACGTCCGGCACATGGTCGGCCATGAGCCGCGAGCCGAGCGTCGTGCGGACGCCCTTGGTCGAGGTCAGGTCCTTGAACGCGGTCGGGACCCCGCAGAACGGGGGAGCGTCACCGGTGGCCAGCCGGGCGTCGGCAGCGGCCGCACGCTCCAGCGCCCGCTCGGGGGTGACGGTGACGAACGCGCCGAGCCGCGGCCCGTGGACGTCGACCCGCTCCAGGTGGTGGCCGACGAGCTCGACCGACGACACCTCCCGCGCACGCAGGGCCGCGGCCATCTGGATCGCGCTCAGCTCGTGCAGCTCGGTCATGCCGCGAGCGTACGGTGACCTCGTGGTCCAGTCCGTGGAGCTGTTGCTCGACGCGGCCCTCGAGGACGAGGTGCGCCGCGAGTGGACGCTGCTCGCCGACGCGGCCCTGCCCAGCCAGGCGCGGCACCGCGGCGCGTCCAACCGGCCGCACGCCACGCTCGCGGTCGCCGACGCGCTGACGCCCGAGGCCGAGCAGGGCCTGCTCGACCTCGCGCCGCCCGCGGGGCTCGAGGTGCGGCTCGGCGGCTGGCTGCTGTTCGGCCGGCGCACCTTCGTGCTGTGCCGCACCGTCGTGCCGAGCGCCGGGCTGCTCGCGCTGCAGCACGAGGTGGCCGACCTGGTCGCGTCCGGGGAGCACGTGCGCGACAACGGGCTGCCCGACCGCTGGACCCCGCACGTCACGCTCGCCCGTCACCTCACCGGCGCACAGGTCGACGCGGCCCTGGCCTCGCTGGCCGAGCGACCGCGCGACCTGGCCGGCAAGGCGTCCGGCCTGCGCCGCTGGGACGGCGACGAGCGCCGTGAGTGGCCGGTGGCGACCGGCTCCTAGACTTCCCGCGTGGCCACGCCGAAGGTGATCCTGTACTACGCGTTCCGGCCGCTGGCCGACCCCGAGGCGGTCCGGCTCTGGCAGCAGACGCTGTGCGAGTCGCTCGGGCTCAAGGGCCGCGTCATCGTCTCCCCGCACGGCATCAACGGCACCCTCGGCGGCGACGTGGACGTGCTCAAGCGCTACGTCCACGGCACGCGGGCGTACCTCCCGTTCCGCGACCTGGACGTGAAGTGGAGCGACGGCAGCCCGCTGCTGCCCGACGGCACCACCTCGGACTTCCCGCGGCTGCGCGTCCGCGCCCGCGACGAGGTGGTGACGTTCGGCGTCCCGGACGAGCTGGAGGTCGACGAGCACGGCGTCGTCGGCGGCGGCACGCCGCTCAGCCCGGCCGCGCTGCACGAGCTGGTCGAGCGCGAGGACGTCGTGTTCTTCGACGGGCGCAACGCCGTGGAGTCCGAGCTGGGCCGGTTCAAGGGCGCGGTGCGTCCGCCGGTGTCGACCACCCGCGAGTTCGTCGAGCTGCTCGACAGCGGGGCGTACGACCACCTCAAGGACAAGCCGGTCGTCACCTACTGCACCGGCGGGATCCGCTGCGAGGTGCTGACGCCGCTCATGCGCCACCGCGGGTTCGAGCACGTCTACCAGCTCGACGGCGGCATCGTCCGGTACGGCGAGACGTACGGCGACGACGGGCTGTGGGAGGGGTCGCTGTACGTCTTCGACGGGCGTGACCAGACCGACTTCAGCGACCACACGGCCGTCGTCGGCCGCTGCGACCGCTGCGACGCTCCGTCGCGCGCCGTGCGCGACTGCGACCTCGGCTCGTGCGTGGCCCAGTTCGTCCGCTGCGACGACTGCGCGGAGACGGTCCGGCGGTGCGCCACCCACGGGTGACGACGCTCACATTGTGCGCGCGGTGACCCCCGCCTAACCTCGAAACGAAACTGTTTCGTACCGAGGAGAGCCATGGCCCTGTCGCAGGAGCGGCGCGAGGAGATCTTCTCCGGCGCGCTCGCGCTCGTGGCCGAGCACGGATTCGACAAGGTGACGATGGACCAGGTCGCCGACGCGACCCGCTCCAGCAAGGCCACGCTCTACCGCCAGTGGGGCAGCAAGACCGCTCTCGTGGTGGACGCCCTGAGCTGCTTCGCCACCTTCGAGGAGCCGCTGCCCGACACCGGCACCCTGCGCGGAGACCTGCTCGAGATGTTCGAGCCGCGCGAGCCGAAGGTGACGGACGAGGCCGAGCTGATCGGCGCGCTGCTCACCGCGACCCGCACGGACCCCGAGCTGGCCGAGGCGATCCGGCGCCAGGCGGTCGAGCCGGCCACCGACCGCGTGCGTGCCCTGGTCGACCGGGCCGTCGAGCGCGGCGAGGTCGCGGCCGACGCCCCGGCGCTGCGGCACCTGGCCGTCCTGCTCGTCGCCCCCTTCGTGCTGCACGACGCGGTGATGGCCGGCGAGCTCACCGACGAGTACGTCCACGACTACGTCGAGTCGGTGCTGCTGCCGGCCCTCGGCGTCCACTGAACCCCCGCACATCCCCTAGGAGACGCTCCATGGCCTGGTACCTCTACCGACTCGGACGGTGGTCCTTCCGGCACCGCAAGACCGTGGTCGCCGCGTGGCTCGCGCTGCTCGTGCTGACCGGCGCCGGCGCCGCGACGCTGTCGGGCAAGACGTCCGACGAGTTCTCGCTGCCCGGCCTGGAGTCGACCGAGGCCTTCGAGCTGATCACCGACCGCACGCCGGACGCCGCGCCCGACGGCGCGACCGCGCGCATCGCGTTCCAGGCACCGGAGGGCCAGACCCTCACCGAGGGCCAGAACAAGCAGCTCGTCACCGACACGCTGGCCGCCGCGAAGACCGACAGCGTGGTGGCCACCTCCGACCCGTTCACCACGGGCACGGTCTCGGAGGACGGCACGGTCGCCTACGCGACGGTCACCTATGACAAGCCGTCGATCGAGCTCAAGGCCGCCGACCGTGACGCCCTCGAGGACGCCCCGCAGGCCGCCGAGGACGCGGGCCTGACCGTCCACATCGGCGGCGACGCGCTCCAGGAGATCCCGCACACCGGCGCCACCGAGGCCATGGGTGTCGTCATCGCGCTCGTCGTCCTGGTCATCACGTTCGGCTCGCTGCTCGTCGCGGGCATGCCGCTGCTCACCGCGCTCATCGGCGTCGGCATCGGCATCGCCGGCATCACCACGCTGACCGGCTTCGTCGACCTCGGCTCGACCACCCCGATCCTGGCCACGATGCTCGGCCTGGCCGTCGGCATCGACTATGCGCTGTTCATCGTGTCGCGCTACCGCCACGAGATCCACGTCGGCCGCGACCCGGAGGAGGCGGCCGCCCGCTCGGTCGGCACCGCCGGCTCGGCGGTCATCTTCGCCGGCCTCACCGTCGTCATCGCTCTGGCCGGCCTGTCGGTCGTCAACATCTCCTTCCTGACCGAGATGGGCCTGGCCGCCGCGGCCACCGTCGCCGTCGCCGTGCTCATCGCGCTGACCTTGCTGCCGGCCATCTTCGGCTTCGCCAAGCGTCGCGTGCTGGGCGGCAAGATCCCGTTCCTCAAGGCGCCGGACCCCGAGGACCCGTCCGTCGGCCGCACCAACGGACGCCGCTGGGTCGACATGGTCACCAAGCACAAGGTGCCGGTCTTCGTCGTCGGCGTCGCGCTGGCCGCGATCGCCTCGGTGCCGGTCGCGTCCATGCAGCTGGCCCTGCCCGACGACGGCACCGCCGCCGAGGGCTCGGGCCCGCGCGAGGCGTACGACCTCATCGCCGAGAACTTCGGCGCCGGCGTCAACGGCCCGCTGCTGGTCATCGTCGACACGAAGGGTGCCGACGACCCGCAGGCCGCGGTCGACGCGACCGTCGAGGCCGTGTCCGGCGTGGAGAAGGACGTCTCCGCGGTCGTCCCGCCGGTCGCCGACCCGCAGGACCAGGCCGCCGCCGACGCGTTCGCCCAGCAGCTCGACGCCACGCAGTACGCGACCGTCACGGTCATCCCCGAGAGCGGTCCGTCCGACGCCGACACCCAGGACCTCGTGCACGACCTGCGCGACGCGGTCTCGGGCGTCGAGTCCGACACCGGCGCCACGGTCTACGTCTCGGGCCAGACGGCCATCGGCGTCGACGTGGCCGAGGAGCTGGCCAACGCCTTCCCCAAGTACCTGCTGGTCGTCGTCGGCCTGGCGTTCGTCCTGCTGGCGCTGGTGTTCCGCTCGATCCTGGTGCCGCTCAAGGCCGTCGTGGGCTTCCTGCTGACCGTCGGCGTCGCGCTCGGCGCGACCGTCGCGGTGTTCCAGTGGGGCTGGTTCGCCGAGCTGGTGGGCGTCGACAAGGCCGGGCCGATCCTGTTCATGCTGCCGCTGCTGATGACCGGCATCCTGTTCGGCCTGGCGATGGACTACGAGGTCTTCCTCGTCTCGCGGATGCGCGAGGAGTACACGCACGGTCGCGACGCGGTGGGCTCGGTCGTCCACGGCTTCCAGCACGGCGCCCGCGTCGTGACGGCCGCGGCGGCGATCATGATCGGCGTCTTCGGGTCGTTCGCGCTGGGTGACGACGTGATCATCAAGACGATCGGCTTCTCGCTCGCCGTGGGCATCCTGGCCGACGCGTTCCTGGTGCGGATGACGCTCGTCCCGGCGTTCATGGCCCTGCTCGGCGACCGCATGTGGTGGCTGCCGCGCTGGCTGGACAAGGCCATGCCGAACCTGGACGTCGAGGGCGAGTCGCTCGAGCGGCACACCGGCGTCCGCACCGGCGACCACGGTGGCGAGGTCGCCTCGGCCAAGCACGCCGGCGAGGGCGAGGCCACCCCGATCGGGGCCGGCGGCAAGCACGCCGACCCCGACGCCGGCTGACCCGTCCGACGTCCGTCACGACGCCCGCACCTCGAGGTGGAGGTGCGCGCGTCGTGCTGGGGGCATAGAACCGAGCCATGACCTCGCAGGCCGACAACCGCAAGAGCGCCGAGCTCGGGCGCATCACGACCGACGTCCCCGCCCGCATGGACCGGCTCCCGTGGGCACGCTGGCACTGGCTGATCATCATCGGCCTGGGGACGGTGTGGATCCTCGACGGGCTCGAGGTGACCATCGTCGGCAACCTGTCGAGCGTGCTGAAGTCCGACGACGGGCTCGGGCTGTCCAGCGCCGACATCGGCCTGGCCGGCGCGGTCTACGTGACCGGCTCGTGCCTGGGCGCGCTGTTCTTCGGCCAGCTCACCGACCGGTTCGGCCGCAAGAAGCTGTTCATCGTGACGCTGGTGGTCTACCTGGTCGGCACGGTGCTCACCGCCTTCTCGATGAACCTGGCCTGGTACCTGGCCTGCCGGTTCCTCACCGGCGCGGGCATCGGCGGCGAGTACGCAGCGATCAACTCGGCCATCGACGAGCTGATCCCGGCCCGCTACCGCGGTCGCATCGACATCACGATCAACGGCTCGTACTGGCTCGGGGCCGCCGGCGGCGCGCTGCTGACCATCCCGCTGACCGACCCGAACGTCATCGACGCCGGGCTCGGCTGGCGCCTCACGTTCGCGCTCGGCGCCTTCCTCGGCCTGGCCGTGCTGTGGGTGCGCCGCAACGTGCCCGAGAGCCCGCGCTGGCTGTTCATCCACGGCCGCGAGGACGAGGCCGAGCGCATCGTGCGCGACATCGAGGACACGATCGAGCGCGAGGACCACCTGACGCTCGACCCGGTCGACGAGACCCTCACGATCCGCCAGCGCCGCACCATCAGCGTCGCCGAGATCGCACGCACCGTCTTCACGCTCTACCCGAAGCGCACCGTGCTGTGCCTGTCGCTGTTCGCCGGACAGGCGTTCCTCTACAACGCGTTCTTCTTCACCTATGCCGACACCCTCTCGACGTTCCTGGACGTGAAGCAGACCGGCTACTACGTGGCCGCGTTCGCGCTCAGCAACTTCGTCGGCGCGCTGGCGCTCGGCCCGCTGTTCGACAAGGTCGGGCGCATCCCGATGATCTCGGGCACCTACATCGCGTCCGGCCTGCTGCTCGCGGTGGCCGGATTCGTGCTCGGCGACCTCACCGCGGTGACGCTGACGATCTTCGGCATGGTCATCTTCTTCATCGCCTCGGCGGGCGCGAGCTCGGCGTACCTGACCGCCAGCGAGGTCTTCCCGATGGAGACGCGCGCCCTGTGCATCGCGTTCTTCTACGCCGTCGGCACGGCGCTCGGCGGCATCGCCGGCCCGCTGCTGTTCGGCCGGCTCATCGACGCGGCCAGCGAGAGCGGCGACATCACCGGCATCGCGCCGGGCTACTTCATCGGTGCGGCCCTCATGGTCGCGGCCGGCGTCGTGGCGATCTTCCTGGGCGTCCGCGCCGAGGGGCAGTCGCTGGAGAACATCGCCAAGCCGCTGACCGCCGAGGACGCCTGACCGCGTCCCTCACCCGAGCCCCGCGCTGCCGCGACGTGTGACGCCCTCGACGTCGGTGGGCGCGCGCCCCCGTCCGAAGCGACACACTTCGCGGCGGAGCCGGGCCGGGGTGACCTAGGAGTCGTGGCCGCCCTGGAGCCAGGCGCGCTGCATGGCGACGTTGAGGGCGGCGACGACGGACGCGACCTGCTCGGCCACGAAGCCGTTGAGCCGGTCGCGCAGCGAATCGACCGGCTGCGGGTGGACGTCGCGCACGTCGATCGGCAGCGAGCGGTCGGTGCCCTCGCGCAGGAGCAGCAGGTCGCTCACGTCCGCGCCGCCGAGCGCCGGCCACACCGTCACCCAGACCTCGGCGTGGGCGGGCCGGGACGAGCGGGAGCGCGCGAGCACGTGGGTGGTGATGGCGCCCGCGGCCGGACGCCGGTAGCCGGGCGGCGGCGAGAGCCGGGGCGCACGGTCGGTCGCGACCTCGATGTCGAACTCGTGGGCCAGCCGGCGGCCGATCTGCGCGACGGCGGTGTCGGTCACGAGGGCCTGCAGGCGCTCGGCCGCGGCGTCGAGCTGCTCGTAGGTCAGCCCACCGCGTCCGGCCAGCAGTGCGTCGAAGCCGTCGGTCACGTGGTCAGTAGGCCATGCCGGACGTTCTTCAACCAACTGGTTGACGACCGGGGATGACGGGCGTACGGTCGTTGTCAACCAATCAGTTGAGGAACGACATGACGGACCAGCTCTCCCAGGTGTTCGCGGCCCTCGCGGACCCCACCCGCCGCGACATGGTCGCCCGGCTCGCCGACGGCGACGCCACGGTCGGCCGGCTCGCGGAGCCGTACGACGTCAGCGTCCAGGCGGTCTCCAAGCACCTCAAGGTGCTGGAGGACGCGGGCCTGGTGTCGCGCGGCCGGAAGGCGCAGACCCGTCCGGTCCACCTCGAGGCGGAGGTGCTCGACCTCATGACCGCATGGATCGAGCGGTACCGGCGCCGGGCCGAGGAGCGCTTCGCGCGCCTCGACGCGGTGCTCGCCGAGATGGACGCCCCCGAGCAGCAGGAGACCCCGCAGAAGAAGAAGGACGCATCATGACCACCACCCGCACCCAGGCGACGATCGAGGCCGACCCGACGCTGCCGATCATCCGCATCACGCGCGACTTCGACGCCACGCCGGCCCAGCTGGTCCGCGCGCACACCGATCCCGAGCTGTACGCCCGCTGGGTCGGGCCGCACGGCATCGAGACCCGCATCGACCACTGGGACGCCCGCACCGGCGGCAGCTGGCGCTTCGTCAACGTCCACGACGGTCAGGAGTTCGGCTTCCACGGCTGCTTCCACGAGGTCCGCGAGGACCGGCTCGTGCAGACGTTCACCTTCGAGGGCATGCCCGACGAGGTGTCGCTGGAGACGATGACGTTCGAGGACCTCGGCGACGGGCGCACTCGCCTGCGCACCCAGTCGCTCTGCGACAGCATGGAGGGCCGCGACGCCTGGCTGCGCAGCGGCATGGAGGGCGGCGTCAACGACGGCTACGCCAAGCTGGACGACCTCCTGGCCGCCGGGCAGGTGTCGTGACGACGCCGGCGACCTGGCACCGGCGGGTCGCGGACTCGTTCGGCGACCGCGTGCGGGGCGTCCGCGACTGGGACGTCCCGGCCCCGGTCGACGGCTGGGTGGCGCGCGACGTCGTCGACCACCTGGTCACGTGGCTGCCCGGCTTCCTGTCCGCCGGCGGGGTCGAGCTCGAGCCCGTCCCGCCGGTGGCGGACGACCCGGTCGCCGCGTGGGCCGCGCACGAGCAGCACGTCCAGGCGCTGCTGGAGTCGCCGCGCGCGGAGCAGGACTTCACCCACCCGCACGCCGGCACGCGACCGCTCGGCCGGGTCGTCGAGGACTTCTACGTCGCCGACGTCTTCATGCACACCTGGGACCTCGCCCGTGCGACCGGCCAGGCCGACCTGCTCGACCCCGGCTACTGCGCGGCGCTCCTGCGCGGCATGCAGCCGATCGAGGACGTGCTGCGCTCGTCGGGGCAGTACGGCCCGGCCGTGCCGGTGCCCGAGGACGCGCCGGTCCAGGACCGGCTGCTCGGGTTCATCGGCCGCGACCCCGCCTGGCGTCGCCCCGCCCGATGAGCCGTCATCCCGCTCCCTGAGCCTGTCGAAGGCGGCTTCGACAGGCTCAGCCAGCGGGGACGGCTTCGACAGGCTCAGCCAGCGGGGACGGGCTCGGTGTCGGGTTCAGCCGGCGGCGCCGGGACGGACCGTGAGCGCCTGGGTCGACGTGCCGAGCGGGCCGGCCTCGTCGTGCAGGACGCTCGTGGTCGCGCCGAGCCCGCCGGCACCGAACGACACCCGGGTGTCCAGGCCCAGCCAGGCACCGGTGGGCGGCCGCAGCAGGTGCGCGGTGAGGTCGACGTTGGGGAACGCGACCTCGCGTGGGTCCTGGCGCACGGTCATGCCGTTGGCGATGTCGAGCAGCCCGGCGAGCCGGGCGGTGTCGCTCGCCGGCTCGCCGGCCAGCAGCGGCACGTCCGTGCGCACCCAGACCTGGGCGCGTCCGGGCTCGTGCTGGCGGCGGCGCACCTGCGCCGACGCGATGAAACCGCCCGGCCACACGGCCGACGCGTCCCATGGCTCGAGCGCCTCGGGCGGGTCGATCGGCTCGAGCGCCGTGCCCGCGACGGCCTGGCTGTCGGTCGGCTGCAGCAGCCAGGCCCGCAGCCGGACGGCGTCGCGGCCCTGCTGGGCGAGGGTCGCCTCGACCAGCTCGATCGTCCGACCGGGCCGGACGACCTCCACGCGAGCGTCCATCTCGGCGATCGGCATCGTGCCGAGGATGTCGAACGACAGCCGCGCGACGACGAGCCCGTCGTCGCGACGGCGGTCGCGGTCCTGCTCGACCAGGTGGGTCAGCAGGCCCAGCGCCGGGGCGACGTGCTGCTCGCTCGTGCTCCAGGCGCCGCCGGTGTGCTCGGTGGCGCGGAACGTCCGCTCGTCCAGGCGCTCGAAGTACGCCCCGGAGCGCGTGGTCAGCTCCACGTCCAGGTGGTCATGACGCTCTCGGCGAGCTCGGCCTGGGCGTCCGGCGTGGTCGACGCCGGGAACGAGAAGGTGACGACCCAGCCCTTGTCGTCCTTGGCCAGGAAGTACTGGCGCGTGCGGTAGGTGACGGCGTTCTGCGAGGCCTCGGCCGAGATGACGCCGGCCTCCTCGCCCGCGACGGTGAAGCGGTCCTGCTCCTGCACGTCCTTGAAGCCCATCGTCTCCAGCTGCTTGACGGTGGCCGGGACGACCTCGTCGACCGAGCGGCTCTGGAACGCCGGCTCGGGCAGGACGTTGACGTTGGTGGTGAAGCCGTCCTGCGCCTCGGTGGCGGCGTAGGCGATCTCCGGGTCGTAGCCGGGGATCTGGTCGGTCACGTCGCGCCAGCCCTCGGGCGCGGTGAACGAGAACGCGTCGGTCTCGGCCTTCTCACCGGTCGCCGGGTCGACGGCCGGTGCGGACGGCGACGCCGACGACGAGCTCTCCGATCCCTTCCCGGACCCCTCGTCGCCGCCGTCGTCGGAGCTGCAGGCGCCCAGGACGGCGAGGGCGGCGATCGAGACGAGGGCGGTGCGGGTACGGGTCAGGGGAGTCATGCCAGCACCGTATTGGTCCGCGCACGGGCCCGCCCGACGAGGTGCGGAACCCGGGAATGATCCGGACGTGGAGCAAGTTGATACATTCAGACTCAAGTCAGTTGACGAGCATCTCGGCAACGACACACAGACCTAGCACCACCCGATCCGCAGGAGGAAACACCATGGCACGTGCCGTCGGAATCGACCTGGGTACGACCAACTCGGTCGTCGCCGTGCTCGAGGGCGGCGAGCCCACCGTCATCGCCAACGCCGAGGGCGCTCGCACGACGCCGTCGGTCGTCGCCTTCGCGAAGGACGGCGAGGTCCTGGCCGGCGAGGTCGCCAAGCGTCAGGGCGTCACCAACAACGACCGCACCTTCCGCTCGGTCAAGCGCCACATGGGCAGCGACTGGAAGACCGAGGTGGACGGCAAGACGTTCACCCCGCAGCAGATCTCGGCCTTCGTGCTGCAGAAGCTCAAGCGCGACGCCGAGGCGTACCTGGGCGAGCCGGTCACCGACGCGGTCATCACCGTGCCGGCGTACTTCAACGACCACCAGCGCCAGGCGACCAAGGAGGCCGGCGAGATCGCGGGCCTGAACGTCAGCCGCATCATCAACGAGCCCACCGCCGCCGCGCTCGCGTACGGCCTGGACAAGGGCGAGACCGAGCAGACCATCCTGGTCTTCGACCTGGGCGGCGGCACGTTCGACGTCTCGCTGCTGGAGATCGGCGACGGCGTCATCGAGGTCAAGGCCACCAGCGGCGACAACCACCTCGGTGGTGACGACTGGGACAACGCGGTCACCGACTGGATCGTCAGCTCCTTCAAGTCCAAGACGGGCATCGACCTGACCAAGGACAAGATGGCGATGCCGCGCATCCGCGAGGCCGCCGAGCGCGCCAAGATCGAGCTCTCCAGCTCGTCCTCGACGTCGATCAACCTGCCCTACATCACGGTCGACGCGGACAAGAACCCGCTGTTCCTGGACGAGACGCTGACCCGCGCCGAGTTCGAGAAGATCACCGCGGACCTGCTGGAGCGCACCAAGGCGCCGTTCCACAACGTCATCAAGGACGCCGGCATCAAGGTGGCCGACATCGACCACGTCGTGATGGTCGGCGGCTCGACCCGCATGCCCGCCGTCTCCGAGCTGGTCAAGCAGCTCACCGGCGGCCGTGAGCCCAACAAGGGCGTCAACCCCGACGAGGTCGTCGCCGTGGGCGCCAGCCTCCAGGCCGGCGTGCTCAAGGGCGAGGTCAAGGACGTCCTGCTGCTCGACGTCACCCCGCTGTCCCTCGGCATCGAGACCAAGGGCGGCATCATGACCAAGCTGATCGAGCGCAACACCACGATCCCGACGAAGCGCTCGGAGGTCTTCACGACCGCCGACGACAACCAGCCGTCGGTCGCGATCCAGGTCTACCAGGGCGAGCGCGAGATGGCCTCGGCCAACCAGCTGCTGGCCACGTTCGAGCTCACCGGCCTGCCGCCGGCGCCCCGCGGCGTCCCGCAGATCGAGGTCACGTTCGACATCGACGCCAACGGCATCGTCAACGTCTCGGCCAAGGACCGCGGCACCGGCAAGGAGCAGTCGATGACGATCACCGGCGGCTCGGCGCTGTCGAAGGACGACATCGACCGCATGGTCAAGGACGCCGAGCAGTACGCCGAGGAGGACCGCCAGCGCCGCGAGCAGGTCGAGACCCGCAACCAGGCGGAGTCGCTCGCGCACTCGACGGAGAAGTTCCTGAACGAGAACGGCGACAAGGTGTCCGACGACGTCAAGGCCGAGGTGCAGTCCGACCTCGACGCCCTGCGCGAGGCGCTGAAGGGCGACGACGCCGACGCCGTCCAGGCCGCGTCGACGAAGCTGGCCGAGTCCAGCTCGAAGATGGGCCAGGCGATGTACGAGGCCGCCGCGCAGCAGGCCGAGGCCGAGGGCGCGACCGGTGGCGAGCCCACCGACGGCGACGACGACGTCGTCGAGGCCGAGATCGTCGACGAGGACGAGAAGGACACCAAGTGACGGACCCGGCCGACCAGGTCCCGATGGGGGAGGAGCCCGCGGTGGACGCCGCCGCGGACTCCGCCCCCCAGGGGACGGACGAGAACCCGGCTGGTGAGCAGGTCGACGAGACCGCCGACCTGCGCCGCCAGCTCGACGAGCGCACGGCCGACCTGCAGCGCCTGCAGGCCGAGTACGTGAACTACAAGCGCCGCGTCGACCGCGACCGCGAGCTCGTGCGGGCCCAGGGCGCCGAGAAGGTGCTCGGCTCGCTGCTCACGGTCATGGACGACATCGGCCGGGCCGGCGAGCACGGCGAGCTGACCGGCGGCTTCAAGGCCGTCGCCGACTCGCTGCAGCAGGCGCTCAAGGCTCACGGCCTGGAGTCGTTCGGGCAGGAGGGCGACGTGTTCGACCCGAACCTGCACGAGGCGGTCTTCCACGCCGGCGAGTCGGCCGAGGTCAGCACCACCACGGTGCACTCGGTCATGCGCACGGGCTACAAGGTCGGCGAGCGCGTGCTGCGCCCGGCGACCGTGGGAGTGGTCGAGCCCGCCGCCGGTGGGAACGAGAACGAGGAGAGCGCGGCGCCCGCGGACGCCGCCGACGAGAGCTGAGGAGGTGACGCGCGATGAGCTCGTCTGACCACGGATCCAAGGACTTCTACCAGATCCTCGGGGTGTCCAAGGACGCGACGCAGGCCGACGTGAAGAAGGCCTACCGCCAGCTCGCGCGCGAGAACCACCCCGACTCGCACCCCGGCGACAAGGCCGCCGAGGAGCGCTTCAAGGACGTCTCGGAGGCCTACTCGGTCCTCTCGAACCCCGAGAAGCGCAAGCAGTACGACGAGCAGCGGACGCTGTTCAGCCAGTTCGGCGGCGGAGGGGCCGGGTTCCCGGGCGGCGCGGGGGTCGACTTCGACCTCGGCGACATCCTGGGCGGCTTCTTCGGCGGCGGACGCGGCCCGCGGGGTGCCCGCACCCGGGCACCCCGCGCCCGCCGCGGCGACGACGTCGAGACCGAGGCGACCCTGACGTTCGAGCAGGCCGCCGAGGGCGCGACGCTGCCGCTGCGCACCGCCAGCGAGGAGCCGTGCGGCACGTGCCACGGCACGGGCGCGCGTCCGGGCACCGTCCCGAAGGTGTGCCCGCGCTGCGAGGGCAGCGGCGTGCAGACCGGGGCGTCCGGCGGCGTGTTCGCCATGACCGAGACCTGCACCCAGTGCCACGGTCGCGGCCTGGTGGTGGAGCACGCATGCGACACCTGCCGGGGCTCGGGCCGGGCGCCGTCGGCGCGCACCATCACGGTGCGCGTGCCCGCGGGCGTCAAGGACGGCCAGCGCATCCGGCTCAAGGGCAAGGGTGGCAAGGGCGAGAACGGCGGCCCGGACGGCGACCTGTTCCTGGTCGTCCACGTGACCCCGCACCCGGTGTTCGGGCGCAAGGGCGACCACCTCACCGTGACCGTCCCGGTCGCGTACGACGAGGCCGTGCTCGGGGCGCAGATCAGCGCGCCGACGCTCGACGGCGCGCGCGTGACGCTCAAGGTGCCGGCCGGCACCCCGTCCGGTCGCACGTTCCGCGTGCGCGGCAAGGGCGTCGCCACCAGCAAGGCGACCGGCGACCTGCTGGTCACCGTGCAGGTGCACGTGCCGGACGAGCTGACCGACGAGGAGCGCGCCGCCGTCGAGGCGCTGCGCGCGGCGCGGGGAGGACGTAGCCCGCGCGACGACGAGTTCGAGAAGGTGTCGTGATGGACGCGTTCGTCCCGCCGGGACCGGAAGCGAAGGTCTTCGTGATCAGCGTGGCCGCCGAGCTGTCGGGGCTGCACCCGCAGACCCTGCGCACGTACGACCGGCTCGGCCTGGTCGAGCCGGCCCGCACGGGCGGCGGCGGCCGGCGCTACTCGCTGCTCGACATCGAGCTGCTCCGCGAGGTCGCCAGCCTGACGTCGGAGGGCGTCGGGCTCGAGGGCGTCAAGCGGGTCATCGAGCTGCGCAAGCAGGTGCAGTCCCTGGCCGAGCGGGTCGCCGAGCTCGAGGCGCAGGTCGCGGCGTCCGGCCAGGTGCGCAACCTGCCGGTGCCGTTCCCCGGCACCCACGTCACCGTCTGGCGCCGCACCGGCCGCTGAGCCGGCCCTCGCCGGCCCGTCGGCGGTGAGCAGGGAACCTCACCGCATCGGCGGCGGTGAGCAGGCAACCGAGTGGGACGGCCTTTCGGTTGCCTCCTCACCGTTCCCGCTCCACGTAGATGACACGAACCGCGTCCCTCGGGGCGCGGTTCGTGTCATCGTGCGTCCATGACGACGTCCGCCCGCCGCACGGTCGCGCTCGTCCTGGCGGTCCTGGCGCTGTTCGCGTCGATCCCGGAGATCTACCTGCTGCCGGACGTCCCCGGCGCGGGATGGCGCGAGGGCGCCCTCGTCGCCGTGAAGTGGGTCAGCGCCGGGCTCGCGGTCGCTGCCCTGGCCGTCGGCCGGACGGCCCGGACGATGCTGGCGCTGGGTGCAGCCGGGTCGGGCTTCGCCGGCTTCTGCTGGCTCGACCCGGAGGGCTGGTTCTTCGCCGGGGCGTACGCCACCGCGGTGACGATGGTCGTGCTGCTCGTCGCGGTGCTCTGGATCGCGACGGTCCGTGCCGTCCCGCCCGAGGACCAGATGCTCGACCTGCGCGGCCCCTTCCTGCGCTGAGCCCTCAGGCGCGGCGGAAGAGGTAGATGCCGACGGTCTTGCCGGTCACGGCGATGCGCTGGCCGGTGGTGACGAACTTGTCGGTGGACTCCTGGCCGGTCTGCACGAACACGTAGCCGACGTGCTCCAGGCGCCAGCCGACCTGCTCGATCGCGCCGAGGACGCCGAGGTGCGCGTCGGTGCGCCGCTCGTTCGCGCGAGCCTCGCCGAACGTCGCGACGCCCTGCGTCTGGCCGACGTCGAGCTGGATCTCGAAGAACGCGTGTCCGGCCGCGTGCGCCGACTCGGCCCGGCCCAGCGGGCTCGCCGCGTGCTCGCGGGCTGCCTTCTCCTGAGCGGCCTGCGCCTGCTGCGCGGCCCGCGCCTGCTGCTGGGCGGCCTCGACGCGCTCGCGCTCGGCGCGCTCGGCGGCGCGCTCCTCCTCGGACTTGAACAGACCCATGGCCCGCACCCTAGGGGCCGCCGACCCCGCCGCGGGCCGGAACCGACCAGTCAGCGCGAGTGGGCGACGGCGCGCTCCAGCGCGTCACGGCACGCCCGCAGGCCCGGGCTCGCCGCCGACCCGCGCCGCGCGGCCGTGAACACCGTCCGCTGCGGGTCACCCGGCAAGGGGTGCAGCGCGACCGGCGGCTCGTGCCGCAGCCACAGCAGGTCGGGCAGCAGCGCCACCGCGTTGCCGTTCTCGACCAGGCGGACGTGCGCCTGCAGGTCGGCGGTCTCGTAGCGGACGTCCGGCTCGAAGCCCGCGACCCGGCAGGCCTGCTCGGCGTGGTGGCGGGACGCGACGCCGCGGGGCTCCATCACCCACGGGACGTCCGCGGCGTCCTCGATGCGACGCAGCCCGGCCCACGGCCCCACCCTCGGCACGGCCAGGCGGATGGCGTCGCGGGTGAGCTCGACCCGGTCCAGCTCGGGGTGGTGGGGCGCGGCGTGCCCGGGGTACTGCTCGGCGATGACCAGGTCGAAGTCGCGCGCCCACGTGTCGTGGAGGGCCGACTCCGGCTCGCGCTGGGTCATCGAGACCCGTAGTCGCGGGTGGTCCTGGGCCAGCGCGTCGAGCGCCTCGGGCATGAACGCCAGCGCGGCGGACTGGAACACCGCGATGCGCACCGACCCGGCCGCCTCCTCCAGCGACGCGGCGAGGTCGGACTCGGCCAGCTCCAGGCGTTCCAGCACGGCGGCCGCGTGCTCGACCAGGATCTCGGCCTGCGGCGTCAGCCGGACGCGGCGCCCGGCCTTGATCAGCAGCGGCACGCCGACCTCGCGCTCGAGCAGCGACAGCTGCTGCGAGACCGAGGACGGGCTCTGGTGCAGCGCGGCGGCGACGTCGCCGAGGGTCCCGCGCAGGGCGAGCTCGCGCAGCAGGCGCAGGCGGCGGACGTCAAGCACGGGGATCCTTCGAGTTCGCTTCACGGTATCGGTCAGAAAAGATCGCTTTACCTTAACGGAGCGTGCGTCCGAGACTGGTCCGGCCATCCCCACGAAGGAGCACCGATGACCGCCCTGGACGCCATCACCCCCGCGCGCCCGCCCCTGGCCGACGAGACCGTCGCGCTCGTCGAGCGGTGGCTCGCCGAGGCCGCCGACATCGCGCCCGACAAGGCGGCGCTCCGGCTCGCCGGCCTGCTCAAGGACCCGAGCGGCCTGCCCTTCACGGTCGGCTTCGTCGACGGCGTCGTGCGCCCCGACGACGTCCGCGTCGCGGCGCACCGCCTGCGCGAGCTGGCCCGCGACGTCCCGGCGTTCCTGCCCTGGCACCTGCGGGCGGCCGTGCGCCTCGGCGCCGCCACCAGCGCCGTCGCCCCGTGGCTGGTCGTGCCGATGGCCCGGCGCGCGCTGCGTC
Organism: Aeromicrobium sp. IC_218; assembly: GCF_004336805.1. Classification (GTDB taxonomy): domain Bacteria; phylum Actinomycetota; class Actinomycetes; order Propionibacteriales; family Nocardioidaceae; genus Aeromicrobium. The sequence continues at coordinate 240,993 of NZ_SJXM01000004.1, forward strand.
AGATGGTCGCCCACCTCGTCGTGGACGCCCGCCCGCGTCCGCTCGGACGCGCCATCGCGCGCATCCGCGGGCGGGGAGCGCGGCTCAACGTCAACCTGCTCGGCGAGGCCGTGCTCGGCCAGCACGAGGCCGACCGCCGGCTCGAGGGCACCCGCCAGCTGCTCGAGCGCGACGACGTCGACTACGTCTCGATCAAGGTCTCGTCCACCGTCGCGCCGCACCCGGCCTGGGCGTTCGACGAGGCCGTCGCCCACGTCGTCGACCGCCTGCGCCCGCTGTTCGAGCTCGCCGCCGCCGCACCCGTGCCGAAGTTCATCAACCTCGACATGGAGGAGTACCACGACCTCGACCTCACGATGGCGGTCTTCACCACGCTGCTGGACGAGCCGGCGCTGCGCGGGCTCGAGGCCGGCATCGTGCTGCAGACCTACCTGCCGGACGCGCTCGGCGCGATGATCCGCCTGCAGGACTGGGCGGCCGAGCGTCGCGCGGCCGGCGGCGCCGCGGTCAAGGTGCGCGTCGTCAAGGGCGCCAACCTGCCGATGGAGCACGTCGGCGCGCAGGTCCACGGCTGGCCGCTGGCCACCTGGGACACCAAGCTCGACTCGGACGTCAACTACAAGCGCGTCCTGTCGTGGGCGATGCGTCCCGAGCGCATCGCCAACGTCCGGCTCGGCGTGGCCGGCCACAACCTGTTCGACGTCGCCCACGCCTGGCTGCTGGCCGGTGAGAGGGGCGTCCGCGACGGCGTCGAGATCGAGATGCTGCTCGGCATGGCCCAGGGCCAGGCCGAGGTCGTCCGCCGCGAGGTCGGCGGGCTGCTGCTCTACACGCCGGTCGTGAAGCCGGCCGAGTTCGACGTGGCCATCGCCTACCTCGTGCGCCGGCTGGAGGAGGGCGCGAGCGCGGACAACTTCATGTCGGCCGTGTTCGACCTGCACGACGACCCGCGCCTGTTCGCCCGTGAGCGCGACCGCTTCCTGGCCTCGCTGGCCCGCGTGGACGAGGTCGTCCCCCTGCCGCGCCGCACCCAGGACCGCCGCGAGCCGGCCGCCGAGGTGCCGGCCGCGTTCGACAACACTCCCGACTCCGACCCGTCGCTGCCGGGCAACCGCGTCTGGGCGCGCGAGCTGCTGGCCCGCGTGCCCGGCTCGACGCTCGGCGTCGACCTGGTCGAGAAGCACACGGTCCGCGACGCGGCCGCGCTCGAGGACGTCCTGGCGTCGGCCCACGCGGCCGGCGTCGCCTGGGGCGCCCGCTCCGGCGCCGAGCGGGCCGACGTCCTGCTGGCCGCCGCGCGCGTCCTGGAGGACCGCCGGGGCGAGCTCATCGAGGTCATGGCCTCCGAGGCCGGCAAGACGCTCGAGCAGGCCGACCCCGAGGTCTCCGAGGCGATCGACTTCGTCCGGTACTACAGCGAGCGGGCCCGCGAGCTCGACGAGGTGGACGGCGCCGAGCACGTGCCGGTGCCGCTCACCGTCGTCACGCCGCCGTGGAACTTCCCCGTCGCCATCCCGTGCGGCTCGATGGTCGCCGCCCTCGCGGCCGGCTCGGCCGTCGTCGCCAAGCCGGCACCGCAGTCCGCGCGCTGCGGCTCGGTCGTCGTCCAGGCGCTGTGGGACGCCGGCGTCCCCACGGACCTGCTGCAGCTCGCGCACGTCGAGGAGGGTGAGCTCGGCCAGGCGCTCGTCGCCGACCGCCGGGTCGACCGGGTCATCCTCACCGGCGCGTACGCCACCGCCGAGCTGTTCCGTTCGTTCCGCCCCGACCTGCCGCTGCTGGCCGAGACGAGCGGCAAGAACGCCATCGTCGTGACCCCGAGCGCCGACCTCGACCTCGCGGTCAAGGACGTCGTGGCGTCCGCCTTCGGGCACGCCGGCCAGAAGTGCTCGGCCGCCTCGCTGGTCATCCTGGTCGGCGGCGTCGCCCGCTCGCGCCGGTTCCGCGCCCAGCTGCTGGACGCGGTCAGCTCGCTCAAGGTCGGGCTGCCGAGCGACCCCACGGCGACCGTCGGCCCGCTCATCGAGCCGGCGTCGGGCAAGCTGCTCGAGGCGCTGACCACCCTGCGCGACGGCGAGAGCTGGCTGGTCGAGCCGCGCCGCCTGGACGAGGACGGCTGGCTCTGGACGCCCGGCGTGCTGGAGGGCGTGCAGCCCGGCTCGACCACGCACCGCGTCGAGTTCTTCGGCCCGGTGCTCGGCATCATGACCGCCGAGACGCTCGACGAGGCGCTGGCGATCCAGAACGGCGTCGACTACGGCCTCACCGCGGGCCTGCACTCGCTCGACCCGGCCGAGATCGGCCGGTGGCTCGACGGCGTCCAGGCCGGCAACCTCTACGTCAACCGCGGCATCACCGGCGCGATCGTGCGCCGCCAGCCCTTCGGCGGCTGGAAGAAGTCGGCCGTCGGCGCGGGCACGAAGGCCGGCGGGCCGCACTACCTCGTGGGCCTGTCGGACTGGCGTCCGCGTCCGTCCACGGCCACCGCCGCGCCGAAGGGCGACGCCGCCCGGCTGACCGACGTGGCCGTCGCCGCGGGCCTCCCGGCCGACGACGTCGCGCGCCTGCAGCGCTCGTTCGCGAGCGACGCGGCCGCCTGGGACTCGCTCCTCGGGGTGCCGGTCGACCCGAGCGGCCTGGCCGTCGAGCGCAACGTGCTGCGGCACGTGCCCGTGCCGGTCACGGTCCGCGCCGGGCTCGGCGCTCCGGTGGTCGAGGTCCTGCGGGTCCTCGGCGCCGGTCTGGTCGCCGGGTCGGCGGTGGACGTCTCCGTGGCCGAGCGGCTGCCCGAGCCGGTCGTCGAGCTGCTCGCCGGCCGGGGCGTCCGGGTCGCGGTCGAGCCGCTCGACGCCTGGCAGCAGCGCCTGGCCCAGTGGGACGGCGCGTCCCGGATCCGGGTGCTCGGCGACGAGCGCGGCGTGGTCGAGGCGGCCACCGGCGGACGTCCGGACCTGGCCGTCTACGCCGGCCCGGTCACCGAGGCCGGACGCGTGGAGCTGCTGCCGTTCGTGCACGAGCAGGCGATCAGCATCACCGCGCACCGCTTCGGCACGCCCGACCACCTCACCGACGCGCTGCTCTGACGCCGTCCCACCCGTGGCCGGAACCGGACGCCACGGGTGAGACGGCCGTCCGGGCCGTGGGACGCGGCGGTAGGTTGTGGTCACCGACACGACCCCAGCCGGTGAGGACGTCCCTGTGTTCCAGAAGATCCTGGTGGCCAACCGCGGCGAGATCGCCATCCGTGCGTTCCGCGCCGCCCACGAGCTCGGCGCCCGCACGGTCGCCGTCTTCCCGTACGAGGACCGCGGCTCGGAGCACCGCGTCCGCGCCGACGAGGCGTACGAGATCGGCGAGCGGGGCCACCCCGTGCGCGCCTACCTCGACCCGCAGGCGATCGTCGCCGCCGCCCAGCGGGCCGGCGCCGACGCCGTCTACCCGGGCTACGGCTTCCTGTCGGAGAACCCCGAGCTGGCCGAGGCGTGCGCCGCGGCCGGCATCACGTTCATCGGTCCGCCCGCCGACGTCCTGCGCCTGACCGGCAATAAGGCCCGCGCCATCGCCGCGGCCAAGGCGGCCGGCGTCCCGGTGCTCGCGTCCGTCCCGCCGTCCGCGGACGTCGACGAGCTCCTGGCCGCGGCCGACCAGCTGACGTTCCCGCTGTTCGTCAAGGCGGTCGCCGGTGGTGGCGGTCGTGGCATGCGACGCGTCGACGACCCGGCGAAGCTGCGCGAGTCGATCGAGGCCGCGATGCGCGAGGCCGACGGCGCCTTCGGCGACCCGACCTGCTTCATCGAGGAGGCCGTAGTCGGCGCCCGCCACATCGAGGTGCAGGTGCTGGCCGACACCCAGGGCCACGTCGTGCACCTGCGTGAGCGCGACTGCTCGGTGCAGCGCCGCCACCAGAAGGTCGTCGAGATCGCCCCGGCGCCGTTCCTGGACGTCGAGACCCGCGAGGCCATGTGCGCCGACGCGGTCCGCTTCGCCCGCGAGATCGGCTACTCCTGCGCCGGCACCGTCGAGTTCCTGCTCGGCGCGGACGGCCGCTACGTCTTCATCGAGATGAACCCGCGCATCCAGGTCGAGCACACGGTGACCGAGGAGGTCACCAACGTCGACCTCGTCCAGGCCCAGATCATGGTCGCCTCGGGCATGGCGCTGTCGGACTTCGGCCTGGACGACCAGAGCCGCATCCGCGTCCGCGGCTACGCGCTGCAGTGCCGCATCACCACCGAGGACCCGGCCAACGGCTTCCGTCCCGACACCGGCACGATCACCACCTACCGCTCGCCGGGCGGCCCGGGCGTGCGCCTGGACGGCGGCACGGTCTACACCGGCGCGTCGGTCAGCCCCCACTTCGACTCCATGCTCAGCAAGATGACCTGCCGCAACCGCGACTTCGGGTCGACGGTGCTGCGCGTGCGCCGCGCCCTGCGCGAGTTCACCGTCGGCGGCGTCTCGACCAACATCGGCTTCCTGCAGAGCCTGCTGGCCCACCCCGACTTCACCGCGGGCGCCATCACGACGTCGTTCATCGAGGACCACCCCGAGCTGCTCGAGACCCGCGGCGACCTCGACCCGGCCGAGAAGCTGCTCGCCTACCTGGCCGACGTGACGGTCAACCGTCCGCACGGCGAGGCGCCGGTGCAGCTCGACCCGGCAACCAAGCTGCCCGACCTGTCGGTCTGGGGACGCTCGCTGGACGAGGAGCCGCCCGCGGGCACCCGCCAGCAGCTGCGCGAGCTCGGACCCGAGCGCTTCGCCGCCGCCTGGCGCGCCAGCGAGACGGTGGGCGTCACCGACACGACCTTCCGCGACGCCCACCAGTCGCTGCTCGCGACCCGTGTCCGCACCCGCGACCTGGTGCGCGTGGCCCCGCACGTCGCCCGCCTGACGCCGCAGCTGTTCAGCGTCGAGGCCTGGGGCGGCGCGACGTACGACGTCGCGCTCCGCTTCCTCAAGGAGGACCCGTGGGAGCGCCTGGCGCGCCTGCGCGAGGCGATGCCGAACGTCGCCATCCAGATGCTGCTGCGCGGCCGCAACACCGTCGGCTACACGCCCTACCCGACCGAGGTGACCACCGCTTTCGTCCAGGAGGCGGCCGACACCGGCATCGACGTCTTCCGCGTCTTCGACGCGCTCAACGACGTCAGCCAGATGCGTCCGGCGATCGAGGCCGTCCGTGAGACCGGGACGACCGTCGCCGAGGTCGCGCTCTGCTACACCGGCGACCTGTCCGACCCGGGCGAGAAGCTGTACACGCTCGACTACTACCTGCGCCTGGCTGAGCAGATCGTCGACGCCGGCGCGCACGTCCTGGCGATCAAGGACATGGCCGGCCTGCTGCGCGCCCCCGCGGCCCGCACGCTGGTCACCGCCCTGCGCGAGCGCTTCGACCTGCCGCTGCACCTGCACACCCACGACACCCCGGGCGGCCAGCTCGCCACGATCGTCGCGGCGATCGACGCCGGCGTCGACATGGTGGACGCCGCGTCGGCCTCGCTGGCCGGCACCACGAGCCAGCCGCCGCTGTCGGCCCTCGTCGCGGCCACCGACCACTCGGCCCGCTCGACCGGCCTCGACATCGATGCGGTCAACGCGCTCGAGCCCTACTGGGAGGCCGTCCGCCGCCTGTACGCGCCGTTCGAGTCGGGCCTGCCCGCGCCGACCGGCCGCGTCTACCGCCACGAGATCCCCGGCGGCCAGCTGTCGAACCTGCGCCAGCAGGCCATCGCGCTGGGCCTGGGCGAGAAGTTCGAGCAGATCGAGGACATGTACGCCGCGGCGAACGACATCCTCGGGAACGTCGTCAAGGTGACCCCGTCCAGCAAGGTGGTCGGCGACCTCGCCCTGCACCTCGTCGCCGTCGGCGCCGACCCGAAGGCGTTCGCGGACGACCCCGCGTCGTTCGACATCCCCGACTCGGTCATCGGCTTCCTGTCCGGCGAGCTCGGCGACCCGCCCGGCGGCTGGCCCGAGCCGTTCCGCACCAAGGCGCTGCAGGGCCGCACCGCCGCCCCGCGCGTCGAGGAGGTGGCCGAGGACGACCTGCGCGCCCTCGCCGAGCCCGGTGACACGCGCCGCCGCACGCTCAACCGCCTGCTCTTCCCCGGCCCGACGTCGGACTTCGAGCACGCGGTGGCCGAGCACGGCGACCTGTCGCTGCTGCCCACCGACGCGTTCTGGTACGGACTGCGGTCCGGCCACGAGGTCGAGGTCGAGATCGACGAGGGCCGCCTGCACCTGTTCGACGTCGAGGCCGTCGGCCCCGCGGACGAGAAGGGCATGCGCACCGTCCTGGGCACCGTCAACGGACAGCTGCGCCCGACCCAGGTGCGCGACCGCTCGGTCGAGTCCCAGGTCGCGGCGTCCGAGAAGGCCGACCCGCAGGACCCGAGCCACGTCGCGGTCCCGTTCGCCGGCGCCGTCCACGCGCTGGTGGCCGAGGGCGACACCGTCGAGGCGGGGCAGACCGTGGCCACGATCGAGGCCATGAAGATGGAGGCCGGCATCACCGCTCCGCGGGCCGGACGCGTGGCACGGCTGACCGTCCGCGACACCCGTCAGGCCGAGGGCGGCGACCTGCTGCTCGTCCTGGAGTGAGCGACCCGTCCGTCCGGGCCATGCCGGGCATGGCCCGGACGGGCCATTTCCGGATGACGGACTCGCTTGGCCGGGCGACGCGCCGATGGCCGGTACTACCGTGATGGTTCGTCACGGATGACGGGGGCCAGGCAATGACGCGGAGCACGGAGGCGGCGATCCAACGGTCGCGCGTCGAGCAGCTGCTGGCGGTGACCCGCGAGATCGTCGCGGGCTCCGAGCTGCCGGTGGTCCTCGCGTCGATCGCCCGGGCCATCCGCACGGTGGTCGAGTTCGATGCCGTGGCCATCGCCCTGACCGACGCCGCCGGCGACCTCGAGGTCGTGGTCGTGGAGGGTCCCGACGAGCTGCGCCAGCACATGCTGGGCCGGGTCGGCCCGCGGGCGGAGTACGACGCCCTCATGGACTCGTGCGAGCCGCGCGGACGCCTGCTGTTCCTGGTGGGCGGCGACGACCCCGAGGTCGGCCTGCCGACGTGGCGCTCCGGCGACGACGACTGGTACGCCCGCCGCGCCGACGACCCGCACGCGTGGGGCGTCGACGACGGCCTCTACGCCCCGCTGCGCGACCGGGACGGTGCGCTCATCGGCCTGGTCAGCGTCGACCTGCCGGTCTCCGGCCGGGCTCCGGACGACGAGCAGTGCGCCATGCTCGAGCTGCTGGCCCGTCAGGCCGAGCAGAGCATCGAGGCGCACCGGCGGCTGGCCAAGACCGAGCACAACGAGCGCATCTTCCGCCGTGCATTCGACTCCTCGCCGGCCCCGGAGGCCGTCGTCGACCCGGCCCAGCGCCTCACCTACGTCAACCGTCGCTTCGTCCGCGAGCTCGGCCAGGTGCCCGACGTCGCCGCCCTGGCCTCGCTGCTCACCCCGGCCGAGGGGGAGCGGTGCGTCTCGGAGGTCGTGGGCGAGCTGCTCGCCGAGGGGGCCGAGCGCACCAGCGGACGCCTCGTGGCGTCCCGCGAGCGCGCCGACGGCACGCGGGTCTGGTACCAGGTGCGCGTCCACGCCGTGCTCGATCCGCTCGGCCGCAGCTACCGGGCCATCTGCTCCTTCGCCGACATCACCGCCGAGCGCGAGACGCAGGCGTGGCACGAGCGGGCCGCCGCGCACGACCCGCTGACCGGCCTGCTCAACCGGCGGGGCGGCGCCCACGCCGTGGCCGAGCTGCTCGCGCGCGCCGACGCCGGCGTGCTCGGGGTGCTGGCCTGCGACCTGGACGGCTTCAAGGCGCTCAACGACGAGTACGGCCACGGGTTCGGCGACGACGTGCTGGTCGCCCTCGCCCCGCGGCTGCGCGGGGTCGCCGGCGACGACGCGGTCGTCATGCGCCAGGGTGGCGACGAGTTCGCCGTGCTGGCGGTGCTGCCCGACGACGACGGGGTCGCCGCGCTGGCCGACCGGATGGTCGCGGCGTTCCTGGACCCCGTGCGGGTCGGGACGGTCGCGGCCGACCTCGGCGTCAGCGTCGGGGCGGCGTCGGCCCCGGTGCACGCGCGGCCGACGGTGAGCGAGCTGCTCGACACGGCCGACGCGGCGCTGCTGCGGGCCAAGCGGGCGGGCAAGGCCCGCTTCGAGCTCGCCTGACCCGGGGCCTCGACGGGCTCGGGCCTCGACAGGCTCGGCCAGCGGTGGCCGAGCCGGTCGAGGGGACCTCTCAGTGCACCTGGCGCTCGTGGCCCGCCCAGAACGGCTGGCGCAGCTTGAACTTCTGCAGCTTGCCGGTGGCCGTGCGCTCGAGGGCGTCGCGCAGCTCGATGCGCTTGGGGCACTTGTAGCCGGCCAGGTGCTGGCGGGTGTGCGCGATGAGTGCCGCGTCGTCGACCGGCTCGGCGTCCGGGTCGAGCACCACCAGTGCCGTGACGAGCTCGCCCCACTTCTCGTCCGGGATGCCGATGACCGCGACTTCCTGCACCGACGGGTGGAGCATCAGCGCGTCCTCGACCTCGATCGAGGAGACGTTCTCGCCGCCGGTGATGATGACGTCCTTCTTGCGGTCGGCGATGGTCAGGTAGCCGTCCTCGAAGGTGCCGCCGTCGCCGGTGTGGAACCAGCCGCCGGCCTGCGCCTCGGCGGTCGCCTCGGGGTTCTCCCAGTACGCCTCGAGGTTGTGGTTGCTCTGGGCCAGCACCTCGCCGGAGTCGTCGACCATGACCCGGACGCCGACCGCCGGCGCCCCGGCCCGGCCGAGCAGGCGCGCCTGGGCCATCGGCTCCAGGTCGTCCCACTCCTCGCGCATGCGGCTCATGGTGAGCAGGGGAGCGGTCTCGGTGAGGCCATAGATCTGGATGAACTCCCAGCCCAGGTCGGCCCGCACCTGCTCGATCGTGCGGGTCGGGGGCGGCGCCCCGGCCACGACGATGCGCACCCGGTCGCGTCCGGGGACCTCGCCGTCCCAGTCCTTCGCGGCCGCGAGCACGGAGGCCACGACGGCCGGAGCCGCGCACAGGTAGGTGACGCCGTGCTCGTCGATGCGGCGCAGGATCTCGGCGCCGTCGATCTGGCGGATGACCACGTGCTTGACGCCCATGCCGGTGGCGCTGAACGGCTGGCCCCAGCCGTTGGCGTGGAACATCGGCAGGGTGTGCAGCAGCACGTCGCGGTCGTTCACGCCGAGCTGCCAGCCGAACACGGTGGCGTTGACCCACAGGTTGCGGTGCGTCATCTGCACGCCCTTGGGTCGCGCGGTCGTGCCGGACGTGTAGTTGATCGTCGCCGTCGCGGCCTCGTCCGGCTCCCACGGCCGCGGCTCGGTGCTCGCACCCCAGATGCGGTCGTCGTCCTCGCCCAGCACGAAGACGTGCTTCGCCGTCACGCCCTCGTCGAGCAGGTGCCGCACGGCGGGGTCGACCAGCAGCACCTCGGCGCCGGAGTGCTCGACGATGTACTTCACCTCGGGCGCAGCCAGGCGGAAGTTCACGGGCACGAGCACGCGTCCCCAGCCCGAGACGCCGAAGAAGCTGGTCAGCAGCCGGGCCGAGTTGTGCGACACGATCGCCACTCGTCCGCCCACGGGAACGCCCAGCTCGTCGAGCGTCGCGGCCTGGCGGCGCGCCCGGCGGCCCATCTCGGCGTAGGTGATCTCGCCCCAGGACTCGGCGGGCTGGTCGGGCTCGTCGACGACGGCGACGCGGTCGGGGTAGACCGTGGTCGCGCGGTCGAGGAAGTCGCGGACGGTGAACGGGAAGTACATGCTGCCTCCGGTCGGTGCGGGATCGGCCTGTGACGGCGGTCACGTACCATTGAGCCAGCCGTCCCCGACCCCTGCCACCCCCGGAAGGGTGTGAACCGTGGCGACCTCCGCACCCGCCGAGCGCGACGCCGACGCCCTGCGCACCTGCCTGCGCGGCCTGCGCGCCGAGCTGCCCGTCCCGCTGTTCTTCGCCGGGCTCGGCGACGAGGAGGCGGCGGTCCAGACCGAGCTGCTGGGCCAGCGCACGTCCGGGCTGCGCAACCTGCGGGTGCGTCGCGGCTCCGGTCTCGGCGGACGCGCGCTGGCCGAGGGGCGTCCCGCCGCCGTGCGCGACTACCGCACGGCGCGCGGCATCACCCACGAGTACGACCGGCCGGTGCTGGGGGAGGGCGTCACGTCGATCCTGGTCGCCCCGGTCGTCGTCACCGGCACCGTCCGCGGGCTCGTCTACTGCGGCTCGCGCGGCTCCGAGACGCTCGGCGACGCGGCCCTGCGCGTGGTGGCGCCGCACGTGCGACGCCTCGCCGACGAGATCCGTGTCCGCGACGAGGTCGACCGACGCGTCGAGGCCGCCGCCGCCTGGACCCGCGAGCGCGACCCGCGCGAGGTGGCCTCGCTGCGCGAGCTGCTCGCCGAGCTGCGCACCATCGCGTCCGAGGTGGACGACCCCGCGCTGCGCGAGCGGCTCGACGGGCTGGGCGACCGGCTGGTGCCGACCACGCCGGAGCAGCGGGTGCTGACCCGGCGCGAGCTGGACGTCCTCGGGCTCGTCGCGCTCGGGTGCGGCAACGCGGAGGTGGCCCACCGGCTCGACCTGGGGCTGGAGACCGTCCGCAGCTACCTGCGCAACGCGATGCGCAAGCTCGACGCCCACTCGCGGCTCGAGGCGGTCACCGCCGCCCGCCGCCGCGGCGAGCTCCTGTAGGCGTACCCCGCTCCTCGAGCGGCACAACCCGCTCCTCGAGCCTGTCGAGAGGCGTCCCTTCGACAGGCTCAGGGACCGGGACGAGGGCAGCGTCGGCTCAGGTGGAGGCTCCGGTGGCCGACGAGAAGATCGTCACCACGGCCGGTTTCGGAGTTCTCCCACGGGGCGCCCGAACCGCGACTATGGTCGAGCCGCTCACCCTCGCTCGTCTCGGGAGGGGCAGCTGTCCGTCCCACACCCGACCGGGGGTCCCGCATGAACCGTCCCATCCTGCGCTGGCTGTCCGCCACCGCCCTGAGCGGCGTGGTCGCGGCCACGCTGGTCGCCCCGATGAGCGTGGCCTCCGCGGCGCCCGGGCCGGCCGCCTTCTGCGCCGACGGCTCCCAGCCGATGGTCACGCAGGACGAGGCCGTCGCCTTCCCCGAGGGCGAGCCCGTCACCGGCCTCACCGTCGTCAAGGGCACGCAGCCCGTCGGCTTCACCGGCGAGTACGTCGGCCACGTCCAGGACGCGCTGGGCAAGGGCGTCGACATGCTGCTGTTCGAGCTCTCGGGCGCCGGCATCGACACCGGCAACCCCCGCGCGGGCATCTGGGCCGGCATGTCCGGCTCGCCGGTCTACGCCCAGGACGGCCGCCTCATCGGTGCCGTGGCCTACGGCCTCAACGGCGACAACCTCCCGATCGCCGGCGTCACCCCGGCCGAGTACATGAAGCAGACCGGCGTCGACCGCGTCGCGCCGGCCCGTGTCTCGCTGACCCGCTCGACCCTGTCCGGCGCCTCCGCCGCCACCGAGCGCGCGCTGGCCGGCACGACCCTGCCGCGGCTCAAGACCCAGAAGGTCGTCGCCGGCGGCACCAAGGGCAACGCCCTGGCCAACCGCACGCTGAAGCGCGTGCCCGGCTCGTCCGCGACGGCGCGGGCCGCCCGCGCGGGCGGCTTCGCCTCGGTCGCCGCCCCGACGGTCATCAACGACCCGCTCGTCCCCGGCGGCAACGTCGCGGTCGGCTACTCCACCGGCGACCTGTTCTCCGGCGGCGTCGGCACCGTCACCGCGGTCTGCGGCACGACGGTGTGGGCGTTCGGCCACCAGATGGACTTCGCCGGCAAGACGGCGCTGTCGATGCACAACGCCTCGGCCGCGCTCATCGTCCCGGACTCGACCGGCGGCATGGGCTCGTTCAAGCAGGTCTCGCAGGTCGGCCAGCAGGTCGGCACGATCGACTACGACGGCTACGGCGCCCTGCGCGGCCAGATCGGCCGTCTGTCCGGCTTCCCGGTCACCACCAACGTCCTCAACGGCTCCGGCAAGCGCCTGGGCACCTACTCGGGCACGGTCGTGAACCGCGACATGGCGTCCTTCGCCGCCGCCTACGCGCCGGCCTTCGCCGCCATCGACACGCTCGACAACATGGGCACGGGCACGGCGCGCCTCAGCTGGCGCATCGGCTACACGGTCCGTGGCGGCCGCGCCGGCACCCTCACGAACACCGACGTCTACGCCTCCCGCGGCGAGCTGGGCGACTACCTGGCCAGCGGCATCGGCAACGACGTCGCGAGCCTGCTCGAGACCGACCTGGCCGACGTGACCATCACCTCGGTGACGTCGAACCTCACCCTGCTGAGCGCCTCGGCGACCTCGTACCGCCACGTCGGCGCCCAGCGCTGGAACGGCAAGGCGTGGGTCTGGGCGAGCGGCACGTCGGTGAAGCGCGGCCAGACGGTCACGGTCCGCCCGGTCTACCGCCTGTTCCGCGACGGACGCCCGCAGGGCACCGTCGGCGGCCCGGCCCGCACGTTCGCGATCGCCAAGTCCGCCCGCGGCACCGCGAGGCTGACCTACTCGGCCAAGTCCCAGCAGCTCCCCGAGGGGTGCGAGATGGACGAGGACGGCGACATCTGGTGCGACGACGAGTTCGGCGAGGAGGAGGACACGCCGCGCACGTTCACGCAGCTCGTCACCCAGCTCGACGCGCTCGTCCCCTCCACCCACGGCATCGTGAACCTCAGCCAGAAGTGGAAGAGCAAGCGCGCCAAGGGCGTCAAGCAGCGCGAGGGCTACTCGGTGGCCCCCGGCTCGATCACGGGCACGTACACCGCGAGCCTCCGGGTCCGCTGACCCCAGGCCGACGCGGGCGACGAGCCCCGGACGCGACGACGCCCCCGACCACCGGTCGGGGGCGTCGTGCTGTGCCGGGGCTCAGTAGGCGTAGAAGCCGTGGCCGCTCTTCTTGCCGAGCAGGCCGGCGTCGACCATGCGGTCGAGCAGCGGCGGCGGCGAGTACAGCGGCTCCTTGAACTCGTCGTACATCGAGACGCCGATGGCGCGGATCGTGTCCAGGCCGATGAGGTCGCTCAGCGCGAGCGGGCCCATCGGGTGACCGCACCCGAGCACCATGCCCTTGTCGATGTCCTCGGCCGAGGCGTAGCCGGCCTCGTACATGCGGATCGCCGACAGCAGGTAGGGCACCAGCAGGCTGTTGACCACGAACCCGGCGCGGTCGGTCGCCTCGATCGGCTGCTTGCCGAGCTTCTCGGTGACGAAGTGCTGCATGCGCGCCTTGGTCGCCTCGCCCGTGGTGAGCGAGGGGATGAGCTCGACGAGCTGCATGACCGGGGCCGGGTTGAAGAAGTGCACGCCCATGACGCGGTCGGCGCGGCCGGAGACGGCACCGAGCTTCACGATCGGGATGGACGACGTGTTGGACGTCAGCACGGCGTCGTCCTGCTCCAGGATCGTGCCGAGCCGCTCGAACAGGCCGAGCTTCACGTCCTCGCGCTCGGACGCGGCCTCGACGACGAGGTCGCGGTCGGCCAGGCGCTCGAGCTCGGTGGTGAAGACGATGCGCTCGAGCGTCGCGTCGACGTCCTCGGCGCTGATCTTGCCGCGCTTCTCGGCCTTGCGCAGCGACCCCTCGACGCGCTCGCGCGCCGCCTGGGCGGCCTCCTCGGTGACCTCGACGACGATCGTCGACAGGCCCCCGCGCGCCGTGACCTCCGTGATGCCCGAGCCCATCAGTCCGCCGCCGATCACGCCGACCTTCTCGATGTGGTCGAAGTCCGTCATCGTGCCTCCCTCGCAGGTTCCTAGGACGTCACAGTATTCGGCCTCACCCAGCGTCCCCGGCGTGGGTCCGGCGACCGTCGGAGACGACGTGATGGGATGGACCCATGCACGTCCGTCCCCTCCTCCTCGCCGCGGTGCTGGCGCTCGGCACCGCCGGCTGCGGCCTCGTCCCCGGCGACCTCGGGGGCGGCGACGACACTCCGGTCACGCCGGCCGACCAGGCGTCGCCGGTGCCGGAGGCGCTGGTCTCGATGACGTGCGGGGCGCCGCAGTCGGGCGTGGTCGTCGTGCGCGGCGTGCTCAGCAACGCCGGCTCGAAGGCCGCGCGCTACCAGGTGACCGCCTTCGCCGACGTGGCCGACGGCCAGTCGCGCGGCAGCCGCGTGGTCACGGTCGGACCGGTCGCGGGCGGCGCCACGGCGGAGTTCACCATCGAGGGCGTGCCCACCACCGTCGCGCAGCCCGAGTGCCGTGCGCAGGTGCTGAAGCTGCCCGAGTAGACGACGACGCGGAAGCTTACGCGTACGTGCCGTTTGGGTCGAAACGCCGTTGACCTGTGACTTGCTCATTCGCCTAGATCGATTCAGCCGCGAAGAGCGCTCGGCGAGTTCTTCCGCCAGATCTGTCCCGACAAAGCATATTTCGACTTAGGCTCCCCGGGTGGTTTCCTTTGAGCGGCGCGTTGAGCGGATCAAAGCGAGTGTCCCGGGCACCAAATGGGAAGCGCGCGATCGCTGGATCACGAGCTTGAGTTCCGTTTCGTTGTTGACCTTGGAGAGTCCGTGTGCCCGGGTCTATCGACCCGGGCTGCCGGAGATCGTTTTCCTCAACGCTCGGATCTTCCTCACTCAGGAGGCTCTGCACGTGGTGTCTGAGCGCGGCGCGCGCTACGACATTGAGCTCCGATATGAGAGTCCGCGCGTCGCCGCTGTTGGATTTCATCCCCACGAATTGCCGGGTCTACGTGATGGACGTACGGGCGTCGTCACTCTGGAGCAACTGCTGACACAACGCCAGGCCCTCGCGGCGAACAGTCGTCGTGGGTGGGAAGCCGTCATCGATGTCCTGTATCCAGAGCATGTTGAACGCGCTATGGCGCTGGGGGCGGCGCTTGACCAACAGCGCGAGGATCTCGGTCTATGGTTCGAGAACGGGCATCCAACCGATCCGATTCGTGCTGGCGGCCCGCCGCCCGGGCGCCGTTTGGTGCGGGATGCGCTTGAAGCTGAGTATCTGGCAGCAGACTGGGTGCGCTGGATGGGCTGGCAAAATGCGATCGTCACTCCTCCTAGTGGCGATGGCGGCCTGGATGTCATCGGCTACGCCGCGGGCGAACCGGACGTGGCCGCACAGGTGAAGTTTGAGGCCAAGCCAGTAGGGCGCCCAACAGTGCAGGCGCTATATGGAGCGAGCGTTGGCGCCGGCTGCCGCCATCACATGGTTTTCAGTTCTGCTGGATACACGCGCGGCGCGGTCGAATGGGCAGCACAAACGCGCATCGCCCTGTTTCGCTTCAGTTTCGATGGGGGGATCGAACCTCTCAACGATCTCGCCAACTCGTATCTGCACTAGGGCAGTTCACCATCGAGGGCGTGCCCACCACCGTCGCGCAGCCCGAGTGCCGCGCGCAGGTGCTGAAGCTGCCCGAGTAGACGACGACGCCCCGCCGGGCCGGGGCCGGGCGGGGCGTCGTGACGGGTGCGTCAGCCGCGGGCGATGCGCACCATGTCCTCGCGGGGGACGACCTTGACCCGCTCGCGCTGGTGCTCGTGGCTCTCGCCCAGGCCGAGCTCGTGCTCGTCGAGCTTCTCCCAGCCCTCCCACGTCGTGTAGTGCAGGCCGAGCGAGTCCAGGTGGCGGTCGAACGCCTCGCGGTCGGGCTGCTCGGGGGCCTCCAGGCGTCCGGCCTCGAAGTCCTCCAGCAGCATCGTGACGGTCTGGTTGGCGTCGGACTTGGTGTGGCCGATGAGGCCGATCGGGCCGCGCTTGATCCAGCCGGTGACGTACGCGCCGGGCAGCGGCGAGCCGTCGATCTCGAGCACGTGGCCGCCGTCGTTGGGGACGACGCCGGCGTGGGTGTCGAACGGCAGGCCCGACAGCTGGTCGGAGTAGTAGCCGATCGCGCGGTAGACGGCCTGGACCGGCCAGTCCTGGAACTCGCCGGTGCCGCGGACGTTGCCGGTGCCGTCGAGCTCGGTGACCTCGGTGCGCAGGCCCACGACCTTGCCGTCCTCGCCGAGGATCTCGACCGGGTTCTGGCAGAAGTGGATGTGGATGCGGTGGTCGGCGCCCGACGGCTCCGTGGCCAGGTACTTGGTCAGCACGTCGACCACGAGCTTCTGGCTCTTGGAGGCGCGGATGGCGTCCATCGAGCCCTCGTCGAACTCGAAGCCCTCGGGGTGGACGATGACGTCGATGTTGGGCGAGTGCGACAGCTCGCGCAGCTCCATCGGCGTGAACTTCACCTGGGCGGGGCCGCGGCGGGCGAAGACGTGGACGTCCTTCGCGGCGTTCTTCCTCAGCCCCTCGTGGACGTTGTCGGGGATCTCGGTCACCAGCAGCTCGTCGGCCGTCTTGGCCAGGATGCGGGCGATGTCGAGGCCGACGTTGCCGACGCCGAGCACGGCGACGGACTCCGCGTGCGGCTGGAAGTCCCACTCGCGCGAGACGTCCGGGTGGCCGTCGTACCAGTACACGAAGTCGGCCGCGCCGTAGCTGCCGTGCAGGTCGATGCCGGGGATGTCGAGGTCGCGGTCACGACGGGCGCCGGTGGCGAACACCACGGCGTCGTAGAACGTGCGCAGCTGCTCCAGCTTGAGGTCGTCGCCGTACGCGACGTTGCCGAAGAAGCGGATCGCGTCGTTGCTCATGACGCGCTTGAGCGCCTTGATGATCTCCTTGATCCGCGGGTGGTCCGGCGCCACGCCGTAGCGGATCAGGCCGAACGGCGTGGGGTCGCGCTCGATCAGGTCGACGGTGACGTCGGCGTCGGACTTGGTCAGGATGTCGGCGGCGTAGATGCCGGCCGGTCCCGCGCCCACGATGGCGACGCGCAGCTGCCTGCTCATTCAGTGTTCTCCCGGGTCGACTGGGGTCTTAGGCAAGCCTAAACGGTCGGGCCAACGGCGGCCCGGGGGCGTCCATCGGGCAAGACGTCCCCCGATTGCGGCGCCCCGCCCCGGGCGACAGGGTGGAGGGACGACGAAGGGAGTGCCCGTGTCGACAGCCGTCGTGGTGGGATCGGGGCCGAACGGCCTCGCAGCGGCCATCGTCCTGGCCCAGGCCGGGGTGGACGTGACCGTGCTGGAGGCGCACGACTCGATCGGCGGCGGCACCCGCACCGAGGAGCTGACGCTGCCGGGCGTGCTGCACGACGTGTGCTCCGCGGCGCACCCCACCGGTCTCGCGTCCCCGTTCTTCCGGGCGCTGCCGCTGGCCGAGCACGGCCTGGAGTGGCTGTGGCCCGAGATCGACGCCGTGCACCCGCTGGACGACGGCCGGGGCGCCGCCCTCTACCGCGACCTCGACCGGACGGTCGAGGGGCTGGGCGTCGACGGCGACCGCTGGCGCCACGTCTTCGGACCGCTGGTCGAGCACAAGGAGGCGCTGGTCGACGAGCTGTTCGGCCCGATCGTCCACGTGCCGGCCCACCCGCTGGTCATGGCCCGCTTCGGCGTCAACGCGCTGCTGCCCGCGACCGTGTTCGCCCGGCGCTTCCAGGACCCGCAGACCCGCGCCCTGTTCGCCGGCATGTCCGACCACGCCGTGCAGCCGCTCACCCGTCCGACCACCGCCGCCCTCGGCCTCATGTTCGGCACGTTCTCGCACGGCTGGGGCTGGCCGGTCGCCAAGGGCGGCTCCATCTCCATCACCCGCGCCATGGCGTCGCTGCTCGAGAAGCTCGGCGGACGCATCGAGACCGGCCACCGGGTCACCGAGCTGCCGCAGGCCGACCTGGTCATGCTCGACACCAGCCCCGACCAGGCGTTGAGGCTCGCCGGCGACCGGGCTCCGTGGCACGTCCGTCGCTCCCTGCGCAAGTGGCGCTACGGTCCCGGCACGTTCAAGGTCGACTTCGCCGTGGCCGAGGGCGTCCCGTGGACGAACGAGAAGGCGCACCACGCCGGCACCGTCCACCTCGGCGGCGAGATCGAGCAGGTCAACGCGGCCGAGCAGGCGATCGCGAAGGGACGGATGCCCGAGCGTCCCTTCGTCATCGTGTGCCAGCAGCACCTCGCCGACCCGAGCCGCTCGAACGGCGACGTGCACCCGATCTGGGCGTACGCGCACGTCCCGCACGGCTACGAGGGTGACGCGACCGAGGCCGTGATCGCGCAGATCGAGCGGTTCGCCCCGGGCTTCCGCGACCGGATCCTGGCCCAGGCCGTGCGCGGCCCGCAGGCCTGGCACGACTACAACGCCAACTACGTCGGCGGCGACATCGCCGGCGGGGCCAACGATCCGTGGCAGGTGGTGATGCGTCCGCGCATGTCGCCGGACCCGTACCGTGTGGCCGACGGCGTGTACCTCTGCTCGGCGTCCACCCCGCCCGGCGGCGGCGTGCACGGCATGTCGGGGTTCCAGGCCGCGGTGCGGGCTGTCCGTTCGCTGTGAGTCACGCCTCGGGACGCGTGCGGGGGAACTAGCCCGGACGAGGGATCGTTGTACCGACAAGTTCCGAAGACGTCCCGTGTCCCAGGAGGACCGATGAAGCTCACCCGCCTGCCCCAGGCCGCCGCCGGCGCGGCCGCCGTCTCGCTGATGCTGCTCACCGCCGCCTGCGGCTCGGACGACTCCTCGTCCGAGGCGTCGAGCGAGGCCACGAGCGCGAGCCCGTCCGCCGAGGCCACCCAGGACGCCACCGACGCCGCCCCCGACACGGGCGCCACCGGTGCCTACAAGGCCGGCGACTACGACGCCGAGGGGAGCTACCAGACGCCCGGCGGCACGCAGAGCGTCGAGGTCGAGGTGACGCTCGAGGCCGACGGCACGATCACCGCCGTCGAGGTCGACCCGCAGGCCGAGGGCGGCAACTCCGAGATGTTCCAGAAGAAGTTCGCCGGCGGCATCAGCGAGGTCGTGGTCGGCAAGAAGATCGACGAGCTGGACGTCTCGAAGGTGGCCGGCTCGTCGCTCACCAGCGGCGGCTTCAACGCCGCCATCGAGGACATCACCGGCCAGGCGCAGGCCTGACCCGTGCACACGTGGGGCTTCGAGACGCTGGGCACGGCGTGGCAGGTCGACACCGCCACGCCGCTCGGCGAGGCCTCGCGTGAGCGGGTCCGCGAGCGGGTCGAGCAGTACGACCGCGACTGGTCGCGCTTCCGCACCGACGGGCCGGTCGCCGAGCTGGCCCGGCACGGACGCGCGGCGCTGGCCGACGAGGCCGACGACCTGCTCGGCGTCTACACGACGCTGCACCGCCTGACCGACGGGGCGATGAACCCGCTCGTCGGCGGCAGCCTGGAGCGGCTCGGGTACGACCCGGCCTACTCCCTGCAGCCGTCCGGCGAGCCCGTCGCGGCGCCGTCGTGGGACGCGGCGACCTGGACGCCCCCGGTGCTGGAGGCGCCGCCCGCGACCGTCCTGGACGTCGGCGCCGCCGGCAAGGGGCACCTGGTCGACCTCGTGACCGACCTGCTGCTCGCCGACGGCGTGGACGTCGTCACCGTCGACGGCAGCGGCGACCTGCGGCACGTCGCGGGCGAGCCGCTGCGGGTCGCGCTCGAGCACCCCGACGACTCCTCCCTCGCCGTCGGGGTGATCGAGCTCGACCCGGGGCGCGCGCTGTGCGCGTCCGCCACGAACCGCCGGGCCTGGGGCGACGGCCTGCACCACGTGCTGGACGCCCGCACGGGCACGCCGACGCGCGACGTCGCCGCCACCTGGGTCGTGGCCGAGCGCGCGCTCGCCGCCGACGCCCTGGCCACCGCCCTGTTCCTCGCCCCGGCCGACCGGCTGGCCGAGGCCTTCGACTTCTCCGCGCTCGTGATCACCGCCGACGGGCGGGCCGCCGTGCACGGGGACCTGACCGGGGAGCTCTTCTCGTGAGAACCGCACTGACCCGCCTGGACGCGCTGCTGGGCCGCGGCACCATGTACCGGCTCGTCACGGTCGTGCTGGCCGTCCTGGCCGCGATCGCGGTGGTGCTCGCGGCGCTCGAGGAGCTCGACCCGGGCATCTTCACCGTCGGCCCGATGCTGCTGAGCCTCGTCGTGCTGGTCGCCTCGACCGCGGCCACGAGCGTCGTGCTCGGGCTGGGCCTGCGCACGCGCGTCCACGTCGAGTCGTCCGTCATCACCGCGCTCATCCTGTGGTTCCTGTACTGGCCGGCGCAGGACGCGGCCGGGTACGGCTGGCTGGCGCTGCTCGGCCTCCTCGCC
This sequence comes from Aeromicrobium sp. IC_218, assembly GCF_004336805.1. Taxonomy (GTDB): domain Bacteria; phylum Actinomycetota; class Actinomycetes; order Propionibacteriales; family Nocardioidaceae; genus Aeromicrobium. The sequence goes on from NZ_SJXM01000004.1 coordinate 261,162, forward strand.
GGGGCGTCCAAGTTCGTCCTGGCCTGGCGCGGACGGCACGTGTTCAACCCGGCCGCGGCCGCCGCCGTCCTGCTGCTCCTGCTCGGCGAGGTCACCGGCTGGGCGGTGCCGTCGACGAGCTGGTGGGCCGCGAGCGAGCCGCTGTTCTGGCCCGTGCTCGTGGGCGCGCTGCTCATCCTGCACCGCACGCGTCGCCTGCCCATGGGTGCGGTCTTCGTCGTCGTGGCCGCCGCGCTGAGCATCTGGGGACTCATGGCGTTCTCGCCGTTCTCGGACGCCTGGCAGTTCGCGCTCTACTCGTCGCCGATCGTCTTCTTCGCCGGCGTCATGCTGAGCGAGCCGCTGACCCTCTCGCCGCGCCGCTGGCAGCAGCTGGTGCTGGCCGCTGCCGCGGCGGTGCTGTTCACCTGGCCGTTGTGGACGCAGCGCGCGTTCGACGAGGCCGTCATGCTCGGCCCGTTCGAGAACACCTACGAGATCGCCCTGCTCGCGGTGAACCTGGCCGCCTTCCTGCTCGGCCAGCGCGGCGGCGTCCGGCTCGACGTCGTCGACAAGCGCCGGCTCACCCCGGACGTGTGGGAGCTGCGCTTCCACCCCCAGCGTCCGCTGCGGTTCCGCCCCGGCCAGTACCTCGAGCTCGACCTCACGGGTCGCGGCAGCGACCGGCGCGGCACCCGCCGCGCGTTCAGCATCTCCTCGGCGCCGGGCGACGAGGTGACCGTGGCCGTCCGCGTCCCCGAGCGGCCCAGCGCGTTCAAGCAGGCGCTCGTCGCGCTGGACGAGGGCGACGTCGTGCGGGCCACGAGCGTCTCGGGCGACTTCACCTGGCCGAGGGCGTCCCGCCCGATGCTGCTGGTCGCCGGCGGCATCGGCATCACGCCGTTCGTCAGCCAGCTGCGCCACCACGACTGTGACGACGTCGTGCTCGTCTACGGCGTCACCGGCCCCGACGACGTCGCCTACCGCGACGAGCTGGCCGCGACCGGCGCGCGGGTCGTGGTCGTCTCGCCCGAGCGTCCCGACCTGCCCGCGGGCTGGACCTGGGCGCAGGGCTCGTTCGTCACCCGCGAGGTGCTGGACGAGCACGTCCCGGACCACGAGGACCGGGTCGCGTACGTGTCCGGTCCGCCGGCGATGGTGCACGCCGTCCGCCGGTTCGTGCCGCGGGCGCACACGGACTACTTCAGCGGGTACTGACCGACGTCGGGCGGCGCCGCGGCGCCGCATCGCCGATGATGGTCGATGACCGCGCCGGGCGACCGGCGACATCGAGCGGGAGCGAGGGACACGTCTTGAGCACACCGACGCTGCTGGGCGACCGGTACCAGCTGGGCGAGGTGATCGGCAGCGGTGGCATGGCCGACGTCTACCTGGCCAAGGACCAGCTGCTGGGCCGTGAGGTCGCGGTGAAGGTGCTCCGCGACCCCGAGCCCGACCCGACCGACCGGGCGCGCTTCATGAGCGAGGCGCGGACGCTGGCGGGGCTCAACCATCCGCACCTCGTCACCCTGCTCGACGCGGGCACGAGCGCCGACCGGCCGTTCCTGGTGATGGAGCTGGTGCGCGGCACGAACCTCGGCGAGGCGACCCGCCGCGGCGGCCCGGTGCCCCCGCAGCGGATGGCCGAGGTGGGTGCCCAGGTCGCCGAGGCGCTGGCGTACGTCCACGAGGCCGGCGTCGTCCACCGCGACGTGAAGCCCGGCAACGTGCTGCTGCGCGAGGACCGGCGCGTGCTGCTCGCCGACTTCGGCATCGCCCGGCTGGTCAACGACACCGCGCACCACACGCGGGTCGGCACCACGATCGGGTCACCGGCCTACTTCTCGCCCGAGCAGGTGCAGGGCCTCACGGTCACGCCCGCCTCGGACGTGTACTCGCTCGGCCTCGTGCTGCTCGAGGCGCTGACCGGTGAGCGCGCCTACGGCGGCACGCCGACCGAGGCGGCGATGGCCCGGCTCAACCGGAACCCGGAGATCCCCTCGACGCTCCCGGCCGGGTGGGTCACGCTGCTGCAGGCGATGACCGATCCCGAGCCGACCCGCCGGCCCGACGCCCAGCACGTCCTCGAGCGCCTGCGCGCCCTCGCGGGCGGTGACGACGCGGCCGCGACCCAGCTCGCGAACGCCACCCAGGTCGCCGGCGCGACGCAGATGATGACGTCCGTCCCGCCGGCCGCGGCGCGTCCGGAGCCCACGACGTCCGTCCCCCGGGCGGAGGAGCCGGCCCAGAAGCGCAAGCGGCCGTACTGGGCGATCGCGGTGGGCATCGTCCTCGTCGCGGCGGTGATCGTGGCGCTCGTGCTGCTCGGCGACCGGGGGGCCACCGTCCCCGACGTGCCGGACGACGTCCCGTCGCAGCTGCGGGACCCGTTGCAGGACCTGCACGACTCGGTCGAGGAGGCGGGCCAGTGAACGGGAACTTCACCCGGCGGCTCGCGGCCGCGGCGACGACGACGGTGCTCGGCCTCGGGCTGCTCGCGGGCTGCGCCGGCGAGGACGACCCGCTGGCTCCGCTGTACGAGACCCTCGGCCAGATCGACGACAGCATCGTCGAGGGCGAGTACGACCGGGCCCGCGACCAGGTCGCCGACCTGCTCGACCAGGTCAGCCAGGCGCGCACCGACGGTGACATGACGAAGGCGGCCGCCACCCGCATCCGTGACGCGGCCAAGGTGCTGCGCAGCGAGCTGGCCGACGCCGAGCGCGAGGACGCCGAGGAGCCGACCGACACCCCGACGACGCCGGACTCGTCCGGCAACGACGGGCAGCCGTCGGACGAGCCGAGCGACGAGCCGACCGAGGAGCCCACGGACGAGCCGAGCGACGAGCCCACCACCTCGGAGCCGACCACGCCGAAGCCGACCCGCACGCCGACGCCGGCGGAGCCGACGCCCGACGAGCCGACGACCGAGCCGCCGGCGTCCGACTCCGGTGGCGATGCGGACACGTCGGGCACGTCGGGGACGTCCGGCTCCGGCGGTTCGGCCGGTTCCGGCGGGTCGGCTGGTTCCGGCGGAGAGGCGACGCCCGAGCAGGGCTGACGCGTTCGCCCGAACCGCCCCCACGGGAGCGGTCGGTGCGCGACGATGTGCTGGCTCGCGACGGTCGTGGGCGATCGGAGTGACCATGCGCGTGCCCAGGCTCGATCCCCGTTCGATGCTGGTCGTCGGACTGGCCCTGGTCGTGGTCGGCGTGCTGCTCCGCTGCGGCATCTACGGCCTCTATGCCCCCGACTTCTCGATCGACCTGTTCGCGCTCGTGGTCACGGCCCTCGACCAGGTGCTCGTGCCGCTCGGTGTCGCGTTCGTGGCAGGCGCGTTCGTGCTGGCTGCGCTGGCGCCGCACGAGCAGGACAATCTCCCTCCCCAGTACTGAGGTTCTGGGGATTTCCTCTGTTGTTCGAACGCATGTTCGACTAGACTGAGGCATGGCCTCGGGGGACGTGATCGACCAGCTTCGCGGCGCGGCGGACGCGCTCGACGGTCACGCCTGCCCGGCCGATCGTCTCCGTGCGATCCAGCGGGCGCAGGACGCCCTCGACTCCGCCAAGGCGCGAGCCGTCGCCGAGCTGGAGGACTCGAGAGGCTTCGAGGACGAGGGCTCGCCCACGGCGCGAGCGTGGCTCGCCCGCGAGCTGCGGCTCGACCCGTCCGAGGCGGGAGCACTGAGCCGGGCCGGATCGGCACTGCGCGACCTTCCCCGGGTCGCCGACGCCTTCGACGCCGGGCGCGTGCGGCTCGCCCACGTCCGTGAGCTCGCCTTCGCGCTCAAGCATGTCGGTCGTGAGGTGGTCGTCGCGGCGCAGCCGTGGCTGCTCGAGGTCGCCACGTCCTCCGAGCCGGCCGAGCTGCGTCGCGTGGTCAAGGCGCTGCGCGAGGCCGTCTACCCCGACGAGCTCGACGAGGCCTGGGTCCGCGGCATGGAGCGCCAGGACGTCCGTCTGTCGCCCGTGCCCGAGGGGTGGCACCTGACCGGCTTCCTCGGCACGGAGACCGGGGCCAAGCTCGACCTCGTCCTGCGCTCGCTGTCGGCTCCGCAGGGCGCCGGCGACGACCGCAGCACGGCCGAGCGCCGCGTCGACGGCCTCGACGAGTTGCTGACCGGTGTCCTCGAGCACGGGCTCCCGCAGGACCGCGGCGTCCGTCCGCACCTCACCGTCACCGCTGATCACGACACGCTCGCCCACGCCGCCGGCACGTCCGAGGTGCCCGGGACGCACCCGGGCCACCTGCACGGCTTCGGATCGATCGGCAAGGGCCTGCTCGGCCTGCTGCTGTGCGGCGCGGACGCGACCCCGGTGCTCACCGACTCCCGGCACGCCGTGCTCGACGTCGGCCCGACCGTCCGGCTCGCCACCGCCGCGCAGCGCAAGGCGGTGAACGCCCGCCAGGGCGGCGAGTGCGCTGCCCCGCACTGCTCGGCGCCGGTCGTCCACGTGCACCACGTCGTCTGGCACAGCAGGGGCGGTCCGACCGACCTGGCCAACCTCATCGGGCTCTGCCCGCGGTGCCACACGCTCGTCCACCGCGGCCTGCTCCACGTCGACCCCGTCGACCATCGCTTCACCGTGGGGTCCGGCGCACCCGTGCTCGCCCGGCCGAGCCGCTACCTCCAGGCCCGCCGGGCCCGCGAGCGCGTCCGCCACCGCAGACCCCAGCCCTGGCTCACCGGCTGAGCCCGGTCAGGCCCGGTCCGCTCTCGCCAGATACTCCTCGATGTCCGTGGCCTCGAGGTCGTACCCCGTTGCGTTCCGCCCGGACCAGTTCAGTCCTACTCCGACGCCATCAGCCTGGAGGCCAGGGAGCCAGCGCGCTCGGAAGTCAACGAGCGAGATCCGTGCTGTCTCCATGCCGGCGTAGGCGGGGACGGTGTCGATGATGTGCTGCGCGCGGGACTCCAGCGACCAGAACGGCTGCGATCGGCGTCCGCCGTGACCCTGAGGTGCGGGGAAACCGCCATCGTCGCGAACCGTCCAGACGGCACCCTCGCGCAGTGCTTCGCGGAAGAAGGCCGACGAGTGGGCGGCGCTCACGGTCACGGCGTCATCATCACAGGCTGACGCGCACTCAACCAAGTTGAGGGGAATGGACTCAACTTCGGTACGGTTGAACTCAGTGAGACCGAACCTCACCGAGGAGCACGCATGGACCTTTCCACCTTCACGACGCGCTCCCAGCAGGCGCTGGGAGCCGCCATCTCGGCCGCCGCCGCTGCGGGCAACCCCGCCGTGGAGCCGGCCCACGTCCTCGCCGCCCTGCTCGAGCAGGAGGGTGGCACCGCCGCCCCGCTCGTCCAGGCCGCCGGGGCCGACCCGCGCGCCGTCGCGCAGCAGCTCGGCACCGAGCTGGCCGGCCTCCCGTCGGCGTCCGGCGCGAGCGTCCAGACCCCGGGCCTCGCCCGCGCCACCCACGAGGTGCTGCAGCGCGCCACCGACCTGGCCAAGCAGCTCGGCGACGAGTTCGTCTCCACCGAGCACCTCGTCGTCGGCATCGCCACCGTGCAGTCCGGCGCCCGTAGCGTCCTGGAGCGCGCCGGCCTCACCGCCGAGTCGCTGCAGGCCGCGTTCGAGGCCGTCCGCGGCAGTGCCCGCGTCACCAGCGCGGACGCCGAGGACACCTACCAGTCGCTGGAGAAGTACGGCGTCGACCTGACCGCCGCCGCCCGTGAGGGCAAGCTCGACCCGGTCATCGGCCGGGACAGCGAGATCCGCCGCGTCGTGCAGGTGCTCAGCCGCCGCACCAAGAACAACCCCGTGCTCATCGGCGAGCCCGGCGTCGGCAAGACCGCCGTCGTCGAGGGCCTGGCCCAGCGCATCGTCGCCGGGGACGTCCCCGAGTCGCTGCGCGGTCGCCGGCTCATCTCGCTCGATCTCGGCGCCATGGTCGCCGGTGCGAAGTTCCGCGGCGAGTTCGAGGAGCGGCTCAAGGCCGTCCTGTCCGAGATCAAGCAGTCCGAGGGCCAGGTCATCACCTTCATCGACGAGCTGCACACGGTCGTCGGCGCGGGTGCGTCCGGCGACGGCTCGATGGACGCCGGCAACATGCTCAAGCCGATGCTGGCCCGTGGCGAGCTGCGCATGATCGGCGCCACCACGCTCGACGAGTACCGCGAGAACATCGAGAAGGACCCGGCCCTGGAGCGCCGCTTCCAGCAGGTCTACGTCGGCGAGCCGTCCGTCGAGGACACCATCGCGATCCTGCGCGGCCTCAAGGAGCGCTACGAGGCGCACCACAAGGTCGCCATCGCCGACTCGGCCCTGGTCGCGGCGGCCACGCTGTCCCACCGCTACATCCCCGGCCGTCAGCTGCCCGACAAGGCGATCGACCTCGTCGACGAGGCCGGCAGCCGCCTGCGCATGGAGATCGACTCCAGCCCGGTCGAGATCGACGAGCTCCGCCGCTCGGTCGACCGGCTCAAGATGGAGGAGCTCCACCTGTCGTCCGAGGACGACGACGCGTCCAAGGAGCGACTCGAGAAGCTGCGCGTCGAGCTGGCGGACAAGCAGGAGAACCTGCGGGCGCTCGAGCAGCGCTGGGAGTCCGAGAAGCAGCAGCTGAACGCGGTCGGCGAGATCAAGGAGCGCATCGACGAGGTGCGTGTCGCGGCCGAGAAGGCCCAGCGCGAGGGCGACATGGCCACCGCCAGCCGCCTGCTCTACTCCGAGATCCCGCAGATGGAGAAGCAGCTCGAGGAGGCGCAGGCCGCCGAGCGCAGCAACGACGACCTCATGGTGCGCGAGGAGGTCGGCTCGGACGAGATCGCCGAGGTGGTCGCGGCCTGGACCGGCATCCCCACCGGACGCCTGCTCGAGGGCGAGAGCGGCAAGCTGCTGCGCATGGAGGACGAGATCGGGCGTCGGCTGATCGGCCAGAAGGCCGCGGTCACCGCCGTCTCGGACGCCGTGCGTCGCTCGCGGGCCGGCATCTCCGACCCCGACCGTCCCACCGGCTCGTTCCTGTTCCTCGGCCCCACGGGCGTCGGCAAGACCGAGCTGGCCAAGGCGCTGGCGGACTTCCTGTTCGACGACGAGCGGGCGATCATCCGCATCGACATGAGCGAGTACAGCGAGAAGCACGCGGTCTCGCGGCTGGTCGGCGCGCCTCCGGGCTACGTCGGCTACGACGAGGGCGGCCAGCTCACCGAGGCCGTGCGGCGTCGGCCGTACTCGGTCGTGCTGCTGGACGAGGTCGAGAAGGCCCACCCCGAGGTCTTCGACATCCTGCTGCAGGTGCTCGACGACGGACGCCTGACCGACGGTCAGGGCCGCACGGTCGACTTCCGCAACACGATCATCATCCTGACGTCCAACCTGGGCTCGTCGTTCCTGGTCGACCCGGCCCTGGACGACGAGGCCAAGCGCGACGCGGTGATGGAGGTCGTACGGGTCTCGTTCAAGCCCGAGTTCCTCAACCGGCTCGACGAGGTCGTCATGTTCGACCCGCTCGGCACCGAGGAGCTGACCCGCATCGTCGACCTGCAGATCGACGCGCTGGCGCACCGGCTCACCAACCGGCGCATCACGCTCGAGGTCACCGACGCGGCCAAGGAGTGGCTGGCGCTCACCGGCTGGGACCCGGCCTACGGTGCCCGTCCGCTGCGCCGCCTGGTGCAGCAGGCGATCGGCGACCGGCTGGCCCGGGCGCTGCTGGCCGGCGACGTCCGCGACGGCCAGACCGTCAAGGTCGACCGGGCCCCCGACGCCGACGAGCTCAGCGTCGTCCCGGCCTGACCCACGACGACGGCCCCTCCCCGATATCGCCGGGGAGGGCCGTTCCACGTCCGGGCACGTCCGGACCGGGATACCTTCGGCCCGTGAAGCGTCGCCCTGCCCTGTACCTGGCCGTCCTCGCGGGCGTTGCAGGTGTCTGCGGAGCCGTCCTGGGACTGACGGGTTCGTCGGCCCGGCCCGGCGTCAGCGGTGACGCGGGTCCGTACGGAAGCACGGCTTTCGAGCTGCGCGACGGACGGGTGTCCGTGGGTGCCGCACAGCTCTGCGTGGAGCGCGGTGTGCCGGGCATGATCCGCGGGGTCCGCCCTCGGGTGCGAGCAGGGGACGTCCGCGTCGCCGAGTGGGCCGTGGTGCGCGGGGATCCGTCCTCGACATACAAGTACGGCAGGCTCGCTCGCCTGGCCGAGGGGCGAACCCTGGAGCGCGAGGTCCGCGCCCGGTGCGGGAGCGAGGACGTCGAGATGCTGCTCGTAGAGCTGCTGGGGACGCCGACTGGCTCGATCTCGATCGAAGGCTTCGACGTCGTGCAGGACGTCGGCGGTGAGGAACGGGTCCTGCGCGTGGACACCGGCTACTTCCTGTGCGACGGCCGGCTTGGCTCGCCGGAGTGCGACGCGGACGCCGAGGCCTTCTGGGATCCGTCCTGACGAACGGCCCCTCCCCGATCCCGCCGGGGAGGGGCCGTTCCAGGTCCGGGGTCGTCAGCCGACGTGGACGACCTGGGGGCCGTCGCCGGACGGCAGCAGGTCCTCCCTCGGCCCGCGCACCGTCACCGCGGCGACGACCGCGGCGAGCAGCATCGCGACGCCGGCGGCGACGAACACCGCCGCATACCCGTCGGTCAGCGCCGCCGGCACCGCCGCACCGGCGCGCAGCGACGACTCCATCGCGTCCGCGTAGAAGACGGTGAACAGGGCCAGGCCGACCGAGCCCCCGACCTGCATCGCCGAGTTCACCGTGGCGGCCGCGGCCCCGGCGTCGTGCGGGGCCACGCCGGTCAGGGCGAGGTTCTGCAGCGGCACGAACACCATCGCCAGGCCCACGCCGATCAGGACCAGCCCGGGCATCACGTGCGAGGCGTAGCCGCCGTCCGGGGCGATGCGCGAGAGCAGCAGCAGGCCCGCCGCCGCGACGACCGGCCCGGCCACCATGAACGGACGCGGCCCGGTGCGCGGCAGCGCCTTGGTCACGAACGGGACGACGACGAGGGTCGCCACGGTCATCACCACGTTGGCGAGGCCGGCCTCGAGCGGCGACATCCCGAGCACGATCTGCAGGTGGAACGTCAGGTACAGCGTCGCCCCGATCAGCACCGCGCCGACGACGGCCTGCACCAGGAAGGCGCCGGCGCGGACGCGGTGGGCGAGCACGCGCAGGGGGAGCAGCGGCTGCGCGACGCGCGACTCGACGAGCACGAACGCGGCGAGCAGGACGACGCCGAGCGCCACGAAGCCGATCGTGTCGGCCTCGCCCCAGCCGTGCTCCGCGCGCGTGAACCCGTAGACGAGCGACCCGAGGCCGAGCGTGGCCGTGACCGCGCCCCACACGTCGTAGCGGTTGTCGCCGTCGGCGGTGCTCTCGGTGAGCAGCAGCAGGCCACCGGCGATGCCGAGCGCGCCGAAGAACAGGTTCACGAGCAGGCACCAGCGCCAGTCGGCGTACTCGGTCAGGACGCCGCCGAGCAGCAGTCCCACGGCCGCGCCGCTGCCGGCGATCGCGCCGAAGACGGCGAACGCGACGTTGCGGTCCGGGCCGGACGGGAACGTGACGGTGAGCAGCCCGAGCGCCGCCGGTGCGAGCAGCGCGGCGAAGACGCCCTGCAGGCCGCGGGCCGCGATCAGCTCGCCGGCCGACTGGGCCAGCCCGCCCCACAGCGAGGCGAGCGCGAAGCCGCCCATGCCGACGAGGAACGTCCGACGACGTCCGGCGTAGTCGGCGATGCGGCCGCCGAGCAGCAGCAGCGCACCGAACGTGAGGGCGTAGGCGGTGACGACCCACTGACGCTGGCCGTCGGTCAGGCCGAGCTCGGCCTGGGCCTGCGGCAGGGCGATGTTGACGATCGTGCCGTCGAGGACGACGACCAGCTGGGTGAGCGAGAGGACGGCGAGCGTCCACCATCGGCGGCGGTCGGTGGAAGGGGCAGACATGCAGAACCCTCCAGGCTTCTGTGACGAAGATGCTGGAGGTTTCGAGCCTCGGACCGGCGCGCCCACGGGCCGCCGACCTTCCCCGGGCACCGTGCCCGGTCAGGCGGCCCAGTCTACCGGCGCCCGCGCGGTGCCCTCGGCCATGCGCGACGTGATCGCGGCCACCCGCCGAGAGGCGTGGTTACGCGCCCGTAGGATGGGCCACCACTGGTCGGGAGAGCGAAAGGGAGGGCCTTCGTGCGCATCGCCCTGCTCTCCTACCGCAGCAAGGAGCACGGCGGCGGCCAGGGCGTCTACGTCCGGCACCTCGCGAAGGGCCTGGCCGACCTCGGCCACGACGTCGAGCTGCTCAGCGGCCAGCCGTACCCCGAGACGCTCGACCCGCGGGTCACGCTCACCAAGCTGCCCAGCCTCGACCTCTACCGCGAGCCCGACCCGTTCCGGACGCCGCGGTTGAGCGAGTTCACGTCCTGGATCGACGTGCTCGAGTACGTCGTCACGAAGACCGGACGCTTCAGCGAGCCGCTCACCTTCAGCCTCCGCGCCGCCCGTCACCTGCGTCGGTACGGCGCCGGCGTCGACGTCGTCCACGACAACCAGGGCCTGGGCTACGGGATGCTCGCGGTGCAGCGCCGCCTGCCGCTCGTGACGACGATCCACCACCCGATCACCCGCGACCTGCGCGTCGAGCTCGCCTCCGCGCAGGGCTGGAAGCAGCGCTTCGGCCTGCGCCGCTTCTACTCCTTCCTGCCGATGCAGAAGCGCGTCGCCCGCCGCCTGCAGGTGGTGCTCGGCGTCTCCAGCGTCTCGGCGGACGACACCGCCGCCGACTTCGGCATGGACCGCTCGCGCATCCGCGTCGTCCCGCTCGGCGTCGACACCGACCTGTTCGCCCCGCCGCTCGACGGCGTCCGGGTGCCCGGCCGCATCGTGGCGGTCGCCAGCGCCGACAAGCCGCTCAAGGGCGTCCGGCACCTGCTCGAGGCCGTGGCCAAGCTGCGCACGGAGCGCGACGACGTGCACCTCGAGCTCGTCTGCCGGCTCGAGCCCGGCGGTGACAGCGAGCGCCGCATCGCCGAGCTGGGCCTGGAGGACGTCGTCCACCCGGTCACCGGCGTCAGCGACGCCGAGCTCGCCGCGCTGCTCGCCTCGGCCGAGGTCATGTGCGTCCCGTCGATGTACGAGGGTTTCTCGCTGCCGACCGTCGAGGCCCTCGCGTCCGGCACGCCCGTCGTGGCCAGCGACGCCGGCGCGCTGCCCGAGGTCGTGGGGCGCGAGTCCGGCGCCGGCGTGCTCGTCCCGCCCGGCGACGTGGACGCGCTCGTGGCCGCCCTGGGACGCGTGCTCGACGACCCCGCCGAGCGGGCCCGCATGGGCGAGGCCGGCCGCGCCCGAGCGCTCGAGAAGTTCAGCTGGATCGCCGTCGCGCGCGCGACGGTCGAGACGTACGAGGCGGCCGTCGCGCTGCACCAGGAGGACACCCGTGCTGACCGTTGACTTCGACCGTCTCGGCGTCGGACCCGGCACTCGCTTCATCGACGTGGGAGCCGGCGCGGGCCGCCACTCCTACGAGGCGCTGCGCCGCGGCGCCGACGTCATCGCCTTCGACCTGGACGCCCAGGAGCTCAAGGGCGTCGAGGAGATGTTCGGCGCGCTCGAGGTCGCCGGCGAGGTGCCGCCCACCGGCACCGGCTCGGTGCAGCCCGGCACGATCCTCGACATGCCGTACGCGGACGGCTCGTTCGACGTCGTCCTGGCGTCGGAGATCCTCGAGCACGTCCCCGAGGACGACCAGGCGATCAGCGAGCTCGTGCGCATCCTGCGTCCGGGCGGCGTCCTGGCGGTCACCGTGCCGCGCTGGTTGCCCGAGCGGGTCTGCTGGGCGCTGTCGGACGAGTACCACGCCAACGAGGGCGGCCACATCCGCATCTACAAGGCCGACGAGCTGCGCGCCAAGGTGCGCGACGCCGGCATGGTCCCGACGCACCAGCACCACGCGCACGCCCTCCACGCGCCGTACTGGTGGCTCAAGTGCGCGGTCGGCGTGAACAAGGAGGACAGCCGCCTCGTGCAGGCGTACCACCGGCTGCTGGTGTGGGACATGATGAAGGCGCCCAAGGCCACCCGCCTGGCCGAGAAGGCGCTCGACCCGCTCATCGGCAAGAGCGTGGCGCTGTACTTCCGGAAGCCCGCCTGAGCATGCCCCTGCCCCAGGTGCCCGGCGTCCTCACCGCCGAGCAGGCCGCCGCGACCGGTGACTGGATCGCCTCGGTCCAGCTGCCGTCCGGCGCGATCCCGTGGTTCCCGGGCGGCCACGTCGACCCCTGGGACCACGTCCAGGCCGCGATGGGGCTCACCGTCGCCGGGCACGCGGACGCCGCGGCCCGGGCGTTCGCCTGGCTGGGCGAGGCGCAGGCCGACGACGGCACCTGGGCGGCCAAGTACGTCGACGGCGAGGTCGTCGAGGACCACGTCGACGCCAACTTCTGCGCCTACGTCGCCGTCGGCGCCCTGCACCACCACCGCGTCACCGGGGACGACGCCGTGCTCGCCCGCACCTGGCCGGTCGTGCGCGCCGCGGTCGACGCCGTGCTGACGCTGCAGGCCGACGACGGCACCGTCCGCTGGGCCCGCTCGGCCGACGGCAGCGTCGCCGACGAGTCGCTGCTGACCGGCAACGCGTCGATCCACATGAGCCTGCGCTGCGCGATCGCGCTCGGCCGGGTCGTCGGCGTCGACGTCACCGACTGGCAGGACGCCGCCGCCCGGCTGCGTCACGCCCTCGACGAGCACCCCGAGCGGTTCTCCCCGCGCGGCCGCCACGCGATGGACTGGTACTACCCGGTGCTCGGGGGCGCGCTGCACCCCGACGAGGCGAGCGTCCTGCTCGACAAGCGGTGGGACGAGTTCGTCGTCGATGACCTGGGCATCCGCTGCGTCCACGACCACCCGTGGGTGACCGGCGCCGAGACGTGCGAGCTCGTGCTCGCGCTCGACGCCGCCGGCCGCCACGACGACGCGGTGGCGATGCTCGCCGCGATGCAGCACCTGCGCGACGACGACGGCTCGTACTGGACCGGGCTCGTGTACGCCGACGGCAAGCGCTGGCCGGTCGAGACGTCCACCTGGACCGCCGCCACCGTGCTGCTCGCCGCCGACGCGCTGAGCCGCACCACCGGCGCGAACGGACTGTTCCGCGGCGAGGGCCTCGCCGCGACCGCCCCCGGCGAGGACCTCGCCGCCTACCCCGAGGAGCCCTGCCCGTGCCTGGCCTCGTGACCTTCCCGCCCGACCTCGCCGAGCTCGTCGAGCGCGTCAAGGGCTTCATGCCCGAGGACGAGGGGCTGGCGCTGCACGCGGCCGCCCAGCAGTTCGTCCGCGGCGGCGTCGCCGTCGAGATCGGCTCGTACTGCGGCAAGTCGACCGTCTACCTGGGCCACGCGGCGCGCCAGTCCGGTGGCACCGTCGTGACCATCGACCACCACCGCGGCTCCGAGGAGCACCAGGTCGGCTGGGAGTACCACGACACTTCGCTGGTCGGCGACGACGGACGCTTCGACACCCTCCCGCTGCTGCGCCGCACCCTCGCGGACGCCGCGATGGAGGACGTCGTGACGCCGGTCGTGGGACGCTCGGTCGACGTCGCCCGCTGGTGGCGCACCCCGCTCGACCTGGTCTTCGTCGACGGCGGCCACACCGACGAGCACGCCCGGAACGACCTGCACGGCTGGGCGCCGTGGGTGAAGGTCGGCGGCGTCCTGGTCATCCACGACGTCTTCCCGAACCCCGACGACGGGGGCCAGGCGCCGTACCGCATCTACCGCGAGGCGCTGGACTCCGGCGAGTTCGCGGAGGTCTCCGTCACCGGGTCCCTGCGCGTCCTCGAGCGCACGCGCGAGCCCGCGCTTGCCCGGCCATGATGGGATGACGGCGTGAACGACAAGCCGCTGCCCCGCCCGCCGAAGGTCACCGTCGCGTGCCTGTTCATCGGCCTGACCTGCGGGTTCCTGCTGCTGCAGTTCATCTCGACGCTCTCGCAGTGGGGCTCGATCGAGCTCCAGGAGCAGGTCGCCGAGGCGCTCGACGGCCCGGTCGGCGTCGACCTCAGCGTCGACACGGTGCTCTCCTGGCTGCGGGTGCTGCTCAACGTCCTTGCCGCCGGCGCGGCCGCGGGCATCGTCCTGGCCGTCTACGCCGCTCGCGGCCACCAGGCCTCGCGCGTGCTGCTGACCGTCACGGCGGCGCTGCTCGCGCTCGTGTTCGTCAGCGTCGGGCTGCTCGGCCTGCTCCCGGCCGCGTTCGCGATCGGCTGCGCCTTCTACCTGTGGTCGCCCGAGGCCCGCACCTGGTACGCCGCCAAGAACGGACGCGTGACGGCCGCGCCCACCCCGCCGCGTCCGGACCCGTTCGCCGCGCCCCCGGCCGGCGCCACCGCGGATTCGCAGCGCACCGCCGTCACCCCGGCCGGCCCGCCCGCCCCGCAGCAGGCGCAGCAGCCGTACCCTGTCCAGCCATGGCGGGGCCCGGCCGCGACCGCCGCGCGTCGCCCGGCGTCCGTGCTCACCGCGGCCATCGTGATGCTCTCCTCGGCCGGTGTCGTGGCCGCCGTCGCCGGGCTCAACGCCCTGCTCTACCTGGTCTCGCCCGACGAGTACGTCCGCCTGCTCCAGGACCAGCCGCTCATGGCCGACAGCGTCCGCGAGCTCAACACCGACGCCGAGACGCTCGCCCGCTGGATGTTCATCGGCTGCAGCATCCTGACCGTCGTCTCGCTGCTCGGCGCCCTGGCCGGCGGGCTGCTGCTGGCCCGGGTCAAGGGCTCGCGCGTCTTCGCCCTGGTCATGTGCGCGGTGACCTTCGTGGTGGGCCTCGCCGCCGTCCCGATGGGCTGGCCGTGGGCCGCCGCGGCCGCGCTCGTCGTGTGGTGGATCACACGCCAGGACGCCCGCGCCTGGCTATCATCCCGCTGACCTGCCCTCCGACGTGAGGCCCCGGAGGCCCGGGACTACGATGGAGGCATGGCTGACAACTCCACCGAGGAGCGCACGCGCCCCCACGTCGTGGTCGTGGGTGGCGGGTTCGGCGGGCTCAACGTCGTCCGCAACCTGCGCAAGGCCGACGTCGACATCACCCTGATCGACCGGCACGCGTACAACACCTTCAACCCCCTCCTGTACCAGGTCGCCACCGCGAGCCTGAACCCCGGAGACGTGACCTGGTTCCTGCGCGCGGTCCGCGCCAAGCAGGACAACGTCATCTTCCTCAAGGGCACCGTCACCTCGATGGACCACGAGCAGCGTCTCGTGCACCTCGACGGCGGGCTGGAGCTGCAGTACGACTACCTGGTCATCGCCTGCGGCGTGACCGCCAACTTCTTCGGCATCCCGGGTGCCGCCGAGCACTCGCTGCCGCTCTACAAGCGCTCCCAGGCGCTCGCCGTGCGCGACCGCATGTTCGCCTACCTCGAGAACGCCGCGGTCAACGGCCAGGACGAGGACCTGCGCCTCGTCGTCGTCGGCGGCGGCGCCACGGGCGTCGAGACGGCCGGTGCGCTCGCCGAGCTGCGCAACAACGACCTGCCGGTGGCGTACCCCGAGATCGACCCGTCCCGCGTCCACATCACGCTGGTGGAGATGCAGGACTTCGTCCTCGCGCCGTTCGCGCCGAAGCTGCGCGACTACGCCAAGCGCTCGCTCGAGAAGCGCAACGTCGACCTGCGCCTGGGCACCTCGGTCAAGGAGGTGCGTGCCGACGGCGTGCTCGTCCAGCGCAAGGACGAGGAGCCGGAGTTCCTCAAGTCGGGCATCGTCGTCTGGGCCTCGGGCATCACCGCCCACGACGTGGTCAAGAACTGGAACGTCCCGCAGGGTCGCGGCCAGCGCATCGAGATGGACGAGCACCTGCGTGTGCACGGCCTCAAGAACGTCTTCGCCATCGGCGACGTGTCGATCAACCCCGACGACGCGCTGCCGCAGCTGGCCCAGCCGGCCATGCAGGGCGGCAAGCACGTCGCGAAGTACATCAAGGCCGACCTGGCCGGCGAGACGGTCAAGCCGTTCAAGTACTTCGACAAGGGCACGATGGCCACGATCGGCAAGGCCTCGGCCGTCGCCGAGATCCGGTTCATGCCCAAGATGAAGGGCTTCCTGGCCTGGCTCATCTGGGTCGGCCTGCACATCTTCATGCTGCTGGGCAACCGCAACCGGTTCGCGACGCTGACCAACCTCGGCGCCAAGTACCTGCTGTGGGGCAGCCACAACGTCATCATCGGCGAGACGCCGCCGATCGAGGCCAAGGACCCGCACGTGCTCGAGCGGGCCAAGGTCAGCCCCCGCGGCCGCCGCCGCTAGCAGCGCACCCGCCCTCGGCTCCGCCGAGATCCGGACGCGAAAGGACCACGATCCCCGTGATCGTGGTCCTTTCGCGTCCACACCTGCCGACGAGGACGCTGCTCAGCGGAGGGCGGCGGCGAGCTCGTCGCGCGCGTGGACGAGCGAGGGCCCGTACCAGGTGAGCAGGCGCCCGGAGACGAGCCGCGTCGGGACGTGGGTGAACGCCTCGGGGCCGTCGTCGGCGGTGAAGACGTAGGGCTCGTCGGGCAGCAGCACGAGGTCGACGCCGTCGCGGTCGAGGTCGTCGAGCTCGACGTGCGGGTAGCGGCCCTCGGCGTCGGCCAGCACGTGGGTGGCGCCGAGCCGGCGCAGCACGTCGCCGGTGAAGGTGTCGGACCCGACCGCCATCCAGGGGTCGCGCCAGATCGGCACGACGACGCGGGGTCCGTTCGGCGGTGGTGGCGCGGACCAGGCCTGCTCGGCCTGCTCCAGCCAGGCCGGCACGCCCCAGCCGAGCGCCTCGTCGAGGAGGCGACGCATCGACGCGAACGCCTGGTCGACGGTGCGGACGTCGGTCACCCAGACCGGCACGCCGGCCTCGCGGAGGCGGCGCACGTCCAGCTCGCGGTTCTCCTCCTGGTTCGCGACGACCAGGTCCGGTCTCAGCGCCTCGATCGCCGCGCGGTCGGGGTTCTTCGTGCCCCGCAACCGGGTGACCTCGAGGTTGGCCGGGTGGGTGCACCAGTCGGTGGCGCCGACGAGCGCGTCCGGCCGAGTGGCGGCCAGCGCCTCGGTCAGCGACGGGACGAGCGAGACGACGCGACGGGCCGGACGGACGACGGGCACGGACGTCCCGAGGTCGTCCGTGCCCGTCATGCGTCGCAGCGTACTCAGTGCTTGTGGCCCCGATCGGTCGCGTCGGGATCGATCACGCGATCGTGCTCGGTCACCTCGGTCACCTCGGTGGTGCGGTGCTCGGTGGCGCCGGACGTGCGGCCGTGCTCGTCCACGTCCGGGTCGAGCCGGTCGGCCTTCGCGCGGGCCTCGTCGAGCGCCTCGGCGCGACGGTTGGCCTCGTGCTCGTGCTCGTGCGCGGTCTTCTCGAGGCGGTCGGCCTCGAGCCGCGCCTCCTGCGCGTCGGCACGGGCCGACGCTGCTGCGGCCTCGCGGCGCTGCGCGGCGATCTCCTCGGCCTTCGCGTCCTCACGGATCTTCGCGGCCTCGGCGCGCCGGCGCTGCTCGACCTCGTGCCGGTGCGCGGCGGAGCGCTTGCGTGCGGCGGCCGCGATCGCGGCGATGATCGCCACCACGACGACGGCGATGATGAGCCAGACCCACCAGTCCATGACTGCCTCCTTCGGCGGGGCCGGACCTCGGTGTCCGGCCTATCGGCACGCCAGTACCCCGACGCGCCGGGTCGAAGCGGCGAGACCCGTGAGAGTGCTCTTAGGCCTGGCGTCACATCGGCTGCGACGGATAGCATCGGCACATGACGATGATGGGTACGGCGTCGATCCCGGACGAGCGGGCCGCCAGTGCGTCCGCGGCGAGCCTGTTCCGCGCGCTCGGCGACCCCTCGCGGGTCGCGACCCTGCGGCACCTGCTGCTGGGCGAGCACAACGTGCGCGAGCTGACCGACCACCTCGGCCTGGCCCAGTCGACCGTCTCCCAGCACCTCGCCTGCCTGCGCGACTGCGGGCTCGTGGACGTCCGTCCGGTGGGCCGCGCCTCGGTGTACCGGGTGGCGCACCCCGACGCCGTGCTCGCCCTGCTGGCCGGCGCCGAGCGGCTGCTCGCCGCGACCGGCGACCAGGTCACGCTCTGCCCGACGCAGGCCGAGGGCCGCTGATGGGCGCCGGGCACGGACACGGCCACGCGCACGGGCACGCGGGCGGACGCCATCGCTGGCGGCTCGCCGCCGCGTTCGTGCTGGTGCTGGCCTTCTTCGTCGTCGAGCTGGTCGCCGGCCTCGTCTCGGGGTCGCTCGCGCTGCTGTCGGACGCCGGCCACATGGCCGCGGACGTCGTCGCCCTCGGTGCCGCGCTGACCGCCACGCACGTCGCAACCCGTCCCGACACCACCGGCCGCCGGACGTTCGGCTCCTACCGGGCCGAGGTGCTCGCCTCGGGGTTCGTCGTGCTGCTCATGCTGGGCGTCGCCGCCTACGTGGTGGTCGAGGCGGTCGGTCGGATCGGTGAGTCCGCGGACGTCCAGGTCGCACCGATGATCGTGGTCGGCGGCCTCGGTCTCGCGGTCAACGTCGTGTCGATGCTGCTGCTGGCCGGGGGAGCGGGCGAGAGCCTCAACGTGCGCGCCGCCTACCAGGAGGTCGTGGCCGACGCGGCCGGCTCGGTCGGCGTCATCGCCGCCGGGGTGCTCGTCGCGACCACCGGCGACTCCTGGTGGGACACCGTGGTCGCGCTCGCGGTGGGCGCGTTCGTCGCGGTGCGGGCCGTGCTGCTCGGGCGTCAGGTGCTGGCGGTGCTCGCGCAGCACGCGCCGGCCGGCCTGGACGTCGACGAGGTCGCCCGCGGGCTGGCCGCGATCGACGGCGTCGACGACGTGCACGACCTGCACGTCTGGACGCTCACGTCCGGCATGAACGTCGCCACCGCGCACCTGGTGGCGTCCCGGCCCGAGCAGCTGGCCGCGGTGCTGGACGACGCGCGCACCCTGCTGCGCGAGGAGCACGACGTCGAGCACGCGACCTTGCAGGTCGAGCCCCGCGAGGGCACCGCCTGCCGCGAGACCGGCTGGTAGGTCAGCGCCGGCGGACGCCCATGACGCCGCAGACGGGGGCGGCCCAGCCGAGCGACTCGGAGCGGGCGACCTCGACGTCGATCTCGGGCAGCACGTCGTCCGGGAACGGCTCGGGCCGGCGGCTGTCGAAGTTCATGTGGATCAGCGTCGCCTCGACGGTGGCGGCGAGCCGTCCGTGCGTGCGGTCGACGATGAACGTGAGCGTGTGCAGGACCTTGTCCGAGCGTTCCAGGAAGCGGACGTGCACCGAGATCGCGTCGCCCAGCCGCAGCTCGGACAGGTAGGTCAGGTGGTGCTCGGCGGTGAACGTCGTCTGGCGCCGCTCCTCGATGTACTCCGGGCCCATGCCCATCTCGATCGTGCGGTGCCACAGGCCGAGGCTGGCCTCCTCGAGGTAGCGCCCGATGTTCATGTGGTCGTTCTCGTCGAGGTACTCCGGCGGCACGACGCCCTCGCGGACGGCGGGCAGCTGCACGACCTCGTCGACGGTCGGAAGGTTGCTCACGGACGCATCCTCACACGTTGCGGCGGTACTGGCCGCCGACCTCGAAGAACGCCTCGGTCACCTGCTGCAGCGAGCACACGCGGGCGGCGTCCATGAGCACGGCGAAGACGTTCTCGTGGTTGACCGCAGCCTCCTTGAGCCGCGCGATCGCCGCCTCGGCCTCGGACGTGTGCGCCTGCTGGAAGCCGTGGACCCGTTCGAGCTGCGACCGCTTCTCGTCCTCGGTGGCCCGGGCCAGCTCGACGACGGGCGGCTCGGTCTCGGCGTCGGGCTTGCGGAACGTGTTGACGCCGATGATCGGCAGCGAGCCGTCGTGCTTGCGGTGCTCGTAGAGCATCGACTCGTCCTGGATGCGGCCGCGCTGGTAGCCGGTCTCCATCGCGCCGAGCACGCCGCCGCGCTCGCTGATCGCCTCGAACTCGCGCAGCACGGCCTCCTCCACGAGGTCGGTCAGCTCGTCGATGACGAACGAGCCCTGGAGCGGGTTCTCGTTCATCGCCAGGCCCCACTCGCGATTGATGATCAGCTGGATCGCCAGGGCGCGGCGCACCGACTCCTCGGTCGGGGTCGTCACGGCCTCGTCGAAGGCGTTCGTGTGCAGGCTGTTGGCGTTGTCGTAGATCGCGATGAGCGCCTGCAGCGTGGTGCGGATGTCGTTGAAGTCCATCTCCTGGGCGTGCAGCGACCGGCCGGACGTCTGCACGTGGTACTTCAGCTTCTGGCTGCGCTCGTTGGCGCCGTACTTGTCGCGCATCGTGACCGCCCAGATGCGGCGGGCGACGCGGCCGAGCACGGAGTACTCCGGGTCCATGCCGTTGGAGAAGAAGAACGACAGGTTGGGGGCGAACGCGTCGACGTCCATGCCGCGGGCCAGGTAGGCCTCGACGTAGGTGAAGCCGTTGGCGAGGGTGAACGCGAGCTGGCTGATGGGGTTCGCCCCGGCCTCGGCGATGTGGTAGCCCGAGATCGAGACCGAGTAGAAGTTCCGGACGCCCTGCTCGATGAACCACTCCTGGACGTCGGCCATCATCCGCAGGCTGAACTCGGTGGAGAACAGGCAGGTGTTCTGGCCCTGGTCCTCCTTGAGGATGTCGGCCTGCACGGTGCCGCGGACGTTCTGCAGCGCCCGCTGGCGCAGCTCCTCGTGCTCGGCGGCGTCGGGCTCGCGGCCCTCGCGCTCGCGGAACGCGTCGACCTGCTGGTCGATGGTGGTGTTGAGGAAGAACGCCAGCACCGTCGGCGCCGGTCCGTTGATCGTCATGGAGACGGACGTCGTGGGCGAGACGAGGTCGAACCCGTCGTACAGCGCCTTCATGTCGTCCAGCGTCGCGACCGAGACGCCGGACGTGCCGACCTTGCCGTAGACGTCGGGTCGCAGGTCGGGGTCGCGGCCGTAGAGCGTCACCGAGTCGAAGGCGGTCGACAGACGGGTCGCCTCCGAGTCCGACGACAGCAGCTTGAAGCGGCGGTTGGTGCGGAACGGGTCGCCCTCGCCGGCGAACATGCGGGCGGGGTCCTCGCCGTCGCGCTTGAACGGGAACACGCCCGCGGTGAACGGGAAGAAACCGGGCAGGTTCTCGCGCCGCCAGAACGACACCAGGTCGCCGTGGTCGGTGAAGCGCGGCAGGCTCACCCGCGGCACCTTGGTGCCCGACAGCGACTCGCGGGTCAGACGGGTGCGGATCTCCTTGTCACGGATCCGCACGACCTGCTCGTCGCCGGCGTAGGACTCCACGACGTCGGCCCAGCCGTCGAGCTGGCGGCGCACCTCGCCGGGCAGGTCCTCGCGGGCGCGCTCGGCCAGCGCGGCGACGTCGGCGCTGTCGGGCAGCTCGGCGGCGACGGCCTCGAGCCGCTGCAGCCGTCGCGCCTGACCGGCCAGCCGGACGGTCTCGGCGTGGTACCCGCGCACCGTCTCGACGATCTCGGCCAGGTACCGCGTGCGCTCGGGCGGGACGACCTGGGCGATGCCGCTGGAGTGGCGCACGTCCACGACCGGCAGCGTGCCCTCGGCGACGGCCAGCCCGCGCTCGGCCAGCAGCCCGCGCAGGTGCTGGTACAGCGCGGTGACGCCGTCGTCGTTGAACGTGGCCGCCGAGGTGCCGAACACCGGCATGTCCTCGGGCCGCTTGCCGAACGCCTCGCGGTTGCGGACGAGCTGGCGGCCGACGTCGCGCAGGGCGTCCTTGGCGCCGCGGCGCTCGAACTTGTTGATCGCCACGACGTCGGCGAAGTCGAGCATGTCGATCTTCTCCAGCTGCGAGGCCGCCCCGAACTCCGGCGTCATGACGTACATGGAGACGTCGACGAACGGCACGATCGCCGCGTCGCCCTGGCCGATGCCCGGTGTCTCGACGACCACGAGGTCGTGGCCGGCCGCCTTGAGCAGCGCGATGACGTCGGTGAGGGCCTCGGGCACCTCGCGGTCGCCGCGGGTGGCCAGCGAGCGGAAGTAGACGCGGTCGCCGTCGAGGCTGTTCATCCGGATGCGGTCGCCGAGCAGGGCGCCGCCGCCCTTGCGCCGGGTCGGGTCGACCGCGACGACGGCGACGCGCAGCTTGTCCTGCTGGTCGACCCGGAAGCGGCGGACGATCTCGTCGGTGAGCGAGCTCTTGCCCGAGCCGCCGGTGCCGGTGATGCCCAGCACCGGGGCGGTCGAGCGCTCGGCGGCGGCGCGGACGGCCTCACGGGTCCCGTCGTCCAGGTGGCCGAGCTCGGCCCCGGTGATCGCCCGGGCCAGCGCGGCGCGGTCGCCGGACAGGACGGCGTCCAGCGACACCGGGCCCTGCTCCCACAGGTCGACGTCGCACTCGCGCACGAGCGTGTTGATCATGCCGGGCAGGCCGAGCCGCTGGCCGTCCTCGGGGCTGAACACGGTGACGCCGGCGCGGCGCAGGCGCTCGATCTCCTCGGGCACGATGACGCCGCCCCCGCCGCCGTAGACCTTCACGTGCCCGGCGCCGCGCTCGCGCAGCGACTCGACGAGGTACTCGAAGTACTCGACGTGACCGCCCTGGTAGGAGCTGACCGCGACGCCCTGCACGTCCTCCTCGACGGCGGCGTCGACGACCTCGGCGACCGAGCGGTTGTGGCCCAGGTGCACGACCTCCGCGCCCTGCGACTGCAGGATGCGGCGCATGATGTTGATCGACGCGTCGTGCCCGTCGAACAGGGCGGACGCGGTGACGAACCGGACCGGGTGGACGGGCTGGTGCAGGTCGGACATGGAGGGGCCTCCGAGAACTTCGTTGGAACCCCGATAGTAGGACATCCAATGAATTGACGGAAGACGTCCGCGCGCTAGGGTCACCCCCATGACCGAGACGTCCCGGCTGGACTTCGACCCCATCGAGCGGGCCGGCCAGCTGTGGCACGAGCACTTCGGCGAGGCCACCGACGAGATGCTGCTGGCCACCTCGATCATGCGGGTCCAGCAGCTGATGCTGGCCCGCCTGGACGCCGCGCTGAAGCCGTTCGGCATCACGTTCGCCCGCTACGAGGTGCTCGTGCTCATCTCGTTCAGCCGAGCCGGCTCCCTGCCGCTGAGCAAGATCGGCGAGCGGCTGATGGTGCACCCGACGTCGGTCACCAACGCCATCGACCGGCTCGAGAGCCAGGGCCTGGTCGTCCGCGAGGCCGACGGCAGCGACCGCCGCCGCACGCTCGCCAGCCTCACCGCGGAGGGCCGCCGCGTCGTCGAGCAGGCCACCCGCGCGCTGCACGACATCGACTTCGCGGTGGACGGGCTCGCCCCGGAGCAGCAGCGCCAGGCCTTCGACCTGCTGCGCGCGATGCGCTCGGCCGCCGGCGACTTCCCCGCCTAGGAACGACGACGGCGCCGGTCCCCGAGGGGAGCCGGCGCCGTGCCTGGAGCGTGCGTCAGATCTTGACGTTGCGCGTCGCGCCACCCTGCAGCGAGGTGGTGGTCTTCACCAGCGCGCGGTAGTTGGCCTTCTTGCTCGAGCGGTACGAGAACTTGAACGAGCCGTTGCTCTTCGGGCGGACCTTCTTGATGGTCTTCCACTTGCGGCCGCTCTTCTTCTGCACCAGCACCTGCGACACGCGGGCCCACCGGCCGTTCGGCTGGATCGCGCGCCACTTGGTGCCGCTCACGCGGATCTTCGAGCCGCTCTTGCGCAGCTTCAGCAGCGCCGAGCTGTCGATCGTGCGGCGGATCTGGAAGACGTTGCTGGTCGCCGTCAGGCCGAACGTGGTGCGGGTGCTGTAGTCGGCGCTGTAGTAGTAGCCCCAGGCCTTGATGTTGCGGATCTGGGCGACTCCGGCACCCGAGCTGCGCGGGAAGGAGACGTTGCTGGAGTTGTAGGTCGGCAGCGAGATGACGCGACGCTTCTTGCCGCCGATCCACAGCTCGCCCGAGGCCGACGTGACGGTCGCCCGCTCGGGCAGCGAGTAGGTCACGCGCGCGTTGGCGTAGACCGTCGAGCTGTACTTGTTGAGCAGGGTGTGGGACACCGCGACGCGGACCGAGCCGACGGCGGCGGCCTGGGTCTGGCTGCTGGTGGACGCCGGAGCGGCGTGCGCGGGCGTGCCGGCGAAGGCGACGGCCGCGGCGGTGATGGCGACGGTGCTGGCAGTGGCCAGGCGGCGCGACAGGGTGAGACGCATGGAGTGGACCCCCGGGGGACGAGTGAACAAGTTGTGCGGAGGTTATCGGTTTCCTGTGCGGGGCGTCGCGCTGGAAGGGACCGTCTCGCCAGAACCGGGACCGACGTCCCGGGACAAAGCGTTACGGCCCGGGACGTCGGTCACGGGGAGCGGCCGTCAGCCCTCCAGCATGGCGGCGCCGAGGGTGTGCTCGGGGACGCCGAGACCCTCGACGAGCGTGAGGGTCAGCGGGGCGAGCTCGGCCAGCAGCCGGTCGATCTCGATGGTGACCTGCTTGGCCCGCGAGTCGGTGAGCCGGTGGTGCGCCATGAACCACGCGGCGTCCTCCTCGACGACGCTCAGCGCGTAGAGCGAGCAGACCTTGCGCAGCAGCTCGGCGGCCTCCTCGTCCTCGCAGCGCGCGATGCCGGCGGTGAACGCCTCCAGCACGATGCGGTCGATGTGGGCGACGCCCACCCGCACGACGTGGTCCTGGGCCTGGTTGAAGACGGCGAACGCCTGGGCCGGGTCCTCCTTGTCGGCCCGGCGCAGCCGGCGCGCCGCCGTCTCGATGAGGTGCTCCTCGCGGTCCTCGAACAGCTGCAGCTGCGTGCCCCGGTCGAGCAGGTCGTGCTCGGCGTCCTTGCCCGGCCGGGCGTCGATGAGCCGCTGGATGAGCGTCGGCGCCGCGGTGCGCTCGCGCACGACGTCGGTGATCGTGCCGGCCACGAACCGCACCATGCCGACCGGGTCGAGCCCGCCGACCTCCTGGGCGTACGCGGTGAGCTGCTCCTTGGCCACGAGCTGCATGAGCACGTGGTTGTCGCCCTCGAAGGTGGTGAACACGTCGGTGTCGGCGCGCAGCCGGGTCAGCCGGTTCTCCTCGAGGTAGCCGGCGCCGCCGCACATCTCGCGGGCCTCCTGGATGGCGCGCGTGGCGTACCAGGTCTGGGCCGCCTTCAGGCCGGCCGCGCGGCCCTCGAGCTCGCGCTGCTTCTGCGCGTCGGGCGTGCCGCCGGACTGCATCCGGTGCATGCGGGCGACGAGCTGGTTCTGGCCGAACCGGAAGGCGTACGCGCGCGCGAGCAGGGGCAGCAGCCGGCGCTGGTGCACGCGGTAGTCGATGAGCCGCGCCTCCTCGTCCACGCCGACGAACTGGCGGCGCTGCACGGCGTACCGGCCGGCGATGCTCAGCGCCACCTCGGCCGCGGCGCCGGCGGACCCGCCGACGCTGACCCGGCCGCGGATGAGCGTGCCGATCATGGTGAAGAAGCGGGCGTTGCGGCTCTCGATCGGGGACGAGTACGTGCCGTCCTCGGCCACGTCGCCGTAGCGGTTGAGCAGGTTCTCGCGCGGCACGCGCACCTGGTCGAACAGGATGCGGCCGTTGTCGACGGCGCCCAGGCCGCCCTTCGGGCCGCAGTCGGACGTCGTGACGCCGGGCAGGTCGTTGCCGTCCTCGTCGCGGATCGGCACGACGAAGCAGTGGACGCCGTGGTCCTCGTCGAGCGTGCGCAGCTGGGCGAACACGGCCGCCACGCGGGCGTGGGCCGCGGCGCCGCCGATGTAGTCCTTGCGCGCCGACGGGGTCGGCGAGTCGATGACGAACTCCTGCGTCGCGGGGTCGTACGTCGCGGTGGTCTCCAGGCTCTGGACGTCGCTGCCGTGCCCGGTCTCGGTCATCGCGAAGCAGCCGAGCAGGTCGCAGCTGATCAGGTCGCGGACGTACGCGTCGTGGTGGCGCTTGGTGCCGAGGTTCTCGATCGCCCCGCCGAACAGTCCCCACTGGACGCCGGCCTTGACCATGAGCGACAGGTCGAACTGGGCCAGCATCTCGATGCCCGTGACCGACATGCCCGGGTCGCCGAGCCCGCCGTTCTCGACCGTGAACCCGGCGGCCGGGATGCCGGTGGGGACCAACTTGCGCAGCTGCTCGAGCACGCGGTCGCGCGCCTGGTCCATCGAGAGGGTGGGGTCGTACAGCAGGTCCATGCCGGCGAGCTCGACGCGGGCCTGCTCGCGCACGTGGCGCCACTTGCCGTCCAGGGCGATCCGGAGCTGTTCGCTGAGCGTCATGGCGGCACCCTAGTTCCGGGTCGCCGACTTCGCCCGTCGCGTCGGGCGGAGGTATGGTTCCCCTGCCCGACCGGGCAGATCCACCACTCGTCCCACGCGGGGGAAGCCGGTCCAAGTCCGGCGCTGACCCGCAGCCGTAGGCCACCTCGCCGGTGGCGAGCCGGAACGCCCGCCGGGACGTCTGACCCCCAGGCTGTCGCGGAACGCAGCGGGCAGGGCCCTCCCTTCCCGCGCCGCAGCCGGAAGGACTCGCATGAACCGTCGTCTCGCCGCCCTCCTGCTCCCCGTCGTCACGGCGGGTTCGCTCGTGCTCGCCGCCCCGGCGGCGCACGCGGCGCCGGACTGCAGCGACGCGGGCGACGTGGCGGTGGTGGTCGACTACAAGGAGCTGGGCGCCGACCCGCAGATCCTGTGCGCCGAGGACGCCGACGGCAGCACCGTCCTGGAGACCCTGCGCACGGCCGGGCTGAGGACCGCCGGCACGACGAACGAGGGCGACGCCGCCCTCTGCCGCGTCGAGGACCTGCCGAGCCCGCAGGACGAGGACTGCCGGACGTACTCCGACGAGGCCTACTGGGCGATCTCGCTGGCCGGTCCGGACGCCGACGCCTGGTCGTACGCGCAGAAGGGCGTCGCCGAGCAGACCGTCGAGGGTGGCGGCTACGTCGGCCTGTCCTACGAGCCGATCACCGCCGACGCGAACGCGGCCGCGGCCCCGAGCGTCCTGCCCGGCGACGAGGTGCGGGCCCAGCTGGAGGCCGACGCCGAGGCCGACGAGCCCGCCGGTGACGAGGCGGTCGAGGAGGAGGACTCCTCGACGCCGAGCACCGTGGCCCTCGTGGTCGGGGCGGTGCTCGTCGTCGCGCTGGTCGCGGCCATCGTCGCCGCCTCGCGCCGCCGGCGCGGCTGAGGTGACCCGGCCGGGCCGCGAGCTGCACCCGGGAGCCTGGTGGACCTGGGCCCTCGGGCTGGCGGCGTGCGCCTCGGCCACCACGAACCCGTGGCTGCTCGTGCTGCTCGTGCTCGCCGCGGGCGCCGTCGTGGTGCTGCGCCGGGGGGACGCGCCGTGGGCGCTGGGCTTCCGCTACTACGCCTACCTGGCCCTGCTGGTGATCGTGCTGCGCGTGTCCTTCTACGCCCTGCTCGGCGGCGACCAGGGCGAGCCCTACCTGGTGGAGCTGCCCAGCATCCCGCTGCCGCAGTGGGCCGCGGGCGTGCAGCTGCTCGGGCCGATCTCGGTCTCGGCCGTCCTGTCCGGGCTGTACGAGGGCCTGCGCCTCGCCGCGATCCTGCTGTGCGTCGGGGCGGCCAACACCCTGGCGAACCCGCGCCGGCTGCTGGCCTCGCTGCCGCCCGCGCTGTACGAGGTGGGCACCGCGCTGGTCGTCGCGCTCACCGTGTTCCCGCAGCTCGTGGAGAGCGTCCAGCGGGTGCGCACGGCCCGGCGCCTGCGCGGTGACGCCGGCAAGGGCGTGGGTGCCCTGCGCCGCCTCGTCGTGCCGGTGCTGGAGGACGCGCTCGACCGCTCGATGACCCTCGCCGCGGGCATGGACACCCGCGGCTACGGCCGGTCCGGCGACCAGACCCGCGGGCAGCGCGCCGTCACCGGCACCCTCCTGCTCGCCGGCCTGGTCGGGGTCGGCGTCGGCGCCTACGCGGTGCTCGACCCGACCGCGCCGGCCCTGCTCGGTGGCTGGATGCTCGTCCTCGGCGTGCTGCTCGCCGCGGGCGGCCTGCTCAGCGCCGGGCGCCGGGTGCGCCGGACGCGGTACCGGCCCCCGCGCTGGCGGCCGGCCGAGCTGGGCGTCGCCACGTCGGGCCTGCTGGTCGCGGTCGGCGTCCAGCTTCTGGCGCGCCACGACCCGCTCGTCGTGAACCCGCCGCTGACCGAGCTACCCACCCTCACGGCGGGGGCGCTGGCGCTCGTCCTGGTCGCGCTGGCCCCGGCGGTGCTGGCCCCTCCGCCGCCGCTGGACGCCGCGGTGACGGCCGACGAGCCGGCCCGGCCGCAGGAGGCGCTGCGATGATCGCGCTGCGCCAGGTGGGGTTCCGCCACCTCGACCACGACGGCCGGCCCGACGGCGACTGGGTGCTGCGCGACGTCGACCTCACGGTCGAGGAGGGCGAGCTCGTCCTCGTCGCCGGCCGCACCGGCGTCGGCAAGTCCACGCTGCTGGGCACCCTCAACGGGCTGGTCCCGCACTTCACCGGCGGCGAGCTGGTCGGCGACGTGCTCGTCGACGGCACGAGCATCCGGCACACGCCGCCGCGGGAGCTGGCGCACCTGGTCGGCTCGGTGTCGCAGGACCCGCTCGCGGGCTTCGTCACCGACTCGGTCGAGGAGGAGCTGGCCTACGGCATGGAGCAGCTGGGCCTTGCCCCGGCCACCATGCGCCGCCGCGTGGAGGAGACGCTCGACCTGCTCGGCCTGGCCGGCCTGCGCTCGCGGTCCCTGCGCTCGTTGTCCGGCGGCCAGCAGCAGCGCGTCGCGATCGGCTCGGTGCTGACCATGCACCCGCGGGTGCTCGTGCTCGACGAGCCGACGTCCGCGCTCGACCCGACGGCGGCCGAGGACGTGCTGGGCACGCTGCGCCGGCTCGTGGAGGACCTCGGCCTGACCGTCGTCGTCGCCGAGCACCGCATGGAGCGCGTCGTGCCGTTCGCCGACACCCTCGTCGTCGTCGAGCCCGGCGGCCGCGTGCGCAGCGGCGACCCGGCCCGGCTCCTGCAGGACTCGCCGGTGGCGCCCCCGATCGTCCAGCTCGGCCGGCTCGCCGGCTGGGACCCGCTGCCGCTGTCGGTGCGCGACGCCCGCCGCCGGCTCGACGGCCTGCGCGGACGCCTGGGGGAGCTGCCGCCCGCCGACGTCCCGACCGTGCCGGGCGCGGTGCTGCTGCGCGCCCGGGGTGTCTCGGTCGCGTACGGCTCCCGCGTCGCCGTCGACGGGGTCGACCTCGAGCTGCGGGCCGGGGAGGTCACGGCGCTCATGGGCCGCAACGGCTCGGGCAAGTCGTCGCTGCTGTGGGCCGTCCAGGGCACCGGCCGGCGCCGCTCCGGACGCGTCGAGGTGGAGGGCCGGGACCCGCACGACCTCGGCAGCAGCGAGGCCCGTCGCCTGGTCGGGCTCGTCCCGCAGACCGCGTCCGACCTGCTGTACCTGGAGACCGTCGACGAGGAGTGCGCGGCCGCCGACCGCCAGGCGTCCGCGCCCTCCGGCACCTGCCGCGCGCTGCTGGACCGGCTCGCCCCCGGGGTCCCCGGCAGCCACCACCCGCGCGACCTGTCCGAGGGCCAGCGGCTCTCGCTCGTCCTGGCCATCGCCCTGTCGGCCCGGCCGCGGGTGCTGGAGCTCGACGAGCCCACCCGCGGGCTCGACTACGCCGGCAAGGACGCGCTCGCCGGCGTGCTGCAGGACCTCGCCCGCGACGGCCACGCCGTCGTGGTGGCGACCCACGACGTCGAGTTCGTGGCCGAGGTCGCCGACCGCGTGGTGGTGCTGGCCGACGGCGAGGTCGTCTCCAGCGGCGACGTCGTGCAGGTGCTGGCCGAGTCCCCGGCGTTCTCGCCGCAGGTCTCGAAGGTGCTGGGCGAGGGCTGGCTCACCGTCCCGCAGGTCCGCGAGGCGCTGGAAGGCACGCCGTGAGCGACGGGGTGCGCGTCCGGATGGGCCTGCGGTCGGCGGTCGTGCTGAGTGCCGCCTCGGTGGCGGGGCTGCTGATGTTCGTCTGGCCGCTCCTGCTGAAGGTCGACCCGAACGGCACCGGCGCCCGCTCGGACCCGCCGTACGTCTTCCTCGTCCTGCTGCCGCTCCTCGTGGTGGTCGTGGTCGCCGAGCTCTCCGAGGGCGGCATGGACTCGCGGACGCTCGCGATGCTCGGCGTGCTCACCGCGGTCAACGCCGCCCTGCGCGCGCTGGGCGCCGGGGTCGCCGGGTTCGAGACGGTGTTCTTCCTGCTGGTGCTGGGCGGACGCGTGTTCGGGCCCGGCTTCGGCTTCCTGCTCGGCGCGACCTCGATGTTCGCCTCGGCGCTGCTCACGTCCGGCGTGGGGCCGTGGCTGCCGTTCCAGATGCTGTGCGCGGCCTGGGTCGGGCTCGGTGCCGGGCTGCTGCCGCGGCGCCCCCGCGGGCGCGCCGAGATCGCGCTGCTGGTGGTCTACGCGGTGCTCGCGTCGTACGCCTACGGGCTCCTGATGAACCTCACCAGCTGGCCGTACCTGCTCGGCATCTCGGTGCCCGGGCACGAGGGCTCACTGGCTGTCGTGCCGGGCGACCCGCTGCTGGAGAACCTGCACCGGTTCCTGGTCTACACGCTGCTCACGTCCACCGGCGGCTGGGACACCGGACGCGCGATCACCACCGCGGTCGCGATCGTCGTGCTCGGACCGGCGGTGCTGGCCACGCTGCGCCGGGCGGTGCGCCGCACGGCGTACGCCGCGTCCGTGGCGCGCTGACTGCCAGGATGGGGCGATGAGCCTGCCCTCCGTGTCCCGCCGGACGTCCGCCGTCGTCACCTTCGTCGCCACCACCGCCTACTACGCCAGCCCGGACGTCGTGCGGTCGCGCCGCACGCGCACGCGGCTCAAGGGCGGGCTGGTCGGCGTGATCTCCGTGGTCTCGCTGCTCGAGGCGCGCCCCGACCGGCCCGACCCGGAGACCAGCGACGCCGTCGAGGAGGTCCTGGGCTCGCTCACGGGACGCGAGCAGGCCGCGCTCGGCGCGGTGGCGGTGGGAGTCGTCGTCGGCGGTGCCCTCGCCGTCCGGGCCGCGGAGCGCTGGATCTTCGCCCACGGCGAGCGTCGCCGGGCGTCGGGCAAGCGTCTCGCCCACACCGTCCCGGCGCTCGCCCTCGGCGCGGTGGGCGCGGCCACCGTGCTCGTGCCCTGGCCGGGCGATCGCCGGCCGGCCTAGCGCGTCAGAGGACGTCGGCGAGCAGGCTGACGTCGCGCAGCAGCAGCGCGGCCGAGCGCACCAGCGGCACCGCGGCCACCGCGCCGCTGCCCTCGCCCAGGCGCAGTCCCAGGTCGAGCAGCGGCTCGAGCCCGAGCTTGGACAGGGCCAGTGACTGCGCCGGCTCGGTCGAGCGGTGCCCGGCGGCGAACCACGCGGCCGCTCCCGGTGCGAGCCGGTCGGCGACGAGCGCGCAGGCCACCGAGATCAGGCCGTCGAGCAGCACGGGGACGCCGAGCCGCGCCGCCTCGGCGAGGTAGCCCGCGGTGGCGGCGAGGTCGGCGCTGCCGAGCGCGGTCAGCAGCTCGACCGGGTCGTCGACGCGGTCGCCGGCGCGGTCGAGCGCCTGCTGCACCACGGCCACCTTGCGGGCACGGCCCTCGGCGTCCACGCCGGTACCGGTGCCCACGACGTCCTCGGCCGGCAGCCCGAGCAGGGCGCCGACCAGGGCGGCGGTCGGGGTGGTGTTGCCGATGCCCATGTCGCCGCTGAGCAGCAGCTGGGCCCCGGCGGCGTGCTCCTCGCGGGCGACGAGGGCGCCCGCCTCGAGCGCACGGCGGGTCTCGTCGGCGGTGAGCGCGTCCTCCAGGTGGATGGCGCGGGCTCCGCGGTTGACCTTGTGGTCGGTGACGCCGGGCAGGTCCGACAGGTCGGCGTCGACGCCGAGGTCGAGCACGCGCACCGACACGCCGTGCTGGGCGGCCAGGACGCTCACGCCCGCACCGCCGGAGACGAACTGGCGGACCATCGCCGGGGTGACCGCCTTGGGGTAGGCCGAGACGCCGTGGTCGACGACGTCGTGGTCGCCGGCGAAGACGACCGCCCGCACGTCCTCGACCGGCGCGGGCGGGCAGACGCCCTGCGCGGCGGCGACCCAGACGCCGAGCTCGCCCAGGCGGCCGAGGGCCCCGGCCGGGGTCGCGAGCGCGGCCAGCCGCTCGGTGGCCGCGCGGCGCGCGTCCTCGCTGGGCGGCGTGACGGGCGTGCGGTCGGTCTGCGTGCTCATGGCTCCATGATGGCGGGCCGCGGACGCCGGACGGCGGCGGGTGCCCCGGCCGTCCGCATGATGGGCGGCTTGCCGGATCCCGGAACCGTGTGCCACGGTTGGTAAGGCTTACCTAACCACGCGACAGCGCGTGGAGGCCTTCGGGGGAAGGAGCGATGCGGTGCACCGTGCGCCCACGCAGGAACTGTTCACCAGCCGGACCGTCGACCACTGGACGGAGGTGCTGCGCCGCGGGGTCGACCACCTCGGGGAGCGCGCCCGCCGGGTCGGCGTCCCGCACTCGGGCTCGAGCGTCGAGCCCGTCGCCAAGCTGGTCGCCGACGTCGACCTCGACCGTCCGCTCGGCGACGTCGAGGACGTGCTGGACGAGCTCGGCCAGGTCTACCTGGACGACGCCGTCTGGTTCCACGACCCGGGCTACGTCGCCCACCTCAACTGCCCGGTCGTCATCCCGGCGCTGCTGGCCGAGCTCTACGTCTCGACGGTCAACTCCTCGCTCGACACCTGGGACCAGAGCGGTGGCGGCACCCTCATGGAGCAGCGCCTCGTCGCCTGGACCGCGGAGCGGCTCGGCCTCGGCGAGGACGCCGACGGCGTCTTCACCAGCGGCGGCACGCAGTCCAACCTGCAGGCCATGCTGCTCGCCCGGGGCGAGGCCGCCCCGCGGGTCGACGGCGACCTGACCCGGCTGCGGGTGCTGGTCTCGGCCGACGGCCACTTCAGCGTCCGCAAGGCCGCCGACCTGCTGGGCCTCGGCCCGGACGCCGTCGTCGTCGTGCCGGTGGACGAGCGCCGGCGCATGGACGTCGGCGCCCTGGCCCGCGAGCTCGACCGGCTGCCCGAGGGCACCGTGCCGATGGCGATCGTCGCCACCGCCGGCACCACCGACTTCGGCGCGATCGACCCGCTGCTGCCGCTCGCCCGCCTGGCCCACGCCCACGACGCCTGGTTCCACGTCGACGCCGCGTACGGCGGCGGGCTGCTCACGTCCACCCGGCGCCGGCACCTGCTGGACGGTGTGGAGGCGGCCGACTCGGTCACCGTCGACTACCACAAGACGTTCTTCCAGCCGGTGAGCGCGAGTGCCCTGGTCGTCCGCGACGGACGCACGCTGCGGCACGCCGCGTTCCACGCCGACTACCTGAACCCGAAGGAGGCGGTGGTCCCCAACCAGGTCGACAAGAGCCTGCAGACCACGCGCCGCTTCGACGCGCTCAAGCTCTGGACCACGCTGCGCATGATGGGTGCGGACGCCGTGGGCGAGCTGTTCGACGGCGCGATCGACCTGGCCGAGGGCCTGCACGCCCGCATGCGCGAGCTGGACGACGTGGAGGTGCGCGTCGCGCCGGTGCTCAGCGCCATCGTCTTCCGCTACCGGCCGCCGGGGCTGTCCGCTCGCGCGGCGTCCGACCTGGCACCGCGGATCCGGGCCGACCTCGCGGCCGGCGGCCGTGCCGTCGTGGCCGGCACCAAGGTGGACGGCGAGTCCTGGCTCAAGGTCACGCTGCTCAACCCGGCCACGAGCCCGGCCGACCTCGAGCGGGTGCTGCACCAGGTGCGGGCCGCTGGGGCGGGCCTGCTCGCCGAGGACGCCCGCGAGCGGGGTGAGGTGGCATGAGCGAGCGCAGCGAGCAGAGCACGCGCACGTATGACTT
Source organism: Aeromicrobium sp. IC_218 (assembly GCF_004336805.1). Taxonomy (GTDB): domain Bacteria; phylum Actinomycetota; class Actinomycetes; order Propionibacteriales; family Nocardioidaceae; genus Aeromicrobium. The sequence goes on from NZ_SJXM01000004.1 coordinate 294,924, forward strand.
CGTGGCCGTCGGGCTGGGCCCGTTCAACCTGGGCCTGGCCTGCCTGGCCGACCCGGTCGACGACCTCGACGGCGTCGTCCTGGAGTCACGCGAGTCGTTCGACTGGCACCCGGGGATGATGCTCGAGGACGCCACCCTCCAGGTGCCGTTCATGGCCGACCTGGTGACGATGGCCGACCCGACGTCGCCGTTCTCGTTCCTGGCCTACCTCAAGGCGACCGGACGGCTCTACCCGTTCTACATCCGCGAGAGCTTCTACCCGCTGCGCGCCGAGTACAACGACTACTGCCGCTGGGCGGTCGACCGGCTCGACTCGGTCCACCTCGGACGCCACGTCGAGCAGGTGACCTGGGACGAGGCCGAGCAGGTGTACCTCGTCCGCGCCCGGTGCGCGGGCAGCGGCGACACCCAGACCTACCGGGCCCGCCGGCTCGTCCTGGGCACGGGCACGCAGCCCGCCGTCCCGCCCGCGGCACAGGGGCTCGAGGGTCCGTGGCTGCACTCGTCGGCGTACCTGGAGCACCGTGACCGGCTCCGCTCCGGCGACTCGATCACGATCGTCGGCGGCGGGCAGAGCGCGGCGGAGATCTACCTGGACCTGCTCGAGGGCATCGACGCCGGCTACTCCCTGACCTGGCTGAGCCGCTCGCCGCGGTTCTTCCCGCTGGAGTACACGAAGCTCACGCTGGAGATGACCAGCCCGGAGTACCTGCGCTACTTCCACGGACTGCCCGGGACGCAGCGCGACGGCCTGCTCCGCGACCAGAAGGGCCTGTACAAGGGCATCAGCGGCGACCTGGTCGACACCATCTACGACACGCTCTACCGCAAGCGCGTGGCGCTCGGGGACGTTCCGACGACGCTGCTCACCAACACCGAGCTGGCCGGTGCGCGCTGGGACGGGGCGGGCTTCGAGCTCGACCTGCGCCAGCACGAGCTGGACGAGCCGTTCGGGCTGCGCACCGAGGGCCTCGTCCTGGCCACCGGGTACGCCGCGCAGGTGCCGGCGTTCGTCGAGCCCGTCGCCGACCGCGTCCGCTGGGACGCGCGCGGTCGCTACGACGTCGGGCTGGACTACCGGGTCGACGAGGCCGGCACGATCTTCGTGCAGAACGGGGAGGAGCACACCCACGGGCTGGTCGCGCCCGACCTGGGCATGGGCGCGTACCGCAGCTCGGTGATCATCAACGCGATGTGCGGCCGCGAGGTCTACCCGGTCGAGGAGCGCATCGCGTTCCAGGAGTTCGGCGTCCCCGCCGGCGCCCGCCGGGCGGTGGCCAGCCGATGAGCACCGCCACGACCACCACCTTCGTGCCCGTCGACCCCGACGCGGACGCCGCCCTGCTGCACGCCTGGGTGACCCACCCGCGCTCGGTCTACTGGCAGATGCAGGACGCGACGGTCGAGGACGTCCGCACCGAGTACGCGCGGATCGCCGCCGACCCGCACCACCGCGCGTTCCTGGGCCACGTCGACGGACGTCCCGCGCTGCTCGCCGAGGTCTACGACCCCGCGCACTCCGAGCTGGCCGGCGTCTACGACGTGCTGCCCGGCGACCGCGGCATGCACGTGCTCGTCGCACCCACCGACACCCCCGTGCACGGCTTCACCGACCGCGCCTTCGCCGCGGTCATGCGGCTCGTGCTGGACGACCCCGCGGTCGCGCGGGTGGTCGTCGAGCCCGACGTCCGCAACGCCGGCATCGCGCTCAAGAACGCCAAGGCGGGCTTCGTCGTGGACCGCGCCGTCGAGCTCGGCGTCAAGCGCGCCGCGCTGAGCTTCTGCACCCGCGAGCAGTTCGCGGCCAGCCCTCTGGGAGGAGACCTGTGACCCTCACGACCACCACCACGCCCGGCGTCGCCCCGGCGACCGCCGACCACCTGACCCCGGAGGTGCTGGACCGGGCCCAGCGCCTGCTCGTCGCCAAGGCCGTCGCCGAGCTGTCGCACGAGCGGCTGCTCCACCCGCGCCCGGACGGCGGCGGCTGGACGCTGGACGCCGGCGACGTCGTCTACCGGTTCGCCGCCCGGCGCCACCCGCTCGAGCACTGGGTCGTCGACCCCGGCTCGATCCGCGCCGAGCGGGACGGACGTCGGCTCGCCCCGGACGTGCTCACGTTCGTCGCGTCCCTGGCCGGCGACCTCGGGCTCACCGACGAGCTGCTGCCGGTCTACCTCGAGGAGCTCGCCTCGACCCTGCGGGCCGCCGCCTGGACGCTCGTCCACCACGAGCACACGGTCGACGACCTGCTGCACGCCGACCTGGCCACGACCGAGGCGGCGATGCACGCCGGGCACCCCGGGTTCCTGGCCACCAACGGTCGCATCGGCTTCTCGGCGTCCCAGCACGAGGCGTACGCGCCCGAGGCCGGCCGGCCCGTGCGGCTGCACTGGCTCGGCGTGCGGCGCAGCCTGTCCGTCGCGTCCTACGGCGAGGGGATCGACGAGGACGCGCTGCTGGCCCACGAGCTCGACCCCGGCACCCGCGAGCGGTTCGACCTCGAGCTGCGGGCCCGCGGTCTCGACCCGGCCGAGTACCTGCTCGTGCCGGTCCACCCCTGGCAGTGGGACCACAAGATCGCGGTCACCTTCGCGCCCGACCTGGCCCGGCACGACCTCGTCCACCTCGGGGAGGGGCCGGACGCGTACACGGCCCAGCAGTCGATCCGCACGTTCCTCAACGTCGACCACCCCGAGCGGCACTACGTGAAGGTCGCGCTGTCGATCCAGAACATGGGCTTCATGCGCGGGCTGTCGCCGCGGTACATGCGGGCGACGCCGGCGATCAACGACTGGGTCGCGGGGCTCGTCCACGCCGACCCCGACCTGCAGGCGTGCGGCTTCCGCGTGCTCCGCGAGCGCGCCGCCGTCGGCTACACCGGCGGCGTCTACCAGGCGCTCGCGGCCGACTCGCCCTACAAGAAGATGCTGGCCGCTCTGTGGCGCGAGAGCCCGGTGTCGATGGTCGGCGACGGCGAGCGGCTGGCCACCATGGCGTCGCTGCTGCACCGCGACGGCGACGGGCGCGCGTACGCGACGGCGCTCGTGCGGGCGTCCGGCCTCGACCCGGCCGACTGGGTGCGTGCCTACCTGCGGGCGTACCTGCGCCCGGTCGCGCACTGCCTGCTGGCCCACGACCTGGCGTTCATGCCGCACGGCGAGAACCTCATCCTCGTGCTCGACGGGCACGTGCCGCGCCGGGTGTTCATGAAGGACGTCGGCGAGGAGGTCGTGGTCATGGGCGACACCCCGCTGCCGGCCGAGATCGAGCGCATCCGCCAGGACGTGCCCGGCGAGCTGAAGGCGCTGAGCGTGCACACCGACGTGTTCGACGGGTTCCTGCGCCACCTCGCCGGCATCCTCGCCGAGGACGGGGTGCTCGAGGCCGAGGTGTTCTGGGCGCTGGTGGGGGAGTGCCTGGCCCAGCACGCGGCCGACCATCCCGAGCTGGCCGCGGCCCGTGAGCGGTGCGACCTGTTCGCCGCCGAGTTCGCGCACTCGTGCCTGAACCGGCTGCAGCTGCGCAACACCCGGCAGATGGTCGACCTGTCCGACCAGGCGTCCTCGCTGCAGGTGGCCGGGACGCTCGAGAACCCGATCGCCCCCTACCGTCCCTGAGGCCGCCGCTGCCCGAGGAGCGACGCCGCTCCCTGAGCCTGTCGAAGGGCTTCGACAGGCTCAGGCAGTGGTGGCCGGGACGTCGACGAGCTCAGCCGGCGCGGCCGGTTCCTGAGCTCGTCGAAGGGCTGGTCAGCGCAGCGTCATGCGCGGCTCGCCGCGTGAGGTCAGCCCGGTGCCGGAGCGCTCGCAGCGTCCGCCGCGGTCGCCCTCGAACGCCTGGCGGACGCAGGAGCGGATGGCCAGCTGGCCCCAGTAGTTCGGGTGGATCGACTCCTGCACCTGGTACGGCCCGGCGATCGTGCTCACCGTGCGGATCTGGTTGATCCACTCGGTCCGGTCGACGGCCGCGGCGTCCTTCCAGCTGCTCAGGCCGACCTCCTCGTAGAGGCCGACCCCCTTCTCGCACAGCCGGCGCCCGTCCATGGCGCGCGAGAGGTCGAGCACCCGGGCGTTGGTGAGCCCGGAGTCCTTGACCGCGCCGGTGACGGCTCCGTTGATCGTCGGCATCGCGGTGCGGTTGGCCCAGTCGGCGTCGGCGTCCCAGAACCCGCAGCCGCCCACGCTCTGGCGGCTGTAGCCGCTCTGCTTGTAGCGCAGGTTCGCACCCTCGGCGAGCGGCGACGGGTAGGTCTGGACGAGCAGGGTCCACGACGAGTCGGCGTGCCCGGCGTCGCGCATCGCGGTGCGGACGTTCTTCAGCGCGGTCGCGATCCGCGCACGCACCGCGGCGACGTTGGCCTCGGTGAAGTTCGCCTTCACCGAGCGGTCGTCGAAGCAGTAGTTGGGCAGCAGCGAGGACGAGCCGAGGAAGTCCAGGACGCAGCTGGTGACCACGTCGGCGAACCCGAAGTCGTTGCCGCCGATCGAGACCGTCACGAGCTCGACGTCGCGGCCGCGCGCCTCGCGCTGCAGGGCGAGCGCCTGACCGACCTTGCCGGCGCCGTCGTCGTAGAAGTCCAGGCCCGGCTTGAACTTCGAGCCGGTGCGGGTGCCCGTCGTCGCGCCCGAGCAGGCCAGGTTCAGGCTCTGGTAGCGGGCGCCGAGGTGGATCTGCGCGCTGCTGGCGCGGTGGCAGCCGGGGATGGACTCGGCGCTGCCGGCGTCCAGGTAGGCGCCCGCCCCGAGCGCGTCCGCGGTGGTGCTGCTGCGGTTCGAGGCGCCGGCCCAGCGGCCCGCCTCGCCGGAGATGTAGGAGTCGCCGAGAGAGACGACCCAGGGGTCGCCCGCGGCGGCCTGGGCGGTGGGGGCGGCGACGAGGCCGCCCGCCGCCACGGCGACCGTGGCGAGCAGCGAGCGGACGAGACGGGACGTGGGCATGCGGACCTCCTGGACAGGACCCCCCGATGGGTCGCGCCCACCCTAGGAGTGACCCGGGTCACGTCCGCGGGCCCGCGCCCGCCCGGTCAGCGAGGCGTGCCGAAGAGCTGCGCGTGGTACAGCCGGCCGTCCGCGTCGCGGTACGCGCCGACGCCGGTGCGGCGGTACGACGAGCGCAGGATGTTCGCGCGGTGCCCGGGCGAGTCCATCCAGGCGTTCACGACGGCGCGCGAGGAGCCGTAGCCGTAGGCGATGTTCTCGCCGATGCCGCGCAGCTCGCAGGTGCTCATCACGCGGCGCAGGCTGCTGGAGCTGCGGTGCTGGAGCGACTGCTTGCGGGCCATCGAGCGCGCCCACGAGTCGGCGTACCGCTGCAGGCAGCGCTGCGACTTCAGCGCGACGCGGTCGCGCTCGGTGCGCTCGGCGTTGACCAGCTTGATGACGTTCTTCTCGTGGCCGCTCTGCGCCGCCGACGCGGTCGTGCCCAGGCCGGGCGTGAGCATCAGGCCGGAGGCCAGCAGCAGGACGGTGAGCCGTCGGATCGAGGACATCGTCCCAGGCTAGGCGGAGCCCCGGGCGTCGCCAACTCGCGCTTCCTGCGGTCCCGGCGGGCGGATAGGCTGCTGCGGTCGAGAGGGGCGCTCCATGAAGGTGCTGGTGACCGGCGGCGTCCGCTCGGGCAAGTCGTTCCAGGCCGAGGCGCTGGTGGTCGGTGAGCCCGTGGTGACCTACGTGGCGCCCGGTCCCGAGGCCGATCCCGAGTCCGACCCGGAGTGGGCCGAGCGGGTCGTGCGCCACCAGGACCGCCGACCCGGCCACTGGGCCACCGCCGAGACGGCCGACGTGGCCGCCACGCTGCGCGCGACCGAGGGCGCGGTGCTCGTCGACTGCCTGGGCACGTGGCTCACCGCGCAGCTGGACGAGCTCGACGGCTGGGACAAGACCCGCGACGAGTGGGAGCCCGAGCTGCTCGCCCGCGTCGACGCGCTGGCCGAGGCCGTCGGGCAGCACCGCGGCACGGTCGTGGTCGTCACCAACGAGGTCGGCATGGGCGTCGTGCCCGCGCACTGGTCGGGCCGCCTGTTCCGCGACCTGCTCGGCGTGACCAACCAGCGCGTCGCCGCCGAGTGCGACGAGGTCCACCTCGTCGTCGCCGGCCGCACCTTGGTGCTCTAGGCCGGTCCGCTCCTCGAGCAGTCCTCCGCTCCTCGAGCTTGTCGAGAGGACTCCCTTCGACAGGCTCAGGGAGCGGGGGCGTCGGCTCAGGGAGCGGGGCGTCGGCTCAGGGAGCGGGAGCAGGTCAGGGGAGGCAGCGGCGGACGACCTCCGGGTCGACCTCGGCGAGCGTGGCCGGCTCCCAGCGCGGCGTGCGGTCCTTGTCGATCACCTGGGCGCGGATGCCCTCGGCCATGTCGGGCACGTCCAGCAGCGCGGTCGAGACGTGCAGGTCCTGGTCGAGCGCGGCGCGCAGGTCCGGCAGGGTCGCGGCCCGGCGCAGCGCCGCCAGCGTGACGGTGACGGCGGTGGGGGACCGGGCCTCGATCTCGTCGGCCGCCTCCCGGGCCTCGGGGACGTCGCTCGCGCGCAGGCGCGCCACGATCGCCGTGACGTCGTCCCCGGCGTAGGCCGCGTCGATCCAGGCCCGCGCCGCGGCCAGCGCGGACGCCGGCGGCTCGACGGCCAGCCGCTCCAGCGCGGATCCCGCGTGCTCGGTCTCCAATGCGGCGAGCAGCTCGGGCAGCCGCTCGCTCGGCACGAGGACGTCGGCCGCCCCGAGCGCAATCGCGTCGGCACCGTCGAGCGTCGCGGCGGTGAGCGCCACGTGCGCGCCGAGCTGACCGGGCGCGTGCGACAGCAGCCACGGACCGCCGACGTCCGGCACGAACCCGATGCGGGTCTCGGGCATGCCGAGCCGCGTGCGCTCGGTGACGATGCGGTGCCGGGCGTGGGCCGAGAGCCCCACCCCGCCGCCCATGACGACGCCGTCCATCACGGCGACGAACGGCTTGGGGAAGGTCGCGATCGCGTGGTCGAGGGCGTACTCGTCGCGCCAGAAGTCGACCGAGCCGCGGGTGCCGTCGCGGGCGTCGCGGTGCATGGCGACCAGGTCGCCACCGGCGCACAGTCCACGGTCGCCGGCGCCGACGAGGGCGACGGTCGCGACGGAGTCGTCGGCCGCCCAGGCGTCCAGGGCCTGCTGCAGCAGGCCGACCATCTCGTGGGTGAGGGCGTTGATCGCCCGCGGCCGGTCGAGCTCGGCGATCGCGAGCCGGCCGCGCCGGTGGGTCTGGACGGGAGCGTCGTCGGTCACGTCCGGCAGCCTCTCACGCGGCGCGCGGTCAGGACGCGGCGAGCAACAGCGCGGCCAGCGCGACCTCGATCGACGCACCGTGGACGTCGCCGGTCACGCCACCGAGGCGCGTCACGCAGCGCCGCACGAGGGCGGCGACCGCGACGAGGGCGACGAGCACGGCGAGCGGCCCGCGCCACCAGGCGAGGTCGGCGGCCAGGGCGGGAGCGACCGAGACCGCCGCGAGCCCGAGGCCGGTCAGCGCCGCCGCGGCGACCGGGACGACCCCGGACGTCGCCGCACCCAGGCCCTCACGCCGCGCGCCCGGCACGCCCGCCGCGGCCGAGACGAGCACCGCGCCGCGGGACAGGCAGACCAGGACGCCGGCCAGCAGCGGCCCCCACGGGTGCGCCGCGAGGGTGACGAGGGCCCCGGCCTGCACGGCCAGCACGACGACGAGTGCGGCGGCCCCGGCCGGTCCGACGTCGCCGGTGCGCATGACGTCGAGCGCGCGCTCGCGGTCGTAGGACGCGGTGAGCCCGTCGGCGGTGTCGGCCAGCCCGTCCAGGTGCAGGGCCCGGGAGCCGAGGGCGAGCAGACCGACGGCGAGGGCCGCGACGGCCCATGGCGAGAGCCTGGCCTCGCGGCCGACCCACAGCGTGAGCCCGACGACGAGTCCGAGCGGGACGGCGGCCAGCGGGGCCAGCAGCATGGCCACCGCGGCGACGTCGCGGCCGGTCGAACCGGGTGCGGGGACGGGGACCGCGGTGAACGTGCCGACCGCCATGCGTCCGCCGTCGACGAGGCGGGACGTGGGCCGGCTCGTGGTCATGCGGCCGACGGTATCGCGGCGCGGACGACCGCCTCGCCGGCCGCCAGCAGGGCGTCCGCGACCTGGTCGGGAGCCTGCCCGACGTACCCGGCGACCATGGCGCCGTCGCGCAGCATGAGCAGCCGCTCGGCCAGGGCGTCGGGCTCGCGGGCGCCGAGCGCCGTGACCAGCGCGGCGGCCTGGCCGTGCAGCCAGCGACGGTGCGCGTCGACGACCCGGCGCGCGGGGTGGGCCGGGTCGGCGTGCTCGGCGGCGGCGTTGATGAACGGGCAGCCGCGGAAGCCGGGGGCGCAGGTGGTCGCGCCCAGGAAGCGGGCGTACCAGCGCAGCACGTCGCCCGGCGCCTCGGACGCGACGCGACGTTCCACCTCGGTGCGCTCGGCCGCGGCCAGCCGCTCGAGGTAGGCGACGACGAGGTCGTCCTTGCTGCGGAAGTGGCGGTAGAAGGTGACCTTCGAGACCTCCGCGTCGGCGATGAGCCGGTCGGCGCTGACCGCACGGATGCCCTCGGCGTAGAAGCGGTGCATCGCGGCGCCGAGGATGCGCTCGCGGGCGGGTGCGGCGGTGGTCATGGTGCCTCCGGGCTTGTGCGGACGTCGGAGTCGTGGTTGAGTCGAGGTAGACGTACTAGTAACCCTACACCTCGGAGGTCCGCATGCCCGACGTCATCTACACCGCCTCGTCCACCGCGAGCGGCGACGGCCGCAACGGTCACGTCCGCAGCAGCGACGGACTGGTCGACCTCGACCTCGCGGTCCCGCAGGAGATGGGCGGCCTCGGTGGCGCGACGAACCCCGAGCAGCTGTTCGCCGCCGGCTACTCCGCGTGCTTCCTGTCGGCCCTGAAGGCCTCGGCCAAGCAGCACGGCGTGCCGATCCAGGACGCGGCGGTGACCGCGGACGTGGGCATCGGCTCCAACGGCGAGGGTGGCTTCGGGCTCACCGTGACGCTGAACGTCGAGCTCGGCGGTGTCTCGCAGGAGGACGCCGAGAAGGCGGTCGCCGCCGCGCACCAGGTGTGCCCCTACTCCAACGCGACCCGCGGCAACATCGACGTCCAGCTGGTCGTCGAGGTCGCCTGACACCTACTCCGGTCGGGGAGCCCCGACCGGGTTCGGGTACGGCAGCACGCCGGTCCCGGCGACGAGACGGGCCAGCTCGGTGAGCGGCCCGGTGGCGAGAGCCATGCGCGCCCTCGCCTCGTCGTCGAGGCCGGCGTTCGCGACCCGGTCGGTGGCCTCCTCGAGCCGCTCGCGGGCCGACCGGCCGGTCTCGTTGAGCGTGCCCCACTCGTCGGCCCAGCCGCGCAGCCGCAGCTGGTCCAGTCCGTGGGCCCACGCCTCGTCGTCCCAGCCGCGCAGCTGCTGCAGCTCGGCCGGCGCGCGGCCGGTGAGCACCGCCAGGACGTTGGCGGTGACCCCGTCGACCCCGGCGGCCAGCAGCACGCCCAGGTGGCAGTCGCCGTGGTACTCGCGCAGCACCGTCACCGCGTGCCAGAGACGTCCGAGGTCGTCCTCGGGCGGTGCGAGCGACAGGTGGGCCGCGGCCAGCGGACGTCCGGACAGGTCGAGGCCGGCGAGCATCCCCTGCAGCAGCCCGGCCAGCTTCCCCAGGTCCTGGTCGGCGACCGGACGCAGCGCGTCGCGGGCGACGTCGAGGCGGGCGGCCAGCACCTGCTCCGGCGTCGCGTACGTCCAGGCGTCCGGCAGCGCGCGGCGCACCCGCGCGGGGGCGAAGCCGTAGAAGGTGGCGGTGACGAGCTCGGGGGACGCAGCGCCCATCGCGGCGGACCGCGACGCGAAGTAGCCCATCCAGTAGCCCTTCAGCCCGAGCTCCTTGTAGCGGGCCAGCGCCGCGCGGTCGAAGTACACAGGGGCGTGCAGGGTCTCGGCGGCGGTCCAGAACGGCGTCATGGGGCCAGTCTGCCGGTCAGCCGCGCGAGTACCGCAGCACCCAGTCCAGCAGCGGCGCTCCCGCCCGCCAGTCGGCCCGGACGCGGTCGACGAGCTCGGCCGTGTGGATGAACGGCTCGAAGCCGTACTCCTTGTTCATGCTCAGGCTCTTGTGCCGCAGCAGGTCGATGCGCGGGTGGTCGGCGCTCCAGCCGCGCGGCGACGTCTTGACGCGCTCGCCGTGCCGCTCCCAGCCGTCCGCCTCCAGCGAGGCCATGACGTCGAGCAGCTCCTGGCCGCGGCGCTCCTCGGCCATCGCGTCGCGGATGCTGGCCAGCCGCGCGGGGGACGCGTCGTAGAAGCCGACGCCGACGCGCACGCCCGGCGCACCCACCTGCACGTAGTAGCCGGTCGACGGGCCGTTGGCCACGAACGCGCCCTGGTGGGTCTTGTAGGGCGTCTTGTCCTTGCTGAAGCGCAGGTCGCGGTACGGCCGGTAGACGCGCGCCGGGCCGAACTCGGGCTCGAGCTGGGCGACCAGCGCGCGCATCGGGGCGGCCACCGCGGTGTCGTAGACCTGCTTGTGTGCGTCCCAGAACGTCTTGGAGTTGTCCAGCTCGAGGTCGTCGTAGAAGTCGAGCGCGGCCTCGGGGAACCCGGTGAACTCCATGCCCCGAGCCTACGGACGCCGACGACTTGCCAGACTGGCGGCTCCGGTCGTCCCACCAGCCCCGGGGGTGCCGTGCGCCGCGTCGTCCTGCTCGTCCCGCTCCTGCTCGGCCTGGTCGCCTGCTCCGCCCCGTACCCGTCC
>NZ_SJXM01000005.1 GCF_004336805.1 Aeromicrobium sp. IC_218
TCACGTGTTACTCACCCGTTCGCCGCTCGTGTACCCCCGAAAGGGCCTTACCGCTCGACTTGCATGTGTTAAGCACGCCGCCAGCGTTCGTCCTGAGCCAGGATCAAACTCTCCGTTGAAAAACCCCACAAAGGGGCCAACATCGTTTTGATTCCTGACAAAAGGTTTGCTGACAAACAATTTGTCGGAATTAACCAACGCCAACAACAACCAGCAAGCTGGTCACTGCCGACGGGGGTTTACTACTAATTAATCTCGTCGACTATTGCACACTGTTGAGTTCTCAAGGATCAGACGCACACCACCCAGAAACCCCTCACAAAGAGAAGCCCTAGACGGGGCCAGACCACACGTCCCGCGTTTTCGGCGACCTGCCCAGAACACACCAAAGGTTCGGGATCAGCCGTTTCGGTTGAGACCTGCTACGCCCACCGGACAGCCGACCCTTTCAGGCCTTCCGCCCCGCCGTGCGGCGCAACAAAGAGAACATTACACGGGCCCCTGCCGGATCTCCAAATCGGGGTCGGTCCCCTGATGCGGTGGCCGTCCGATGCCCCGAAACGACCGGAATTCCGGCCCGCCGAGTCCCGATCGGAGGCGTCCGGGACGCCTGGGATCAGTCCGTCGAGCTCGCAGTGCGATGCAGGTCACGGTGCGCCTCGTAGATGCGCGCGTTCTCGTGCAGCTTCTCGACCTCGGCGTCCGAGAGCTCGCGCCGGACCTTCCCGGGGACGCCCGCGACCAGGGACCGGGGCGGCACGTCCATCCCCTCGGTCACGACCGTGCCGGCGGCCAGCAGGCACTCGTCACCGATGGTTGCGCCGTTCATGACGACGGCTCCCATGCCCACCAGGACGTGGTCGCCGATCGTGGCGCCGTGCACCACGGCGCCGTGCCCGACGGAGACGCCCTCCCCCAGCCGGACCGGCTTGCCCTTGTCGACGTGGAAGACGCAGTTGTCCTGCACGTTCGAGCGGGGGCCCACGACGATCGGCTCGTTGTCGGCGCGCAGCACGGCGCCGTAGAAGACGCTGGCGCCGGGACCGAGGGTCACGGCGCCGACGAGCGTGGCGTTCGGGGCGACCCAGGCCGTGTCGTCGACGTCCGGCGTGCGGTCGGGAAGCGGGATCAGCATGACCCCAACGTACTCAGGCGCGGCGTCGCCGCAGCCCCACCACGAGGAGGGCGACGACCACGAGGACACCCGCGGCGACCGCCGCCGCGACGACGACGTCACGGGTCTCGACGGGGTAGGCCGACGCCGTCTCCGAGACGGGCTCCGAGCCGGGCGCGGCGACGACGTCGGCCGTCCCCTCCGCGTCGGACGCCGGCAGGGCGACCCGCCACAGCGGCTGGGACGTGCCCTCGCTGCCCACCAGGACGCTGCGTCCGGACGGCTCGGCCGCGACCGTCTCCCCCTGCCGGGTGACGGGCGCCCTCAACGAGGTCACCGGCCGCCAGTCGGCGTCGAGCACGACCAGCGAGACGTACGTGCGCAGCACGACGCGGTCGGACTCCGGCACGGCGGTCGCGTCGGTGACCAGGCCCGGCACGTCGGCGGCCACCTCGCGTGCCTGGTTGCTGCTGTCGGCGTCCAGGTCGCCGACGGCGAGCTCGAAGCGGCTTCCCCCGGCCAGCGCCTTCTCCAGCAGCGAGACCGTGCCGTCACGGACGACGATCGCCTCGACGTCGGGCGACCGGTCGCCGTAGTCGACGCGGTACGTGGTGGGACGCACCCGGTGGTCACCCTCCCCGGGCTCGTCGAGGACGTGCAGGGCCACCTCGTCGCGGGCACCACGGTTGTCGCCGGTGTCGGCGACCCACAGCCGGCCGTCGTCGTCGAGGGCCATCGCCTCGACGTCGGTGGTCTCGGCGCGCAGCCGGGTGACGCCCACGACCTCGCCGGTCGAGACCCGGACGGCGAACACCTCGGCGTCGTGGCCGGAGTCGTTCACCGTGTACGCGAGGTCGGGGTGATGCCGGCTGACGGCCAGGCCGCTGGACTCGCTGATGCGCGGGTCGTCGACCACCGAGACCCGCTGCGGCTCGTCGGCGGGTGCGGACGCCTGGGCGTCCTGCACGAACGAGGCCACGACGACCACGACGAGCAGGAGCACGAGGAGTCCGGGGATCAGCAGCCGCCGGTAGCGAGGATTCATCCTCGCCAGTCTCTCAGGAGCCGCCGCGGACGTCGCGGGACGGGCGGTACTGTGTGGGGCGTGAGTGACGGCGAGGACTGGGAGATCCACGAGGGCGACGGACCCGCGACGATCGAGCGCAAGCTGGGTCACCGCGAGCGTGCCCGCCTGGAGCGCATCGCCCGCCGCCACGAGTTCGGCCGGCCGGAGCTCACCGAGCTCGAGCTCGGTCGCACCACGCACCGGGTCGCGCAGGTCGAGCCGATGGACCTCGACGGCGTCCGCACCATGACCGTCGGCACCATCGTCTGGGGCGTCGCGATCATCGGGCTGCTGCCGTTCCTGGGCACCCTGGACGACGACGGCCGCACCTGGTGGCTGTGGACGTGCGTGGCCGGCTTCGGGCTGGGCCTCATCGGCGTGGAGTACTGCCGCCGGCGCCGCAAGGCGCTGCGCTCGCAGGTGCCTGCCGGCGGTCGCCGCCGCCGGGTCTAGCCGGCCGTCCGGAGAGGTCCGGACGGTCCCCGCAGGGCGCGCTCAGTCGAGCTCGACGACGTCCGGCGTGGTCGTGTCGAGCACCGGGTCGGGCAGGGCCTGCGCCGACGTGCTGCGCCGCACCGTGGCACCGGAGTGCGCGCCACAGCCGTGCGACAGCGCCACGACGCGTCCGTCGTCGTTGGCCTGACCGTTCGCGCACACGCCGAAGCTGGACGACAGCGGGCCGGCCAGGCTCACCAGGAAGCCGCAGCCGCCGCAGACGCCCGGCGCCTGCTGGGCCAGCGGCACGTCGGGACCCTGCTCGCCGGCGTACCAGCGGTCGGCCGCCTGCACGCGGCCCTCGAGCGAGAGCACCACGCGGCGGCCGAGGCCGACCTCGCGGGCGAAGTAGCGGTCGGGGGTCTGCTCCTCGCCGTCGCCGGCGGTCCAGGACGGGACGAGCCGGACGTCGTCCTCCTCGGGCGGCAGCAGGTCGCCGGGGCCGAGGTCGCCGGGGCGGATGCGGTCCTTGTACGGCTTCCAGGCCGGGGCGACGATCGCCTCGTCGCCGGGCAGCAGCACGACGTCGTTGACGGTGACCTGCTCGCTGTCGGGCGCGCGGGTGACGTCGGCGGCCCAGTACCAGCCGCGGTAGCCCGGCAGCAGGCAGGCGAAGACGTGCGTGGCCAGCAGCGGGCCGGCGGCGCGGACCTCGCGGTGCTCACCGACCGCGGTCGCCTCGGTGCCGTCGAGGACGGCGGCACGGGCCACGTCGACGGCGGCGGCGAGCACGGGGTCGACGGACGCGCGGGCGTCGTCGTTCGCTGCGGCGGACATGTGTCGATTCTCCCCCAGGCACCACGGCCCGCCCAAACCGGGGCGTGGACGCCGCGCGCGGGCCGCGCGCTGCGGCAGGATGGACGCGTGCCCGAGTCCCCCGCCCCCGACGAGCGCACCTGGCCCGAGCGGCTCGGCGCGGCGACCACCCAGGCGGCCCGTGCCGTCGGAGCCGTCGGCCGGGGCACCGGACGCGGCACCCGGCGGGCCTTCGTCCAGGCCCGCCGCTTCACGCACGCGAAGGGTGCCGGCGAGAGCGGCCTGTCCCGGCTGCTCGAGCTGCACGCCTTCAACACCGCCGGCGACGCCGCCGTCGCCGTCTCGCTGGCCGGCAGCCTGTTCTTCACCGTGCCGACCGACGAGGCGCACGGCGACGTGGCGCGCTTCCTGCTGCTCACGATGCTGCCGTTCGCCATCGTCGCGCCGCTGATCGGCCCGTTCCTGGACCGGTTCCGGCGCGGACGCCGCTGGGCCATCGGCGCCACGCTGGCCGTGCGCGCGTTCTGCGCGTGGGTCGCGGCCGGCGCGGTCATCACCGAGTCCACCGCGCTCTTCCCGGCCGCGCTGGGGTGCCTGGTGGCGTCCAAGGCGTACGGCGTCACCCGGGCGTCCGCGGTGCCCCGGCTTCTCCCCCGTGAGTTCACGCTCGTGAAGGCCAACTCGCGCATCTCGCTCACCGGCACCGGCGCCGCGGCCATCTCCGCCCCGATCGCCGTGGGGCTGGCGGCGATCGGTCCGCAGTGGACGCTGCGCTACGCCTTCGGCCTGTTCGTCGTCGGCACGGTGCTGGCCGTCCTGCTGCCGTCGCGGGTCGACTCCACCGAGGGCGAGCAGGACGTGCTGGACGACCAGCCGCGCCAGCGCCGTCGCCGGGTGCGCATCAGCCCGGACGTCGTCGTGGGCCTGCGCTGCAACGTCGGTCTACGGTTCCTGTCGGGCTTCCTGACCATGTTCATGGCCTTCGTGCTGCGCTCGGACCCGTTCCCCGGCTGGGAGGACCGCGTCACGATCCTCATGGCGCTGGTGATCGGCGCCGCCGGGGCGGGCAGCACCGTCGGCGTGCTGCTCGGGTCGGCGCTGCGGACCCGCCGGCCGCAGACGACGGTGCTCGTGGTGCTCGCCGTCGACGTCGCGGTGCTCGCCCTCGCCGCGCTCGCGTACGGCCTGGCGACCGCCGTGGCGCTCGGGCTCGCGGTCGGCCTGTGCCAGTCGCTGGGCAAGCTGAGCCTGGACGCGCTCATCCAGCGTGACGTGCCCGAGACGGTGCGCACGAGCGTGTTCGCCCGGTCCGAGACGGTGCTGCAGCTGGCCTGGGTGCTCGGCGGCTTCGCCGGGCTCGGCCTGGCCCTGCAGACGCCGCGCCTGGGCCTGAGCGTCGTCGCCCTGCTGCTGGTCGGCTGGCTGGCTCTGGTGGTCTGGCAGCTGACGCAGCGCGAGCGGCGTCCCGCGGGGCAGGACGCCGCCGCGGCGAGCCGCTAGAGCTCGAGCTCGTCGGCCAGCGCGCGGAGCAGCTTGGCCGTCGGCTTGGCCGTGCGGGCGTCGGGGTGACGGCCGTGGCGGTAGCCCTCGCCGAGGCGGTCCAGCAGGCCGATGAGGTCCTCGACGATGACGACCATGTCCTCGGGCGCCTTGCGGCGGGCGGCCGCCTGGTTGCGCGCGACCGACGTCGCGGGCTCCAGCAGGCGCACCTGCAGGGCCTGGTCGCCGCGGCGCCCCTGGGCGATGCCGAACTCCACCCGCTGCCCGGGCTTGAGCGACGGCACGCCGGCGGGCAGGGCGTCGCTGCGGACGTACACGTCCGCGCCGTCGTCCTGGCTCAGGAATCCGAAGCCCTTGTCAGCGTCGAACCACTTCACTTTGCCCGTGGGCATGGCGTTCCTCACTCTCGGCTGGTGCGAAGCCTCAGCCTAGTGATCGGGTCCAACTCCCTCGACCCCGGCTCAGGCGGACCCGATGGGCGTGCTGGCGTCATGCTCGTCGTCCTCGTCGCGGAAGTGGACGTCGATGGACTGGAAGCCCTTGTGCCGCTGCGCCTTGGCGTAGAGCGCGTACGCCCGCCGGTCGGCCTCGGTGAGGTGGACGCGGTCGGTGAACGGGGTCAGCAGCGCCCGCGGGAACAGTCGCCGGGCGATGACGACGTTGATCTCCAGGCCGAGCACGACGGCGCAGGACGCGAGGAAGATGAACGCCATGAGGCCGAGGACGACCGCGAAGACGCTGTTGAGCTCGCTGGCCCGGCTCACGACGCCGCTCACGTAGGCCTGGCCGCCCTGCTGCAGCGCGATCCAGGCGGCACCGACGAACGCCGCACCGGGGGCCACGCGCATCCAGCCCGGACGCACGACGGCGAACAGCCGGAACAGCGCCATGAAGACGAACCAGATGAGCGCCCAGGTGACCGGGATGAGCAGCCGCGACACCCACGCGGCCTCGTCCTTGAACGGCTCGAGCGTGGGCAGCACGGAGGTCAGGACGGTCAGCGCCACGACCGCGAGGCCGACGATGCCCACGAGCAGCAGGCTGCGCAGCCGCATGAGGAAGGGGTTGGCCCGGCTGTTGCGCGGCACCGACCAGGCGACGTTGGACGCGTTCTGCAGCGACTGCCCCACGCCCAGCGAGCCGTAGAGGGCGGCGAGCACACCGACGACGATGGCCGACCCGCTGCCGCTGATGCCCTCGGGCCGGGCCAGCTGCGGCCCGACCACGGGGATCTGGCTCACCGCGCTGTCGAGCAGCGTCTCCTGCAGCTCGACGTCGCCCTGGAGCAGGAAGCCCAGCACCGAGGACGCGATGAGCAGCAGCGGGAAGATCGCGGTGAACGCGTAGTAGGTGATGACCGCGGCGAGGTAGGGGCCCTGGTCGTCGAAGTACTTGTAGACGACCGCGAGCGGGAAGCCGACGACGCGGTGACGGCGCTGGAAGCCGTCGACGGTCCCGACGGCGCTCACGGGATCGGCAGGTAGGGGCGCACCGCGGCCGCGACCTGGTCGAAGACGGGACGGGGCATGACGGCACCCTCGCGGCGGACGTCGCTGGCCTGTACCCGGACGAACCGGTTGAGCCGCACCTCGCTCGGGCGTCCGGCCGCGTCCCACGCGCCGGTGCCGACGTCCATCCAGAAGCGTCCGGCGCGGGCCTCCTGGGCGGCGTCGCGGTCGTGGTCGTGGCTGGTCATGGGCAGGACGACCAGCGCGTCGCCCTCGCGGGCCAGGACGAGCACCGGCCGGTCCTTGCCGCGGGAGGGGTCCTCCTCGTAGGGGACCCACGCCCACACGACCTCTCCCGGGTCGGCGTCGCCGTCCGGGTCGGGCGCGTAGACGATCTCCACGGCGGCAAGCCTGCCACAGCGGACCGGACCGGGCCGGTTCAGACGTGCGGCGGCAGCTCGCGGCGCATGACCTTGCCGGTGGGGTTGCGCGGCAGCTCGGCGAGGAAGACCACGTGCCGCGGCACCGCGAACCGCGCCACGTGCTGCTTGGCGTGGTCGACGACGCCGCCGTGGTCGAGCTCGTGCCCGTCGCGGACCACGACGTACGCGGCCAGCGTCTGGCCCCACTGCTCGTCCGGCACGCCCGTGACGACCACCTCGGCGACGGCCGGGTGCTCGGCGAGCGCGTCCTCGAGCTCGCGCGGGAAGACGTTCTCGCCGCCGGACACGATCATCTCGTCGTCGCGGCCAGAGACGAACAGGCGTCCGGCCTCGTCGAGGTGGCCGACGTCGCCGGTGCTCATGAGGCCGCCGGCGAAGTCCTTGGTGCGCCCGTCGGTGTAGCCGCCGAACGGCATGTCGTTGCCGACGTGGATGACACCGGTCTCGCCCGGGGGCACCTCCTGGCCGTCGGGGCCGAGCACCTTGACCGTGGTGCGCCTCGGCGGGACGCCCGCGGTGCCGGGGGCGGCGCGCAGGTCGTCCGGGCTCGCGATGGTCACCCACGCCGTCTCGGTGGCGCCGTAGAAGTTGTAGATGGAGTCGGTGAACCGGTCCATGAAGCGGATCGCCAGGTCGCCGGCCAGCGCCGAGCCGCTCGTGGCCGTGATGCGCAGGCTCGAGACGTCGAGCCCCCGGGTGGCCTCGTCGGGCAGGTCGGCCATTCGCTGCAGCATGATCGGCACCGCCACCAGCACCGACGCCCGGTGCTCGGCGACGTCGCGCACGGTCTGGGCGGGGTCGAACCGGCGGCGCATGACGTACGTGGGCGTCGCGATGAGGCCGAAGCCGAAGTTGAGCAGGCCCCAGGAGTGGAACAGCGGCGCCGCGACGACGACCGTCGCGCCGGCCTCGTAGGGGATGGCGCCGAAGAAGGTGAGGATCGGCCGCAGGTTCTTCGGCTCCTCGCGGCGCGAGCCCTTCGGGGCGCCCGTGGTGCCGGACGTGAAGATGATGATCTGGCCGTGCCGCTCGGGCTTGCGGACGCGCTTGGCCGGGTGGGCGGCGGCCAGCGACGAGACGGTGGGCAGCTCGGTGCCGCCGTCGGACCAGGCCAGCACGAGCATGTCGCGGTCGAGCGGCGCGCACAGGCCGAGGAACTCCTCGTCGAGGACGACCATGACCGCGCCCTCGCGCTGCACGAGCTCCTCGAGCTGGCGACCGCTGGCCATGGTGTTGAGCAGCAGCACCTTCGCACCGACCTGCATGGCGGCCACGAGGGTCTGCACCATGAAGCGGTGGTTGCGGCACAGCACGGCGACCGCGTCGCCCTCGCCCACGGCCCGGGCCCGCAGCGCGGCGCTGAGCCGGTCGACGTCGTCGGCCAGCTCGCGCCAGGTGGTCTCCCCCGCGTCGTCGGCGATGGCGACCTGCTGCGGCGCGCGGTGCGCGTTCGCGTGCACGCCCGACGGCAGGCCGGGGCCCCACGTCAGCAGCTCGCGGCCGGCAGCCAGCATCCGGTGCGGGGCCTGCGGCCGCAGCATCCCGATGCGGTGCAGGACGGTCAGGGGTCCGGCGGAGCGTCCCATGCTTCCCTCTCGTCGACGGTGACCTGAGTCACCGTAACAACGACGATGTCAGATGCCGGTGACGGCGAGGAGAGATGGGTCACGACGGGGCGTGCGTCCGAGTCGTCAGGCCTCCTGCGCGGCGAGCTCGGCCGTCTCGTCCTCGGTGAGGACGCGCGAGCGCACCAGGAAGCGGAACCCGGTCGGCGACTCCAGCGAGAACCCGGCCCCGCGGCCGGGCACCACGTCGATCGTCAGGTGCGTGTGCGACCAGTAGGCGAACTGCTCGCGCGAGATCCACACCGGCACGACGCCGGCCGCGTCGTTGTCGGCGGTCCCGACGTCGAGGTCGCCCAGGTGGACGTCGGCGGCGCTGGTCAGGAACGTCCCCTGCGGGAAGCACATGGGCGCCGACCCGTCGCAGCAGCCGCCGGACTGGTGGAACATGAGCGGGCCGTGCTGCGCCCGGAGGCCGCGGAGCAGGTCCGCGGCCTCCGGGGTCAGCGCCACGCGGCTGACGGTCATCGGCTCAGAAGAAGCCGGCGGCGTCGGGCGAGTAGCTCACCAGCAGGTTCTTCGTCTGCTGGTAGTGGTCGAGCATCATGTGGTGGTTCTCCCGGCCGATGCCCGAGGACTTGTAGCCGCCGAACGCCGCGTGCGCGGGGTACTGGTGGTAGCAGTTCGTCCACACGCGTCCGGCCTGGATGGCCCGGCCGGCCCGGTAGGCCCGGTTGGTGTCGCGCGACCACACGCCGGCGCCGAGGCCGTACAGCGTGTCGTTGGCGATGCTCATCGCGTCGTCGAAGTCGTCGAACCCGGTCACCGAGACGACGGGGCCGAAGATCTCCTCCTGGAAGATCCGCATCTTGTTGGTGCCCTGGAAGATCGTCGGCGCCACGTAGTAGCCGCCGGACAGGTCGCCGCCGAGGTCGGTCCGCTCGCCGCCGGTGATGACCCGCGCGCCCTCGTCGATGCCGATCTGGATGTAGCTGAGGATCTTCTCGAGCTGGTCGTTGCTGGCCTGGGCGCCGATCATCGTCTCGGTGTCGAGCGGGTTGCCCTGCTTGATCGCCTTCGTCCGGTCGGTCGCCGCGGGCAGGAACTGCTCCAGGATCGAGTTCTGGATGAGCGCGCGGCTCGGGCACGTGCAGACCTCGCCCTGGTTGAGCGCGAACATCGCGAAGCCCTCGAGCGCCTTGTCGTAGAACGCGTCGTCGGCCGACGCGACGTCCTCGAAGAAGATGTTCGGGCTCTTGCCGCCCAGCTCCAAGGTGACCGGGATGAGGTTCTGGCTGGCGTACTGCATGATCAGCCGGCCGGTCGTCGTCTCGCCGGTGAAGGCGATCTTGCGGATGCGGCTGCTGGACGCCAGCGGCGCTCCGGCCTCGACGCCGAAGCCGTTGACGACGTTGAGCACGCCCGGCGGCAGCAGGTCGGCGATCAGCTCGACGAGCAGCATGATCGACGCCGGTGTCTGCTCGGCCGGCTTGAGCACCACCGCGTTGCCGGCGGCCAGCGCGGGCGCGAGCTTCCAGGTGGCCATGAGCAGCGGGAAGTTCCACGGGATGATCTGGCCGACGACGCCCAGCGGCTCGTGGAAGTGGTAGGCCACCGTGTCGTCGTCGAGCTGCGACAGGCTGCCCTCCTGGGCACGGATGGCGCCGGCGAAGTAGCGGAAGTGGTCGACCGCGAGGGGCAGGTCGGCGGCCATCGTCTCGCGGACGGGCTTGCCGTTGTCCCACGTCTCGCCGACGGCCAGCATCTCCAGGTTCTGCTCGATGCGGTCGGCGATCCGGTTGAGGACGACCGCCCGCTCGGCCGGCGAGGTGCGGCCCCACGCGGGAGCGGCCGCGTGCGCGGCGTCGAGGGCCAGCTCGACGTCCTCGGCGGTGGACCGGGCCACCTCGCAGAACACCTTGCCGTTGACCGGCGACGGGTTCTCGAAGTACTGGCCCTTGACCGGGGCGACGTACTCGCCGCCGATCCAGTTGTCGTAGCGGGACTTGTAGCTGACGACGCTGCCGTCGGTACCGGGCTGGGCGTAGACGCTCATGGACGCTCCTCGGTGCGAGTGGGGGTACGTCCGGGTCAGGACGTGGCCGTGACGCTAGTCACAGCGACGTTGCGCGGACGTTGCAGCGCTCAGCCGAGCTCGGCGTCGAGCGCGTCCAGGTGCGCGGCGACGTGGGCGGCGCGCGGCGAGCCGGACGGCAGCACCCGGAGCGCGTGCTGCCAGACGTCGTAGTCGTCGCGTCCGTGCGCGGTGTCGGCGAAGGCCAGCACGGTGTCGGCGTCCGGGCAGGCCAGCACGTGGCTGCGCAGCCGCTCGTGCAGGCTCGCCCGCAGCCGGACGACGCCGGGTGCGTCCGAGGCGGGCAGCACCGGCCCGCGGTACCCGGCGACGGCCCGGCGCAGGCTGCCGTCGCGCAGCGCGTCGCGGACGTCGTCGAGATCGGTGCGCAGCGGCTCGGCCAGCCGGTACGGCCGCGACGTGAGCCGCACCGACGGCAGGGCGGCGCGCAGCCGCGAGAGCTCGGCCCGGACGGTGACCGGCGCGTGCTCGTCGTCGCTGAGCGCGACCCCCAGCTCGCCCGACGTGAGGCCGTCCGGGTGCGCGGCCAGGAGCAGCAGGATCTCGCCGTGGCGCAGCGACAGCCGGCTGGTCGAGCCGCCGTGCCGCAGCTCGGCGGTGCGCGCCCCGAGGACGTCGAGCCGGGCCGGGGCCGTCCAGCCGGTGACGTGACGTGGGCCGGAGCCGGACAGCCGCTCGATGCGCAGCTCGGCCTCGGCCGCCGCGACCGTGGCCCGCACCAGCGAGAGGCTCTGGGCGCCGGCGACCTCGTCGCCGCCGGTCAGGTCGAGGACCCCGAGCAGGGCGCCGGTGTCGGGGTCGTGGATCGGGGCGGCCGAGCAGCTCCAGGGCGTGACCGGGCGCGCGAGGTGCTCGGGGCCGAAGATCTGCACCGGACGGTCGAGGGCCAGGGCGGTGCCCGGGGCGTTGGTGCCCGCGCTGGCCTCGCTCCAGTCGGCGCCCTCGACGAAGTGCATGCCCTCGGCCCGCGCCCGCAGGGTCGGCGAGCCCTCCACCCAGAGCAGCCGGCCGGCGGCGTCGCTCACCGCGACGAGCAGCCCGGCGTCGGCGGCCGGGTCGACGAGCAGCCGCCGCACCACCGGCATCACGGACGCGAGCGGGTGCGCCGCGCGGACGGCGGCGAGCCCGGCGTCGTCCAGCCGGATGCTCGGCAGGGATGCCTCGGGGTCGAGCCCGGTGCCGACGCTGCGCCGCCACGACTCGGCGACGAGCGGTCTCAGGCGGGGGTCGGCGGTGCCGGTCTGCACGAACGCGTCGTGCGCGCGGCGCAGCTCCCGGACGAGCGCGACGGGGTCGGCGCCCGGCGGCACCGCGACGTCCTGGCTGCGTCCCATGACCGGAGTGTACGCACCCGTGTGACGTGGGTCACCCTCGCGAGAGGATGGTCAGGGCAGGTCGTCGTGGCTCCACGCGACGTCCTCGCGGACGACCCGCGCGGGCACCCCGGCGACCACCGCGTGGGCGGGCACCTTCTGGCCGCGGACGACGCTGCGCATGGCGACCACGGCACCGTCGGCCACGTCGGCGTGACCGGTGACGACCGCGTCGCGGCACAGCCAGACGTGCCGCCCGAGCCGCACGTGGGCACCGAACGGGTTGAGCCGCTCCCCCGTCGCCCGGTCGGCCAGCCGGTGCATGTCGTCGGTGGCGACGTAGACGTTCGCCGCCCACAGCTGGTCGGCGCCGGCCACGACGGTGCCGCCGTTGCGGGCGTCGACCACGGCGCAGCGGGTCGCGACCAGCGGGCCGTGCAGGACGACCGACGAGCCGCCGCCGCAGTAGATCTCGCCCGCGGTCAGCTGGACGCCGGCGTCCAGGAAGACCGTGGCCCCGTCGCCGCCGACGAGCAGCGAGGCCAGCCAGGTCATCGGTGAGCCGACGACCAGGACCGCGTCGTGGAACGGGATGAGGGTCAGCTCGCGCAGCACCCGCTCGGGCAGCGACGCGCCCTCGGCCAGGTACAGCGCGTTGCCGAGCTCGGACCACCACTCCGGGAGGCCGTCGGCGGCCAGCTGCCATGCGCGCGCGTCGAGCGCCTCGGCGTCCACGCCGGCGTCGCGCAGGCGCTGACGGTGCTCGGGATCCACCCGCGGCATCCTGCCACCTCGCGCGGCCGCGCGGACGCACGAGGGCCCCGGACGATCGTCCGGGGCCCTCGCGAGGTGGTGCTAGGAGACGGGGCTCAGAAGCCCATGCCGCCCATGTCGCCCATGTCCGGCGCACCGGCACCGGCGGCGGCCGGCTCCGGCTTGTCGGCGACGACGGCCTCGGTGGTGAGGAACAGGGCCGCGATGCTGGCCGCGTTCTGCAGCGCCGAGCGGGTCACCTTGGCGGGGTCGATGATGCCCTGGGCGATCATGTCGACGTACTCGCCGGTGGCCGCGTTGAGGCCGTGACCGGCCTCCAGGCCGGCGACCTTCTCCGCGACGACGCCGCCCTCGAGGCCGGCGTTGACCGCGATCTGCTTGAGCGGCGCGGAGGCGGCGGTGCGGACGATCGCCGCACCGGTGGCCTCGTCACCCTCGAGCGACAGCTTCTCGAACGCGGCCGTGGTGGCCTGGACGAGCGCGACGCCGCCGCCGGCGACGATGCCCTCCTCGACGGCCGCCTTCGCGTTGCGGACGGCGTCCTCGATGCGGTGCTTGCGCTCCTTGAGCTCGACCTCGGTGGCCGCGCCGACCTTGATGACCGCGACGCCGCCGGCCAGCTTGGCCAGGCGCTCCTGCAGCTTCTCACGGTCGTAGTCGGAGTCGCTGTTCTCGATCTCGGCGCGGATCTGGTTGACCCGGCCCTCGATCTGCGCGGCGTCGCCGCCACCCTCGACGATGGTGGTCTCGTCCTTGGTGGTGACGACCTTGCGGGCGGTGCCCAGCAGCGTCAGGTCGGCGTTCTCGAGCTTGAGGCCGACCTCCTCGCTGATGACCTCGCCGCCGGTGAGGATCGCGATGTCGGTCAGCATGGCCTTGCGGCGGTCGCCGAAGCCGGGGGCCTTGATGGCGACCGACTTGAACGTGCCACGGACCTTGTTGACGATCAGGGTGGCCAGGGCCTCGCCCTCGACGTCCTCGGCGATGACCGCGAGCGGCTTGCCCGACTGCATGACCTTCTCCAGGACCGGGACGAAGTCCTTCACCGAGGCGATCTTGCTGTTGACGATGAGGATGTACGGGTCCTCGAGCACCGTCTCCTGGCGCTCGGGGTCCGTGACGAAGTAGCCGGACATGTGGCCCTTGTCGAAGCGCATGCCCTCGGTCAGCTCGAGCTCGACACCGAAGGTGTTCGACTCCTCGACCGTGATCACGCCCTCCTTGCCGACCTTGTCCATCGCCTCGGCGATGATCTCGCCGACGGACGCGTCGGCGGCCGAGATGGAGGCCGTCGCAGCGATCTGCTCCTTGGTCTCGATCTCCTTGGCCATGCCGAGCAGCTGCGTGCTGATCGCCTCGACGGCGGTCTCGATGCCCTTCTTCAGGCCCATCGGGTTGGCGCCGGCCGCGACGTTGCGCAGGCCCTCGCGCACGAGCGCCTGGGCGAGCACGGTGGCGGTGGTGGTGCCGTCGCCCGCGACGTCGTCGGTCTTCTTGGCGACCTCCTTGACGAGCTCCGCACCGATCTTCTCGTACGGGTCCTCGAGGTCGATCTCCTTGGCGATGCTCACGCCGTCGTTGGTGATCGTGGGGGCGCCCCACTTCTTCTCCAGGACGACGTTGCGGCCCTTGGGGCCGAGCGTGACCTTCACCGCGTCGGCGAGGGTGTTCATGCCCCGCTCGAGGCCGCGGCGGGCCTCCTCGTTGAATGCAATGGTCTTGGCCATGTCAGTCTCTCCGCGTCATGTGCGTGGATGTGCGGCCGGGTGGTGCCCGCGACGGACGACTGCGTGCTGTCGGCGAACCCTGCTCGCCTGGGCGTACAGCCTCACCGGCCCGGCCGGAGTCTTGCTAGCACTCTCAATATACGAGTGCTAACCCAGATCTTGGCACTCGCCCCCGGCGAGTGCAAGCGCCTCAGACCGACAGCAGCAGGTACAGCCCGGCGAAGGTGTAGGCCACCATGAGCAGCATCATCGCGAGCTGGCCGGTAAGCCGGTTCCGCTCGGGCAGCAGGGCGATCGCCCGGTCGTGGGCGGCCAGCACGGCGAGCACGTGACCGGTCACGACGGCCGCCACCTTGAGCGTCGCGAGCAGCCCGGGACGGTCGCTGAGGACGTACGCGGTGCCCGGGTCGCCGAGCGGCTGCCAGCCGCGCCCGAACGGGTCGAGCAGGCCGAGCACGACGCCCTGGCCCTTCTCGACCAGGTAGCTCAGGTAGTGCGCCACGACGTAGCCGACGGCGATGGGGACGAGCGAGTGGGCGAGCTCGCCGGGCAGCGCCCGGCGACGGCGTGCGTCGACCCCGCCCGTGGCCATGGCGGCGGCGGTGAACAGCAACCCCACGACGAGGCAGAAGGCGACGAGCACGAGGGCGTCCACGCCGGCCGCGTGCGAGCGCGCCTGCCACCCGGGCGTGGCCGAGAAGGAGTCGAAGGCGGTCGAGCCGAGCAGCACGGCGAGCACCGCGACCAGGCCGGGCGCGACCGGCACCTGCGCGAGCGTGCGCAGCGGGTCGTGCAGCGACCAGCGTCCGTCGCGGACGAACGGCGACAGCCGCGCGACCAGGGCGCTGTAGACGTCGAACGGGTCGGCGCGGTCGAACCAGCGCGGGCCCATGAGCACGCCGCCGACCAGCGTCACGAGGACGTACCCCGCGACCCACACCCGCACGTCCGCCGCGTCGCCCGCACCCGGCCACACGAGCTCGAGCTGGACGAAGGCGAGCAGGCCGAGCGCGGCGGGCCAGTAGCCCAGACACGCCGGGTAGCGCACGAAGCCGTCCGGACGTCCGGTCGCACGGCCGACGAGGGCCTGGACGCTGCGCCACGGCGACAGGTCGCGCCACACGTGGCCGACGGCCAGGGCGAGCGGCACGAGGCCCACCCAGACCAGCACGTACAGCGCGCCGACGCCCGGGTTGGACTCGTCCGGCCCGAGGAACAGCGCGCCGAGCCACCACGCGGCGAGCAGCGCCCCGACCACCGCCAGCCACGGACGGCGCGCGGGCGGCTCGGGCACCGGGCCGGGGTCGTAGCGCGGCCGGCGCCACGCCAGGGCGACGACCGCGAAGGTCGCCGTCAGCGCCCAGGCGCCGCCGGTGACGGCGTAGACCAGCGGGATGGGCAGGTCGGTGGGACCGCCGATGCCGTGGGCCGCGAGTGGACCGATCACCGCGCGACGAGCTGGACGATCGTGACGTCGAGGTGGTGCGACTCGACCGCGACCTGGCCGGGCCGGTCGACGGTGAACGTCAGCTCGCCGGGCGTGCCCGCCTCGACCTCGAGCGAGTGCTCCGGGTCGCTGTGGACGTGGATCTCGTCGGCCTCGTCGCTGGTGACCCGCAGCGTGACGGGCTCGCCGACCTCGACCTCGACCCGGTCGCCCTGCGGCGTCACCTCGCCGCCGGCGATCGTCACGTCGACGACGACGCCCTCGGGCATGGCGGGCTCGGACGGCTCGGACGGCTCGGTGGCTGTCGGGGCGGGCTCCGACGACGCGGACGTCGTGGGCGCGCCCGTCGCGTCGGCGGTCGGCTCGTCCTCGGCGCAGCCGGCCAGGCCCAGGGTCAGGGCGGCGGCGGCCAGGGCGACGGGAATCCTCATCGGTCCTCCAGGGTGTCGTCGGGACGGTCGGCCTCGGCCTGCTCGCGGCGGTCCCTGCGGACGATCCAGAGCACGACCCCGGCCAGGATGACGGCGGGCAGCACCGCCGGCACGGCGACCAGCGCCGCGTGGTGCGCGAGCAGGACCTCCGGGGTCACGCGTCCACGCGCTCGGCCGGACGGGCGGCCGAGCCCTCGATGCGCGACGCCACCCGGCCGACCGACCAGCAGATGCCGGCGATCATGGCCAGGCTGCACAGCAGGACGACCGCGTTGGCCAGGGCCCACGTCCAGGCGGGGTGGTCGCTGGTGCGCTCGCGCTGCAGCAGGTCGATCTCGGGGCCGAGCGCCCGGGTCGCCTCGGCCTGGACCGGGATCTCCTCGGCGTCGATCGCGGGGTCGGCCGGCATGAAGATCGGCGCCGCGGTGAGCATCCGGCCGTCCTGGACGCGGAGCAGCGTCTTCCAGGTGCCGCCGACGGGAACCGGCCTGGTGGACGCCCAGGTGGTGCCGCCGACGTGCTCGAGCGCGTCGGTCACGACGCCGGCGCCACCGCCCTGCCAGGCCGTGACCTGCACCCAGGTCGGGTCGTCGTCGACCAGGCCCTCGGGCAGCTCGACCTGCACCCGCACCTCGGGCTCGGAAGCGGTGCCGGCCGGCGTCGTGGTGATGGCGACCTCCGCGTCGTCCGGGACGGTGGCCCACAGTCCGTTGGCCACGCCGAGCGAGACGACGGCCAGCGAGCCGACGACGATCGAGGCGCTGACCGGCCGCGCGGGCAGGCGGCCCTGCAGGCCCAGCGCGAACAGCGCGCCGCACAGGCCGGCGGCCACCGCGGTCGGGACGGCCATGGCCAGGCCCTCGGCCCACATGCCGCGGGTCCAGTCGAAGGCGAAGAAGCGGTCGTTCCAGAGCAGCTCGGTGGCCAGGCCGACCGTGCCGAGGGCCAGGCCGGCGACCGCGCCGAGCAGGAGCGGACGGCGGGCCAGCGCCGTCAGCGCGACCAGCTCCACCACGAGCGCCATGCCCAGGTACAGCGGGAAGACGTGGTGGGCCTGGCCCAGCACCTCGCCGACGACCAGCGAGACGAGGCCGCGCATCACCAGGAAGAAGACCGCCGCCACGACCGCCGCACCCGGGCCCACGTAGATCCGGGCCGCCACCAGGCTCACGCCGGCGGCGATGACGATGAGGAACGGGGCGAAGACCAGGCGGAACTGCGCGATGCCGAAGTCGAACTCGCCCTGGAAGACCGACAGGCCGATGAGCAGGGCGCCGAACGCGATCGACAGCAGGACGTAGCGGACGCGCGGCGGCATCGGCTCGCTCTGCCCGGACAGCTCGCCCTCGCGGACGAGCAGGACGATGCCGGCGGTGGCCAGACCGGCGCCGCCGATGAGCATGAGGTGCGTGGGGCCCCACAGCGTGACGTCCTGGCCGAACAGGCGGTGCCAGACGTCGTCCAACGGGAAGCCGATGAGGGCGTACAGGCCGCAGCCGGCGATGTAGAGGCCGGCGACCGGCGCGTACCAGTGCCGGGTGATCCGGACGGCCGCCGGGCCGGGACGCTCGCCGCGACGGCTGTAGACCACCGCGACCATGCCGGCCAGGAAGATCGCGAACAGCCCGTAGAGGATCAGGTAGTGCGCGGGGTTGGCGAGCGGGCCCTCGTCGCGACCGCGGCCGGCGTGCAGCGCGACGTCCCACATGTAGCCCAGCAGGGCGACGATGAGCGAGGCGCCGACGATGACCACCGGCACGGCGACCCAGCCGGGCTGGCGCATGCGGGCCCCGAGCCGGTCGCCGACGCGCTCGAGCCAGTCCGAGCGGTGGGTGCGGTGCTGCCAGGCGAGCACGCCGAGCACCGCGGTGATGACGGCCGCCGCGACGCTGAGCCCGACGACCTGGTCGAGGGCGGCGCCGCCGGTGGGGGCCGTGGACGCGGCCACGATGTCGTACGTCATGCCCCGATGATGACATCGGTCATGTGACATCGCAAGTGTCACGTTCGTCCGCAGGCCGGACGCGCGAGGAGGGCCCGACGGGTGTCGGACCCTCCTCGCGAAGACTCAGCCGGGCTTGACCTCGTGGGCCTCACGGCCCTTGGGGCCGGCGACGACCTCGAAGCTGACCGCCTGGCCGTCCTCGAGCGTCTTGTAGCCGTCGATGGTGATCTTGGACCAGTGGACGAACACGTCGTCCTCACCCTCGACGGCGATGAAGCCGTAGCCCTTGTCGGCGTTGAACCACTTGACGGTGCCCTGCACCATGCGCACTCCTGCGTGTCGTCGGACTCCCCTGCCCGGCAGCCCTGATCACCGCTGAGCGTACACGCCGCCCAGCAGCCCCCGTGAGCCCGGAGAACGGGACGTGAGGACGGTCTCAGCAGCCGCCGGCGACCGCGGGGATGATCGAGATCTGGGTGCCGTCCGGGGTCGCCGTGGCCAGGCCCTCGGCGAAGCGGACGTCCTCCTCGGCGACGTAGATGTTGACGAAGCGGCGCAGCGCGCCGTCCTCGTCGACGATGCGCGCCTTGATGCCCGGGTAGCTGGACTCCAGCGAGTCCACGACCTCGGACAGGGTCGCGCCGTCGGCGCTGACGGTCGAGTCGTCGCCGGTGTAGCTGCGCAGGATGGTCGGGATGCGGACGCTGACGCTCACGGTCGTTCTCTCTCCTCGGTGGGGTTTCAGGCGATGCCGGTGGCGACGAAGGCGTCGTACGACGGCGGGATCGTGACGGTGGGGCCGACCCGGTCGGCGATCGCGTCGAGCGTCTTCAGGCCGTCGCCGGTGTTGAGGACGACGGTCTCGGCGTCCGGGTCGAGCTGGCGGGTGGCGAGCAGCTTCTTGAGCGTCGCGACGGTGACACCGCCGGCGGTCTCGGCGAAGATGCCCTCGGTACGGGCCAGCAGCGCGATGCCGTCGCGGATCTCGTCCTCGCTGACGTCCTCGACGCTGCCGCCGGTGCGCCGCGTGACGTCCAGGACGTACGGGCCGTCGGCGGGGTTGCCGATGGCCAGCGACTTGGCGATGGTGTCGGGCTTCACCGGGCGGACGACGTCGTGGCCGGACTTGTAGGCCGCCGCCACCGGCGAGCAGCCCGTGGCCTGGGCGCCGAACACCTTGTACGGCGTCGGCTCGACCAGGCCGAGGTCGCCGAGCTCGCCGAACGCCTTGTCGACCTTGGTCAGCTGCGAGCCGGACGCCACCGGGATGACGACCTGCTCGGGCAGGCGCCAGCCGAGCTGCTCGGCGATCTCGTAGCCGAGCGTCTTGGAGCCCTCGGCGTAGTAGGGCCGCACGTTGACGTTGACGAAGGCCCAGTCCGGCTCCTCCCCCGCGATCTCGCTGGCCAGCTTGTTGACGTCGTCGTAGTTGCCGTCGACGGCCACGAGCGCGCCGCCGTAGACGGCGCTGGTCAGCACCTTGGCCTGCTCGAGGTTGGAGGGGATGAACACGACGCCGCGGATGCCGGCGCGGGCCGAGGCGGCCGCGACCGCGTTGGCCAGGTTGCCCGTCGACGGACAGGCCAGGACGGTGAAGCCCAGCTCGCGGGCGGCGGCCAGCGCGACGGCCACGACGCGGTCCTTGAACGAGTGCGTGGGGTTGCCCGAGTCGTCCTTGACCCACAGCGAGCGCATGCCCAGCTCGCGGGCCAGGTTGTCGGCCTTCACCAGGCGGGTGAAGCCGGGGTCGGTGTTGGGGAAGGTCGCCACGTCGTCGGGCACGGGGAGCAGCGAGCGGTAGCGCCAGATGCTGCGCGGGCCGGCCTCGATCTGCTCGCGGGTCACGGTGCCGAACTCGTAGCCGACCTCAAGCGGGCCGAAGCACTCGGTGCACGCGTAGTGCGGGCCGAGCTCCGTGCGGTGGCCGCACTCGCGACAGGCCAGGTGGGTCGCGGGGCCGAAGGCTCCGGTGCGGGGGGCGGGCTTGGTGATGGACGCGCCGATGGTCACGACAGGACTCCCGTCATCTGCCCCCGACGACCGTCGCCGGGGCCGGAGGTAGCACCTGGCTCGTGGTCGAGCTGGTTGCTGGAGCTTCAGCGGGCCGGGTCCCTCTGCTCCTCTTGATGAACGGGACGAGCGTAGAGCGGGTGTCTCACGATGTGCAACGAGCGTCCGGATCGTGGACGAATCGGTGAGACAGGGTCAGGCGCCGAGGTCGTCGGCGAGGTCCGTCAGCCACTGGGCGACGGCGTCCGGGCCGTCCAGGACGACGTCCGAGCGCGCCACCAACGCGTCCTGCTCGGCCGACGCCGAGCACAGCAGCAGACCGCCGAGCCCCTCCTCGCGGAGGGCGTCGACGGCGTCGAAGGCCGGCAGGTCGCCGAGGTCGTCGCCGCCGAAGACCACCTGGCGGGCGCCGGTCTCCGCGACGAGGGCGCGCAGGGCGTCGCCCTTGTCGACGCCGGGCTGGCGCAGCTCCACGACCTGGCGGCCGTGCTCGACCTGGAGGCCGTGCTGCTCGGCCAGCGCGGTCAGCGGGGCGCCGAGCTCGGGCAGGACGTCCTCGGGCAGGCCGCGCGTGTGGACCGCGACGGCGAGGCCCTTGTCCTCGATGCGGGCCGCCTGGGCGCCGTGCTCGGCCAGCCAGCCGGGCAGCGCGGCGACGACTGCGGCGACCGCCTCGGGCGCGACGACGTCCTGCACCGGGCCGTCGGCGGCCGACCAGCGCTCGGCGCCGTACTGGCCCATGATGCGCAGGTTCTCCAGGCCCTCCAGGCCCAGGAAGCCGCCGAGCTCGAGCGCCTGGGCGACCGGACGGCCGGTGACGATCGCGACCTGGCCGAGCACGCGACCGAGCCGCTGCAGCGCCGCGACCGAGCCCGGGTGGGCGTAGGCGCGGGTCGGGTCGTCGACGATGTGGGACAGCGTGCCGTCGAAGTCCAGGCCGAGCAGGGTTCCTGCGGGATCGGACAGCACGGCGTCACGACGGGTCAGCGCATCGGGCATGGGTCGATCATCGCGTGCCGGACAGGACGACCGTCAGGCGGTCCGCCCGCATCGGCGCCACGCGCTCGCGGACCCGGTCGAGGCCGAGGTCGCGGGCGAGCCGTTCGGCCGCGGCGCGCTGCCCGGCCGGGTGGTAGACGGTGCTGCTCGGGATGCTGCCCCGCCAGTTGCCGACGCCCTCGACCGTCCAGCCGGCGCCGCGGGCGCGACCGGCGTACTCGGCGGCCAGGCCGCTGCGACCGGTGTTGTTGAACACGACGACCGGGACGTCACGGGCCGGCTCGGGCTCGGCCGACGGCGTCTCGCTCGGGCTGGGGCTCGGGCTCGGCGTGGGCGACGGGCTCGGGGAGGGCGACGGCGTGGGGCTGGGCGTCGGCACCTCGCTCGGTGCGGGGCTCGACGTGGGGGCCGCGGTGGGCGACGCGCTGGCGGCGGGTCGCGGCGAGCCCGACTCGTCGTCGTCCAGCAGCGTCACCACGAGGTAGGCGGCCGCGGCGGCGAGCAGCAGGGCCGTGCCGACGATCAGCCAGCTCGGCAGGATGACCGCGCGACGGGTCGGCGTCCGACGATGGTCCACCGCAGGCGCAGCCTCAGGCGTCGAAGCCGAGGCGGCGGGCCGAGCGCGTGCGCTGACGCTGCTCGCGCACGCGGCGCAGGCGCTTGACCAGCAGCGGGTCGAACGCCAGAGCCTCCTCGGTGTCGATGAGCGCGTTGAGCACCTGGTAGTACCGGGTGGCGGACATGTCGAACTTCTCGCGGATGGTCTGCTCCTTGGCCCCCGCGTACTTCCACCACTGACGCTCCATCGCGAGGATCTCGCGGTCACGCTCGGACAGCGACGTCGTCGGCTCGACCACGGCCTTCTCCACAGCGCTCATGCGCACGATGGTACGGCATGAATGACAGGCGTGTCATTCATCCGGTCGGGCCGGTCCACGGGACCGCTCCCGGCGTGCCGCGGCCCCGCACCGTGGCCATACTGAGCCGGTGACCACCGACACCACCCCCGTGCGCTGGGGCATCCTCGCCACCGGCGCGATCGCCGAGAAGCTCGCCGCCGACGTCCCCCTCGTCCCGGGCAACGAGCTGGCCGCCGTCGGCTCGCGTCGGCTCGAGTCCGCCCAGGCCTTCGCCGACCGGTTCGGCGTCGCCCGCGCACACGGCTCCTACGAGGAGCTGGCCGCCGACCCCGACGTCGACGTCGTCTACGTGGCGACTCCGCACGGACGCCACCTCGAGGACGCGCTCATGTGCCTGGAGCACGGCAAGGCCGTGCTGTGCGAGAAGGCGCTCACCCTCGACGAGCCCGACGCCCGCCGCCTGGTCGAGACCGCGCGCGAGAAGAAGCTGTTCCTGGCCGAGGCGATGTGGATGCGCGTCCACCCGCTCGTGCGCCGCGTGCTGGAGATGGTCGAGTCCGGCTCGCTCGGCGAGGTGCGCCAGCTGCGCGCCGACCTGGGCTTCGTCGCCGGCGGCAAGTCGCGCCTGTGGGACCCGAGCCTGGGTGCCAGCGCGCTGCTCGACGTCGGCATCTACCCGCTGACCTTCGCCCACCTCGTCCTCGGTGCGCCCGAGCGCATCACCGCCGACGGCACGCTGTCCGAGCACGGCTTCGACCTGACCGGCGGCGCGACGCTCACCTACGCGTCGGGCGCGGTCGCGACCATCTCGTGGTCGCAGGTCACCCAGTCCGACAGCCGCGCCTCGGTCGCGGGCTCCGACGGACGCATCGAGATCAACGCGCCGATGCACCACCCGACGTCCGCCACCTACACGAGCAACGGCGAGGTCGAGACGCTCACCGCCCCGGTCACCGGGTACGGCTACGCGCACGAGGTCGCCGAGGTGGCGGCCTGCCTGCGCCGGGGCGAGACCGAGTCCGCCCTGCTGCCGCTCGACGAGACGGTCGCGATCCTCGGCCAGATGGACGCCATCCGGGCCCAGATCGCCGCCGCTGCGGGCTCCGCGACGAGTCGATAGGGTCGGGTCATGGCGTCGTCCGGTGCAGAGTTCGTGGTGATCGCCAACCGGCTTCCCGTCGACCGCGACGTGCTCGCGGACGGGACGGTCGCATGGCGCAAGTCCCCCGGTGGCCTGGTCACCGCGCTCGAGCCGGTGATGAAGAGCCAGGGCGGCGCCTGGATCGGCTGGCACGGCGCCCCCGACGAGACGCTCGAGCCGTTCGACGACGACGGCCTGCACCTGGTGCCGGTGCCGCTGTCGTCGCAGGAGGTCGAGGAGTACTACGAGGGCTTCTCCAACGCCACGCTGTGGCCGCTGTACCACGACGTCGTCGCCCCCCCGGCCTTCCGTCGTGAGTGGTGGGACTCCTACGTCGCGGTGAACCGGCGCTTCGCCGAGCGCGCCGCCGAGGAGGCCGCCCAGGGCGCCGTCGTGTGGGTGCAGGACTACCAGCTGCAGCTCGTCCCGACGATGCTGCGCGAGCTGCGCCCCGACCTGCGCATCGGCTTCTTCCTGCACATCCCCTTCCCGCCCACCGAGCTGTTCCAGCAGCTGCCGTGGCGCCGCCAGATCCTCGAGGGGCTGCTCGGTGCCGACCTCGTGGGCTTCCAGCTGCCCGGCGCGGCCCAGAACTTCGTCCGGCTCGTGCGCCAGCGCGTGGGCCACAAGACGCACCGCGACATGGTCTACCTGCCCGACGGACGCGGCGTGCTGGCCAAGGCCTACCCGATCTCGATCGACGCCCAGGGCTTCGAGGACCTCGCCCGCTCCGAACGGGTCACCCGGCGTGCGGCCGAGATCCGCGCCAGCCTGGGCAACCCGCGCAAGGTGCTGCTGGGCATCGACCGGCTCGACTACACCAAGGGGCTGCGCCAGCGCATCCGCGCCTTCGGCGAGCTCGTCCGCGACGGGTCGGTCGACCTCGACGACGCCGTGTTCGTCCAGGTCGCGACGCCCTCGCGCGAGCGGGTCGACCAGTACCGCATCCTGCGCGACGACATCGACCGGCTGGTCGGACGCATCAACGGCGACGTGGGCAAGATCGGCCAGCAGCCCGTCCAGTACCTGCACGCGTCCTACCCGCGCGAGGAGATGGCCGCGCTGTACCGGGCGGCGGACGTCATGGTGGTCACCCCGCTGCGCGACGGCATGAACCTGGTGGCCAAGGAGTACGTGGCCTGCCGCTACGACGACCAGGGCGCGCTGGTGCTGAGCGAGTTCGCCGGTGCCGCCGCCGAGCTCAAGCAGGCGTACCTGGTCAACCCGTACGACATCAACGGCACCAAGGCGGCGCTGCTGCAGGCCATGGAGGCCGGCGAGCGCGAGAACGGCAAGCGCATGAAGGCGATGCGCAAGCACGTCATGGAGCACGACATCGAGCGCTGGGCCCGCACCTTCCTGCAGGAGCTCAGCGAGGTCGGCTCGCACGACAAGAACCCCCGCCCGGCCAGCGTGTCCTGACCGCCGGGACGCGGCCGGGCTGACTCCCCCGGCCGCTAGCCTCCGGCGCATGACCACCACCGAGCCGCTCGCACCGGGCGTGCGCCGCGGCTACGCGCTGGGCAGCGTCGCGACCGGCACGTTCGGCACCGTCCCGGGCCTGCTGCTGCTCCCCTACCTCACCGACCACCTCGGCATCGCCGCCGTGGCGGCCGGCGCGATCGTGCTCGTCCCGAAGGCGTGGGACGTCGTGCTGAACCCGCTGGCCGGACGCATCAGCGACCGCTCGACCCACCCGGCCGGGCGTCGCCGTCCGTTCCTGCTGCGCGGTGGGCTGGCCCTCGCGGCGTGCTTCGCGCTGCTGTTCGCCGGGCCGACGTCGCCCGCCTGGCTGGGCGGCGCCTACGTCGTCCTGGCGTTCCTGGCCTGTGCCACGGCGTACGCGTTCTTCCAGGTGCCGTACGTGGCGATGCCGGCCGAGATGACGTCCGACTACGACGAGCGCACCCGGCTCATGAGCTGGCGCGTCGCGGTGCTGGCGCTGGCGATCCTGGTCAGCGGCGCCACGGCACCCATGGTGGTCAACGCCTTCGGTGGCGAGGAGACGACCGCGGGCTACCGGCTCATGGGCGTGTACGTCGGGCTGCTGCTGGCCGTCGGCGTCGTCGGCGCCTGGTGGGGCACGCGGGACGCCCCGCAGACCCGCACCGAGGAGTCGTCCGGCACCCTGCGCGAGCAGCTGCGCGTCGTGGCGCACGCCCGGGACTTCCGCGCGCTGCTGACCTGCTTCGTGGTGCAGGCGCTCGGCGTCGGCGCGCTGCTCGCCGGCGTCGCCTACGTGGCCGACGACCTGCTGGAGTCGACCGCCGCGTCGACCTTCCTGTTCGCGGCGTTCGTCGGGCCGGCGATCCTCGTGACGCCGCTGTGGGAGCGCTACGCCCGCACGCGGGGCAAGAAGTCAGGCTACGTGCTCAGCTCGGCGCTGCTCGCGCTCGGTGCCCTGGCGCTGCTGACCACCCGCACCGGCGAGGCCGGCTGGGCCTACGCCGCGGCCGTGCTCGTGGGCGTCGGCTACGCCGGGGCGCAGGTGTTCCCCATGGCGATGCTGCCGGACGCCGCGGCCCGCGACGCCGAGCGCACCGGCGAGAACCGCGTCGGCGTCTACACCGGCGTGTGGACCGCGGGCGAGACGCTCGGCCTCGCCCTCGGACCGGGCCTGTTCGCGCTCGTGCTGGCGCTCGGCGGCTACGTCTCGAGCACCGACGGCGACGCCGTGCAGCCCGACAGCGCGCTGGACGCCATCGCGATCGGGTTCTCGGTCGTGCCGGCCGTGCTCGTCGCCGCCGGCCTGCTCTGGCTGCGCCGCTATCACCTCGACGAGGAGACCCGATGACGATGCCCCACGACGAGATCCGCGCCCGGCTCGAGACGTTGCGGGCCGGCGACCTGCCTACGCACGGCGGACGCACGCTCGCCTACGTCTACGACTCCGGGCTGGCCGACGTCGACGTGCTGGCCAAGGAGGCGCTGGCGGCGTACGCCTCGACCAACGGGCTCGACCCGACCGCCTTCCCCAGCCTGCTGGCGATGGAGCGCGACCTGGTCGGCTTCGCCCGGACGCTGCTGCACGGACCCGGCTCGGTCGTCGGCACGGCGACGTCCGGCGGCACCGAGTCGGTGCTCCTGGCCGTCCAGTCCGCCCGCGACGCCCACCCCGGCGTCGAGCGTCCGGTGATGGTCGTGCCGAGCACCGCGCACGCCGCGTTCGCCAAGGCGTCCCACTACTTCGGCGTGGAGCGGGTGGCCGTGCCGGTCGACCCGGCGACCCACCGCGCCGACGTGGACGCGACGCGGGCGGCGCTCGACGAGCACGCCGGACGCGTGGTGCTGGTCGCGGTGAGCGCCCCGTCGTACGCCCATGGCGTCGTCGACCCGGTCGCCGAGGTCGCGGCGCTCGCCGCCGAGCGCGGCCTGCGCTGCCACGTCGACGCCTGCATCGGCGGCTGGGTGCTGCCCTGGGCGCAGCGGCTCGGCCGCGACGTGCCCGCCTGGAACTTCGCGGTCGAGGGCGTCACGAGCATCTCGGTCGACCTGCACAAGTACGCCTACGCGCCCAAGGGCGTCTCGCTGCTGCTGCACCGCACGCCGGCGCTGCGCCGCAGCCAGTACTTCGCGAGCGCCGACTGGCCCGGCTACACGATGCTCAACGCCACGATGCAGTCGACGAAGTCCGGCGGCCCGCTCGCCGCGGCATGGGCGACGGTGCAGGCGATCGGCGACGAGGGGTACCTCGAGCTCGTCCGGGTGGCGCTCGCGGGCACGGACGCCCTGGTCGCCGGCATCGAGGCGACCGCGCACCTGGCGCTGGCGTCCCGGCCGGACTCCACCCTCGTGGCGCTGACCACCGACGAGGCCCTGGACGTCTTCACGCTCAGCGACGAGATGCTCGAGCGCGGGTGGTACGTCCAGCCGCAGATGCGGTTCGGCGGGCAGCCGGCCACGCTCCACCTCACGGTGAGCGCGGCGACCGCGGCCGGCGTCCCGGACTTCCTGGACGCCCTGCGGTCGTCCGTGACCGCGGCCGTAGCCGCCGGCCCGGTGCAGGTCGATCCGGCCCTGGCCGAGGCCGCCGCGGCGCTCGACCCGGCGAGCCTGGACGACGGCACGCTCGACGCGCTGCTGGCCGTCGCCGGGCTCGCCGGCGACGGGGGCGAGCTCGCCCCGCCCAGCCGCATGGCCGAGGTCAACGCCCTGCTGGACGTGGCCCCACCGGCGCTGCGCGAGGCCCTGCTCGTCGCCTTCCTCGACCGGCTCAGCCGCTGAGGCCCTCCCCTCCGCGCTGGGCGTGACGTCGTGCACGCGACACGCCGATGCGAGCGAGCACGACGTCGCTCCCAGCGACGACCCGCAGCCTCGGGAGGAGGCGGGGAGCAGCCTGGGTAGGTTGGCCCGCGTGAGCGACTGGAACGTCACCCCCCATCTCGTCGGCACCCACGTCGAGCTGGTGCCGATGCGCCCCGACCACGCCGCCGGCCTGCTCGCCGCGGCCGACGACGACGAGGTCTTCGCCTGGCTGACGCTGCCGCGCCCCCGCACGCTCGAGGACGCCGAGGCGCTGGTCGCACGCGCCATGGCCCTCCCGGACCGCGCCTGGGTGCAGGTCGACCGCGCCAGCGGGGAGGTGGCGGGCATGACGTCCTACTACGACGTGAGCGAGTCGGCCCGCACCGTCGCCATCGGCTTCACCTGGCTCGGCCGGCGGTTCTGGCGCACCGGCATCAACACCGAGGCCAAGCTCCTGCTGCTGCGCCACGCGTTCGACGAGCTCGGCTGCGTCCGCGTCGTCTGGCACACCGACGAGCACAACCACCGCTCGCAGGCCGCCATCGCCCGGCTCGGCGCGACCCGCGAGGGCGTGCTGCGCAAGCACAAGCAGCGCCGGGACGGCTCGTGGCGCGACACCCACCTGTTCTCGATGCTCGACACCGAGTGGCCGGA
This sequence comes from Aeromicrobium sp. IC_218, assembly GCF_004336805.1. Classification (GTDB taxonomy): domain Bacteria; phylum Actinomycetota; class Actinomycetes; order Propionibacteriales; family Nocardioidaceae; genus Aeromicrobium. The sequence continues at coordinate 28,026 of NZ_SJXM01000005.1, forward strand.
CGCGCGTCAGGCCCTGGAGCGCCGGCTCGCCCGCTGACCGGCGAAGGCGGTCAGCACCGCCAGGACGGCGGTGGCCACGGGGACGACGAACGCCCCGGTGTGCCCGTGCGCGTCGGCGAGCCGTCCGGCCACCGACGACCCGAGGGCGTAGCCGATCCCGGTCGCGCCGGCCAGCAGCGTCATGGCCGCCCCGATGCGGTGCTCCGGCACGATCTGCCCGGCCAGCGCGAAGTTGCTGATCATGTAGGGCGCCACCGCGAGGCCGAGGAACAGGACGACCACCACCAGCTGGGTGATCGTGTCGACGGCGGGCAGCGGGGTGGCCAGCACGAGCAGCGCCACGGCCGCCACCAGCGAGCGGGTCGCGTAGCCGATGCGCTCGGGGACCGCGGCCATCGTCAGCCCGGCCGCGACGCTGCCGACGCCGAGGACCGCGTGCACCAGCCCGGCCACGCCGGGCTCGCCCGCGGCGGTGGTCAGCGCGGTCGTGCCGGTCTGCACCGAGCCGAACAGCACGCCGACCCATGCCTGGGCCAGGACGAGCAGCACGAACGCGGGCACGAGCAGGCGTCCGGTCGCCGGCACCGCGCTGCGGTCGACCTTGGTGAGCGCCGCGGTGGGGTGGACGGCGAACAGCGTCCCGAAGACGGCCAGCAGCCCGGCACCCACGAGCAGGGCGACCGACGGCTCCCCGACGAACGCCAGGACGCCGATGAGCGCCGGCCCGAGCACGAACGAGGCCTCGTCGGCCGCGCCCTCGTAGGAGAAGGCGGCGTCCACGACCGTGCGCCGGTAGGCCGGGTCGTTCCCGCGTCCGGCGGCCGCGCCCTCGGCGATGGGACGCCAGCGCACCCGCGCGAGCGGGCCCACCTGCGGGATGAACAGGCCGGCCAGGCCGGAGACGGCGACCGGGACCCAGGGGGTCGCGTCCGCCACGGCGACCAGCGCGACGAGGGCGGCGGCGCCGGCGAGCGACTGGACGAGCACCGTGCCGCGCTGGCCGTGACGGTCGGCCAGGGTGCCCCAGAACGGCGCGCCGACGGCATTGGCGACGGCCAGGACGCCGGCGGCCGCGCCGCCGTACGCGTAGCGGTCGGTCGCGTCGCTGACCAGGACGAGGGTGCCCATCTGGCTCATGGCGAGCGGAACCCGCCCGAGGAAGGCTACGAGGACGTAGGCGGGCCCGACGATCCGCAGGAGCTCGCGGTAGGCGGCGACGGCTGACACAGCGCGTCGAGCCTAGGGGCTCACGCCGGGCAGGACGTCGCCGGGTCGCGTCGATAGGCTCGACGGGTGCCGCCGACCCACGCCCGCCGGGCCACCTTCGGACTGTTCGGCCTCAACGGCTTCCTGCTGGGCATGTGGATCGTGCACATCCCCCTGGTCAAGGACCGCACGGGCATCGACGACTCCACCCTCGGCGGGATGCTGCTGCTCGTCGGCATCGCCGCGCTCGTCGGCATGCAGGCCGGTGGACGGCTCATCGACCGCATCGGCTCCGCGCCCACCGTCGCGGTCGCCATGACCGTGCTCGCGCTCGTCCTGCCGTTCGTCGCGCTCGCCGAGTCCCCCGTCGTCCTGGCCTGCGTGCTGACGCTGCTGGGCCTGGCCAACGGCGTCGTCGACGTGGCGCAGAACGCCCAGGCCGTCGTGGTCGAGCGGGCCTACGGACGTCCGATCATGTCGGCCTTCCACGCCCTGTTCTCGATGGGCAACCTCGCGGCGGCGATCCTGGGCGGCCTGCTCATCAGCCAGGACGTCGGCATGCTGCCCACGCTGGTCACCGCCGCGGTGGTCGGCCTCGTCGGAGCCGCCGCCTGCCGCCGGCCGCTGCTGGCCGACGCCGCGCCCGCTCCCACCGAGGGCGGCGGCCGCCGCCGCGTGCCGTGGACGCCGCGCGTCGTGCTGCTGGGCCTGCTGGCCTTCGCGCTCATGCTCAGCGAAGGCGTCGCCTACGACTGGAGCACCGTCCACCTGCGCGACAGCCTCGGCTCGACCGAGACCGTCGCGGCCTGGGCCTTCGGCGCCTTCTCGGCCACCATGACGATCGTGCGCCTGGTCGCCGACCGGATCGTGGCGCGGGTCGGCTCGGCCACCTACGTGAGCGTCGCCGCACTGGTCGGGGCGGTCGCGATGCTGGGCGTCGTGCTGGCCCCGAGCGCGCCGGTCGCGATCGCCGCCTGGGCGCTGTTCGGCGTCGGCCTGGCCGGCTGCGTCCCGCAGTTCTTCAGCGCCGCGGGCAACGTCGACCCCACCGCCGCCGGCACCTACCTGGCCCGCATCACCAGCTTCGGCTACACCGGGCTGCTGGCCGGACCGTCGATCATCGGCTTCCTGCGCACGTGGGTGTCGCTGCCGACCGCTCTGCTGGTGCCGCTCGTCGGCTGCCTGGCCGCGGGCCTGCTCGCCCGCCGCGCCCTCGCGGGCAAGGTGCCCGCGTGAGGCGCCCGCTGTCCGAGCTCGTCGCGCCCGACTGGGCCGAGGCCCTGGCGCCGGTGGAGGACCGGGTCCACGACCTCGGCGACTTCCTGCGCGCCGAGACCGCGGCCGGCCGCGGCTACCTGCCGCCCGGCGACGCCGTGCTGCGCGCCTTCCAGGAGCCGATGGCGGACGTCCGGGTGCTCGTCGTCGGCCAGGACCCCTACCCCACGCCCGGCCACGCCATGGGCCTGTCGTTCTCGGTGCAGCCGGACGTCCGGCCGCTCCCCCGCAGCCTGGTCAACGTCTTCACCGAGCTCGAGGCCGACCTCGGCGTCCCGCCGTCACCGTCCGGCGACCTCACGCCGTGGGCCCGGCAGGGCGTCCTGCTGCTCAACCGCGTGCTCACGGTGCAGCCGGGCTCGGCCGCCAGCCACCGCGGCAAGGGCTGGGAAGCGGTCACCGAGCAGGCCATCCGTGCCCTCGTCGCCCGCGACGCCCCGCTCGTGGCCGTGCTGTGGGGCCGCGACGCCCAGTCGCTGACGCCGCTGCTGGGCGACGCCACGCCCGTCGTGGCCAGCGCGCACCCGAGCCCGCTGTCGGCCTCGCGGGGGTTCTTCGGCTCGCGCCCGTTCAGCCGCGTCAACGCCGCGCTCGAGGCGCTCGGGGCACGACCGGTGGACTGGCGGCTGGCCCCGTAGGGTGACGGCATGAGTTCATCGAGTGCCCGTGACAGGGTCGTCGACCACGGGTTCTCCGTCCTGCAGAAGTGGGGCATCCGCATCGTCGTGTACGCGGCGGCCGCGGTGGTCCTGGGCTGGGTCATCGGCCACACCTGGATGGTGCTGTACCCCGTCGCCATGGCGCTGGTCGTCGCCACCGTCCTGCAGCCGCCGGTCGGCTTCCTGCGCCGGCACGGCTGGCCGGACGCGCTGGCCGCCGTCGCGGTGATGCTGAGCTTCTTCGCCCTCATCAGCGCGCTCGTGGCCGTCATCGCCCCGCAGGTCGCCGGCCAGGCCGACGACGTCGCCGAGGGCGCGTCGGACGGCCTGCAGCAGGTGCGCGAGTGGCTGGTCACGGGCCCGTTCGAGGTCACCGACGGCCAGATCACCAACGCGATCTCCGCGGTCCAGGACAAGATCCAGGACAGCGCCACCCAGATCGGGTCCGGCGTCTTCTCCACGATCGGCGTCGCGACGAGCGTGATCGTCAACATCGTGCTGATCCTGGTGCTGACCTTCTTCTTCATGAAGGACGGCCACAAGTTCCTGCCGTGGATCCGCTCGATCGGCGGCGCGAACGTCGGCGGCCACCTCACCGAGCTGCTCACCCGCATCTGGAACACCCTCGGCGGGTTCATCCGCGCCCAGACGATCGTCGCGGCGATCGACGCGGTCATCATCGGCCTCGGCCTGATCATCCTGGACGTCCCGCTGGCCGTGCCGCTGGCGGTCATCACGTTCTTCGGCGGCTACATCCCGATCGTGGGCGCCTTCGTGAGCGGTGCCCTGGCCGTCCTGGTCACGCTGGTGACCAACGGCTGGCAGGAGGCGCTGATCGCGCTGGCCATCGTCGTCGCCGTGCAGCAGCTGGAGGGCAACGTGCTCTCACCGTGGCTGCAGGGCAAGAGCATGAACCTGCACGCCGCCATCATCCTGCTCTCGGTCACCGCCGGCAGCTCGATGTTCGGCATCACCGGCGCGTTCCTGGCGGTGCCGGCGGCCGCCGCCGTGGCCGAGACCCTGCGCTACCTGCTTGAGCGGGTCGACAGGGAGGCGGGCGTCGTGCCCGAGGACGCCGGACCGCCGCTGGACGAGCCGGGCAAGCCGGTCGCCGAGCAGGACTGACGGCGGCGGCCGCACGGCCGCGGACACACAAGAAGGGGCGACCAGCGCGTAGCGGTCGCCCCTTCTCGGTCCACCCCAGCGTGAGCGGTGAGGAGAGCCGGCTGACGTCCCCCGATCGCCAGCCGGCTCCTCTTCACCGTGGTGCACACCAGTGATGACTGAAGACTAGAGGACCCGGACTAGTCCCGTCTAGTCACAACGGACTAGGCCTTTCCGGACACGCCGTCGACGGGCTCCCCGTCCGGCTCCAGCGCGTCCTCGGCCAGGGTCGTCCCGACCGTCTCCGACGCCTCCTCGTGCACGAGCCACAGCACGCCCGCGGGCGGGATCTGCAGCACCGCGGACGCCGGCTGGCCGTGCATCGGCTCGTCCGTCGCCTCGACCCGGCCGAGGTTGCCCACGCCGGATCCGCCGTAGACCTCGGCGTCGGTGTTGACGACCTCGCGCCACGTGCCGGTGGCCGGCAGGCCCACGCGGTAGTCCGGGTGCGGAGCACCGGAGAAGTTGCAGACGCAGGCCAGCTGCGTGCCGTCCGACCCCACGCGCAGGAAGCTCAGGACGCTGCCGGCGGCGTCGGAGGCGTCGATCCAGACGAAGCCCTCGGGCCGGGCGTCCTGCGACCACAGCGCCGGCGAGGCGACGTACGTGCGGTTGAGGTCGCCGACGAGGCGGGAGATGCCCGCGTGCAGCGGGTCCTCCAGCTCGTGCCAGTCCAGCGAGCGGCCCTCGGACCACTCCCCCGACTGGCCGAACTCGCCGCCCATGAACAGCAGCTGCTTGCCCGGGTGCGCCCACATGTAGGCGAGCAGGGCGCGGACGCCGGCGGCCTTGTTCCAGGCGTCGCCCGGCGAGCGGCCCCACAGCGAGCCCTTGCCGTGCACGACCTCGTCGTGCGAGAGCGGCAGCACGAACTGCTCGCTCCAGGCGTACACCAGCGAGAAGGTGATCTCGTCCTGGTGCCAGGCGCGGTGCACCGGCTCACGGCCCAGGTACTGGAGCGTGTCGTGCATCCAGCCCATGTTCCACTTCATCGAGAAGCCCAGGCCGCCGGTGCCGGTCGGCGCGGTGACGCCCGGCCACGAGGTCGACTCCTCGGCGATGACCAGGGTGTCGGGGTGGTGCTTGGCCACCGTGCCGTTCAGCTCCTGCAGGAACTGGACGGCCTCGAGGTTCTCGCGGCCGCCGTGCACGTTGGGCTCCCACTGGCCGTCCTGGCGCGAGTAGTCCAGGTAGAGCATCGAGGCGACGGCGTCGACCCGCAGCCCGTCGACGTGGAACTCCTCGAGCCAGAACAGCGCGTTGGCGACGAGGAAGTTGCGCACCTGCGGGCGTCCGAAGTCGAAGACGTACGTGCCCCAGTCGGGCTGCTCGCCGCGGCGCGGGTCCGGGTGCTCGTACAGCGGGGTGCCGTCGAAGCGGGCCAGGGCCCAGGCGTCGCGTGGGAAGTGCGCGGGCACCCAGTCGACGATCACGCCGATGCCGCGCTGGTGCAGGTGGTCGACGAACCAGCGGAAGTCGTCCGGGCTGCCGAAGCGCGACGTCGGGGCGTAGTAGGACGTGACCTGGTAGCCCCACGAGCCGCCGAACGGGTGCTCGGCGACGGGCAGCAGCTCGACGTGGGTGAAGCCGTGCTCGAGCACGTACTCGGCGAGCTGCTCGGCCGCCTCGCGGTACGACAGGCCCTGGCGCCACGAGCCCAGGTGCACCTCGTAGATGCTCATCGGGGCGTCGGACCACGTGGTCGCGGCGCGGCGCTCGAGCCACTCGTCGTCGCCCCACGCGTGGGTGCTGGTGGCGATGACCGAGGCGTTGTCCGGCGGCACCTCGGTGGCGAAGGCCATCGGGTCGGCCTTCTCGAACCACTCACCGTCGGGGCCCTCGAGGCGCAGCTTGTAGCGCTGGCCGGGCTCGGCGCCGGGCACGAAGCCCTCCCAGATGCCGCCGTCGGCGTGCGCGAGCGGGTGCGCGTCGGAGTCCCAGTCGTTGAAGTCGCCGACCACGCGCACGGTGCGGGCGTTGGGGGCCCAGACCGCGAAGGACGTGCCCGCGACCCCGTCGACGGTGGCGGGGTGGGCGCCGAGCGCCTGCCAGAGCCGCTCGTGGCGGCCCTCGCCGATCAGGTGCAGGTCGAGCTCCCCGAGCCCGGTCTCCTTGGCGTGCTTCATGCGACCCCTTCCACGATGCGGGCGATGGACGACAGCGGGACCTCGAGCCAGTCCGGGCGGTTGGCGTGCTCGTAGCCGACCTCGTAGACGGCCTTGTCCAGCTCGAGCGCGGTGAGCAGGACGGCGTGCTCGCGCGGGTCGCCCAGGTCCGAGACCGAGGCGTAGCCCTCGCAGAACGCGTCGCGGTTCACCTGCGCCCAGTTCAGCGCGCCGTAGGTGAGCGCCTGGACGTCGTCGGGCTGGCCGACGAGCAGCTGGTGCGCCGCGTAGTCGAACGAGCGGAGCATGCCGGCGACGTCGCGCAGCGGCGAGCGCAGTGCGGCCCGCTCCTCCAGCGGAGCGGCCGGCTCGCCCTCGAAGTCGATGACCGTCCAGCCGCCGACGGTGCGCAGCACCTGGCCCAGGTGCAGGTCGCCGTGGACGTACTGGCTGCGCAGCGGGGTGGGCAGCTCCCGTACCCGCTCGAGCGCGGCACGGATGCCGGGCACGTGCGGCGCGAGCTGCGGGACGTCCGCGGCCACCGCGTCGAGCCGGGCGGTCATGGTGCGCACCTTGCCGGCGAGCTCGTCGGGCCCCACGTCGGCCGTGCCGAGCGCGCGGGCCAGGTCGGCGTGGACGTGCGCCACGGCCTGGCCGAGGCGACGGGCCTCCCCGGAGAAGTCGCCACCGTGCTCCTCGGGCGCGGTGCCCGGGTCGGCCATGAGGTCGCGGACGCTGGTGGTGGCCATCGCCCACCCGTCGGCGGCGTCGGGGAAGAACTGCTGGACCATGCCCAGCGTCGTCTCCTGGCCGTCGAAGCGGCCGGCGATCGAGCCGAGCGGCTGCGCGATGTGCTGGCAGCCGGCGTCACGCAGGGCACGGTGCAGGACGAGGTCCTTGTTCAGGCCCGGCGAGAGCCGGCGGAACAGCTTGAGGATGTACTGGCTGCCGAACACCAGGGAGGTGTTGGACTGCTCGCTGGTGATCGGGCGGCCGCGCAGGCCGGCGTCCAGGACGACGTCCGGCTCCAGCCGGAAGCTGACGTCGCCGATGGTCGCCTCGCGGGCCAGCAGGCCGAGCAGCTCGCTGGTCAGGTCGGCGTCGCCGGAGGCCTCGTACATGGTGACGCCGTCGTCGACCTCGATGACCGCGGCGGCCGGGACGTCCGGCGCCTGGGCACGGCGGGCGCCGACCAGCAGCTGGTAGACGTCGCGCCGATCGCCCTGGCGCACCTCCACCACCAGGTGCACGAGCGCCGGGTCGCCGTCGACCAGGACGGTCGTCTCGAGCGCCTGCACGGCGTCGATCGGGCGATCCTTGCCGGCGAACCAGCGCCGGGTCGCCAGCCAGTCGGGCAGGGCCTGCAGGACCACGTCCATCCAGGGGGTCGAGCTCATCGCGCTCACCTCGGGTCGTTGTCGTCGGAGTGGCACAGCTCGAACCAGTAGAAGCCGTGCCCGGGCAGGGTCAGGAGGTACGGCAGCTCGCCGATCTCGGGGAACCGGACGCCGCCGGTCAGCTCACTGGGCACCAGGCCCTGGAAGGCCGACAGGTCGAGCTCGACCGGCTGCGGGAACCGCGACAGGTTGTTGACGCACAGCACCGTGTCGCGCCCGCCGTCGGGCCGCTCGTAGGTGCGCTGGTAGGCCAGGACGCTGGGGTTCGAGCCGCCCAGGTCGACGAAGTCGCCCTCGGCGAACGCGATGTGCTCCTTGCGCACCTGGATCATCCGGCGGGTCCAGTTCAGCAGCGACGCCGGGCTGTCCTGCTGGGACTCGACGTTGATGGCCTCGTAGCCGTACGTCGGGTCCATGATCACCGGCAGGTAGATGCGTCCGGGCGTGCACGAGGAGAAGCCGGCGTTGCGGTCCGGGCTCCACTGCATCGGCGTGCGGACGGCGTCGCGGTCGCCCAGCCAGATGTTGTCGCCCATGCCGATCTCGTCGCCGTAGTAGAGCACCGGCGAGCCGGGCAGGCTCAGCAGCATCGCGGTGAACAGCTCGAGCTGGTTGCGGTCGTTGTCGAGCAGCGGGGCCAGGCGCCGGCGGATGCCGATGTTGGCCTTCATCCGGGGGTCCTTGGCGTACTCGGAGTACATGTAGTCGCGCTCCTCGTCGGTGACCATCTCCAGGGTCAGCTCGTCGTGGTTGCGCAGGAAGATGCCCCACTGGGCCTTGTCCGGGATGTCCGGCGTCTGCTGCAGGATCTCCGAGATCGGGAAGCGCGACTCGCGGCGCACGGCCATGAAGATGCGCGGCATGAGCGGGAAGTGGAACGCCATGTGGCACTCGTCGCCGCCCACCGACGGGTCGCCGAAGTACTCCACGACGTCGCTGGGCCACTGGTTGGCCTCGGCCAGCAGCACGCGTCCGGGGTACTCGTCGTCGACGACCTTGCGGCACTTCTTGAGGTACTCGTGGGTGCGCGGCAGGTTCTCGCTGCTCGTGCCCTCCTCCTCGAACAGGTAGGGCACGGCGTCGAGCCGGAAGCCGTCGATGCCCAGGTCGAGCCAGAAGCGCAGGACGTCGATCATCGCCTCCTGGACCGCCGGGTTCTCGTAGTTGAGGTCGGGCTGGTGGGAGAAGAAGCGGTGCCAGAAGAACTGGCCACGTACCGGGTCGTACGTCCAGTTGGACGACTCGGTGTCGACGAAGATGATGCGCGCGTCGCTGTAGGCCGAGTCGTCGTCGCTCCAGACGTAGAAGTCGCCGTACGGGCCCTCGGGGTCCGAGCGCGACGCCTGGAACCAGGGGTGCTGGTCGGACGTGTGGTTGAGCACCAGGTCGGTGATGACCCGGATGTTGCGCTTGTGCGCCTCCTCCAGCAGGTGGACGAAGTCGTCGACCGTGCCGAACTCGGGCAGCACCGCGCGGAAGTCGCTGATGTCGTAGCCGCCGTCGCGCAGCGGCGAGGCGTAGAAGGGCGGCAGCCACAGGCAGTCGACGCCGAGCCACTGCAGGTAGTCGAGCTTGCCGGCCAGGCCGCGCAGGTCGCCGGTGCCGTCGCCGTTGGAGTCGGCGAAGGCGCGCACCAGCACCTCGTAGAAGACCGCGTGCTTGTACCAGGACGCGTCCTTGGGCGCCGCGTGCGCATGGGCGAAGTCGTCGGCCTGGGGCTCGACGAGCAGCCCCTCGGACGTCACGGACTCACCGGTGTGAGGGACGTCCTCGAGGCCGTCGAGGGGGTCGTGTCGCTGGAGCTCGGAACCATCGGGCATGGCTCCTACCCTTGCGCAGGTCCGACGAGGCTGCGACCCGACGCGGTCAGGCCTGCGGCACGACGGCCGCGACGTGGGCCACGGCGACGGCCGGGTCGAGCCGGACGTAGTTGTGCTCGCCCCAGGTGAACGACGCGCCGCTGACCTCGTCCTGCACCACGAGCGAGCCGCCGGGCTCGACGCCGAGCGCCTCCAGGTCCAGGTGGAGCGTGCCCTCCTGCGGCTGGTGCGGGTCGAGCGTCACGACCACGACGACGGCGTCGCCGGTGGCCGGGTCGGTCTTGGAGTACGCCAGCAGCGCCTCGTTGTCGACCTCGTGGAAGCGCAGCGTGCGCATCTGCTGCAGCGCCGGGTGGGCGCGACGCACCTCGTTGAGCCGGGTGAGCCACGGCTCCAGCGAGCGGCCCTGCTCGAGCGCCGCGTCGAAGTCGCGCGGGCGCAGCTCGTACTTCTCGGAGTTCAGGTACTCCTCGCTGCCCGGACGCACCGGCTCGTGCTCGTACAGCTCGTAGCCGGAGTAGACGCCCCAGGTCGGCGACAGGGTGGCGGCGAGGGCGGCCCGGAGGGCGAACATGCCCCGGCCGCCGACCTGCAGCGACTCGTGCAGGATGTCGGGGGTGTTCACGAACAGGTTGGGCCGGCTCTCGTCCCAGCGGTCGCGGACCATCTCGCCGAACTCGACGAGCTCCTCCTTGCCCGTGCGCCACGTGAAGTAGGTGTAGCTCTGGGTGAAGCCCAGCCGGGCCAGTCCGAACAGGACGGCCGGACGGGTGAACGCCTCGGCCAGGAAGAGCACGTCCGGGTGCTCCGTCTTGACCTCCTCGATCAGCCAGGCCCAGAAGCTCGGCGGCTTCGTGTGCGGGTTGTCGACCCGGAAGATGCGCACCCCGTGGTCGACCCAGAACCGCGCGACCCGCAGCACCTCGGCGTAGATCGCCTCGGGCGCGTTGTCGAAGTTGACCGGGTAGATGTCCTGGTACTTCTTCGGCGGGTTCTCGGCGTAGGCGATCGTGCCGTCGGGCAGCACGGTGAAGTACTCGGGGTGCTCGCGCGCCCACGGGTGGTCGGGCGCCGCCTGCAGGGCGAGGTCGAGCGCGACCTCCAGGCCGAGCTCGTGGGCGCGGGCGACGAACGCGTCGAAGTCGTCGATCGTGCCGAGGTCGGGGTGTACGGCGTCGTGGCCGCCCTCCTCGGCGCCGATGGCCCACGGCGAGCCCACGTCGTCCGGGCCCGGGTCGAGCGTGTTGTTGCGGCCCTTGCGGTTGACGCGCCCGATCGGGTGGATCGGCGGCAGGTAGACGACGTCGAAGCCCATGCGGACGGCGCGGTCGAGCATCGGCAGGGACGTGGCGAAGGTGCCGTGCACGGGCTTGCCGGCGGCGTCGACGCCGCCGGTGCTGCGCGGGAAGAACTCGTACCAGGAGCCGAACGCTGCCCGCTCGCGGTCGACCCACAGCTTCTGCGGCGTGCCCTTGGTGAGCAGCTCGCGGACCGGGTTCTCGTGCATGACGGCGAGCACCGGCTCCGACAGGGCGGGGGCGAGCCGCTCGTCCAGCGCGAGCGTCGTGTCCCGGAGCGCGGCGGCGGCCTGCTGCAGCAGGGTGCGCGAGCGGCGGTCGGGGCTGGCGTCGAGCACCCGCGCGCCGACCTCCAGGTCGTTGGCCAGCTCGTCGGCGTCCTGGCCGGCGGCGACCTTCTTCTCGATGGCGTGCAGCCAGGTGGCCCAGGGGTCGCCCCAGGCGTCGACCCGGAACGTCCAGGTGCCCACGGCGTCCGGGACCACCGCGGCAGCGAACCGGTCGAGCCCGGGCGCTCCGTGCGGCTCCATGCGCACCGAGCGAGCGGTGCGGTCGCCCGGACCCTTCCAGACCACGGTGGCGGCGACGGCGTCGTGGCCCTCGCGCCAGACGGTCGCGGTCACCGGCACGTGCTCGCCGACCACGGCCTTGGCCGGAAAACGTCCGCCGGCGACCTGCGGGCGGACGTCGTCGATCCCCAGTCGTCCCTGCACAGGGTCCCCTCTCGTCGCGGTACCGCCAAGCCTGCCAGCGCGACGGCGGGCCGCAACCGGGCTCAGACCTGCAGGGCGTCCTCGCCGGCGAGCACACGGCCCGCCGTGCCCCTGGCCGGACGGCCCAGCAGGGTCGCCGCGAGGAAGCGCGCGGCCGTGCCGTCGAACTCGCCGGCCCGCCGCAGCATGGCGTGCTTGCCCCCGCGGACGACCACGAGCGCGACGTTCCCGGTGCGGGCCAGGCGGGCCACCACGGCCCGCGCGTGGGCGATCGGCGCGATCCGGTCCTGGTCGCCGTGCACGACCAGCACCGGCCGGTCGCCGGTCGGCACCCCGTCGTCCGGGTAGAGCCACGGGGCGAGCGCGACGACGGACGCGACCTCGGGACGTCCGGCCGAGAGCAGCGCCGCGCGACCCCCGAGCGAGTGGCCGACGAGCCCGACGGGCAGGTCGCCGTGCTTCTCGCGCACCTGGCCGAGCGCCCAGGCGACGTCGTCGACCGGGGTGTGCGAGGCGTCCCAGCCGCGCGAGGAGTTGAGCAGCCGGTAGACGGCCAGGCGTCCGCGGCCGGCGGCGGCCACGCGCTTGGCGACCGGGATCATCCGGATCACCGAGAGCTGCGTCGGGCTGACCATCGGCGAGCCCGGCTTGCTGGCGCCGCCGTGCAGCACGAGCACGACCGCGTCGGGGCGGGCGGGGACCCGGGTGGGGATGAGGCGGGCTCGGACGTCCATGCCGCGAGTCTGCCCGGGGGTGCCCAGCCGCGCCCGCCGGACGACCGGCGCGAGCGTGGGTCAGCCGGCCGGGCCGAACCAGCCGGACGCCCCGATCTCGTCGCCCATGCGCGGGACGTACTGGTCGAAGTAGATGCGGGCGACGAGCTCGCGGCGGCTCCGCACCCCGGCCTTCTCGAAGACCGACTTCAGGTGGTCCTGCACCGTGTACGCCGACAGGTGCACGGCCGCGGCGATCTCGCGCGTGTCCAGGCCCTGCAGCACGAGCTGGGTCACGTCGCGCTCCCGCGGCGTCAGGCCGAAGGCGGCGACCACGAGCGGGACGATCTCCGGCGGACGGGCCTCCTCGATCGTCACGACGACCTCGCCGCTCACGCCGTCCGGGCCGCTGAGCGGGGTCGCGTGCATGACCAGCCACATGCCGCTGGCCGCCCGAACCCGGCTGCGCGGCACGACGGACGTCTCGCCGCGCGCGAACCGCCGAGCGGCTCCGACGAGGGAGGCCACCGGGGCGAGCGGACCCCCGCTGGCCGGCCCCTGGGCGAGCTCGGCCAGCCAGCCCTCGGCCCCGAGCGAGGTGCGGACGACGCGGTCCTGGGCGTCCACGACGAGGACGGCCGGACCACCGATCGCCCCGCTCCGGCCGGCGGCCAGGGTCGCGAGCAGGCCGGCCCGCATGCCCAGCGCGAAGACGTGCGCCAGGCCCGCCGCGAAGTCGACCTCGTCGGCGTCGAAGGCCCGGTCGTCCTCGCGGAACAGGGCGAGACCGCCCCAGAGCATCCCCCGGTCGTCGGTGAACACCAGGCGCAGCTCGTCGCGGAAGCCGAAGTGCGGTCGCATGAACTGGTCCATCCGGGGCGACGCGTCGACGTCCCCCCGGGTCAGCAGGTGCACTCCGGCCGCCGCGACGTGCCGGTCGGCCAGGACCGTGAACGCCGTCGGGTCGTCCTGGCCGTACTCGACCAGGCCGAACTCCTGGTCGTGCTCGTTGCGTCCCACCAGCCCGCCGTACTTGCGGGCGCCGGTGAGCAGCCCGGTCGCCGGGTCCGTGGTGGCCAGGCACGCGGCGTCGAACCGCAGGACCCGCCCGACCGACGCGATCGCCTCCTCGGCGAAGGTCTCCACGTCCAGGCCGGCGCGCGCGACCACCTCGACGTCGCGGCGCACGCGCTCCCCCAGGAGTCCGGTGACCATGGCGCCCAGTGTGCGCCGCGACGGGGCCATCGGGAACCCCCCAGGTTCCTGGGACGACCAGGACCCCCAGGCCCGGTGGCAGAACGTTTTCCCACCGGGCAGGGATGGTGCGGCCGCGGGGAGCGGGCCGAGCCTTGACGTCGAGCGACGCCGCCCCGGCACCGACGGGACGACCGCGGGCCGGACCGGCCCCGGAGCCGCTCGTCCCCCGCCGCGGGCCCCGTCCCGGCTCCTCTCCCCCAGGAAGTGAATGCATGAGCACCCTCTCGCCCACCGACCGTGCCGCCGACGCCCTGCGAGGACTCTGCGGTGGCGACGTCCACCTGCCCGGCGACCCCGGGTACGACGCCGCACGGATCCCGTGGAACGTCTCGGTCGACCTGCGCCCCGCCGCGGTCGCCGTCCCCCGCTCGGCGCAGGACGTCGTCGACGTCGTCCGCGCCGCGCGCCGCGCCGGGCTGCGCGTGGCGCCGATGAGCACCGGGCACGCCGCCGCACCGCTCGCCGGCCGCGTCGAGGACGCCGTCCTGCTGCGCCTGCACGGCCTGACCGGAGTCAGCATCGACGCGGAGCGCCGGGTCGCCCGCGTGCTGGGCGGCACCATCTGGCAGGACGTCGTCGAGGCGGCCGCCCCGCACGGCCTGGCGGCGCTGCACGGCAGCTCGCCGGACGTCGCGGTCACCGGCTACACGCTCGGCGGCGGGCTGTCGTGGTTCGGCCGCTCGCACGGGCTGGCCTGCCACCACGTGGTGGCGATCGAGGTCGTCACCTCCGACGGCGTGCTGCGCCGCGTCGACGCGACCCACGACGAGGACCTGTTCTGGGCGCTGCGCGGCGGGGGTGGCGGGTTCGGCGTCGTCACCGCGATCGAGGTCGCGCTGCTCGCCGTCGCCGACGTCCACGCCGGGCTCATGCTGTGGCCGGGCCAGATGGCGTCGGAGGTGACCCACGCGTGGGCCCGCTGGACCCGCCGGCTCCCGGTGACGGTCACGAGCTCGCTGCGGCTGCTGAGCTTCCCGGCGATGCCCGAGCTGCCGCCGTTCCTGTCCGGTCGGCAGGTGGTCGTCATGGACGCGGTGCTGCAGGAGGACGACCACAGCGCGCGCCTGCTCCTGCAGCCGCTGCGCGACCTCGCCCCGGAGATGGACACCTTCGGACGCGTCCCGGCGGACAGCCTGACCCGGCTGCACATGGACCCCGAGGGTCCGACCCCCAGCGCCGGCGGACACGTGCTGGTGGACTCGCTCCCGCCCGCCGCGGTGGACGCGTTCGTCGCCGCGGCCGGTCCCGGCTCGGGCACCAGCCTGCTGGCCGCCGAGCTGCGCCACCTGGGCGGCGCGCTCGGGCGCTCGCCGCGCGGCGCCGGCGCGCTGGGCCACCTGCGGGGCGAGTACGCGGCGTTCTTCGTCGGCATCGCCGCGACACCGGAGATGGGCGCGGAGGCCGCGGCGGACGCGTCCCGTGCGGTCGCCGCGCTGGAGCCGTGGAGCCGGGGACGGGTGTTCCCGAACTTCGCCGAGGAGGGCACCCTGCTGCCGCACGCCCACCGGCGCCGGGACTGGGCGCGGCTGCGCAAGGTCGCCGCGTCCGTCGACCCGGACGGGCTGCTGGTGGCCAACCACCCGGTGCGCTGAGCCGGCAGCGGCGGCCGTCCCCGACACGCTCGGGGACGGCCGCCGCGCTCAGGCCTCGCGGGGGACGCGCAGCAGCAGGAGCGAGCGGGCGGCCACCGTGAGGCGGGCGCCGGGTGCGAGCGTCGTCGCGTCGGCCGGGACGCCGTCGAGCGACCGGGTGTCGAGCACCGGGGTGAAGGACGTGCCGAACTCCTCGCCGGGCAGGGTCGCCTCGACCTCCTCGGCCTGGGCGTTGAGCAGCAGCAGCCACGAGTGGTCGGCGACCAGCTCGCCCTCGCGGGTGCGCGACTGGCTGTTGGAGCCGTCGACCCACATGCCCAGGAACCGGCGCTCGGCGAACCAGTCGGCCTCGGTCAGCTCGGCGCCGTCGGGACCGAGCCAGATGAGGTCGGGGCGGCCGGTGGGCGTCTGGCGTCCGTCGAAGAACTCCGGCTGGCGCAGCGCGGGGCTCTCCGCGCGCAGCCGCACGACCCGGCGGGTGAACTCGAGCATCGCCTCGGCGTCGTCGGACGGGCTCCAGTCGACCCAGGACGTCTCGTCGTCCAGGCAATAGGCGTTGTTGTTGCCCTTCTGCGTGCGCCAGCGCTCGTCGCCGGCCACGAACATCGGCGTTCCGGTCGACAGCAGCAGCGTCGCCAGCAGGTTGCGGGCCTGGCGCGCCCGCAGCGCCCGCACCTCAGGGTCGCGGGTCTCGCCCTCGACCCCGTGGTTCCAGGAGCGGTTGTCGTCGGTGCCGTCGCGGTTGTCCTCCCCGTTCGCCTCGTTGTGCTTGCGGTCGTACGAGACCAGGTCGCGCAGGGTGAACCCGTCGTGGGCCGTGACGAAGTTGACCGACTGCCACGGCCGGCGCAGGTTGTGGTCGTACAGGTCCGAGCTGCCCGAGAGCCGCGACGCGAGCTCGCGGACGGTGTCCTGGCCGCGCCAGAAGTCACGCACGGTGTCGCGGTAGCGCCCGTTCCACTCGGCCCACTGGGCGCCGAAGTCGCCGACCCGGTAGCCCTCGCCCGTGGCGTCCCAGGGCTCGGCGATCAGCTTGCAGCGCGACAGCACCGGGTCGGCGGTGATCGCGGTGAGCATCGTGGAGTCACGGTCGAAGAACCCGCCGTGCGGACGTCCGAGCGTGCTGGCCAGGTCGAACCGGAAGCCGTCGACCCCCATCTCGGTCGCCCAGTAGCGCAGCGAGTCGGTGACCAGCCGGACGACGGTGGGCGACGCGGCCTCGATGGTGTTGCCGCAGCCGGTGATGTCGGCCATGTACCCGCGCTGGTCGTGCAGGTAGTACGCCGGCGCGTCCAGGCCGCGGAAGCTCAGGGTCGGCCCTTCGGGCCCGGCCTCGCAGGTGTGGTTGTAGACGACGTCGAGGATGACCTCGATGCCGGCGGCGTGGAGCGCCGCGACCATGGTGCGGAACTCCTCGACCTCGCGGCCCGGCTCGCTGGCGTAGGCGGCGTGCGGCGCGAAGTAGCCCAGCGGCGAGTAGCCCCAGTAGTTGTGCCGGCCGCGGCGGGTCAGCGACGGCTCGTCGACGAACGAGTGGACCGGCAGCAGCTCGACCGCCGTGACGCCGAGCCGGGTGAGGTGCTCGATCGCGACCGGGTGGGCCAGGCCGAGGTAGGTGCCGCGCAGGTGCTCGGGGATGTCCGGGTGCTGCTTGGTGAACCCGCGGACGTGCAGCTCGTAGACGACGGTCTCCTCGAACGGCACCTCCGGCTTCACGCCGGTGTCGGGGCCACCCGGCGAGGTGACGACCGAGAGCGGGACGCTGCCCAGCGAGTCGGTCGGCGACGGACGTCCGCGCCCGGGGTCGCCGACGTAGCCGCGGGCGGCGGCCGGCGAGCTGAGCGTGCCGCTGATGCGCCGGGCGTAGGGGTCGACGAGCAGCTTGTTCGGGTTGCAGCGCAGGCCGCGCGAGGGGTCGTACGGGCCGTGGACGCGGTAGCCGTAGCGCTGGCCGGGCGTGACGCCGGGGACCAGGCCGTGCCAGACGCCGAACGTCCGCTCGGTCAGCTCGACCCGGCGCTCGCTGCCGTCGTCGTCGACGAGGCACACCTCGACGCGCTCGGCGACGGCGGACGTCACCGCGAACCGGACGCCGCCGGCCTCGGGGTGGGCGCCCAGCGGGAACGGGCGGCCGGGGAGCACCTGGGTGTCGGACGCGGGTCGGATCGCCATGGCGTCCATCCTCGCAGCCGGTCCCTCACCCCGCAGGTGGTGCGAGGTTCCCGCTGAGTGTGACGTTCCGGGGGCCGATCGGCCCGATCCACCCCCGGAACGTCACACTCAGCGCGAAGGTGACCCTCGCGGGGACGTGGGTCAGTCGCGGTGGAGGAGCTTCTCGCGGACCAGGCGGCGCAGCACCTTGCCGATCTGCGAGCGGGGCAGGTCGTCGAGCACGTGCACCGAGCGGGGCAGGGCGTAGCGCGGCAGGCGCTGCTCGGCCCACGCGCGGACGGCGGCCAGGTCGGGGGTCGGCGCGCCGGTCTCCATGACCAGGGCCGCGGCGACCTCCTCGCCGTCGTCGGTCGGCAGGCCGACCACGGCGACGTCCTGCACGCCGGGCATCGTCCGCAGGTGGTCCTCGACCTGCGACGGGTAGACCTTGAACCCGCCGACGATGATCATCTCCTTGACCCGGTCGACCAGGGTCGTCCAGCCGTCGGGCTCGACCACGACGACGTCGCCGGTGCGCAGCCAGCCGCCCTCGAGCAGCTGGTGCTCGGTCTCCTCGGGCCGGTTCCAGTAGCCCTGGAAGACCTGCGGGCCGCGCAGCAGCAGCTCGCCGCGGAGCGTGTCGTCGTCCTCGGCCGAGACGTCCACGGTGGGGTCGTCCTGCGACACGACGCGGATGTCGGTGCTCGGGAACGGCAGGCCGAGCGTGCCCGGACGGCGGCGGTCCGAGCACGGGTTGCCCAGCGCGATCGGCGAGGCCTCGGTCATGCCGTAGCCCTCGATGAGCAGCCCGCCGGTGGCGGACTCCCAGCGGTCGGCCGTCGCCTTGCTGATCGGCATGGCGCCGGCGAACGAGACCCGGATCGAGCGGACGCCGTCGGCCGGCTTCTTGCTCGCCGCGTCGAGCGCGTCCAGCACCCGGTCGAACATCGGGGCGACGCCGGGCAGGAAGGTCGCCGGGCGGCGGCGCTGGGCCGCGACGACGGACGCCGGGTCGAACTGCGGGAAGGCGACCAGCGTCGCGCCGATGTAGCCCGGCAGCGTCAGGCAGAACGTGAGCCCGAAGGCGTGGAAGAACGGCAGGATGCCGTAGACCGTCTCCTCGCCCTGGCGGAAGCCGGCCCAGGTGAAGCCCTGGACGACGTTGGCCACGAGGTTGCGGTGGGTCAGCACGGCCGCCTTGGGCGTGCCGGTCGTGCCACCGGTGTACTGCAGCAGCGCGACGTCGCCGGACGCGGGCGGCTGGACGTCCAGGGGCGAGGCCTTGGCGACGAGCCGGTGCCAGTCCGGGACGCCGTCGGGCACGGGGCCGGTGAGCGCCTCGCGGGTCTGACGAGCCTTGGCCACGGGCAGCTTCAGCGCGACGCGGGACGCGCGCGGCAGGTCGCGCGAGACGTCGACGGAGACGACCCGACGCAGGTCGGTGCCGTCCTGGGCGTCCACGACCGTGCCCACGACGTGCTGCCAGACGAGCGCGGTGGTCGCGCCGCTGTCGGCGAGCTGGTGCCGCAGCTCGTCGGCGGTGTAGGTCGGGTTGTGCTCGACCGCCACGGCGCCGAGCCGCAGCACGGCGTGGAAGGCGACGACGTGCGAGGTGCAGTTCGGCATCACCAGGGCGACGCGGTCGCCGCGCTGGACGCCGAGGGCGCGCAGGGCGCCGGACGCCTTGCGGATGCGCTCGTCCAGGTCGGCGAACGTGGTGCTCGCGCCCAGGAAGTCGACGGCGACCCGGTCGGGCCACTGCTCGGCAGCACGGCGCAGGCCGGCGGTCACCGGCTCGTCGGGCACCTCGACGTTCGCGGGCACGCCCACGGGGTAGCTCGACAGCCAGGGACGGTCCTTCAGCACGGTGGTGCTCCTCTCCACCCGGCCGAGTCTAGGGACGGGGGCGCTGTGACCGGCGTCTCGCCGTTCACTCGCCGGTCGCCCCGTCGATGCACTCGCGCAGCAGGTCGGCGTGGCCGCAGTGCCGGGCGTACTCCTCGATCATGTGCACGAGCACCTCGCGCAGGTTGATCGCGGCGCCCGTGCGCGGGTGGTGGCCCACGACGTCGAGGCTCTCGGCCCGCTCGACGAAGCGCTCGGCGTGCTCGATCTCCTCGTGCCAGAGCCGGAAGGCCTCGTCGACCACGCCGTCGTCGGCCACCGCGCCGTCGAACTCGGGGTCGCTCGCGCCCTCGCGCTCGAAGTGCCGCGCGACGTCCTCGCCGTTCATGACGACGTGGAACCAGTGCTGCTCGACCCACGCCATGTGCCGGACGAGTCCGAGCAGCGACATCGTCGACGGGGGCACGGAGCGGCGGGCGAGCTGCTCGGAATCCAGGCCGTCGCACTTCACCGCGAGGGTGAGCCGGTAGTACCGCAGGTACTCCTCGAGCGTCTCGCGCTCGCCGCCCATGACCGGGTCGCCGGGGCGGGGGTCGGTCTCGGGATCGACGGTGAAGCCGGGGTACCTGGAGCCAGTCATGGGCACAGCGTGGCGGAACCGCCGGTCGCCTGCACCCCCGGGGCCGGGGATCCGGCGGGGTCAGTCGACCGGCGTCGCCACGGGCGGGGCGACCGGCCGCGGCTCGCCGAGGCGGACGAGCACGACGCCGGCCAGGACGAGCGCGCCACCGGCGACCTGCACCGCGCGGGGCTGCTCGCCCAGCAGCAGCCAGGCCAGCACCACGCCGGCGAGCGCCTCGCTCAGCCCGACGAACGACGCCAGCCGGGAGCCGAGCCGGCGGACCGCCGCGATGCCCAGCACGTAGGAGAGCGCCGCGGTGACGACGCCGAGCGCGCCGACCGCGAACCACCACGGCAGCGACGTGTCGGCCAGGACGACGTCGGACGCGGACACGTCCAGGTGCAGGACGCCCACGAGGCCGGCCACCAGCAGGGCCAGCCCGCCGACCAGCAGCCCACCCGCGGCCAGGACGACGCCGGGCAGGTCGCCGTCGTCGCCGGCCGAGACGATCCAGTAGACGGCGGCGCCGGTCATGGCACCGAGCGCCCACAGCACGCCGACGACGTCCACGGCCGCGCCCGACAGCAGGTCGATGACGAGCACCAGGCCGGCGATGGCCGCCAGGGCGCCGGTGACGGTGAGCCGGCCGGGACGCTGACCGTGGCGCAGCCACAGCCAGCCGATCACCGCGACCGGCGACATGAACTCGATGAGCAGGGCCGGGCCGACCTCCATGCGGGCGACCGCCTGGAAGTACGCCAGCTGGCAGCCCGCCACGGCGACCAAGCCGTAGGCGGCGATCGTCGCACCGTGGCGGCGCAGCACCGTCCAGCGTCCACGCAGCGCGAGCAGCGCCGGGACCAGCAGCACGCCGGCCGCGACCAGCACGCGCACGAGCACCGCCGAGCCCGCCGACCAGCCGGTCTCGATGAGGCTCTTGGCGAGCGGGCCGGACAGCCCGAAGCTGACCGCCGACAGCAGGGCCAGGCCCACGCCGGAGGCGACGCGGGACGTCGGCGTCGACGTGGTGTCATCGGTCAAGGCGGTCATGACACATGACACTAGGACCGCGCCTTGTAAGGTGTCAACATGCATTTCGCCGATGACACGAGCGAGGCCCTGCGGGCGGCCGTCGAGCTGGCCAACTCCGCGCTGGAGCCGGACACGCTGACGACGGTCGACGACCTGGTGGCGTTCTACGAGGGGTACGAGTACACCGGCGCCCTGACCCGGGACGAGGCCGAGCTCGCCGCGGTGCGGGCCATCCGCCCGGCCCTGCGCGTCCTGCTCACCAGCCCGCGCGACGAGGCCGTCGAGCACGTCAACGCGATGCTCCGCGACAACGCGGCGCTCCCCCAGCTCGTGCGGCACGGCAGCACCGACTGGCACCTGCACGCGGTCGACGACGAGCGTCCCCTGGCCACGCGCATCCTGGTCGAGACCGCGATGGCGATGATCGACGTCATCCGCGCCGACGAGACGTCCCGCCTGGGCGTGTGCGCCGACGACACCTGCGAGGGACTCGTGCTCGACCTGTCGCGCAACCGCTCCCGGCGCTTCTGCAGCACCGCGTGCAGCAACCGCAACGCCGTCGCCGCCTACCGGGCCCGTCAGGCGAGGGCGGAGCAGTGATCCTGCGGACGTGGCGCGCCACCCTGGCGCCCGGCACCGAGGACGTCTACGACGACTTCGCCCGCACCCGCTCGCGCCGCATGTTCCAGGACGCGGCGGGCTGCGAGGGGTTCGCCTTCGCCGTGGCGGACGGGCTCGACCGGGAGGTCGTCACGTTCTGGCGCGACGAGGCCGCCCTCGCCGCGTTCGAGGCGAGCCAGGGCTACCGCGAGACGGTCGCGGCGCTGTCGGCCACCGGGTGCCTGGCCGCCAGCGGCGACGTCACCGTGCGCCGGGTCGAGACCGCCGCCGACCACTGGTGGCGCGCCCGGCCCGAGCCGGCGTCCCGCCCGGCCCGGGCCGGCGACGCCGAGCAGCTCATGGACGTCGAGCGGTCCGCGATGACCGCCGCCCTGCCGCACGTCTTCCCGCCCGACGAGTACCCGTACCCGTCGGCGGAGGTGCTGGCGCGCTGGCGGCACGAGCTGGCCGAGCCGGCCGTCGACGTCCGCGTGGTCGACGACCCGGCCGGCGGACGTCGCCTCGCCGCGTTCGTCGCCTGGCGCGGCGAGCGGGTGCTGCACCTGGGCGTGCGGCCCGAGCACTGGCGGTCCGGCCTGGGCACGCGCCTGCTGGCCGAGGCGACGGCGACCGCACAACGTCCGGCCCTGTGGGTCCTGGCCGAGAACCACCGGGCGCGTCAGGTCTACGAGCACCGCGGATGGCGCCCGACCGGACGCACGCAGCGCGCGGAGTTCCCGCCCTACCCCACCGAGATCGAGCTCGAGCTCGTCCGCGGCTGAGCGGTCAGCGGCGCACGCGCACGACCGCGAACGACTCCGCCCCGAGACGGACGCCGCCGTCGCCGGGCTCCGCGCCGTCGGGGGCCAGCAGCACCCCGTCGACGACGGCGTCGAGCGGGACGACCGCACCGGGCCCGAAGCACACCGCGACCCGCAGGTCGCCGCGCTGCAGGACGAGCCAGGAGTCGTCGTCGGCCGTCTCGACCGCGAACCGGGTCAGCGACGGGTCGGCCAGCTCCGGGTGGGCGCGCCGCAGGGCGAGGAGCGCGCGGTAGACGCCGAGCACGTCGGCGTGGACGCCCTGCTCGCGCTCGTCCCAGCGCAGGGTCGAGCGCTCGAACGTGGCGACGTCCATGGGGTCGGGCACGTCGTGCTCGTCCCACCCGTGCCGGCCGAACTCGCGCCGCCGGCCCGTGCGCACGGCCTCGCCCAGCTCGGGGTCGGGGAAGGAGGCGAAGAACTGCCACGGCGTGCTGGCCGCCCACTCCTCGCCCATGAACAGCATCGGCGTGTACGGCCCGAGCAGGACGACCGCGGCCGCGCAGCCGAGCAGCCCGGGCGACAGCGTGGCCGCGAGCCGGTCGCCGGTGGCGCGGTTCCCGACCTGGTCGTGGGTCTGGGTGTAGACCACGAACCGCGCGCCGGGCACGGTCGTCACGTCGACCGGGCGGCCGTGGGTGCGGCCACGGAAGGTCGAGTAGGTGCCGGCGTGGAAGAACGCCTGGCGCAGCGTGGTGGCCAGCGCGCCGTGGGCGGCGAAGTCGCCGTAGTAGCCGGACGTCTCGCCGGTCAGCCGCACGTGCAGCGCGTGGTGGACGTCGTCGGCCCACTGGGCGTCCATGCCCAGGCCGCCGCGCTCGCGCGAGGTGACCGTGCGCGGGTCGTTGCGGTCGGACTCGGCCACGAGCGACAGCGGACGTCCGAGGCCGGCCGAGAGCGCCTCGACCTCCTCGGCCAGCTGCTCGAGCACGTGCACGGCCCGCTGGTCGACCAGCGCGTGGACCGCGTCCAGCCGCAGCCCGTCGACGTGGAAGTCGCGCAGCCACGACAGCGCGTTGTCGACGACGTAGCGACGCACCTCGTCGGAGTGCTCGCCGTCGAGGTTGAGGCCCGGGCCCCAGTCGTTCTGGCCGGCGAAGTAGGGCCCGAACCGGTCCAGGTAGGCACCCGACGGGCCGAGGTGGTTGTAGACGACGTCGAGCACCACGCCGAGGCCGCGGGCGTGGCAGGCGTCGACGAAGCGCTTGAAGCCGTCCGGCCCGCCGTACGGCTCGTGCACCGCGCCCCACAGCACCCCGTCGTAGCCCCAGCCGCGCGGACCGTCGAAGGAGTTGACCGGCAGCACCTCCACCAGGTCGACGCCCAGGTCGACCAGGTGGTCGAGCCGCTCCACGGCGCTGTCGAACGTCCCGCCCGTTGTGAACGTGCCGACGTGCATCTCGTAGAGCACCGAGCCGGCCAGCTGGCGTCCGGTCCAGCCGTCGTCGGTCCAGGCGAACGCGTCGTGGTCGTAGACCTCGGACGCCTCGTGGACGCCGTCGGGCTGGCGGCGCGAGCGGGGGTCCGGGAGCGGCTGCTCGTCGTCGCCGAGCAGGTAGGCGTAGCGCGCCCCGGCCCGCTCCGGCACGTCCGTCTGCCACCAGCCGGCGGTGTCACGGCTCATCTCGTGGACGTCGCCGTCGACCTGCACGCGGACGCGCTCGAGCAGCGGCGCCCAGACCCCGTACGTCATGCCGGGCGGGTCTCGGGCGAGACCGTCTTGGCCGGGTCGGTCTCGGGCAGGTCGCCGAGCACCTCGTCGACCGCCTTGAGCACGTCCGCCTCCAGCTTCAGCCCGGCGGCCGCGGCGTTGGCCGTGACCTGCTCGGGCCGCGAGGCGCCGACGATGGCGCCGGCGACGTTGTCGTTGGCCAGCACCCAGGCGACGGCCAGCTGGGCCAGCTCGACGCCGAGGTCGTCGGCGATCGGCCGGAGCCGCTGGACGGCCTCGAGCACCTCGTCGCGCATGAAGCGCGAGATCATCTGCGCGCCGCCCTTCTCGTCCGTGGCGCGCGAGCCCTCCGGCGGGGCCTGGCCGGGCTGGTACTTGCCGGTCAGGACGCCCTGGGCGATCGGCGACCAGACGATCTGCGAGACGCCGAGCTCGCGGGAGGCCGGGACGACCTCGCCCTCGATGACCCGCCAGAGCATCGAGTACTGGGGCTGGTTGGAGATGAGCTGGAAGCCCAGGTCCTGGGCCAGCGCGTGCCCGGCCCGCAGCTGCTCGGCGTCCCACTCGCTCACGCCGACGTAGAGCGCCTTGCCGGACCGGACGACGTCGGCGAACGCCTGCATCGTCTCCTCCAGCGGCGTCTCGTGGTCGTAGCGGTGCGCCTGGTAGAGGTCGACGTAGTCGGTGCCGAGACGGCGCAGGCTCGCGTCGATGCCCTCCAGGACGTGCTTGCGCGAGAGGCCGACGTCGTTCTTGCCCTTGGGCCCGACCGGCCAGTAGACCTTCGTGAAGATCTCCAGCGACTCGCGGCGCTCACCCTTGAGGGCCTCGCCGAGCACCGTCTCGGCGGCGCCGTTGGCGTAGGTGTCCGCGGTGTCGAAGCTGGTGATGCCGGCGTCGAGCGCGGCCCGCACGCAGGCGATGGCCGCGTCGTTCTCGACCTGCGACCCGTGGGTCAGCCAGTTGCCGTAGATGATCTCGCTGATCTTGAGGCCGCTGCGGCCGAGGTACCGGAAGTCCATGCGTCCAGGCTAGGTGCGCCCGGCGCGGTCGGCGCGGCGACGAGCTCTCGCACTTCTGGACACTCTGTCCAGTATCGTCGCCACGTCCGCCGTCCCCACCGGAGAGGTCCGCATGCTCCCCACCGCCCCGCTGAGCGACCTGCGCTGGAACCGCGGCTACACCGACCCGGCCTGGGTCCGCCGGTTCACCACCGCCGGGCGCGAGCTGTCGCCCACCCGCCGGGTCTGGCGCGGGACCGGGCCCGCCCGGCCGCTGCCGGAGCGCCCCGTCGCGGTGGACGACCTGGACCTCGTCGACACCCCGTCCGGGCCGCTGCGGCTCGAGCCGCTGCTCGCCGCCGCCCACACCGACGCGCTCGTCGTGCTGCACCGCGGCGAGGTGGTGCACGAGCAGCACCGGCACGGCACGCGGCCGCACGACCCGCACTTCAACGCGTCCGCCGCGAAGTCCTACCTCGGGCTCGTCGCCGCCACCCTGGCCCACCGCGGCCTGCTCGACCGCGAGCGGACGGCGGCGCACTACGTCCCCGAGCTCGCCGGCACGGCGTTCGGCGAGGCTCGCGTGCAGGACCTGCTGCACATGGGCACCCGGGTCTCCTACGCCGGACGCCCGTTCGACAAGCCGATGGAGGCGCTGCGCTACCAGGCGGTCATCGCGCCCGGGCTGCGTCCGCACGACTACCGCGGGCCCGAGACGATCCGCGAGCACCTCATGACGGCCCGCGCGACCGGCGCTCCCGGCGAGGAGTTCTGCTACGAGAACGGCAACGTCGAGGCGCTCGCCGCCGTGCTCCGCGCCGTGAGCGGGACGACCACGTCCGACCTGGTGTCGCAGGTGCTGTGGTCGCGCCTCGGGGCGGAGGAGGACGCCTACTACGTCGTCGACGGCGACGGGGTCGAGGCGGCCTGCGGCGGGTTCAGCGCCACCGCGCGCGACATGGCCCGGCTCGGCGAGATGCTGCGCACCGGTGGCGCCGTGGGCGACCGGCAGGTCGTGCCCGAGGAGGTCGCGACCACCATCGTCGACGGTGTGCCGCCGGGCTACCCGCAGCGCGTCCGGCTGCCGGCCGCGCCGGCGGACTCGCCGGCCACGCTGTCGTACCACGACCTGTGGTGGGTGCTGAACGATCCGTACGGCTCGTTCATGGCCAGCGGCATCCACGGCCAGCGGCTGCTCGTCTCGCCCGGCCTCGACCTGGTGGCGGTGCACCTGGCGTCGCAGGTGGTCTCGCCCGCCGTGCCGCAGCCGCCGGTCGTGCCGGCGCTGCTGCGGCTCGGCGAGCACCTGGCCGGACGGACCTGACCGCTCGGGCGTCCCTTCGACAGGCTCAGGGAGCGGGCCGGCGGCTCAGGGAGCGGTGCGGGTCCGCTCGCCGAGCCTGTCGAGGCGTCCCTTCGACCGGCTCAGGAAGCGGAGTGGCACCTCAGGGAGCGGTGCGGGTCCGGTCGTCGAGCCTGTCGAGGCGTCCCTTCGACAGACTCAGGGAGCGGAGTGGCGCCTCAGGGAGCGGGCCGGCGCCTCAGGGAGCGGGACCCTCAGTGGGCGTAGGTGGCCTCGAGGAACTGGCGCTCGTGCTGCTCGGCGGCGTCCGCGCGGGTCGCGACGTCGGTCAGCTCCTCGGCCGGGATGATCGCGACACCGTCGGCGTCGGCGACGACGACGTCACCGGGGCGGACGACCTGGCCGCCCACGCCGACGATGACCTGGGTCTCGCCGTCGTTGCCGGGCAGCGGGCCGGCCGGGCACGTGGCCCGGGCGTAGACCGGCAGGCCGAGCATCTCGAAGCCTGCGACGTCGCGCACCGCACCGTCGACGACGACGCCGATGACGCCGGCCTCGAGCAGGCGGCGGCCGATCAGGTCGCCGACGACCGCCCGGCTGGTGAAGCCGGCGCCCGAGACGACGAGCACCTCGCCGGGCTGGGCCTCGGCGGCCGCCGCGCGGACGGCCGCGTTGTGGCCGGCCGGGGCGATCACGGTGCGGGCCGGACCGGCGAACGAGGGGCCGCGCCAGACCGGTCGGATGCCCCCGTCGAGGGCGCCCTCGCCACCGCGGACGTCGCACACGTGCGAGGCTCCGACCTCGGCGAGTCGTTCCATGGACACGGGGTTGGGGGCAGTCATCACGCTCTCCTGATCGTCGGGGACCCCACCACGTTACGCCCGCCGTTCCAGGGGAAATCGGGCCGGGTCGGTTACTTGCGAGTCACCAGGGCCACCGGGTACACGGCGGTCAGGTCGGCCAGCGGGACCCGCGGTCCGGCGTGCTCGCGGCCGGTCAGGACGTCCGTCCAGGTGCCCGCTCCGAGCTCCAGCGCCGCGTCCTGCCAGCCCCCCGCGTCGGCCAGCGCGCCGCTGCCGACGGTCGCCACGGCGACCAGGTCCGGGTGGCGGCGGAAGGCCAGCGCGTGGCCGGCCGCGGCGCCCATCGCCGGGACGTGCTCGAACCCGTCGAACAGGTCCGGCCGCTCGCGGCGCAGGCGCAGGACGCGGGCGGTGAGCAGCAGCTTGGCCACCCCCTCGTCGTCCACCTCCGGCTGGGCCCCCGCGTCGATGCCGGCGAGCAGATCGCGGCGGACGGCGTAGTCGACCGGGCGCCGGTTGTCGGGGTCGACGAGCGACAGGTCCCACAGCTCGGTGCCCTGGTAGACGTCCGGCACGCCGGGTCCGGCGAGCTGGAGCAGCTTCTGTCCCAGCGCGTCGGACCAGCCGAGCGGACGCAGCCGGTCGACGAACGCCTCGACCTCGCCGACCAGCGCGGTGTCCTCGCGGACGCGCGCGGGCCAGGCCCGCACCTGCTCCTCGAAGGCCTCGTCGGTCTCGGTCCAGGTGGTGCGCACCTTGCCCTCGCGGGCGGCCTTGAGCAGGTAGTCGGCGAGCCGGTCGTCCGACGCCGGCCACGCGGCCACGAGCGTCTGCCAGGCGAGCGCGTCCAGCGACGGCTCGTCGAGGCCGGCCCGCTCGGACCAGGCGCCGACGGCGTCGCGCCACGGCTCGGCCAGCTGCGACAGGGCGTTCACGCGGGCCCGGGTGTCCTCGGAGCGCTTGGTGTCGTGGGTGGTGAGCGCGGTCATCGCGGCCGGCTCGTGCTCGGACCGCCGCGTCGCGGCCCGCTCCCAGCCCTCGCGGTCGTGCGCCCACCAGCCACCCGTGCCACCGACCTCGTTGGCGGCGGCGAACGTCGTGGCGCGGTAGAACGTCGTGTCCTCGGTGCCCTTGGCCACGACCATGCCGGACGTCTGCTGGACGCGGGTGGCCAGCTCGCCGTGCGGGTCGCGCGTCACCTGGGCGTCGAGGGCGTCCAGCGCCTCGGCCAGGTCGGGGCGCCGGTCGCGGGCGGTGCCGATCGCAGCCGCCCAGTCGTCCGCGCCCTCGGGCAGGTACGACCGGTAGACCCGGTGGGCCACGAACGTCTCGGCGACGGCCTGGCGGGCCGCCTCGGCGTCGACGCCGTCGAGCAGGGCGGCGATGCGACGCACCTCGGCGACGAGGATCCTGTCGGTGACCATGCGGCGGGCGTCGGTCTGCACCGCGCCGAAGTCGGCCGGGACGCCGAGCCGCTCCCCCGCCTCGGCGAGCGCGGCACGCCCGGTCGGGTCGAAGAACGCGCCGGCCACCTCGTTCAGGGCGTCGTAGCCGGTGGTGCCGTCGACCGGCCAGGACGCCGGCAGGTGCTCACCGGGGTGCAGGATCTTCTCGACCACGATCCAGGCGCCGGGCGCCCGCTCGCGCAGCCGCTGCGCGTACGCGGTCGGGTCGGCCAGGCCGTCCGGGTGGTCGATGCGCAGTCCGGTGACCAACCCCTCCTCGACCCAGCGCAGGATCTCGCCGTGGACGGCGTCGAAGACGTCCTCGAGCTCGACCCGCACCGCGGCCAGCGACGTGATGTCGAAGAAGCGCCGGTAGCCGAGCTCGGCGTTGCCCCGGCGCCAGCCGACCAGCTCGTAGTGCTGGCGGTCGTGGACGTCCTGGGGGCTGCCGCCCTCGGTGCCGGGCGCCACCGGGAAGCGGTGGTCGTAGTAGGCCAGCCGTCCGTCCTCCAGGCGCAGCTCCGCGACGTCGGCGTCGTCGCCGAGCACGGGGAGCAGCAGCCGCGGGCGCGACCAGTCGACGTCGAAGTAGTGCGCGTACGCCGAGTCGCGGCCGTGCGTGAGGACGTCCCAGAACCACGGGTTCGCGCTGGGCACCTCGACGCTCATGTGGTTCGGGACGACGTCCACGACCACGCCCATGCCGCGCTCGCGCGCCGCCTCGGCCAGGCGTCGCAGCGCGTCCGGGCCGCCGAGCTCGCCGCGCACGCGGGTGGGATCGGTGACGTCGTAGCCGTGGGTGGAGCCGGGCGTGGCCTCCATGACCGGCGACAGGTACAGCGCGCCCACGCCGAGGTCGTGCAGGTAGGGCACGACCTCGAGCGCGTCGTCCAGCGTGAAGCCGGGGTGCAGCTGCAGCCGGTAGGTGGACGTCGGGGTCGTCACGAACCGGCCCCGCCCACGCGCTGCAGCACCACCAGCGAGCGGGCCGGCAGCGTGGTCGTCGTGCCTGCCTCGAGCGTCTCGCCCGGCTTGTGCCGGACCAGGCCGGTGGACGTGTCGACCACGACCGCCCAGGCGTTCCCGTACGGGCCGTCGGGCAGCGTCAGGTCGATGTCCTCGAAGTGGGCGTTGAACGCCATGAGGAAGGAGTCGTCGACGACGCGGATGCCGCGGGCGTCCAGGTCGGCGATGGCGTCGCCGTTGAGGAAGACCACGATCGCCTTGCCGAAGTCGTCGTCCCAGTTCTGCGCCTTCATCTCCTCGCCGGCGGGCGTGAACCAGGCGATGTCGCGCAGCTCGTCGCCGGAGCGGATCGGCTTGCCCTGGAAGAAGCGGCGGCGGCGGAAGACCGGGTGGCGACGGCGGAACTTCGTCAGGCCCTGCGTGAACTCCAGCAGGTCCTCGTTGTCGCGCGCCTTCGCCCAGTCGACCCAGGCGATCTCGTTGTCCTGGCAGTAGACGTTGTTGTTGCCGCCCTGGGTGCGGCCCATCTCGTCGCCGTGCAGCAGCATCGGGACGCCCTGGCTGAGCAGCATGGTGGCCAGCAGGTTGCGGCTCTGCCGGCCGCGCAGCTCGAGCACCTCGGGGTCGTCGGTCGGGCCCTCCACGCCGCAGTTCCACGAGCGGTTGTCGTCGGCGCCGTCGCGGCCCTCCTCGCCGTTGGCCTCGTTGTGCTTCTCGTTGTACGAGACCAGGTCGGCGAGCGTGAAGCCGTCGTGCGCGGTGACGAAGTTGATCGACGCGTACGGGCGGCGGCCGTTGTCCTGGTACAGGTCCGAGGAGCCGGTCAGGCGCGACGCGAACTCGCCGAGGGTGGCCGGCTCGCCGCGCCAGAAGTCGCGCACGGTGTCGCGGTACTGGCCGTTCCACTCGGTCCACTGCGGCGGGAAGTTGCCCACCTGGTAGCCGCCGGGCCCGACGTCCCACGGCTCGGCGATGAGCTTGACCTGGCTGACGATCGGGTCCTGCTGCACGAGCTCGAAGAACGCCGACAGCCGGTCGACGTCGTAGAACTCGC
Source organism: Aeromicrobium sp. IC_218 (assembly GCF_004336805.1). Lineage (GTDB taxonomy): Bacteria > Actinomycetota > Actinomycetes > Propionibacteriales > Nocardioidaceae > Aeromicrobium. The sequence continues at coordinate 58,540 of NZ_SJXM01000005.1, forward strand.
GGGCGAGCGTGGACGCGAGGTCGAACCGGAAGCCGTCCACGTGCATCTCGGTGACCCAGTAGCGCAGCGAGTCCATGATCAGCTGCAGCGTGTGCGGGTGGCCGACGTTGAGGCTGTTGCCGGTGCCGGTGTAGTCCATGTAGTGCTGCGGGTCGTCGTCGACGAGGCGGTAGTAGGCCTGGTTGTCGATGCCGCGCATGGACAGCGTCGGGCCGAGGTGGTTGCCCTCCGCGGTGTGGTTGTAGACGACGTCGAGGATGACCTCGATGCCCGCCTCGTGCAGGGCGCGGACCATGCCCTTGAACTCCTGGACCTGCTGGCCCGGCGTCGCGGCGTACGCGTCGTGCGGCGCGAAGAAGCCCAGCGTGTTGTAGCCCCAGTAGTTCTTCAGGCCCTTCTCGACCAGGTAGTGGTCGGTGACGAACTGGTGCACCGGCAGCAGCTCGACGGCGGTCACGCCGAGCTCTCGCAGGTAGGCGATCACCGACGGGTGGGCGAGGCCGCCGTACGTGCCGCGCAGGTCCTCCGGGACGCCCGGGTGGGTCATCGTCATGCCCTTGAGGTGCGTCTCGTAGACCACCGTCTCGTGGTACGGCGTGCGCGGCGGGCGGTCGTTGGCCCAGTCGAAGTACGGGTTCGTCACGAGCGAGTACGGCACGTGCCCGGCCGAGTCGGCGTCGTTGGGCTGGGTGTGGTCGTCGAAGTCGTAGGCGAACAGCGAGTCGTCCCAGTCGATGCCGTGGGAGAACGCCTTGGCGTACGGGTCCATCAGCAGCTTGTTGGGGTTGCAGCGCAGGCCCTGCTCGGGGTCGCACGGCCCATGCACGCGGTAGCCGTAGCGCTGGCCCGGCCCGACACCGGGCAGGTAGCCGTGGTGGACGAAGCCGTCGACCTCGTCCAGGCGGACCCGCGTCTCGGTGCCCGCCTCGTCGAAGAGGCACAGCTCGACGCGCTCGGCGACCTCCGAGAACAGGGCGAAGTTGGTGCCGGTGCCGTCGTACGTGGCGCCGAGCGGGTAGGCACGTCCAGGCCAGGGTCGCAACGGGTTCTCCCTCGGGGTTCGCGCGGCCGTCCGGCCGACGGTCCCATTCGACGGCACCCACCCCCACCCGGCAACCGGAAAGGGTGTGACGTCCGCGGTCCCCGCAGCGTCAGGCGGGACGAGGCACGTCCACTGCTCCCGACGACACGTGCAGCACCTCGAACCCGGCCACGTCCGGGTCGTCCTGCGCCACCGCGTGGGTGGTCAGCTCGACGAGCACCACCGTCCACGTGGTCACGTCCACGGCGGCCACCCGGCACACCGTGCCGGGCCCGCCGCCGGCCAGGAAGGCTTCCGTGGCGGGCCCCACCGCGGCCGACGGGGCGACGCCGTCGGGCAGCGCCACCGTGCGTCGGGTCAGGCCCCGTGCCTCGCTCGCCGCGGCCGGACCCTCGGCGAGACCGACCACGGTCCAGTCCTGGATCGGCTGGCGGCCGAAGTCGCGGACGATCGCGGAGTAGCCGGGCTCGCCCCAGCAGAACGCGCGCATGCCGTCGACGTCGCGCCACACGTAGAACGGCGCGTACTCGTTGCGCGGCGCTCCACGGTCGCGCTCGCGGACCAGGAACGCCTTGAGCCCCAGACCGGGGAAGCCGTCCATGAGGTGACCGGTGCGCTCCACCCGCGCGCGGACGGTGCCCATGTCGTGGTCGGTGGGCAGGCCTACGGCGTACTGCATGGCGTACATGGACCGGACGCTAGGACGTCCCGGCCGCCACGGGATCCCCCGCGCGTGGGAGGTGCCGGTCAGGCGAAGTAGTTCTCCAGGCCGACGAACGCGGCCGTGGCGACGGCGGCGAGGACGAGCTGACCCGCCACCAGGCGCGCGAGCGAGGTGCTCCGGCCCAGCGGCAGGCTGATGCCCACGGCCACCACGGCCATCAGGAGGAAGGCGAGCACGGCGTCGATGTCCACGAGGACGTCCTTTCGTCGGGGCTGGCGCCAGCCTAGGAAGTCCGCGGGTCCAGCGCCCGTCGGTCCCACGCTGATCGCACACCGGAGCGGTGACCTGGCAACCGCATGAGCACTCCAGACGGTTGCCGGCCCACCGCTCCGGGGTTAGTCGGTTGCTGCCTCACCGCTCACCGGGACCCGAGGCTCACGGAGGGCTAGCGGCGGAGCGGGCGGGCCTCGCGCAGGGGCGCGGTCAGGGCGTCCACCCGCGGGTCGTCGAAGAACTCCTCGAGCGACACCTTCAGCGGCACGCGCCAGTTCGGGTACTCGTCGACGGTGCCGGGCAGGTTCGGCTGGCGCATCTCCCCCACGGCGTCGGCCGGGGCGCTGAGCACCAGCCGCGACGCCGCCCGCGCGATGAGCGTGTGCAGCGCGAGCACGAGGTCGTCCTCGTCGAGCCCCTCGGCCCGGACGAGCTCGAGCAGCGCCTCCTTGTCGGCGGCGGCCCCGGCGTACGCCTCCGCGGCCGAGCCGTCCAGCAGGTCGAGCGACGCCCGCAGCCGGACGTGCTCGGCCTCGAGCCAGCCCGGCGCGGTGGGCAGGTCGTGGGTGGTGATGCTGGCCATCGTCTCGGCCTTCCAGTCGGCCGGGCGCCGGTGCGGCTGCCCGTCGGCCTCCCAGTCGCGCTCGAACCACAGCACCGCCGAGCTGAGGATGCCGCGCTCCTGCATCGTCTCGGTGACGACGTCCTCGACCGTGCCGAGGTCCTCACCGACGACGACGGCACCGGCCCGGGTCGCCTCGAGCATCAGCACGCCGAGCATGGCGTCGCTGTCGTAGTGGACGTAGGTGCCGCGCAACGGCGGCTCCCCCGCGGGGATCCACCACAGCCGCCACATGCCGGCGACGTGGTCGACCCGGATGCCGTCGCCGTGGCGCAGCACGCTGCGCACCACCTCGCGGAACGGGGCGTAGCCGGTCTCGGCGAGCCGGTCCGGGCGCCACGGGGGCAGGCCCCAGTCCTGGCCGAGCTCGTTGAACGCGTCCGGCGGGCAGCCCACGCGGACGTCCTGGGCGAACAGCCGCGGCTGCGCCCAGGTGTCGGCCCCGGCCGGGCTGACCCCGACGGGCAGGTCGTGCACCAGGCCCACGCTCATCCCGGCGTCGTGCGCCTCGGCCCGCGCCCGGTCGAGCTGGGCTCGGCACTCGTGCTGCAGCCAGACGTGGAAGGCGACGCGGTCCGAGCGGCTCTCGCGCTCGGCCGCCACCGCCTCGCCGGTCGGGTCGCGCAGCTCCTCGGGCCAGCCGTGCCAGTCGGCGCCCAGCTCCTCGGCCAGGACGCAGTAGGTGGCGAAGTCGCGCAGGGACTCGTCCGGCTCGACCCGCTCGGCGAAGCGCCACAGCCGCTCCAGCGCCTCGAGCTTGGCGTCCCAGACGGCGTCGTAGTCGATCAGCTCGGGCTCGGCGTCCGGCGCGAGCGCCAGCACCTGCTGGCGGGTGGACGCGTCGGCCGCCGCGTAGGCCGCGGTCTCGGTGACGCGCAGGTACAGCGGGTTCGCGAAGCGGCGGCTGGCCGGGGAGTACGGCGAGCGCTCGACCGGGTGGGCCGGCGCGACCGCCTGCACGGGGTTCACGAGCAGCACGCCCGCCCCCTGCTCGGACGCCGCGCGGCGCGCGAACGCGGCGAGGTCGGCGAAGTCGCCCATCCCCCACGACTCGCGCGAGTGCATCGAGTACAGCTGCAGCATCCAGCCCCAGGTCAGCGGCACCTCGGGCATCCGGCCGGGGACGACCAGGAGGTGCGCCGTCTCGTCGCCGGCGCGCAGCCGGTGGTAGCCGAGCGGCAGGTCGTCCGGCAGCGTGCCGTCGACCTCGAGCGTCCCGCCGTCCTCGAGCTCGACCACGGCGTCGACGCCCAGGGCGTGCCGCTCCCCCTCGCGCACCACGACGGTGGGCGGGAGCGTGCGGGACTCGCGGTCCGTGCGCACCCGCTCGAGGGCGTCCTCGACCGCAGCGGCGCTGGACGCGTCGACGCCCAGCTCGGACAGCACGCGCACGACGACGTCGGGGTCGACGTCGACGCGTTCGCGGTCACCGCCCAGGTACCAGGTCGCCACGCCGTGCGCGGCGGCCAGCTCGTGCAGCGAGGACGGGACGCTCATCGCTGCGGCGGCCGCGGCTCGTGGCCGGAGCGGCCGGTCGTGCGGCGCTGCTGCTTCAGGCCCGCCTCGTGCAGGTGGCGGACGCCCTGGGCCAGCTGCTCGCGGGCGTCCTGCTCGGCCTGCTTGAACGCGCTGTAGTACCCGTCGTCGAACTCCTCGACGACCTGGAAGGTCCAGCGACCGTCCAGCACGTTGCGCCCGACGACCTCGGACTCGAGCCGGTCGGCGACGTCGTCGTGGCCGGCCTCGCGCAGCAGGTCGACGCCCTCGCCGAGCGTGAAGTCGGCGGTCCCCATGAGCCGGTGGAACGTGTACAGGTGGCCGCGGGCGATCTCGATGGCCTCGAGCGCCTCGCTCACCTTGCCCAGCGCCTCGACGGTGGCGTCGTCGACGCCCTCGGGGCGTTCGCGGATGGGGGCCTCGTCACGCTGCTCGGTCATGGCTCAGTGGTACCCCGCAGGACGCCCGGACGCACCTCGGCCGGACCCGGCGACGGTCCACCATCCGAGACGCGCCGTCCGCGCTTCGGACACCCCGACGGAAAACCCCTGCAACGCCGTTGCTAGCGTGATCGCTCCCGGCGCTCGTCCGGGACCATCACGCTCACTCTCGGGAGAACCGCATGTCCACCGCGCCCGCCTCCGCGCCACCGGTCAACTCACGCCGCAAGGTCGTGGCGGCCAGCCTCATCGGCACGACGATCGAGTTCTACGACTTCTACGTCTACGCGACCGCGGCCGTCCTGGTCTTCCCCCACCTGTTCTTCCCCGAGGGCAACGACACGACGGCGCTGCTGGCCTCGTTCGCCGTCTTCGGCGCGGCGATGGTCGCCCGCCCGCTCGGCGCGATCTTCTTCGGCCACCTCGGCGACCGCTCCGGGCGCAAGACCACGCTGGTCGCGGCGCTGCTGACGATGGGCGTCGCGACGTTCCTCATCGGCGTCCTGCCGACGTACGCGGCGGTCGGCTGGTTCGCGCCGTTCCTGCTCGTGCTCATGCGCCTGGCCCAGGGCTTCGCCCTCGGCGGCGAGTGGAGCGGGGCCGCCCTCGTGGCGACCGAGAACGCGCCCGAGGGCAAGCGCGCCTGGTACGGCACGTTCCCGCAGCTCGGCGCGCCGCTGGGCTTCATCATCGCCAACGGCCTGTTCCTGCTCATCACCGTCTGGATGCCGTCGGACGACCCCAGCCGCCCGTCCGACACCTTCCTGGAGTGGGGCTGGCGGCTGCCGTTCCTGTTCAGCGCCGTCATGGTCGCCGTCGGCCTGTGGGTGCGCCTGAGCCTGGTCGAGAGCCCGGCCTTCACCCGCACGGTCGAGGCCGGCAAGGTGCAGAAGCTGCCGCTCGCCGCCACCTTCCGCGGCTACTGGCGCGAGCTGGTGCTCGGCACGTTCTACATGCTCGCGACGTACGTGCTCTTCTACCTGATGACGACGTTCTCGCTGAGCTACGGCCGCGCCGCGGCCGACGCCGACACCCCCGGCCTGGGCTACTCGTACAACACGTTCGTGCTGATGATGATCGCGGGCGTCGTGTTCTTCGGGATCTTCACGCTCGTCTCGGGCCCGCTCGCCGACCGCTGGGGCCGGCGACGCACGCTCATCGTCGTCACCCTGCTCATCATCGTCTTCGGCCTGCTCTGGGTGCCGCTGCTGGACGCCGGCGACGTGGGCGTCATGGCCTTCCTGATCATCGGCTTCACCCTCATGGGCTCGACGTTCGGCCCCATGGGCGCGCTGCTGCCCGAGCTGTTCCCGACCGCCGTGCGCTACACCGGCTCGGGCGTCTCGTACAACGTCAGCTCGATCCTCGGCGCGGCCGTGGCGCCGTTCATCGCCGTCTGGCTGTGGAACGTGGGCGACGGCAGCCCGTTCTGGGTGGGCGTCTACCTGTCGGCGATGGCCACGCTGACGCTCGTCGCGCTGCTGCTGGGCAAGGAGACGCGCGACCTGGACATCGACCGCTAGTCGTCCGGACGCACGACGGCCCCGCACCACTCGGTGCGGGGCCGTCGTCGTTCCGCAGGGCGGAACCGGTGCCGTGTTGCGTCGGACAACGAACTAGGCTCGCCGGGCACGGCCGTGCGCACGACGCCTCGTCTCGGGGGACGGCGTCGCGCGCGCGGCCGTCGTCGTCACAGCGTGGTGGTCGCGACCTCGGCGTCGAGGCGCGGCAGGCGCGGGAACCAGGCGTCCGGGCCGGGCTTGCCGATGTTGACGACCATGAAGGTCTGGCGGCCCAGCCCCGCGTGCAGGTCGGCGTCGATGCCGGCTGCGTCGAAGCCGCCCATCGGGCCCGCGTGCAGGCCCATGGCGCGGACGGCGAGGATGAAGTAGCCGGCCTGGAGCCAGGCGTTGTTGCTGCCCACGGCGGCGCGGACCGGCGCGTTGTCGTCGCCGGTGAACATCGCGGCGCGCTCGGGGGCGATCGGGAAGACCGTGCCGAAGTGCTCGGGCCACTCGGTGTCGAAGCTCAGCACGGCGACCAGCGGGGCGGCCTTCGTCTTGGCGGCGTTGCCCTCGGCCATGTGGCTGACCAGGCGCTCGCGGGCCTCGTCGCTGCGGACCCAGGTCACGCGCAGCGGCTGGATGTTCATCATCGTCGGGCCCATCTTGGCGAGCTCGTAGATCGCGCGGGCGGTGTCCTCGGAGACGGGCTCGTCGGTGAACGTGTTCGCCGTGCGCCCCTCGCGGAACAGCAGGTCGAGGGCGTCGGAGTCGAGGGCGGACTCGGACACCAGGTCGAACCCGGCGCTCTGGTCGATGCTCATGGATGGCCTTTCGTCGGAAGAGCGTACCCATGATTGAACGAGCAACTACCTCGGACGCTTCCCTCTCGGCCGCGTGACAAGGTTCACACCGCAACCACCGTCGGACCCCAGTGCCACGGGATGCGCCCCGCTCCCTGACCCGAACCCGCTCCCTGAGCCTGTCGAAGGGACGCTTCGACAGGCTCAGCGAGCGGGAGGCACGGCTCGCCCGCTCAGAACGGGTAGCCGGCGTGGCCGTCCTTCTGCACCGTCATCCAGCGCATCTCGGTGAACGAGTCGACGCCGGCGTCGCCGCCGAACTTCCCGTAGCCCGAGCTCTGCACGCCGCCGAAGGGCGCGAACGGCTCGTCGTTCACCGACTGGTCGTTGACGTGCACGATGCCGGTCTTGATCCGCTCGGCCACGGCCCAGCCGGCGCGCAGGTCCTCGGCGATGACGCCGGCGGTCAGGCCGTACTCGGTCTCGTTGGCCAGCGCGACGGCCTCGTCCGGGCCGTCGACGGTGTAGACCGCGGTCGCGGCGCCGAAGATCTCCTCGCGGTGCATGCGCATGTCGCGCGTGATGCCCGTCAGGACGGTGGCCTCGAGCAGCGCGCCGTCCGGCTTGGTGCCGCCGGTGTGCACGGTGGCTCCCTTCTCGACGGCGTCCTGGACGAGCGCGAACTGGCGCTCGGCCGCGCGGACGTTCACCTGGGGGCCGATCACGGTGCTCGCGTCGGTCGGGTCGCCCGACGGCAGCGCGGCGACCTTGGCGACGAGCTTCTCGGTGAACTCCTCGGCGATCGAGCGGTCGACGATGATCCGGTCGGCCGACATGCAGATCTGGCCGGCGTTCATGAACGCTCCGAACGTCGCCGCGTCCACCGCGTAGTCGACGTCGGCCGACTCCAGGACGACGACCGAGTTCTTGCCACCGAGCTCGAGCACGGCCGGCTTGAGGTGCTGCGCGGCCAGCGTGCCGATGGTGCGCCCGACGTTGGTCGAGCCGGTGAAGTTGACGTTGCGGACGCGCTCGTCGGCGATGAGCGCCTCGACGACCTCGGCGGCGTCGTCGCGGTCGTTGGTGACGACGTTGAGCACGCCGGCGGGCAGGCCGGCGTCCAGCAGCACGTCGGCCAGGAACAGGCCGCAGGCCAGCGGGGCGTCCTCGCTGGGCTTGAGCACGACGGTGTTGCCCACCGCGAGCGGAACGGCCAGCGCGCGGACGCCGAGGATGAACGGCGCGTTCCACGGTGAGATCGCCGCGCAGACGCCGTACGGGCGGCGGACGCCGAGCGAGAGCTTGCCGGGCATGTCGGTGGTCAGCACCTGGCCCTGCACGCCGGTGGCCGCGGTGGCGGCCGAGCGCAGGATGTCGGCGGCCAGGTGGGCGTTGAACCCGGCCCACGGGGCGACGCCGCCGACCTCGCGAGCCATCAGCTCGACGCCCTCGGCGGTGCGCTCCTCGAGCAGGTCGGCCGCCTTGGCGAAGATGCGCGCGCGCTGGGACGGGCCGGTGGCCGCCCACCCCTCGAACGCCGCCTCCGCCGCGTCGACCGCGCGGCGGACGTCCTCGGGCCCGGCCGCCGCGACCTGGGCGTAGACGCTCTGGTCCCAGGGGGAGATGTCGTCGGTCGTGCGTCCGGACGCCGCCGGGACGTGCTCGCCGTTGATGATGAGGTCGCGCTGGATGGTCACGGGATGGTCCTCTCGAGGGGAAGGGAAGCTCTCCTCATCCTCCGCCCGGTCCGGGCCCGGCGACACCCGGGGTCACCGGCCCCTCCAGCGCGGCGCCCGCTTCTCGGCGAAGGCGGCCACGCCCTCCGCGGCGTCCTGCGACGAGATGGCCGGCGCCGCCAGCTCGGACTGCCGGACGAACGCCTCGTCGGCGTCCCAGTGCGGCGCCTCCTGCACGATGCGCTTGCCGATCGCGACGCTCATCGGCGCGTTCGCCGCTACCCGCTCGGCGAGCTCGATCGCCGCGTCCAGCACCTTCCCGCGCGGGGCGAGGACGTTGACCAGCCCGAGCTCGTGCAGCCGCAGGGCGGGCAGCGGGTCGCCGGTCAGCACGAGCTCCATGGCCACGTGGTGCGGCAGCCGCTGGCTCACCCGCATGACGCCGCCCGCGGCGGCGACCAGGCCGCGCTTGGCCTCGGGCAGGCCGAGCTCGGAGTCCTCCGCCGCCACGATCAGGTCGGCGGCGAGGGCGAGCTCGCAGCCGCCGGCGAGCGCCGAGCCCTCGACCGCGGCGATCAGCGGCTTGGCCGGCGGACGCTCGGTCAGCCCGAGCGGGCCGCGGTGGTCGCCGTAGGGCAGCTCGCCCCGGTTCGCCGCCTTCAGGTCCATGCCGGCGCTGAACGTCCCGCCGGCGCCGGTGAGCACGGCGACCCGGGCCGCCGGGTCGGACTCGAACCGGTCGATCGCGCGCTCCAGCAGCCGCGCGGTGCGTCCGTCGATCGCGTTGCGCGCCTCGGGACGGTTGAGCGTGATGACGGTGACCTCGCCGCGCTGGTCGACCAGCACCGGCGACGGCGGCGGCGCGGGCATCTCGTGGACGTCCTGGTCGACGACCTCGAGCCGGCCGTCCTCGGTCACCTCGACCTGCCAGCCGATCGGGTCGTCGGCCATGAACAGGCCGAGCGTCCGCTGGTCGTCGCGGCGCAGCAGGACGCGGTCGCCCGCAGGGGTCAGCAGGCTGACGACGACCGCCTCGGGCGCACCCTCGCGCGACCACGGGATCGTCCAGGTCTCGACCACGGCGGGGCCGGCGTAGGCGCCCAGGGCTCGGCGCGCCGGCGGCAGCTCGACGTGCGGGTGCAGGTGCTCGAACAGACGCTGCGGCGGCGTGGCCGAGTAGACGCCGAGGGCGTGCTTGGTCGCGTACCAGCCGAGCGACGTCGACAGGCCGTACGCGTCAGGCTCGGCCCGCAGCAGCGGGACGAGGTTGGCCACGGCGTGGCTGCCGTAGTTGTTGCCCGGACCGCCGCCGAAGGTGAGCCCGCCGGTGACCGTGAGCGGACGCTCGGGGTCGTCGTCCGGCAGCCCCAGGGCGTCCGCCGCGATCTGCACAGCCGACGGGAAGCACGCGTAGAGGTCGACGTGGCGGACGTCGTCGATGGTGACGCCGGCGTGGCCGAGCGCGGCCTCGCCCACCGCCGCGATCGCCGGCGACGTGGCCAGGTCGGCGCGCTCGCTGACGAACCACTCGTCCGACGCCCACGCCCCGGCGTGCACGAACACCCACTTCTCCTGCGGGACTCCGGCCGCCTCGGCCGCCGCAGCAGACATCAGCACCAGCCCGGTGCCCATGTCGACGGTGAGGTTGGCGCACATCAGCTTCGTGTACGGCTCGGACACCATGCGGTTGTCGGCGGCCGGCTCGGCGATGTGCTCGGCCGACGTCCGCTCCGGCTGCCAGGCGTACGGGTTGCGGGCGGCGACGGCCGAGAACCGCGACCACAGGCCGGCGATGGCCGCGCGGTGCTCCTCGACGCCGCGTCCGCGCCTGCGGCGGACGGCGTTCTCGATGAGCGAGTAGACGTAGATCGGCGCACTGAGCCCGACGCTCGTCTCGACCTCGTTGTTGGGGCTGGTGTCGACACCCACGACGTCGGTCGGCGCCACCCCGGCCGCCTGCACCGGCCAGTCGGGGGCCGACCCCGCGCGCTGCAGGCTCGACTGGGTCGCCCCGGCCTCCGCGCCGACGACGAGCGCGACGTGCGCCTCCCCCTCGGCGATGTAGCGAGCGGCCTCGTTGACGAGCAGCTGGGCCCCGTCGCCGCCGTACGGGCTGGACGCGACGGTGCGCGTCGGCGTGGCGCCGACCCGTTCCCCCACCAGGGCGGCGGCGTCGGCGTACGTCCAGGACGCGCTCGGGACGGCGAGGATCGTGTCGGCGCTCGCGAGCAGGCCGGGCACCCCGGCGTCCGCCTCGGCCCGCTGCAGGGCGACCACGGAGAGGGCGGCGGGGTCGGCCGTCGGGTCGAGCCGCCGGTTCACGTGCTGGCCGGCGCCGACGAGCACCGGGGTGGACGCCGGGATGGTGCGCCCGCTCGCCCGGTGCAGCACCGGGCGGCTGGACGGCGCGCCGCTGACCAGCTGCTCGAGCCGGCCCAGCGACTCGTCCAGCTCGCCGCCGAGGCTGCGGACGATCGAGCTGCCCAGCGGGCCCTTGACCGGCTGGCCGTCGAGGCCGGCGTGCAGCGTGACGCGGCTGCCGCCGCCCGAGGGCCGGACCTGCAGCGCGAGCGCGAGCACCAGGCCCATCGGTCCCTTGCCGCGCAGGTCGAGCGCACCGTCGTCGAACCGCTCGACGGTCCAGCGGATGTCGGCCGGGATCGCCATGATCGCCGCGTGCTGGACGAACGAGACGCCCACCGCGGCGGCGCCCGGGGTCTCGTCGCGCCAGCCGGTGTGCAGGGTCAGCCAGTCCGCGACGCTCGACAGGTCGCCGAGCACGTCCAGCACCTGCTCGGGCGGGGCGGCGACGGTGCGCGCGGCGGCGACCCGGTGCGTGAAGCCGGCGAGCCACTCCGGGACCTCCCCCGCGTCGAGCGCCGCCGGGGCGCCCGCCGGCTCGCGGCCGAGCAGGCCGCTGACGACGTCGCGCAGCATCGCGGGGTTGCGCGCCACGGTGCCGGCGACCCGCCGGGCACCGGAGAGCAGGGCCCGCAGGCGGCGGGTGTCGAGAGGACGTCGGGTCATGCGGAGGCCTTCCGGGAGGGAGTCGCCAGGTCGTCGGGGGCGAGGTCGCCGAGCAGCACGCGCAGCGCCCGCTTCCAAGCCAGGAGGGTGCGCTGCAGCTCGGCGTCGCGCGCGCCGAGCACGGCGGTGATCGACAGCCCGGTGAGCAGCTGGACCGTGAACGCGACCAGGAGCGGCACCCGCGGGTCGTCGTCGCCGTCCGTGGCAAGGACGGCCTCGAGCCCGCTCTGGATGCTGCCGAGCAGGTGGGGCTGCTCGCGCGCGAGGGCCTCGCGCAGGCTCGCGTCGGTCCGGGCCGCGCCCCACAGCTCGAGCAGGGCGTGGAAGGTGGGGCTGCTGAGGTCGGCCCAGACGGCGTCGACGAACGCGTCGAGCCGCTCGGCGGCGTCACCGGCGGCGGCCTGCTGGGCCTGGGCGACCCGCTGGGTGACCAGGTGCCCGACGGCGGCGGAGACCAGGTCGGCCTTGGCCGGGAAGTGGTGGAGCAGGGTGCCGCGGGCCATGTCCGCCCGCTTCTGCACCTCGCCGATCGAGAACCCGGCGTACCCGTTCTCGAGCAGGCAGGCCACGGCGGCGTCCAGGACGCGCGCCCGTGTGGTGGCGCGCCGGTCCTCCTGCGTGCGGCGGGTGGTCTCGGTCACGAGAACAAACCGTACGGTCGGACTGTTAGTGCGTCAACCGTGTCGCGGAGTGGAGGACACGGCGCATCTCGCAGCGGTCGAGGCTGACGTCGCCGCGGTGCACCGTCTCACGGGCGACGACCTCGAACCCGTGACGGGCGAACACCGGCTCGGCCACGAGGCTGGCGTGCGTGGTGAGCGTCGCGAGGCCGGCTCGGCGAGCCTCGGCGAGGACGCGGTCGAGCAGCGCGCCGGCGACGCCGCGGCGGGCGGCGGCGGGATGGACGAAGAGCCGGTCGACGTACCCGCGGTCGTCCACGTCGCTGAAGCCGGCCACCCGCCCGTCGAGCTCGGCCACGAAGGTGCGGACGGCCCGCCGCGCCTCGTCCCACGCGCCGAGCGAGGGCGGGGTGCCGATCCAGGCCTGCACCTGCTCGGCGGTGTAGCGGGCCAGCGCCGTCCGCGTGATCGCCAGCGTGAACGTCTCGAGCGTCGCCGCCGCGTCGGCGGGCTCGTAGGGGCGCACGTGGACGCCGTCGGGCTCGGGAAGGGGCACGCGGGTCATCCCACCACGACGTCGCCGTACCGCTCGCCCAGCGACCCGCCGCCTGCGACGAACGACCGCGTGGACGCGTGCAGCGCCGCCGCCTCCGAGACCGACAGCGCGCGCCAGGACGCGGCCACGACCTGCACGAAGTAGCCGGCCGCCCCCTCCGCGACCTCGACCGGCAGGTCGACCTCGTGCTCGGCGTACAGGCCGACGAACTCGTCGACCAGCGTCAGGGACGCGGGCGACCCGTCCAGGCCCTCTGCCCCCACGCCGGAGTCGCGCACGGAGACGACGAGGTCGTCGGCCCACTCGCGCGACGTCCACTCCGTCCGGGGCGGCCGGACCGTGCGGATCGACGGGTGGACGTGTTCGCGCTCGTCCTCGTCGTAGGCCTGGGTGAGCGCCGTGGCGATCCGGCGCAGGGTGGCGATGGCGTTCATGGTTCTTCCGTCCGCTCGGGCCGCGGTCTAGCGGCTCAGCTCGATGGTGAGGGTGTCGGCCGTGGGCGCGGCGACCTCGAAGGAGGTGTCGCCGGTCGTGCCGGTGAGCACGTCGCCGGAGCGCGTGGCCAGCCCGGCCAGGGCCGACTTGTAGCCGTCGAGCGCCTCGGCCGCGGCGTCGCCGTCGGTCAGGTAGCCGATCGTCTCGCGGACGCCGTCGGACTCCTGGAAGGCCTGGCACAGCGTGGCCTCGACCGGCGGCTCGGGCCAGCCCTCGGGCAGCATCGTCAGGTTGCCCAGGTCGGGCGTGCCCATGGCCTCGGGGAACGCGTCGAAGCAGGTGCGCTCCTGCGCGCCGCCACCCGACTGACCGGGCGCGGACGCCGTCGTGGCGTCCTCGGTCCCGCCGCACGCGCCGAGCGTGGCCAACAGCACCAGCGCGACGGCGGTGCGGGAGAAGGGACGGGTCGTGCGCATGGTGGAGCCTCTCGGTCGGGGCGCGCCGAGGACCGGCGGCCAGGGCTCCAGCGTGGCGAGACCGGCTTGCACGATGCTTGCAGCGCGGTGCAAGGCGCGGAGGCCTCGGTCAGGCGGTCGGCCCAGCGTCCGGCGGCCGCGCGCCCGGATCACGAGCAGGAGCGCGGCCAGTCCGATGAACGCCGCGCCCAGCACGCGCAGCACGAGCTCCAGCCGGCCGTCCGCGTCGGCCTCGTCGAGGAACGCGTCGGTGTTGTCCATCGCGTGCCATGGGTCGTCCCGGTCGTGGATGAGCGGGCGGGTGTCGCCCTCCTCCACGTCGTCGCACACGTGGTACGCCCGGTAGGTGTAGGTCTCGCCGCCGGCGGTGTAGGAGTACTCGGCGCACTGCACCTCGACCGTGCGCAGCGACCGGCGGGAGGCCCGTTCGGTGCGGTCGAACGGGAACGTGGCGGTGACCGTGCCGGTGGTCTCGACGCCGTCGCCCGCGCGCATCGCCCGCAGCTCGTCGGCCCGGTCGTCGGACGTGAGCCCGGACGTCAGCTCGGCGGTGCCGAGCAGCAGGAGGCCGAGCAGCAGGAGCCGGATCACGCGCGGAGCCTATCCACGCACGCTCGCGGATGCGCGCGGATGCAGAGCCCCCGACAGGAGTCGAACCCGCGACATCCTTATTACAAGTAAGGCGCTCTACCAACTGAGCTACGGGGGCGTGCGGGTGGAACCCGCGCCGTCATCGTAGTGGAACCGGTCCGCACGAACCCCTCCCCGGCGAGCCCGCCTGCCCCTAGGGTGAGCGCGTGTCCGAGCCCTACGACCGTCTGCTGCGTGCCACCGCGGACCTGCCGACGCCCTGCGCGATCCTCGACGGGCCCGCCCTGGCGACCAACACCCACGACCTCGTCCGCCGGGCCGGCGGGGTCCCCGTGCGCGTGGCCTCGAAGTCCGTGCGCGTGCGCGACCTGCTCGACCGCACGCTCGCCCACGACGGCTTCGCCGGCCTCATGACGTACTCGCTGGCCGAGTCCGTCTGGCTGGCCGACCTGGGCCACGACGACCTGCTGCTCGCCTACCCGACGGCCGACGCCGCCGCGCTGCGCGACCTCGTCGCGTCCGAGCAGCGGCTCGCCGCCATCATGCTCATGGTCGACTCGCTGGAGCACCTCGACCTGCTCGACGCGCTCGTCGGCACCGACCACCCGCCGATCCGGCTGTGCCTGGACGTCGACTGCTCGCTGCGCGTCGGGCCGCTCCACCTGGGTGTGCGCCGCTCCCCCGTCCGCACCCCGGAGCAGGCGTCGGCGCTGGCCGCGGCGATCGCCGCCCGGCCGGGCTTCGAGCTCGTCGGCGTGATGTTCTACGACGCCCAGGTCGCCGGCCTCCCCGACACGTCCCCGGCCGTGCGGCTGGTCAAGAAGCGCTCCAACGACGACCTCGCCGAGCGCCGTTCCGCGGTCGTGGCCGCCGTGCGCCGCCACGCCGACCTGGAGCTGGTGAACGCCGGCGGCACCGGCAGCCTCGAGGTCACCGGCACCGACCCGTCCATCACCGAGCTGACCGCCGGGTCGGGCCTGTTCATGCCGACGCTGTTCGACCGCTACGACGCGTTCCACGCGCGTCCGGCCGCGTACTACGCGCTGTCGGTCGTCCGCCGCCCGGCCGACGACGTCGTCACCCTGTTCTCCGGCGGCTACACGGCCAGCGGCCCGGCGAAGGCGTCCCGCGCGCCGAGCCCGGTCTGGCCCGACGGGCTGTCGCTCATCGGCTCCGAGGGCGCCGGCGAGGTGCAGACGCCGGTCAAGGGCGCGGCCGCCCGCACGCTGCGCCTGGGCGACCGGGTGCTCATGCGCCACGCCAAGGCCGGCGAGATGTGCGAGCGCTTCGACCGGGTCGCCCTGGTCGACGCGGCCGGCGACGTCGAGCTGCTGCCCACCTACCGCGGCGAGGGGAAGAACTTCGGATGAGCACCACCTGGGTCAACTGGGGACGCAGCGCCGTCGCGCACCCGTCCGCCGTCCTGCGCCCGAGCAGCACCGAGGAGGTCGTCGAGCTCGTCCGCGAGGCCGCCGCCGTCGGCCGCCGGGTCAAGGCGGTCGGCAGCGGGCACTCGTTCACGTCCATCGCGGCCACCGACGGCGTCATGGTCGAGATGACCCGCATGACCCGCGTGCTGCACGCCGACGCCGCGACCGGCCGCGTCCGGGTCGAGGGCGGCCTGCCGTTGCGCGAGCTCAACCGCCTGCTGGACGCCCTCGGGCTCGCGCTGCCCAACCTGGGCGACATCGACCACCAGACCATCACCGGCGCCGTCTCCACCGGCACCCACGGCACGGGCGGACGCCTGCACGGCATCAGCAAGGCCGTCGTCGGGGTGCGACTGGTCACCGGCACCGGCGAGGTGCTCGACCTGGCCGAGGGCGACGACCTGTTCGGCGCCGCCCGCGTCTCGCTCGGCGCCCTCGGCGTCGTCACCGAGGTCGTGCTGCAGTGCGTCCCGGCGTTCCTGCTGCACGCGCGCGAGGAGCCGATGGCCCTGGACGCGGTGTGGGAGGGGCTCGACGACCTCGTCGACGGCAACGACCACTTCGAGCTCTACTGGTGGCCGCACACCCGGCGCACCAGCACCAAGCGCAACAACCGCGTCCCGGCCGGCACCGAGCCGCGTCCGGTCTCCCGTGCCCGCCACCTGCTCGAGGACGAGGTGCTGAGCAACGGCGCGTTCGGCGCGATCTGCCGGGTCGGCACCGCGAAGCCGTCCTGGGTGCCGGCGATCAACCGGCTCAACGCCCGGGCCCTGTCGGCGCGCGAGTTCACCGACCGCTCGCACGAGGTGTTCTGCTCGCCGCGGCGCGTCCGGTTCCGCGAGATGGAGTACGCGGTGCCGCGCGAGGCCGTGCGCGACGTCGTCGAGGAGCTCGCCGCGTTCGTCGACCGCAGCGGGCTCACGGTGAGCTTCCCGGTCGAGATCCGCTTCACCGCCGCCGACGACGTCTGGATGTCGACCGGGCACGAGCGCGACAACGCCTACGTGGCGGTGCACCAGTACGTGCAGCGTCCGTTCGCCGGATACTTCGCCGGGGCCGAGGACATCTTCACCGCCTACGAGGGACGTCCGCACTGGGGCAAGATCCACACCCGCGACGCCGCCTACCTGGGCAAGCAGTACGCGCGCTTCGACGACTTCCTCGCCGCGCGCGACCGGCTCGACCCGGAGCGGACGTTCGCCAACGCCTACCTGGACCGGGTGCTCGGTCCCTGACCCGCTGAGTGTGACGTTTCGGGGGTCGATCGACCCGATCCACCCCCGAAACGTCACACTCAGCGCGTCCCGGCACCGCGCGCGAGGTGCCTAGCGGCGGAGGAAGTGGCGGGCCAGGCGGTTGCCACCGAACTGCACGAGCTGGACGATCACGACGATGATCACCACGGCCGTCCACGTCACCACCGTGTCGAACTGGCGGTAGCCGTACTGCAGCGCGAAGCCACCGATGCCGTCGCCGCCGATGACCGAGGCGATCGCCTGCATGTCGATGACGGCCACGAACGCGAACGTGTAGCCGAGCACCAGCGGGCCGAGGGCCTCGGGCAGGGCGACGGTGCGCAGGATCCGCAGGCGGCTGGCGCCCATCGAGCGGGCCGCCTCGATGACGCCCGGCTGCACCGTCACGAGGTTCTGCTCGACGATGCGCGCGATGGCGAACATCGAGCCGACCACCATGGCGAAGACCAGCGCCCGGTTGCCGATGCCGGTGCCGACCACGGCCCTCGCCGCCGGCTGCACGGCGGCGATGAGGATGACGAACGGGATCGGCCGGAAGAAGTTGACCAGGACGTTCAGCACGGCGCTGACGACCTTGTTCTGGTACAGCCCGCCGGGACGGCTGACGTAGAGGCCGACGCCGAGCAGCAGGCCGAGCAGGCCGCCGATCAGCATGACCAGGGCGACGATCCACAGGGTCGAGACGGTGTTCTGCCACACCAGGTCCCACAGCTCGGGCAGGCGGGTCTCGCGCGTGCTCATGCCAGCTCCTCCGTCCGCACCAGGCGGCTCACGGCCGCCACCGCCTCCTGCACGCGCGCCGGCTCACCGGTGAGCGCGAGGGTCAGGTTGCCGAACGTCGCGCCCTGGACGCGCTCGATGCCGCCGTGGACGAGCTCGAACCGGACGTCGCGGTCGAGCAGCTCGGCGAAGACCTGCGACTGGCCCGGGGACCCCTCGCGGAACTCGAGCGTGACGAGCCGGCGGTGACGCTGGCGCAGGTCGTCGAGCACCTCGCCCGCGGGCACGGTGTCGACCACGGTGCCCACGAACCGCTTGGTGACCGCGTGCTGCGGCTCGGCGAAGACGTCCTTGACCAGGCCGCGCTCCACGACCAGCCCGTCCTCCATCACCGCGACCTTGTTGGCGATGGAGCGCACGACGTCCATCTCGTGGGTGATGACCACGACGGTGATGCCCAGCTCGCGATTGACCCGGGCCAGCAGGTCCAGGACCTCCTGGGTGGTGTCGGGGTCGAGCGCGCTGGTGGCCTCGTCGGCGAGCAGCAGCTTGGGGCTCGTGGCGAGCGCGCGGGCGATGCCGACGCGCTGCTTCTGCCCGCCCGAGAGCTGCTCGGGGTACTGGTGCGCCTTGTCGGCCAGGCCGACGAAGTGCAGCAGCTCGCTGATCCGCTGCTGCTGCTCGGCGCGACCGACGCCGGCGACCTCGAGCGGGTAGGCCAGGTTGCCCCAGACCGTCCGCGAGTGCAGCAGGTTGAACTGCTGGAAGATCATGCCGATCCCGAGCCGGACGCGCTGCAGCTGACGCTCCTTGAGCCCGGTCAGCTCGACGCCGTCGACGGTCACGGAGCCCGAGGTGGCCGGCTCCAGCGCGTTGACCAGACGGACGAGGGTCGACTTGCCGGCGCCGGAGTAGCCGACGACGGCGTAGATGTCGCCGGCCTCGACGTCCAGGTCGACGCCGCGGATCGCGTGCACCGGCTCCCCGCCGCGCTTGGCCGGCGGGTACTCCTTGCGCACGTCGCGTAGCTCGACGAGTGCCACGTTCGTCCTCTCGGGGGTGGTGGAAGGACCGAGGGGGCGCGGCGCTCGTGGCGCCGCGCCCCTCAGGTGTCGTGCGGGTGGATCAGCCCTTGGCGCGGACGTCGGCCTCGACGTCGGCCAGGGTCTTGCTCAGCTCGTCCACGGGGGTGTCGACGATGACCGCCGTGCCGCCCGAGACCTCCTTGACGCCGTCGGTGACGGCCTTGGTGTCGTGGTAGATCTTCACGAGCTTCTTCAGCGTCGCGTTGTCCTTGTCCTCGGCGCGGACGGCGAAGATGTTGATGTACGGCGCCGCGGCCGGGTCGGACGCGTCGTCGGTCGCGATCGCGTCGTCGAAGCTCAGGCCGGCCTTCTCGACGAAGTCGTTGTTGATGATCGCGGCGGCCACGTCGGGCAGCGAGGTGGGCGTCAGGTCGGCCTGCAGGGCCTTGACCTTCACCTTCGAGGAGGGCAGGACGTCGTCCAGCGTCGAGTACGGCGAGCCGCCGTCCTTGAGCTCGATGAGGCCGGCCGTCTGCAGCACGAGCAGGCCGCGGGCCTGGTTGGAGTCGTCGTCGGGCACGACGACGGTCTCGCCGGCCTTGATGTCCTCGACCGAGTCGTACTTCTCCGAGTACAGCGACAACGGGTAGATCGCCGTGGCGCCGATCGGCGTCAGGTCGTCGTCGTTGGCCACGTTGTACTCGGCCAGGTAGATGATGTGCTGGAACTGGTTGATGTCCAGCTCGCCCTCGCTGACCGCGGGGTTCGGCTGCGTGTAGTCGGCGAAGTCCTTGACCTCGAGGTCGATGTCCTCCTTCGCGGCGGCGTCGACCAGCTCCTCCCAGTACGGGTCGCTGGCGCCGACGACGCCCAGCGTCACCTTCTCGGCGTCCCCGCCGGCGGCGGAGTCGTCGCCACGGGTGGCGAAGAAGACGATGGCGGCGATCACCAGGAGGGCGACGACGACCGCGGCGGCGACGATCGGGCCGCGGCGCTTGGGAGCCTCGATGAGGTTCGGCTCGGACATGACGTTCCTTTCGTGCGCGGCTCGTGACCGCAGGGGGAAGCGCGGCCGGTCGGGCCGCGGGGTCGAACTCGCAAGACCGTACGTTCGACTTCCGCCGAACCTCGGACGTGTCTCGCAGAGCGAGATGCGCGTCTCAGAACCGTTGCGCGTGCCGACGATGGGTGCATGACCTCGCGCCTCCGCCCGGAATCCCCGTCATGACGGGCACGTCGACGCCCTCCGCCCTGCGCCGGGCGGTCGACGCGCTGGCCGGGACGGTGCCCGCCGGCGTGGCGGTCATCACCACAGGCACGGGCGGACGTCCGCACGGCACGACGGTCCGCAACGTGCAGCGCGCCTCGACCGACCCACCCCTCGTGGCGGTGACCCTGAGCCGCACGTCCTCGCTGCTCGCGCGGCTGCGCCAGGGCGGTCAGCTCGGCGTGAACCTGCTCGCCGCGCACCAGGACCAGCTCGCCCTGCGCTTCTCCAAGGACGTCCACGACCGCTTCGCCGACGTGCCGTGGACCGACGCCGGGGCGCCGCGGCTCGAGGGCATCCACGCCTGGGCCCTCGCCGACGTGCAGACGATCATCCCGGCCGGCGACCACTCGATCGTCCTGGCCGACGTGCTCGAGGCCGAGGTGCTGGGCGGCTCGCCGCTGGCCTACTGGCAGCGCGGCTTCGGCACCGTCCAGCTCTTCTGAGGCCCCTCACCCGAGCCCCGCGCTGCCGAGATGTGGACGCAGAAGCACCACGATCCTGAGGATCGTGGTGCTTCTGCGTCCAGATCGCGGCGGAGCCGCGCGGCGGACTGAGGACTAGCGGCGGGCCTGGGCGACGCCGTAGAGCGCGACGCCCGCGGCGACACCGGCGTTGAGCGACTCCAGGGCCGAGCTCATGGGGATCGACACGATCTGGTCGCAGGTCTCGGCCACGAGGCGCGACAGGCCCTTGCCCTCGCTGCCGATGACGACGACCAGCGGGCCGTCGAGCAGGTCGCACTCGGGCAGCTCGACGTCGCCGTCGGCGGCCAGGCCGATGACCATGCAGCCGGCCTCCTGGAAGCTCTTCAGCTGGCGGGTCAGGTTGGTCGCCTTCGCCACCGGCACGCGGACGGCCGCACCCGCGGACGTCTTCCAGGCCGAGGCCGTCATCTGCGCCGAGCGACGCTCGGGGATGACCACGCCGTGCGCGCCGAATCCGGACGCCGAGCGGACGATCGCGCCGAGGTTGCGCGGGTCGGTGATGCCGTCGAGGACGACGATGAGCGGCACCTCGCCGGCCTCGGTCGCCTGGTCGACCAGGTCGTCGGGGTCGGCGTACTCGTAGGCGTTGATCTTGGCCGCGATGCCCTGGTGCACGGCGCCACCGGTCAGCCGGTCCATCTCGACCCGGCCGATCTCCATGAGCGAGACGTGCTGCTCGGAGGCGAGGCTGAAGATCTCGCGCATGCGCTCGTCGCGGTCGGTGCCCTCGGCCACGTACAGGCCGGCCACCGGGACGGTGGCGCGCAGCAGCTCGACCACGGAGTTGCGGCCGGCGACCCACTCCGCGTCGTTCACGCGACGCTTCTTCGGCTTGGCCTGCTCGCGCTTGTCGGCGGCGCGGGCCATCTTGTACGCCTTGTGGTTCGGGCGGTCCTCGGCGCGCGGCGTCGGACCCTTGCCCTCGAGGCCCTGGCGGACGCGACCGCCCGATCCTGCGGTCTTCTTGCTGCCCTTGCGGATCGCTCCGCGGCGCTGGCTGTTGCCGGCCATCAGCGGTTCTCCTTCACGGACCATCGCGGTCCTTGCGGGGTGTCCTCCACCTCGACGCCGGCGGCGGCGAGCTGGTCACGGACGAGGTCGGCGGTCGCCCAGTCCTTGGCGGACCGGGCCTGGGTGCGCTGCTCGAGCAGCGCCTTCACGAGCACGTCGAGCGCCTGCTCGTAGGCGGCGGACGCCCCGCCGGACGCCCACTGCGGCGACAGCGGGTCGACGCCCAGCACGTCCAGCATGGCGCGGACGCTCGCGAGCGTCTCGCGGAGCGCGGGCGAGTCGCCGTCGGCGAGCAGCTTCTGCCCGTCGGCGACCGACGCCTGGATCGCGGCGAGCGCGGCCGGGACGGCCAGGTCGTCGTCCATCGCGGTGGCGAACGCGGCGGTGACGTCGCCGGGCTCGACGCCGCCGGTCACCTCCGTCGCGCGCTGCACGAAGCCCTCGAGGCGCTGGTAGGCGGTCGCGGCCTCCAGCAGCGCGTCCTCGCTGTACTCGATGATCGAGCGGTAGTGCGCGGCCACGAGGTAGTAGCGCAGCTCGACCGCGCGCACGCGCTTGACGACCTCGCTGACCATCATCGTGTTGCCCACGCTCTTGGCCATCTTCGAGCCGCCGAGGTTGAGCATCGCGTTGTGCATCCAGACGCGCGCGAACTTCTGCCCGGCCGCGCGCGACTGGGCCAGCTCGTTCTCGTGGTGCGGGAAGCGCAGGTCCAGGCCGCCGCCGTGGATGTCGAACTCGTGGCCCAGGTACTTGGCCGCCATGGCCGAGCACTCCAGGTGCCAGCCCGGACGTCCGCGGCCCCACGGGGTCGGCCACGACGCGGTCTCGGGCTCGCCCGGCTTGTGCCCCTTCCACAGCGCGAAGTCGCGCGGGTCGCGCTTGCCGGCCGGCGGGGCGTCCTCGGCGGCCTGCATGTCGTCGAGTCGCTGGTTGCTGAGCTCGCCGTAGGCCGGCCAGGAGCGGACGTCGAAGTAGACGTCGCCGGAGTCGTCGGTGGCCGGGTAGGCGTGGCCGCGCTCGATCAGCTCGGCGATCATCTCGACCATCTCGGGCACGTGGCCCGTGGCGCGCGGCTCGTAGGTCGGCGGCTCGCAGCCCAGCACGGCGTACGCCTCGTGCAGCCGGCGCTCGTTCTCGTAGGCCACGGCGAACCAGGGGCGGCCCTGCTCCTCGCCCTTGGCCAGGATCTTGTCGTCGACGTCGGTGACGTTCGCGACGATGGTCACCTCGTAGCCGGCGCGCACGAGCCAGCGGCGCAGGACGTCGAAGACGACCTCCTTGCGGATGTGGCCGATGTGCGGCGGGCCCTGCACGGTGAGGCCGCAGTGGTAGATCCCCACGTGCCCGGGGGTGACCGGGACGAGCTCGGTCAGGGACCTGGTCGCGGTGTCGTAGAGGTGCAGCGTCACGGGCGTGCCTCCGTGGGAAGAGCACGGTACGGACGCTCGCCCGCGACCGTGCTGATGGTTCGCTCGCTCCGCTCGTTCACCAGCCAAGGGTATCGGGCGCGGAGAGGGCGGCCGACCATCACGCAGCGGCGACGCCGTGCAGGCGGCGAAGCGGTCCCGCCGGCCATCTTCGTGACCTATCCTGCGCGCATGCCTCTTCCCCGGCGTCTCGCGTCCGCCCTCGTCCCGGCCCTCGGCCTGCTCGCCGCCACCCTCGTGGCGCCGCCCGCACAGGCCGCCGACGCCCAGAAGGCGCGGTTCACCCAGTTCTCGTCCTCCGCCGAGCTGCGCAAGGGCAGCCTGAGCGGCGTCCGCGTCGCCGGCGGCACCGTCACCCTGCGCTCGCCGAAGAAGACGCTGACCCGCTCGGGCACCCGCTACCGCTACGGCAGCTGGACGTCCCCGTGGACGTCCACGGGCTTCGCCGGCCGCTCGCTCGTCCCGTCCTGGAACGCCACCACGCCCAAGGGCACGTGGCTGCGCGTCCAGGTGCGCGTCCGCGACGGCCGCAAGGTCGGCTCGTGGGACACCGTCGCCGACTGGGCCAGCGGCACGGACGTCCTGCGCCGCACCTCGCTGTCCGCCCAGGCCGACGACCTCGCGCAGGTCAGCACCGACACCGTCCTCGCCCGCGGCAGCCACCGCTTCCGCCAGTGGCAGGTGCGCGTGATGCTGATGCGCAAGGCCGGTAGCAGCGCCACGCCGTCGGTCACCTCGGTCAGCGGCGCGGCCGCGGGCTACACGACCCGCAGCCGCTCGACGTCGGCCACGACCATGACCCGCACGATCGAGCTGGCCGTCCCGTACGCCTCGCAGATGATCCACCGCGGCCACCACGGCGGACGCTACGGCGCCGGCGGCGAGGCCTGGTGCTCGCCGACGTCCGTCTCGATGGTGCTGCGCTACTGGGGCCGCGGCCCCTCCCCCGCCGCCTACTCCTGGACCGGCGAGAAGGAGGGCTTCGTCGACCACGCGGCCCGCTACACGATCGACCGCCGCTACGGCGGCACCGGCAACTGGCCGTTCAACACCGCCTACGCCGGCCTGTTCGGGCTGGACGCCTTCGTCACCCGGCTGTACGACCTGCGCGACGCCGAGCGGTTCGTCCAGGCCGGCATCCCGGTCGTCGTCTCGGTGGCGTTCGGCAAGGGCGGCCTGACCGGCGCCCCGATCTCGTCGACCGCCGGCCACCTCATGGTGATCCGCGGGTTCACCCGCGACGGACGCGTCATCGCCAACGATCCGGCCGGCTCGTCGAGCACTGCCCAGCAGGTGCGCCGGGTCTACCAGCGGGCCCAGTTCGAGCGGGCGTGGCTGCGCGGCTCGGGCGGCATCACCTACGTCGTGCGCCCGACGAACAAGGCGCTGCCGAAGGACACCGCCCGCTGGTGAGCGGGTGCGGCATGATCGTGCCGTGATCCCCCGCACCGGCCTCGGCACCGACGTCCACCGCCTCGTCCCCGACCGCCCGCTGTGGGTGGCCGGACTGCTGTGGGAGGACGAGCCGCTCGGGCTCGAGGGGCACAGCGACGGCGACTGCGCCGCGCACGCCCTCGTGGACGCGCTGCTGTCGGCGGCCGGTCTGGGCGACATCGGCTCGCGGTTCGGCACCGCCGACCCGCGCTTCGCCGGCGCCTCCGGCACGACCTTCCTGACCGAGGCCGCGCGCCTGGTGCGCGAGGCCGGCTTCGAAGTCGCGAACGCCACCGTGCAGGTGATCGGCAACCGCCCGCGGGTCGGCAGCCGGCGCGACGAGGCCCAGCGCGTGCTGTCCGAGGCGGTCGGGGCGCCGGTGACCGTCAGCGGCACCACCACCGACGGGCTCGGGCTCACCGGGCGCGGCGAGGGCGTGGCCGCCATCGCCTCGGCGCTGCTGATCGGCCGCTAGACGCACGAAGGGCCGCTCCCGGCGGGAGCGGCCCTTCGTACGTGCGAGGGTCAGGCAGCCGGCGTGGCCGACGCGAGCACCTCGTCCAGGCGGATCTCCGCCTTGTCCTCGTTGGTCTGCTCGGCCAGCGCGAGCTCGGACACCAGGATCTGGCGTGCCTTGCTGAGCATGCGCTTCTCGCCGGCCGACAGCCCGCGCTCGTGGTCACGGCGCCACAGGTCGCGCACGACCTCCGCCACCTTGAGCACGTCGCCGCTGTGCAGCTTCTCGACGTTGGCCTTGTAGCGTCGCGACCAGTTCGTGGGCTCCTCGACGTGCTCGGCGCGCAGCACGTTGAACACGCGCTCCAGGCCCTGCTCGTCGACCACGTCACGAACGCCGACGAGGTCGACGTTGTCGGCCGGCACTCGCACGATGAGGTCGTTCTGGGACTGGATCCGGAGCACGAGGTACTCGCGCTCCTGGCCCTTGATGACGCGCGTCTCGATGTCTTCGATCAGGGCCGCGCCGTGGTTGGGGTACACAACGGTCTCGCCGACTCGGAAGGTCATGTAATGAGCACCTCTCTCTGACGGCCCATCCTACCATCGCCGACCGACGGCCCTTCCGACTGGTGAGACGGGGGACACAGGACCTGATCGGTGCCCCCGGCCGCCCTTCGGTAGGATCGCGGTGCTGTCGTCCCTCGTCCGGAAGCAGGAACCACGTGAGCTCCGTCCGCACCCGCCGCACCGCGGCCGCCTCCCTGACCCTCGTCGCCGCGCTGGGCCTGACGGCCTGCGGCACCGGTTTCGACACGGCCGTGAACCAGCAGTACCAGGCCGCCGTCGGCGCCGACAACCGCGAGGGCGACGTCGAGGCGCTGCACACGCTGGTCGTGGCCGACGAGGGCCCGCTGGAGCCGGTGGAGCAGGTCGAGGTCTCCGAGGCCGAGGGCGAGGAGCAGGAGACCGAGGCGCCCGAGCCGGAGGCCGCCGACATCGGCGTCGTCGCCGTCTCGCTGGTCAACAACGGTGACGACGACGCCGTCCTGACCGGCATCACCGCCGCGTCGGTCGACGGCGAGCAGGTCGAGGTCACGGGCCCGTCGCGCGTCCGCGTCCCGCAGGGCGGACTCGTCCGGCTCGGCGTCGATGCCCGCACGCTCTTCGCCGTCTCCCCCATCGACGCCGGCCGCTACGTCGAGCTGACCTTCTCGTTCGCCGACGGCTCGACGGTCGTCGTCGACACCCCGATCGTCGCCCGCGGCGAGCAGGACGTCTACGAGTCGATCATCCAGTCGACCGAGGGCCGCACCAGCGTCGACCAGGACGCCACTGGCAACGCCGACGACGCGGACTCCGAGGAGACCACCGCGCGTCCCGAGTGACCCCAGCCGCACGAGGCTCCGGCACCCCTGAGGGTGCCGGGGCCTCGTCGTCTAGAGCGTCGCGGCGGCCAGGGCGGCACCAGCGCGCAGGTACCGGGTCGTGACGACGGCCTGCACCCGCAGGGCGGCGACTGGCACCAGCCGGGTCGTGCGCCACGCGGGCCGGCTGACCGCCCGCAGGTGGAACCGGGTGCCGTGCTCGTCCCGCACGTACTCAAAACGCTCGAGGCCCGCCTCGGGGTGGCCGGGCAGCGCGGCATAGGTGAACCCGTGGCCCGAGACGTCCACGACCCGGCAGGGCGCGAGCGCCCACAGCGGGCCCAGCCCGATGCCGAGCACCACGTCCGACCCCAGGGTCGCGGGCCCGTCGGCCGCCACGCGCAGACCGGCCCCGCGGTGCACGCCCCAGTCGCGCAGGGCCCGAGCGGCCTCGTCGAGGTCGGCGCCGGACGGCACGTCGACCCAGCGGTCGAGGACGTCCGCGCCGGGCGGCGGGTCCGTCAGCGACCATCCCTCGTTCAGCGGCTCCAGCGAACGGGCGCGCTCGAGCGCGGCACGCAGGTCGGGACGCAGCCGGATCATGCCCGCATCGTGACGCACGACGGCCCCCGCAGCACGTGCAGCGGGGGCCGTCGTGGTGGGACGAGGCTCAGGTGAGCTCGCCGGTGACCAGGTAGACGACGCGGCGGGCCATCGAGACGGCGTGGTCGCCGATGCGCTCGTAGTACCGGCCGAGCAGGGCCAGGTCGATGGCCGGCTCGACGCCGTGCTCCCACGAGTCGTCCAGCAGCACGCGGAACATGTGCTTGCGCAGCCGGTCCATCTCGTCGTCCTCGGCCTCGAGCCGGCCGGCGGCCTCGACGTCACGGTCGGCGACGATGCGCGCGGCGGCATCGACCATCTGGTCGGCGACCGAGGCCATCGACATGATGGTGGGGCGCAGCTTCTCGGGCACCGCGACGTCGGGGGCGCGGCGGCGCGCGACCTTCGCGACGTGCACCGAGAGGGCACCCATGCGCTGCAGGTCGGTGACCATGCGCAGGGTGGCCACGAGCTGGCGCAGGTCGGTGGCGACCGGCTGCTGCGTGGCCAGGAGCAGCAGCGCGCGCTCCTCGATCGACTCGGTCTCGGTGTCGATGTGCTTGTCGCCGGCGATCACCCGCTCGGCCAGGCCCGTGTCGGCGCCCAGCAGGGCGGAGGTGGCGTCGGCGACGGTGCGCCGCACGTCGTTGGTCAGGGAGACGAGCTCGTCGACGAGGGTGTCGAGCTGCTCGTAGTACTGGTCACGCATGCGAGCAGGCTAGGCAGCGCCGGTGAACGGGCGGCGACCTGCCGTGAACGGGGCGTGAACAGGCCCGGAACGTCCCAGGTCAGAGCCCCCTCGCGGGCGTCGGGCGCGTGTCCGGCGTGCGTACCATCGGTGCCGTGGAGCTGAGCACCGAGCTGGTCATCACCGCGTTCCTGGGAGCGCTGGTCGGTGCCGTCATCACCTACGTCTGGCGTCTCAGCGAGCGCCGCCTGCAGGAGGTCCCCTCCGGACCGACCCCGGTCAGCCCCGTCCCGCCCGGCGCCGAGGCCGTCCTGAGCGTCCTGTCGTCCTCGGCCGTCCTGCTCGACGACGCCGACGTCGTCCTCCAAGCGTCCGCGCCCGCCTACGCGCTCGGCCTCGTGCGCGAGGACGAGCTGACGTCCGAGGCCCTGCTGCAGCTCGTGCGCCAGGTGCGCCGCGACGGCCAGGTCCGCGAGGGCGAGACGACCCTGCACCGCCGCGGCCGCGCGCCCGTCCACGTCCACGCCCGCGTGGCTCCGCTGACCCGTCAGGTCGTGCTCGTCCTCGTGCAGGACCGCACCCACGAGCACCGGGTCGAGACGATCCGGCGCGACTTCGTGGCCAACGTCAGCCACGAGCTCAAGACGCCGATCGGCGCGATCTCGCTGCTGGCCGAGGCCGTCGGCGAGGCCAAGGACGACCCCGAGGCCGTCGTCCGCTTCGCCGGACGCATGCAGGACGAGGGCCGCCGGCTCACCCGCCTGGTGCAACAGATCATCGACCTGTCGCGGCTCCAGGCGGACGTCCTCAACGACACGCCCGACGTCGTGGCCGTGGGCGACCTGGTCGCCGAGGCGTGCGAGCACAGCCAGACCGACGCCGAGGCGAAGGGCATCGAGCTGGTCCGTGCCTGCGAGCCGGGGCTGTTCCTGCGCGGCGACCGCAGCCAGGTCCACGCCGCCGTCAGCAACCTGGTCGAGAACGCCGTCACCTACTCCGAGCCCGGCACCCGCGTCTCGGTCACCGCCGAGGCCTACGGCGACGACGTGCGCATCACCGTCACCGACCGCGGCATCGGGATCCCCGAGGGCGAGCTCGACCGCATCTTCGAGCGGTTCTACCGCGTCGACCCGGCCCGGCACCGCTCGACGGGCGGCACCGGCCTGGGACTGTCCATCGTCAAGCACGTCGCGGCCAGCAACGGCGGGTCCGTCGAGGTGTGGAGCAAGCCGGACGAGGGGTCGTCGTTCACCCTCGTCCTCCCGGCGCACGTGCCGGACAACGAGGAGGAGCACGCATGACCCGTGTCCTGGTGGTCGAGGACGAGGCGAGCTACAGCGAGGCGCTGTCGTACGTCCTGCGCAAGGAGGGCTTCGAGGTGGCGATCGCCGAGACCGGCCCCGACGCGCTGACCGAGTTCGAGCGCGGCGGGGCGGACATCGTCCTGCTCGACCTGATGCTGCCGGGCCTGTCCGGCACGGAGGTGTGCCGGCAGATCCGCCAGACGTCGCACGTGCCGATCATCATGGTCAGCGCGAAGGACACCGAGGTCGACAAGGTGGTCGGGCTCGAGCTGGGCGCCGACGACTACGTCACCAAGCCGTACAGCCCGCGCGAGCTCGTCGCCCGCATCCGCGCGGTGCTGCGCCGGGGCGTGGTCGACCCGGTCGAGGACGACGCCGCGCTCGAGGCCGGCCGCGTCCGCATGGACGTCGAGCGGCACCTGGTGACCGTCGACGGCGACGAGGTGCGCCTGCCGCTCAAGGAGTTCGAGCTGCTCGAGTACTTCCTGCGCAACCCCGGCCGCGTGCTCACCCGCGGCCAGCTGATCGACCGCGTGTGGGGCTCGGACTACGTCGGCGACACCAAGACGCTGGACGTCCACGTGAAGCGCCTGCGGGCCAAGATCGAGCCCGAGCCCGCGGTTCCGCGGACGCTCGTGACCGTGCGCGGCCTGGGCTACAAGTACGAGTCCTGACCCGATCCGCTCCCCGAGCCGGTCGAGAGGATTCCTTCGACAGGCTCAGGGAGCGGGTCCTCAGCGACCCTGGTTGGCGACCGCGGCGATGGCCGCCTGGGCCGCGTCGGGGTCCAGGTAGGTGCCGCCGGCCTTGACCGGCTTGAAGTCGTCGTCCAGCTCGTAGTGCAGCGGGATGCCGGTCGGGATGTTCAGCCCGGTGACCGACTCCTCACTCATGCCGTCCAGGTGCTTGACCAGCGCGCGCAGCGAGTTGCCGTGGGCGGTGACCAGGACGGTCTTCTGCTCCAGCAGGTCCGGGACGATCGAGTCGTACCAGTACGGCAGCATGCGCTCCAGGACGTCCTTGAGGCACTCGGTGCGCGGCAGCAGCTCGTCGGGCAGCCCGGCGTAGCGCGGGTCGGCGGCCTGGCTGAACTCGCTGTCGTCGGCCAGCGCCGGCGGCGGGGTGTCGTACGAGCGGCGCCAGAGCATGAACTGCTCCTCGCCGAACTCCTCGAGCGTGGCCTTCTTGTCCTTGCCCTGCAGCGCGCCGTAGTGGCGCTCGTTGAGCCGCCACGAGCGGCGGACCGGCACCCAGTGGCGGTCGACGCCGTCCAGCACGATCTGCGAGGTGCGGATCGCGCGGCGCAGCAGCGACGTGTGCGAGACGTCGGGCAGCAGGCCGGCGTCGCGCAGCAGGCCCGGCGCCCGCTGGGCCTCGGCGACGCCCTGCTCGTTGAGGTCGACGTCCACCCAGCCGGTGAACAGGTTCAGCGCGTTCCACTCGCTGTGGCCGTGCCGCAGCAGGACGAGGTTCATGGTCATGCCCAGAGCCTATCGAGCGCCGACCGCGGCGGCGCACGAGCGAGCGGCTAGGCCTCGCCGCGCCACTCGCGGTAGACCGCGTCCAGCGCCTGGACGTAGTCGTCCTGGCTGTGGACCCCGGCGAGCGTCCAGCGGTCCTCGATGACCACGGTGGGCAGCTGCGTCACGTTGACCGCGCGGCCCGCCTCGACCTGCAGACGCACCTGGTCGGCGTACTCGTCGCTGGCCAGCAGCGCCTCGGCGGTCTCCAGGTCGAGCCCGACGAGGGCCGCCCGGGTGGCGAGGACGAACGGGTCGGAGACGTCGGCGCCCTCGAGCAGGTGGGCGCGCCACAGCTGGTGGGCCAGGTCGCGCTGCTCGGCCGCGCCCACGTCGCCGGCCCAGGTGAGCAGGCGCCAGGCGTCGAAGGAGCTCGCCTCGACGGCGTCGTGGAAGTTCAGGTCGATGCCGCTGATGCGCGCCGCGGCGCTCACCTGGGCGAGCATCTCGTCGGCCTCGTGCTCGCCGTGGCGTCCGGCCAGCGCCTCGCGGAGCGGCCGTCCCGAGCTCGTGGCGTCCGGGTCGACCTGGAAGGCGCGCAGCGCCATGTCGACCGGCTCGCCGCGCACGATGGTGAAGGTGGCGGCGGCGCGCTCGAAGCGGGTGGTGCCGACGTAGGACCAGGGATCGGTGACGTCGACGAACAGGCGGGCCCTCACGCGATCACGCCTCGCTCGGGGCGTCGGGACGGAAGCGCTCGAACGCCGCCAGGTTCTTGGTGGACTCCCCGCGCGACAGCCGCCACTCCCACTCCTTGCGGATCGAGCTCTCGAAGCCCAGCTCCAGGATCGGGTTGAACGACTCGTCGGCGTACGTGAGCACCGAGCCGAGCAGGCGGTCGACCTCGTCGGGCGTCACCGAGTCCAGCGAGACCCGTCCGTCGAGGTAGACGTCGCCGGCGGCGTCGAGCGCGAAGGCGACGCCGTAGAGCTTGAGGTTGCGCTCCAGCAGCCAGCGGTAGACCGCCTCGTGGTTCTCGTCGGGACGGCGCGCGACGAACGCGTGGATGGCCAGCGAGTGCCGGCCCACCTCCAGGCGCGCGGTGGTCTTGAGCTTGCGCTCGCCGGGCAGGTCGACCTCGAAGACGCCGGGGCGGTGCTCGGTGTGCTCCAGCCCCGAGCGCTCCAGGGCCTCGCGGACCACCTCGGCCGCGTGCTGCTGGGTCATCGACGTCCTTCCTGGGCGGCCCGCGCCGCCTCGTACACCTCGAGCGTACGGTCCACGGTCGCCTCCCACCCGAAGGACGACGCGTGCTCGACCGCCTTGCGGCCCATGGCGTCGGCCAGGCCGGGGTCGGCGACGAGCCGCTCGAGCGCGTCGGCCCAGTCGGCCGGCTCGTGCCCGTCGACCAGCAGGCCGCTCACCTCGTCGGCGACCGCGGTGGGCAGTCCACCCACCCGGGCGGCCACGACCGGCGTGCCGCAGGCCTGCGCCTCGAGCGCCACCAGGCCGAAGGACTCGTTGTAGGACGGGACGCAGACCGCGCTGGCGGCGGCGTACCAGTCGGCGAGCACGTCCTGGCGCACCGGCGGCTCGAACCACACGACGTCGTCGAGGCCGAGCTCGCGGGCCAGGTCGGCCAGCGCGTCGGGCGCCTCCAGCCCCGAGCCGGACGCTCCCCCGACCACCGGGACGACCAGCCGCTCGCGCAGCGACGGGTCGCGCTCCAGCAGCACCGCGACGGCGCGCAGCAGGACGTCCGGCGCCTTGAGCGGCTGGATGCGTCCGGCGAACAGCAGCACCACGGCGTCGTCCGCGAGCCCGAGCGAGGCCCGGGCCGTGTCGCGGCGGTCGGCACGGAAGACGTCGAGGTCGACGCCGGGGTGCACGACGACGACCTGCGCGGGGTCGGCCTCGTACAGGCCCACGAGCTCGGCCGCCTCCTCCTCGGTGTTGGCCACGAGCCGGTCGGCGAGCCGGACGATCTCCTCCTCGCCCCGCACGCGTCCGATGGGCTCGGGGGTGTCGCCCTCGGCCAGGCGGGCGTTCTTGACCTTGGCCATCGTGTGCATCGTGTGCACGAGCGGCACCGACCAGCGCTCCGCCGCGACCGTGCCGACCTGGCCGGACAGCCAGTAGTGCGAGTGCACGACGTCGAAGGTGCCCGGGCCGTTCTCGACCTCGGCCCGCAGGACGTCGCGGACGAACGAGCACATCTGGGCGGGCAGGTCGTTCTTGGTCAGGCCCTCGAACGGGCCGGCCGCCACGTGATGGACCCGCACGCCGTCGAAGGCGTCGTGGACCTCGGGCTGGCTGGACGACGTGGCGCGCGTGAAGATGTCGACCTCCACGCCGCGCGCGGCGAGCCGCCGCGACAGCTCGAGCACGTACACGTTCATGCCGCCGGCGTCCCCGTCCCCCGGCTGCTCCAGCGGGGAGGTGTGCGCCGAGAGCATCGCGACCCGTCGGATCATCAGCACCTCGCCTTCGGCCTCCCATCATCCCACCGCGTCCCACCTCGGCACGGCGAGGGCGTCTGGGAGCATGAGCGCATGAGCACCCGCACCGCCGTCGTCACCGGAGCCAGCAGCGGCATCGGCGCCGCGACCGCCCGCGCCCTCGCCGGCGACGGCTTCCACGTCTACTGCGCCGCGCGCCGCCAGGAGCGCGTCGAGGCCCTCGCCGCCGAGATCGGCGGCACCGCCGTCGTCTGCGACGTCACCGACCCGGCGTCGGTCGCCGCGCTGGCCGAGCAGGTCGGGCCGCGGCTGGACGTCCTGGTCAACAACGCCGGTGGCGCGGTCGGTCTCGACCCGGTCGCCACGGCGAGCGCCCAGGACTGGCGCGACATGTACGAGAGCAACGTCATCGGCACGCTGCAGGTGACCCAGGCGCTCGTCGACGCCCTCGTCGCGTCCGGCGCCGGACTGCTGGTGAACGTCGGGTCGACCGCCGGCTTCACCGCCTACGAGGGCGGCGGCGGGTACACCGCGGCCAAGCACGCCGTGAAGGTCATGACCGAGACGCTGCGCCTGGAGCTGAACGGGCTGCCGGTGCGGGTCACCGAGATCGCCCCGGGCATGGTGCGCACCGACGAGTTCGCGCTCAACCGCTTCGGGGGCGACGCGGCCGCGGCCGGCAAGGTCTACGAGGGCGTCGCCGAGCCGCTGGTCGCCGAGGACGTCGCCGAGGCGATCCGCTGGGTGGCGTCGCTGCCCGCGCACGTCGACGTCGACAAGCTCGTCATCAAGCCGGTCGCCCAGGCCGCCCAGCACAAGGTGCACCGCACCTCCCTCGACTGAGGCTCACCCGAGCCCGGCGTCCGCCGCGAAGTGTGTCGCCTCGGACGGGGTCGCGCGCGATCGGGCGTCCGGAGCGTCACACTTCGCGGCGGCGCGGACGCTCGGTGAGCTCGTCGCGGAGGACGCGCTTGAGCAGCTTGCCCGACTGGTTGCGGGGCAGCTCGGGCACCAGGTGGACGCGCTTGGGGATCTTGTAGCCGGCCAGGTGCTGCTTGGCGTGCGCGACGAGCTCGGCCTCGGTGACGTCGGCCTTGGTGACGACGACCGCGGTGACCGCCTCGATCCAGCGCTCGTCCGGCGTGCCGATGACGGCGACCTCGGCGACGGCCGGGTGCGTGTAGAGCACGTCCTCGACCTCGCGCGAGGCCACGAGCACGCCGCCGGTGTTGATGACGTCCTTGATCCGGTCGACGACGGTCAGGAAGCCCTGCTCGTCCTGCACGACCAGGTCGCCGGAGTGGAACCAGCCGCCGGCGAACGCCTCGGCCGTCTCGTCCGGCTTGTCCCAGTAGCCGGTGCACAGCTGCGGCGAGCGGTAGACGACCTCGCCCGCCGTGCCCGGCGGGACGTCGTTCCCGTCGGCGTCCACGACCCGCGTCTCGACGAACAGCACCGGACGTCCGGCCGCGTCGGGCCGGTCGGCGTGCTCCTCGGGACGCAGCACGGTGGCCAGCGGACCGATCTCGGACTGGCCGAAGCAGTTGTAGAACCCCAGGCCGGGCAGGGCGTCCTGCAGGCGCTTCAGCACGGGCGTCGGCATGATCGACGCGCCGTAGTACGCCTTGCGCAGGCTGGACAGGTCGCGCGTGGCGAAGTCGGCGTGGTTGGCCAGCGGCACCCACACCGTCGGCGCGAGGAACAGCGAGCCGATGCCGCGCTCCTCGACCAGGGCGAGGACCTCGGGCACCACGGGCGCCTCGACCAGGTGGTTGGTCGCGCCGATGGCCAGGTACGGCACGAGGAACACGTGCATGCCGGCCGAGTGGTACAGCGGCATGGCGTGCAGCGGGGTGTCGCCCGGCGCGAAGTCCAACGCGGTGATGCACGACAGGTACTCGTGCACCAGCGCGCGGTGGGTCATCATCGCGCCCTTGGGCTTGGACGTGGTGCCCGACGTGTAGAGCAGCTGCACCAGGTCGGTGTCGGCCACCTCGACGTCCAGCTCGGGCACCTCGCCGGCGCTCACCCGCTCGAGCAGCGAGCCGTCCTCGTCGCGCAGCGCGAGCGTGTGGTCGAGCGTGAGACCGGCGCCCTCGAGGGTCGGGCGCAGCACCGGGTCGAGCAGCACCGCCCGCGCCCCGGACTGCTCGACCAGGTAGGCCAGCTCCTCGCCGGTCAGCGCGAAGTTCACCGGGACGTGCACGAGGCCGGCGCGGGCGCAGCCGAGGAAGCCCAGCAGGTAGGCGTCGGAGTTCTTGCCGTACGCCGCGACGCGGTCGCCGCGCTCGAGCCCGAGGTCGAGCAGGAGCCGTGCGGTGCGGCTGACCGCGGCGTCCAGCTCGGCGTACGTCCAGCGGCGGTCCTGGAAGTTCAGCGCGGTGCGGTCGGGAGTGCGGCGGGCGCTGCGTCGCACGAGGCCGTCGACGGTGCTGGAGCGAGGATCGGTCATGGACGCATGCTAGGACGTCCTAGTATCACTGCGGGGCCTCCGCGGCCCCGCCCGGCGACGCCCGCCGCGCCGCCCGTCCGCCGAGAGGAGCCCGCATGCCCGCCGACCGGCTCATGCCCACGCCCGAGTCCGCCGACCTCGTCGCGCTGACCCGCAGCATCGTCGACAAGGAGCTGCGTCCGCGCGTGGACGAGGCCGAGCGCAGCCACTCCTTCCCGCGCGACGTCTTCCGGACGCTCGGCCGCGCCGGGCTGCTCGGGCTGCCCTACCCCGAGGAGGTCGGCGGCGCCGGCCAGCCGTACGAGGTCTACCTGCAGGTGGTCGAGGAGATCGCCACCGCGTGGGCGGCGGTGGGCGTCGGCACGAGCGTGCACGCGCTGTCGAGCTTCCCGCTGTTCACCGCCGGCACCGAGGAGCAGAAGGAGCGCTGGCTGCCCGACATGCTCGGTGGCGACCAGCTCGGCGCGTACTGCCTGTCCGAGGCGCACGCCGGGTCCGACCCCGCCGCCATGCGCACCCGCGCGGTGCGCGACGGCGACGACTACGTGCTCAACGGCGCGAAGGCCTGGACGACCCACGGCGGCGAGGCCGACTTCTACACCGTCATGGCCCGCACGTCCGACGACGGCGGGCGCGGCATCACCTGCTTCCTCGTGCCGGCGGACGCCGAGGGGCTCAGCGCCGACGTGCCCGAGGACAAGATGGGCCTCATGTCGTCCACGACGGCCACGATGCTGCTGGACGACGTCCGGGTGCCGGTCGAGCGCCGCGTCGGCGACGAGGGCCAGGGCCTGTCCATCGCCCTGGCCGGCCTGGACGCCGGGCGCCTCGGCATCGCCGCCGTCGCCACGGGCGTCGCCCAGGGCGCCCTCGACCTGGCCGTCCGGTACGCCACGGAGCGCGAGGCGTTCGGCAAGGCGATCATCGACCACCAGGGCCTGGCCTTCGTGCTCGCCGACATGGCCGCGGCCGTCGAGTCCGCCCGCGCCACGTACCTGCACGCGGCCCGGCTCAAGGACGCCGGACGCCCCTACGGCCGGCAGGCGTCCGTGGCCAAGCTCGTGGCCACCGACAACGCGATGAAGGTGACCACCGACGCCGTCCAGGTGCTCGGCGGAGCGGGCTACACCAAGGACTTCCCCGCCGAGCGCTACATGCGCGAGACGAAGGTCATGCAGATCTTCGAGGGCACCAACCAGATCCAGCGACTCGTCATCAGCCGCCACCTGGCGCGCTGAGCACCACGACAGGAGAGACATGCAGCTCACCGGCAACGCCGCCATCGTCACGGGCGGGGCCTCGGGCCTCGGCGCCGCCACCGCCCGCGCCTTCGCCGAGAAGGGCGCGCACGTGTTCGCGCTCGACCTGCCCGGCTCGATCGCGGACGCCCCGCAGGTCGACGGCGTCACCTACCTCGCCGCCGACGTGACGAGCGAGGACGACGTGCGCGCCGCCGTCGCCACCGCGGCCGAGGCCGCGCCGCTGCGCGTGGCGGTCAGCTGTGCCGGGATCGGGCCGTCCGCCCGCATCCTGGGCAAGCGCGGCAGCCACGACCTCGCGCTGTACCGCAAGGTGGTCGAGATCAACCTCGTCGGCACGTTCACCGTCATGACGCTCGCCGCCGAGCAGATGGCGCAGACCGAGCCGCTCGCCGACGGCCAGCGCGGCGTCGTGGTCAACACCGCCTCGATCGCCGCGTTCGACGGCCAGGTCGGCCAGGCGGCGTACTCGTCGTCCAAGGGCGGCGTCGTCGGGCTCACGCTGCCCGCCGCGCGCGACCTCGCCCAGCACGGCATCCGGGTCAACACGATCGCGCCGGGCATCGTCGAGACGCCCATGCTGGCCACCGTCTCGGACGAGTTCCGCGCGAGCCTCGCCGCGGGCGTCCCCTTCCCGCAGCGCCTGGCCCGCCCGGACGAGTACGCCCAGCTGGCGACCTTCCTGGTCGAGCACGACTACCTCAACGGCGAGGTCGTCCGCATGGACGGCGCCCTGCGCATGGCGCCGCGCTGACCCGAGCCAGCACGCACGACGGGCCCGCGTCCAGGTGGACGCGGGCCCGTCGTGCCTGTCGGACGTCGTCACATGGTGTTGACGATCAGGCCGATGTGGGTGAAGAAGTTCATCGCGCCGAACAGCAGCAGCACGGCGCCGCCGACCAGCCAGACCAGCCCGACGGTCTTGACCAGGCCGCCGAGGCGCGCGCCGCCCTTCTCGAGCGAGCGGACGACGAACGGGAACAGGAACGCGCCCAGGCCGATGACGGCGATGAGGCCGGACATGAAGATCGCCTCGACCAGCGGCCACTCGGCGAACTCGCCGGAGATCGGCTCCTCGGCCGGCGCGGCGAACAGCTGGTACTTCACGCCGGCGACGGCGATCGCGAACAGGGCCAGGCCCAGCCCGCCGACGAAGATCGAGATCGGCTTGGCCACCTTGACCAGCGACCCGACCGGGTCGGCGGTCAGCAGGGCGTCCGCGCCACGGCGCCACAGGTAGACGGCGACGCCGAGCAGCAGCGTGCCCAGGCCCAGGCTCGTCTCGCCGAAGATGATGTTGTCGAACGGGAAGCCGCCGGCCGCCAGGGGCCAGGTCAGCGTCATGTGCAGGCCGGTCGTGGTGAGGATGAAGCCGAGCACGCCGAACGTGACCGACCATCCCTCCGCGCTGACCTCGGCGGGCTCGGTCAGCAGCTGCCGGCCCATCAGGACCAGGCCGATCAGGGCGGCACCCGCCGCCACGGCCATGATCGTGTTGTACGTGGGCATGCTCGCCCAGTCGATCTTCAGGCCCTCCTGGGCCACTGCGGTCTTCATCGATCCACCTCGTTGACGGGAGGCCCTCGTCGGCCTCGCTCGGTAAAACTCATACGCGTGTATGACTATTCCCGGATCCTAGGATGACGACGTGGCAGACCACCAGGCGCGTCGGACCAAGCAGGCGCGCAGCGCCGCCCAGCAGGAGGCGATGACCCGCGCGGCGGCCACCCTGCTCATCGAGGAGGGGCCGGACGCGATCACGTTCCGCAACGTGGCGCGAGCCGCCGGCGTGGCCGAGGGCTCGGCCAGCTACTACTTCCCGAGCAAGCGGGCGCTGTACGCCGCCGCCGTGCGCGCCGCCGAGACCGTGCGCACGACGAGCGCCCGCGCGACGGCGGAGTCCCTCGAGGTCGCCGAGCGCTCCCCCGCCGACACGGCCGGCCTCATGATCGAGGTCTTCTACGCCCCGGCCCTGGGACCGGACGTCGTGACGCGGCGGCTCGAGCCCATGCTGGACGCGACCCGCAGCCCCGAGCTGCACGACGTCATGGCCGCGTCCCGGCCCCACCTGCTGGAGTCGCTGCGCATCGTCCTGCGCCGCAGCGGGCACGCCACCGTGGCCGACTCCGAGGACGTCGAGCTCGTGGCCCAGCAGATCGACGCCGGGCTCCTGTACGGCGCCCTGGCCGGCGAGCAGGACCCGGTCGGGTTCGCCCGGCGCGGCGTCGCCCGCGTGCTGGAGCTCGCCTCGCGCCCCGGGCCGGCCTAGGCGCCGTTCGGTACCGTTGCGTCGAGTCAACTAGTTGCGGAGGCGCCCGTGGAGTTCCTGACCCTGCTCGTCGCCCTGCTGGTCGGGACGGTCGTCCTCGTCGGCGTCGCCGAGCGTGCGCGGCTGCCGTACCCCATCCTCATGCTGCTGTTCGCGGCCCTGGTGGCGTTCGTGCCGGGCATCCCGGAGATCCACGTCGAGCCCGAGCTGATCCTCCCGCTCTTCCTGCCGCCCCTGCTGTTCGCCGCGGCCCAGCGCAGCTCGTGGTCGACCTTCCGGATGCGCTGGCGGACGCTGATCCTGCTCGCGGTCGCGCTCGTCGTCGTCAGCGCCCTGGCCGTCGCCGGCACGACGATGCTCGTGGTCGGTTCGATGACCCTGCCCGCGGCGGTCATGCTCGGCGCGCTCGTGTCGCCACCCGATCCCGTCGCGGTCGAGGCCGTCGCCGGCAAGGTCGGGATGCGTCGTCGGCTCGTCACCACCCTGCAGACCGAGGGCCTGTTCAACGACGCCATGGCGATCGTCCTGTTCCAGGCCGCCCTGTCGGCGACCGTGGCCGGCGGCGGCCTCACGGCCGGCGACCTCGCCCTGTCGTTCGTGGTGGGCTCGGCCGGCGCGGCGCTGCTCGGCTACGTCGTGGCCGCGATCGTCGCCTGGGTCGCGGCCGCCGTGCCCAGCCTGGTGGCGCACAGCGCCGCCACGCTCGTCGCCCCGTACGCGGTCTACCTGGCCGCCGAGGAGGCGCACCTGTCCGGCGTCGTCGCGGTGGTGGTCACCGCGCTGGAGATCGGCCGACGCGCGCGGCCGCAGGACTCCGAGGAGCGCCTGACCCGCCGGGCCTTCTGGGACGTCGTGGAGCTGCTCACCACCGGCGTCGCGTTCGGCCTGGTCGGCATGGAGATGCGCTACATCATCGCCGACGAGGGCCGCGAGATCGCCCGGTTCGTCCCGGGCGTCGCCGCGGTCTGCGTCGTCGCCGTGGTCGTCCGGCTGCTGTGGATGCTGGGCATGCACGCCGTCGCCCGTCGCGAGGGTGCGCCGCTGCTGGCGCCGGCCTCGCTCAAGGAGGTGCTGGTGCTGACCTGGTGCGGCATGCGCGGCCTGGCCACGCTTGCGCTCGCCCTGGCCCTGCCCCTGACGCTGGACGACGGATCGGCCTTCGAGCAGCGCAACTTCATCATCGTCTGCGCCGCGGCGGTGCTGCTCGTGACGCTCGTCGTGCCCGGCCTCACCCTGCCCGCGCTCATGCGCTGGCTCGACCTGCCCACCGGCGAGGCCGAGGAGCAGAAGGCCGAGAAGGCGCTCGCCCGCCGCGCGCAGAGGGCGGCGCTGGAGACCCTGCGCTCGCACGCGTCCGCGGCGACGCTCACGGCCGAGCAGCGCCGCGCGGTCGGCCGCCGCCTGTCCGGACTCGAGCGCATCCTCGACGCGGCCGCCGACGACGTCGACGAGCTGCACCGCTCCGCGCGCGAGGCGCGCACCACGATGCAGGCGGTGGAGAAGGTCGCACTGGACGCCGCCCGCACCGAGATCCTGCTGGCCCGCAACGAGGTGGGCACCGACCCCGAGGTCGTCGACCACCTGCTGCGCCGGCTCGACCTGCGCACGGTGCTGCTCGACCGCTAGGACGCACGAGGGCCCCACCGCGGTGCGGTGGGGCCCTCGTCGTCGGTCGAGCGTCAGTGCATGACGATCGGCGCCTTGGTGGCGTCGTCGTCCAGGCCCGCCTCGCGCTTGCGCGGCAGCAGGGCCACCGGGATCAGCGTGAGGACCAGGATGATCGTCGCGACCCAGTAGGTCGTCGAGAAGGCGTCCGCCCACTCGCTCAGACCGGTCGGGACGAACGCGTCGCCGAGGCGCTGGGCGACCTCGAGCGCGCCGGCCGGGGGCTGCTCGCCCTGGGCCTGGGCCTGACCCGTCGCGACGAGCGCGCTGGCCGCGTCCGACGCCTTGATCTGGTTGGTGAGCACGACCGTCATCAGTGCGACGCCGATCGAGCTGCCGACCTGCTGGATCACGTTGATCAGCGTCGAGCCGCGCGCCACCTCGTGCGCGCCGAGCGTGCGCAGCGCGGAGGTGAAGATCGGCATCATGGTCGCGCCCATGCCCAGGCCCATGACGAACAGCCACGCCATGACCTGGATGTAGGGGGTGTCGACCTCGGCGCTCTGGGTGAGGCCGAACATGCCCACGATGATGCCCACGAAGCCGAACGGCACGATGCGCCCGACCGGCAGGCGGTCGGCCAGGGTGCCGGCGATCGGCATCGTCAGCATGGCGCCGATGCCCTGCGGGGCCACGAGCAGGCCGGCCTTGAGCACCGACTCGCCGCGGATCTGCTGGAAGTACGTCGGGACCAGCAGCAGGGCGCCGAAGAAGGCCAGCGTGAACAGGAACATCACGATGGTCGCCAGCGTGAGGTTGCGGTCCTTGAACAGGCGCAGGTCGAGGAGCGGGTGCTTCGGCT
The DNA here is from genome assembly GCF_004336805.1 of Aeromicrobium sp. IC_218. Taxonomy (GTDB): domain Bacteria; phylum Actinomycetota; class Actinomycetes; order Propionibacteriales; family Nocardioidaceae; genus Aeromicrobium. The sequence continues at coordinate 99,609 of NZ_SJXM01000005.1, forward strand.
TGAACGAGTAGAAGACGAACGCGACGATCAGCGCCAGGCCGACCAGGCCCGGCAGCAGCACCCGGGTGGAGGCGACGGTGCCGGTCTCGGGGATCGACGAGACGCCGTAGAGGAACAGCGCCAGGCCGGGCGACATGAGCAGCACGCCGACCAGGTCGAAGGTCTCGCTCGGCTCGGTGTCGTCCTTGGGCAGCACCATGAACGCGTAGACCAGCGCGACGACGCCGATCGGCAGGTTGATGAGGAACACCCAGTGCCAGGAGGCGGTGTCGATCAGCCATCCGCCGAGGATCGGGCCCATGATCGGTCCGAGCAGCATCGGGATGCCCAGGATGGCCATGAGCCGGCCCATGCGGTGCGGGCCCGCGGCGCGGGTCATGATCGTCATGCCCAGCGGCATCAGCATGCCGCCGCCGAGACCCTGGATGACGCGGAACGCGACCAGCGACTCGATGCTCCAGGCCGCGGCGCACAGGGCCGAGCCGAGGGTGAACAGGGCGAGCGCGGTCATGTAGAGGCGCTTGGTGCCGAAGCGGTCGGCCGCCCAGCCGGTCAGCGGGATGACCGCCGCCAGGGCCAGCGTGTAGCCGGTCACGGTCCACGCGACGGTGGACAGCTCGGCGACCTCGAACTCCTTCTGGAACGTCGGCAGGGCCACGTTCACCACGGTGATGTCGAGGATGGACATGATGGCGCCGAGCACGACGACGCCGGCGACCTTGAGGATGTCGGGAGTGATCTTGTCGTCGTCGGCTGCGTTGACAGCAGGGGTGGTCATAGGCACGTCCTGAGGTGTTTCGGTCCAGTCCCGCGATGATGACCGCGGGCGCGTCAGGCTACTGCAGCGCACTGACAGGGCGATGAACATCGGTGAACGTCGAGGTATTCCCCGGGCCTGCGGCCCACGAGCACACGGCGGCATCCCGTAGACTTGCTCCGGCCCGCAGTCGCGGAACCACTCCCCACGCAAGGACGTCCCACCCGCATGCCCACTCGCTCCGACCTGCGCAACGTCGCGATCGTCGCCCACGTCGACCACGGCAAGACCACGCTCGTCGACGCCATGCTCCAGCAGCAGGGCGCCTACCAGTCCCACCAGGAAGTGACCGAGCGGGTCATGGACTCCGGCGACCTGGAGCGCGAGAAGGGCATCACGATCCTCGCGAAGAACACCGCGGTGCGCTACGAGGGCCCCGGCTCCGACGGCGGCGTCACCATCAACATCATCGACACCCCCGGCCACGCCGACTTCGGTGGCGAGGTCGAGCGCGGCCTGTCGATGGTCGACGCGGTCGTCCTGCTGGTCGACGCCTCCGAGGGCCCGCTGCCCCAGACCCGCTTCGTGCTGCGCAAGGCGCTCGCCGCGAAGATGCCGGTCATCCTGGTCGTCAACAAGGTCGACCGTCCCGACGCCCGCATCGCCGAGGTCGTCGACGAGACCTACGACCTGTTCCTGGACCTGCTCGGCGACGAGGCCAGCGACGACGCCCTCGACTTCCCCGTCGTCTACGCCTCGGGCAAGGCCGGCCGCGCGTCGGTCGAGCAGCCCGAGGACGGCACGCTGCCCGAGAACGACAACCTCGAGCCGCTGTTCAAGACGATCCTCGAGCACGTCCCGGCCCCCGAGTACACCGAGGGCGCGCCGCTGCAGGCGCACGTCACCAACCTCGACTCCTCGCCGTTCCTCGGCCGTCTGGCGCTCGTCCGCGTCGAGCAGGGCGAGCTGCGCAAGGGCCAGCAGGTCGCGTGGATGAAGCGCGACGGCTCGGTGCAGAACGTCAAGATCACCGAGCTGCTCATCACCGAGGCGCTCGAGCGCAAGCCCGGCGAGCAGGCCGGCCCCGGCGACATCGTCGCCGTCGCGGGCATGGCCGACATCATGATCGGCGAGACGCTGGCCGACCCGGAGAACCCGGTCGCGCTGCCGCTCATCCACGTCGACGAGCCGGCCATCTCGATGACCATCGGCACCAACACCTCGCCGCTCTCGGGCCGCGAGAAGGGCACGAAGGTCACCGCGCGCCTGGTCAAGGACCGCCTGGACTCCGAGCTCATCGGCAACGTGTCGCTGCGCGTCCTGCCCACCGACCGTCCGGACGCCTGGGAGGTCCAGGGTCGTGGCGAGCTCGCGCTGGCCATCCTGGTCGAGCAGATGCGTCGCGAGGGCTACGAGCTGACCGTCGGCAAGCCGCAGGTCGTCACCAAGCAGGTCGACGGCAAGCTGCACGAGCCGATCGAGCGCCTGACGATCGACGCCCCCGAGGAGTACCTGGGCGCCATCACCCAGCTGCTGGCCGTCCGCAAGGGCCGCATGGAGCAGATGGTCAACCACGGCACCGGCTGGGTCCGCATGGAGTTCGTCGTCCCGTCGCGCGGCCTCATCGGCTTCCGCACCGAGTTCCTCACCGACACGCACGGCACCGGCATGGCGCACCACGTGTTCGAGGGCTACGAGCCGTGGTTCGGCGAGATCAACACGCGTCCGAGCGGCTCGCTCGTGGCCGACCGCGCCGGGGCGGCCACCGCGTACGCGATGACCAGCCTGCAGGAGCGCGGCACGATGTTCGTCGAGCCGACCACCGAGGTGTACGAGGGCATGATCGTCGGCGAGAACAGCCGCGACGACGACATGAACGTCAACATCACCAAGGAGAAGAAGCAGACCAACATCCGCTCGGCGACGTCGGACAACTTCGAGAAGTTGATCCCGCCGAAGAAGCTGTCGCTCGAGCAGTGCCTGGAGTTCTGCCGCGAGGACGAGTGCGTCGAGGTCACGCCGACCGCCGTGCGCATCCGCAAGGTCGTGCTGGACGCCGGCGAGCGCGCCCGCACCGCCCGCAAGCGCTGAGGTCCCCTGCTCCACGCCGCGAGCCCGCCGTCCCCCACCGGGGCCGGCGGGCTCGCCCGTTGTGGGGGTCTCTCGGCGGGCGGTGAGCTGTCCACCTCACCCGACCGGGGGCGGTGAGTGGCCGTCACTCCTGAGCGGGCGCGGTGAGTGGTGGTCACTCTCGCGGTCGAAAGTGACCACCACTCACCGCCCGACGCGGATGGGACGGTCGAGCGCGTGCCAGGCAGCGCCGAAGTGCGGGCCCGGCCCGTCGTAGCCGCGCCGGCGCAGCTCGTCGTGCACGCGCTCGACGAGGGCACGAGGACGCCTCAGGTCCGACGCGACCACCTGCAGGTATCCCCAGCCCGCGCGGCGCAGACGCCGGTACCGCTCGATGTCGACGCCGAACTGGTACGCGTCCTCGGCATGCTGGCGGCCCTCGTACTCCAGGACCAGGTGGTACTCGTCCAGGACGAGGTCGCCGGTCGCGAGAAGCTCGCCGCCCAGCATCACTGGCCCGTTCGGCACCCCCGTCGGAAGAGCCGCGGCGCGCAGCCGGAGGCGCAGCCAGGACTCGGGCATGGAACGCGACCGTCCGTCGACGAGGTGCACCACCCGCAACGTCTGGCGCGCTCCGGGTCGCCACCGGTGCAGGCGAGCCGTCGCGACGAGCTCCTCGACCGTGGTGTGACCGCGGTGGACTAGCCAGTCGCCGGCCGCGACCGTGCTGGCGAGCGAGAGGGACTCCGCGCACTGCACCAGCGCCGCGGCCGGCGTCACGCCGATGTCGTCTCGTGGCGGAAGCACCGCTGTGCGATGCACGACGATGCCGTCGAGCGCCAGGTGCAGGTCGCCCTGGACGATGAAGTGGACGGGTCGGACCCGCGCCACCTCGAGTCCGAGCGTGAACAGCCGGGACGCATGGCTCAGCAGAGCCTGCTCCGGCATCGCCTTGGCCGCCGCGACGACGTGGTCGTGGTCGCTCATGGCGTGGTCGCGGTGCACCCAGACGGTCGGGTGCACCCGGACGAACCGACTCCCACGCAGGAGCGACGTCGAGGCACCGGCCTCCGCCGCCTCCCGGCGCGTGAACGGACCGTTCAGCAGCGGGGGCGGAACCGGCTTCGTCATCGGACCAGGGACTCACGCCGACCGGCCGCGTCGGCAGCCCTGCCGTCACGACCTGTGGATGCCCGGTGACGAGCGGTGGGGTGTGGTCATTCCTGACGCCTGAAGTGACCATGGCTCACCGACCAGCCCGGGGAAGTGACCACAACTCACCGCCCACGGCCGGGGTGAGCGGTCACGCCAGGAGGGCGGCGGTCGTGGTGATGGTCAGCTGGGGCGGGAACATCGCCATGGCGTCGAGGGCGCGCTGGTGGTCGGCCGGGGTCACTCCGGCGCAGGCGTCGGACGCCACGCGGACCCAGCAGCCGTCGTCCGCCGCCGCAAGGGCCGTGGTGATCACGCAGCAGTCGGTCGAGACGCCGCACAGGTCCAGGTGCCGCGAGCCACCGGTCGCCGCGAGCAGCTCCGGGCCCCACTTGCCGAACGTCGGCGCGTCCACGACGGGCACGCCCGACGCCGGCGCGAGCGCGTCGACGACCTCCCACAACGGCGCCGCCGACGGCTCCAGCGCGAACGGCCAGTCCCGGTAGTAGTCGACCCACGCGCCCTGCGGCTCGCCCGGCGCGACGAACCGGGTCATCACGACCCGGCCCTCGTAGGCGTCCATGAGGGCGCGGACGTTCGGGACGATCGCGCCGAAGTCCGCGCCCATCCCCCACGGGCTCGCCTCGGCGTCGGCGAACACCCGCTGCATGTCGACGACGACGAGCCAGGGCTCGCTCACGCGGCCTGCGCCTCCTGCCGGCGCACCGTGCCGCGCTCGAGCAGCAGGTAGCCCAGGAAGCCGATCAGGAGCGCCACGACGACGCCGACGCTCGCGAAGGCCCAGGCGCCGTCCTTGCCGCCGAGCAGGCCCATGAAGTAGCCCTGCCAGTCCAGCCACCCGGCGTAGGTGTTGGTCACCAGTCCCCAGCCGACGACGGTGCCGACGACGAGGGTGCCGATCGCTCCCCAGCGGAACGCGCCGTAGCGCCCGGCCGGGTCGAACAGCGCCGCGTCGTCGAAGTCGCGTCGGCGCAGCGCGATGTCCGCCAGCATGATGCCGGCCCACGCGGCGATCGGGACGCCCAGCGTGATGAGGAAGCCCTGGAACTGGTCGAAGAAGCTGCCGGTCGCCACGAACAGCACCAGCACCGAGCCGATCACCATGATGACGCCGTCGATCGCGGCGGCGACCGGACGCGAGACCGGGAGGCCCAGGCTCAGCAGCGACAGCCCGGACGAGTAGATGTCGAGCAGCGCGCCTGCCACGAGGCCGAGCACGGCCACGACGACGAAGGGGATCAGGAACCAGGTCGGCAGGAGGGTCGCGAGCGCGCCGATGGGGTTGATCCCGATCGCGTCCTTGAGCGCAGGGTCCGAGCCGGCGAGCATGAGGCCGAACAGGATGAGCACGAGCGGCGCGGCGGACAGACCCAACGCCGTCCACCCGGCCACGCCGGCACCCGAGGAGCTGCGCGGGAGGTAGCGGGAGTAGTCGGCCGCCGCGTTGACCCAGCCGAGACCGGTCGCGGTCATCATGAGGATGACGACGCCCACGACGGCAGGGAAGCCGCCGCTCGACAGGGACGTGACCGCGTCCAGGTCGACCGTGTCGATGACCAGCACGACGTAGACGACGGTCAGGATGATGCCGACGTAGGTGATGAACGTCTGGATGCGCATCACGGCGTCGTAGCCGAGCACGCCGCCGGCGATCACCAGCGCCACCACGACGGCGAGCGCCACGGCCGTCGTCGCGTCGCCGCCGCCCCAGCCGAGCTCCTCGAAGACGGTGCTGGTTCCGAGCGCCGCGAGCGACACCAGGACGATCTCCCAGCCGACGCTGAGCAGCCACGAGACGGCAGCGGGCAGCTTGTTGCCGGTGACGCCGAACGAAGCCCGCGACAGGACGAGCGTCGGCGCTGATCCGCGCTTGCCCGCGATCGCGATCAGGCCTGCGAGCACGCCCGAGCCGACCACACCCACGATCGCGGCCAGGACGACCTGCCACCAGCTGACTCCGTAGTCGAGCGCGAACGAGCCGTAGGTGACCCCGAAGACCGAGATGGACGCGGCGGTCCAGGGCCAGAACAGGTCGCGGGGCGTGCCCTTGCGCTCGTCCTCGGCGATGACGTTGGTGCCGTTGAGCTCGACGCGCGTCGGCTCGAGCGGCTGCTCGGGGTGGGTCATGGGTTCTCCTCGGGGGAAGGCTGCGCCTCATCCTCGCCTGTCGAGAGCGCCGCGTCGATGACCGACGTCGCGGGGGACGTCGCGGGTCCGCGCCGGGTGACGGCGATCGCTGCGGCGACGTTGGCCCGGCGCACCGCGTCGTCCAGGCCGAGGCCGCGTCCGAGCCCGGCCATCGTGACCCCGGTGTGGGCGTCGCCGGCGCCGGTGGTGTCGACCGCGTCGACCCGATAAGCGGGGTGGTGGCGGAGCCCGGCCGCGTCGCGGACGTGCGTGCCGGCGGCACCGTCGCGCAGCACGACCGCACCGTTCTGGGCGATGCGGCCCAGCAACGCCTCGGACGCCTCCCCGGCGTCGGACGAGCCGGTCAGGACGCCAGCCTCGCGCGCGTTGAGCGACAGCAGCGACGTGCGCCGCAGCACGCGTCCGAGCAGGGCCGGGTCGAGGTCGGCCACCAGGGACGCCGGGTCGAGCACCAGCCGAACCCCTGCGGGCAGCGACTCGACCCAGCCGACGAGGGAGGCGCTGGCCGGCACCGCGAGCGTGTACCCGCTGAGGTAGACGAGGTCGTCGCGGCGCAGCTCGACCGTCGCGAGCCGGGCGGCGTCCAGCTGCGTCTCCGCCCCGAAGGACGTCACGAACGTGCGCTCCCCCGTGCCGTCGACGAGCACGACGCAGTACCCGCTGTCGCGGTCGGCCAGGGGGTCGAGGGCAGCGGCGATGCCCTCGGCGGCGAGACCGGCGGCCACGACGTCGCCGAACGGCCCGGTGCCGCGCAGGCCGGCCCACAGCACGTCCATGCCGTCGCGCGCGGCCGCCGTCAGCACGTTGAACCCACCGCCGGCGGTCAGCGTGGAGGACGTCGCCAGCACGTCGCCGCCGTGGTCGGGCAGCCGCGGCACGTCCATCACGACGTCGGCGATGACCGCGCCGACGTGCACCAGCCGCGCGCTCACCGCCCGCCCTCGCGCAGCTCGAGCAGGTCGCGGACGACCTCCGGCAGGTCGAGCTCGTTCACCTCGGTCACTCGCCGCACCGCGTCGGTGGGCCAGGCACCCTCGCCGTGCACCGACCCGAGCACCGCGCCCAGGATCGCCGCGACGGTGTCGGTGTCGCCGCCCACCGAGGCGGCCAGGCACAGAGCCCGCCACGGGTCGGGCTCCGCGGCGGCGATGGCGAACGCGGCGACGACGGACTCCTGCGCGGCCACGCTCGTGCCGACGACCGTGTCGAGCTCGTCCGCCCAGCGCTCCGGCGGCAGCGACGGAAGGTGCCGCGTCGCCCAGGCGATGCGCGCACCCACGTGCCCGCCGGCGACCCAGCGACCGCGCTCGGCGCCGAGCGCCGCCGCCCGCGGCGCGACGTCCAGGACGTCGGCGAGCGTGCCGCCGGCGACACCGGTGCTCACCGCGGCCGCGACCGCGGCCGCGGCGCCCAGGCCGAGGGACGTCGCGTGGGTGACGAAGGACGCGTCGACGACGGCGTCGACCAGGACGTCGAGCGGCTCGGCCGCGACGGCGATGCCGACCGGCGCGATCCGCATGGCGGCCCCGTTGGTGACCCCGTCGCGCCCGGCCTGCTCCGGCGGCTCGCCGGTGGCGATGCGCTCCACCGCTCGCTTGGTGGACGGCCCGAGGAGGTCCAGCGACCCGCGGGCGGCCATGCCGCGCTCCCAGGCGAGCAGCGCGGCGGCGAGGACGTCCGGCGCTATGCGTCCGCCGCCTTCGACGAGCAGACGGGCCAGCAGGAGCGCCTGCTCGGTGTCGTCGGTGACGCTCCCGGCGCGCATCCCCGCGGCGATGCGCTGGTGCGGGCCAGCGTCGACCAGGCCGGTGACCGCACCGTGGTCGGCGAGGATCTGCGCGCGGCTCAGCGACTGCGTCGGCATGCCGAGCGCGTCACCGAGCGCGAGCCCGGTCAGGGCGCCGAGGGCGCGGTCGTACGTCGTCACGGCCACATCGTGCCAGGGACGGGGCGGGGTCAGCGCGCCTCGTCTGCCGTCGCCGGACGGACGGCGACAACCAGGAGGGCCGCTGCCCACGTGGCGGCAGCGGCCAGCAGGAGGACGTAGGGAGTCAGGACGAGCGGCCCGAGCACCCACGGTCGCCAGCCCTGGGCTAGCCACACGTCCGTCCGGACGTCCAGCGCCAGGTCGAGGATTAGCCGGACGATCATGAACGGGACGACGACCCAGAACAGGGCCCGCCAGGTCCGGCGACACACCGCGCGCGCAGGCTCGCCCCGGCGGGGCAGGGGACGGTCGCTCACGCGGACGTCCTCCCAGCCCCGGCACCGCCGCGTCAGCGGGTCAGAGCACGCCGCGCGGGCGCAGCTGGACGCTGATGCGTCCGCCGACCGGCTTGGCCGTCTTCAGCACCGCGTGCTCCCAGGTGCGCTGGCAGCTGCCGCCCATGACGACGAGGTCGCCGTGGCCGAGGGTGAACCCGATCTGATCCCCGCCGCCGACCGGGCGCAGGCTGAGCCGCCGGTGCTCGCCGAGGGACATGATCGCCACCATGGTGTCGGCGCTGCGGCCACGTCCGATGCGGTCGCCGTGCCACGCGACGCTGTCGCGGCCGTCGCGGTAGTAGCAGAGCCCGGCGGTGGCGAACGGCTCGCCGAGCTCGGGCAGGTAGTGCCGGGTCAGCGCCTCGCGGGCCTCGCCGATCACCGGGTGCGGCCAGGCGTCGCGCTCGCCGTAGAAGCACAGCAGCCGCGGGACGTCGACGACCCGGTCGTACATCTCGCGCCGCTCGGCCCGCCACGGCACCTGCTGCTGCAGGTGCAGGTACAGCTCGTCGGCCCCGGAGACCCAGTCGCGCCGCACGTCGACCCAGGCACCGTGGCTCAGCTCGGTGCGCTCGACCGTGCCGCCGAGCTCGCCGAGCGTCGGCTCGGAGGCGGTGTCGAGCAGCGAGCCCTGGAAGAACGCGTCCATGGCGAGAGCGTACGCCGATTCGAACACATGTTCCAGTCCCCCGGCGTGCGGCACCATGTCCCCATGGACGAGTGGGACGCCATCTGGACCGAGGTCGACCGGCTACTGGGCGGTGGGCGTGAGGACGTGCCCGCGCTGACCGCGCACGTGCGGGCGGCGCAGGAGGCGCACGTCGTCGACCGCGAGCTGCGTCCCGAGGCGACGGCCCGCTGGCTCGTCGCGCTCACCGACGCCTGCCGCCGGCTCACCGAGACGCACCCGGACTACGACGCCGACACCGAGATCGCCACGATGCGCATGATCGCGACCCGGTGGCTGCGACCGGCGCGCATGGGCCCGCTGCCCTCGCGCAGCTGACCCCGGACGCACGACCGCTCCCCGAGCCGGCCGGAGGGAGGACCCTTCGACGGGCTCAGGGAGCGGTGCGTGTCGCTCAGGGAGCGGTGCGCTAGCGGACCGGCTGGGCCCCGGCCGAGCCGGCCGCTCCCTCGGTGCCGTCGGCGTCCGCGTCGACGACCGGGGTCGGCTCGGAGACCTCGCCGTCCTCCTCCTCGAGCGGCGCGACGTACGTGACCTCCTCCAGCGCGGCGCTGTGGTCGCCCGGCACCGAGTCGGCCGGCTCGACCACGAGCGCGAACTCGCCGTCGTGGTCCTCGACGCCCGTCGCGACCGCGTCGACGACCGCGGCCCGCGCCAGCTGCTGGTGGACGATGATCGGGTCGTGCCGCAGGTCCTTCCAGATGGCCAGGCACAGGGCCACGACCACGAGCGTGAACGGCAGCGACGCGACGATGGTGATCGCCTGCAGGCCGTTGAGCGCCTCCGCCTCACCACCGCCGGCGACCAGCATGATCGCGGCGACCGCGCCGGTGAGGACGCCCCAGAAGACGACCGTCACCTTCGACGGGGTCTCGCTGCCCCGCTCGCTGAGCGTTCCCATGACCAGCGACGCGGCGTCCGCGCCGGACACGAAGAAGATCGCCACGAGCGCCATGACCAGCACGGCGGTGACCGACGCCGCCGGGTACTGCTCCAGCAGCGCGAACAGGCTGGTGTTGGAGTTCACCGAGCCGTCGTCGCCGACCAGACCGCCGGTCGTCCGCTGGGCGTCGATCGCGGCGCCGCCGAAGATGGCGAACCAGACCAGGCTGACCAGCGTCGGGACGAGCAGCACGCCGGTGACGAACTGACGGATGGTGCGGCCACGGCTGATGCGGGCGATGAACATGCCGACGAACGGCGTCCACGACATCCACCAGGCCCAGTAGAAGATCGTCCAGCCGCCCAGCCACTCGTCCATGTCCGAGCCGCTGGCGCCGGTGCGCGACGCCATCTCGGTCATCTGGCCGGCGTACTCACCGAGGGTGGTCGGCAGCAGGTTGAGGATCAGCAGCGTGGGGCCGGCGACGAAGACGAAGACGGCGAGCAGCAGGGCCAGGCCCATGTTGATGTTGGACAGCCACTGGATGCCCTTCTCGACACCGGAGACCGCCGAGGCGATGAAGGCGATGGTCAGCACGACGATGATGCCGACGAGGACAGGCTCGCCCACCTTGCCGACCCAGCCCTCGTACTGCATGCCGCCGGCGATCTGCAGGGCGCCGAGGCCGAGCGAGGCGGCCGAGCCGAACAGGGTGGCGAAGATGGCCAGGATGTCGACGACGCGGCCGAACCAGCCGTCGGACTTGCGGCCGAGCAGCGGCCAGAACGCCGCCGAGAGCCGCTGCGAGCGTCCGGCGCGGTAGGTGCCGTAGGCGATGACGAGGCCGACGAGGGCGTACATCGCCCACGGGTGCAGGCCCCAGTGGAACATCGTGGTGGCCATCGCGGTGCGCAGCGCCTCGGTCGACTCGGCCTCGCTCGTGCCCGGCGGCGGCGACACGAAGTGGGTGAGCGGCTCGGCGGCGCCGAAGAACATCAGGCCGATGCCCATGCCGGCGCTGAACATCATGGCGATCCAGCTGAGCGTCCGGAACTGTGGCTGCTCGCCGTCGCGGCCGAGCGGCACCTGGCCGTACTTGCTGGCCGCGATCCAGATGACGAACACGACCAGGAACGAGGCGGTCAGGACGTAGAACCAGCCGGCGCCCTGGATGACCTTGCCCTGCAGGTCCGTCGCGGTGGACGAGAGGCCGGCGCTGCTGACCAGGCCCCACACCACGAAGGCGATCGCGAAGACGCCGGTGACGGCGAAGACGACGGGGTCGATCCGGTCGCGCCACCCCCCGCCGGTGGGTGCTTCGGTCGTCGGGCGCGCGATGGCCATGTACGTCTCCTCGAGGTCGATTGCACGTCACACGTGCCGTCGACGGGAAGCGGACGGCACGAGCCGTCGAGGGACGTTACGTCAACCTCGGCGGATGCGCGAATCGAAGGACGTCAGACGCGGCTGCCGCGCAGCTGCGCGAGGTACACCAGCGCGGCGACCGTGCCGAGCAGGTTGAGGATGGAGATCGGGTCCCAGATGAGCAGGTGCGCGACGAGCGCGATGACCAGGATGATCAGCCAGTTGCGCTTCGGCATCGAGTAGGAGAAGTCCGACTCCTTGCGCGCGACGCAGTCGATGAGGGCGAACGCCTTCACCGCGAACAGGACCAGCGCCAGCACCAGGGCGATGCCGCCCTGCACCTCGAAGAAGCTCACGGCGACACCCTACCGACCGGACCGCCGGGGACGACGCGACTGCGGCGACGCCGAGCGCCGCCGCAGCACGTCACTCCCAGCGAGGGGTCACTCCTGGGCGTCGGGCTGAGCGGCCGGCGCGTTCTGGTCCGGCGTGCGCGGGCCGGCGGCCGGGTTGGACTCCGAGGCCTGCTTGGCCGCCTGGCGCTTGGCCGCGGCCTCGCGGGCCGCCGCCTCCTGCGCCGCCGTCTTCTTCGCCGGTGCCTTCTTGGCCGCGGTCTTCTTGGCCGGGGCGGACGCGTCGGCGGCCTTCTTCGCCGGGACCTTCTTGGCCGGCGACTTCTTCGCGGCCGGGGTGGAGCCGGACGCCGCAGGGGTCGCGGCCGACTTCGCGCCGGCGGTCTTCTTCGCCGCGCCGGTCTTCTTGGCGGTGCTCGACTTCTTCGCCGGGGCCTTCTTGGCCGCGGACGTCGCGCCGCTGGCCGCCGGGGGCTTGGTCGCGCCGGTGGCCGCGGGCGCGGCCTGGGCGGGCTCGGAGACCGGCGACGCCGGCTCGCTCACGACCGGGCCTTGGCCCGCGTCGGCGGCGGTGCCGCGCTTGGACAGTCGGGCGACGACGGCCTGCGCCTCGCCGATGAGCGCGTTCGCGCGCTTCTGGGCGTCCTCGGCCAGGTCCTCGAGCCGGTCCTCCAGCTCGTCGCCGAGCGCGTCGGCCTTCTCGCGCAGGTCGGCGGCCGCCTGGCGCAGGTCGTCGGCCTTGAGGTCGCGGGCCTTCTTGTCCAGGTCGGTGGCGAGCGCGGCGGCGCTCGTGCGCAGGTCGGCGGCGGCCTTGCGCAGGTCCTCGGCCTTGAGGCCGCGGGCCAGGGCGACGAGCTCGTCGGCCTTGGCCCCGAGGTCCTCGCCGCGCTTGGCCAGGTCGGTGTACGTGCTCAGCGCCTGGGTCTTCAGGCTCTGCGGCAGGGCGTCGACGACGCCGTCGACGAGAGCGCGCAGCTGGGCGTTGATGGTGTCGGTGATGCTCATGCTTCCTCCGTGTTGACGGCCTGGATCGCTTCGGACAGCTCCTCGCTGGAGCTGGTGTCCGAGCCGGTGAACGAGCGGTAGATCTCGAGCAGGACGCTCTTCTGCCGCTCGGTCAGCCGAGGGTCGAGGGCGATGGCGTCCTCGACCATGCGTGCGCCGCTGTCGTCCGCGTCGAGGATCCCCGCGCGGACGTACAGCGACTCGGCCGAGATGCGCAGCGCCTTCGCGATCTGCTGCAGGACCTCGGCGGACGGGCGACGCAGCCCGCGCTCGATCTGGCTGAGGTAGGGGTTCGAGACGTTCGCCTGCTCGGCCAGCTGGCGCAGCGAGAGCTGGGCCTGGCGGCGCTGGTCGCGGAGGTACTCCCCCAGACCTTCGACCGTGTGGTTGATCGACAGCTTCGCCATGCCTCCAGTGTGCTTGCAAAAGTTAGCAGATGCAAGCAGAGAGCATGCAGGGCTCAGAACGCGGGACGGATCTCCCCGACCGGACGCCCGCCGCCGAGCACCTCGACGTGGCCCGGAAGACCGTCGGCCGCCTCCCCGTTCACCTCGAGCGCACGGGCCAGGACGAGGGCCGCGGCGCGGTCGTTCCCGTCCTCGACCTTGAGCGCGTAGGCGACGCCGCTGGGCAGGCCGAGCACGTACACCGCCTCGGCGCCGGACTTGGCGATCGCGCCGGGCAGCGCGGCCATGAACGCGGTCTCGCTGCGCCCGGTGCCGCTGAGGTACAGGGGGTTCTCGACGACCGCGTCCACGAGCCGGCGCTCCAGCGACCCCTCGCCCGCTGCGCTGATCGTGCCGATCGCCGAGGCCAGGCTGGTGAGGCTCGTGGCCAGCAGCGGGGCCCCGCAGCCGTCGACGCCGACGACGCTGGGCGAGCCGCCGGTCAGCTCGGTGAACGTCTCGGTGATCGTGCGCTGCAGCGGGTGCTCGGGGTCCAGGTAGGTCGCGGTGTCCCAGCCGTTCTGCACGCAGGTGAGCAGCATGGCCGCGTGCTTGCCCGAGCAGTCCATGAGGATGCGCTCGCGCTCGCCCCCGGCGCGGATCCACGCCGCGTGGACCTTGGGGTCCAGCGGGTACGACGGCGGGGTCTGCAGCGCGGACTCGTCGAGCCCGGCCTGCGCCAGCACCTCGCGGACGCCCTCCAGGTGGAAGTCCTCCCCGGAGTGGCTGGCCGTCGCGAGCGCCAGCAGTCGCCCGTCGAGCGGCAGGCCGGCGCGGAGCATCCCGAGGGCCTGGACCGGCTTGTTGGACGACCGCGGGAAGACCACGACGTCGGGGTCGCCGACCGACCAGGTGGCCGCGCCGTCCTCGACGCGGACGACGGCCCCGCGGTGGCGGCTCTCGACCAGTCCCGACCTCACGTACTCGGCGATGACGTCCATGCCGGTCACCCTAGGCAACCGGGGTGGTCGGCAGCGAGGCGACCGCGCCGGGTGCTCCCGCGTCCCGCCGCTACGCTGGGCCGGACCTCGATCCGGAAGGACCGCACGTGACCTTGGAGTCGTTCCACGCCGTGATCCCCGCCGGGGGCGCCGGCACGCGCCTGTGGCCGCTCTCCCGCACCACGCGGCCGAAGTTCCTGCTCGACCTGACCGGCAGCGGACGCTCGCTGCTGCAGCAGACCTGGGACCGCCTGACCACGTTCGTCGAGCCCGACCACGTGCACGTCGTCACCGGCGCCAAGCACGCCGACGCGATCCGCGAGCAGCTGCCCGAGCTCACGCACCTGGTCATCGAGCCCGAGGGCCGCGACTCCATGCCGGCCATCGGCGTCGCGGCGGCGCTCATCCACCGCACCGATCCCGGCGCGGTCGTCGGCTCGTTCGCCGCCGACCACCTCATCCAGGACGTCGTGACGTTCGCCCGCACCGTCGCCGAGGCCGACGCCGTCGCCCGGACCGGCAAGGTCGTCACCATCGGCATCGAGCCCACCGGCCCGTCGACCGCCTTCGGCTACATCGAGGCCGGCGACCCGCTCGGCATGGACGAGGCGCCGCACGCCCTGGACGTCGTCGGGTTCGTCGAGAAGCCGGACGCCGAGACGGCCGCCGCCTACCTGGCCACCGGCCGCTACCGGTGGAACGCGGGCATGTTCGTCACGCGCACGGACGTCCTGCTGGACCACCTGGCCGAGCAGAAGCCCGACCTGCGCGCCGGGCTGGACCGCCTGGCCGACGACTACGACGGGACGCTGGACGCCGCGGCGTGGGGCGCGCTGGAGAAGGTGGCGATCGACCACGCGATCGCCGAGCCGGTCGCCGCGGCCGGCGGCGTCGCGGTGGTGCCCGGCGAGTTCGACTGGTTCGACATCGGCGACTTCGCCGCGCTCGCGTCGCTCCCCCGCCCCGAGACGTCCGCCCTCGCGGTCGGGTCCGAGGACGCGCTCGTGCTGGCCGACCCCGGCAAGGCGGTCACCGTGCTCGGCATCCCCGGTGCGGTCGTCGTCGACACCGGCGACGCGCTGCTGGTCACGACCGCCGAGCACGCCCAGGCCGTCAAGCAGCTGCCCGGCGCCTGGGCCGAGCGCGGCCGTCCCGACCTGGTCTAGCGCTCAGACCAGGTCGACCAGGCGCGAGGTCGCCGGCAGGCTGGCCGGCTGGAAGGCCTGGGCCACCTCGCCGAGGCCGCGGACGTGCAGCTCGCCGTCGTCGGCGCCGGCGTGCACGGTGTCGCCGCGGCGCAGCGTCAGCTCCTGACCGTGCTCGTTGCGCAGCGCCACCTCGCCGCCGGTGCAGATGAGCAGCCGCTCCCCGGCCCCCGGCACCTCGACGCCGTCGCCGTCGGCCCCCGAGCACTGGGTCACGGCGAGCGCGAACTCGTCCGAGCCCGGGCTCAGCAGCACCGTGGCGTGGTCGACCGGCTCCGGCGTGACCCGGGCGAGGCGCGAGAACCGGGTGGTCAGCGTGCTCACCAGGCCGGCGGGGTCGATGTGCTTGCTGGTGAGGCCCGCGCGCAGGACGTTGTCGGACTCGGCCATGATCTCCAGGCACATGCCGCTCAGGTGCGCGTGGATGATGCCCGAGTCCAGGAACGCCGCCTCGCCGGGCTGCAGGGTCAGCCGGTTCAGCAGCAGGCCGACGACGACGCCGACGTCGCCCGGGTAGTGCTCGGCCAGCTCGACGACGGTGGCGAAGGCGCGCTTCACGTCGGTGCCCTCGGCCAGGTGGCGGCGCGCCTCGGCGACGACGCCCTCGATCTCGTCGGCCGGCGGGACGTCGCGCAGCAGCCGCTCGACCAGCCGCACGATGCCGGGGAAGCCCGGGTCCTCGTGCAGCTCGCGGCTCAGCCGGGCGGCGAGCGGCGTGCGGAGGTGGTCGAGCACCCGCAGGATCTCGGCGGTGGGCCGGAAGCCGACGAGCGTCTCGAACTGGGTCAGCGCGTAGGCCATCTCGGGCTTGTGGTTGTCGTCGCGGAAGACCCGGTGCGGTGCGTCGAGCGGGATGCCCGCCTCGTTCTCGGCGGCGAAGCCGGTCTCGGCCTGGCCCTTGTCCGGGTGCACCTGCAGCGACAGCGGCTTGCCGGCGGCCAGCACCTTCAGCAGGAACGGCAGGCGTCCCGCGACGTCCTGCAGCGGACGCTCGTCGTCGTCGGCCAGGCTCGAGGGCAGCAGCGGATGCGTGCCGACCCAGATCTCGGCGACCGGCGAGCCGTCGGGCTCGGCGCCCAGGAACCGCGGGATGAGGTCGGTCGAGCCCCAGTCGTACCCCTGCGTGCCATTGACCAGACGATGCACGGCTCTCCTTCCGTCGCCACGACGCGCTCGCGCCAGCGGTCCAGCGTAGTCAGCGCCACCCCGGCCCGCGCGCGGCGGGCGCGGACGCGCGCCGGCCGGTCGTCGCTACCGGTCGAGGACGGGCCGGACGTGCAGCCCGACCTCGGGGTCGACGACGACCTCCTGGCCGGCGGCGACACCGTCGGCGAGCAGCGTCGCGTCGACCGGGACGTTGCGCTTGACCAGCGCGAGGGCGATCGGGCCGAGCTCGTGGTGCCGGGCGGCGGAGCCGACGAAGCCGACCCGCTTGTCGTCCAGCAGCACGTCGCTGCCGTGGACGGGCAGCCGGTCGACCGAGCCGTCCAGGTGCAGCATCACCAGGCGGCGCGGCGGACGTCCGAGGGTGTGCACGCGCGCCACGGTCTCCTGGCCGCGGTAGCAGCCCTTGTCCAGGTGCACGGCCGACGGGATCCAGCCGACCTCGTTGGGGATCGTCTTGTCGTCGGTGTCGAGGCCGAGCCGCGGCACGCCCGCGGCGATGCGCAGCGCCTCCCACGCCCAGGTGCCCACCGGGTCGCCCAGGCGGGTGGCCTGCTCGCCGAGCGCGGCGCGGTCGACCACCTCGGTGCGCAGGCCGGGCAGTCCGATCACGGCCCGGTCCGCCGACGCGTCACGGACCTCCACCCGCATCATGAAGCGCATCGAGTCCAGGAACTGCGCCAGCGCGGCGCCGGCCCCGGGCTCGGTGTGCGCCCAGAACGTCTCGCCGTCGTCGACGCCGGCGAAGGCGTGCTCGACCCGCCCCTGCGGGCTGAGGATGAGGGCCTCGGTCGGCGCGCCGGGCGCAAGGGCGGCCAGGTGCTGGGTGGTGATCGAGTGCAGGTAGGTCAGCCGGTCGGCGCCGGAGATCGCGAGCACGTCACGGTGGGAGAGGTCGACGAACGCCTCGCCGGCCTCGAGCCGGCGCTGCTCGGCGGAGATGGCGCCGTAGTGCGCGGCCACGCCGGTGTCCGGCGGGTCGCCCTCGACCGCGCCGTGCAGGTCGAGCAGGGGGCTGCGGAGGTCAGACACGCTTGAGCTGTCCCCACACGTGCGACTGCATGGGCTGGTCGTCGGCCGCCTTGTCGTAGGCGTACATGAGGTCTCCCTCGACGAGGCCGTACATGCGCTGGCCGGCGGTGTACGGCGGGGCCGTCTCGGTGCGGGCGACCAGGTCGGTGGCCAGCGTCAGCCGCGGGCCGTCGATCGTGCCGTACCAGATCTCGGCGTAGCCGCTGGGGTGCGCCATGACCAGCTCGACGCCGGTCGCGGTCGACGGCGCGCCCGCGGGGGCGTCGGTCGGACGCACGAAGCCGGTCTCGATCGGGCCGGGACCCTGGCGCTCGCCGTCGGCGTCGGTGATCCAGGTGCGGCTGAAGTAGTGCAGGAAGTCGCGGCCGTCGTGGGCGAAGACGACGTCCTGCTCGAACTCGTACGGCTCGATGGTGGGGTACTCGCCCTTGCCGTTGCCGTGCCACGTGCCCAGCAGCCACGCGAACGGGACCAGGTCGCGGTGCAGGTCGGAGGGGATCTCGAAGGCCATGCCCCGATCCTATCGGCGCACGCACGGGCGTCCCGGCGGCATCGGCGGGGGTCGACTAGGGTCCGGCAGGTGCGAGCAGTGGTGCAGCGGGTCAGCGAGGCGTCGGTCGCGGTCGACGGCGAGGAGGTCGGGCGCATCGGCGCCGGTCTGATGGTGCTCGTGGGCGTCACCCACGACGACACTCCCGAGCAGGCCCGCCGGCTGGCCGACAAGCTCTGGACGCTGCGCGTGCTGCGCGACGAGCAGTCGTGCAGCGACGCCGGCGCTCCGCTGCTCGTGGTCAGCCAGTTCACGCTCTACGGCGACGCCCGCAAGGGCCGGCGGCCCACCTGGAACGCCGCGGCGCCCGGCCCCGTGGCCGAGCCGCTGTACGACGCGGTGTGCGCCCACCTGGTCTCGCTGGGGGCGCAGGTCGAGCGGGGTGTCTTCGGAGCGGACATGGCGGTCTCGCTCACGAACGACGGTCCGGTGACGATCCTGCTGGAGGTGTGAAACCAAGATCTCCCTGGCAATCGGGCCGTTGACGTTGGGCCGCGGGGACGCACCCGGCACAATGTCCCAGGACCCCTCACCAGCAGGAGATCGATGAGCGACGACAGCGCGAGGCCGCGCAAGTACCGAGGCGCGGGCAAGCGCCGCGCCGGTGGCCTCCCCTTCCACAAGCGGCACCGCAAGCTGCTCGTCGGCGTCCTCTCGGTCGTGATGCTGGCCGGCGTCGCCATCGGTGGCTACGCCTACAACCTGAACCGCCAGTTCAACAACATCGGTCGCGTCGGCACCGAGACCCTCAAGGAGGAGGAGCGTCCGGACCCCGACAAGGGCAACGCGCTCAACATCCTGCTGCTCGGCTCGGACCGCGGCGAGACGCAGCTCAAGGACTACAAGGACACCACGTTGTCCGAGGACGCCGCCAACCCCGAGTGGCCGGTCGGCAAGTACCGCTCGGACACGATCATGGTGCTGCACATCTCGGCGGACCGGAAGAACGTCCACCTCGTCTCGATCCCGCGCGACACGCTGACGATGATCTACGACGAGAACGGCGATGAGGCCGGCATGGCCAAGATCAACTCCGCGTTCTCCAACCACGGCCCGGCCGGCGCGATCTCCACCGTCGAGCACCTCACGAACCTGCGCATGAAGCACCTGGCGATCATCGACTGGGACGGGTTCAAGGCCCTGTCCGAGGCGGTCGACGGCGTCCGGGTGTACATCCCCTACACGTCCTACGACAGCAACCAGGACATCACCTGGGAGAAGGGCTGGAAGAAGCTCCAGGGCAAGCGCGCACTCCAGTACGTCCGCACGCGCCACGGCCTGGTGCGCGGCGACTTCGAGCGCATCGAGCGTCAGCAGAACTTCATCCGCGCGCTCATGAAGAAGATGCTCTCGTCGGGCACGCTGACCAACCCGGTCAAGCTCACCAACACGCTCGGCGCCGTCACGTCCAACCTGACCGTCGACCAGCAGTGGGAGTCCGGCGACATCCGCGGGCTGGCCCTGTCGCTGCGCGGCATCTCCGCCGACGACGTGCAGTTCATGACCGTGCCGATCGCCACCACCGAGACGGTCGACCCCTACGGCAGCGTCGTCCGGCTCAAGGAGGACCAGGCCGAGGAGCTGTACCAGGCGCTCCGCTCGGACCGCGTCGCCCGCTACGTGCGCAAGTACCCCGACGCCACGAACAAGGCGCCCGAGGACGACGAGGCCCAGGCCTCCGACGCCGGCTGACCGGCTCGCGCCCGACGCACGACGAAGGCCCCCTCCCGCGTGGGAGGGGGCCTTCGTCGTGCGTCGGGTCGGTCAGACCGTCACGAGCACCTCGGCGACCGAGCCCTTCTGGGCCACGACCTCGCGGTCGACGGCCTCCGAGCGGGGCGCCAGGGTGCGCAGCGTCCAGGCGCCGTCGGCGGCGAAGAACCGGAACTGGCCGGTCACCGACGTCGGCACCTCGGCGGTGAACTCGCCGTGGCGGTCGAGCAGGCGGACGTACGCGTTGCCGACGGGCTCGCCGTCACGCGTGACGATGCCCTGGATGACCGCCTGGTTGGCGACGTCGACCCCCTCGAGCGAGGGTCCGCCGGCCGTGGCGCCGCACATCAGCGGGCTCCGGGCTCGTCGCCGAGCGCGACCGGGACGCCGCGCAGCGAGCCGTACTCGCTCCAGGAGCCGTCGTAGTTCTTGACGTTCTGGTAGCCCAGGATCTCCGACAGCACGAACCAGGTGTGGCTCGAGCGCTCGCCGATGCGGCAGTAGGCGATGGTGTCCTTGCTGTCGTCCAGGCCGGCGTCGGAGTACAGCGCCTTGAGCTCGTCGTCGGACTTGAACGTGCCGTCGTCGTTCGCGGCCTTGCTCCACGGGACGTTGCCGGCGGTCGGGATGTGACCACCGATCTGCGCGGCCTCCTGCGGCAGGTGCGCCGGGGCCAGCAGGCGTCCGGCGTACTCGTCGGGGCTGCGGACGTCGATGAGGTTCTTGGCGCCGATGGCCTCGACGACCTCGTCGCGGTACGCGCGGATGTCGTCGTTGGGGGCCTTGGCCGTGTAGGTGGTGGCCGGGCGGTCGGCGACGTCCGTCGTGAGCTCGCGGGACTCCAGCTCCCACTTCTTGCGGCCGCCGTCGAGCAGGCGCAGGTTCTCGTGGCCGTAGTAGGTCAGGTACCAGTACGCGTAGGCGGCGAACCAGTTGTTGTTGCCGCCGTAGAGCACGATCGTGTCGTCGTTGGCGATGCCCTTGGCCGACAGCAGCGCCTCGAGCGCCTCCTGGCCGACGAAGTCGTGACGGACGCCGTCCTGCAGGTCCTTCTTCCAGTCCAGCTTCACGGCACCGGGGATGTGGCCCTTGTCGTAGGCCTCGGTGTCCTCGTCGACCTCGACCAGGACGACCTTCGGGTCGTCGAGGTGCTGCTCGACCCAGTCAGCGGTGACGAGCGCGTTCTCGCGGCTCATGTTTCCTCCGTTTCGTCGTGGGCTTGCCCCACGGCAGGGTTGGTGAGAAGGGATTCAGGCCCGGGCCGGCGCCAGGCGGCGCAGGACCAGGTACGTCTCGCAGCCGAGGCAGAAGCCCACGACGGCGTTGAGCAGGGCGGCGACCAGCGCGAAGCCGGTCGCGACGAGGCCGACGACGTCCAGGCCCGCGGCCAGGGCGACGACGGCGACGAGCGTGAAGGCGAGCCCGACGCCCTGGGCGAACTGCGGGGCGCGCGCGTCCTCCAGCTCGGACGGCGCGCCGAGACGGGGCCGCACCACGCGGGCGAAGACCCGGCCGTACGGCGAGAGGTCGAACCGGCCCGAGGCGCCCGTCGCGAAGACGAGGGCCTGCGCCGCGAGCAGCACCAGCGCGACGGGGCGCGGGGCCAGGAGCGCGGCGGCGAGGACGACCGAGGTGAGCGCGGCCGAGAAGCGCAGGCCGCGCGGGTCGACCTGGAGCGGTCGGGTCATGGGAGGTCTCCGGGAGGTTCGAGGGGTCGGGCGCGGATCAGCGCGCGCGACACAGCGCCGAGCGCGTGCGGCAGCAGTCCACTGCCAGGCGACGCGTCAGGAGCGTGGTCTCGAACATGGGCCCAGCCTAGGGGCCGGTCCCGGGAAGCCTCGCGGCGTCCCACATGGCGGACGGGCGTCTCAGTCCTCGGGAACGGCCTGCGCCAACGCGGCCAGCACCTGCTCGCGCCGGGGCACGCCGGACGCCCGTTGGACGACCTCGCCGTCCGGTCCGAGCACGAGCACGGTGGGCGTGCGCAGGACCCGGTGGCGACGCACGAGCTCGAGGTTCGACTCGGCGTCGACCTCCACGTGGGCGACGCCGGGGACGCTGCGCACCACGTCGGCGAGCAGCACGCGCGTGGCCCGGCACGGGTTGCAGAAGGAGCTGGAGAACTGCACGAGCGTGGCCCGCTCCCCCAGCGGCGAGTCCAGGTCGGCCGCGTCCACGCGCTCGCGGTCGTCGACGGGCGACGCCGGGGCCGCGACGCCGGTGGCCGCGAAGCGTCCGTCGCGTCGGCGCAGCAGCAGGGCGACGGCGGCGGTGGCGACGAGCGCGCCCAGCAGCACCCAGGTCCCGGTCATGCCGCCAGCCTACGAGCCTCGCTCAGAGCGACAGTCCCGCGACCTGGGCACCGACGTAGGCGACCGGCCCGAGCAGCGCGACCGACGTGGCGGCCGGCAGGCCCCAGGTGCGCTCCCGGCCGGCCACCCAGGCACTGCCGACGGCGAGCCCGAGCAGGGCGGTGACGGCGGCGAGCAGGCCCACGGCGCCGCCGGCGAGCCAGCCGAAGGCGTACGCGTCCTGCAGCTCGGCGGACAGCCCGCCCACCAGCAGCCCGACCAGTCCGGCGGCCGGCAGCACGACGAGCCGGCGCAGCGGGACGGCCCGCACCAGCACGGCCGCGGACGCCGCGAGGGCGACCACGAGCAGCACCTCGGCACCTCGGGGTCCGTGGGCGGCGGCCACCCACCCGGCGGCCAGCGCCGCCACGACGCACAGCCCGACGGCGTAGGCGACGCCCGCGACGACCTGCCGCCGCTCGTCCCGGCGCACCACCTGGGCCACGAACGTGGCGACCACGCCGAGCGCGACCGCGGGCAGGACACCGGTCAGCGTGCCCGACTCCCCCGCGGTGACGTCGACGCGCAGCCCCTCGGCACCGTCGAGCAGTCGCGGTCGCAGCACCAGGAGGGTGGCGACGAGGGCGGTGAGCAGCACCGGCACCAGGCATGGCGCCCGGACGACGCGCCCCCGGGCGTCCAGCGGCGACGGCGCGCCCGCGACGACGAGCTGGGTCAGCAGCACCGGCACGGCCACGGCGAGGGTCCCGGTCCGCGCGGCCAGGGCCGCTCCGATCGCCAGGACGACGACGAGGGCGGCGGAGCGCAGACGGGTCACGGACGCATGATCTCAGCCGGGTCCGGGGCGCCGCGGCCGAACCCGCTCATCCGCCGGCGAACGGCGGCAGCAGCTCGACGGTGGCACCGGCCTCGAGCACCACCGAGGCCGGCTCCCGGGTGTTCACCGGGGTGTCGCCGACCAGCACCGAGCACATCGCGACGACCTCGGCGAAGCGGTCGCCGTCAGCGTGCCGGCGGCGTACCTCGTCGAGCACCTCGGCCAGCGTGCCGGCCGGCACCTGCTCCTCGCTCAGGCCCGCTGCGGCGCGCGCCGCGGCCCAGTAGCGGACTGTGACGTGCTTCGCATTCTCGTAACGCTCTGGAGACGGTCGTGACACATGGTCTAGTCTGAGGCATGCAATGAGGCCGCGGTGATCGACTGATCACTGACGGCCTCAACGTGTATACGGGGTGAACCCCGTCCGGCAAGGAGGCACCGTGTCCCACCTGCTCCTGCTCACCAAGAGCACGCAGTCCTCGGCCGAGGTGCTGCCTGCCCTGGCGCTGCTCCCGCACTCGGTGCGCATCCTCCCGGCGGAGGCGAGCGCCCTGCTGGACGCGCCCCCGTGCGACGCGGTGCTCGTCGACGGTCGCAACGACCTCGCCCAGGTGCGCAGTCTCACCCGGGTCATCCGCACCACCGGCATCGAGTGCCCGCTCGTGCTCATCCTCACCGAGGGCGGGCTCGCGGTCGTGGCCGCCGACTGGGGCATGGACGACGTCATCCTCACCACCGCCGGCCCGGCCGAGCTCGAGGCCCGGCTGCGGCTGAGCCAGGGCCGCCTCGCCGAGGCCCGCGACGGCCACGAGGACTCCCACCTGATCTCCACCAGCGGCCTGGTCGTCGACGAGGCGACCTACACGGCCAAGCTCGAGGGCCGCACGCTCGACCTCACGTTCAAGGAGTTCGAGCTGCTGAAGTTCCTGGCCCAGCACCCGGGCCGCGTGTTCACGCGCCAGCAGCTGCTCCAGGAGGTGTGGGGCTACGACTACTTCGGCGGCACCCGCACCGTGGACGTCCACGTCCGCCGCCTGCGCGCCAAGCTCGGCGCCGACAACGAGACGCTCATCGGCACGGTGCGCAACGTCGGCTACCGCTTCGTCGCCACCAAGGCCGACGCGCGGGACACGGCCGACGCGAAGGCGTGAGCGTGGCCCAGCGCGTCCACGCCCGTGACCTGCTCGACCTCGTCCTCGACCCCGGCTCCTGGGCGTCCTGGGACGCACCGGTCACGATCGACCACCACCCCGAGGCCTACCAGCGCGAGCTGCGCGCCGCCGCCGAGCGGGCGGGCACCGACGAGTCCGTCCTGACCGGACGCGGCACGGTCCGCGGACGTCCGGTGGCCGTGGTCGTCAACGAGTTCTCGTTCCTGGCCGGGTCGATCGGGCAGGCGTCGGCCGAGCGCATCGTCGCGGCCGTGCGCCGGGCCACGGCCGAGGGGCTGCCGATCCTGGCCTCCACGGCGTCCGGTGGCACCCGCATGCAGGAGGGCACGCCCGCGTTCGTGCGGATGGTCGACATCTCCCGCGCGATCATGGACCACCGCGCGGCGGGCCTGGCCTACCTCGTCCACCTGCGCCACCCGACGACCGGAGGCGTCTTCGCCTCGTGGGGCTCGCTCGGCCACGTCACGGTCGCCGAGCCCGGCGCCCTGGTCGGCTTCCTCGGCCCCAAGGTCTACGAGAAGCTCCACGGACGCCCGTTCCCGCAGGGCGTGCAGGTCTCGGAGAACCTCTCGCGCCGGGGCATCATCGACTCGGTCGTGCTGACCGACGAGCTGCCCGAGGTCGTCGACCGGGCGCTGAGCATCCTGCTCGACCCGGCCGAGCCCGCCTCGCTCCCCCGCCGCACCGACGAGCCGCGGTTCGCCAGCGGCACGTGGGAGTCGATCGAGCGCACCCGTGGGGACGCCCGCGCCGGCGTCCGCGAGGTGCTGCGCCACGCCAGCTCGGCCACCGTCCGCCTGCAGGGCACCGGGGAGGGCAAGCGCGACAGCGCCATGCTCGTCGCCCTGGCCCGGCTCGACGGCGTCCCGTGCGTCGTCGTCGGCCAGGACCGCAAGACCCAGACCCCGGCCACGCCGATGGGCCCGGCCGCCCTGCGCGAGGCCCGCCGCGGCATGCGCCTGGCCGACGAGCTCGGGCTGCCGCTCGTCTCGTTCATCGACACCCCCGGCGCCGAGCTGTCCCCGGCCGCCGAGGAGGGTGCGGTGGCCGGCGAGATCGCCCGCTGCATCGCGCACATGTCGACGCTGCGCGTGCCCTCGGTCTCGGTGCTGCTCGGCCAGGGCTGCGGCGGCGGGGCACTGGCCCTGCTGCCCGCGGACCGGACGATCGCCACCGAGCACGCCTGGCTCTCGCCGCTGCCGCCCGAGGGCGCGAGCGCCATCGTCCACGGCGACGTCGACCACGCGGCCGAGATGGCCGAGGCGCAGCGCGTCGGTGCGCGCGAGCTGCACCGCGCCGGCACCGTCCAGGTCGTCGTGCCCGAGCGCGACGACGACACCGCCGAGTCCCTCGCGTCGGCCGTGGCCGCCGAGGTCGGCGCCCAGCTGAGGGAGCTCGCCCGATGACCACGCCCGACCTGACCCGCCTGGCCGACGCGGCCGCCGCGCACGACAGGGTGGCCCCGTTCAACGAGGCGTCACGCCTGGCCCTCGCCGAGCAGCGCGAGCCGCGGGTGCTGGCCACCCGCACCGACGGCGACGCGGTGGTGGCGGCCGGCTACGCCGTCGACGACGCCCCGGTCGAGCTGGTCGTGCACCCCGACCACCGCCGCCAGGGCCACGGCCGCGCGCTGGTCGACGGGCTCCTGGCCGACGGCGAGACGCGCTTCTGGGCCCACGGCGACCTGGCGCCCGCCCAGGCCTTCGCCGCCGCGACCGGGCTGCGCGCCGAGCGGACGCTGCTCGTCCTGCGGCTCGAGCTCGACGAGGCGCCCGCACCCGAGCGCGTCCCCGAGGGCGTCACCCTGCGCACGTTCACGCCCGACGACGTCGACGCGGTCGTCGCGGTGAACGCACGCGCGTTCGCCGCCCACCCCGAGCAGGGCGCGATGGACCGGGCCGACTTCGAGCGCCGCGCCGCCAGCGACTGGTTCGACCCGGCCGGCCTGTTCGTGGCCGAGGCCGACGGCCGGGTGATCGGCTTCCACTGGACGAAGGTGGAGGACGGCGTCGGCGAGGTCTACGTCGTCGGCGTCGACCCCGACCGGCACGGCGGCGGCCTCGGCACCGCGCTCACCGCTCACGGCCTGCGCCACCTGTGGGAGGCGGGCCTGCGGGTCGTCGACCTCTACGTCGAGGGCGACAACGCGCCCGCCCTGGCCGTCTACCACCGGCTCGGCTTCGTCACCCACGCCAAGGACGTCCTCTACACCCGCTGACCCCGCGGGGCCGACTCCCCGGCGTCGGGCCGGGTTCACGTCGCGTTCATGTTGCTGGGGCACGGTGGGGGCGTGGAGACTGCCGACATGTCCGCGGCCATGGAGGAGGCGGCGTCGCCGGACGAGTTCGACGTCGACC
Organism: Aeromicrobium sp. IC_218; assembly: GCF_004336805.1. GTDB lineage: Bacteria > Actinomycetota > Actinomycetes > Propionibacteriales > Nocardioidaceae > Aeromicrobium. Next base: position 126,025 of record NZ_SJXM01000005.1, read on the forward strand.
CTCCCTTCGACCCGGCCGCGAGCGACCTGCCCCGCGACCGGTTCCTCGACCGCGAGCTCTCGTGGCTCGCGTTCAACGCCCGCGTGCTGGAGCTCGCCGAGGACGAGGAGCTGCCGCTGCTGGAGCGGGTCCGCTTCCTGTCGATCTTCGCCAGCAACCTCGACGAGTTCTTCATGGTCCGCGTGGCCGGCCTCAAGCGCCGCATCGCCGCCGGCGTCGCCGTGCCGAACGCCGCCGGTGCCCCGCCGTCGCAGATCCTGGACGACCTGCTGCGCGCCGCCCAGGTGCTCATGCGCCGCCACGCCGAGGTCGCGTCCGCGATCGTCCCGCTGCTGGCCGCCCAGGACATCCACCTGCTCCGCTGGGACGAGCTGACCGGCGCCGAGCGCAGCCGCGCCGGCGAGGCCTACCGCGAGCGCGTCTTCCCGGTGCTGACCCCGCTGGCCGTCGACCCCTCGCACCCGTTCCCGTACATCTCGGGCCTGTCGCTCAACCTGGCCCTGCTGACGCGCAACCCGGAGACGGGCAAGGAGCACTTCGCCCGGGTCAAGGTGCCGCCGATCCTCGACCGCTGGTTCCACCTCGGCGAGGGCCGCTACCTGCCGCTCGAGGAGATGATCGCGGCCCACCTCGACCTGCTGTTCCCGGGCATGGAGATCCTCGCGCGGCACCTGTTCCGGGTGACCCGCAACGAGGACCTCGAGGTCGAGGAGGACGACGCGGAGAACCTGCTCAAGGCGCTCGAGCAGGAGCTGCTGCGCCGCCGCTTCGGCCCGCCGGTCCGCCTGGAGGTCGAGGACGACGTCTCTGACGACGTGCTCGAGCTGCTCGTCTCCGAGCTCGGCATCCGGGCCGAGGAGGTCTTCCGGCTCCCCGGGCCGCTCGACCTGCGCGGACTGGCCCAGGTCGCCGACCTCGACCGGCCGGCCCTGCACTACGAGCCCTACGTGCCGCGCACCCACCGCCACCTGGCCGAGGTCGAGACGTCCAGCCCGGCCGACCTGTTCGGCGCGCTGCGCAAGCGCGACGTGCTGGTGCACCACCCGTACGACTCGTTCGCCACCAGCGTCCAGCGGTTCATCGAGCAGGCGGCCGCCGACCCCAAGGTGCTGGCGATCAAGCAGACGCTCTACCGGACGTCCGGCGACTCGCCGATCATCGACGCCCTGGTCGACGCCGCGCGCGCCGGCAAGCAGGTGCTCGTGCTGGTCGAGATCAAGGCCCGCTTCGACGAGCAGGCCAACATCCGCTGGGCCCGCAAGCTCGAGCGCGCCGGCTGCCACGTCGTCTACGGCGTCGTCGGGCTCAAGACCCACTGCAAGCTGGCCCTCGTGCTGCGCGACGAGCCAGACGGGCTGCGCCGCTACGCGCACGTCGGCACCGGCAACTACAACCCCAAGACCGCACGCGCCTACGAGGACCTCGGCCTGCTGACCGCCGACCGCGACATCACCGCCGACCTCACCGACCTGTTCAACAACCTGTCCGGCTTCGCCCGCCGCCAGTCCTACCGCCGGCTGCTCGTCGCGCCGACGGGCGTCCGTGACGGGCTGCTGGAGCGCATCGCCGCCGAGGTCGAGCACCACCGGGCCGGACGTCCGGCGCGCATCGTCATCAAGGTGAACTCACTGGTCGACGAGGAGACGATCGACGCGCTGTACGAGGCGTCCCGCGCCGGCGTGCCGGTCGACCTGGTCGTGCGCGGCATCTGCGCCCTGCGGCCCGGCGTGCCCGGGCTGTCGGAGAACATCCGCGTGTTCAGCGTGCTCGGCCGCTACCTCGAGCACAGCCGCGTCTTCTGGTTCGCCAGCGGCGGCGAGCCGCAGGCCTGGCTCGGCTCGGCCGACCTCATGCACCGCAACCTCGACCGTCGCGTCGAGGTGCTCGTGCGCGTGCCCACCGCCGAGCACGTCGCCGAGCTCGGCGAGCTGCTCGACCTGCTCACCGCCGACGACACCACGAGCTGGCGGCTCGGACCCGACGGCGCCTGGACGCGTCACGTCGGCGCCCACGACGCCCACCACGTGCTCATCGCCCGCGCCCGGGCCGCCCGCCGGCCCCGCGGCTGACCCCACCCGGAGAGGTGCCCATGAACAGCTCCCAAGACACCGTCGTGCTCGCCGCCGGCGCCGTGGTCTGGCGTCGCCGCACCGGCGGCACCAAGGGCGCCCTGGAGGTGCTGCTCGTGCACCGCCCGCGCTACGACGACTGGTCGTTCCCCAAGGGCAAGGCGGACGTCGGCGAGCGCGTCGCCGAGACCGCCGTCCGCGAGCTCGAGGAGGAGACCGGGCAGCGCGTCCGGCTCGGCGTGCCGCTGGACGTCGTCGGCTACGTCGTCAACGGCGGCCACAAGCGGGTCTCGTACTGGTCGGCGAAGGTCGTCGGCCGCGAGCAGCCGTTCGTGCCCAACGACGAGGTCGACGAGATCGCCTGGGTCTCCCCCAAGGCCGCGCAGGCGATGCTGAGCCACGAGACCGACCGGCGCGTGCTCGACCGCTTCGTCGACGCCGCGATCGACCGGTCGCACAAGACCCGCACCCTCGTCGTCGTCCGCCACGGCAAGGCGGTGCAGCGCGACGACTTCGTCGGCGACGACCTGGACCGCCCGCTCACCGACGTCGGGCGCGAGCAGGCGCTCGGGCTGCGCGGCGCCCTGGCCGCGTACGGCGTCCGCCACGTCGTCTCCAGCCCCGCGCTGCGCTGCACCCAGACCGTGGAGCCGTACGCCGACACGCTCGGCACCTTCCTGGAGGTCGATGAGCGGCTCGGCGAGGAGACGACCTCGGGCCAGGTCGGACGTTCCGTGGACGCCCTGCTCGAGCGCCGCAAGCCGACCGTCGTCTGCACCCATCGGCCGACGCTGCCGCTGCTGTGGGCGGCGCTCGGCGTCGACGGACCCCGGATGTCGCCCGGCGCGGCCCTCGTCGTCCACCACCGCAAGGGCCGCGTCGTCGCCGTGGAGGAGCTGGCCTGAGCGTTCCGACGGTGAACACCCAGCGAACGAGCCCGCCGAGACCCGATCTCGGCGGGCTCTCGCGTTCTCGCCACGTGGCGGGCGCCACACCCCGGGGCGCCGGGGCGGAAGCCGGTCGCCCCCGCCCGTCGCGAGGGCGCGCCACTCGTCGGTCAGGGTTCACCGTCCGTTCACCTACGACGGGGCATCGATACACCTGGCGTCCCTAGCGTCCTGGATGTCAGACCCCCAGACATCGAAAGAGGAACCAGGACGTGAACCGCACCCTGCGCCGCGCCACCCTCCCCGCTGCCGCCATCGCGCTGGCGCTCGGCCTGAGCGCCTGCAGCGCCGGCAACGAGGCCTCCGGCGACACCGACTCCGAGTCGACGCTCTCCGGCACCCTGAACGGCGCCGGCGCCAGCTCCCAGGAGGCCGCTGTCGGCGCCTGGAAGCAGGGCTTCCAGACCGCCAACCCCGACGTGACCGTCAACTACGACCCGGTCGGCTCGGGCGGCGGCCGTGAGCAGTTCATCGCCGGTGGCGTCGCGTTCGCCGGCACCGACTCGGCCTTCGACGAGGAGGAGACCACGGCGGCCGCCGAGAAGTGCGGCAGCGACCTGGTCGAGGTCCCCTCGTACGTCTCGCCCATCGCCGTCATCTACAACCTCGACGGCGTCGAGGACCTGAAGCTGTCGGCCAAGACCATCGGCGCGATCTTCCAGGGCACCATCAAGACCTGGGACGACGCGGCGATCAAGGCCGACAACCCGGACGCGACCCTGCCGTCCACCAAGATCACGCCGGTCCACCGCTCGGACGACTCGGGCACGACCAAGAACTTCACCGACTACCTCGACCAGGCGTCCGAGGGCGGCTGGAAGGGCGGCGTCGTCGAGACCTGGCCGGTCAAGGGCGGCGAGGCGGCCGAGGGCACCTCGGGCGTCGTGCAGGCGGTCGGCAACGGCAGCGGCACCATCGGCTACGCCGACGCCAGCCAGGCCGGCGAGCTCGGCACCGTCCAGGTCAAGGTCGGCGAGGACTACGTCGGCCCGACGGCCGAGGCCGCCGCGGCGATCCTCGACGCGAGCGAGGAGGCCGAGACCGGCTCCGAGACCCAGCTCGTCTTCGAGCTGAACCGCACCACGACCGAGGCCGGCACCTACCCGATCGTCCTCGTGTCCTACCTGGCGACGTGCGCCAAGCACACCGACGAGGCGCAGGGCGAGCTCGCCAAGGGCTGGTTCGAGTACGTCACCGGCACCGACGGCCAGCAGGCCGCCGCCGAGTCGGCCGGCTCCGCGCCGCTCTCGGAGTCGGTGTCCCAGAAGGTCGCCGACATCGTCGCGAAGATCTCCTGACCCACCTGGCCGTCCGGCCGCGCTCCCCTCGGGGACCGGCCGGGCGGCCGCCGCAGTCCCGCTCGAAAGGCACCACGTGACCACCACCCCCACCCCACGCCGACCGCGTGGGGTCCGTCGCGCCGGCGACCAGGTCTTCCGCGGCCTGTCCACCGGAGCCAGCCTGCTCATCCTGCTGGTCCTGGCCGGCGTGGCCGTCTTCCTGACCGTCGAGGGCATCCCCGGGATCACGGCCGACCCGCAGGACGTCAAGAGCGGCGAGTCGTTCCTGCCGTTCGTCGCCCCGCTGGTGTTCGGCACGCTGCTGTCGGCGCTGCTCGCGCTGATCATCTCGCTGCCGCTGTCGGTCGGCGTCGCCCTGTTCATCTCGCACTACGCGCCGCGCCGGCTCGGCGCGGCGCTCGGCTACGTCATCGACCTGCTCGCCGCCGTCCCCAGCGTCGTCTACGGCGCCTGGGGCATCGCGGTGCTCGCCGGATGGCTGGCCCCCGCCTACGCCTGGCTCGAGACCCACCTGGGCTTCATCCCGCTGTTCGCCGGCCCCGCGTCCGCGACCGGACGCACGATCATGACCGTCGGCGTCGTCCTGGCCCTCATGATCCTGCCGATCATGACCGCGATCTGCCGCGAGATCTTCCTGCAGACGCCGCGCCTGCACCAGGAGGCCGCGCTCGCGCTGGGCGCCACCCGCTGGGAGGTCGCCCGGATGGCGATCTTCCCCTACGCCCGCTCCGGCATCGTGTCGGCGGCGATGCTCGGCCTGGGCCGTGCCCTCGGCGAGACCATGGCCGTCGCGATGGTGCTGTCGGCCAGCGGCGTCGTGACCTTCAACCTGATCAGCTCCACCAACCCGAGCACGATCGCGGCGAACATCGCGCTGAGCTTCGGCGAGGCGAGCGGCCTGACGGTCAACGCCCTCATCGCCTCCGGCCTGGTGCTGTTCGTCATCACCTTCGTCGTCAACTTCACCGCGCGCGCGATCGTCGACCGCCGCAAGGACTTCTCCGGAGCCAACTGATGAGCACTGTCGTCACCCCCGAGCCGGGCACCCGTCCCGAGACGTCGCTCGCCGACCAGCTGCGCGGACGCTCGCTGCCCGCCGGCGCCGCCCGCGTCGTCGTGGGCGTCGCCCTGGCCACCGCCGTCCTGGCGTACGTCGTGGGCGCCTCGCCCGTGCAGGCCGTGCTGCTGGCCTGGGTCGTCACCCTGGCACTGCCGGTCTGGTCGTACGCGGTCGAGGGACGCCGCAAGGCCGTGGACCGCCTGGTCACCGTGCTGGTCTCGTCGGCGTTCGTGCTGGCGCTGTTCCCGCTGGCGAGCATCCTGTGGACCGTCATCTCCAAGGGCGCGCCGGTCCTGTCGGCGGAGTTCTTCACCTACTCGATGCGCAACGTCGTCGGCGAGGGCGGCGGCATCTACCACGCGCTCATCGGCACGCTGCTCATCACCGGCGCCGCCACCGTCATCAGCGTCCCGATCGGCCTGCTCACCGCGATCTACCTGGTCGAGTACGGTGCCGGCGGCCGCATGGCCCGCTGGATCCGCTTCCTGGTCGACGTCATGACCGGCATCCCCTCCATCGTCGCCGGCCTGTTCGCGTACGCCCTGTTCGTGCTGTTCTTCGGCGAGGGCGTCCGCATGGGCATCGGCGGCTCGGTCGCGCTGTCGGTGCTGATGGTGCCGGTGGTCGTGCGCTCCTGCGAGGAGATGCTCAAGCTCGTCCCGAACGAGCTGCGCGAGGCGTCGTACGCGCTGGGCGTGCCGAAGTGGCGCACCATCACCAAGGTCGTGCTGCCCACCTCGTTGGCCGGCATCGTCACCGGCATCACGCTGGCCATCGCCCGCGTCATCGGCGAGACCGCGCCGCTGCTGATCATCGCCGGCATGACCGACTCGGTGAACTTCAACCTCTTCGACGGCCGCATGGCCACCCTGCCGGTCTTCGCCTACACCTCGATCCGCAACCCCGGCGTGCCGCCGGAGTTCGCGCTCGAGCGCGCGTGGGGCGCCGCGCTGGTGCTGCTCATCATCGTCATGCTGCTGAACCTCGCGGCACGACTCGTCTCCTACTTCTTCTCCCCCAAGGGCGAGCGCTGAGCTCCCCGGTCTGACAAGGAACCCATCATGGCCAAGAGCATCGACGTCTCGGACCTCAACATCTACTACGGCGACTTCCTCGCCGTGGAGGACGTCACCATCGACATCCCCGCCCGCTCGGTGACCGCGTTCATCGGCCCGTCCGGCTGCGGCAAGTCCACCTTCCTGCGGTCGCTGAACCGCATGCACGAGGTGATCCCCAACGCCCGCGTCGAGGGCAAGGTCCTCATCGACGGGCAGGACCTGTACGGCGACGAGATGGACCCGGTGAACGTCCGCCGCACCATCGGCATGGTCTTCCAGCGGCCGAACCCGTTCCCGACCATGTCGATCTACGACAACGTCATCGCCGGCCAGAAGCTCAACAGCAAGCGCATGAAGAAGGCCGACTCCGACGCGATCGTCGAGCGCTCGCTGCGCCGCGCCGGCCTGTGGGCCGAGGTCAAGGACCGGCTCAACCGTCCGGGCTCCAGCCTGTCCGGCGGTCAGCAGCAGCGTCTGTGCATCGCCCGGGCGATCTCGGTCGAGCCCGAGGTGCTGCTCATGGACGAGCCGTGCTCGGCCCTGGACCCGATCTCGACCAGCGCGATCGAGGACCTGATCCACGAGCTCAAGAGCGAGTACACGATCGTCATCGTCACCCACAACATGCAGCAGGCCGCCCGCGTCTCGGACGACACCGCGTTCTTCAACCTCTCCGGCGTCGGCAAGCCCGGCCGCCTGGTCGAGACCGGCCGCACGGAGAAGATCTTCTCCAACCCCGAGGACCCGGCCACCGAGGCCTACATCCAGGGCCGCTTCGGCTGAGCCGCACGCCACGAGCCGTACGCAGAAGGCCCCGCCCGGATCACCCGGGCGGGGCCTTCTGGCGTCCCCTCGACGAGCTCGGGGAGCGGGTACGACTACGGCAGGAAGACCCGCGCGACGTAGTACGTCGCCGCCGCGACGGCGGCCGCGGCCGGCATCGTGACGATCCAGGCCACGACGATGCCGCGGGCGACGCCCCAGCGCACGGCGCTGAAGCGCTTGGTGGCGCCGGCGCCCATGATCGCCGAGGTGATCGTGTGCGTCGTCGAGACCGGGGCGTGGAGACCGATCGCCATGCCGTACAGGACCGTGGCGGCGGTCGCCTCGGCCGCGAACCCGCGGGGCGGGTCGAGGTCGATGATGCGCCGGCCCAGCGTCCGCATGATGCGCCAGCCGCCCGAGTAGGTGCCCAGCGCGATCGCGGTGCCTGCGGCGGCGATGACCCAGAAGGGCACCGAGTCACCGTCGGCGTAGCCGCCCGCGACGAGCGCCAGGACGATGATGCCCATCGTCTTCTGCGCGTCCTGCAGGCCGTGGCCCAGCGACATGCCGGCGGCCGACAGCGTCTGCGCCAGGCGGAACCCGCGGCTCACGCGCCCTGGGTTGGCCTTGCGGAACAACCACATGATCGCGGTCATGATGGCGAACGCCCCGAGGAAGCCGAGCAAGGGCGACAGCACCATGGGGATGGCGACCTTCTCGACCAGGCTGTCCCAGTGCACCGTGGTGGCCGAGGCCACGCCCGCGCCCACGATACCGCCGATGAGGGCGTGCGACGAGGACGAGGGGATGCCGAAGTACCAGGTGATGAGGTTCCAGGTGATGGCGCCGACCAGCGCCGCGAGGACGATGGTCAGCGCATGTTGCGCGCCTTCTCGGGCGATCGTCGGCTCGATGTCGATGAGGCCCTGGATGGTCTGGGCGACGCCGACGCCGAGCAGGGCGCCCACAAAGTTGAGCACCGCGGCCATCGCCAGGGCGGCGCGCGGGGTCAGCGCCCGCGTCGACACCGAGGTCGCGATCGCGTTGGCGGCGTCGTGGAATCCGTTGGTGTAGTCGAACACCAGTGCGATGGCCACCACGACGATGACCATGATGAGGGTGGAGTCCACGCTCAGGACTCCTTGACCGCGATCTGCTCCACCGTGTTGGCGACGGACTCCAGGGCGTCGATGGCGTGCTCGAGGGAGTCGACGACGTCCTTGAGCTTCATCACCTCGAGCGTCTTGTACGAGCCGCCGAACAGGTGGGCCACGATGCGGCGGTACGCCCGGTCGCCCTGGTTCTCGAGACGGTTGATCTCGATCCAGAACTCCTCGAGGTCCTTCATCGTGCGCAGGCGCGGCATGGCCTCGGCCGTCAGCTGGGTGGCGCGCTGGAGCACCTCGACCTGCTGGGCGACCTCGGGCGGCAGCTCACCGAGCTCGTAGAGGCCGATCAGGTCGACCGTCTCCTCCATGAAGTCCATGACGTCGTCGAGCAGGCCGGCGAGGCGGTAGATGTCCTCGCGGTCGAACGGCGTCACGAACGTGCTGTTCACGCGACGGACGATCTTGTGGGTGGTCTCGTCCGCCTGGTGCTCGGCCTCGCGCATGCGCTCGGCGATCGCGGATCGATCCTTGGTGGGGTCGAGCATCTCGGCGAGGAGTCGGGACCCCTCGACGAGGTGGGACGCCGATTCCGTGAAGAGGTCGTAGAACGACGTCTCCACGGGACGCAGGCTGAAACGCACGACAAACTCCAGTCGACGGTGAGTGGGCCACGGCAATGCTAGGTCATGGCGGGCAGGGCGAAGAACGTGCAGGCGGCGCTCGGGTCAGGGGCGGGTGTCCAGGCCCAGGATGCGGTCGACCTCCGCCTGCGTCAGCGGGGTCTCACGGGTCGAGGCCGCGATCATGAGGTCGCTGGTCAGCTCGATCTCGTCCAGCGCCGCGTCGTCGCGCAGCCGCTCGTCGAGGGGCTCCGCCATGGTGCCTCCTGAGGTGCCCGTGCCAGGTCGATCCCCCAGGGCCCAGCGTAAGCCCAACCCGCCCGCGCGCGCACCCGTCCGAACGGGCCGGATCAGGCCAGGACGTCGCTCGCGTCGCGGCGCGGCAGGCGCAGGACGTAGCGCGTGGTGGGGGTGTCGTCGACGAGCAGCTGGCCGCCCATCGACTCGGCGAGCAGCGAGATCGCCGACAGGCCGCCGCCGACGCCGCGCACCTGGTGGATGACGCCGGGTGCTGCGGTGCGCTCCCCCTCGTCGTCGACCGCGATCTCGTCGTACGCCGGACGACGGGTCACCGTCACCGAGACGACGCCCTCGCCGTGGGCCAGCGCGTTGTCCATGAGCGCCTCGACGACCTGTGCGACTGGGCCGGGGACGACCGTGACCGTGGCCTCGTCGTCGCCGCCGAGCCGCACCGAGCGACCGGCCTCGCGGGCGGGCTCGCGGAAGCGGTCGATCGTGCCCGCGACCAGCCGCACGAGGTCGACCTCCACCGCCTGGCCGAGGTTCGCCCCCTTGCGGTCGACCAGCAGCTCACCGATGGCGGCGTCGAGCCGGTCGAGCTCGCCCATCGCGGCGGTGAGCTCCTGGGCGACGTCCGGCGGGGTCTGCGGCCAGTAGGACAGGTCCTCAAGCACGAGCCGCAGGGACGTGACGGGGGTACGGAGCTCGTGGGACGCGGTGACCGCGAGCTGGCGCTCGCGGGTGACCAGGTCGTCGAGCTGGCGGGCCGTGGCGCGCAGCGCGTCGCCGAGCGCCTCGGCCTCGGGGACGCGCGAGTGCGGCACCTCCACGTCGAAGCGTCCGGTGCCGAGCACGCGGGCGGAGTCGGCGAGCCGGCGGAACGGGTGGGCCAGCCGGCGGGCGAGCACGAAGCCGACGACGGCCGAGAGCACGGCCAGCAGCAGCGCGAGGAGCACGAGCGGGGTGAGGGCGTCGGAGATGCGTTCGTCGACGGCGTCACGTCCACGCTGGACGACGACCTCGCCGCCGCCGCTCAGCTCGCGCGTCGCGGTGAACGCGTCGTCGCCGACCGGGTCGCCGGTGACCGCCGTCGTCCCGTCCGGGGTCGTCACGGTGATCCGCTCGTCGTCGCCGGCCAGGCTGCGCAGGAAGCCCGAGTCGACCGGGGCGCCGCTCGCCCGCCGGGCCTCGACCGCCGTCGCCGCGAGCTGGACGGTGCGGCCGACCGCCTCGCGCTCGCGGTCGGTGATGAGGTCGGCGGTCTCGTACGCGCGCGGGACGCCGAACAGCGCGATGACCGCGAGGGTCATCCCGACGAGGGTGACGACGAGGCGCTCACGCATCGGCCGGGGCGTCCTCGAGCCGGAAGCCGACGCCGCGGACGGTGACGATGCGCGCGGGGGTGCCGCTCTCCTCGAGCTTCTGGCGCAGGCGGCCGAGCGTGGTGTCGAGCGTCTTGGTCGAGCCGAACCAGTTCTCGTCCCAGACCTCGTCCATGATCCGCTCGCGGGTCACGACAGCGCCAGGATCGGCGGCCAGCAGGGCGAGGACGTCGAACTCCTTGACCGTCAGCACCACCTCGCGGTCGCCGGCCCACACGCGGCGGGCCTGGACGTCGACCCGCAGGCCGTCGGGGCTCGCCGGCCCGGCGGCGTCGCCCGGGGTCTCCCCCGCGGACGCACGCGGGCCGCTGCGCCGCAGCAGCGCACGGGTGCGGGCGAGCAGCTCGGCCAGGGAGAACGGCTTGGGCAGGTAGTCGTCGGCGCCGACGTCCAGGCCGACGACGCGATCGAGCTCGCCGCCTCGCGCGGTCAGGATGATGATGCCGCCCTCGTAGCCGTCGGCCCGGAGCCGGCGGCAGACCTCGAGGCCGTCGACGTCGGGCAGACCCAGGTCGAGCAGCACGAGGTCGACGTCGCCGGCGGCGGCCCGGTCGACGGCGGGGAGGCCGGCGGCGAGCCGCTCGACCGTGTAGCCCTCGCGCTCCAGGGTGCGCAGCAAGGGCGGCGCGATCTGGTCGTCGTCCTCCACCACCAGCACCATGGCACTCACGTCAGGGAGCATACGGCGACACCGCCGGCCGGGAGCGGTGACGCCGCGGCACCTCGGCCGCGACCGTCACCAGGAAGACGACGGCGGCCACGCCGAGCACGACGCCGGCCGGGCTGGTCGAGGGGCTCCGGCCGGGCAGCCCGACCGTCGCCGCCGCGACCGCGCCGCCCAGTGCCGCGAGCGTCGTGAGCCAGGAGACGAGCCGCGACTCGAAGCAGTTGTCGCGCGCCATCTTGTAGGCCGCCCCGACGGTGACGACGGCGGCGGCGGTGATCGGCAGCACGAGGTAGGGCAGCGCGACGCTGGTGGCCCCGAGCTCGGCGAGCGCACCGGCGACCAGGCACAGCGCGACGACGGCCACGCGGCTGAGCGCGGTGTGCGGGACGCGCATCAGAAGTCCCGGTCGAGCGGGCCGCGCTCGGTGACCACGGCGGTGTCGAGCGGGTTGCCGGCCAGGTCGGTGACGCCGGACGCGGGCGTCCACTCCATCGCCGCCGCGCTGTCCACCGTCGTCATGCCGAACCCGCCGGAGCTCTCGATGCGGATGGTGACGACCGTGCGGGCCACGCCGTCGACGGTGACCGTCTCGGCGGACAGCGTCCCGTTGACCGTGTTGCCGAACAGGATCGTGAAGTCCTCGTTCAGCTGGACCGAGCCCAGCCGGACCGTCGCGGAGCGGCCGACGACCTGGAACGTGTTGTTGCGGAAGCCCCAGTCGTCGGTGACCCGGCCCTGCACCGAGACCGGCGATCCGTCCCAGCCGGCCAGGACGCTGCCCAGGTCGATCCGCTCGCTGAACGTGAAGGACATGGTGTCGCCGGCGTCGATGCGGCCGGGCGCGCCGCCGTTCGTGGTCTGCACGTCGTAGCCGCGGGGCGCGACGTTGTCGACGGTGCGGTCGGTCACGACGGCGGAGGTGACCGAGGCGCCCTGGGTGTCGGTGAGCACCGCGCGCAGGTCGTAGGCGCCCTCGGCCAGCGTGCGGGTGTCGAGCGCGCAGGAGTAGGGGGCGGTCGTGTCGGTGCACACGTCGGTCCAGGTGCCGGCGCCGGCCGGCGAGCGCTGGACGACGACCTTGGCGATCGTCCCGGTCGTGGTGGCGCTCGCGGTGAGCGTCACCGTGCCGCGCAGGTACGCGCCGGGGTCGGCCAGCGTGACGGTGGAGACGACGTTGCTGACGACGCGGCCGGTGACCGCGGCGGACGTCGTGGAGTTGCTGGCGACGTCGGTGGCCACGGCACGGAAGGAGTACGTGCCGTTGGGCACGGTGCGGGTGTCGGCGCTGCAGCTCCAGGGCGCGGCGGTCGCGGTGCACAGCGTCGTCCAGGTCGAGCCGCTGGAGTACTGCACGGCGACCTCGGCGACGCCGGAGTGGGCGTCCGTGGCCGTCGCGGCGAACGTGCGGGTGCCGGACAGCGGCGTGCCCGGGTTCGTCAGCGTCACCGCCGGGGCGGCGTTGTCGACCAGCACGCGCTCGGTGCCGGACGTGGCCAGCACGGTGGTGCCGCTGACCAGGACGGCGCGCAGGTCGTAGGAGCCGTTCGCGACGCCGGTCGTGGCCCAGCTGCACGAGTACGGGGAGGCGAGCGGGCCGCAGACCGTCGTCCAGGTGCCCGCGCCGGCCGGCGAGCGCTCGATGCGCACCGCGGCGTCAGTCGCCGTGGAGGTCGAGGCCGTCGCGGCGAGGGTGACGTCACCGCGCACGACGGACGCGGGACGGGCGAGGGTGACGGTGGCGCGGTTGACCACGGTGACCCGGGCGACGTCCGACGTGCCGGTGTTGCCGGCCGCGTCGGTGGCCAGGGCCCGCACCTCGTAGGTGCCGTCGGCGCCCGCGGTGGTGTCGTAGGAGCAGGTCGCGCGGCTGCCGGCCTGCGTGCACACGGTCGTCCAGTCGCCGCCGGCAGGACGCACCTGCACCTGCACCGACGCGACGCCGGACTCGGCGTCCGTCGCGGTGGCGGTGACCGACGCGGTGCCGGAGGCGGTGGCCGGGGCGCTCAGCGTGACGGTGGGGCGGGTCCAGTCCGAGGAGGCGGCGACCGTGGCGGTGCTGCCGCTCTGCGAGGTGTAGGTGGCCGAGGAGAACTGGGCCGTGCCGAGGGCGAGCACGCCGCTCAGGGCGGCGAGGGCGACCAGGACTCGGCGGCTCATCGGGGGCTCCTTCGGGGTTCTGCTGGGGACGTCGTCCACGCTACGGAGCGTCGATCCACGCGTTCTCCACACGCGCTCCCCGGCCGCTCCACAGTCGGGAGCGGAGGCGGAGCGTCAGGCCTGGACGGGCGCGGCCTCGGTGGCCGGCGGCTTCGTGCCGGGCTCGCGCAGACCGCGGACGAGCTGCACCATCGCGCCGAGCGCGATGAGGACCGCGGGGCCGCCGACGGCGAACATCCGCACCTCGCGGTCGGCCATGGCGATGAGCGCGTAGCCCACGTACGGGACGGCGTGCTCGACGACCGGCTGCGTAGAGTCGGTCAGGTTGAACTTCCAGGGGTCGGGGTCGGGGTTCGCGTCACCCTTGGTGACGAACTGCCGGACGCCGTCCTCGGTCGTGGTCACCGAGGAGATGCGGTGGGTGACGAGCGTGCTCACGCCCGTGTCCGCGGGGGGCTGGTAGGTGATGACGTCGCCGACCGCGAGCTCGTCGACGGGCACCTCCTGCTCCAGGACCAGGGACCCCTTCTCAAAGGTCCCCGACATGGACCCACCCGTGATCACGTACCGGTCGTAGCCGAGGGCCCACGGAACCACGTAGGCGACGCCGGCCAGGGTGACGACCAGGAGCACCAGGTCCACCAGCGCACGTCCGAGACGGACGGCGACGCGACGGCGGGGGACGTCGTGGGTGACGGTGCTCATGGTTGCTCCTGGGATCACGGGTGGGGGTCTGGGGTGTCGGACTACTGGTTGGTGGTCTGCGCGTCGAGCTGCGTCGAGGCCCACTGGTAGGAAGCCGAGGCCGTCTTGCCCTGCTGGGTGTTTTCGGCGTTCTGGTCGAGCTTCACGGTGAACGAGTACTGGTTCGCCGCGCCGGCCGCGACGGTGCCGAGGTCCTGCTTCTCGTTGTCGACCAGGGCGCCGAAGGTGCCGTCGAAGACGACCCGGTTGGTGGTGACGTTCTTGATGGTGAGCGTCAGGTTCGCGCCGGTGAAGCCGTTGGTGGACGCGGTCTCGGCCAGCGTGAACTTGGCCGGCAGCGAGCCCGTGTTGGTGATGGTCAGACCGCCGTTGAGCGTGTCGCCGGGCTTCATGCCGTTGAGGTTGAAGATCGCCGAGTCGGCCTTGGTGTTGGCCTGCGACAGCGTGCCGGAGGTGACGGCGCTGATCGTGTTGTTCGTCTGCGAGGTGAACGTGGCGCCCGAGCCGATGGCGACGGCGCCGGCGACGGCGACGGTGGCGAGCGGGGCGAGGAGCTTGGCGCTGAGAACCATGAGTGGGTGTCCTTCGTGGTGGTTTCCGTGGGTCGTGCTTGGTGTCTCCGACGCTATGCAGACGCGATCCACGCCTCCTCCACACGAGCTCCCCATGCGGTCCACGGTTCCGCGACGGTCGTCCGTGGACGTCTGGGAGAGTGCCGCCATGACCGTCCCGAGCCCCGCGCCCGACGCCCACGTCCTGTCCCTGCACCGCTACCCGGTGAAGTCGACGTCCGGCGAGGCGCTGGGCTCCGTCGACGTGGACGTCCGCGGCCTCGTGGGCGACCGCGCCTGGGCGGTGCGCGACGCCGACGGCAAGCTCGGCAGCGGCAAGTCGACGAAGCGGTTCCGGCGGATGCCCGGGCTGCTCGACCTCGCCGCGCGGCTGGGTGACGACGGCGTCCCGGTGCTGCACCTGCCCGACGGCACGGACCTGCGCGCCGACGACCCGGCGGTGCACGCGGCGGTGTCGGAGCACGTCGGGCGTCCGGTCACGGTGGCGCCGGAGGCGGACGTGTCGCACTTCGACGACGGACCGGTCCACCTGGTGACGACGTCCACCGTCCGCGCGGTCGAGGCGGCCCTGGGACGTCCGGCCGACCCGCGGCGCTTCCGGCCCAACCTCGTGCTCGGGACCGACGGCGACGGCTACGTGGAGGACGCGTGGATCGGCCGCGAGGTGGCGATCGGGCCGGAGCTGGTGCTGCGCGTGCTCATGGCGATGCCGCGGTGCGTGATGGTGAACATGGCCCAGCAGGACGGGGTCGCGGCCGACCCGGACGTGCTCCAGACGGTCGCGTCGGCGCACGACACGACGGTCGGCGTGCTGGCCGAGGTCCTGACCCCGGGCGCGGTCGCCGTCGGCGACGCGGTGCGGGTGCTCGGCTAGGCCGGCAGGTCGAACCAGACGGTGAGGCCGACGCCGTCGTCGGGCGTCTCCAGCCCCATCGTCCCCTGGTGGGCCTGCACGAGCCGCAACGCGGTCGTGAGCCCGATGCCGTGGCCCTCGACGTCGGTCGTGCCGCGCTCGTAGAGGCCGAACAGGGCCTCGCGCCGCTCGGGCGGCACGCCCACGCCGTTGTCGGTGACCCGGACGCGCCAGGAGCAGTCGCGCCGCTCGGCGGTGACGCGCACCCGCGGCGGGACGCCGGGGCGGGCGAACTTGAGCGCGTTCGACAGCAGGTTCAGCGCGACGACGTAGAGCATGCCCGCGTCGCCGCGGACGGTCGGCAGGCCGTCGGCCTCGATCGTCCCGCCGGTGCGCTGCAGCAGCGCCGCGACGTCGGTGCGGGCGGACCCGAAGACGTCCGTCAGGGACGCCTCGGCCAGCCGCAGGCGTCCGCCGTCGCGGGCGACGCTGAGCACCTTTCCGATCATCTGGTCCATGCGCGTGGCCGCGGCGAGAATGCCCTCGACGACGGTGCGCGCGTCGCGGTCGTCGACGACGGCCGGCTCGGTGGCCAGCAGCTCGGCGTTGGTCTGGATGGCGGTGAGCGGGTTGCGCAGGTCGTGGCTGACCTGGGCCGCGAAGAGCCCGAGGTGCTCGTTGGAGCGGCGCAGGTCGTCGCGCACCGCGGTGAGGTCGCGCAGCGACTGCTCCAGCTGGCGGGTGCGCAGCCGCAGCTCGAGCATCTCCATGACCTGCCCGGCCAGGGTGCGCAGCGCCCGCACCTGCTGCTCGTCCAGCTCGCGCGGCTCGGTGTCGAACACGCACATCCGTCCGATGGTGACGCCGTCGGGCGTGGTGATCGGCGCCGAGGCGTAGAACCGGACGGTGTCGATGCGCCCGTCGACGAACGGGTTGTCGGCGAACCGCGGGTCCTGGCTGGCGTCGCCGACCACCACGGGCCGGGCGACCTCCTGCACGGCCGCGCACATGGAGTCCTCACGGCGGCAGACGCCGCCGTCCATGCCGGACGTGACGACCTGGTGCTGCTCGGTGCTGGTGAGCATGTTGACCGCCGCGTACGGCACGCCGCACACGCGGGTGACGAGGTCGACCAGCGCCTGCAGGCCGGGGGCGTCGGCGTCGAGCGCGTCGTACCGCTCGATCTCGGCGTCGACGCGCTGGGCGGCGCTCCGGACGTCGTCCACGCTCACCCCTCGCTCGTTCGCCGCGGACGCCCCGATGCCTCCGCTCGAGACCGATCGTAGGGGTGTGCACCGCTCGGTGGGGATCGGTGCTGAGCTCGAGCGGCCGTTCGGCGTGCGGGCGCGGACGTCCGCCGCGAGGCTGGACGTCCGACCCGACGACGGAGGCACCGTGTTCCTGTTCTTCAGCAACCGCCTGGGCTGCCTGGGCTCCGTGCTGGTCTCGCTCGTGCTGACCGCGCTGCTGGTCCTCGTGCTCATGGCGCTGTAGTCCCGACCCGCTCGACTCCCCTCCACCTCTGCGACAATCGCCGGGGACGCGGAGCACGCTCCGCGCCCGGGCCTCTAGCTCAATTGGCAGAGCAGCGGACTTTTAATCCGCGGGTTGTGGGTTCGAGTCCCACGGGGCCTACCGACGGCAGGTCACGGCACACGGCCCCGGTTCCCGACGTGGGAACCGGGGCCGTGGCCTCGGACGACGAGCCGGCTACCGCTTCCGGACCACCACCCTGAACGCCTTGCTCGAGCCGGCGACGTTGGTCGAGCCCGCGTAGGTGACGGTGAACCGCTGCGAGCCGGCCTTCTGGCGAGGCAGCCGGAGCACGACCTTGCCGTTCCTGACCGTCCCGCGGGCGACGACCTTGCCGCCGCGGACGACCTGCACCGGCCCCGACACGACCGCGCCGCCGGCGGACACGCGGACCGTCACCTTCGGCCGCGTCGTGGTGGTCACCTTCTTGGGCGACACCGAGACGGACACCGAGGCACGCGCCTTGGCGACCTTCACCACGACCGCCCCGGTGGCCGGGGCAGCCGTCGCGCTGCCCGAGTAGGCGAGCGTCAGGCGGTGGGTCCCGGCGTTGAGCGCCTTCGCCGGGATGGTCAGCGCGACCTTGCCGTTCGCCCCGACCGGCGCGGTGGCCAGTGCCCTCGAGCCGTTCTTGAGCGTCACGGTCCCGCTCACGCCGTCCTCGTTGGTCACGACCGCGGCGACCTTGATCGCCTTGCCGTAGGTGCCGCTCGCCGCCGACCCCTTCACCACCGAGGGCGTCTGGACGCCCTTGACGTACCCGCCGTCGACCGAGGCCTTCACGGTCGCGCCGTCGACGGAGAACGTGTACTTGCCGGCCCCCAGGGTGAACTGGGCGACGGTCAGGCCGTTGCGCTTCGTCATGGCGGTGAAGGTGACGCCGGGGACGTTCTTGAACGACTTCACGTCCGCGGAGACCGGCAGGTACAGCGTCGCCGTGGTGTTGGCCGGGACCGTCGTCGCGTACGAGCTGAGCTTGCCCTTCGAGGCCTTCCAGCTGGACTCGATCGTGCCGTAGCTGGAGGTGAAGCTGCCCTTGAGCGACGTGAAGTCGCCACCGGGCACGGGCTGCAGGACGAAGTCCTTGTAGCCCTTAGCCCCCTCGGACGTGATGCCGAGCTGGTACTCGTACATCCAGGCCTGCGAGGCGCCCAGCGCGAAGTGGTTCTGCGAGTTCATCTGGCTGTTGCCGCCCTGGGCGAGACCGCGCTCGTAGGAGTTCCACAGCTCCCACATCGAGGTGGCGCCCAGCGTGACCGGGTAGAGCCAACTGGCGAACTCGTCGTTGCTGAACAGCTTGTAGGCCGTGTCGCCCTCACCGTTCTTGGTCAGCGCCGGAAGGATGTTCGGCGTGCCGTTGAACCCGGTGGTGATGGTGTACGGCTTGTTGCTCGCCTGCCCGCCGGAGAACAGGCCGGTGCCGGCCAGTGGGCCCTTGCCGTCGTTGCTCTGCGCCGGGTCGGCGATCAGCTGCGCGAGCCGCTTGGTGGCGAACTCCTTGTAGGTGAGCCCGGCGTTCGGACCCGCCTGCACGGTCATCTCGTCGCTGAACAGGTTCAGCGCGAGCGGCGTGGCGTAGGACGCCTGGGAGTCCTGCAGCGTCCGCCCGCTGACCAGGGTGGCCCCGGGCGTGGCGTTGAGCGTGTAGCCCGTCTGCGGGTCGACGTACAGCCGGTTGAAGCTGTCGACGCCCTGCTCGTACCGCGTGCGCAGGGTCTCGGCGTAGTCCTTCTCGCCGATGACGTCGGCCATCTTCGCGGAGATGTCGACGAAGTACAGGTACATCGCCTGGCCGACCATGTGCGCCTGGGTGTTGGCGTCCATGCTGATGTGGTCCGCGTTGCCCGACGTCCGGCTGGTGAGGCCGGGGTAGTCGGCGCTGAGCGCTCCGCCGTCGGCCAGGTAGCCCTCGAGCCACTTCCGGATCGTCGAGAAGTTCTCGCGGATCACCTGCGTGTCGCCGTACTGGGTGTACAGCTGCCACGGCGCCTGGGCGACCGCACCCTCCCAGGTGGGCGACTGCGGGTAGTTCGTCCCGCGGTCACCGGACAGGCTGATGATCGGCACGGTGTCGCCGATGCCGCCGTTGACGCCCTGGGCGTCCCGCAGCGCGATCAGCCACTGGCGCAGGAACGCCTGCGTGTCGGTCGAGTTGTACGTCGCCGACCGGGCGTACGCCTGCAGGTCTCCGGTCCAGCCCATCCGCTCGTTGCGCTGCGGGCAGTCGGTCGGCAGCGAGAAGAAGTTGCCGAGCTGGCTGCGCTGGGCGTTCTTGAAGAACTGGGTGGCCAGCTTGCCCGTGTGGTTGTCGTCGCTGGTGGTCGCCTCGTACGTGCCCTCGGGCATGTCGATGGACGACAGGACGACCCCTTCGACGTTCTTCAGCGGCAGGGCCGTGTCGCGGCCCGGGACGGTGATCTCGATGTACTGGTAGCCGCGGAACGTGAAGTTCGGCTGGATGACCACGTCGCGGTTGGCGTCGGCGGCCGACGCCTCGTAGACGTCCTCAGCCAGGGCGGCCCGGTAGGTGTCGGTCAGGATCTGTCCCGCGACGCCCGGCCGGTAGCTGCCGTTCGGACCGTAGAGGTCCGCGTACGGCTTGGGCTGGGAGACGCGCGGGTCCGGGCCGGGCCACGTCTTGTTCGGGGAGTCGTCGTTGCCGGGGTAGATCGTCTCGCCGAAGCGGAAGATCACCTCGTCACCAGCCTTGAGCGTGCCCTTCGGGATGGTGATCCTCGGGACGCCGACCATGTTGACGCCCATGTCGTACGTCCAGGTGCGGTCGTCGTCGCTGTGCGTCTCGAGCACCCGCTTGGCCGTCAGGCGCTCGACCTCGTGCACCGGGTTGTCCTGGCGGGCGACGATCTCGGGCTTGAGCTCGTTCTTCAGCGCGACGACGTCGGGGGTGGACCACTTGCTGACCAGGGCGTCCTTGTAGGACGTCTTGGTCCAGTTCGCGACGTTCGGCTCCTTGCTCGCGTCGTACGTCACGCCCTGGAAGTTGTCGGCGTAGCGGTTCGGACCGTCGTTGTAGGCCTTCCACGTCGACGGGTCGGTCACGATCGTCTCGGTGCTGCCGTCGGCGTAGGTGACGACCATCTTCGACAGCAGCGCCTCGCTGTCGCCGAACATGTTGTAGTTGTTCGGCGTGAACGTCATGTAGCCCGTCCAGAAGCCCGGGCCGAGCAGCGCACCGACGGCGTTGGTGCCGCCGGAGAGCATGTCCGTCACGTCGTAGGTGTTGTAGTTGAGCGTCTTGGCGTAGGTCGCCATGCCCGGGTTGAGGTAGTCGTCGCTGACCCGGTCGCCGTTGATGAACATCTCGTACGCGCCCTGGGCGGTGACGTACAGCCGCGCCTTGGCGATCTCCTTGGCCGGGTTCAGCCGGAACTCCGAGCGCAGGTGGGTCTGCGCCCCGTAGCTCGGGTCGGCGTACTTCGGGCCGAGCTGGGCGGCCGTGGTCGGGTTGATGCGGATCGTGCCGCCGCTGGTGGTGATGCCCGAGCTCGGCAGCGAGCTGAAGATGCCGTAGCTCGCTCCCGTGCTGGCGTCGAACAGCGTGCGCTTGGCGCTCTGTCCCACGTCCACGAGCTTGTAGTCGCTGACGGTGACGTCGTCCCCGACGTTCTTGACCTGGAAGCCGATCTCGTTGAGGTTCGGGAACGTGTTGTAGTTGTTGCCCGTCGCAAACGTGTGCACGCCGGCGTCGTTGATCGTCGAGTACGGCGACACGTTGAGGTTGTTGTTGGCGGCCGGACGTCCCGCGCCCACCGTCATGGTGGCGGCGGTGAACCCGGTGAGGGGCACCCCGTCGACCGTGAACGTCATCGCGCTGGCGTTCCCCTGGATGCGCAGGGTGTGCTCGGCGTTCTTGTTGGCCGGCGTGAACAGCGTCTTGACCGCCGCTGCGGTGCTGTCGGCGAGCTTGACCGACTTGTACGGCAGGACGTTCGGGTCGCCGTTGTCGTCGTCGGTGGCGTGGTAGCCCTTGCGGTACAGGTTGAGCACGCCGCCGGTGTTGCTGGCGTCGGCCGTCACCCCGGAGAGGTCGAGCTCGGCGCGGATGAAGTTCTCGCCGCCGGGCGCGCCGAAGACGTTGCGGAACTCGCTGGTGAACCGGTCGTCGTTCGCGCCGAACACGAACGAGACGTTGTCGCCGGTGTTGATCGTGAACGTCGTGTTGATGTCGAAGATGGCGGCGGTGCGCGCGTCCAGCTTGGTCTTGGTGCTGCCGATCCACTGCGCGCCGTCCCAGGCGCCGATCTTGCCGCTCATGAGCCCGGTCGAGAACGTCGAGGTCTTCGAGACCGTCTTGACGCCCCGGTGGTCGGTGGAGGTGACGCGCCACCAGTAGTCGGTCTCCGGACGGAGCTTCTGGGCGGAGCTGCCGGTGCCGCCGTAGGTGATGTCGGTGGTCTCGTCGGAGGCGACCGTGCCGCTGTCCCACGCGACGTTCCGGAAGCCCGCGTCGCGCGCGACCTCGATGCGGTAGCTCTTCTGCTTCGCGCCGATGACGTTCGACTCCACGCCCCAGCAGAAGACCGGGTTCGCGTCGTCGATGCCGAGCGGCGCGAACAGGTGGTTGACCTCCAGCCCGTCCACCGTGACCTTCGCCGCCGGCGCCTTCGCCGCCGCCACCGTGCCGGGCGCCGCCGTCGCCGTCGGGGCCACCAGCACCCCGGCGCCGAGCGGCAGGGCCATGCCCCAGGCCACCAGCAGCCTCGTCGTCCTCTTCGTGATCATGATCGCCTCTCGTGCCTCGTGCTGAGTCCCCCAACACGACCAGCCATGGATGCGACGGACCCGATGAGACGTGGGTCACGCCGACTGAAACGGTTCAACCATGAGGTGACGCGCGTCACAAAGTCCACGGAATGACCGCATGTGGCCAGCACGACGACGAACGACGACGACCCGTGTCCGCCCGAGCGGGACACGGGTCGTCGTGGACCAGGGGTGGGTCAGTAGGAGAAGCGGCCCACCAGCTCGCGCAGGTCGCCGGCCATGTGCGAGAGGTCCTCGGCGGCCTCGCGCGTGCTGTCGGCGGCCTCGCGGCTCTCCGCGGCCGAGCGGGCCACGCCCGACACGGTGCCGGCGATCGCCACCGAGCCGTTCGCCGCCTCGGCGACGTTGCGGCTCATCTCGTTGGTGGTCGCGGTCTGCTCCTCCACCGCCGAGGCGATGGTCGTCTGGCTGTCGCTGATCTGGCCGATGACCTCGGAGATCTGGCCGATCGCGGTGACCGCCTCCTCGGTGTCGCCCTGGATGGCCTGCACCCGGCGGGCGATGTCCTCGGTCGCGCGGGCCGTCTCCTGCGCCAGCTCCTTGACCTCGTTGGCGACGACGGCGAAGCCCTTGCCCGCCTCGCCCGCACGCGCCGCCTCGATGGTCGCGTTCAGCGCCAGCAGGTTCGTCTGCTCCGCGATCGAGGTGATGACCTTGACGACGTCGCCGACCTCGGCCGACGAGGTGCCGAGGCGCGCCACGGTCTCGCTGGTGCTGCTGGCCGCGGTCACCGCGCTGGCGGCGATCGTCGCCGCCTCGCTGGCGCTGTGGGCGATCTCGCGGATCGAGGCCGACATCTCCTCGGTGCCCGCCGCGACCGTCTGGACGTTCGTGGAGACCAGGTTGGCCGAGTCGGCCACCAGGCCGGCCTGCGTCGCGGACTCCGCCGCCGAGCCCGACATGGACGCCGAGACACCGGTGAGCCGCTCCGACGCCGCGGCGAGCGCGGTCGCCTGCTCGTCGAGCTGCCGCATCGACGCGCCCAGGGTCTCGAGCACGCCGTTGAGGCCCGTGCTCATGCGGGCGACCTCGTCCTTGCCCGTGGCGTCGGCGCGGACGTCCAGGCGTCCGGTCGCCACCGTCGCGAGCAGCTCGACCATGCGACCGAGGGGACGCGTGACCGAGCGGGTCACCACGACGAGCAGGGCGACGGTCAGCGCGGCGGCGAGCGCCAGCACGCCGAGGTAGAGGGTGCGGCCTGTGGCGACCGTGGACTCCTGCTCGTCCTGCAGGGTCTCCAGCCGCTTCGCGACCGAGGTGCTCAGCGTGTCGGCCTCGCCGTACACGGCCGTCCACGCCTCACCGGCCGCACCACCGTTGATGCTGGCCATGATCGCCGGCAGCGCGTCCAGGCCCTCGCTGCGCAGCTGATCGCGCAGCTTGAGGTCCTCGACGAAGAACTGCTGGAACTGCGCCTCGGCGTTCTCGACCGCCTTCAGCTCGACGGGGGCCAGCACGTCGCGGTCGATGTCGGCGAACATCTTCTCGATGCCGGCCTGTGAGTCGGCGAAGCCGGCGACGTTGTAGGCGTCGTCGGCCAGGCCCTTGCGGACGCCGTTGGCCGCGGCCTCGGCGATGTAGAGCCCCTGCCAGCCGGTCACGTCGTTGATCCGGATGAGCAGGTCGTCGGAGATGCGGCGCGCCTCGTAGGCGTCGGCCAGCTCGGCCTGCTTGTCCTGCGCCCGCTCCTGGGAGACCAGGTCGACCACGATCGCGGCACCCAGCAGGACGCCGCACAACGCGAAGACCGCCCCCAGGCGGACGCCGATCGGACGATCTCGCAGCACACGGTTCAAGCGCATCGGTTGTAAACCCCTCGACGTCGTTGCAGTCCGCACCGGACCATCGACATCCATCGGCATCGTGACCCCGGATCTGACCGGTTCCGGACACCGGAACGCCGACTCGGCTCGGACGGGCCGGGCCTGGGTGGCCCGATCGGGCCGGATGGAACGATTTGGCAGACGGCGCTGACCGCCGCCCCTACCGTGAGGACCTCCATCACCTCGTCGCTAGGACCCCCATGCGTCTCACGCTCCCCCGCGCCGTCCGCCTCGCGGCCGTCGCCACCGTCGCCTCCGCCCTCGTCGTGGGCGGCGCGACCAGCCCGGCGACCGCCGACGACCGCCCGGCCGTGCCGTCGGCAAAGACGTTCGTCGACCACGCGATCAACAGCGGCTCCGAGCTGACCTTCAAGGTCGGCAGCAAGGGCGCCGTCAAGCGCTGGAGCCTGTTCGACGTGTGCGGCACCAAGCTCAGCGGCACCAAGCTGACGTTCAAGAACTCGCGCCTCAAGGCGACCAAGAAGGTCAAGGGCAGCAAGGTCACCTTCGACCTGCACGTGGCGAGCAAGAAGGTCGTCGTCGGCGAGGTGAAGATCAAGGCCAAGGACCGCGACTGCTCGGCCACCTACACCGTCGTCGCCGGCACCAAGGGCGCCTGGAAGGGCGACGGCGAGGCGATCGCCGTCAACACCGTCCTCGCCTACTCCGGCGTCATCGACTGGGCCGCGCGCGACTACAAGTCGAAGACCGGCCGCTTCCCGAGCTCGAAGGCGAAGCTCGTCCGCCACGCCAAGCGCCTCGGCATCACGTCCAGCAAGCAGGTCGGCGAGCGCGTGACCGCCTACGAGTCCAAGCGCAAGGGCAAGGGCTTCGTCGTCACCCTCGGCGCCAAGCGCGGCACCGACGTGCGCGTCGAGTTCAGCTCGTCGTACCGCTTCGACTGGGTGCTCTGACCCGTCGAACGTCCCTGACCACGGGCCCGCACCTCCTCGGTGCGGGCCCGTGGTGCGTCCGTCCCGAGTTCGGCCGAACCGGCCCACGAGCGGGCGCCTCCGGGTTAGCGTGACCGCGCACGTCACCCACCCACGTCCCAAGGAACGTCCATGCGTCTGCTCTCCCTCGGCCGGACGGCCCGCCTCGCGGCGACCGCCCTGGTCGCCAGCACCCTGGCGGTCGTCGGCACCGCCGCGCCGTCGTCCGCCGCCGAGTCCGTCACCCCCGTCGCCCACGTCTTCTGGGACGCCACGGAGGAGAACGGCCTGGCTCTGAAGATGGGGAACAAGGGTCGGATCCACGGCTGGTGGGTCGGGTCCGAGTGCGGTGACGAGTTCCAGGGGCGGTCGGCCAAGCGGTTCCAGCGCTCCAAGACGACCTTCAGCAAGAAGACCAGCCGCGGCAGCGTCAAGATCACGCTGCGCGCGGTCGAGAAGCGACTCATCGTGGGTCACGCGACGGTGAAGGTGAAGGGCAAGCCCGAGTGCTCGAACACCCGCCCGATGATCCTGGGCGACTCCAGCAGCTGGAAGAGCTCCGGTGACGCCTACGCGGTCTCGGAGCTGTTCTTGTACACCGACAGCGTGCGCGGGGCCGCCGAGCAGTACCGCGCCCGCACCGGCAAGTACCCGAGCAGCAAGACGAAGCTGGCCCGCGAGGCCAAGCGCCTGGGCGTCCGGTCGTCGAAGAAGTTCGGCCAGAAGATCGACTCCTACAAGCGCACCCGCAACGGTCGCAGCTACACGCTGCGCACCTCGGGCAAGCGCGTCGACCTCGGCATCGAGATCGGTCCGGCGGCCGGCAGCACGCGCTGGCTCTACTGAGCCACGACGACCGCGTTCACCGACTCGTCATCGAGAGGTCGGACACGGAGGGTGCGCGGGCACCCGGCCGTCCTGTACGGTTGAGGCAGTTGCACGACGTTGTACCCCGGTTTCGAATGCGCCTCCTCGGAGGCACCAGC
Source organism: Aeromicrobium sp. IC_218 (assembly GCF_004336805.1). Taxonomy (GTDB): domain Bacteria; phylum Actinomycetota; class Actinomycetes; order Propionibacteriales; family Nocardioidaceae; genus Aeromicrobium. The sequence continues at coordinate 151,589 of NZ_SJXM01000005.1, forward strand.
AGTTCTTCTCCAGGTTGATGTTTGCGCGACCGGCTGCACGCAATACAGCGCGTGGCCCGATTTACCCGAAGGAGAACAACATGGCTACCGGAACTGTGAAGTGGTTCAACGCTGAGAAGGGCTTCGGCTTCATCGCGCCCGACGACGGCGGCGAGGATGTCTTCGCTCACTTCTCCTCGATCCAGTCCAGCGGCTACCGCTCGCTCGACGAGAACCAGAAGGTCGAGTTCGACGTCGAGCAGGGCCAGAAGGGCCTGCAGGCGGCGAACATCCGCCCCATCTGATTCATCTCGAGCAGCTCGCTGCTTGAACGCACGAGGCCCCCGCACCGTCACGGTGCGGGGGCTTCGTCCTTTCCTGGGGCGGTTCAGTCCAGCGAGGCGACCAGTGCGTCGAGCAGCTCCCGCGTGCCGTGCTCGCGCATCGTGCCGTCGTCGAACCCGTCCAGGTGGACGCCCTGCTCGGTGAACGTCAGGCGCGTGCCGGCGTCCGTCGGCTCGAGCGCGATCGTCGTGATCGACGTCGAGATGTGGGCGCCGTCGATCCACATGTCGTACGTGTAGACGATCCGCTGGTGCTCGACGATGTCGGTGTACGTGGAGTGGAAGCGGTGCTCGGGCCCGTCGCCGAACCGCCCGGCGTCCGTGCCGTGCCCGCCCACGCGGAAGTCGTCGGTGAGCTCGGACAGGTCCAGGTCGTCGCTGCCTCCGCCCCACCAGCGCCGCTTGGCGTCGAGATCGGCGAACGCCTGCCAGACGCGCTCGACCGGGTGGGCGACGTCGCGCTCGACGACGAACGTGTGGTGGGTCTGGGACCGCTCGGTGGTGGTGCTCATGAGGACTCCTCGGGTGGTGGTGGGGCGTGCTCGTCCAGGTGCGCCTCGAGCCGGTCGAGCAGGCGCTCGGCCGGCGTGCGGACGTCCGCGATCCAGCGGCCGGCGTCCTCCAGCGCCCCGGGCACGACCCGGAACGTGCGGACGCGACCGACCTTCTGCGAGGCGACCAGCCCGGCGGCCTCCAGCACCTTGAGGTGCTGCAGGACGGCGGGCAGCGACATCTCGAACGGCGCGGCCAGCTCGCTGACCGTCGCCGCCGAACGGCTCAGCCGCGCGACGATCGCGCGTCTGGTCCCGTCGCCGAGGGCACGGAAGACGCTGTCGAGGTCCTCCTGATGGTTAAGCACATCGTTAAGTATTGGCCTCTCGCTCCGGCCCGTCAAGAGCCGGGTGAGACCGGACGTCGCTACGGTGCGGCCATGCCGCTCGTCGCCTGGCCGCTCGCCTTCGTCGCCGCCACCTTCGTCCACCTCGTGCTGAACGTCGCAGGTGCGACGCCGTGGGACTCGGTCACCAAGTGCCTGCTCGCTCCCCTGCTGGCCGGCTGGGTGCTCGCCGCCGGCGGACCGCGCATCGTCGCGCTGGCCCTGCTGTTCTGCGTCGTGGGCGACCTGCTCCTGGAGCTCACCCCGTCGGACACGTGGTTCCTGCCCGGCATGGCCGCGTTCGCCCTGGCCCACATCTGCTTCATCGCGTTCTTCGCCTCGCGCGGCGCCTTCGACCGGCTCGCCGACCACCCGTTGGTCGGCGCCGCCTACCTCGCCGCCGCCGTGGCGCTCGTCGTCTGGCTGTGGGACGGGCTGGAGCCGGGGCTGCGCGTGCCGGTGGCGGTGTACGCGCTGCTGCTCACCACGACCGCCGTGTGCGCGTGGGCGAGCGGACCGGTGGCCGCGGCCGGGGGCCTGCTGTTCCTGGTCTCGGACGCGCTCATCGCGCTGGACGTCGCCGGACGCTGGACGCCGCGGCCCGAGGGGTTCTGGGTCATGCTCACGTACGCGCTGGCGATCGGGCTGCTGACGGCCGGCGTGCTCGGCTCGCGCGCCGACGCCCGGGTGCCGGCCCGGGCCTAGCTCAGACGAGCTGGGGCAGCGGCACGGCCAGTGGCCACCCCGCGCGGTCCTCGACCCGGCGGCCGGCCCGGCGGGCGTAGGCGTTCCAGTCGTCGGCGCGCTCGCCGAACCAGCCGCGCTGGTGGTGCACGAGCGCCTCGAGCGTGACCTCGCCGACCTCGCGGTGACGGGCCCCGATCTCGACCGCGACCTCGCGGGCGGCGACGGCGTCGCAGCGGGCGTCGTGGGCGTCGGCGATCCGGACGCCGTAGTACTCGCAGGCGATGCCGAGCGTGCGCGAGCCGAGCGTGCCGCGGTGCAGGCCCCAGTCGACGACCAGCGGGTCGACCACCAGCAGCCGCGACCAGTCCGGCTGCAGCACGCCCCAGCGCTCGCACTCCGCCCGCAGCATCGTCAGGTCGTAGGCGGCGTTGTAGACGACCAGCCCGACGCCGGCGTCGGCGAGCGTCTGGACCCACTCGGCGATGGCCGAGACCGCCTCGTACGACGCGGGCGCCCCGCGCAGCGTGTCGGCGGTGAGCCCGTGGACGGCCGAGGCCGCAGCCGGAACCTCGACGCCCGGGTCTACGAGTCCGACGACGTCCTCGCCGTGCGGGCCGAGCAGCGCGTAGCTGACGACGCGGTCGGCGTGCGGGTCGACGCCGGTGGTCTCGAAGTCGAGGGAGGCGAGCGGGAGGCGGAACCAGCCGTCGTGCTGGCCGCGCTCGGGGGCGACCGGGACGTGGGCCAGGCACACGACCTGGCGGCTCCCGAAGGCCCCCGTCAGTCGTCCGCTGCCTGCCGGCACCGCCACCGCGCAGGTGGCGCACCATCCGTCGTACGCGTTCGGCTTCACATCGACCTCCTGCCAGCAACCTAGGGGCGGTCACCGACAGGAGGCGGCAGGTCAGGGGGTGTGTCGAGGAGCGTCCGGCGGCGTCTCCGCGTCGCGGCGGGCGATCTGGTCGCGCAGCTCGTGCACCTGCCGGCGGCGGCGCCGGGCCGATCCCAGCAGCGCCGCGGCCACGAGCACCAGCAGCACCGCGACCAGGGCACCGGCCAGCGTGGCGCCGCGGAAGCCGGGCGCGTCGGCCTCCATCAGCGCGCGGCCGTCGAGCGCGGAGTCGTTGGTGCCGAGCACGACGGCGAGCGTGAGCCAGTTGGGCGTCGCCACGAGCAGCGCCAGCACCACCATCGCGGCGCCCGCCCGCCGACCCCAGCGGCGGTTCACCAGCAGCATCGCGAGCAGCGGGACCAGGGTGAACCCGAAGCCGTAGAACAGGCCCCAGGCGATGCCCGAGGACGTCGAGCCCTGGACGCGGTCGGCGATGCGCTCGGCCCACCACTGCGGGAGCGTGGCCGCGGCCAGCACGATGAGCGCCACGAGCAGGGCCGCCAGGACGATCGACCACAGCAGGCGCGCGACCCACCGGCGCTCGCGCCGCGGGGCGGGCGGGACCGGGTCGGTGCGCTCGTCCGCCGGGTCGACGGGACGGGACGGGTCGTCGGTGCTCATGTCGTCATCGTGCCGCGACGGAGCCGGACCCGCCTGCGGAGCGCGGCGTCAGGGCTGCGGGACGCGGCGCCGGGACCCGCGCGTGAACAGGCGGAAGAGCAGCTCCGCGAGCAGGATGCCACCGGTCCCCCACAGGCCGAGGGCGAGGATGCCGCCGTCGCTGTCCGCCCCGGCCTGCAGGCCCAGCCAGAGCATCCCGATGGCCACCATGAGGGCGCTGGACCCCTTCACGTCTCCCCCTCGAGTCGTCGTCGAGACGAGCGTAGGACGGGGCGGGCGCACGCGGGCCCGCTCCGCCCTGCTCGCCGTCAGGACGGGAGCGCCCTCCAGGTCGCGGCGTCCACGACCCCGGTGGCGCGCAGGCCGCGTGACTTCTGGAACCGCTTCACCGCGGTGCGGGTGTGGCCGCCGAAGTAGCCGTTGACCCGGGCGCGCGGCATGCCGAGGGCGACCTGCAGCGTGATGACGTCCCGGCCGATCGAGCGTCCCTTGCTCAGCACGCGACCGGCGAAGTGCTCCTTGGCCAGGCGACCGGCCGCGCCGCGGGTGAGGCCGGCGGTGACGTCCGTGCGGACGTCGGCCGGGCTCAGCGAGGCCCAGGTGGAGTGGTCGAGCACGCCGGTCACGGGCAGGTCCGCGCGCTTCTGGTAGCGGCGTACAGCCTTCCAGGTCCGGGCGTCGAAGGTCCCGGTCTGGCGGACGCGGAGCAGCTTCTGGGCCGCGCGCACCGCGTCGCCGGTGTGGCCGTACGCCCGCTCCGGACGCTTGGAGGTGCGCAGCGCGGAGGTTGGCACGACGTCGCAGGCGCCGACCCGGCGGCGCGTGCTGGGCAGCGCCGCGAACGTGCCGCGGAAGTAGGTGCACGGACCGAGGTCCTGGCGGCTCTTGGCCCGGCCGCGCCAGAACGAGGTGCGCCCGTTCGCGCCGTCCCAGGTGAAGGAGACGTGCACGTGGTCCTCGTGGCCCCACGACGGACGCCAGCCCTCGTCCGCGCGGTACGACGCCCAGATCTTCTTGTTGTAGATGACGTACATGACGCCGAGGCGGCGCGCGTTCTCGCCGTTGCGCCGGGTCAGCCAGGCCAGGAAGTCACCGGCCGCCTTGCGGTCCTTGGACTTCTTCGGGTCGAGCATCCAGTCCCAGGCGCGGCCCTCGAGGTGCTCGGAGTCGGCCGCGCTGCACAGCCGGACGCTGCCGCCGGAGTGCCCGGCGCCGTAGGTGCGCAGCACGAGCTTGCGCAGACGGGCGACGCCGCGCTTCTCGACCGGCGAGCACGACGACTGCGGCACGTAGGCCGGCACCGGGTCGAGGTCGCCGACCAGCCGCGCCGGGGCGCGCAGGCCGTGCGGGTCGCTCGGCATCCGGACCGGATCCTTCGCCTGCGCCGGCGTGCCCGTGGTGACGAGCAGACCGGCGGTCAGCGCGACGGCGAGGGCCGCGGCCCAGCCCCGTCGCGTCCGTCGCGGGGCACCCGAGATTTCCCCTGTCTTCATGCGTACCGATACCCTTTCCTCAACCTCATGCTGCCGCTGCTGACGCTCCACTTCCTCGCTGCAGCGGTGGCCCCTGTCCTGGTCCGCTACCTGCATCGCGGCACGTTCCCCGTGCTGGCGCTGGTGCCGGCCGGGGGGTTCGTCTGGCTGCTGGTGCACGGCCGTCCCGACGGGACGGATCTGGAGCACCACTCCTGGATCGGCACGCTCGGCCTGGACGTGAGCCTCGCGCTCGACCCGTTGCGCTGGACGCTCTCGCTGCTGGTCACGGGCATCGGCGCGCTCGTGCTCGTCTACTGCACCAGCTACTTCCGCGCCGGCGACCCCGGACTGTGGCGCTTCTCGGCGGTCTTCGTCGCCTTCGCCGGTGCGATGCTCGGCCTCGTCCTGTCGGACAACCTGCTGCTGCTCTACGTGTTCTGGGAGCTCACGACCGTCCTGTCGTACCTGCTCGTCGGCCACAACCCCGAGCGCAGCGCCAACCGTCGTGCCGCCATGACCGCGCTGCTCGTCACCACCTTCGGCGGCCTGGCGATGCTGGTCGGCTTCATCCTGCTCGGCGAGCACGCCGGCACCTACTCGGCCGCCGCGCTCGTGGCCGACCCGCCGGCGTCCGGGCCGCTCGTCACCGTCGCGATCATGCTCGTGCTGGTCGGCGCGGTGTCGAAGTCGGCGCTGGTCCCGTTCCACTTCTGGCTGCCCGGCGCCATGGCCGCGCCGACGCCGGTGAGCGCCTACCTGCACGCCGCGGCGATGGTGAAGGCGGGCATCTTCCTGGTGGCGCTGCTCGCGCCGGCCTACGCCGACACCCCCGGCTGGCGGGCGGTGCTCGTGTCGCTGGGCCTGCTGACGATGATGGTCGGCGGCCTGCGGGCGCTGCGCCAGTACGACGCGAAGCTGCTGCTCGCCTACGGCACCGTGAGCCAGCTCGGCTTCCTCATGACCCTCGTCGGGCTCGGCACCCGCTCGGCCGCCCTCGCCGGCCTGGCGCTGGTGCTCGGCCACGCGCTGTTCAAGGCGACGCTGTTCATGGTCGTCGGCGTGGTCGACCGCTCCACCGGCACCCGCGACATCCGCCAGCTGTCCGGCCTGCACCGCCGGATGCCCGTGCTCATGGTCGTCGCCGTCATCGGCGCCGCGTCGATGGCCGGCGTGCCGCCGCTGCTCGGCTTCCTGTCCAAGGAGGCCGCGTTCGCCGCCGCCGAGGACCTCGGGCACGACCTGGGCTGGACCGTCGCCGGACCCCTCACGCTGGCCGGCCTCACGCTCGGCTCGATCCTGACCGTCGCCTACGCGGCGCGCTTCGTGTGGGGCGTCTTCGGGCCGGCGCCGGGCGTCGACCCGTGCTCGATCAAGCGTCCGAGCTACTGGCTGGTCGCGGCGCCCGCCGTGCTCGCGGTCGCCAGCGTCGTGCTCGGCCTGCTCGGCGGTCCGCTCACCGAGCTGCTCGCGCCCCACGCGGACGTCTTCCCCGCCGGCGCCCACGAGCCGGAGCTGACCCTCTGGCACGGCGTGACCGTCCCGCTCATGCTGTCGGTGCTGGTGCTGGTGCTGGGCGTCGCGCTGTTCGTCGCGCGCCACCCCGTGGCCGCCGTCCAGCACGCCGTCGTCGACCGGGTGCCGATGCCGGACGCCGAGCGCGGCTACCAGCTCGTGCTCCGCGGGGTCGACCGTCTGGCCATCGAGCTGACCGGACGCACGCAGCGCGGCTCGCTGCCCTTCTACCTCGGCTCGATCCTGGTCGTCGTGGCCGCCGTGCCGGGCACGGCGCTGCTGCTGGCCTGGGAGCCGACCGACGTCCGCGTCGCCGACTCCCCCGCCCAGGTGGTCGTGGCCGTCGTCATGGCCATCGCCGCCGTCATGACCGTGCGGTCGCGCCGCCGGCTGCGCGCGGTGCTGCTGGCCGGCATCACCGGATACGGCACGGCGCTGCTGTTCGACCTGCACGGCGCCCCCGACCTGGCCCTGACCCAGGTGCTCGTCGAGACCTTCGTGCTCGTTACCTTCGTGCTCGTGCTCCGCCGCCTGCCGCAGCACTTCTCAACCCGCCCGTTCACGCTCTCGCGCTGGGTGCGCGTGGCCATCGGCGTCATGAGCGGCGTGCTCGTCGCCGGCCTGGCCTACGTCGCGTCCGGCGCCCGTGTGGCCGACCCGATTTCGGACGGCTTCGCCAAGCCGGCCAAGGAGTACGGCGGCGGCTCGAACATCGTCAACGTCACGCTGGTCGACATCCGCGCCTGGGACACGCTCGGCGAGCTGTCCGTGCTCGTCGTGGCCGCCACCGGCATCGCCAGCCTGATCTTCCTCATCACCGACCGCGCCACGCTGCCGACCACGCGCAAGCCCGGCCACGACTCGGCCTGGCTGCGCAACCCCAGCCTCCCGCCGGAGCGCCGCTCGATCGTGTTCGAGGTCGTGACCCGGCTGATCTTCCACGCCGTCATCGTCTTCTCGGTCTACCTGGCCCTGGTCGGCCACGAGCTGCCCGGCGGCGGGTTCGCCGGCGGCCTGGTCGCCGGCCTGGCCCTCATGCTGCGCTACCTGGCCGGCGGGCGCCGCGAGCTCGACGCCGCCGCGCCCATCGACGCCGGCGTCGTGCTCGGCGTCGGCCTCGCCCTGGCCGCGGCGTCCGGCCTGCTGCCGACGCTGCTGGGCGGCGGCGTGCTGCAGAGCGCCATCGTCGACGTCCACATCCCGGTGCTCGGCACCCTGCACCTGGTGACGTCGGTGTTCTTCGACCTCGGCGTGTACCTGGTCGTCGTCGGGCTCGCCCTGGACGTGCTGCGCAGCCTCGGCGGCGGCATCGATAAGGACATCGAGACCGACCACGACGACGCCCAGGACGACGAACGAGAGGAGGTGCGCCCATGAGCCCGAGCCTGACCCTCGTGCTGCTGGTCGGCGTGCTCGTCGCGTGCGGCGTGACGCTGATCCTCGAGCGCAGCCTGTCGCGCATCCTGGTCGGCTTCGTGCTGCTGGGCAACGCGGTCAACATCCTGCTGCTGCTCGTGTCCGGCCCGGCCGGCGCGCCCCCGATCGTCGGCCTCAGCGACGACGAGATGGCCGACCCGCTCCCCCAGGCCATGGCGCTGACCGCCATCGTCATCACGCTCGGCACCACCGCGTTCGGCCTGGCCCTGGCCTACCGGGCCTGGCAGCTGCGCGGCACCGACGACGTCCAGGACGACGTCGAGGACGACCTGATCCGCCGGCGCGCCGAGCGCGACGAGGTCTCCTCGACGTTCGAGGAGGCCGCGCCCGGCGCCGTGCCCGACGAGGAAGGTGCCGACCAGTGATCGACCAGGTCGTGCTGCTGCCGGTGATCATGCCGCTGCTCGGGGCGGGGCTCTGCCTCGTGCTGGGCCGGTCGGCGGCCGCCCAGCGCCTCGTCTCCGTCATCGTGCTGGCGCTCGTCGTCGCCGTGGCCGGGTTCCTGCTGCACCGGGCCGACACCGTGGGGCCGCAGTCCGTGGACGTCGGCGGCTGGCCGGCGGGCATCGGCATCAGCCTGGTCGCCGACCGGCTCTCCGCGCTGCTGCTGCTCGTCTCGGCCGTCGTCACCCTCTGCGTCCTGCTGTACTCGCTCGGCCAGGGCGTCGCCGAGTACGGCCGTGCGACGCCGCTCTCGGTCTTCCACCCGACGTTCCTCGTGCTGAGCGCCGGCGTCTCCAACGCCTTCCTCTCCGCCGACCTGTTCAACCTGTTCGTCGGCTTCGAGATCCTGCTGGTGTCGTCGTACGTGCTCATCACGCTCGGCGGCACGGACGCCCGCGTGCGGGCGGGCACCATCTACATCGTCGTCAGCCTGCTGTCGTCGGTGCTGTTCCTGGTCGCCATCGCCTGCGTCTACGCGGCCTGCGGCACGGTGAACTTCGCCGAGCTCGCGCTGCGCATGCCGGACGTCGCCCTGCCCGTGCAGCACGTGCTCCAGCTGCTGCTGCTGTCGGTGTTCGCGATCAAGGCCGCGGTGTTCCCGATGTCGGCCTGGCTTCCCGACTCCTACCCGACCGCGCCGGCACCGGTCACGGCGGTGTTCGCGGGCCTGCTCACCAAGGTGGGCGTCTACGCGATCATCCGCACGCAGACGCTGATCTTCCCCGACTCGGGCATGAACGACCTGCTGATGTGGGCGGCGATCCTGACGATGCTCATCGGCATCCTCGGCGCGGTCGCGCAGTCCGACATCAAGCGTCTGCTGTCGTTCACCCTGGTCAGCCACATCGGCTACATGCTGCTCGGCGTGGCCGTCGGCACCGAGCTCGGGCTCACCGGCTCGATCTTCTACGTCGCCCACCACATCACCGTGCAGACGACGCTGTTCCTCGTCGCGGGCCTCATCGAGTACCGCAGCGGCACCACCAGCCTGGACAAGCTCGGCGGCCTGGCCCGGGCCGCGCCGGTGCTGGCGGTGATGTTCTTCGTCCCCGCCATGAACCTGGCCGGCATCCCGCCGCTGTCGGGCTTCCTGGGCAAGCTCGCCCTGGTGCAGGCCACCGCGGACCTGTCCGGGTTCCTGCCCGCGCTGGCCATCGGCGTCGCCATCGCGACCAGCCTGCTGACGCTGTGGGCCGTCGCCAAGGCCTGGAACCGCGCGTTCTGGCAGCCGGCACCCGAGGAGTCGGTCGACCGCGACCACACCGACTCGCTGCACGGCCACGGCCGTCCGGCCGCCGGCGACCTGCGCACGTCCGACATCGTCGAGGCGGTCGAGGACACCCGCCTGCCGCGCAGCATGGCCGTGCCGACGCTCCTGCTGGTCGTCGTCGGCCTGGCGTTGACCGTGCTCGCCGGCCCGCTGTTCGCGCTCACCGAGCGCGCCGCCGCCGAGACCCTCGACCGCAGCCCGTACGTCGAGACTGTCCTGGGGAGCGAGCGATGACCGCCCGGCTGCTGTTCACCGGCGGGCTGACCGTGCTGTGGCTGATGCTGTGGGGCTCGGTCACCCCGCTCGCCGTCGTCGGTGGCGTGCTGGTCGCCACGCTGGCCATGGTCGCGTTCCCGTTCCCGACGATGACCTGGGACGTGACCTTCCGGCCGTGGCCGTTCGTCGTGCTGACCGCCCGCTTCTTCGCCGACGTGCTGCGGGCCAGCGTCCAGGTCGCCTGGCTGGCCGTCCGCCCGGCCCGGCCGCCACGCAGCGCGATCGTCGAGGTGCAGCTGCAGACCCGCTCGGAGCTGGTCATGACCCAGATCGCCGAGATGATCTCGCTCGTCCCGGGCTCGCTGCTGGTCGAGACCGACCCCGACACCGGGCGGCTGTGGCTGCACGTGCTCGACGGCCACGACGAGGAGGCGGTGGCGCACGCGCACCGCATGGCCGCCGAGCAGGAGCGACGCGTGCTGCGCGCGTTCGCGACCGACGCCGACCTGGCCGAGAACGGGCACCCCGAGGAGGCCGCGTGACCACCGTCGCCGTCGTCTGCACCGCCATCCTGGGCCTCAGCGCCCTGGTGGCCGTCGTCCGCATCGTCCGCGGCCCGTCCATGCTCGACCGGGCCGTCGCCACCGACACGTTCATCGCCATGATGGCCGCCGCCATCGGCATCGAGGCGGTCGCCAACGACCGCACGGTGACGCTGCCGATCCTGGTCGCCCTCGCGCTCATCGGCTTCCTCGGGTCGGTGGCCGTGGCGCGTTTCGCCGTCCGTCCGGAGGAGGAGGCATGATCGACGTCGTCGCCGCGGTGCTGCTGGTCACCGGCTCGCTCATGTCGCTGACCGCCGCGATCGGGCTGGTGCGCTTCCCCGACGTGCTCACGCGCATGCACGCGGCTACCAAGCCGCAGACCGTCGGCCTGCTGCTGATCCTGGCCGGCATCGCCGCGCACTTCCACACCCTGCCGGTCATCGCGATGGTGTCGCTGGTCGCCGTGTTCCAGCTCGTGACCGCGCCGGTCGCCGCGCACATGGTGGCGCGCAACGCCTACCGCGCCGGCATGCACGACTCGCGCCAGCTGACCGTCGACGAGCTCGCCGACGGCTGAGCCCCCAGGTTCGTGGCCTCCGCCGAGAGCCGTGCCGAGGTAGCGTCCGGGCCATGCTGACCTACGCGCACTGCGTCCCCGGCCTCGAGCCGGCGCTGGACGTGCTGGGCGACCTGGTCGCGAGCGGTGCCGAGCCGGGCGCCGGGGTGAGCGTCCTCGTGGCCGGACGCGAGGTGCTGGCCGCCGGCGGCGGCACCCAGGACGCCGCGGGCCGGACGCCGTGGTCGGAGCGGACGCTCGTCCAGACCTACTCGACCGGCAAGCCGCTGGTCGCCGTCGCTGCCCTCCTCGCCGTCCGCGACCGCTGCCTGACGCTCGACGACCCGCTCGTCACCTGGTGGCCGGCGTACCGCGACCATCCCGAGGGCGCCACGACCCTGCGGCACGTGCTGTCGCACACCGCCGGCAAGCCCGTCTTCGGCCCGGACGCCGAGCACGTCCCGCCGCACCGGGCCGACGCGCTCGTCGACGTCCTGGCAGGACAGGCGCCCGCCACCGTGCCGGGCCAGCAGCTGGCCGAGCACGCGTCCACCTACGGGCACCTGGTCGACGGGCTGCTCGCCGCCGCCGGCGCACCGTCCGTCCGCGACCGCACCCGCCAGGTGGCCGCCGCGCTGGGCGTGGAGCTGTGGTTCGGCGTCGAGCCCGGCGACCTGGACCGCGTGGCCGACCTCGAGCCGCTCGCCGACGGGTGGGCGGACGGCTACCTGGCCGACCCGTTCGCGCGGGACGCCCTCACGCGTCCGCCCGGCCTGCTCGACCCCGCCTACCTCCGCACCGAGGCCTGGCGGCGCACCTCGTTCCCCGCCGTCGGCCTGCACGCCGACGCCCGGGGCCTGGCCGCCTTCTACGACGACCTGTCGCGCGAGGACGGCGTGCTCGCCGGGCTGCTCGGCGCGGACCTGCGCGCGGAGATGCTGCGCCCCCAGGCGTCCGGACCGGACGCCTTCCTGCGTCGCGACGCAGAATGGTCGCTCGGGTTCAACGTCGAGGGCGGCGAGGTCGGCATGGGCGGCATCGGCGGCTCGTCCGCGTGGTGGTCGCCCGCCCACGGCTACGCGATGGCCTACGTGACCCGCGGCCTGCTCGACCACGCCCGCGTGGACGCCGTCGCCACCGCCGTCGAGCAGCACCTCGCCGACGCCGTCGGGGGCGTTCGATAGGTTCGTCCGGTGCGCATCGCCACCTGGAACGTGAACTCCGTCCGCACCCGCATCGACCGGGTGACCGCCTTCCTGCAGCGTCACGACGTCGACGTCCTGGCCCTGCAGGAGACCAAGTGCCGGGACGACCAGTTCCCGGCGCTGCCGCTCCACGAGCTGGGCTACGAGACCGCCCACGTCGGGCTCGACCAGTGGAACGGCGTCGCGCTGATCTCGCGCGTCGGGCTGGACGACGTGCGCACCCAGTTCGCGCCCGAGCAGCCGCTGTTCGGCGCCGACGCCCCGGTGCTCGAGGCGCGCTCGATCGGGGCGGTCTGCGGCGGCGTCGAGGTCTGGAGCCTGTACGTGCCGAACGGCCGCGAGCTCGACCACCCGCACTACCACTACAAGCTCGCCTGGCTCGAGCAGCTGCGCGCCACGGCGGCCCAGTGGCTGGCCGACGACCCGGGCAAGCAGGTCGCGCTCACCGGCGACTGGAACATCGCGCCGCAGGACGAGGACGTCTGGGACATGGCCGCCTTCGAGGGCAGCACCCACGTCTCCGAGCCCGAGCGGGCCGCGTTCCGCAGCGTCCTGGACGCCGGCTTCACCGACGTCGTCCGGCCGTACACCGAGGGCGCCTACACGTACTGGGACTACCAGCGCCTCGCGTTCCCCAAGCGCATGGGCATGCGGATCGACTTCATCCTCGCCTCGCAGGCGCTCGCCGCCCGCGTGAACGGCGCGATGATCGACCGCGAGGAGCGCAAGGGCAAGGGCGCGTCCGACCACGCCCCGGTCATCGTCGACCTGGACTGAGACCTCGTCCGGTCCCTGAGCCTGTCGAAGGGACGTACCGACGCCGAGTCTGGCCGATCAGGCCGTCTCGCGCGGCCAGACCACCTCGAAGCGCTCGAACACGACGTCCAGCTCGTCGACCCGCTCGGGGTCGAGGCCGAGCCGCTCGCACGAGCGGCGGAAGTACCGGCGGTGCCCGCGCAACCACGAGTCCCGGGTGCGGTCGTCCTCCCCCTCGTCCCAGGCGAACGCGTCGTCGACCGACTCCAGACGCCCGACGCGGACCTCGGACGTCCGCAGGACGACGGCCGGCACGCCGGCCCCGTCCGCGACGACCCAGTGGTCACCCGGCTGCGGCACGGGGTCGCCGTCCGCCTCGAACTGCGCGACGAGGTCGGCCGTCGCCCGCTTGGGCCCGTCGGTGACCAGCGCCAGCAGCTCGTCGCCCAGGCGCATCGAGTCGCCGAACGCCTCGAGCGGGGGCTGCTCGCCGTCGTGCTCGGGGTGGGCGGCGACGTACTCACGCCACAGGTCCGTCTCGGTGGCGACGTGGTGGAATCGTGACCCGACACCGCTGACCCGCGTCCGTCCGTCCGGACGTGACACGTCGACCAGCAGCCGACACGGCCGTCCCATGTCGTGTCCCTGCAGCACGGTCACCGGCACGGCAGCGTCGTGGCCGGTCGCCCGCAGCCAGCCGCCGAGCGCGGCAGCGGCCGCCCCGGTCGCCGGGTCCTCGTAGACCCCGCCGACCGGGAACGGGTTGCGGGCGTGGACGAGGTCGGGACGCTCGACGTGGAGCAGGCTCACCGTCGTCCATCCCTGGCCGAGCATGAGCGCCTTGAGCCGGTCGACGTCGTAGTCGAGCCGGGCGAGCCGCGCGCGCGACCCGGCGAACACGAGCAGGTGGTGCATGCCGCCGAACGCGACCGCGGGGTGCCGGGCGGGGTCCAGCTCGTCGGACGACCAGCGCAGCGCCGACAGCGCCTCGGCCAGGACGTCCGGGGCGACCGACACGCTCGACGCCGGGACGCTCGTGAGGGTCGCGGTGGTGCCGTCCGCGCCGTGGGTGGTCTCGACCTCGATCGGCCCGGCCGGCGTCTCGAACGTCAGCGAGCCGATGCCGTCCCGCTCGGCCAGCGCGACGGCGGTCGCGACCGTGGCGTGGCCGCAGAAGCCCACCTCGTCGAGCGGGCTGAAGAACCGCAGCCGGTGACGGCCAGGACGGTCGGTCGGCTCGACGAAGGCGCACTCGGAGTAGCCGAGCCGCGCCGCCAGGGCGAGCCGGTCGGCGTCGCTCCAGGTGCGGGCGTCCAGGACGACCCCGGCCGGGTTGCCGCCGGACCCCTCGTCGGTGAACGCGGCGTAGTGCAGCACCTCGGTCATGGCGTCCCTTCGTCGTGCTCGGTCGAGCGGCCGTCCCACGGACGCGGTCGGCACCGCCGACGGTCACGCTAGTGCCGTCGACCCCGCCTCCGCTCCCATCTCGCTGGGACGGGCGGAGGACGTCTCCGTCACAGGAAGCGCCAGGCGGCTCCAGCACCGACGCCGAACAGGCCGGCCGCGGCGGACCAGACGAGCGCCGGGGCCACGTGGCGCTCGCCGTGCCGGGCCCGGCCGCCGTCGGCGACGTGCTCGAGCGCGTCGGCGAGGTCGTCGGCGCCGTCGAACCGTCGGTCCGGGTCGAGGGCGGTGGCCTTGGCCAGGACGCCGTCGAGGGTGGCCGGGTCGACCCGCCGGGGCAGCCGCTCGGGACGCAGTCGGGGCGGCCGGTCGGTCTCGGTGCGCGTCACGAGGCTGTACGGGTCGCGGACGTCGAAGGGCAGCTCGCCGACCAGCAGGACGTACGCCAGCACGCCCAGCGCGTACACGTCGCAGCGCGCGTCGACGCCCTGCCCCAGCGCCTGCTCGGGGGCCATGAACGACGGCGTGCCGGTGGTGACCGTGATGCCGCTGGCCTCCGACAGCCGCTTCGAGCTGCCCAGGTCGGCCACGACGACGCGCTCGGCGTCCCCGTCGCCGCGCAGCAGGAAGTTCGCCGGCTTCACGTCGCGGTGCACGACCCCGGCCTCGTGCAGGACGGCCACCGCGCGGGCGGCCTCCGCAGCCAGGCGCAGGGCCACGACCGGCTCGAGGGTGCCGTCGGCCCGGCCGGCCAGCGTCCCGCCCTCGGCGAGGTCCATGACGAAGAACGGCTGGCCGTCGTGCACGCCCATGTCGTGCACCCGCACCACGCGGTCGCTCTCGACCCGGCGCAGCAGCCGCGCCTCGGCCAGGAACCGCTCGCGCACGTCGGCGTGGTGCGCCCAGTTCTCGGCCAGCACCTTCACCGCGACCGGCACGTCGAGCTCGGTGTCGAAGCCCTGCCAGACGGTGGCGAACGCACCCGACCCGCGCACCGCGTCGAGCCGGTAGCGTCCGATGGTCCTCACCGGCCCCAGTATGGTCACCCCGAGCCGGAGGAGGAGCCAGGTGATCGACGAGTCGCTGGTCGCGCAGGCCCGGTCGGGCGATCCCGTTGCGCTCGAGGCGCTGCTGCATGCGGTGCGGCCGGACGTCATGCGCCGCTGCTCGCGCGTGCTGCCGCTCCACCAGGACGCCGAGGACGCCGCCCAGGAGGCGCTGCTCACGATCGCCACGCGGCTGGACTCCTACGACGGGCGCGGCTCGTTCGCCGGCTGGGTCGCCGCCGTCGCGACCAACACCGCCCGCGCCGCGTACCGGACGATGCGCCGCCGTGCCGTCGAGTCCGGCTCGGCCGAGCCGCCCGAGCGGGCGGACCCGCGCACGACCAGCGTCGTCGCCGGCACCCGGCTGGACGTGCTGGAGGCCCTCGACCGGCTCGAGCACGACCACCCCGCCGCCGTCCGGGCCTTCGTGCTGCGCGACCTCGCCGAGCTCTCGTACGCCGACGTCGCCGCCCAGCTGGACGTGCCGGTGGGCACCGTGAAGGCGCGCATCCACACCGCGCGCAGGCACGTGCGCGAGAATCTTCGTCCTGCCGACAACTTTTCGTCCGCCCCGCGCATCTAACCGGTGTCAGCCCTCTCGACAGGAGCACCCCCATGCGTGTGAAGCCCGCCGCCCTCGTCCTCGTCTCCGCCCTCGCCCTGGGCGGCGTGGCCGGGGTCCTCGTGCGCAGCGTCCAGGACGACCGCCCGACCGGTGACGCGCGTCCGGCGGTCTCCGCCTCGTCGGACCCCACCGCGTCCGCCACCCCGACCCCGTCGACCGCCCCGGCCGCCGCCGACCCCGCGGTGCTGTCGCCCGGCCGCGCCGGGCCCGTCGAGGTGGGCATGAGCAAGGACGCCGCCCTCGCGACCGGCTTCCTGGACGCCGACGTCCCGGGCGCGGACGGGTGCCCCGACCTGCCGCTCGTCTGGAAGCCCGCCCTGGCCGACACGTTCGACGTGCAGACGCTGGGCAACGGTGAGATCAGCTCGATCGGCGTCCGCGGCACCGGGCCCCGCACTGCCGCCGGGCTCGGGGTCGGCAGTACCGCCGAGGAGGTCCGCCGCGTCGTCGACGAGGACACCGCGCAGGAGGCGGGCTTCGGCCAGTCCGGGCTGTTCGACTACGACGACCAGACCGGACGCTGGATCGGCTACCTCTTCGACGCCAGCCCAGACCGGCTGCGCGGGTCCGACGTCGTCTCGTTCGTCGAGCTCACCAAGGGCGCCCAGCCCGGGCTCGTCCGCTCCGGATGCTGACCGGGCCCGCCCCCGGCCCGGCGACCGCGACGTCCCGCGGTTTCCCGGACGCGCCCGCCCGGATCCACTTGAATGGACGTCGAGCGGCGCCTGGGCGGCGGGCCGCCAGTGACGGAGGAGCGTCGTGAAGATCAACGTCCTCGGCCCGCTCGCGGTCTCGCGCGACGACGAGGAGGTCGACGTCGGTCCCCGGCGCAACCGCGAGGTGCTGGCCGCGCTGCTCACCCGCGCCGGCAGCGTCGTCCCGCTCGACACCCTCGTCGACGAGGTCTGGGGCGACAGCCGGGTCGCGCCGGGCTCGGTGCACGTGGTGGTGTCGCGGCTCCGGTCGCGCGTCGGCGACGGGCTCGTCCAGACCCAGACGCCCGGCTACCGGCTCGTCCTGGACGGCCACGAGCTCGACGCGGACGTCTTCGAGTCGCACCTGCGGGCGGCCCGCGAGAGCGACGACCCCGCCGCGGCGCGCGCGAGCATCCAGGCGGCCCTGGCCCTGTGGCGGGGCGACGCGTACGCCGACGTGCAGCTGCGCTCGGCGCGCACCGAGGCCGACCGGCTGCACGCGATGCGCCTGTCCGCGCACGAGCAGCTGGCCCGGCTCGACCTCGACGAGGGCCGGCACGACGAGGTCGCCGAGCGGCTGGCCGTGCTGGTCGACGCCTACCCGCTCGACGAGGGCCTGCTGACGCCGCTGATGCTGGCGCTGTACCGGGGCGGTCGCCAGGCCGACGCCCTCGCCGTGCTCGACCGCGCCCGCCGCTGCCTGGACGAGGAGCTCGGCGTCGAGCCGACCCCGGCGACGCGCGACATGCACCAGCGCATCCTGCGCCAGGACCCCTCCCTCGACCACGTGCCCGCGGCCGCGCCGGTCCGCCCCGACGAGCCCGACCGCCCCTCGCTCATCGGCCGCCACGACGAGCTCGAGCGGCTCGTCGGCGAGGTGCGCCGCGGCTGGACGTCCGGGCTGTCCGTCACGTCCGTGGTCGGCGAGGCCGGCATCGGCAAGACCCGACTCGTCGAGGAAGCCGCCGCCCGCGCCACCGACGACGGCGCGCTCGTCGCCTTCGGACGCTGCTGGGACACCGACGGCACGCCCGCGATGTGGCCCTGGGAGCAGGTGCTCTCGGGACTGGCGGACCGGCTCGACCCCGGCCTGCTGGAGGAGGCGACCACCGGCCGCGGCCAGCTCGCCCGGCTGCTCGTCCGCTCGGACGACACCGCTCCCCTGCCGGTCACGTCCGACGTCGCCCCGACCCGGCTCTACGACGCGGTCACCGCGTTCGTCGAGACCGTCTCGGCCCGGCAGCCGCTCGTGCTCGTGCTGGAGGACATGCACTGGGCCGACCCCGGCTCCATCGAGCTGCTCGACTACCTGCTGACGTCGTGCCGCGGTGGACGCGTCGCGGTCGTGCTGACCGTGCGCGACCCGGACGGCTCGCTCGTCTGCTCGCGCGCGCTGACCGCCACGCTCGCCCGGGCCGCGGGCACCGTGCGCATCGACCTGTCCGGACTGGACGTGCCGGAGGTGCAGGAGCTGGCCACCCGCAGCCTCGGCGCCCCCGTCCCGCTGGCCACGGCGCGCGCGCTGCGCGAGCGCACCGACGGCAACCCGTTCTACGTCGGCGAGCTCGCGCGGCTCTACGGCGACGAGCGGCGCCGGCACGGACGCGGCGACACCCCCGTGCCCAGCGGCGTCCGGGCGGTCATCGAGCGTCGCCTGCGCCACCTGCCCGACGGCGACGCCGACGTGCTGGCCGCCGCGGCCGTCATCGGCCGCACCTTCGGCCTGCTGCTGCTCGAGGACGTCACGGGCACCGGGCGGCTCGCGCTGCTCGAGACGATCGACCGGGCGATGACGGCGGGGATCCTGACCCCGGCCGACGACGTCCTGGAGTACCGGTTCAGCCACGCCCTCGTGCAGGAGACGCTCACGGTCAGGATGAGCCTGGCCCGCCGGGCCGCCGTCCACGCCGCGGTCGCCGAGTCCCTGCAGGCCCGGCACGGGCCGGACGCGGTGCACGCCGCCGCGATCGCCCACCACTTCCTCGAGGCCCACCCGCACGCCGACGCGGCGAAGGCCATCCGCGCCTCGCTGCACGCCGCCGCCCTGGCGCAGCAGCGCCTGGCCTTCGACGACGCCGAGCGGCTGGTCCGGCGCGCCCTCGAGCTCGTCGGGGTGGTGCCCGCCGACCGGGCCGCCGCGCTCGAGGTCGAGCTTCGGGTCCGGCTCGGCTCGCTGCTGACCCTGCGCCACGGCTACAACGGGCCGGGCGTCGCCGAGGAGCGTCGCCGGGTGCTCGAGCTGAGCGGACCGGGCGGGGCGGTGCCGGACCTGTTCTCGGCGCACTGGGGCACGTGGGGCGGCGCCCTGGTCTCGGGCCACCTGGACGAGGCCGGCGCCGCCGTCCGGGCGCTGCAGGACGCCGCCGACGCCACGGGCGACCCGGGTCTCGCCCTCGCCACGCTGGTGGCTCGCGGCCAGACCGCCTGGCACCTCGGCCGGTTGACCGAGACCCGGGACGCCATGGAGCGCGCGGTCGCGCTGGCCGACGCCGCCGCGACGCCGTTCGACCTCGACCTGTGGCTCCAGCACCCCGGCGTCCAGGCCCGCATCTGGCTGTCCCTGGCGGTGGCCCAGCAGGGCGACCTGGAGCTGTCGCACCGCATCACGCGGGAGGCCGCGGAGGCGGCGCGGGACTCCGGCCACCTCTACACGGTCAGCTTCCAGCTCATCGCCGAGGGCGTGCGCAGCGTCGTGCTCGACCGGCCCGAGGCGGCCGTCGAGCACGCCCGCCGTGGGCAGGAGCTGGCCGTCGCCAACGGCTTCCTGCAGCTGCAGGCGTTCGCGCTCATGCCGATCGGCTGGGGAACCGGCCGGCTCGGTGACCCGGAGGCCGGGCTGGCCATGCTCGAGGCCGCGATCGCGGCCTTCACGTCGCTCTCGGACCGGCACCTGTTCGGCCCGTTCATGCTGCGCCTGGCCGCCGACCTCCACGGCCGGGCCGGACGAGCCGAGGAGGCGCTGCGCCTCACCGACGCCGCGCTGGCCCACACCGAGCGCACCGGCGAACGGTTCGACCTGGTCGACCTGCACCTGCTGCGCGCCCGGCTGCTGGCCGACGACACGGCCGCGGCCGGGGCCGAGCACGCGCGCGCGGCCGAGGTCGCCCGGGCCGAGGGCGCCGGGCTCCACCTCGACGGCCGGCACTGAGCCGGACGTCCGATCGCGGTCAGCGCGAGCCGGAGAACGGTCCCCGCAGCGCCGCCCACTGCAGCAGCATCACGGTCTTGGCGTCCACGACGTCCGTGCCGATGGACGCGAGCGCCGTGTCGAAGTCGAGCTCGACGACCTCGATGTCCTCGCCCTCCTCGGCGAGCCCGGCGCGCGACCCGTCGAGCCCGCGGACGCTGTAGGGCGCGGCGAAGAAGTGCAGCCGCTCGGTGACCGAGCCGGGGCTCATGTAGACGTCGAAGACGTGCTCGACGTCGCCGACCTCGACCCCGGTCTCCTCGGCCGCCTCGCGCCGGATGGCGTCCTCGGGCGAGTCGTCGTCGAGCAGCCCGGCTGCCGTCTCCAGCAGCATCCCGTCGGGGTGGTCGTTGACGTAGACCGCGTAGCGGAACTGCCGGGTGAGCAGCACGGTGCGCCGCTCGGGCTCGTACAGCAGGATCGTCGCACCGTCGCCGCGGTCGTACGTCTCACGCCGCTCGGTGCTGACCGTGCCGTCCGGGTGCGTGTAGTCGTAGGTGGTGGCCCGCAGCACGCACCAGTCGCTGGCCAGCAGCTCGACCTCGCGCACCCGCACGCGCGGGTTGCGCCGCAGGTCGAGCCCGGTCAGGTGCAGGCCGGTGCGTCCCCGGCGGTCGGGGACGTCGGCGCCAGGGGTTCCGTCGGTCACGTGGCTAGGACAGCCAGGTCGGGCGCAGCGGGAAGCCGGACGTGCCGTCGGGCGCGTTCTTGACCGCCAGCACGTGGTGCAGCTCGATCTCGTCGCGCTCGAAGGCGATGCGCGAACCGGCCATGTACAGGCCCCAGATCTTGGCCCGGCCGAGCGACACCTCGCGCAGCGCCTCGTCCCAGTTCCGCTCCAGGTTGGCGCACCAGGCCTCGAGCGTCCGCGCGTAGTGCTCGCGGATGTTCTCGGTGTGCCGCACCTCCAGGCCGACGTCCTGGACGGTCGAGACGATCGTCCCGGACCCGGCCAGCTCGCCATCGGGGAAGACGTACCGGTCGATGAAGGCGCCCGCGGACGTCGGCGAGACGTTGTCACGGCGCGTGATGCAGTGGTTGAGCAGGCGGCCGCCGACGGCCAGCTTGTCGCGCAGGAACGAGAAGTACGCCGGGTAGTTCTTCACGCCGATGTGCTCGGTCATGCCGATCGAGCTGATCGCGTCGAAGCCGGACTCGAGCACGTCGCGGTAGTCGCTGAAGCGCACCTCGGCCAGGTGCTCCAGGCCGCGCTCCTTGATCGCCTTCTGCGCCCACTCGGCCTGCTCCTGCGACAGCGTCACGCCGAGCACCTTGACCCCGTAGTGCTCGGCGGCGTGCATGACCATGCCGCCCCAGCCGCAGCCGACGTCGAGCAGGCGCTGACCCGGCTGCAGGTCGAGCTTGCGGCAGACCAGGTCGAACTTCTCGGCCTGCGCCTCCTCCAGCGTCGCGTCCGCCGTCGGGTAGACCGCGCAGGTGTACGCCATCGACGGGCCGAGCACGAGCTCGTAGAACCGGTTCGACACGTCGTAGTGGTGGTGGATGGCGTCGGCGTCGCGCACCTTGGTGTGGCGCAGGCCCTCGAGCGTCCGGCGCCAGCGCGGCAGGTGCTCCTCGACCGGCGGCGCGGGCGGGACGAGGTTGCCCACGCCCAGGCCGCGCACGATCTTCACCAGCTCGGCGGGCGGCGGCAGCTTGAAGCTGAGCTTGCTCAGGATCTCGGTCATGAGCGGGTACGGGTCGCCCGGGTGGACGCCCTCGATCTCCAGGTCGCCGGCCACGTAGGCGCGGGCGAAGCCCAGGTCGCCGGGGGCCGTGACCAGGAAGGCCAGGCCGCGCTGGTTGAGCAGCCGCACCGTGTACGGCGACGCGGGGTCGCCGGTGGTGCTGCCGTCGTAGGCCTCGAAGCGGAACGGGATGCCGTGGCGCATGAGCCGCTCGAGGGCTCCGGCGATGGTGATGCGCTCGGGGTCGAGCAGGGTCATGAGTTCCTCACCGCTTTCTCGTACAAGGTGCTGAGTCGTCCCTGCGGGTCGTAGCGCTCGCGCACCCGCGCGAGGTTCTGCCCGCCGTACATGGCGTCGAAGGTCTCCTGGTCGTAGAACGCCTCGGAGTACAGCGACTTGTGGCCGTCGAGCCGTCCCACGGCTTCCTCGACCCGCCGGTTGACGTAGCCCGCCGGCGCGTCCGCGGGCACGACGACCGTGCCCCAGAAGCCGACGTTGACGTACGTCTCGCCGGTCGCGAGCGGGTACGTGGCCCACGGACGCTGGGTGCGCAGCGGGCACAGCCAGACCGGGCGCATCCCGACCTCGGCGTCGAACCACTCCAGGAACTCCGGCAGCCGCTCCAGCGGCACCTCGATGTCCTGGATGACGCGCTCGCGGCCGGGCACCTTCTTGATCCGGTCCAGCTTCTCGATGATCCCGAACCGGGCGTCGAGCGCGACGATCTTGTGGAACACGTCGCTGCGCCGCCACCGGCGGGGCCAGACGCGTCGCAGCCGGGGGTTCTGCGCCCCGAACGCGGCCGAGCACCAGAACCAATCGGTGTCCCAGCGCCACAGGTAGTCGTGGATGGTCAGCGCGTCCGTGCGCCGCTCCTGGATCGAGCGGTAGTAGACCTGCTGGCCGGTGTAGTCGCTCAGCGCGGCCGGGCGCTCGTCGGTGTACTCGGCCAGCGTCAGGTAGACCTCGTCCGGGCTGAACGCGGTGCCGTCGACGGCGTCGACGCGCACGCCCTCCCACGCGCCGGCCTCGACGACCTGGCCGAGCGCCTTGGTGGCCGACGCGACGTCGTCGAAGCGCACGTGGCGCAGCCGGACGTACGGCGGCACCTGCTCCAGCCCGATCCGCAGCCGGGTGGCGTAGCCGAGGCTGCCGTAGGAGTTGGGGAAGGCGTCGAACAGGTCGGCGTGCTCGTTGTCGGCGGTGGCCGTGACGACCTCGCCGCTGCCGGTCAGCACGTCCATCTCGAGCACCGACTCGTGCGGCAGCCCGTTGCGGAAGGACGTCGACTCGATGCCCAGCCCGGTGACGGCGCCGCCCAGCGTGATGGTGCGCAGCTGCGGCACGACGTACGGCACGAGCCCGTACGGCAGCGTCGCCTCGACGAGGTGCTCGTAGGTGCAGGCCAGCTGCACGTCCGCGGTGCGGGCGACCGGGTCGATGGAGATCACCCCGTCGAGCCCGCTGACGTCGAGCCCGGGCGTCGTCGTGGCGGCGCGCGGACGGAACAGGTTCGAGGTCTTCTTGGCCAGACGGACGCGCTCGCCCGGCGCTATGGCGGCGTACGAGGCGAGCAGTCGGTCCATGGCCACGCGGTGCGCGTCCCAGCCCTTCACGCGCTCAGACTATTACCGCAACAAGTTGCATGGTGCACTGGTCGTGCGCGACCTCCGTCACGCCTCCAGGAGCCAGACCAGCGCCTCCGCCGGAACGTCGGCCTCGAGGGTCAGCGCCCGGCCGTCGTGGATCCGCAGCTCGTCGCCCGGAGCGAGCTCGTCGGCGCCGTGCCGGACGCGTCCGCGGGTGACGTGGACGAGCGTCCGGGCCGCCGCCGGCACCTCGACCTCGTCGCCGGCACCGAGGCGGGCGACGAGCAGCCGGGCCGGCGCGTGGACGTCCACGGCGGCGTGGAGCCCGGGACCGTCGGCCACCGTCGCCTGCGCGTACTCGGGGTCGTCCCCGTGCTGGGAGACGAGCATCATCTGCACGAACACGAGCGGCTCGGTGCCGGACGCGTTGTGCTCGCCGTGGAGCACGCCCGACCCGGCGCTCAGCCGCTGGGCCGTGCCGGGCTCGACGACGCCACCGGGGCCGGCGGTGTCCTCGTGCCGCAGCGCGCCGTCGAGCACCCAGGTGACGATCTCGACGTCGGCGTGGCGGTGCGGCGCGTACCCGCGCCCCGGCTCGACGTGCTCGGTGTTGATCGCGACGAGCGGCCCGAACCCGACGTTCGCCGGGTCGTAGTGGTCCCCGTAGGAGAACGAGTGCCGGGTACGGACACCGTCGCCCACGGTCTCGTAGCGGTCCGCCGCGCGGCGCAGCTCGGCGTCAGGCATAGCCGAGCTCGTGCAGGCGCGCGTCGTCGATGCCGAAGTGGTGGGCGATCTCGTGGACCACGGTGATGCGGACCTCCTCCACGACGTCCTCCTCGCTCTCGCACATGGCCAGCGTCGGGTTGCGGTAGACGAAGATGCGGTCGGGCACGACGCCGCCATACGCGTGGTCGCGCTCGGTCAGCGGGATGCCGTCGTACAGGCCGAGCAGGTGCGGGTCGTGCGGCGGCGCGTCGTCCTCGACGAACAGCACGACGTTGTCCAGCAGCTCGACGAGCTCGGCCGGCACGCCGGCGAACGCCTCGTCCACGAGCTGGTCGAACCGTTCCGCGCTGATCTCCACCACGCGGACATCGTCCCAGGCCCGGCCCAACCGAGCCGGTGGGTATGCTGAGCCGGTCCAGCCCCCGTCGTCTAGCGGCCTAGGACACCGCCCTTTCACGGCGGCAGCGCGGGTTCGAATCCCGTCGGGGGTGCTCTTGATCACGTTCCGCCCATCTCGAGATGCGCTAGGTGCCATACCGGGTGAAGATTTTCTCATCACCTCCACCGCACATCGCGCATCCCTGTGGCGGAGGACAACGAACTAGGACCCTCGTCGACCCCGGTCGACGAGGGTCCCTTCGCGTCCTGGACGGTTCCTGAGCCTGTCGAAGGACGTGGCACGCTGAGGCCGTGCCCGCCGGACGCTTCGCCCCCAGCCCCTCGGGCGACCTGCACGTCGGCAACCTGCGCACCGCCGTGCTCGCCTGGCTGTTCGCCCGCTCGACCGGACGCGACTTCCTCGTCCGGGTCGAGGACATCGACCGCGTGCGTCCCGGCTCGGCCGAGCGACAGCTGGACGACCTGCGGGCCCTCGGCCTGGACTGGGACGGCGAGCCGCTCATGCAGTCCACCCGCACGGACGTCCACGTGGACGCGATCCGACGGCTGGACGAGGCCGGTCTGACCTACGAGTGCTTCTGCACCCGGCGCGAGATCGCCGAGGCGGCGTCCGCACCGCACGCCGCGCCCGGCGCCTACCCGGGCACCTGCCGCCACCTCACCGAGTCCGAGCGCGAGCTGCGCCGGCGCGAGCGTCCGGCCGCGATCCGGCTGCGGGCCGGCGTCACGACGTGGGCGGTCGACGACGTGCTGCACGGGCGCTACGAGGGCACGGTCGACGACTTCGTGCTGCGCCGCAACGACGGCGTCCCGGCCTACAACCTCGCGGTCGTGGTCGACGACGCCGACCAGGGCATCGACCAGGTGGTGCGGGGCGACGACCTGCTCAGCTCGGCCCCGCGGCAGGCCTACCTGGCCGACCTGCTCGGCCGTCCGGCCCCCGAGTACGCCCACGTCCCGCTCGCCCTGAACACCGAGGGGCGACGCCTGGCCAAGCGTGACGGCGCCGTGACCCGGCGCGAGCTGGAGGACCTCGGCGTCGACGTGCCGGCGATGGTCGCGGCTTCGCTCGGGCTCCCCGGACGCTCGCCGCGCGAGCTGCTGGCCGCCTTCGACCCGGTTCGGCTGCCGCGCGAGCCCTGGGTGGTCGTGCCGCCCGTCGGTGCGTCGTGAGCGGTACGGCCAAGGCCGTCATACCGGCGTTTCCGCGGCTCGGAGCGAGCAGACGACCCCCGGTTTTGGAGTCCGCGGAGGGGTAGGTTAGAGTTGCCGTCGGCTCAGCGAGAGCAGGGCCGCAGCAGGAACAGCAACATGGCCCCGTGGCGCAGTTGGTTAGCGCGCCGCCCTGTCACGGCGGAGGTCGCGGGTTCGAGTCCCGTCGGGGTCGCAAGTCAGCCGAGAGGCCGGTCGTCATGACCGGCCTCTCGGCTTTTTCGTGCCCACCCCCGCGCTCGCCGAAGGCCCGGTCCCCGAGCCCGTCGAAGGGCCGGTCCCTGAGCCTGTCGAAGGACGCCCGTGGCAGGGTGAAGCCATGTCCGACGCGCTGACCTCCCGCCTGCACGACGTCCTGCCGAGCGTGCTGTCCGACCTGGACCACCTCGTGCGCATCCCCTCGGTGTGGGCCCAGCCCGAGCACCGCGACGACGTCCGACGCTCGGCCACCGAGGTCGAGCGTCTGCTCCGCGAGGCCGGCTTCGCCCGGACCAAGATCGTGTCCGTCGGCGACGGCGCCCCCGCGGTCATCGCGCACCACCCGGCACCCGAGGGCGCGCCCACCGTGCTGCTGTACGCCCACCACGACGTGCAGCCGGTCGGCGACGAGAGCCTGTGGACGTCCCCGCCGTTCGAGCCGACGCAGCGCGGCGACCGGCTGTTCGCGCGCGGCGCAGCCGACGACAAGGCCGGCATCGCCGCGCACCTGGCCGCGTTCCGCGCCCACGGCGGCCAGCCCCCCGTCGGCGTCACGGTGTTCGTCGAGGGCGAGGAGGAGTCCGGCTCCCCCACCCTGGTCGAGCTGCTCACCACGTACCGCGACGAGCTGGCGGCCGACGCGATCGTCATCGCCGACTCGGCCAACTGGGACGTCGGCGTCCCGGCGCTGACCGTGTCGCTGCGCGGCCTGGTCGACTGCGAGGTCACGGTGCGCACGCTCGACCACGCCGTCCACTCGGGCATGTGGGGCGGCGTCGTCCCGGACGCCCTCACGACGCTGTGCCGCCTGGTCGCGACGCTGCACGACGCGGACGGCTCGGTCGCGGTCGAGGGCCTGCACCACGGCACCGCCGCCGACCTGACGTACCCGGAGGACCGGCTGCGCGCGGAGTCCGGCGTGCTGGACGGCGTCGAGCAGATCGGCACCGGCTCCGTCGTGCAGCGCCTCTGGGCCGAGCCGGCGATCAGCGTCATCGGCATCGACGCGACCCCGGTCGACATCGCGTCCAACACCCTGTCGCCGTCGGCACGGGCCAAGATCAGCATGCGCGTGGCGCCCGGCGGCGACGCCGAGGCCCACCTGGACGCCCTGCAGCGGCACCTGGAGCAGCACGCCCCGTTCGGCGCGAAGGTCGAGGTGACCCGCGGCGAGGTGGGCTCCCCGTACGCGGTCGACGCGACGGGCCCGGCGTACGACGCCGCACGCAGTGCGTTCCGCGACGCCTGGGACGGCACCGAGCCGGTCGACATGGGCATGGGCGGCTCGATCCCGTTCATCGCCGAGTTCGCCCGCATCTTCCCCGACGCGGCCGTGCTGGTGACCGGCGTCGAGGACCCGGACACCCGTGCCCACGGCATCGACGAGGGCCTGCACCTGGCGGAGTTCGAGCGCGTCTGCCTGGCCGAGACGCTGCTGCTGCAGCGCCTGGCCGACGTGGGACCGGTTTCCTGAGCCCCGAGCCCATCGGGTAAGGTGATGGTCGCTTGCTCGCAAGCACGGCCAGGTAGCTCAGTTGGTACGAGCGACCGCCTGAAAAGCGGTAGGTCGCCGGTTCGACCCCGGCCCTGGCCACCATCACGACGAAGCCCCCGCACCCCCGGTGCGGGGGCTTTCTCGTTCCTCACGCTGCTCGCCAGCGTCCGTCATCGCGCCACTGGCCGTCGGGTCCGCGGGTCTGGACGCGTCCGTGGTCGTCGCGGCGGAACTGCCAGCCGTCGCGGTGGGCCTGGTGGTGGTGTCGGGGGCAGAGCAGGACCGCGTTGTCCAGGTCCGTCGTGCCGCCCGCGCTCCAAGGGATGGGGTGATGGACCTCGGACCATGACGGTGGTCTGTCACATCCGGGTGCGACGCAGCCGAGGTCGCGGAGTCCGAGGGCAGTCTTCTGGTGCTTGGTGAAGAGTCGCTTGGTGCGGCCGAGGTCGAGCGGGAGGGACTCGCCGTCCAGGACGGCCGGGACGACGCCGGCGGTGCAGGCGAGGCGGCGGGTCTCGCCGCCCGAGAGCCGAGTGCCAGTCGCCAGGGTGGAGGCCGCGAGACCGTCGCGAAGGTCCTTCAGCTGCATCGTCACGACGAGGGTGGCCGCGGTGGTGCCGGACTGCGGGAGCCCGTCGACGGGCATCTTCTCGACCAGGTGGGCGAACGCGTGGCCCTGTCGCTGGCCGAGGGTCCCTTCGACAGGCTCAGGGACCGGGATCGCCTCAGGCGCGGACCGGTCGTTGAGCTTGTGGAAACGACCGTTGCCCTGCCTCGGGGCGGTGAAGGCGTCGAGCATCGTCTTCAGCAGCTCGGCCTGGAGGTCGGGCAGCACGAACCCGCCGCGCCAGGTGCCGTCCCGGTTGTCGGCCATCCAGAATTCCGTGCGCTCCCAGGCGCGGGCTTCCTGCTTCTCGAGCGCATCGTTCTCGATCTGGTCGACGACGGGCTTGGGTGCGTACACGTCCGCGATCCGCCGGGCCCGACACGACAGGTCCTTGGCCGACAGCGTCTGCGCCGCCGCGATCAACGTCTGCTCGCACCGTTCCTGATGCTCCGCCGGCACGCCCAGCAGAGCGTTGACGATCACCACCGCCTGGGCCTCGGTGATCAGTCCTTCGGCCAGTGCCCGCTCGGTCGCGGTCCGCTCACCCAACGACCGCGCCAGCCGCACCTGCCGGCTCGCCGCGCGCCGGTCACGTCCGAAGTCGCGGGCCAGCAGGTCGGCCGTGCCGGTGGACCCGCCAAGACCCACCGGCACCAGAGCATCGACCGCCCGCACCACCGCCGCACTGTGCGCGGCCAGGCGCGCCTGCAGCCGCTGGATCCGCATCGCCGCCCGCCGCGCCTCGTCCGGCGACAGCCCCAGGTACGACGAAGGATCAGCGGCGTCGAGGGCTCGCTCGAGCTCGTCCAGGAACGCCACCGGCGACTCCGTCTCGACGAGCTCAGCAACCATGATTCCCCCGAATCGAACTGATGTTCCCATCCTAGACGCGGTCGCCGACAGTTCTCGATGCTTCAGCTCATCTGTGGATCACCCGTTTCGCCCCGCTGAGCAACCCGTTCCCGTACCCTCAGCAGGCCGACGCTCGAGACCGGGGGATTCCATGCGCCGACCCTTCTTCGCCCTGCCGCTGCTGCTCGCCCTCGTGGTGGGCGCGCTCGCCGGACCGTCCACGACCGCCACCGCGGCCGAGCCGCCGGTCGTGACGCCGGGAGACGCCTTCGACAGCGTCCCCACGCTCTCGATCGGCCGCGCCGTCGTCGGTCAGCGGGTCAAGGCGACCCCGAGCGGATCCTTTGCACCGACGCCGACCCGCGTCACGTACCGCTGGTACGTCGACGACGAGTACGTCGGCTGGAGCGGTGAGGGAGACTGGCCCGTCTACCGCGCGTACGCCGGTCATCGCCTTCGGGTCGAGCTCCACGCCGAGCGGACCGAGGACGGGGACTTCCGAACCGGCGTGGTCGCCGCGAGCACGGTCGTCTCCCCCGCGACGCGGACGATCAAGCGTCTCCCGACCTTCTCCCACGCGCAGGCCGGGAACCGAGTCTGGCTCGAGACCTACTTCCCCGTCTGGAACCAGGAGCCGGACCCGGCCGAGTCCGACGCGCGGCGCACGTACCAGTGGCTGTTGGACGGCCGCGTGGTCTGGACGTCCCGCGACTCGGCGGTGACCCTGCCGCGGAGGTCCAAGGGCCAGCGCCTCCAGGCTCGAGTCATCCTCGACCAGCCGGGATTCCAGCGGGCGACGGCGACGAGTCGCCCCGTCACCGTCGGCGGGCTGCTCTTCCGCCGCACCGGCTACCCGGAGATCGAGTCCTTCCTGCCCGAGGTCGGCAGGACCGTGCGCGTCGACACCGACACCTGGTCCCCCCGGCCGACCCGCTTCACGTACCAGTGGTTCCTGAACGGCAAGAAGATCAAGGGCGCCACGAAGTCGCGGCTCAAGGTGACCAAGCGGATGAAGCGCAAGTACCTCAAGGTCAGCATCACCGGTCACCGCCGCTACTACGAGCCCGAGACGACCTTCTCGACGAGCTACAAGGTCTACGGGCCGAACCTGAGCTGAGCCGACCTGGAGCGTCCGTCCCCGACGCCGCGCGGGTTCTGCCGTTCCGCTCCGCGGGACGCATGTGCTGCCGTACCCTCGGCGAGCCGACGCTCGAGACGGGGGATCCCATGCGCCGACCCTTCCTGGCCCTGACTGTGCTCCTCGCCCTGGTGTTCGGCGTCCTCGCGGGACCCGCCACGACCGCGACCGCGACCGCTGCGGACTCCACCGGCTCGATCTCGGGCACCGTCACGTACCCCGACGGTGACGTGACCACCGTGCAGGTCCGCGTCCTGGGTCCCGCCGGTGCACGCTGGCTCACCCTCGCCACGGTCCGACCGGACGCTGACGGGCGCTGGCGCCACGCAGGGCTTGCCCCGGGCCGCTACCGCCTCGGGTACGTGACCACGTCCGACGTGGTCGGCACCTTCTACCGCACGACCGCCGGGACGGTCTCGGACGTCACTGCCGCCTCGACCCTGACGGTGGCCGCCGGGTCCGACCTCAGCGCCGACGTCACGGTTCCCCTGGGCGGCGCGTTGAAGGTCACCCACGTCCACCCCGACGACGAGGCACCCAGCGCGCTGGTGGTGATGTCGCGGAGCGACGACGGCACCTGGAACCCGATCCGCACCGTGACGGCCGGCTCGGCGTCGACCACCGTCGCCGGCCTGGAGGCTGGAACGTACCGGCTCGGGGTGCGACGCAAGCCATCCTCGACCGGGGTGAGCTCCCCGGACCTCTTCTGGACACGGGATGGGCTCGTCGCGGACGTCGCGGACGGCGACGACCTCGAGGTCGTGCCGGGCGAGGTCCTGGACGTCCCTGTCTCGCCCTTGACGCCACACGACCTCGTCCAGCCGCTCGTCCGCCCCACCGTGGTCGGCCTCGCGCAACCGGGCGGCACGCTGACGGCCACCGGCGAGCGGTGGCCCGCAGACGTCAGGGTCGTCGACCGACAGTGGTACCGCGCCGCCGGCAGCTCGCCCGCGACCGCCGTCCCGATCCCGGGACGGACCGGGACGGTCCTGCCCGTCACTCCCGACCTCGTGGGCTACCACGCCTTCCTCGTGACGACCCTGGGCGCTCCCGGCCGGGACCGCACCACCCACTGGACGACGGGCCAGCCGATCACGCAGCCGTTCGCGTCGGTTCCTCGGCTGACGGTCACAGCTCCCCGGGTGGGCACCGACACCCGCGCCGTGCTGAGCGGGGCTTGGTCCTCGCCGCCGGCCCTGGTCACCTACCGCTGGACCGTCGACGGCGTCCTCAAGGGCTTCTCGCCGTCCTTCACCCCCGCACCGGACCAGATCGCGAAGACGCTCCACCTGGAGGTCACGGCCATCGACTCGTCCTTCCGCAGCGCCACCTTGCGGGCCAAGACCCTCGTGTCCGGTGGCCGCCGTGGGCTGAGGCAGCTCCCGGCTCTCAGGAACGTGCGAGTCGGGCTCGTCGCCCAGCTGGCGGAGGACAGCTCCGGGACGTTCGAGTGGGTCCGAGGCGCCGAGAAGGCGCGGCGCACGTTCGAGTGGCTGCTCGACGGCAAGGTCGTCAGGGGCGCGGCCGGCCGGCAGTACCTCGTGCCGCCGGCCGCGGCCCATCGCCGCCTCACCGTCCGTGTCACCGAGTCCCTGCCTGGCTACGACGTCGCGGTCGCGACGACGAACGCCGTGGTCGTCCCGCGTGGATCGTTCGTCAGGCCGTGGCGGCCCTACATCGCCGGTCGATTCTCCCCCGGTCGCGTGATCCGTGCCGGCGCCAACGTGCACCCGGCACCGACCGGGTTCCGGTACCGCTGGTACCTCGACGGCAAGCCGATCCGCGGCGCGACCGGAAAGCGGCTCCGGATCACCAAGGCCATGAAGAACCGCGACCTGCGCGTCGCGGTCACCCCGATGCGTCCCGGCTACGAGGTGAGGGCGGTGCGCTCGAGACGGATCCGTGTCGACGGCGGCGGGTGGTGGCCGTGATCCGCCGATCCGCGCCCATCGCTCTCGTGCTGGCGCTGCTCGCGTCCGCGCTGGGCACGAGCGGCTCCGCGCAGGCCGCCGACCACGGCACGATGAGCGGCACCGTGCAGCACCCGTCGGGCGACCCGACCAGCGTGCAGATCTCGATCCGTCATGCGTCCGGACAGCTGGTGCGCACCCTCCGCCCGCAGGCTGACGGACGTTGGAGCGTCGTCATCGCACCCGGTACCTACCGCGTGCGGTTCGACCCGGCCTCCGGTGACCGCAGCACCCTGCCCCAGCACTGGGGTGGCACCACTCCCGCCGATCTGGTCGTCCGCGCCGGCGACGCGATCACCGGCATCGACGCTCGCCTCGAGGAGGCCGGACGCGTGACGGTGAACGTCGCGCCCGACCCCGAGGCCTCCGACCCCGTGCAGGTCCGCCTCGTGCGCGTCGACGACGGCGCCGAGGTGCCGACCGGCCTCGTCTCGCGTCGACTCCGTCCGGGTGGCTCCCACGTCTTCGACCAGCTCCCCGCGGGGACCTATCGCGCGCACGTGGATCCGCTCCCTGCGTACCTCGACGCCCTCGAGGACATCCTTCGCCTGTCGGCGCCGGGATACCTCTGGCGGGACGCCGACGGTCGTCCCGACCTGACCGTGACCGCAGGCGGGCGGACGGCGATCCGGGTGTCCGCGCCCCAGCTCTCCGGCACGCCGAGCTTCCCGAGCGTGTACCTCCGGGAGCGGCACCGGGACGGGGTCTTCACACTCAGCACGGGGACGCCGCCGGCCGGCACGTCGGTCGTGTCCCGGCAGTGGTTCGCCGGTCGGGACGGCCTCCTCCCCCTCGCGGGCCAGGACGGCACGTCGTTCACCGCGCCGCCCGCGCTGCGCGGCCAGGACCTCACCGTCCGCCTCCTGCTGCGCGACCGCGCAGGGCGGGAATCAGCCCTCTGGTCCAATGCCGTGCCCGTCATGGACGTCGTCGAGTCCGCCGGCACCGTCACGCTGACCCCGGTCGTGGCCGATTCCCTCGTCCAAGCGGAGCTGAGCGGGACCTGGCCCCAGGTCTCCCACTACCTCTACCGGCTGTTCGTCGACGGACGCCTGATCGAGTCCAACGGCTACGCGGAGTTTCGCGTCCCTCGCGAGGCGGTGGGCAGGACGCTGACGATCGAGGTCGCTGCGGACGCGCAACGCGTCCGTCATGTCGCTCGAGCGTCAGCGGTGGTGCGGCCGGCCTCACGCCGCGTCGTCAGTCGCCCGAGTATCCGGGACGCCCGCGTCGAGAGCACCCCGCACCTGTCCAACGCGTGGGAGATCTGGAACCCGGTCCCGGACCTCAACTACATCACCCCCGACTTCCGGTTCCAGCGCCAGTGGTACCTGGACGGCAAGCCGATCGCCACGCCGCGCAAGCTCTCGTGGCGTTACGGCGGACGCCGCCTCCACGCGCGAGTCACGCTCACGCAGGCCGGCTACCGGACCGTCACGGTCGACACCCAGCCGGTCACGGTGCAGCTCGGGCGCATTTACTCCCAGGTCCGTCCCGACCTGAACACCCTGATGGTGAGCGTCGGCGACACCGTGCGCGCCTCGAAGGGCACGTGGAGCGTGCGGCCGAGGAGCGTGCGCTACCAGTGGTACGCCGACAAGAAGCCGATCAAGGATGCGTCGACCTCACGATTGAAGGTCACCAAGAAGCTGGCGGGCAAACGGATCCGGCTGAAGGTGACCGCAGGCCACCCCGGCTACCGGTCGGCCACGCGCTGGTCGGACACCCTGCGGGTCAATCCTTGGTACCCCGGGCAGCGCTGACCTAGCCCTGGGCTGCCTCGGCGGCCTCGGTCGTGGCCTGGATCGCGCGGTGCAGGAAGCGTGTGACGACCTCGAGCTCGGCGTCGTCGAGGTCGTCCACGACGACGCCCATGGCGTCGCCGAGCGGCTGGAACATCTCGCGCCCGTCGGTGCGGGCGCTCTCAGTCGGACGCACGATGGTGCGCCGGCGGTCGCGGGGGTCGGGCTCGCGCTCGGCGTGCCCGGACGCGACGAGGCGGTCGATCACGGTGGTGGTCGCGGACGGGGTCAGGCCGACCGCCCGGGCCAGCTCGCCGGGGCTCGTCGCCCGGCCGGCCATCGTGGCCTGCATGACCGCCAGCAGGGCGTGCAGGTCGCTGCGGTGAAGGCCTCGGCGCGCACCGGCCGCCTCGGCGTAGCGCTGCGCGGCGGCGGAGAACGCCTGCAGCAGCATCACGACCTGGCGGCGCTGGTCGGGGA
This sequence comes from Aeromicrobium sp. IC_218, assembly GCF_004336805.1. Taxonomy (GTDB): domain Bacteria; phylum Actinomycetota; class Actinomycetes; order Propionibacteriales; family Nocardioidaceae; genus Aeromicrobium. Next base: position 185,461 of record NZ_SJXM01000005.1, read on the forward strand.
GGTCGGCGGGCATCGTCACGACCGTCAGTCTAGTATCGCCGCATGACTTCTTTCGATCATCGAACGAATTCGCGCGTCCCCTTCGTCCACCTCGTGGGCCGCAAGCGTTCGATCCTCGTCGTGCTGGCCGCGCTCGTCGTGTCCGTCCTGGTGATCCTGTTCGCGCCCGACCCGGTGGAGGGAAGCGGGGCCGGCTCGAACCTGCCGGACGGCGCCGAGTCCGCACTGGCCAAGAAGGCCGCCGCCGAGCTGCCCGGCTCCGAGGACGCCCCGGCGATCGTGGCGTTCTCGCGCGACGGCGAGAAGCTGAGCGGCCAGGACCTCGCCGCCGTCGCCGCCCTGCGCGAACCGCTCGCCGACCTCGGCGAGGCGAGCCCGCCCGTCCCGTCCGAGGACGGCACCCTGGCGCTGCTCGCGATCCCCCTGCCCGGCGACGTCTCCAACGACGAGAACGCCGACAACGTCCAGGAGCTGCGCGACGTCGTCGCCGACGGGACGCCCGAGGGCGTCACCGCCGAGGTCACGGGCGGCCCTGCGGTCCAGGCCGACCTGGGCAAGGTCTTCGACGGCGCCGACACCCGCCTGCTCGCCGTCACCGCGGGCGTGGTCGCGCTGCTGCTGCTCATCACCTACCGCAGCCCGTGGCTGTGGCTCGTCCCGCTGACCGTCATCGGCATCGGCGACCGGGTCGCCGCGGTGTCGCTGAACTACGCGTCCCAGCTGCTCGACAAGCCGATCGACGGCTCGATCACCGGCATCACGTCGGTGCTGGTCTTCGGCGCGGGCACGAACTACGCCCTGCTGCTCATCGCCCGCTACCGCGAGGAGCTGCGCCGCTACGACGACCGCCGCGACGCCATGCGCCACGCGGTGGGCGCGGCCGCCCCGGCCATCCTCTCCAGCTCGGGCACCGTGGCCCTCGCGCTCGTCGCCCTGACGCTCGCGGAGTCGCCGTTCGTCAGCAGCATCGGCGCCGCCGGCGCGCTCGGCATCGTCGTCGCCGTCCTCTACGCCCTGGTCGTGCTGCCCTCGGCGATGGTGCTGCCCGGCCGGTGGCTGTTCTGGCCGTTCGTCCCCCGCCAGGGCCAGGAGGGCAAGGAGTACAGCGGCCTGTGGGGCCGGCTCGGCACCGGCGTCACCCGGCGCCCGGCGATCGTCCTGGTCGTCAGCCTCGCCGCGCTCGTCGCCATGGCCCTGCCGCTGCTCGGGCTCAAGACCGGCCTCGGCCAGAGCGAGCAGTTCCTGGACGAGCCGGAGTCGATCTCGGCGCAGAAGACCCTGTCCGAGGGCTTCCCCGGCGGCCTGTCGTCCCCCACGACCGTCGTGACGTCCGCCGACCGGGCCGAGGACGTCGCCGCGGCGGCGAAGCAGGTGGACGGCGTCGACGACGCGACCGTCCAGCGTCGCGACGACAGCGCTGCGGAGATCTCGGTGACCCTGGCCGCGGACCCCGGCACCGACGAGAGCCTCGACACCATCCGTGACCTGCGCACCGCCCTGGACGACGTCGACCCGGACGCCCTGGTGGGCGGCGCGGACGCCGAGGACATCGACGAGCGGGCGACCGCCGCCGACGACCGTGCGCTGCTGATCCCGATCGTCCTGGGCGTGGTGCTCGTGATGCTGCTGGTGCTGCTGCGCTCCGTCGTGGCGGCGCTGCTGCTGGCCGCCACGACGGTGCTGAGCTACCTGTCCGCGCTGGGCGTCGGCTGGCTGGTGTTCCAGGGCCTCGGCTACTCGGCCATGGACGTCAGCACGCCACTGCTGGCCTTCATCTTCCTGGTGGCGCTGGGCGTCGACTACAACATCTTCCTCACGGCCCGCGCCCGTGAGGAGACGGCCGCGACCGGCGACGCCACCGACGGCATCGTCCGTGCCCTGGCCGTCACCGGCGGCGTCATCACCAGTGCGGGCATCCTGCTCGCGGCCGTGTTCACCGTGCTCGGCGTCCTGCCGCTCGTGCTGCTCGCCCAGCTCGGCGTGGTCGTGGGCTTCGGCGTCCTGCTCGACACCCTGCTGGTGCGCAGCGTGGTCACGCCGGCCCTGGTCGCCGTCACCGGTCGGTGGTTCTGGTGGCCGAACCGTCTGTCGAAGCAGCACGCCGAGGGCGCGCACGCCGCGTGACGGCGTAGGCGACGAGCGCCAGCGCGAGCACGACGAGACCGGGCAGCACCGACCCGGCCGGCTGCGTCCAGCCGAGCAGCAGGCACCCGGCGAGGCCGGCGACGGGCACCGCCCGTCGCCGGCCTCGCCGCGTCCGGACCGTGAGCGCGGCCGCGTTGGCGACGGCGTAGTAGAGCAGCACCCCGAAGGACGACGCGCCGACGACCGTCCCGAGGTCGCCGACCAGGACGAGCACCACCACCACGACGGCGATGCCGGCCTCGGCCGGCCGCGGGACCCCGTGCCGCGCGTCGACGCCGGCCAGCGTCCGGGGCAGGTGCCCGTCGCGCGCGAGGGCCAGCACCGTCCGCGAGACGCCGAGCAGCAGCGCGAGCAGCGCGCCGCCGGCCGCGAGGGCAGCCGCCGTGCGCACCACGGGCGCCAGCGCGTCGGCCCCTGCCGACTCGACCACGTCGACCAGCGGGGCGGTGGACGTCCCGAGGTGCGCGACGCCGAGCACGCGGATCCCGGCCCAGGCGACCGCGGCGTACACGACCAGCACCGCCCCGAGCGCCAGCGCCACGGCTCGCGGCACCGTGCGGCTCGGGTCGCGCACCTCCTCGCCGAGCGTGGCGACGCGGGCGTACCCGGCGAAGGCGAAGAACAGCACGCCCGCCGCCGCGAGCACGTCCCGCACGCTCCCGCGACCATCCCCGGCTGGCACAGCGGGAGCGCCGGCACCCACGGCCACGACCGCGGCCAGCACGGCGAGCACCACGACGACGATGACCGCCATGACGGGGATCGTCCGCTGCACGCCCCACCAGCCGAGCGCGGTCAGCGCCACGACCAGGAGCACCGCCACGACCCGCGCGTGCCCCGGCCAGGCGTAGGTGCCGACCGCCAGCGCCATGGCGGCGCACGACGCGAGCTTGCCGACCACGAACGCCACGCCGGCCAGGTAGCCCCACACCGGGCCGAGCGCCTCGCGCCCGTAGACGTACGCACCCCCGGACTGCGGCCAGCGAGCCGCGAGCACCGACATCGAGGACGCGTTCGCCGCGGCGACGAGCGCGGCCAGCACCAGGGCCACCGGCAGTGCGTCCCCGGCCAGTGCCGCGGCCGGCGCGAGGGCGACGAAGACCCCTGCACCGAGCATCGACCCCAGCCCGACGACCAGGGCGCCGCCGAGGCCGAGCCGCCGTCGAAGAGATCCTGTCGCGCTCACGCTCCGAGCATGGCGCAGCCGCGTGAACGGACGGGGCTACGGTGACGGCATGGACCTCGGACTCAGCGGACGCACCTTCCTCGTCACCGGCGGCACCCGCGGACTCGGCCGCGCCACGGCCGAGACGCTCGTCGCGGAGGGCGCGAACGTCGTCGTCTCCTCCCGCACCCAGGACAGCGTGGACGCGACCGTGTCGGCCCTGGGCGAGCGCGCCCACGGCCTCGCCCTCGACAACGCCGACCCGGCGACCGCGCAGGCCCTGGTCGACGCCGCTCTCGAGCGCTTCGGCCGACTCGACGGCGCCCTGGTCAGCGTCGGCGGCCCGCCGCCGGGCCCCGTCTCCGAGGCGACGGACGAGCAGTGGCGCGCGGCGTTCGACAGCATCGTGGTCGGCGGCATGCGGGTCGCCCGCGCCGTCGCCGGCGCCCTGGGCGACGAGGGCGGCTCGATCGCGTTCGTCCTGTCGACGTCGGTCAAGCAGCCCATCGGCGGCCTCGGCCTGAGCAACGGCCTGCGACCGGGCCTGGCCATGGCCGCCAAGACCCTCGCCGACGAGCTCGGCCCGCGGGGCATCCGGGTCAACGGCCTGCTGCCCGGCCGCGTCGACACCGAGCGGGTGCGCGAGCTGGACGCGCTCGGCGGCGACCCCGAGGCCGCCCGCACGGCGGGCTCCGCCACCATCCCGCTGCGTCGCTACGGACGTCCCGAGGAGTTCGGCCGGGTCGCCGCCTTCGTGCTCTCCCCCGCCGCCGGCTACCTGAGCGGCGTCATGCTGCCCGTGGACGGCGGCGCCACCCGCGCCCTGTGACGACGATGCTGTGGGCCCACCTGCCGCGCTGGGCCGTGGACGAGGACGGCCTCCCAGCTCCGCGTCGGGACACCCTCTGGAACCCCGTCGGTCTCCGGATCAATACTGACTCCCTCGCCCCCGCGCGCGAGGCTTCCGGCGTGGTCACCGTCGACGCTTCCGCTCCTCCCACTGAGTGCCGCTACCGCGCCACGGGCACCGTCTCGGAGCTCCGCGAAGTGCGAACAGCGCTGCCGGGGCTCGCGCTGCTGGAGCTCGTGCTGGACTGCGGGGAGGTAGCCCTGCAGGTGCAGGCCGAGGGGCGCGCGTCCCGGCTCGCCGGGGTCGGCCGTCTCTCCGTGACCGGACGGCTCGAGGTCGTGCCGGGCTACGAGTGGGAGGACTTCGCGCTGCTCGACACCCGATCGTCCTGGCTGGTCGCCGAGATGCTCGACGACGCCGAGGAGGACGACGTGCTGGTCGCGTTGTCTCCACTGGGCACCCAGCCGGGTGGACCGAGCACGTAGCCGACGCGCTCGCGCCACGAGCGGGCGTGGCGCAGGTCCCTTCCGATCCGCGCGTACTCGCCGTACTGCAGCCGCAGCAGGTTGTACGTGCCGACCGGCTTGGTGAGCCCGTACGTCGGCCGCCGGCCCTCGCGCACGAACGTGCCGAACAGCCGGTCCCAGACGATGAGGATGCCGCCGTAGTTGGTGTCCAGGTACTCCGCGTCGCTGCCGTGGTGGACGCGATGGTGCGACGGCGTGTTGAGCACCCACTCGACGGGCCGGGGCAGGCGTCCGACCGTCTCGGTGTGCGTGAAGAACTGGTAGACGAGGTTGAGCGCGAACGCGACGTAGAGCGTCCACGGCGAGAACCCGAGCAGCGGCAGCGGGAGCCAGAAGAAGAACTCGAACCACGGGTTCCACTTCTGCCGCAGCGCGGTGCCGAAGTTCATGAACTCGCTGCTGTGGTGGGCCTGGTGCCCGGCCCAGCCGAGCCGCACGCGGTGCGAGAAGCGGTGGTGCCAGTAGTACGCGAGGTCCACCCCGAGGACGACCAGCACCCAGTACCACCAGGTGTCGGTCGGCAGGTGCCACGGCGCCAGGTACGAGTAGACGGCGACGAAGGCGAAGAACGTGATGATCTTGTAGACGGTCAGCACCGCGATCGAGACGACGCCCATCGAGATGCTCGTGCGTGCGTCCTTGAGCTCGTACCCCGTGCGCGGGTGGTCGTGGTCGTCGTCGAGCCAGCGCAGCGCGGCCAGCTCGATGCCGATGCACAGCACGAAGAACGGCGCGGCGTACGTCAGCGGGTTCTTCAACGGGTCGAGCGACTGCCACAGGTCCATGCCGCGATCGTAGGTGTGACGCAGGTCGCACTAGAGTGGGGCCAGGCCACCACACCCCGTGGCCGCACCACCGGACGGCCCACCACCGCCGCCCGCGACCCGAGGAGCTCACCACCGTGACCGACCACCGCACCGACGACCTGCCCGTGTCCGCCTTCGGCGCCCCGCACGAGCAGGTCGTGTTCTGCCACGACGCCGACTCCGGCCTCAAGGCGATCATCGCCATCAGCACCACCGCGCTGGGCCCGGCCCTCGGCGGCACCCGCTTCTACCCCTACGGCTCCGAGCAGGCCGCGCTCGCGGACGTCCTCGCGCTCAGCCAGGGCATGGCCTACAAGAACGCGCTCGCCGGCCTCGACCTCGGCGGTGGCAAGGCGGTCATCATCGGCGACCCGCGTCGCGACAAGTCCGAGGCGCTGCTGCGGGCGTACGGACGCTTCGTCGAGACGCTCGGCGGGCGCTACTTCACCGCTTGCGATGTCGGCACGTTCAGCCCCGACATGGACGTCATCGCCCGCGAGACCCGCTACGTCACCGGCCGCACCGTCGAGCACGGCGGCGCCGGCGACTCGTCCGTGCTCACCGCGTGGGGCGTCTTCCAGGGCATGCGGGCCAGCGCCCAGCACGTCTGGGGCGACACCTCGCTCGCCGGACGCCGCGTGGGCGTCGCCGGCGTCGGCAAGGTCGGCCGTCACCTCACCGGGCTGCTCGTCGACGCGGACGCACGTGTCGTCGTCACCGACGTCGACACCGCCGCGGTCGAGCGCCTGCGCGAGACCTACCCCGGCATCGAGGTCGCCGAGTCGACGGACGCGCTCGTGCGCGAGCAGCTCGACGTCTACGCCCCGTGCGCGCTCGGCGGCGCGCTCAGCGACGAGGTCGTCGACGTGCTCACTGCGCGCGTCGTCTGCGGCGCCGCCAACAACCAACTCGCGCACGCGGGCGTGGAGAAGCAGCTGGCCGACCGCGGCATCGTGTACGCGCCCGACTACTGCGTGAACGCCGGTGGCGTCATCCAGGTGGCCGACGAGCTCGAGGGCTTCGACTTCGACCGCGCCAAGTCACGCGCGACGGGCATCTTCGACACCACGCTGGACGTGCTGGAGACCGCGAGGTCGGAGGGAGTGCCCCCGTCGCAGGCCGCCGACCGGCTGGCCGAGCAGCGGATGCGTCAGGTGGGACGACTGCGCTCGATCCTGCTGCCGTAGCAGCGGACGAGCGAGAGGATCAGGCGGGCGAGGGCCCGGCTGGCCAGCTCAGCTGGCGGCCGGGTCCTCGCGCTGATGCACGAGGTCGACGTACTGGTCGGGGATCGGGTCACCCGACTCCCCGTGGAGCTCGCGCTGAAGATCGGTGAAGTCCGTGTCGAACGTTCGGTACTTCAGATCGCGAGCGACCTTGGTCTGTTTGGCTTTGGCTCGGCCGCGCCCCATGGGTCGACCCCCTCACAGAGAGATAGGCATCAATACGTCGTGGCACCCACCCTACCCAACGACGACGGGAAAGCACGAACCAGCCCCACGAATGTCACACCGTGGTGACTCGTGGCGCCTGACGGGCGGGAAGAGGCCTAGCCGTGGGTTCCCGTCAGGGTGACCGAGCCGCCCTCGCCGTGGACGCCCGCGGCGGCGACGTCGCCGGCGATCCAGGCGTCGACGCCGTGCTCGGCGAGCAGCCGGACGGCCGCGTCGGCGGCGTCGGGCGCGACCAGCGCGACCATGCCGACGCCGATGTTCAGCGCCTCCTCGAGGTCGGCCTGCGGCACGGAGCCGACCTGCTCGACGAGGTCGAAGATGGGCTGGCGCGTCCAGGTGCCGCGGTCGACGCGCACCGACACGGAGTCGGGCACGACGCGGGCGAGGTTGGCCGCCAGGCCGCCGCCGGTGACGTGCGACATCGCGTGCACCTCGAGCTGGTCGGCCAGGGCCAGGCACGGCTTGGTGTACAGCCGGGTCGGGGTGAGCAGCTCGGCGCCCAGGGTGCCGCCGAGCTCGGGCACCTCGCGGTCGAGCTGCCAGCCGGCCTGGTTGAGCAGGACGTGGCGCACGAGCGAGTAGCCGTTGGAGTGCAGGCCGGACGAGCGCATGGCCACGACCACGTCGCCGGGGCGGACGAGCTCGGCACCGAGCAGGCGGTCGGCCTCGACCACGCCGGTGGTGGAGCCGGCGACGTCGTACTCGTCGACGCCCAGCAGGCCCGGGTGCTCGGCCGTCTCGCCGCCGAGCAGGGCGGTGCCGGACTCGGCGCACGCCATGGCGATGCCCTTGACGATGTCGGCGATCCGCTCGGGCACGACCTTGCCGGTGGCGATGTAGTCGGTGAGGAACAGCGGCTCGGCGCCGCACACGACCAGGTCGTCGACCAGCATGCCGACGAGGTCGAAGCCGATCGTGTCGTGGACGTCCATGGCCTGGGCGATGGCGACCTTCGTGCCGACGCCGTCGGCCGACGTGGCCAGCAGCGGGCGGGAGTAGCGCTTGAGCGCGGAGGCGTCGAACAGTCCGGCGAAGCCGCCGATGCCGCCGACGACCTCGGGCCGGCGGGACTTCTCGACCCACTGCTTCATCAGCTCGACGGCGCGGTCGCCCTCGGCGACGGAGACGCCGGCGGCGGCGTAGCTGCTGGGGGACGTGGTCATGGCAGCACCTTCAGCTCGGGGTTCGGCGTGCGGTCCTCGAGCAGGTGCTTGCCGATGATGTCGTCCTCGGGGAGCGGCACCGGGTAGATGCCGTCGAAGCAGGCCCGGCACAGGTCGTCCTTGGGGACCTCCGTGGCCTCGATGAGCTCGTCCAGCTCGACGTACGCGAGCGAGTCGGCGCCGATCGAGCGGCGGATCTCCTCGGTCGAGGCGCCGTTGGCGATGAGCTCGGCCCGCGAGGCGAAGTCGATGCCGTAGAAGCACGGCCACTTCACCGGCGGGCTGGAGATCCGCACGTGCACCTCGGCAGCGCCGGCCTCGCGCAGCATCCGCACGAGCGAGCGCTGGGTGTTGCCGCGGACGATCGAGTCGTCCACCACCACGAGCCGCTTGCCGGCGATGACGTCGCGCAGCGGGTTGAGCTTGAGCCGGATGCCCAGCTGGCGCAGGGTCTGCGACGGCTGGATGAACGTGCGGCCGACGTAGGAGTTCTTCACCAGGCCGTGGCCGAACGGGATGCCGGACTCCTCGGCGTAGCCGATCGCCGACGGCGTGCCCGACTCCGGCACCGGGATGACCAGGTCGGCGTCGACCGGGTTGGCCCGGGCCAGCCGGCGGCCGATCTCGACCCGCACGGTGTGCACGCGGCGGTCGGAGATGCGGGTGTCGGGGCGCGCGAGGTACACGAACTCGAACAGGCAGCCCTTGGGCGCGGCCGGGGCGAAGCGCTCGCTGCGCACGCCGGCGGCGTCGATGGCGATGAACTCACCCGGCTCGACCTCGCGGATGTAGGAGGCGCCGACGATGTCGAGCGCGGCGGTCTCGCTGGCCACGACCCAGCCACTCTCGAGCCGGCCGAGCACGAGCGGGCGGATGCCCTGCGGGTCACGGGCGGCGTACAGCGTGCCCTCGTCCATAAACACGAGCGAGAACGCGCCGCGGAGCATCGGCAGCACCTCGAAGGCGGCCTGCTCGACGGTGCGGTCGGGGTAGGACGACAGCAGCGACGCCATGGCGCCGGTGTCGGACGTCTGCAGCTCGCCCTGGCGGGCGGGGGTGCCGGTCTCGCGCTCGGCGAGCGTGGCGATGAGCTCGGCGGTGTTGGTCAGGTTGCCGTTGTGGGCCAGCGCGACCGAGCCGGTGGCGGTGGGCCGGAACGTCGGCTGCGCGTTCTGCCAGACGCTGGCGCCGGTGGTCGAGTAGCGCGAGTGGCCGATGGCGACGTCGCCGGTGAGCGACTCGAGCGTGGCCTCGTCGAAGACCTGGGAGACCAGGCCCATGTCCTTGTAGACCAGGATCTGGCGGCCGTTGCTCACCGCGATGCCCGCGGACTCCTGGCCGCGGTGCTGCAGGGCGTAGAGCCCGAAGTAGGTCAGCTTGGCGACCTCCTCCCCCGGGGCCCAGACACCGAAGACGCCGCAGGCGTCCTGGGGTCCACGGTCCTGAGGATCGAGGTCGTGCGTAAGGCGTCCGTCTCCGCGAGGCACCCGGCCAGTCTACGGGACGTCCGGCGATGCCCCGACCACCCGCGATGCACCCGCGCTCGCCCTACGCTCCGGGTGACCTGGCTCACACACCGAGGAGTCCGCCATGGCCGTGCCGCCCGCCACCTTCGTCGTCGACCACCTGCTGCAGCGCGAGCAGGAGAAGCCGGACGCCCCGTGCTGGATCTACGAGGGCCGCACGTGGAGCTGGGCCGAGGCCGCCGACGGCGCCCGCCGCCTGGCCGGGGCCCTGCGGGCCGCCGGGGTCGAGCGCGGCGGCACCGTCGCCTTCCTGGACAAGAACAACCCCGCGATCATGCAGACCACCTACGCCGTGGCGCTGCTCGGCGCCAAGCAGGCGATCGTCAACTGGCGCCTGGCCGGTGACGAGCTCGACTACGTCGTCAACGACAGCGGCGCGACCGTGCTGCTCGTCGGCCACGAGCTGCTCGACACCGTGAACCTCGTGCGCGACCGGCTCACCAACATCGAGCGCGTGGTCGTCGTGGGCGGGCCCGACGACGAGTACGAGGCCCTCGTCGCGTCCGGCGAGCCGCTCGACCAGGACCCGGCGGTGACGCCCGACGACGTCGTCACGGTCATGTACAGCTCGGGCACCACCGGACGCCCGAAAGGCGTCATGCTCACCCAGCACAACCTGGTGCAGCACACCGCCCACGGCGGCGGCGACGTGGAGTACACCGACGGCGACATGCTCATGGTGGCCATGCCGATGTTCCACGTCGGCGGCTCCTCGTACGCGTTCTTCGGGCCGGCCGCGGGCATCCCGGCGTACGTGGTGCGCGAGGTCGACGGCGCCAAGCTGGCCGGCGCGGTGATGGCCGGCTGCACGCACGCGTTCCTCGTCCCGGCGGTCGTGGCCGGGCTGATCCAGGCCGGGCCGGACGCGATGGCGCTGTTCAGCCGGCTCAAGGTGTTCAGCTACGGCGCGGCGCCGATGCCGCTGCCGGTGCTGCGGGCGGCGCTCGAGGCCTGGCCGACCACCCACTTCATGCAGGTCTACGGCATGACCGAGATGTGCGGCGTGGCCACGGTGCTTGACGACGCCGCCCACCGCGACGAGGCGCACCCCGAGCGCCTGGTCTCGGCCGGACGTCCGATCGAGGGCGTCGAGCTGCGCGTCGTCGACCCGGCCACGGGGCGCGACGTCGAGCCCGGCACCGCCGGCGAGCTGTGGTGGCGCACCGAGCAGGCCACGCCCGGCTACCTCGGACGTCCGGACGCCACCGGCGAGCTGTTCGCCGAGGACGGCTGGCTGCGCTCGGGCGACGTGGGCCGCACCGACGACGGCGGCTTCGTCTACGTCGAGGACCGGATCAAGGACATGATCATCACCGGTGGCGAGAACGTGTACTCCCCCGAGGTCGAGCGCGTCCTGGCCGAGCACCCGGACGTGCTCGAGCTGGCCGTCATCGGCGTGCCGGACGACCGCTGGGGCGAGGCGGTGAAGGCCGTGGTCGTGCTCAAGGACGGGGCGACGACGACCGCCGACGACCTGCGCACGTTCGCCCGGGAGCGGCTCGCGCACTACAAGGTGCCGTCGAGCTTCGACGTGCTGGGCGAGCTGCCGCGCAACCCCTCGGGCAAGATCCTCAAGCGCGAGCTGCGCAAGCCGTACTGGAGCCAGGCCTCGCGCCAGGTCTGATCTGCGAAAACTTTGCCACCGGCGGGGAGGCCGTGTTTCCCTGGAAGGCATGGACTCCTTCCGTCGCCCGGCCACCCGCCGGCTCGGTCTGGTCGCCTCGGTCGCCCTCGTCGCGGGCCTGCTGGTGGCCCTCGCCGCGCCGGCCGGGGCCGCCAGCCCGAAGTCTCCCGGCCGCTTCACCGGCTTCGCCTTCGACACCTGCGTGGCTCCGTCGAACCAGGTCATGGACACCTGGCGCATGACGTCCCCGTTCTCGGTCGTCGGCATCTACACCTCCGGCCGGGCCCGAGCGTGCCCCGAGAGCGCGCAGCCGAACCTGAGCCCGGCGTGGGTCAAGCGCCAGGCCGACCGCGGGTGGCGCTTCCTGCCCATCCACGTCGGCTACCAGGCGCCCTGCTTCAGCGGCAAGAAGTCGCGGATGGCCGCGGACGTGCGCACCGCCCGTCAGCAGGCTCGCGTGGACGCCGACGAGGCCGCGGTCGCCGCCCGCCGCTACGGCTTCGGGTCCAAGAACGTCCTGTACCTCGACATCGAGTACTACAACCGCGGCAACCGGGCGTGCGACAACACGACTCTCGAGTTCATCGACGCCTGGAACGAGCGCGTCGCGAAGCGCGGCTACCGCGCCGGCCTGTACTCCAGCGGTGCCGCCGCGATCATGTCGGTCGACGAGGCGCGCCGCACCAAGCGCAAGGGCTTCACGCAGCCGTACCACCTGTGGATGGCGTGGGAGAACGGCCGGGCGAACGTCTCGGGCGGGAAGTACCTGTCGGACGCCGGCTGGAAGGGCCGCCGCATCCACCAGTACGACCTCGACACGAAGGCCTCGTACGGGGGCGCCACGGTCAACATCGACCGCAACTACCTGCAGACCGGTGGCGGTTCGCGAGCCACGCGCGCCAAGAAGGCCTGCGGCGTCCCGCTCAACCAGTCGCGCTACCAGTCGCTGAGGAAGGGCAGCCGCGGCTCCCAGGTGAAGCTGCTGCGCTGCCTGCTGCGCCGCGAGGGCCTGGTCAAGTCGGTCAGCAGCAGCTACTCGTCGGCCACCGCCCGGGCGGTCGACACGTACCGCCGCTCCAAGGGCTGGTCGGCCAACGGCCGCGTCAGCAGCACCGTGTGGGCCGCGCTGCTCGCCGAGGGCTCCACCGGCGGCGTGCTGAAGTACGGCTCGACCGGCGAGAAGGTCTGGCGCGCCCAGCGCTCGCTCAAGGCCGGCGGCGCGAACGTGAGCGTCAACGGCATCTTCGACGCGCGCACCGCCGCGGCGGTCAAGCGCTACCGGCAGAAGAACGGTCTGCCGGGCTACCAGACGCTGGAGGCCTCGGTCTGGCGCAAGCTGCAGGCCGGCCGGCGGTCCTGAGCCGCACCGGTCGACGACGGCCGTCCCACCGGCGGGTGGGGCGGCCGTCGTCGTGTCAGGACGACAGCGGCAGGTAGGGCGACAGGTCCGAGCGCTCGCCGGACGCGGCGACCTTGGCGTCGGCCCAGGCCAGGCGACCGCGGGCCAGGGCGATCCACGTGTCGGCGTCCATCTCGACGACGGCGGGCGGCGTGCCCCGCGTGTGGCGCGCCCCCTCGATGCACTGGACGGCCGCGTACGGCGGCACGCGCACCTCCACGCTGCGTCCGGGCGCCCGCTCGGACAGCAGGCCGAGCAGGTGCTTCACCACGGCCTTGAGGTCGGCACGGTCGGCCTCGCCGGCGTCCAGGCGTGCCAGCAGCGCCGACGCCTCGTCCGCCGGGAGCGGGACCAGCCGGCGGGCCATCAGCCCTGGACGGCGGTGGTGCCGATGGCACCGGGGATGGTGTGGCCCAGCACGGCCGGGAGGGTGGCGCGCCAGCGCTGCTCCAGCTCCGCCGCCGGGACGCTGAACGAGCCGGCGACCTCGAGCGCGTCACCGCCGGTACGGCCGATCGACGACACGACGACGCCGTGCTGCTCGGCCAGCGTCATGAACGCCTCGTGCTGGTCCTCGCGGACGGTCACCACGGCGCGCGAGGCGGACTCGCTGAACAGCTCCACGAACGGGTCGTCGAGCTCGACGTGCGCGCCGACGCCGTTGCGGATGACCGACTCGGCCAGCGCGATCGCCAGGCCGCCGTCGGACAGGTCGTGGGCGGACGTCAGCAGGCCGGCCTCGATGGCCGCCCGCAGCAGCGCGCCCAGCGCCTTCTCGGCGGCCAGGTCGATCGCCGGCGGCATGCCGCCGAGGTGGTCATGGACGACCCCGGCCCACGCCGAGCCCGAGAGCTCCTCGCGGGTCTCGCCCAGCAGCAGCACGTGCTCGTCGGCGGCGGCGAAGCCGCTGCGCACGCGGAGCCGGACGTCGTCCACCACGCCGAGCACGCCGACGACCGGCGTGGGCAGGATCGCGACGTCGCCGGTCTGGTTGTAGAACGACACGTTGCCGCCGGTGACCGGGATGCCCAGCTCGGCGCAGCCGTCCTTGAGCCCGTGGGTGGCCTGCTCGAACTGCCACATGACCGCAGGGTCCTCGGGCGAGCCGAAGTTCAGGCAGTCGGTGACGGCCAGCGGCTCGCCGCCGGTGACGGCGACGTTGCGGTACGCCTCGGCGAGCGCGAGCTGCGCACCGGCGTAGGGGTCGAGCTTGGCGAAGCGGCCGTTGCAGTCGGTGGCCACGGCGACGCCCAGGTTGGTCTCGGGGTCGATGCGGACCACGCCGCCGTCGTCAGGCTGCGACATGACGGTGTTGCCCTGCACGTAGCGGTCGTACTGGTCGGTGACCCACGACTTGTCGGCCTGGTTCGGCGACGCCAGGACGTCCAGCAGCTGGGTGCGGAGCTCGTCGCCGGTGGCCGGACGCGCGAGCGCCTCGGCGACGTCGGCCTGCAGGGCGTCCTGCCAGTCGGGACGGGCGTAGGGACGCTCGTAGGTGGGGCCGTCGTGCGCGACCGAGCGCGGGGGGACGTCGACGACGGTCTCGCCGTGCCAGTCGATGACCAGGCGGCCGGTGTCGGTGACCTCGCCGACGACGACGGCCTCGACGTCCCACTTCTCGCAGATGGCCATGAAGCCGTCCAGGTGCGCGGGCTCGACGACGGCCATCATGCGCTCCTGGCTCTCGCTCATGAGGATCTCCTCGGGCGAGAGGCTGGAGTCGCGCAGCGGCACGGTGTCGAGCTCGACGTGCATGCCGCCGTCGCCGGCGCTGGCCAGCTCGGACGTGGCGCACGAGAGGCCGGCGCCGCCGAGGTCCTGGATGCCGTTGACGACGCCCGCCCGGAAGAGCTCGAGGGTGCACTCGATGAGCAGCTTCTCCATGAACGGGTCGCCGACCTGGACGCTCGGGCGCTTGGCCGGGCCGTCGGCGTCGAACGTCTCGGAGGCGAGCACGGACACGCCGCCGATGCCGTCGCCACCGGTGCGGGCGCCGTAGAGGACGACCTTGTTGCCGACGCCCGTCGCGTGGGCGAGGTGGAGGTCCTCGTGGCGCAGCACGCCGACGCACAGCGCGTTGACCAGCGGGTTGCCCAGGTAGGTCTCGTCGAAGACGACCTCGCCGCCGATGTTGGGCAGGCCGAGGCAGTTGCCGTAGCCGCCGACGCCGGCCACGATGCCGGGCAGCACGCGGGCGGTGTCCTCGGCGTCCAGCGGGCCGAAGCGGAGCGGGTCCATGACGGCGACCGGGCGCGCGCCCATGGCGAGGATGTCGCGGACGATGCCGCCGACGCCGGTGGCCGCGCCCTGGTAGGGCTCGACGTAGGACGGGTGGTTGTGCGACTCCACCTTGAAGGTGACCGCGTAGCCCTGGCCGATGTCGATGACGCCGGCGTTCTCGCCGATGCCGGCGAGGGTGCGTCCGCGCGGCGTCTCCTGCGACAGCTCGCCGAACTTCTTGAGGTGGACCTTCGAGGACTTGTACGAGCAGTGCTCGCTCCACATCACCGAGTACATGGCCAGCTCCGCGCCCGTGGGGCGGCGGCCGAGGATCTCGCGGATGCGGTCGTACTCGTCGGCCTTGAGGCCCAGCTCGGACCACGGGAGCTCGCGCTCGGGGGTGCCGGTGGCGACCTCGACGGTGTCGAGCTGACGGGTGGTGGGCGCGGCGGCGTCGGTCACGCCGTGAATCCTACCCGCGCCGCGCCGGGGCCCGGACGGCGACGAGTGTCGGTGCTCTCGGGCAGGCTCGGGCGCGTGGGCACGACGCGCGAGTACGAGTTCGAGAGCACCGTGTGGAAGGTCGACGACCCGGGCACGTGGTTCTTCACCACGCTGCCGTTCGACCTGTCCGACGAGATCGAGGAGCGCCACCGCGACCGAGCCGCCGGCTTCGGCTCGCTCAAGGTGCGGGTCCGCGTCGGTGCCACCACCTGGACGACGTCCCTGTTCCCCTCCAAGCAGGCCGAGGCGTACGTCCTGCCGGTGAAGAAGGCGGTGCGCGAGGCCGAGCAGCTGCACGAGGGCTCGCCCGTGCGGGTCGCCGTCGAGGTGCTGTAGCCGCAGCTACCGCTGGCCGAGCATGTCGCTCCCGGTGGCTGAGCTCGTCGCCCCGCTGGCTGAGCTTGTCGAAGCCCCTTCGACAGGCTCCGGGAGCGGGGTTGGGGCTCAGGCGGGGGCGAGCAGGTCGATCGCGAAGCCGTAGCCCGCGATGCCCGCACCGGCGATGACCGCCTTGGCGATGCCCGAGACGTACGAGTGGTGCCGGAACTCCTCGCGGGCGTGGACGTTCGACACGTGCACCTCGACGACGGGCAGGGCGACGCCGGTGAGGGCGTCGCGCAGCACGACCGACGTGTGGGTCAGTCCGCCGGGGTTGACGACGATGCCGTCGCAGTCCTCGCGCGCCGCGTGGATCGCGTCGATGAGGACGCCCTCGTGGTTGCTCTGCACGAACCGGATCTCCGCACCGTGGGCGGACGCCCGCTCCGCGCACAGCGCCTCGACGTCGGCCAGGGTCGCCCGGCCGTAGACGTCCGGCTCGCGCGTGCCGAGCAGGTTGAGGTTCGGACCGTTGACGATGAGCAGGCGGCGGGTCACGCGCGTCAGCCTAGCGTCCGCAGGCGGCGGGCCAGCGGGTCACGACGCTGCGCGCCGGGCACCGGCCGGGCGGGCGACGACGCCCGGGTCGACCTGCACCACGTGCACGCCGATCGCGCCGAGCATCGAGCGCAGCGCGGACAGGCCGAGCGACACGTGCCGCTGGCCGGGGCCCATCGCCGCGCGCAGCCGAGCGGCGTCGCTGAACGCCAGCCCGACCCGGGTGCCGTCAGGACGGCGGCAGACGCTCAGCGTCATGACGCCGTGCTCGTCCTCGCGCACCGGCACCGCGAGGGTCATCGGTCTCTCCAGGTCCATGGCCACAGCCTGCGCCGGTGCCGCGACGCGCGGGAGGGGGTGGACCGTCAGGATCCGCCCCCTCCCCGTCAACGTCGCGTCAGGGCGCTCAGCGCCACGCGCCCCGCTCGTACTGCGGCGGGTACGGCGCCTCGGCGGCCGGCACGCCCAGCTCGTGGGCGGCGCGCAGCGGCCAGTGCGGCTCACGCAGTGCGGCCCGGGCGAGCAGGACGACGTCCGCCGAGCCCTCGAGCAGGATCTTCTCGGCCTGGGCCGGCTCGGTGATGAGGCCGACGGCACCCGCCGGGACGTCCGCGTCGTGCACGGCGCGCGCGAACGGCACCTGGTAGCCGGGGCCGACGCTGATCTGCTGCCGCGCGTCCAGGCCGCCGGAGGACACGTCGACGAAGTCGGCGCCGAGCCCGACCAGCGCCTTGGACAGCTCGACGGTCTGGTCCTCGTCCCAGCCGCCCTCGACCCAGTCGGTCGCGGAGAGCCGGACCATGACCGGCTTGTCCTCGGGCCACACGGCCCGCACCGCCGCGACCACGTCGCGGACGACCCGGGTGCGGTTCTCGAAGGAGCCGCCGTACTCGTCCGTGCGCTCGTTCGAGAGCGGGCTGAGGAACTGGTGCAGCAGATAGCCGTGCGCGGCGTGGATCTCGACCGTCTCGAAGCCGGCGCGCAGCGCCCGCGCCGCGCCGTCGGCGAACGCCTGCGGCAGCGCGGCGACCTCCTCGGTGGTCATCGCGCGCGGCTCGGCGTACCCGGTGAACGCCTGGGCGCTCGGCGCGACCGTCGGCCATCCGCCCTCGTTCTCGGGGACGGTGCCCTCGCCGTCGTGGAACGGCGCGTAGGTGGACGCCTTGCGGCCCGCGTGGGCGAGCTGCATGCCCGGCACGGCACCCTGGGCGCGGACGAAGTCGGCGATGCGGCGCCAGGCCTCGACCTGCTCGTCGTCCCAGATGCCCGTGTCCTGCGGGCTGATGCGTCCCTCCGGGACCACCGCGGTCGCCTCGGTGAGCACGAGGCCGAAGCCGCCGCGGGCGAACGAGCCGAGGTGCACCAGGTGCCAGTCGGTCGGCACGCCGTCCTGGGCGTCGACGCTGTACTGGCACATCGGCGCGAGCCAGATGCGGTTGCGGAACGTGGTGCCGCGCAGGGTCAGCGGCTCGAAGAGCTGGGTCACGCCTGGTGCCAACGCCTCGCCCCGGCCGACTTGTTCCGCGGGTCTTGCCGTCCGTGAGTCACCGTGCCTATATTCAACGCATGATGAATATCTCGGTCGAGATCGCCGGGCTCCGCGTGGTGCGGGGCGGGCGGACCGTGCTGCCGGGCTTGGACCTCGTCGTCCCGGCCGGGCAGGTCGTCGGCCTGCTGGGACCCAGCGGCTGCGGCAAGACGACGCTCATCCGGTCGATCGCCGGGGTGCAGCGCCTGGCGTCCGGGCGCGTCACCGTCCTCGGCGAGCCGGCCGGCTCCCCGGCGAACCGCACCCGCGTCGGGTACGTCACCCAGGCCGCGTCGGTCTACCCCGACCTCACCGTCGCGCAGAACCTCGCCTACTTCGCCGCCCTGGCCGGGACGGGCCGCGCCGAGGCCGGGCGGGCGCTCGAGGCGGTCGACCTGACGGGCCACCGCTCGTCGCTGGCCGGCGCCCTGTCCGGCGGGCAGCGGACGAGGGTCTCCCTCGCCGCGGCGCTGCTCGGCGACCCGCGCCTGCTGCTGCTGGACGAGCCGACGGTGGGCCTGGACCCGGTGCTGCGCCGCGACCTGTGGCAGCTGTTCGGACGCCTGGCCGCCGAGGGCCGCACCCTGCTCGTCTCCAGCCACGTCATGGACGAGGCGGCCCGCTGCGACCGCGTGCTGCTCATGCGTGAGGGACGGATCGTCGCCGACGACACCCCGGACGGACTGCGGACCCGGTCCGGCACCCAGGACCTGGAGCAGGCGTTCCTCACCATCGCCGAGCAGGCGGCCACGGCATGACCCGCACGCTGGCCACCGCGCGGCGCGTGCTGCAGCAGCTCTCGCACGACCGGCGCAGCGTCGTGCTCGTGGTCGCGCTGCCGTCGCTGCTGCTGACGATCTTCCGCTTCGTCTACGACGGCTCCCCCGCCGTCTTCGACCGGGTCGGGCCGCAGATGCTCGGGCTGTTCCCGTTCGTCGTCATGTTCCTGCTGACGTCCGTGACGATGGTGCGCGAGCGCACGTCGGGGACGCTGGAGCGGCTGCTGACCACGCCGCTGCGCAAGGGCGAGCTCGTCGCCGGGTACGCCCTGGCGCTCGGGCTCGCGGCGGTCGTGCAGGCGCTCGTCGCCACCGCGGTCGGTCTGTGGCTGCTCGACCTGGACGCCGACCGGCCCTGGCTCATGCTGCTGCTCGCCGTGGTCGACGGCGTGCTCGGCACCGCGCTCGGCCTGCTCATGTCGGCGTTCGCCGTGACCGAGTTCCAAGCGGTGCAGTTCATGCCGCTCGTCGTCGTGCCCCAGATCCTGCTCTGCGGGCTGCTGCTGCCGCGCGAGGAGATGCCGCGGGCGCTCGAGCTGGTCTCGGACGTCCTGCCGATGAGCTACGCGACGGACGCGTTCACGGAGCTGGCCGACGGCACGGCGGCCGCCTCGGGCCTGCTCACCGACGTGGCCGTGCTGGTGGGCTGCTGCGTCGTCGCGCTCGCCCTGGCCGGCGTCAGCATGCGGCGGCGGACCGCGTGACCACCCGTCCGGGACGCGGGCGGCCCAAGGCGTCCGACGGGGCGGACCGGCGCACCGCCCTCGTCGACGCCGCGCGCCGGCTGTTCGCCGAGCGCGGGTTCGCGGCCACGTCCGTCCGCGCGGTCGCCCGGGAGGCCGGCGTCGACGCGGCCCTGGTGAGCCACTACTTCGGCGACAAGCAGGGACTGCTCGTCGCCACCATGGCGCTGCCGGTCGACCCGGCCGCCCGGATCCGCGAGGTGCTGGACGGCGGCCGGGACGGGCTCGGCGAGCGGCTCGTCCGGACCTTCACCGAGACCTGGGACCCGCACGAGGACGTCATCGCCGCGCTGCTCCGCACGGCGATGACCGGCGACCCCGAGCAGGCGCCGGCGCTGCAGCTGGCCCGCGCCGTCCTGGTCGTGGGCGTCCGCGAGCAGCTCCAGGGACCGGACGCCGACGGACGCGCGGCCCTGGTCGCGGCGCAGGTGGTGGGGCTCGCGGTGACGCGGTACGTCGCCCGGCTCCCGCACGTCCGCGACCTCACGCCCGGCGACCTCGCCCGGGTCTACGGACCGGCCGTGCAGGCGCTCGTCGACGGGAACTGAGCTAGGCCAGCCGCTCGGCCAGCGCGAGGGCGTCGTACGGGGCGTGCACCTTCATGTCGTTGTCGAAGTACACGTAGACGTCGGTGCCCTGGTCGGTCCAGCCCCGCACGAGCGCGGCCCCCTCGTCGAGCGCCCGCGGCGAGTATCCGCTCGCGTACAGCTCCTCGTCGCCGTGCAGCCGGACGTAGGCGAAGTCGCTGGTGACCTCGCGGATCAGCGGCCACCTCCCCGCCGTGTCGGCGACGACGAGACCGACGTCGTGGGCGCGCAGCAGGGCCAGGAACGCCGGGTCGTGGAAGCTGTCGTCGCGCACCTCGAGGCAGTGCCGCACCGGGACGTCCACCTCGCACTCGGTGACCGCGCGACCGTCCACCCGGGTGTCGTGGCGGGCGGCGGGCGCCGCCGCCTCGGCGGTGGTGCGCGGCAGCAGGTCGAAGAAGGACGCCAGCCGCTCGGGCTCGAAGCGCAGGCGCGGCGGCAGCTGCCACAGCACCGGCCCCATCTGCGGCCCGAGGGCGAGCACGCCGGACGCGAAGAAGTTGGCCAGCGGCGTCTCGACGTCGGCCAGCTTCTTCATGTGCGTGATGAAGCGTCCGCCCTTGACCGCGAACACGAAGTCGTCGGGCACCTCGGCCCGCCAGCGGCGGAAGCTCTCGGGACGCTGCAGCGAGTAGAACGTGCCGTTGATCTCGACGGTGCGCATCCGTTCGCCCACGAACCGCAGCTCGTCGGCCTGGCGCAGGCCCTTCGGGTAGAAGTCGCCGCGCCAGCCGGCGTAGCGCCAGCCGCTGATGCCGATGCGCGCCGTGCCGGCCATCGTCAGAAGGTGCCGGCCGCGGTGCCGACGAGCGCGAGCAGCAGCACGACCAGGGACACCGGCACCATCCAGAGCGCGGCGAAGGTGCCGGTGATCGTCGTGCCCAGGCGCGGCGGGACGAAGTAGCGGGCCCGGGGCAGGTCGCTGACGCCCTCGATCCAGCGCGCCGGCATGCTCGCGCCTCGCCACGCGCCCTGGAGCCGGGAGAAGACCCGCCAGCCGCCGCCCCCGCCGAGCTGGGTGAGCACGCCGCGGGTCTCCTCGACGCGGTCGGCGAGGTTGATGGCCACGGCCAGCTCGGTGGCCAGCGCGGCGGGCTGGTTCACCGCGTCGAGGATGCGCTTGCGGCGCAGCGCGAAGAACCCGGTGACGCCGAGCATCAGCAGCGCGACCACGACGCCGACCCAGCGGGCGGTGCCGTCCCAGGTGAGCGCGAGCAGCAGCGTGGCCAGCTCCAGCGGCAGCGGGACGACGACGAGCGCGAGCGACGGCAGCCGCAGCAGCCGGATCGTGGGGGCCAGCACCTGCACCGCCCGGGTGGCCGCCTCCTGGGTGCCGCCGTCGACCCGTCCGGCCGCGTTGCGGACGTACTCGTTGGCCCGGCGCCCTGTCCCTCGCATCCTCATGCCGCCAGCCTAGGAGGGACCCACACGGGCCGCCCGTCGCCGGACGTCCGCTAGGCGCCGCGCGGGGCGTACATGATGACCGCGACGCCGACCAGGCACACGAGGGCGCCGGCGACGTCGAACCGGTCGGGCCGGAAGCCGTCCACGACCATGCCCCAGAGCAGCGAGCCGGCCACGAAGACACCGCCGTACGCGGCCAGGATGCGGCCGAAGCTCGCGTCCGGCTGGAGCGTGGCCACGAAGCCGTAGAGCCCCAGCGCGATGACGCCGGCGCCGGCCCAGAGCCAGCCGCGGTGCTCCCGGACGCCCTGCCAGACGAGCCAGGCGCCACCGATCTCGGCCAGGGCGGCGACGGCGAACAGGACGAGCGACTTCGCGACGGTCATGGCCCGATGGTGGCAGAACCGCCACCCTCGTCCCCGTCCGCGGACTGTGATCCTCGCCAGGATTCCGCGGGAAAGCGTGCGGACCCGTAGGATCTGCCCCTGACAAGGAGGTCGCATGCTCGAGCTGGCCGTCGCGGTGCTCGCGACCGGCGTCGCCGCTGTGCTGCTCGTCGTCCTCCTCGCCGGGGACGACAAGCGCCGCCAGCCGGCTGCCGGCCCCGACGCGACCCCGTCCCCCTCGCCCGCCACGTCCGAGGACCCGCAGGTCCGTCGCCGCGAGCTGGTCGTCGCCCAGCGCGAGCTGGACACGCTGCTGCGGGCCGGGGCCGAGCTGCTGCTCCCGACCGGCAACCCCGACGAGTACGTCGTCGTCACCGCCGTGCGCACGTCCGCCCACGGGCAGTCCGGGATCGCCGTGCCCGAGGGCCTCGCCCGCTCGGTCGCCGACGTCTCCCCCGCCCTGCGCGGCGCGTACGAGGGCATGCCCACCACCGTCCGGCTCGTCGTGCTCGACTCGCTCGAGGCCACCGGTGTCGCCGCCGCCACGACCGTGGCCAGGACCCGCGGTCGCGTGCTCGGCGTCATCACCCGCGACGGCCGCATCGCGAGCGTCCCGCAGCTGGGCGAGATCGGTGCCGGCACCGGCACCAGCCGCGACGCCGCGTACGTCCTCAGCGCGCTGTCGCTGCTCGTGGAGATGACCGGCCTGGAGCAGAAGCTGGGCGAGCTGGTGGACGTCACGACCTGGATGCCGCACCCGGCGCAGGTCGAGCTGCGCGAGTCGGTGCGCAACCACCTGGGCATCATCGAGCGCGTCTACGAGCCGGTCCGGGGGCTCGAACAGCTGCCCGACGGGACGTGGGGGCTGCTGGCCCCGCACCTGGACCAGGCGGTGCAGGACCAGGCCGCCGCCCGCGCGGACGTCGAGGAGCTCGTCACCCAGGGCGCGGAGGACTCGCCCTTCTGGGCCGAGCCGAACCCCGAGCGGGTCGAGCTGCTGCTCCAGGACCTCGCCTCGGCGATGGAGACGCTGCGCGCCGCCGACCGCGTCGTCCTGCAGGTGCTGGTCGTGCGCCTGTGGCACCACGCGCTGGAGAACCGCGAGGTCGTCGGCGTCCTGCGCGACCAGGCCCGGCGCGAGCTGGCCGAGCAGCGCGACCGCGAGGACGCCGCCCACGCCGTGCTGGCCCGCCTGCTCGAGCACGTCGCCGAGCCGCCGGACGTCGCCCGCACCTTCCCGTGGCTCGCCCGCGAGAGCGAGGACGCTCAGGCCGCTGCGACGGTCGAGGCGGCCGAGCAGGTGCTGAGCCACCGCGAGCAGATCGGCCAGTGGCTGGCCTCGCGCGCACCCCTCGACGTCCCGCCACCGACCGACGACAAGGACGACCGCCGCAGCCGGTGAGCGGGTGAGCGTCCGCCGACCGGCTACTTGAGGAACTTGGACGTGCGCCGGTCGGCGAGCAGCTTGCCGCCGGTCTGGCAGGTCGGGCAGTACTGCAGCGAGGAGTCGGCGAACGACACCTCGCGCACCGTGTCGCCGCACACCGGGCAGGCCTCACCGGCGCGGCCGTGGACCCGCATGCGGGTGCGCTTGTCGTCCTTGAGCTCGGAGGCCGGCTTGCCCGCGGCTTCCTGCAGCGCCTCGGTGAGGACGTCGTGCAGGGCAGTCTGCAGCCGGTCGAGCTGCTCGTCGTCGAGCGTGTCGGCGATCTGGAACGGCGACAGCCGCGCCGCGTGCAGGATCTCGTCGCTGTAGGCGTTGCCGATGCCCGCGACGACCTTCTGGTCGCGCAGCAAGCGCTTGACCTGCATGCGGCGACCGCGCACGAGCGGGCGCACGTCGAAGCCGGGCTCGAGCGGGTCGGGGCCGAGCGCGGCGATGGCGGGGACCTCGTGCGGGTCGCGGACGACGTACATCGCCAGGCCCTTGCGGGTGCCGGCCTCGGTGACGTCGAAGCCGACGTGCGGACCGTCACCGGCGTCCAGGCGGAGGCGGGCGGCGATCGGGCCGCCGAGCTTGAGCTTCTTGTCGGCGAGCTGGTCGGACCAGCGCAGCCAGCCAGCCTTGGCCAGGTGGACCACGACGTGCAGCCCGTCGACGTCCAGGTCGATCATCTTGCCGTGGCGGGCGACGCCGACCACCTGCAGGCCGGACAGCGCCGAGGCCGGCGGGTCGAAGGTCTTGAGCACCGAGAACGAGGCGAGCTCGAGCTCGGCGACGACGGCTCCGACCGCGCGCTCGCGCAGGAAGCCGACGAGCGCGTCCACCTCGGGCAGCTCAGGCATGCCGCGAGTCTGGCACCGACCGGGGACGAGGTCACGCGGAACGGGCTCTGCGGGGCGTCGGTTTACCTGGTCTACGTGGTAAACCGACGAAGGCCAGGGAAATGATCCTGGCGTCCGTCGGCTTTCCTGGCAGACCCCTGCTCGGTCAGCGGGCCGTGGTCGTCTCGCGCCAGCGACCGTAGAGCAGGAAGAGCACGAACAGCAGGGCCCCGGGCACCAGGAGGAACCCCGCCAGCCCGATGACGAGCTCGGGGCTGTCGACGGGGAGCGGGGCGTGCTCGGTGGTTCCCGCCTCCGAGGAGTCGGACGTCCACGCCAACAGCGCCGGGAGGCCGAAGACCAGGGCGCCGACGACCAGCAGGGTCAGCCCGGTGCGCACGAGCGCCTGACGCACGACCATGGGGACTCCTTCGACGACGGGACGGGCAGACCGCAGCCTAGGCCGCCGCCCACCGCCGCGGGGCCGAACGGCTTTCCTCGGTTTACCTGGTAGACCAGGTAAACCGAGGAAAGCGGGGGAGATTTCCCTGGCATCCAGCGGTTTCCCGGGCGGACGTGACGTCCGTGACACGCACGAGCCCGCCGCCCCGAGGGGACGGCGGGCTCGTCGGTCGCGGGCTCCCAGCACAGGCTCAGGGAGCGGACCTCAGCGCTGGGGGGTGCGGGGACGGCCCGCGCCGCCGCCGTTGCCCGAGCGGCTGGCGTTGCCGCTGGGACGACGACGCCGGTTGCGGTTGCCACCGCCACCGCCGCCACCGGGACGTCCGCCCTGGCCCTGGCGGGCCGGACGTCCGCCGGTCGGCTGGTGCTGACCCTGCGGCTCGTCCTTGGGCAGCTCGCCGCTGGTCGACAGCGCCTGCGCCGTCATCGGGCGCGGGGCGTTGGCCGCGGTGTGGCGGCGCGCGGCGACGCCGGCCTTGCGCTGCAGCGCGAGGGTGTCGCGCAGGTCCTCGGGCATCGTCATGGTGACGACCGTGCCCGACTCACCGGCGCGGGCGGTGCGGCCCGAGCGGTGCGTGAACGCCTTGTGCTCGGCCGGCACGTCGAAGTGGACGACCAGACGGACGTCGTCGACGTGGATGCCGCGGGCGGCGACGTCGGTGGCGACGATCGCGCTGGCCTGGCCGGCGCTGAACTTGGCCAGGTTCCGCTCGCGGCGGTTCTGGGCCAGGTCGCCGTGCATGTCGACGGCCTCGATGCCGGCGGTCGTCAGCTGCTTGGCCAGACGGGTCGCGCCGCGCTTGGTGCGGGTGAAGACGATCGCGCGCGGGTTGGCCTCGACGAGGGCGCGGACGACCTCGAGCCGCTGCTCGCGCGGGGTCACCAGCAGGTGGTGCTCCATCGCGGCGGCGTCGGACTCGTCGGACTCGATCTCGTGCAGGACGTGCTGGGGCAGGTGGCGGCGCACGAGCCGGTCGACGTCGCCGTCGAGCGTGGCCGAGAGCAGCAGCCGCTGGCCGTCGGCCGGCGTGAGCGCCAGCAGGCGGTCGATCGGCTTGTAGAAGCCCAGGTCGCACAGGTGGTCGGCCTCGTCGAGGGCGGTGACCTCGATGCGGTCGAGCGTGACAGCGCGACGCTCGATCAGGTCGCCGAGGCGGCCGGGGGTGGCGACGACGAGGTCGACGCCCGAGCGCAGGCGCTGGATCTGGCGCTCGATGGACGTGCCGCCGTAGACGGTCGCCATGCGCAGGCCGAGGGCCTCGGCGACCGGGTCCAGCGCGTCGCGCACCTGGGTGGCGAGCTCGCGGGTCGGCAGCAGGATCAGGCCACGCGGCGCCTTCGGACGGCGCTCGCCGCCGGCGAGGGCGGCCAGCACGGGCAGGCCGAACGCGAGCGTCTTGCCCGAGCCGGTCTTGGCCCGGCCGAGCACGTTGCGGCCGGCGAGCGCGTCCGGCAGGACGACCTGCTGGATGGGCGTGGGGGTCTCGATGCCCTTGCGCGCCAGCGTGGCGACGACGGGCTTCGGCAGACCGAGGGAGGAGAAGGACGGCAGCGCAGGGCTGCCCACAGGATGGGTCATGTACTCACAGACTCGTGAAGACGCCCGTTCGTCCAGACCGCGCGGGAGTGCGCATCATCGACGGGCATTGATGGGGTTGCGAGCCGCAGCCGGAACGGGGGCTCAACGACTCGAGCCTAGCAGGCGGGTGCCTGCCGGGCGGAATCGTCAGCTCAGCAGGTCGGCGTACTCGGGGTGACGGTCGATGTAGTCAGCCACGTACGAGCAGGCGGGGACGACCTTCTTGCCCTCGCTGCGCGCGTCGTCGAGGGCGACCTTGACGACCTCGCCGGCGACGCCCTGCCCCCGGAACTGCATGGACGTGACGGTGTGCGGGAACATGCGCAGGTCCGCCTGGTCGACGTAGTCGGCGAAGCCCGCCACCTGGTCGTCGATGACCATCTCGTAGCGGGACTGCTGCTCGTCGCGTCGCACCTGTCGGCTCATGCCAGGCACAACGCGGCCGGACGCCGACGGCATTCCCGGACGTCCGACCAGTAAGCCGGTCCGCGCGGGCGATCCGGCCCGCGGTGCCCCGCGCTCCGCCTACGCTCGGGGCTCCTCGACAGATCGGACGTGCCCATGCGCGGGAAGCGCTCACGCGGCCGGGCCCTCGCGCTCGCCGTCGTCTCGGCCGTCGTGCTCGGCTGCGCCCTGGCCGGGATCGCGGTGGCGGCGGTCGTCGTCGGCTGCCCCGGCTGCACCGACGAGCCGGCCGCCGCCGCCACGACCGAGGCGCCGCTCGACGCCGGGACCGCCGCGGCCGTCGAGCGTCTCGGCGCACCGTTCCCCGCCTCCGTCGACGCGCGGGCGGTCGTCGACGAGGTGGAGCGCCGCCACAGCATCGACCCCGAGCCGTACCTGCAGTGGGGCTCGGCCGACGAGGAGCTGCGGCTCCGCTGGCAGTGCGCGTGGGAGGCGGAGGTGCTCGCGGCGGAGTCCGACGGTGACGGTCCGCGGCTGCGCAGCGCGATCGACCAGCTGGACGTCGCCCAGCGGGCGGAGCAGGACGCCGTGGACCCGGCTTGGTTCGCCGAGGTCGTGGCCCCGGCCCGCGACGGCCTGGTCGCCCCGCTCGCCGAGCACGTCGAGACGGGCTGCCCCTCCCCCGTCGGCTGACCGTCGACGGGTCGCTTCGACAGGCTCAGGGAGCGGGACGCACCGGCCCTCAGGGAGCGGGACGCCCCCTCAGGGAGCGGCCACGTCCAGGCTCAGGGAGCCGGACGCAGCGGGGCCGCCGTGCGCTCGCGCACCGTGGCCTCGTCCACGCCCGGCGCCAGCTCCACGAGCGTGAACCCGTCGCCGGCCACGTCCAGCACGGCGAGGTCGGTGACCACCCGGTGCACGACGCCCTGACCGGTCAGCGGCAGCGTGCACCGCTCGACCAGCTTGGCGCCGCCGGAGCGGTCGCAGTGCTCCATGAGCACGATGACCTTGCGGGCGCCGTGGACGAGGTCCATCGCGCCGCCCATGCCCTTGACCATCTTCCCGGGCACCATCCAGTTGGCCAGGTCGCCGTTGGCCGCGACCTGCATGCCGCCGAGCACGGCGGTGTCGACGTGGCCGCCGCGGATCATCCCGAAGCTCAGCGCGGAGTCGAAGAACGACGCCCCGGGCAGCACGGTGACGGTCTCCTTGCCCGCGTTGATCAGGTCGGGGTCGACGGCGTCCTCGGTCGGGTAGGGCCCGGTGCCGAGGATGCCGTTCTCGCTGTGCAGCGTCACGTGGACGCCCTCGGGCAGGTGGTTGGGGATGAGCGTGGGCAGCCCGATGCCGAGGTTGACGTACTCGCCGTCGCCCAGCTCGAGCGCGGCCCGCGCGGCCATCTGCGGCCGGGTCCAGCCCACCTGCGTCGTCGTCTCGCTCATGCCGTCGCCTCCCGCACGGTGCGCTTCTCGATCTGCTTGTCCTGCGGCCCGGTGTGGACGATCCGCTGCACGAAGATGCCCGGCAGGTGCACCTGGGCCGGGTCGATCTCGCCGGGCTCGACGAGCTCCTCGACCTGCGCGATGCAGACCCGTCCGGCCATCGCGGCGAGCGGGTTGAAGTTCCGGGTGGCCAGGTTGAACACCAGGTTGCCCTCGGTGTCGCCGCGCAGGGCGTGGACGAGCGCCACGTCCGCGGTCAGCGACTCCTCCAGCACGTAGCGGCGTCCACCGAGCTCGCGCACCTCCTTGGGCGGCGAGGCCACGGCGACCGAGCCGTCGGTCGCGTAGCGCCACGGCAGCCCGCCGTCGGAGATCGGGGTGCCGACGCCCGCCGGCGTGTAGAACGCGGGGATGCCCGCGCCGCCGGCGCGCAGCTTCTCGGCCAGCGTGCCCTGCGGGGTCAGCTCGACCTCCAGCTCGCCGGACAGGTACTGGCGCGCGAACTCCTTGTTCTCGCCGACGTACGAGGCGACGACACGACGGATGCGACCGCGCTCGAGCAGGATGCCCAGCCCGTGGCCGTCCACGCCGCAGTTGTTGGAGAACACCTCCAGGTCGTCCGCCCCCTGCTCGGCCAGCGCCTCGATGAGCGCGTCGGGGATGCCCGACAGGCCGAAGCCGCCGACCGCGAGCGAGCTGCCGGACGCGACGTCGGCGACCGCCTCGGCCGCGGTCGCGACGACCTTCCCCCGGCTCACGCGGTCACCGCCGGCAGGATGCGTGCCCGCACCTCGCCGAAGCCGATGCGTCCGCCCGCGGCGCCCGGCGCGGTGGCCGAGATGGCGACCTCGTCGCCGTCCTCGAGGAACGTGCGCGGCTCGCCGGCCACGGTGACCGGCTCGGCGCCGCCCCAGGTGAGCTCGATGAACGCGCCGCGCTGGTCCTTCTCCGGACCCGAGATCGTGCCCGAGCCGAACAGGTCGCCCGTGCGGCTGGTCGCGCCGTTGACCGTCATGTGGGCCAGCATCTGCGCCGGCGACCAGTACATCCGCGCGTACGGCGGACGGCTGACGACGTCGCCGTTCCACTCGACCTCGAGGTCGACGTCCAGGCCCCAGGCCTGCTCGGCGCGCAGGTACGGCAGCACCTCGGGCTCCTGCTCGGGCGTGGGGATCCAGGCGGCCTCGAGCGCGGCGAGCGGGACGACCCACGGCGAGATGGACGTGGCGAACGACTTGCCCAGGTTCGGGCCGAGCGGCACGTACTCCCAGGCCTGGATGTCGCGCGCCGACCAGTCGTTGAGCACCACGACGCCGAAGCAGTGGTCGGCGAACTCGTCGGTGCCGATGGTCTCGCCCGGCTGCGTCCCCGCGCCGACGACGAAGCCGAGCTCGGCCTCGATGTCGAGCCGGCGCGACGGCCCGAAGGTGGGCGCGTCCTCGCTCGGTGCCTTGCGCTGGCCGCACGGACGCACGACGTCCACGCCCGAGACGACGACGGTCGACGAGCGTCCGTGGTAGCCCACCGGCAGGTGCTTCCAGTTCGGCATGAGCGGCTCGGAGTCGGGCCGGAACAGCCGGCCGAGGTTCGAGGCGTGGTGCTCGGAGGCGTAGTAGTCGACGTAGTCGGCCACCTCGATCGGCAGGTGCAGCCGGACGTCGGCCAGCGCGTGCACCGCCTCGTCCGGGAGGTCGCCGGCCAGCCGCTCGACGAGCTCGGCCCGGACGGCGTCCCAGCGCGCGCGGCCCTGGGCCATGAACGGGTTGAGCGACGCCGCGGCGAACACGTCGTCGCCGAGCAGCACGGCCAGGTCGACGACGTGGTCGGCCAGCCGGACCCCGACGCGCGGCGCCGTGCCG
This sequence comes from Aeromicrobium sp. IC_218, assembly GCF_004336805.1. Lineage (GTDB taxonomy): Bacteria > Actinomycetota > Actinomycetes > Propionibacteriales > Nocardioidaceae > Aeromicrobium. Next base: position 215,159 of record NZ_SJXM01000005.1, read on the forward strand.
GCGGTCGAGAAGACGCCGTAGGGCAGGTTGTCGAGCCCGAACAGCGAGCCGTCGGGGATGTCGATGCGGGTCATGCGAGCCGTCCTTCGGGGATCGGGGGGATCGAGCCCGGCACGAGGCCGAGCGCGAGCAGGTCGTCGAGCGGCTCGGCGACGCTGCAGGTGCCGAGCGATCGGAAGCCGTCGCGCAGGCGTCCGACGGCCTCGGGGTCCAGGGCGGACAACCGCTCGGCCAGCACGCGCCCGTCGCGCTCGGCGAGCAGCCCGGCCAGGGTGAACACGTCCGCGCCGCCCTGCGCCGCGGCGACGGTCGCGAGCACGTTGAGGAAGCCGTGCTGCTCGAAGCCGGTGGCGGGGTCGGTGTGGCGCACGGCGTGGTGCAGCCCGGCGGTGGCCTTGAACGGCACGCCGCGGCGCACCAGCAGGTCGACGGCGGACGCGAGCTCGCGCTCGTCGGGGTACGCCTCGGCGACGACCCCGCCGGTGCGCAGCTTGGCCCGGTACCGGGTGCCGGCCAGCACGTCGACCACCGCCGGACGACGCTCGTCGCGCGGCACCTCGACGTAGACGTCCAGGCCCGGACGGCGCGACGCGAGCGCGTCGAGCCCGGCCAGCAGCGTGACCGCGTCCTGGCCGGCGGGCACCGCGACCTCGACCGCGGCCACCGCGACGCGGGGCAGGCCCTCGGCCCGCGCCACCGCCTCGGCGGCCACCGTCACGTCCGGCACCGTGAGGCCCAGCACGAGGTCACCGGGGTAGGGACGCTCGGCCAGCTCGGCGGCGAGCTCGTCCAGGCGTCCGGCCGGGAACACGAACGTGCCGACCAGGTCCGCGTGCGGCGCGCGCTCGTGGACGGCGTGGGCGGCCAGCGCCTCGGGCAGCGGGGCGTCACCCGGCGGGAACAGGGCCGCGTCGTCGCACAGGCCCGAGACCAGCGACGGCACGGTCATCGGTTGCGCGCCCAGGACTGGTAGTAGGTGCCGTCGTCGGTGGCGATCGCGCCCTCGCCCAGCTCGAGCGGGCGGAACGTGTCGACCATGACCGCGAGCTCGTCGAAGAACTCCGCGCCCAGGCTGCGCTCCATGGCGCCCGGCTGCGGGCCGTGCGCGTGGCCGCCGGGGTGCAGCGAGATCGAGCCCTGCCCGATGCCCGACCCCTTGCGCGCCTCGTAGTCGCCGCCGCAGTAGAACATCACCTCGTCGGAGTCGACGTTGGAGTGGTAGTACGGCACCGGCACCGCGAGCGGGTGGTAGTCGACCTTGCGCGGCACGAAGTTGCAGATGACGAAGTTGTGGCCCTCGAACGCCTGGTGCGCCGGCGGCGGCTGGTGGATGCGCCCGGTCAGCGGCTCGTAGTCGTGCACCGAGAACTTCCACGGGTACAGGCAGCCGTCCCAGCCCACGACGTCGAACGGGTGGTGCGGGACGACGAAGCGGGTGCCCACAACGCCGCGGCTCGTGCGGTGCTTCACCAGCACCTCGACGTCGGTCTCGTCGACGAGCAGCGTCTCGGTGGGGCCGTGGATGTCGCGCTCGCAGTAGGGCGCGTTCTCCAGCAGCTGGCCGAAGCGCGAGCGGAAGCGCTTGGGCGGCTCGATGTGGCTGAAGGACTCGATGACGTACGCGCGCAGCGGCTCGTCGCCGGTGGGGATCCAGCGCGACACGGTCGACGTCGGGATCATCACGTAGTCGCCGGACTCGACCTCGAGCGCGCCGAAGACGGTCTCGACCCGGGCGGTGCCGGACTCGACGTAGACCATCTCGTCGCCGTACGCGTTCTTGTACAGCGGCGACGTCCTGCGCGCGACGGCGTAGTGGATGCGCACGTCGGCGTTGCCCAGCACCAGGCGGCGGCCGGTGACGACGTCGGTCTCGTCCCACGAGTCCTCGGGGAACAGGTCGTGCAGGCGCAGGTGCACCGGGCGCAGGGGGTGGTTCGGGGTGAGCGTCTGGTCGGGCAGCACCCACTCGGTCGACTCGACGATCGCCGACGGGATGTGGCGGTGGTACAGCAGCGCGCTGTCGGAGGAGAAGCCCTCCTCGCCCATGAGCTCCTCGTAGTAGAGGTTGCCCTCGGGGTCGCGGTGCTGGGTGTGACGCTTCGGCGGGACGTGGCCGAGCGAGCGGTAGTGCGCCATGGTCTGGCCTCCTCGATCGAGAGTTGATCAATACCTTAACTATCTGCCGACGTGACGACAACCACGTTCTCCGGCAGGGGGTCTAGCGGCGGTCGCGCACGCCGAAGTCGCGTGCGGTGACCAGCTTGTTCAGCAGGCCGACGAGCGTCTCCTGCTCGTCGGGGGTGAGGACGTCCACCCAGGCGGCCTCGCGCTCGTTCTGGGCGCGGAAGGTCTCCTCGATGGCCTCGCGGCCGGCGTCGGACAGCTCGAGCCGGACCGAGCGGCCGTCCTCGGGGTCGGGCGTGCGCAGCAGCACCCCGTCGTCGACCAGCGGCTTGGCCAGGTTCGACACCGCCGCCCGGCTCATGCCGGTCAGCAGCGCCGCGGTCTTGGGCTCGATCGGCCCGGCCAGCCAGACGACGAAGACCAGCCGGTAGGCCGACCACGAACGTCCGCGCGGGCGGTGGATGGCCGCCTCAAGGTCGTACGTGACGATGTCGGACGCCCGGTTCAGGCTCAGCAGCACGCGGTTGGCCGCCGCGTCGTGGTCGCCGACCCGGGCCCGCAGCCGGCGCGAGGCCAGCTCGACGAAGGACCAGTAGTCGAGGCCCTCGGTGGCGGACATGGGCGTCAGGCTACCGGCCCGGACGCGGTCGGGACCGGGGCCGCGCGGGGCGGCCCCGGTCCCTGCGCTCACGCGACCGGCTCGGGCGTGCGCGGCGTGCGCTTCTGCTCGCCCTCGCGCACCTTGACCAGGCCCAGCATAATCACCGAGACCACCAGGCAGCCGATCGGGAAGTACAGCCCGATCGTCACGTCGTCGGCGGTGGCGTTCTTGCCGATGACGTACGGCGCGGCGAAGCCACCCAGCGCGGCGATCGTGTTGATCGCGGCCAGGCCGACGGCCGTCTCGGCCCGGGTCAGCACCTGGCTGGCCAGCGCCCAGTACGGAGCCAGGTAGCCCAGCACGCCGATGGCGGTCATCGACAGGAAGATCAGCGCCACCTGCGCGGTGTCGACCGTCAGGATCGTGCCCAGCAGGCCGACCGCGGCCAGCGACAGCGCGCCCATCGTGTGGAACCGGCGCTCGCCGGTGCGGTCGCTGTGCCGGGCGATGAGGAACATGCCGATCGCACCCACGATGAACGGCAGCGCGCCCAGGAAGCCGATGTTGGTCGACGAGTACTCCGGGTTCATCTGCTTGATGATCTGCGGGACGAAGAACGTGTAGCCGTACAGGCCGCACGCGGCGAAGAAGTTCGCGACCGCCAGGTGCAGCACGCGCGGGTTCTTGACCGCCTTGAGCAGCTCGCGCCAGCCGTCGGCGTCCTCGGGCTCGTCGTACTCGGCCTTGATCGAGCTGTCGACCCAGTCGGCCTCGCGCTTGCTGAGCCACTTCGCGTCCTTGGGCAGCGAGGGCAGCAGGAACAGCACCGCGACACCGAGCAGGATCGTGGGGGCGCCCTGCAGGATGAACACCCAGCGCCAGCCGCTCAGGTCGAACCACGAGACGTGGTCGAGGATCAGGCCGCCGGTGAACGAGCCCACGATCATGGCGATCGGCTGGGCCATCGCCATCATCGCGATGGCGCGACCCCGGTCGGCCTGGCGGAACCACAGCGTCAGGTACAGCAGCAGGCCCGGGTAGAGGCCGGCCTCGGCGATGCCGAGCAGGATGCGCACGCCGTAGAGCTGGTTGAGGCTCTGCACGAAGCCCATGAGGACCGTGACCAGGCCCCAGGAGATGGCGATGCGCGCCAGCCAGACGCGCGCGCCGAACTTCTTGAGCGCCATGTTCGAGGGGACCTCGAAGACCACGTACGCGAGGAAGAAGATGGACGACGCCAGGCCGAACGCGGCCGTGGTGATGCCCAGCTCCTCGCCCATCGTCAGCTGGGCGTAGCTGATGTTGGTGCGATCCATGTAGTTGAAGATGTACAGCAGCATGACGATCGGGATGATGCGCACAGAGATCTTGCGCACGATCGCCTGGCCTTCGGCCTGCGACACGGTGTCGCGGTCAGGTGCTCCCATGAGAGTCTCCTAGTCGGGGGTGGGCGCGGGCCGGGCTCTGGACAAGATCGTCCCGCGCTCACCGTTCACACGGTGGGGGTGGTCCTGGTGGCGGCCGCACGGGCCGCTCCGAGACCGGCGATGCGGCCCATGGTCAGGGCGTTGGCGACGGCGTTGCCGCCGCCGACGTACCGGGCGCCGAGGATCCCGGCGCCCGCCTCTCCGGCCGCGAAGAGACCGGGGACGGTGTCACCGACCCGGTCGACCACGGCGGCCGAGCCATCGATCTGCAGGCCGGCGTGGGTGCACACCAGCTCGGCAGGCAGGATGCGGGCCGCGTAGAACGGCCCGTCCGCGATGGGGGCAGGGGGCTCGCTGCTGCCCTTGGCGGCCAGCGAGACGTGCCGCAGGAAGTCGGGGTCCTCCCCCTGCGGAAGCTGCGTGTTCCAGCGCTCGACCGTCGCGACGAGCGCGTCGGCCGGGACGCCCATGAGCCCGGCGAGCTCCTCGAGCGTGTCGGCGCGCAGGGTGCGTCCGGCCTCGGCCTCGGCGAGGACGTGCTCGGCGTCCCAGTGCGCGTAGCCGGCCGGCAGGCCCAGGCGCGCCTTCTCGTCGAACACGACGTGGCACGGGCCGCCCTGCAGGTCGATCAGGCCGCCGGACACCGCGTACGAGGCGTCCTCGTCCATGAAGCGCCGCCCCTGCGGGTTGACGTGGACGCGCGAGCGCGGCGGGAAGCCGGACTGCCAGTGGTGCAGGCGCTGGAAGTAGACCGTCGGCATGAGCAGGCCCCAGTCGTGGCCGACGACGGCCGCATCGACCTGCTCGCCGAACGCGAGGTGGTCGCCCTGCGAGCCCTCGGCGGCGACGACGAACAGGTCGTCGCCCGCCTCGAGCACCGTCGGGTAGAGCTGCTCGAGCAGGGCGGGGTTCTGGGCGAAGCCGCCGGACGCGACGACGACCGCGTGCGCGCGCACCTCGATGTCGTCCACCACGACGCCGCGCACCTGGCCGGCCTCGACGAGCAGGCGCTGCACGCGCGAGTTGAGCACCGCCTCGACGCCGTGCCGCTTGCGCGCCGCGTCGAGCGTCTGCACCAGGCCGTAGCCCTGGTCCTTGGGCACGTGGCCGCGCCAGACGTCCTCGACACCGGCCCGGCACAGGCCGGGCTCGTGGGCGCTGGCCGACACGACGGCCGGCACCTCGACGCCGAGCTCGATGAGCCACTCCAGCGTCGGACCCGCGTTGTCGCAGAACGCCTTGACCAGGCCCGGCTCGAGCAGCCACTGGTTGAGGTCCATGTAGTGCTGGAAGAACTTCTCGGCCGAGTCCTCGACCCCGAGCCCGCGCTGCACGGACGTGCCGGCGGCGGTGAACAGGCCGGCGGACAGCTGCGTCGAGCCGCCCAGCTCCTTCTGTGACTCGAACAGCAGCACGCTGGCGCCCTGCTCGGCGGCCGAGACCGCGGCGGCCAGTCCGGCGCCGCCTCCTCCGACCACGACGACGTCGACGACGTCCTCCTCGGTGCTCACAGGCTTCCTCCCGACTCGTGGACGATGCGGTGGTACAGGCCGTTGGAGACCAGGCCGCCGTCGACCGTGACCTCGCTGCCCGTCATGTAGGTGGACCGGTCCGACAGCAGGAACAGCACGGCGTCGGTGACCTCGTCGACCGTGGCCATGCGCCCCATCGGGACGGAGTCGACGGCCGCCCGGACGAAGCCGTCCGACCCCTCGAGCAGCGCCGTGCCGACCAGGCCGGGGTGCACGGAGTTGACCCGGATGCCCCACGCGGCGAAGTTGCCGGCGGCGGCCTTCGACAGGCCGGTCAGGCCCCACTTGCTCGACGAGTACGCCGGCGAGAAGTAGCCGATCTGCCCCGAGATGGACGAGATGTTGACGATCGAGCCGCCCCCGCTCGCCCGCATCGACTCCGCCACGGCCTTCATGCCGTAGAACGGGCCGAACAGGTTGATCCGCATCGTCAGCTCCCAGACGTCGTCCGGGGTGTCGAGGAAGCCGAGCCGGCGCGAGATGCCGGCGTTGTTGACCAGGCCCCCGATCTCGCCGTGCGCGGCGCGCACCTCGTCGACCACGCGGGCCCAGGCGGCGGCGTCGGTGACGTCGAGCGCGTGCGCGGACGCGGTGCCGCCGGCGGCGACGATCGCGTCGACGACCTCCGACGCGTCCGCCACGTCGGCCACGGCCACGTGCGTGCCGGCCGCGGCCAGCGCGCGGGCGTGGTTGGCGCCCATGCCGCCGGCGGCGCCGGTGACCAGGACGACGTCCGGGTAGGACTCAGACATGGCGCGAGCCGCCGTCGACCGAGATGGAGTTGCCGGTGACGTAGCGCGCGGCGTCCGAGAGCAGGAACAGCATCGCGCCCAGCACCTCCTCGGGGGCGCCGAAGCGGTGCAGCGGGACGTTGTCGAGCGCCTTGGCCAGGGCCTCGGGGTCGCCCTTGATCCACTGCGTCATCTCGGTGTCGATGAAGCCCGGGGCGATCTGGTTGACCCGGATGCCCTTGTCGCCGAGCTCGAAGGCCAGCGACTCGGTGAGGTGGTGCACCGCGGCCTTGGAGGCACAGTACGCACCGCGCCCGCGGCGCACGCGCAGCGCGGAGACCGACGACATGTTCACGATCGCGCCGCCCTCGCCCAGGTGACGGGCCGCCGCCTGGGCGCCGAACAGGACGCCCTCGACGTTGACGTCGAGCGTCGTGGAGATCTGCTCGGGGCTGATCTCCTCGGCCAGCGCGAAGGGGAAGATGCCGGCGTTGTTGACCCAGTAGTCGAGACGGCCGTGCTCGGCCAGCGCGACCTGGGCGAGCGCCTCGTGGTCGGCGGCGACCGTGACGTCCACGCGGGCGCCGGTGACGCGGCCGGGCTGCTCGACGAGCGCGTCGGTGGCCAGCTCGGCGTTGATCCGCTCGGCGGTCGCCTTCATGGCCACGTCGTCGATGTCGCCACCGACCACGTGCACGCCGCGCGCCGCCAGGCCCTTCGCGAACTGGGCGCCCATGCCGCGGGCCGCGCCGGTCACGACGGCGACCTTGCCGGGCATCTCGGGGTAGATGGCGCGGATGGTGGCGGTGTTGGTGCGGCCGGGGTTCTCGTCGACGGTCGTCATGGGGTGCTCTCCTCCAGGCGGGGTGGCGCGCCGGCGGTGGTGGCGGCGCAGGGTCGGTGGGTCAGGCGTGGTCGCGCACGACGTCACGGCGGGCGACGAGCCAGCCGTCGCCGTCGCGCACAAGCCGGTCGTGCAGCGTGGTGAGGCGGACGAGCCGGGCGTCCTCCCCCGGGCGGGTGCCGACGATCTGCAGGTAGGCGCGCACGCCGAGCGCGTCCTCGCCGGTCTCGACGACGTCGACGGTGGTGACGACGTGACGCTGCACGTCGCCGCTCGTGCGGCCGGCCTCGGCGAACCGCTCGGCGAACGCGGTGAGCGCGTCGGCGCCCTCGACCGGAGCGGGGTAGCTCGGGGAGGCGAAGACGCCGTCGGCGGTGAAGGTGCCCGCCCAGCCGGCGGCGTCGCCGCCGTCGATGAGGTGGCTCTGCCGGGCGTAGAGGGCGTGGACGGCGGTCGCGACGTGCGGGTCAACCATCGAGCTCATGCGCTAGGCTCCTTCTGTGCGGTAATCGCACGCACCGTGCGACAAACGCACACATTACGTGGGCCGCGTCACACCGTCAACACCGGGGTGCGACACGGGTCACAGGAGGTGACGGGTCATGGCTCAGTTCCCTAGATTGACCGGCGTGGAGCTGGACGCCGGGATGTCGAAGACGCTGCACCACGGCCTGGTGATCCTCGAGGAGCTCGCGCGGCGCCCGGAGGGGCTCACCGTCACCGAGGTGGCGGACGCCGTCGGGGTGCACCGCACCGTCGCGCACCGCCTGCTCCGCACGCTCGAGGCGCACCAGCTCGTCCGGCGCGACGAGCACAAGCGCGTGCGGCTCAGCACCGGGCTGGTGTCGCTGGCCGAGTCCGTCGAGCACGGGCTGCGGGCCGTGGCCCTGCCGGTGCTGGAGCGGCTGGCCGAGACCACGCAGGCCACCGCCCACCTCGTCGTCCGCGAGTCCGCGAGCCAGGCGCGCGTGCTGCTCGTCGTGGAGCCGCGCCGCGCGCCCATGCACATCGCCTTCCGGCCGGGCCAGTCGATCGAGATGCCCCGCGGCTCGGCGGCCATGGCCATCCTGGCCACCGAGCCGGTGCTCGACGGCGAGCGTCCGGAGGTCGCGCAGGCCCGCCGCGACGGCTACGCCATCTCCGCCGGCGAGGTCGTGCCGAGCACGGTGGGCGTGTCCGTCGGCGTCCCGCGCGGACGCACCACGCCGTCCGCGGCCATCGGGCTGTCGCTGTTCGACGAGGCCTCCGCGCGCCGGGCGGCACCGGACGTCGTCGAGGCCGCCCGCGAGCTGGCCACCCTGCTCCCCTAGACCCCTGGTCGTTGTCGGAGGTCGGTCCTACCGTCGGTCCATGAACCTCTCACTCGCCATGGTCACGACCGACTCGACCGACCCGCTCGCCTCCGCCCGCTGGTGGGCCGAGGCGATCGGCGCCGAGATCGCCCACGAGATGGACGGCTTCGCCGCCCTCTCCCTGCCCGGCGGCACGATGCTGGGCTTCCAGCAGGTCGACGAGCCCACGCCGGGCAAGAACCGCCTGCACTACGACTTCAGCGCCGCCGACCCCGAGGCCGAGGCCCAGCGGCTCGAGGGCCTGGGCGCCACCCGCCAGGGCCGGCACGGCGACGACTCCTTCTGGTGGATCACGCTGGCCGACCCCGACGGGCTGCTGTTCGACGTCGCGCCGTCGCACGGCTGACGGCTACGACGACGGTGCCACCGGCAGCTGGGCGGGCGAGACCTGCTCGCCCAGCACGTCGACCAGGAACGAGACCAGCCAGCGCTGGGCCGGCGTGCGCGACGCCTCGTGCCGCGCGTAGGCCGCGACCTCCATCGGCTCGGTCTCGAACGGCAGCGGCACGGTCCGCAGCCGGTGCGACGCCGCGAACACCTCCGCGACGTACTCGGGCAGGATCGCGACCAGGTCGGTCGACTCCAGCAGGTACGGCAGCGCCGAGAAGCGACTGACCTCGACCGCCACGCGGTCGAGCAGGTCGTGCTGCGCCAGCAGCTCGCGCGGTGCCGCGTGCCCGCTGGGGCCCACGACGATCGCGTGGCGCTCCTCGCCGAGGCGCTCCAGCGCCACCGCCCCGGGGCCGACCCGCGGATGGTCCTGCTCGACCATCGCCACGTAGCGCTCGCGGAACAGCGGGATGCGCACGGTGCGGTGCGACGTCATCACCGGCGTGGCGACGAACGCGTCCACCTCGCCGCGGGCCAGCTGGCGCTCCACGTCGTCCACGTCGAGCGGGCGCACCGTGAACGAGACGGTCGGCGCCGCCTCGCGCGCGGCCGCCACCAGGCGCGGCAGCAGCGTCACCTCCCCCAGGTCCGACAGGGCGATCGAGAACCGGGCCGGGGTGCGCGCCGGGTCGAACCCCCCGGCCTGGCTCAGCACGCCGTCGATCTCGCCGACGGCGCGGTGCAGCGGCTCGTACATCCGCTGGGCCGTGGCGGTCGGCACGAGGCCGCGTCCGGTGCGCCGGAACAGCTGGTCGTCGAAGTGCCGGCGCAGACGGCCCAGGCTGTAGCTGACCGTCGGCTGGGTCACCCGGAGCGCGTCCGCGGTGACCGTCACGCTGCCCGTCTCGTACAGCAGCACGAAGACGCGGGCGAGGTTGAGGTCGAACTCCTTCATAGACGGACTCTATGTCGGCTGCGCGGAACATCTATTGGTCAGGGGCTGGGTCGGACGCCTAGCGTGACGCGGGTCACGTCCACCCCGACCGAGGAGCCCCGTGCCCACCGTCCGCGACACCGTCCACCAGCTGCTGCAGCGCCACGAGATGACCACGATCTTCGGCAACCCGGGATCGAACGAGCTGCCGTTCCTGGCCGACCTGCCCGACGGCTTCCGCTACGTGCTGGGCCTGCACGAGGGCGCGGTCGTCTCCATGGCCGACGGCTACGCGCAGGCGACCGGACGTCCGGTGCTGGTGAACCTGCACGCGGCGTCCGGCTCGGGCAACGGCATGGGAGCGCTCACCAACGCGGTGGCCGCCCGGACGCCGCTCGTGGTCATGGCCGGGCAGCAGGTGCGCTCGGCCATCGGCGTCGAGGCGAACCTGGCCAACGTCGACGCCACGGCCCTCATGCGTCCGCTCGTCGGGTTCGCGACCGAGCCGGCGTGCGCCGAGGACGTCCCGCGGGCCATGGCGCAGGCCCTGTTCGAGGCCACGCTGCAGAAGCGCCCGACCTACGTGTCGGTGCCCTACGACGACTGGACCGTGCCGGTCGGCGACGCCGTCGCCGGCGTGCTGGACCGCACCGTCCGCCGGGCCGGGGGGCTCGACGACGCGCAGGGACGCTGGCTGGTCGAGCGGCTCACGTCGGCGACCAGCCCGGCGATCGTGCTGGGCGGCGACGTCGACACCCAGGGCCTGTTCGACCGTGCGGTCGACGTGGCCGAGCGGCTGGGTGCGACGGTCTGGGCCGCCCCGTCGCAGTTCCGGCTGCCGTTCCCGAACCGCCACCCGCTCTTCCGCGGCGTGCTGCCCGCCGGCATCTCCGCCGTGTCGGACGCCCTCGCCGGCCACGACACCGTCCTGGTCGTCGGCGCCCCGGTCTTCCGGTACCACGAGCACCAGCCGGGTCCCTACCTCCCCGAGGGCGCGCGCCTCGTCCACGTCACCGACGACGCCGCCGCCGCGGCGCGGGCCCCCGTCGGCGAGACGCTCGTGGCCGACCCGGCGTCCGCGCTCGACCTGCTCGCGAAGGCTTTCGACCGTCCGGCCTGCGCGACCTTCGAGCCGACGCCGCCCCCGGCGCCCCGCCCGGGCGAGGGCGGACGGCTGCACCCCGAGGAGGTCTTCGCGGCCCTGCGCGACACCCAGCCCGACGACACCTCGTACGTCGTGGAGTCGACGTCGACCACCGGCTCGTGGTGGCGCCAGATGGACCTGCGCCGCCCCGGCTCGTACTACTTCCCCGCCGCCGGCGGCCTCGGCTACGGCCTGCCCGCCGCGGTCGGCGTCGCGCTCGGCCAGCCCGGCCGCCCGGTCGTCGGCGTCATCGGCGACGGCTCGGCCAACTACGGCATCACCGCGCTGTGGACCGCCGCCCAGCACCGCGTGCCGCTCACCATCGTGCTGCTGCGCAACGGCACGTACGGCGCGCTGCGCTGGTTCGGCGACCTGCTCGGCGTCCCGGACGCCCCCGGCCTGGACGTGCCCGGGCTCGACTTCACCCGCATCGCCGAGGGCTACGGCGTCCCCGCCGTGCACGCCGGCTCGCTCGAGGAGCTGCGCACCGTGCTCGCGACGCCGCACGACGGCCCACGCCTCGTGCAGGTCGACACCGTCCTCACCACCCCCAGCTCCTGACCCACCGCCAGCGAGGGGATTCGTCCCCTCCCCCACCACGGAGGCACCACATGGCACCCGGAACCCGTCCCGAGGCGCTCGCACCCGACGGCACGAGCCCAGCCCGACGCGTCGACCCCTGGACCGTCGCGCTGTGCTGGATCACCGTCATGCTCGAGGGCTACGACCTCGTCGTGCTGGGCGCGATCATCCCGACCCTGCTCGACACCAAGCACCTGGGCTTCACCGCCGGCGACGCGACGACCGTCGCGACGCTGTCGCTGGTCGGCGTGGCCATCGGCGCCATCTCGGTCGGGCCGCTGAGCGACCGGTTCGGCCGCCGCAAGCTGCTCATCGGCTCGGTCGTGCTGTTCTCGCTGTTCACCATCGCCGTGCCGTGGGCCGACTCCATCGCCATGTTCGCCGCGCTGCGGTTCATCGCCGGCCTCGGCCTGGGCGCCTGCATGCCGGTGTCGCTCACGCTGATGGCCGAGAGCCTGCCGGCGCGCCAGCGCGCCCGGGCCAGCACGCTCACCATGACCGGCTACCACACCGGCGCCGTCATCACGTCCCTGCTGGCGCTGCAGTTCGCCAGCCACTGGCAGTGGCTGTTCTACGTGCTCGGCGCCGTCGGTCTGGCCATCGCGGTCCTCCAGTGGTTCAAGCTGCCCGAGTCCGAGGCGTTCCTGGCCGCCGCGGGCGGCGCCGAGCGCAAGAAGGTGCCGTACACCGACCTGCTGAAGCCGACCCTGCTGCGCGCGTGCATCGGCGTCTGGGTCGCCTCGTTCATGGGCCTGCTGCTCGTCTACGGGCTCAACACGTGGCTGCCCCAGCTCATGCGCTCGGCCGGCTACGCGGTGCCCGAGGCGGTCACCCAGCTGCTGATCCTCAACGCCGGCGGCATCGTCGGCCTGGTCGTGGGCGGCTTCGTCGCCGACCGCCGCGGCATCAAGTGGACCGCGCTCGTCTGGTTCGCCGTCGCCGCCGTGATGCTCGCGCTGCTCAGCATCAAGATGGACAGCGACCTCGTGCTGAGCGTCGTGGTCTTCTTCACCGGCGTGTTCGTGTTCTCGGCCCAGGTGCTCGTCTACGCCTACGTCACGAACTTCTTCCCCGCCGACATCCGCGGCACGGCACTCGGCTCGGCGTCCGGCATCGGACGCATCGGCTCGATCGTCGGCCCGACGATCACCGGCGCGCTCGTGGCTGCCGGCTGGGGCCACCCGTGGGGCTTCTACTTCTTCGCGCTGGTCGGCGTCTTCGCGGTGGCGGCGGTGGCGACGCTGCCGCGCGGGACGGCCGCCGACGCCTGAGCCCGGCACCACGGACGACGCCGCCGGCCGCCACCCGAGAGGTGGCGGCCGGCGGCGTCGTCGCGTCGGTGGGTCAGACGGCGGCGAGGGCCTGGACGGCGGAGGCGAAGAAGCCCAGCCCGTCCGTGCCCGGACCGCAGAGGTCCTCGACCGCGTGCTCGGGGTGCGGCATGAGGCCGACCACGTTGCCGCGCTCGTTGGTGACGCCGGCGATGTCGCGCAGCGAGCCGTTGGGGTTGGCGCCGACGTAGCGGACGACGACGCGTCCCTCGCCCTCGAGCCGGTCGAGCGTCTCGGCGTCGGCCACGAAGCCGCCCTCGCCGTTCTTCAGCGGCACGGTGATCTGCTGGCCCTGCTCGTACGCCCGGGTCCACGCGGTGCCGGCGTTCTCGACGACGAGCTCCTGGTCGCGGCAGACGAACGTGCGGTGGTCGTTGCGGATCAGCGCGCCGGGCAGCAGGTGCGACTCGCACAGGATCTGGAAGCCGTTGCAGATGCCGAGCACCGGCATGCCCTTGTTCGCGCCCTCGACTACCTCGGTCATCACCGGGGCGAAGCGGGCGATGGCACCGCAGCGCAGGTAGTCGCCGTAGCTGAAGCCGCCGGGCAGGATGACCGCGTCGACGCCCTTGAGGTCGTGGTCGCCGTGCCACAGCGCGACCGGCTCGGCCCCGGCGAGGCGGACGGCGCGCTGGGCGTCGACGTCGTCGAGCGAGCCCGGGAAGGTGACGACGCCGATCTTCACGCGTCCACCTCGACCCGGACGGTGTAGTCCTCGATGACCGGGTTGCTCAGCAGGGTGCCGGCGATGCGCTCGACCTCGGCCAGCGTGGCCTCGTCGGCCTGCGCGACCTCGAGCTCGAACCGCTTGCCCTGGCGGACGTCGGTGACCCCGGTGAAGCCCAGGCGCGGCAGCGCGCCGTGCACGGCCTTGCCCTGCGGGTCGAGGATCTCGGGCTTGGGCATCACGTCGACGATCACACGGGCCACGGGGCGCTCCTAGGAAGACGAGGGGGCAGCACCCTCATCGTACCCAGGACGCGCCCCGGGCCCGACGCCGTGGGTCAGGACAGCTCGCGCTTGAGGATCTTGCCCGTGGACGTCATGGGCAGGGAGTCCACGACCTGGACGACGCGCGGGTACTTGTACGCGGCCAGCTGCTCCTTGCTCCAGGCGACGATCTCGTCGGGGTCGACCTCGGTGCCGGGCGTGGGCACCACGAACGCCTTGATCTCCTCGCCGTGCGACTCGTGCGGGACGCCGATGACCGCGCACAGCGAGACCGCCGGGTGCGTCATCAGCACCTCCTCGATCTCGCGCGGGTACACGTTGAAGCCTCCGCGGATGATCATGTCCTTGGAGCGGTCGACGATGTAGTAGAAGCCGTCGGCGTCCTTCTTGGCCAAATCGCCGCTGCGGAACCAGCCGTCCTGGATGGCCTCGGCCGTCGCCTCGGGGCGGTTGTAGTAGCCCTTCATGACGTTGTGGCCCTTGATCGCGATCTCGCCCACGGCGTCCGGGTCGTCCGCGACGTCGGACCAGTCGGGGTTGATCAGCTTCATCTCGACGCCGGGGATCGGGACGCCGATCGAGCCCACGCGCGGCTCCTCGCCGTAGCGCGAGAACGAGGCCACCGGCGACGTCTCGGACAGGCCGTAGCCCTCCAGGATCGTCACGCCGAAGCGCTCGCGGAACTGGTGGTGGATCTCCTTGGGCAGCGCGGCGCCGCCGGCCACCGCGACGCGCAGGTTCTTGGCCAGCGACTCCACGTCGACGGTGTCGTCCAGCGCCGTCAGCAGGCCCCAGTACATCGTCGGGACGCCGGCGAAGAAGGTGACCTTCTCGCGCAGCATGAGACCGATCGCCGGCGCCGCCTCGAACCGCGGCAGCATGACGACGGTGCCGCCGTAGGCCATCGAGCCGTTCTGGATGACGGTCTGGCCGAAGGAGTGGAACAGCGGCAGCACGCACAGGTAGGTGTCGGGCTGCGACGCGTCGGCGTTGAACAGCTCCGCGCCGGAGGTGGCGTTCGCGCGCATGTTGCGGTGGCGCAGCTCGGCGCCCTTGGGCTGACCGGTGGTGCCGGACGTGTAGAGGATGACGGCGGTGTCGTCGTCGTCGCGCTCGACGGTCTCGAACGTCGGCGGCTGCTCGTTCACGAGCGGGGCGTAGTGCTCGGGGCCCTCGAGCGGCGCGGGGGCGGCCGAGTCGAGCTTGATCAGGAAGAACTCGGTGCAGCTCTCGGCCTGCTCGAAGCCGGCCCACGCCTCGTCGCCGATCGCCAGGTCCGGGGTGCCCTCGAAGGCGAAGTAGGCCTTCGCGTCGGAGTCGGCCAGGTGGTAGGCGACCTCGCGGCCCTTGAGCAGGATGTTGAGCGGGACGACCGTCGCGCCGGCCTTGAGGATGCCGAAGTAGATGATCGTGAAGTACGGCAGGTTCGGGCACGAGAGGGCGACCTTGTCACCGGGCTTGATGCCGCGCGAGACCAGCAGGTTGGCGACCTGGTTGGCCGCGCCGTTCACCTGGGGATAGCTCAGGGTCGTGTCGCCGAAGACGATCGCGGTGCGGTCGGGGTAGCTCGCGGTGGCATCGTCGAGCAGGGTCGCCAGGTTGGTCATGGATGGTGCTCCCTCAGGTGAGTGTGACCGTCGTCGCACTCACTCTAGTGGCGGGGGCCACACCCCTGACGGGGGCGTCAGAACGTCCGGCCCGTGAGCTGCTCGTACGCCTGGACGTAGCGGGCCCGCGTGCGCTCGACGACGTCGTCGGGCAGCCGCGGCGGCGCCTGGTCGCCGTGCCGGTCCCAGCCGCTCTCCTGCGTGAGCCAGTCGCGGACGTACTGCTTGTCGAACGAGGCCTGCGCGCGTCCGGGCGCGTACGAGTCGGCCGGCCAGAAGCGCGAGGAGTCCGGCGTCAGCACCTCGTCGCCCAGCACGACGGTGCCGTCGGCGCGGCGGCCGAGCTCGAGCTTGGTGTCGGCCAGGACGATGCCGCGCTCGCGGGCGACGGACTCGGCCCGGGCGTACACGGCCAGGCTGAGCTCGCGCAGGCGCTCGGCGTGCTCGCGACCGATGGTGCCCACGACGTCCTCGAACGAGACGTTCTCGTCGTGCTCGCCGATCGCGGCCTTCGTGGCCGGCGTGAAGATCGGCTCGGGCAGGCGGTCGCCGTCGACCAGGCCGGCGGGCAGCCGGACGCCGCACACCTCGCCGGTGGCCCGGTAGTCGGCCAGGCCCGACCCGGTCAGGTAGCCACGCACGACGCACTCGACCGGGAACATGTCGAGCTTCTCGACGACGAGCGCGCGGCCGCGGACCTGCTCAGGCACCTCGGTGGAGACGACGTGGTTGGGCACCAGGTCGGCCAGCTGGTCGAACCACCACAGCGACATGCGGGTGAGGATCTCGCCCTTGTCGGGGATGCCGGGCTCCAGCGAGAAGTCGTAGGCCGAGATGCGGTCCGAGGCGACCATCAGCAGGTTGCCGTCGGCGAGCTCGTACAGGTCGCGCACCTTGCCCGAGTGCAGGTGGGTGGCGCCGGGGATGTCGAGGGGCACGGCAGCAGCCTAGTGGGGCCGGGCCGGGGACCCACCGCCGTCTCGCCCGTCCCGCCCACGCTGGGCGTGACGTTGTGGTGGCGTCCCTCGGCGTGTCGCCGCAACAACGTCACGCCCAGCGAGGAGGGGGCCGACGCACGAGGCGGCCGGCCCGGGCTCGGGGGAACCTGGGCCGGCCGCCGGCGTGGAAGGCAGCCCGCCCCCGATCGGGGGGACGGGGCGGGCCGCCGGTCTGAGGGCTCAGCGCACGGTGCGGATGAGCTTCTTGTTGACGAACTCGTCCATGCCGAAGCGGCCGAGCTCGCGGCCGAAGCCGGAGCGCTTCACGCCGCCGAACGGCAGCTCCGCACCCTCGGCGCCGACGCCGTTGACGAAGACCATGCCGGTCTCCAGGCGGTCGGCCACGCGAGCGGCCTGGTCGGCGTCGTCGGTGAAGACGTACGAGCCCAGGCCGTAGGGCGTGTCGTTGGCCAGGGCGACCGCCTCGTCCTCGTCGGCGGCCTTGAAGACCATCGCGACGGGGCCGAACAGCTCCTGGTGGAAGACGTCGTCGCCGGGCTTCACGCCGGTCAGGACGCCGGGCGGGAAGTGCGCGCCGCGTCGCTCGCCGGCGCTCGTGAGCTCCGCGCCCTGCTCGACGGCCCGCTGGACCTGCTGCTCGAGGTTCGCCGCCGCCTGCTCCGAGGACAGCGGGGCGAGCCCGTCGGCCGACGCCAGGATGCCGGCGGTGAACTTCTCGACGAAGTCGTCGTAGAGGTCGGCGGCCACGATGAACCGCTTGCCGGCGTTGCAGGCCTGCCCGGTGTTGTCCAGGCGGGCCGCGACGGCCGCCTCGACCGTCTCGTCCAGGTCGCTCGCGCCCAGGACGATGAACGGGTCGGAGCCGCCCAGCTCGAGCACGACCTTCTTGAGGTGGCGTCCGGCGATCTCGGCGACCGCCGCGCCCGCCCGCTCGGAGCCGGTGAGCGAGACGCCCGCCACGCGCGGGTCGGCGATGATGTCGGCGACCTGCTCGTTGGTGGCGTAGACGTTCACGTAGGCGCCCTCGGGGAAGCCGGCGTCGCGGTACATCTGCTCGATGGCGGCGGCCGACTCCGGGCACTGCGGGGCGTGCTTCAGCACGACCGTGTTGCCCGTGGCCAGGTTCGGCGCCGCGAAGCGGGCGACCTGGTAGTACGGGAAGTTCCACGGCATGATCCCGAGCAGCACGCCGACCGGGCTGCGGCGCACCAGCGCCGAGCCGTCGCCGCCGAGCAGCTCGACCGGCTCGTCGGCCAGCAGGCGCTCGGCGTTGTCGGCGTAGAACGCGTGGATCTCGGCGCTGAAGTCGACCTCGCCGAGGGCGTCCTCGAGCGGCTTGCCCATCTCGCGGACGATGATCGCCGCGAGCTCGTCGCGCCGCTCGGTGTGCAGCTCGCCGACCCGCCGGACGAGCGCCGCGCGCTCGGCCACCGTGGTCGTGCGACCCCACCGGGACGCCGCCTCGTGCGCGGACGCCACCGCCTGCTCGACGTCCTGCGCCGTCGCCGTGGGGTACTCCTGGACGACCTCACCCGTGGCGGGGTCGGTCACCGCGTAGATCGTGCTCATCACGCCTCCTTGGTCTGGTGCGACGAGCCTGCACCAGCCTCGTGCCTCAGCGCCAGCAGGGACACCAGGTCGTACGCCACGTGCGAGGCCGCGACACCGGTGATGTCGGCGTGGTCGTAGGCCGGGGCGACCTCCACGACGTCCGCGCCGACGACGTTCAGGCCCCGGAATCCCCGCAGGATCTCGAGCAGCTCGCGGCTGGTCATGCCGCCCGCCTCGGGGGTGCCGGTGCCGGGCGCGTGGGCCGGGTCGAGCACGTCGATGTCGATCGAGACGTAGACCGGGCGGTCGCCGAGTCGCTGGCGCAACCGGTCGACGACCTCGACGACGCCCTGGTGGTAGACGTCGGCGGACGTCACGATGCCGAAGCCGAAGCGGCGGTCGTCCTCGAGGTCCTTCTTGCCGTAGAGCGGTCCGCGGGTGCCGACGTGGCTGAGCGCCTCGGTGTCGAGGATGCCCTCCTCCACCGCGCGGCGGAACGGCGTGCCGTGCGTGTACTCGGCGCCGAAGTAGGTGTCCCAGGTGTCCAGGTGGGCGTCGAAGTGCACGAGCGCCACCGGACCGTGCCGCTCGGCGGCGGCCCGCAGCAGCGGCAGCGAGATCGTGTGGTCGCCACCGATGGTGACCAGGCTGCGGCCGTCCGCGGTCAGGTCGAGCGCGGCGGCCTGGATGGTGTCGACCGCCTCGTCGATGGAGAACGGGTTGACCGCCACGTCGCCGGCGTCCGCCACCTGGGCCACGTCGAACGGCGAGACGTCCAGCGCCGGGTGGTACGGACGCAGCAGGCGCGAGGCCTCGCGGACGTGGGTGGGCCCGAAGCGGGCTCCCGGCCGGTACGAGACGCCGGTGTCGAACGGGATGCCGGCGACGACGATGTCGGCCCGCTCGACCTGGTCCAGCCGCGGCAGCCGCGCGAAGGACGCCGGTCCGGCGTAGCGCGGGGTGAGCGAGCTGTCGATCGGTCCGATGGTGCTCATGGGGTCCTTCCGGGTCAGGCGGTGACGGCGGCGGCCGGGCGGCCGGTGCGCTCGTCGACGATCGGGTGGTCGGCGGCCGGGGCCGTCGGGACGAGGCGCGAGCCCTCCGGGCCGTACGCGTCACGCGGCTCGGGGAAGACGACCAGGAGCGCCGGGTAGAGCAGGGCGGCCAGGCCGATGCCGATGGGGATGGACAGGTCGACGCCGTTGGCGAGCTCGCCGAGCGGACCGACGAACTGGCCGGGCAGGTTCACGAACGACAGCGCGAGCGCGGCGGGCACGAGCCAGCCGACCAGGCCGCGCCAGTTCCAGCCGTGGCCGTACCAGTACCGTCCGCCCCTCTGGCGGCGGTTGAAGACCTGCAGCGAGTCCGAGTCGTACCAGCCGCGGCGCACGAACCAGCCGATCATCATGACGACCATCCACGGCGCGGTGCAGGTGACGATGAGCGTGGCGAACATCGAGATGCTGGTGACGACGTCGAAGGCGAAGCGGCCGACGAAGATGAACGCGATCGCGATGGTGCCGATGAAGAGCGTCGCCTGCACGCGGCTGAACCGCGGGAAGACGCTGGAGAAGTCCAGGCCGGTGCCGTAGAGCGCGGTCGTGCCGGTCGACATGCCGCCGATGAGGGCGATGAGGCACACGGGCAGGAAGTACCAGCCGGGCGAGACCTCGAGCAGGCCGCCGACGTAGTTGTTGTCGGCCAGGAAGTCCGGCGCCTGCGTGGCCACGATGGTGGCGGTGACCAGGCCGAACAGGAACGGCACGATCGTGGCGACCTGCGCGGCGAACGCGGCGGTCATGACCTGCCACGAGGGCGTCTCGCGCGGGATGTAGCGGGCCCAGTCGCCCAGGAAGGCGCCGAACGACACCGGGTTCGACATCACCACGAGCATCGCGCCGACGAACGCCGGCCAGTAGCCGAGCGTGCCCGGCTCCAGCGCCCCGGCGTAGCCCGCGTCGAAGGCGCCGGCGAACGCGAAGGCGCCCAGGACGAACATGAGCGTCGCGGCGACGACGGCGATCTTGTTGATCAGCAGCATGAACCGGAAGCCGTAGACGCACACGGTCAGCACCAGCACGGCGAAGACGCCGTAGGCGAGGCCGAGCGTGACGTCGTTCTGCGGCAGGCCCACGGCGCGGTTGGCGCCGCCGACGAGGGCGTCGCCCGAGCTCCAGACCGAGATCGAGAAGAACGCGAACGCGGTCAGCAGCGACAGGAACGAGCCGACGACACGTCCGTGCACGCCCAGGTGGGCCGAGGACGTGACGGCGTTGTTGGTGCCGGTGCGCGGGCCGAAGACGGCCATGGGGGCCAGGATCAGCGCGCCGGCCAGCAGGCCGGCGACGGTGGCCAGCAGGCCGTCCCAGAAGCCCAGGCCGAACAGGATCGGGAAGGTGCCGAGCACGACCGTGGCGAACGTGTTCGCACCGCCGAACACGAGCCGGAACAGGTCGAACGGACGGGCGGTGCGCTCGGCGTCGGGGATCGGCTCGACGCCGTGGACCTCGACCTCCGTCGCCTTCGGGGGCGTCGTCGTGGGGATGGACATGGTCGGCTCCTTCAGAGGCCGGCGGGGACCGGCGAGAGGTGCTCGTGCACGGCGACGACGCTGTCACCGTCCAGGGCGAACACGATGGACTCACGCTCGCGCGTGGTGGTGCTTCCCCCCGGGGAGCTCGTCGTCGTCTCGACCGCGTGGGTCAGGACGGCGACGTCGCCGAGCAGCTGGACCAGGCGGTCCGTGCTGGTGCACGCCTCGACGCGCCAGCCCTCGGCCAGCCAGCCGGCCCACGTCGCCTCGTAGGCGGCGCGGTCGGCGAGCAGCGCGGGCTCGGTGTGGAACGCGAACGTCGCGTCCGGCGCGAAGCAGGCGAAGTACGCGTCGGTGTCGGTGGCGGCGAAGGCGGCGACGAGCCGGTCGGCCGCCGCCAGGACGGCCTCGGTGGTCAGCGTGCTCATCGGATCTCCTCGCCTCGGACTGTGCTCGGCGTCACTGTAAGGACGGCGCGAGGGCGCCGACAAGCAGTTCGTTCGCCGCAGCCTGGTCCTGACGAACGATCTGTCGCCTCAGGCCGGACGTGCGTGTACGATCACGTCTCGACCACGCCACGGCACGACCGATGTGCATGGACGATCAGGCGGAAAAAAACTACGGGCAGGAGCGGTCGTGGACGAGCTCGACGAGGCGATCGTGGCCCTGCTGGAGGCCGACGGACGCCTGACGCACGGCGACGTGGCCCGGGCGGTGGGGCTGTCGCGCTCGGCCGCCGCGGCCCGCGTGCAGCGCCTCGTCGGGTCCGGACGCGTGGTCGTCCGCGGCGTCGTCCACCCCGCCGTGCTCGGCCGCGGGTCGCTCGCCTACGTGGCGCTGGCGGTGCACGGGCCCGCGGCGCCGGTCGCCGACGCGGTGGCCGAGCGCGACGACGTCGCCTTCGTCTCGCTCACCACCGGCCGGCACGGCGTCGTGGCCGAGCTGCGCGCCGAGTCGCCCCTGGCCGTCGACGAGGCGGTCGCCCAGCTGCGCACCCTCGACCACGTCCACGGCGTCGACACGCTGGTCTACGTGGAGGTGGCGCGCGACGTGGTCGGCCCGGTCGGCGCCGTCGACCACGCCGTCGACGCGACCGACCTCGCCCTGCTGCGGGCGCTGCAGGACGACGGGCGGGCGTCGTTCGTCGAGCTCGCCGGGCTGGCGGGCATCTCGGCCGCGGGCGCGCGGCGCCGCGTGCTGCGGATGCTGCAGGCCCAGGTCGTCCGCGTCGGAGCGCTCGTGCGCCCGACCGGCCACGACGGGCGCAGCGCCATGGGCATGGGGCTGCGGCTGCACGGCGACCAGCGTGAGGTCGTCGCGGCGCTGGCCGAGATGCCGACCGTGACCTTCGTGGCCCGGACCCTCGGCCGCTTCGACCTGCTCGTCTCGATGCGCGGCTCGTCGACGGCGCAGCTCGTGGACGCCGTGGAGCTGCTGCGCGCGCTCCCCCAGGTGCACGAGGTCGAGAGCTGGACCCACCTGCGCGTGGTGAAGGAGTCGTACGCGCTGGGCCAGCTCGGCGTCCCCGCCGCGCCCGGACCCGAGCTGGTCTAGAGGATCGCGCCGGGCGTGTAGCCGGCCGCCTGCGGGTGGCGGGCCGCCCACTGCTCGACCTGCGCGACGACCTGCGACACCTGCGACACGGCGGCACCGGTGAACGACAGCGGCTCGGCGACGAGCGAGCGCAGGTCGTCCGCGGTGAGCCCGAGCCGCTCGTCGGAGCCCAGGCGCTCGAACAGGTCGTTGTCGGCGGTGCCCTGCTCGCGCATGCCGAGCGCGACCGAGACCGCGTGCTCCTTGATCGCCTCGTGCGCCTGCTCGCGGCCGACGCCCGCACGGACGGCCGACATGAGCACCTTGGTCGTCGACAGGAACGGCAGGTAGCGGTCGAGCTCGCGCTGGACGACGGCCGGGAAGACCCCGAACTCGTCCAGCACCGTCAGGAAGGTCTCGAACAGGCCGTCGGCGGCGTAGAACGCGTCGGGCAGCGCCACGCGGCGGACGACCGACTCCGAGACGTCGCCCTCGTTCCACTGGTCGCCGGCGACCTCGCCGATCATCGAGGCGTAGCCGCGCAGCACGACCGCCAGGCCGTTGACCCGCTCGCAGGAGCGCGTGTTCATCTTGTGCGGCATGGCCGACGAGCCGACCTGGCCGGGCTTGAAGCCCTCGGTGACCAGCTCGTTGCCGGCCATGAGCCGGATGGTGGTGGCGACGTTCGACGGCGCCGCGACGAGCTGGACGAGCGCGGTGATCGCGTCCAGGTCGAGCGAGCGCGGGTAGATCTGGCCCACGGACGTGAACGTCCGGCTGAAGCCCAGGTGCTCGGCGACCCGGCGCTCGAGCTCGACCAGCTTGGTCTCGTCGCCGCCGAGCAGGTCGAGCATGTCCTGGCCGGTGCCGACCGGGCCCTTGATGCCGCGCAGCGGGTAGCGCTCGACCAGGTTCTCCAGCCGCTCGAGCGCGATCATCAGCTCGTCCGCGGCCGTCGCGAAGCGCTTGCCCAGCGTGGTGGCCTGGGCGGCGACGTTGTGGCTGCGGCCGGCCATGACCAGCTCGGCGTTCTCGGCGGCGAGGCGGCCGAGGCGCACCAGCGCGGCGACGCCACGGTCGCGCAGCAGCTCCAGCGACGCGCGGACCTGCAGCTGCTCGACGTTCTCGGTGAGGTCGCGCGAGGTCATGCCCTTGTGGATGTGCTCGGTGCCGGCGAGGGCGGCGAACTCCTCGATGCGCGCCTTCACGTCGTGGCGGGTGACCCGCTCGCGGTCGGCGATCGAGCCGAGGTCGACCTGGTCGACGACGGCCTCGTAGGCCTCGATGACGCCGTCGGGCGTCTCGACGCCGAGGTCGCGCTGGGCGCGGAGCACCGCGATCCAGAGCCGGCGCTCCAGGACGACCTTGTGCTCGGGCGACCAGATGGCGGCGAGCTCGGGCGAGGCGTAGCGGGAGGCGAGGACGTTCGGCGTGGTCACGGGCCCTAGTCTCTCGCACCCGGCCCGCCGCGCGGCAACAGCGCCGCTAGTCGAGCCCGTTCAGCACGTCCACGACCCCCAGCAGGTCGCCGCGGTCGTAGTTGTCGACGGCCACGTAGGCGGGCAGCAGCCCTCGCTCGTCACGGCAGCGCAGCAGGCGGGGCAGCAGCACGTCGCGGGCGTTGACGCGCTCGGCGTCGCTGACCCGGGAGGAGTAGTTGCTCAGCCAGTGGTTCACCAGCAGCAGCGACGCGTCGGCGGGGCCCCGGTTGGGCTCGCAGCTCATCTGGTCGGCGCTGCGGAAGCCGTACGGGGTGTCCTGCACCCAGGCGAAGCCGTCCAGGATCCACGGGTGGGCGTCGCCTCCACCGACGTTCTCCTGCAGGACGACCAGCCGGCGGCCGGAGTCGACCATCTCGCCCAGCGTCGGCCACGGCTGTCCCGCGCGCTGGGTGTGCACCATCGGCAGCAGGCCGGCGTCGTCCACCAGGGCGGCGAGGTCGTCGGGCGTCACCTCGTCCTGGACGAACAGGGTCACGACCTCGCGCGGGTGGTCCTCCATCCACCCTCGGACGTCGCGCAGCAGCGGCCCGAGCTCGGTCGCGCCGAGCTCGCACAGCGCGTGGCACAGGTAGACGCGCTCGGGGCCGCGCGGCACGGCGCCGAGCGCGTCGCGCACGCGCAGGGCGCTGTCGACGATCGCCGAGCCGTACGTCTCGGTCGCCTGGCGCAGCGCCTCCTCACGCGCACGCCCGGCGGTGGCCACGACCCCCTCGCGGTCGGTCTCGCGGCCGTACCAGGTGTCGACCAGGAGGACCCGGATGCCGTCGCGCAGCTGGCCCATGACACCGGTCGGCTGCTCGGCGAGGAACCAGCCCGGCTCGTCGCCCGCCGACATCGAGTTGTGCGTGGCGGGCTGGGCGACCTCGTCGTAGGGACGGTCGCACAGCGCCACGTGCCCGTTGCAGCCGTCGTCGTCCCCGCCGCCGACCAGGCTGGTGATCGAGCCCTCGCGCGGCCACACCGCGACCACCACGACCACGCCCACCAGCGCGACGGCGAGCCCCGCGGCCAGGGGCACGCGCACGTGGGCGAGCACCCACTGGGCGACGCGTCCGGGCTCGGGGCGCCGGCGGGCGAGGCCGTGGCCGAGCTGCCGCAGACCGTGCACGAGCGCGACGAACGCCAGGGCCACGACGGCGAGCCGCACGGTCTCCAGCGGACGCACCAGGGCGAGCACCGCCACGCCGACGAGCACGGCGCCCCGGACGAGGTAGGCCTGCGGGTCGCGTCGCACCAGGGCCAGCTGGTGCACGCGGTGGCCCACGTCGCGCAGGTCCGCGTCGGCGTCGATCGCGGCGGCGACCCGGACGACGTACCCGAGCCCGGCCACGAACGCGACGAGCGCCCAGAGGCTGGCGTCCTGGCTGTTCCAGGCCGCGGCCAGGAGCGCGCGGTCGAGCGTGGTCGTGTCCAGCACGGACGCGGCGAACCCGCCGGTGAGCGCGAGCCCGGCCAGCCCGCCGCCGGCCAGCAGCAGCCCCTGTCCGGTGGCGTCGACGAGGCGGCGCCCGCGACGCCCGTCGAGCCAGGCGCCGGCGAGCACGAGCGCGAGGCCCAGCAGCGGCAGCGACCACGACAGCGTGCCGACCAGGTGGGCGCGGGCGACGAACCGGTCCGTGACCGTCCCCGACCCGATCTCGGCCAGCCGCACGTCCAGGTCGTCGGGCAGGGTCGCCTCGACGTCCGGCGCGACGGTGGTCACCGCGGCCACGACGAGCGCCCCGACGTCGGCCAGCTGCAGGACGAGCCGGTCGCCCTCGCCGCCGGAGACGAGCGCGTCGTGCAGCGGGCGGACGGCGGCGCGCACCACGGGCGCCAGCGCCGGGCTCGAGACGAGGCTGTCGCCCACCGACTCCAGCAGGGGGCGCAGCGCGACGAGCTCGGGGTCGACCTCGATGACCCGGTCGCTGATCTCCACGCCGAGCAGCCGCGACACGTCGGCGTCGGTGCGGACGTCGTCGACGTGCCCGGCGAACCGGTCGGCGTCCAGCACCTGGCGGTCGACGTGGACCGCGACGAGGCCCGCCAGCAGGACGAGCACCCCGACGGCGGTCAGGACGCGGGACACGATGCGCACGGGAGCCTCCACGGGACGTGCCCCGGACGCTACTCCTGCGCGCGGGCCGCGGGTCAGTCCTGCGAGGCCTTCAGCGCGATGTCGCCGCGGTGGTGGGCGCCGCGGATGCTCAGCGCGTCCACCCCCGCGTACGCCCGCTCGCGCGCCTGGGCCAGGTCGTCGCCCGAGGCGGTGACGGCGAGGACGCGTCCGCCCGCCGTGACGAGCCGGCCCTCGGCGTCCAGCGCGGTGCCGGCGTGGATGACGTCGACGCCCTCGAGCGCGTTCGCGGCGTCCACGCCCTCGATGACGTCGCCGGTACGCGGCGACTCCGGGTAGCCCTCGGACGCGACGACGATCGTGACGGCCGACCCGCTGCGCCACTGGGGCAGCCCGACGCGGCCGAGCTCACCGGTGGCGGCGCCGTGCAGCAGGGCCGACAGCGGCGTCTGCAGCAGCGCCATGAGCGCCTGGGTCTCGGGGTCGCCGAAGCGAGCGTTGAACTCCACGACGCGGGTGCCGCGCGAGGTGAGCGCGAGGCCGGCGTAGAGCAGGCCCTGGAACGGGGTGCCGCGGCGGGTCATCTCCTTGACCGTCGGCACGAGCACGCGGCGGCACACGTCCTCGACGAGGTCGTCCGGCGCCCACGGCAGCGGCGTGTACGCGCCCATGCCGCCGGTGTTGGGCCCGGCGTCGTCGTCGAGCGCGCGCTTGAAGTCCTGAGCGGGCTGCAGCGGCAGGACGGTCTCGCCGTCGGTGATCGCGAACAGCGAGACCTCGGGACCGTCGAGGTACTCCTCGATGACGACGCGGTCGCACGCGAGCGCGTGGTCCAGCGCGGCCTGGCGGTCGTCGGTGACGACGACGCCCTTGCCGGCGGCCAGCCCGTCGTCCTTGACGACGTACGGGGCGCCGAACGCGTCCAGCGCGGCCTCGACCTGCTCGCGGGTGGTGCACACGTGGGCCATGGCGGTCGGGACGCCCGCGGCGGCCATGACGTCCTTGGCGAAGGCCTTGGAGCCCTCCAGCTGCGCGGCCTCCTTGCTCGGGCCGAAGCAGGCGATGCCGGCCTCGCGGACCGCGTCGGCGACGCCGGCGACGAGCGGCGCCTCGGGTCCGACGACGACGAGGTCGGCGCCCAGCTCGGTGGCGAGGGCGGCCACGGCGGCGCCGTCCATCGGGTCGACCGGGTGGAGCGTGGCGAACGCGGCGATGCCCGGGTTGCCCGGGGCGGCGTGCACCTCGGTGACGTGCGGGTCGCGGGACAGGGCGAGGGCGAGCGCGTGCTCGCGGCCTCCGGTGCCGATCACGAGGGTCTTCACGGACCCCGAGCCTAACGGCGTCCGGCCGCTGCCCGGGCACGGCGCCGCCGGACGAGCACGACGAGCGCGCCGCCGAGCGCCACGACGGAGGCTCCCCATGCCGTGGTCTCCCACGCCGTGCGTGGCGGCTCGGCCCCGCGCAGCCCGTCCTCGACCGGTTCCCGGACGACCGCCGGCCGGGCGACGGGGTCGGACGCGGAGGTCATCGAGCAGGCGCTCGTCGTCAGGTCCTCGGAGGCGCCGACGAGGTACCGCTCGCCGTCCTCCGCGTCGGCGTCGTTCGAGCTGATGACCGCGACGTACAGGCCCTCGGGCCAGCCCGGCTGCTCCTGTCCGGTCCGGACCCAGACCTCCGGCGCCAGATCGGGGCCGGACCACACCTCGCCGACGGCGAACCGGGTGTGCCCGTTGCTCGTCTCCTGCGCCGTGCCGACGAACACCACCGGCGAGCCCATCGGGTCGATCTCGGCGCAGGAGGCCGCGGCGGGCGCCGCGGGCAGCGCGACCGCCGCCCCCGTCGCGAGCAGGACGAGCAGCCCCCGAGACGCTGCCCGGCCGCTCACGACCCCACCC
>NZ_SJXM01000006.1 GCF_004336805.1 Aeromicrobium sp. IC_218
CCGGGGCGGGGTGGGGGTCGGGGGTGACGGCGGTGCTGGTGACGCTCACGTGGCCGTCGGCCAGGCGCAGCACGAGCTCGGTGCCGGCCGGCGCCTGGTCGATCGACGTGACGACGTGGCCGTCGGGGGTCTGCGCGACGGCGTAGCCGCGCTGCAGCGTGTTCAGCGGGGACAGCGCGCGGACGCGGGCCAGGTGGTGGCCGACCTCGTCGTGGGCCCGGTCGAGCCGGTGGCCCAGCGAGCGGCGGGCCCGGTCGCGAGCGTCCAGGACGACCTTCTGCTGCAGGTCGACCAGCGTGGTGGGGGTCGCCATGACCGGTCGGGAGCGCAGCGCGGTGAGGCCGTGGTGCTCGCGCTGCAGGAAGTGGTGCAGGGCGAAGCGGGCGCGCTCACGCATCGCCTCGACGCCGGCGAGCTCCTCGGCGACGTCGGGGACGATGCGCTTGGCCGCGTCGGTGGGGGTGGACGCGCGCAGGTCGGCGACCAGGTCGAGCAGCGGGGTGTCGGGCTCGTGGCCGATGGCGCTGACCACCGGCGTCGTGGCCGCGTGCACGGCCCGTACGAGGGCCTCGTCGGAGAACGGGAGGAGGTCCTCGACCGAGCCGCCGCCGCGGGCGATGACGATGAGGTCGATGCCCGGCGCCGCGTCGGCCTCGCGCAGCGCGGCGATGACCTCGCGCGCGGACGAAGCGCCCTGCATGAGCGCGTGACGCACGTGCAGCGGGGCGGACGGCCAGCGGAGACGGACGTTCTCGACGACGTCGCGCTCGGCGGCGGACTGCTTGCCGGTGATGAGCGCGATGCCGCGCGGCAGCACCGGGAGCGGACGCTTGAGCCGCGGGTCGAACAGGCCCTCGGCGGCGAGCAGCTGCTTGCGCCGCTCGAGCTGGGCGAGCAGCTCGCCCTCGCCGACGGGACGGATCTCGCGGACGTCCAGGGACAGCGAGCCGTTGGGGGAGTAGAAGGTGGGCTTGGCGTGGACGACCACGCGGCTGCCCTCGGTGACCGGGGCGACGCACGCGTCCAGCACCCGGCTGTGGCACTTGAGGCCGATGGAGATCTTGGCCTGCAGGTCGCGCAGGGTCAGGAAGCTGATGCCCTGGCGACGGGTCATCTGGGCGATCTCGCCCTCGACCCAGATGGCGCCGAGGCGGCCGACGTAGCCCTCGATGAGCTGCGAGACCTGCCGCAACGGCGCGGGGGCGTCGGCCGTGGTCTCCAAGGGCATGGTGATCACCCTAGAGGCCGGGGCCGACACCCCCGCGAGCGAGCGCAGCGAGTGAGCTGCGGCTCCGTGCAGTGCGTGTGTCGTCAGGGGCGACGCACGACGTACCGCGAGCTCCAGATCTTGGTCTTCTTGACCGAGGTGCCCGGACGCTGGGCCTCCCAGATCTTGCCGTGACCGGCGTACAGCGCCGCGTGGTAGGCGCGACCGTTCTTCAGGAACACCAGGATGTCGCCGGCGCGACGGTGCTTCTTCGAGACCTTCTTGTACTTCAGCATCGACGCGGACGTGCGCGAGAGCTTCTTGCCGGCCTTCTTGTAGGAGTACTGCACCAGGCCCGAGCAGTCGAACGCGCTGGGACCGTTGCCGCCACGGCGGTACGGGTCGCCCTTCTGCTTGGCGGCGACCTTGAGCGCCTTGGCCGCGGTCTTCTTCGAGGCGGCGTCGGCGTGGTCGGCACCCGGTCCGGCGAGGCCGCCGAGCACGAGACCGCCCGCGAGCATGGCAGTGGTGATGAGACGAATGAAGCGCATGAGTTCCTTCAGATCCGCCTGCGAAAGATGACCTGTCGGGTTCAGGCGTGAAGGTTGCCTGCCGCTCGACACGAGCGGTTCACCCCAAAGGCTCCTCAGGGGGAGGAGCCGCACTGCTGGGTCTTCCGTGCCCATCCCTGTGTTGCGGAACGTCGCGTCCTGATGGGCCTCGGCGAGGACACGACAACGCCCCCGGTGGGGGGCGCCGCGGTGACGTTACATACACGTTTCAACGACGACCAAGCGCCAAACCGATTTTGTGACAAGGCCCTCATGAAACCCGAGCGTGAGTGTGACGCAGGACTCAGGTTTCTCGGGCCCGTAGGATGGGCGCCATGTCCTCCTCCGTCACCCTCGGCATGCCCACGATCGGCGGCAGCGTGCTGCTGGCCGACCCGCGCGGCTACTGCGCCGGTGTCGACCGCGCCGTCATCACCGTCGAGAAGGCGCTCGACCTCTACGGGCCCCCGGTGTACGTGCGCAAGCAGATCGTGCACAACAAGCACGTCGTGCAGAACCTGTCCGAGCGCGGCGCGGTGTTCGTCGAGGAGCTCGACGAGGTGCCCGAGGGTGCGACGGTCGTGTTCTCCGCCCACGGCGTCTCGCCGGCGGTGCACGCCGAGGCCGCCGAGCGCAGCCTGAAGACGATCGACGCCACCTGCCCGCTGGTCACGAAGGTGCACCACGAGGCGCGCCGCTTCGCCGCCGACGACTACCGCATCCTGCTCATCGGCCACGCCGGCCACGAGGAGGTCGAGGGCACCGCGGGCGAGGCGCCGGAGCACATCACGCTGGTCGAGACCCCCGAGGACGTCGACACGCTCGAGATCGACCCGGGGGTCAAGCTGTCCTGGCTGTCGCAGACCACGCTGAGCGTCGACGAGACGATGGAGATCGTCCGCCGCCTGCGCGCGAAGTTCCCGCACCTGGAGGACCCGCCGAGCGACGACATCTGCTACGCCACGCAGAACCGTCAGGTCGCGGTGAAGCAGATCGCCGCGGACGCCGACCTGGTCATCGTCGTGGGCTCGGCGAACTCGTCGAACTCGGTACGCCTGGTCGAGGTCGCGCTCGAGGCCGGTGCCAAGGCGTCCTACCGCATCGACGACGTGAGCGAGATCGACGAGCGCTGGCTCGACGGCGTCGAGACCGTCGTCGTGTCCGGACCGTGCGGCCTACCGGCGGCTGGGCTTCACCACCGCTGCGCTGCCACCGCCCCGTCGGGTGGGCTCGGCCGCGGCGGTGAGGCGTCCGCGCCGGTCGACCTCGATCGCGGCGACGGCGCCGATCTCGCTGGCCGAGGTGAACGAGTCGCCCGACGGCGTGAGCGTCTGGCCGAACGCGGCGAGCGCGTCGCCGTAGGCCTCGATGAACGCCGGCTCGGCGGTGGTCGACGCGGTGTTGCGCTGCGACGCGCGCGGCGCGGCCACGGCCTCCGGCAGCGTCATCCCGAGGTCGAGCCGGTTCAGCAGCACCTGCAGGACGGTCGTGATGATCGTCGAGCCGCCGGGCGATCCGACGACGAGCCGGACGCCGCGCCGGTCGGTGACGATCGTCGGCGACATCGACGAGCGCGGACGCTTGCCCGGCTCGATGCGGTTCGGGTCGTCCGGGTCGTAGACGGTGCTGAAGTCGGTCAGCTCGTTGTTGAGCAGGAAGCCACGACCGGGCACGGTCATGGCCGAGCCGCCGGTCTGCTCGATGGTCAGCGTGTAGGCGACGGCGTTGCCCCAGCGGTCGACGACCGACAGGTGCGTGGTCGAGACGTTCTCGGTGTCACTCTCGTCCACCGTCGGCTGGGCCGGCGTGCACGCGGCGCCGTCGAGCGCGCCCGGCGCGACCGGACGCGGGCTGGCCTGCTCGGGGTCGATCGTGCAGGCCCGGCTGTCGGCGAACCGCTGGCTGAGCAGCGTCCGGGTCGGGACGTCGGTGAAGGCCGGGTCGCCGACGTGCTCGGCCCGGTCGGCGAACACGCGGGCGGACGCCTCGAGGTACAGGTGCAGCGCTTGCGGGAGCGGCAGCGCGCCGAGGTCGTAGTTCTCGAGGATGTTGAGGCCCTCGCCGACCGCGATGCCGCCGGACGACGACGGCGCCATGCCGTGGACGGTGAGCCCGCGGTACTGCGTGGACGTGGCCTTCTGGTCGACGACGCGGTAGCGGGCCAGGTCGCGGGTGGTCATGGAGCCGGCTGGGGCGGGCAGCCCGGACGCGGGGTCGACCCGCGGGGACTGGACGACGTCCGCGATCTCGGCCGCGAGCGGGCCGCGGTAGAAGGCGCCGGGCCCGCGCTTGGCGATCGACTCGAGCGTGCGGGCGAGCGCGGGGTTGCGGAAGCGGGTGCCGACCTGCGGGGCATCCCCTCCGGGCAGGAAGAGCGCGGCGGTGTCGGGGAAGGCGGCGAAGCGCTTGGCGTTGTCGAGCGTCTGGCCGCGGAACGTCTGGTCGACCACGAAGCCGCGCCGGGCCAGGTCGATGGACGGCTCGAGCGCCTGCTTCAGGCTGAGCCGGCCGAAGCGCCGCAGGGCGCGGTCCCAGGTGGCGACGGTGCCGGGCACGCCGACGGCGACGCCGGAGCTCACCAGCTCGGGCGTGAACCGGTACGGCTGTCCGGTGGCCGGGTCGACGAAGGCGTCCGGCGTGATGCCGGCCGGCGCGGTCTCGCGCCCGTCGATCGTCGAGACCTTGCCGGTGCGGGCGTCGTAGTGGACGAAGTAGCCGCCACCGCCGATGCCGGCGCTGTACGGCTCGGAGACGCCGAGCGCGGACGCGGTGGCCACGGCGGCGTCGGCCGCGTTGCCGCCGCGACGCAGGACGTCCAGGCCGATGCGCGTGGCGTTGGCGTCCACGGACGTCACGGCGCCGCCGTAGCCATACGCCGTGGCCGAGTCCGGCAGCGGTGGCCGTGGGTCTCGCCGGTCGGCGTCCGCGGTCGTGCCGGTGCTGACGAGCAGCGCGGCGGTGAGCGCGGCGACGGCCGCGGTGCTGGTGGCGCGCAGTCGAGTGCGAGCAGTCATCTGTCATCCCCCCGGAAGCAGCGTGGACCTCGACCGTAGGCACAGCCGGCGCCGGTCGGCAACGGGACGGGCGGACCTGGCGGTGACGGTGCGGACCACGTGCGGGCATGCTGGGGCGATGCCTCACCTGGAGATCGAGCACACCGACAACATCGACCTCGTCGCCGATCGGCTGCTCGCCGCGGCCGTGGGCGCCCTCGCCGAGCTGGGCGAGTACGACATGGCGTCGACGAAGGCGCGGGTGCGCCGGCTCGACGCCTACTCCGTGGACCGGCCCGACTCCGGCGGTGCCTTCGTCGCGGTGACGTTGAGCATCCTGCCCGGACGCTCGGAGGAGCTGCGGCTGCGCACGTCGCAGGCGATCACCGAGGCCGTGGCGATGGCGGCGACGTATCCGGCCGGCACGCAGATCACCACGCAGGTGCGCGAGCTGGAGGGCTACAGCAAGGTCGTCGTCTAGCCGTCGGCGGACGGCTCGGCAGCTGCGGCCTTGAGGCTGCCGGCCCGCAGCGCGAGCACGAGCAGGGCGCCGATCTGGCCGACGACCAACGGTGTCGCGTGGTCGATGAACCCGGCGAGCACGTGCTCGAACGCGCCGGCGCCGGCCTCGACGTCCTGGCCGTGCAGGTGGTCGGGCGCGACGAGGCCGAAGCCGACGACGACGACGGTCATGAGCAGCGGCGGCAGGATGCCGGCGACGAAGAACCCGCGCGGGCGGACGGTCAGCGGCACGGTCCAGGCCACGAGCACGAAGGCGACGCCGAACAGCACCGAGAGTCGGCCCTCGACGAGCAGCTCGAGGGCGATGACGAGCGCGAGCGACAGCACGGCGAGCACGACGGCCTGCCCGGGCAGCAGGTCCTGGGAGGCCAGGCTGCCGCGGGGGCGGGGAGGCCGTGCCGCCGTCGACATGTCAGGAAGATAGCCGCTCGACCAGCTCGGGAGCCGTAGGCGCACGGTGGCCGGTCTCGACCCGGCGCGGGGCGGTGACCTCGCGGGTGCCGATGTCGAGGTCATGCAGGCGGCGCGCGGTGACGAGCAGGCGGGACTCGACCGAACCGACCGTGTCGTTGTAGCTGGTGACCGCGTTGGCCAGCGCCTTGCCGAGCGCGTCCACGTGGCCGCCGACGACGCCGATGCGCTCGTACAGCTCGGCGGCGACGCGCTGGATCTCGCGGGCGTTGTCGGCCAGCCGCTCCTGGGTCCAGGCGTGGGCGACGGTGCGCAGCAGGGCGATCAGCGTCGTGGGGGTGGCCAGGACGACCTGCTTGGCGGCGGCGTGCTCGAGCAGCGACGGGTCGTGGGCCAGCGCCTCGGCCAGGAACGCCTCGGCCGGGACGAACAGGACGACGAACTCGGGGGAGTGCTCGAGCCGGCTCCAGTACGACTTGGCCGCGAGCTGGTCGACGTGGGTGCGCAGCTGGCGGACGTGGCGCTGCACGTGCACCTGCGCGACGTCGGGCTCGCTGGCCTCGACGGCGTCCAGGTAGGCGTCGAGCGGCACCTTGGCGTCGACGACGACGTTCTTGCCCCCGGCCAGGTGGACGACCATGTCGGGGCGGAGCGTGCCGTCGGCGGTGGTGACCTGCAGGTCGAAGTCGCAGTGCTCGACCAGGCCGGCCAGCTCGGCGGTGCGCTTGAGGTGCATCTCGCCCCAGCGTCCGCGCACCTGAGGACGGCGCAGCGCGGTGGCCAGCGAGGCGGTCTCGCGGCGCAGCGAGTCGGACGTGGTGCGCACGGCCTCGACCTGCTCACGCAGCTGGCTGTGCCACTCGATGCGGCTCGCCTCGAGCTGGCGCAGGCGGGCGTCGAAGCGGTCGAGGCTCTCGCGCACGGGGGCGACGGCGCGGGCGGTGGCCTCGGCGGCGGGTTCGGCGACGTCCGGCGGCGGCGCCACGGGAGAGCGGCGGCCGATCGCGAGGCCCAGGCCGAGGCCCGCGGCGAGCGCGAGGACGGCGGTCAGCAGGAGGGGGAAGGCATCCATGGCGTCAGGATGCCCGTCCCCACCGACAGAACCGCGGACCCCGAGTCCACCCGACCCCCGCGTGTTCTCACCCCAGCCCCGCGCCGCCGCGAAGTGTGACGAGACGGACCGCCGACGCCGTCCGACCCCGTCCGAAGCGACACGAATCGCGGCGGAGCCGGGCTGGGGTGAGGACGGGCAGGGAGGTGGGTCAGGCGCGGCGGTCGAGCGCGGTCTCGTACGACCACAGCTCGGCGCCGGTGCCGACCGGCTTGCGGCGGTGCCCCTCGCCGTTCTCGTCGGTGCCGCCGCCGTGCGCACCCGCGTCCGCGCCGCCGTGCCCGTGGCTGCGACCGAACGACTCCGACGCCGTCCACGCCTGGAACGACTCCTCGTCGGCCCAACGGGTCACGACGAGCCAGACGTGGCGGTCGTCGGTCGGCTTGAGGAGCTCGAAGCCCTCGAACCCGGGCGTGCCGTCCATCGAGTCCCCGCGCGCGGCGAAGCGGTGGGCCAGCTCGTCGCCGGAGTCGGCCGGGACGGTGATCGCGTTGATCTTGACGATGCTCATGCCCCGAGGCTACCGACGGGCGTCAGTCCTCGAGGAGGTTGCGGCCGGCGCGGAAGCACAGGACGGCCAGCCCGCCGAGCAGGGCGACGCCGAGGACGTGCCCGGGCAGGTCGGCGAGGTCCCCGGTCAGCAGCGTGACGACCGGACCGACCACGAGTGGGGGAGCGGCCGCGACCAGCACGCCGGCGGCGACAGCACGCACCGTCGGCACCTTCATCACCACGCGGGACAGGACGCCGGCGACCAGCCCGACGCCCAGGGCCACGAGCGCGAGCGGCCCCACCAGCGTGCCGCCGTCCGCGGTGTCGTTCATGAAGTACGACGACATGAACAGCCACGGCGCGATCGCGACCATCGCGGCGCTGCTGAGCGCCAACGTCAGGACGACGGCGGACGACGAGCGAGTCGTCACCACGACGGGACCGTCGCGTCGCGGAGCAGCCGCAGGGCGCCCCAGAGGCACAGGCCGCCGGCCAGGAGGAAGGCGAGTGACAGCGCCACGTTCTGCAGCGCAGTGTCCGGAGCCGGGTCGTCCCACCGGTCGAAGGGCAGGATCGAGAAGACCCAGACCGGACCAACCAGCAGCGGCGGTGCCAGGGCGGCGAGCAGGCCGCCGGGAACGGCGCGCGCCTCCGGGACGTCAGCCCGCCAGCCGATGGACGTGCCGCACACGAGCCCGACGACGAGTGACGCCGCAGCCACGAGCGTGACGAACTGCAGGTGGTCCCCGAACGAGGGGGACTCGTTGAGCATGTACGCCGGCACGAACGCGACCGGCACCACGACCACCTGGGCGACGACCGACACGATGGCGGTCGTCGTGACCCGGTCCCCTGCGCTCGTCATGCGCGCATCGTGGCACCCGCGGACGTCCGGGCGCAGGCGTTTACGCTCGGCGGGTGATCATTGAGACCGAGCGACTCGTCCTGCGGCCGTTCACCGACGCGGACGCCGAGCGCGTGCTCGACATCCACTCGCGGCTCGAAGTGATCCGCTGGCTGGACGACCCGCCGTGGACGCCGATGGCCGACCTGGACGAGGCGCGGGCCTGGATCGCCAACTGGCAGCGCGTCCACGAGAAGGACGAGCGCGACGTCGGCCTGGCCATCGAGGTGCGTGAGACCGGTGTCGTCGCCGGGACGATCATGGCCGTCCCGCTGCCCAAGGCGCAGCACGGCGAGAAGCAGGTCGGCTGGCACCTGCACCCCGACTGCGTCGGCCACGGGTACGTCACCGAGGCCGCGTCCGCGCTGCTCGACCACGTCCTGCCGCTGGTCGGCAACCTGTGGTGCGACATGTTCGCCGACAACGCCCCGTCGGCCGCCGTCGCGCGCCGGCTCGGGCTGCGCGAGCTCGGCGTGCGGCCCGACCCCTGGTACGGCGGGGAGTCGCTGATGTTCCACGTCACCCGCGACGAGTGGCAGGCGCGCCGCTCCGCGTAGGCTTGCCTCCCGTGGCTCTCTCCATCGGCATCGTCGGACTCCCGAACGCAGGCAAGTCGACGCTCTTCAACGCCCTGACCAAGAACGACGTCCTCGCGGCGAACTACCCGTTCGCGACGATCGAGCCGAACGTCGGCGTGGTCGGCGTGCCCGACTCGCGCCTGGACAAGCTGGCCGAGATCTTCGGGTCCGAGAAGATCCTGCCCGCGACCGTGCAGTTCGTGGACATCGCCGGCATCGTCCGTGGCGCGTCCGAGGGCGAGGGCATGGGCAACGCGTTCCTCAGCCACATCCGCGAGTCCGACGCGATCTGCCAGGTCACGCGCGTCTTCCGCGACGAGGACGTCACGCACGTCGACGGCAAGGTCGACCCGGGCAGCGACATCGAGACGATCTCGACCGAGCTGATCCTCGCCGACCTGCAGACCGTCGAGAAGGCGCTGCCGCGCCTGGAGAAGGACGCGCGTCGCGACAAGTCGCTGGCCGCCCAGGTGGCCGAGGTCGAGAAGGCCAAGGAGGCCCTCGAGGCGGGCACCGGCGTCTTCCAGGCCGGCCTGGACCTGGAGCTGCTGCGCGACCTGCACCTGCTGACCGGCAAGAAGCTGCTGTACGTCTTCAACTGCGACCTCGACGAGCTCGCCGACGAGGACCTCAAGGCGAAGATGCGCGAGATCGTCGCGCCGGCCGAGGCGATCTTCCTGGACGCCAAGAGCGAGGCCGAGCTGGCCGAGCTGGGTGACGACGAGGAGTCGCAGGAGCTGCGCAGCCAGATGCTCGAGGAGATGGGCATCACCGAGCCCGGCCTGGACGCCCTCGCGCGCGTCGGCTTCGACACGCTCGGCCTGCAGACGTACCTGACGGCGGGCCCGAAGGAGGCGCGCGCCTGGACGATCAAGAAGGGCGCCACCGCTCCCGAGGCCGCCGGCGTCATCCACACCGACTTCCAGCGCGGCTTCATCAAGGCCGAGATCGTCTCGTACGACGACCTGGTCGAGGCCGGCACCATGGCCGCGGCGAAGTCCGCCGGCAAGGTGCGCATGGAGGGCAAGGACTACGTGATGGCCGACGGCGACGTCGTGGAGTTCCGCTTCAACGTGTAGTTCCGGTTCAAGCTCACGCGAGATCGGTCGAGGCAAGGAGGCCGTGCCCGGGCGATGATGCGGTGGTGACGGGGTCTTGGGAAGAACGCGCTGCGGCCGGAGAGGCGCTGGCTCCAGGTGCTGGCGTTCCCGACACTGATGCGCGTCTGATCGAGCTCCTGCTCGATCCCGAGAACACGGCAGTGACCTTCCGGACTGCTGTCGCTCTGCTCGACCAACGCACCACTGCGGCGTTCCGATTGCTTGTCCTGGCCAGCGCAGATGCAGACGACAACCAGCGAGACTGGATCGGCGACGCAGTAGACGGGTTCGTCGGGCGGATGCAAGGCGAAGGTGAGGCCTTCATCCGGCGGGCGTTGCACGTGCTCGAGAAGGACAACGATGGGTGCGCCCACGCCGCAGCGGAATGGCGCGCGTGGTTCCACTGGTCCTGACGACTTCTCGCAACGTGACCCGGTGGAGCTCCGCTTCAACGTCTGAGGGAGGCGGCGCGCTCGCAGGCCGGTGAGTCCGCAGCCTTTCCGTTGACCGAGCGGTGGGTCCGCAACCGAATCGGTGGTTGATCCGGTTGCAGGCTCACCGCTTCGTGCATCCGCGTGGGCGTCGATGACGGAGCTGGGGCTCGGGTCGACCCGCCGTCAGTCAGCGGGGACGCCCAGCGCGGCATAGCGTCGTGGGATGAACACGCCTCCCTCGACCGTCCGGCTTCGAGCATGAGCGGGGACGGCGGCTCCGGCGACGTCGTCGCGCCGAAGGGTGCTCGTGAGGAGCCCGAGCTCGAGGAGACCTACGAGCGGCTGGTCGACGAAGGACATGAACGACTCGACCGGCCGCTGCTCGCCCTGGTGGCGACCGCGTTCCTGGGCGGTATCGACGTCGGGGTCGGCGTGCTCGCGTTCCTCGTGGTGCAGGCCGAGACCGGGAACCACCTGCTGGCGTCGGTCGCGTTCACGATCGGGTTCGTGGCGCTGCTGCTGGCCAACAGCGAGCTGTTCACGGAGAACTTCCTGGTCCCGGTGATCGCGGTGGTGGCCAAGGTCGGGACGTTCACGCAGCTCGTGCGGTTGTGGGGCGTCTCGCTGGCGGCCAACCTCGCCGGCGGCTTCGTCATGGCCGGGATGATCGTCGTGGCGCTGCCGGACGTGCACGAGGTGGCGGTGGAGTCCGGCTCGCACTTCGCCCATCTGGGGGTGTCGTGGCGGTCGTTCTTCCTCGCCGTGCTCGCCGGTGCGGTCATCACGCTGCTCACCCGCATGCAGAACGCGACCGAGAGCCAGGGCGTCCAGGTGGTCGCGGCGGTGCTGATGTCGTTCGTGCTCGTCGGTGCCCAGCTCTTCCACTCGGTGCTCGACTCGATCCTCATGTTCGCCGGGCTGCTGACCGGCGACGCCGACTACGGCTACCTCGACTGGCTGGGTGCCCTGGGGTGGTCGGCGTTCGGCAACCTGGTCGGCGGACTCGTGCTCGTCACCGGCATCCGGCTGCTGCGCATCTCGCACCGCGTCGCCGAGAGCCGCGACGAGGGCCAGACCGGCTGAGTCCCGAAGGTCAGCGGGCCTCTTCGGGTGCGTGCTCGGCTCGCTGGCGGGCGAAGTGCTGCTCGAGCGCGCGGAGCGTCTCGGGGTCCAGCGCGGTCTCGGGGTCGGCGGCGATGTCGCGCTGGACGTGCTCGCGGGCCACGGCGTAGACCTCGGAGCCGACGGCGAAGGGCAGGTTGCGGACGTACCAGCGACGGAAGACGCGCGCCCCGAGCTGCTGGAAGGCCTGGGCGACGATCCCGGGCCGGCCGCGGCGGACCCAGAACCCGATCGTCCGGCCCAGCACGGAGGCGATCACCAGCGCCGCGACGATGACGAGGACCGTGCCCACGATCTCGTCGCTTGCCAGGTTGTCGGACGCGGCCGAGAAGCCGCTGTAGTAGACCGGCACCAGCACCCCGGCCTGGTCGGCGAGCGGACCGAGCTGCTCGGCGGTGTCGGCGAGGTCGCGCAGCGAGTCCAGCTCGGGCCGTCCGCTCCAGGCGTCGCCGACGTGCCCGGCCGCCTCACGCAGGTCGAGGTCGGTGACCGCGTCCCTGGCCTGCCCGACCGAGTCGAACGTGGCCTCGACGTCCCGGAGGGTCGCCGCGCCCTCGTCGGCCGCCTGCTGCAGCTCGGCCTGCGACGGCGTCTCCCGGTCGAGGTAGTCGATCGCGCCCTGGATCTCCTCGCGGTGGTCGAACACGTACTTCGCATCGTGGTACTGGTCGACCAGGTTGGGCACGGCGGCGACGGCGGCGTGCGCCTTGCCGCCCGTGGTCTCCGCGTCGCTGATCAGGACGCTCACCACCGCGGCCGCGCCGTAGGCCTTGATGCCGAGCTCCAGGAGCGAGCCGCTCACGAGCCGCCCCACCTCCAGCTTGCGTCGCAGCGGCGCGAGCTCGAAGCGGGATGTCACAGATGTCCTCCGGTCGGGCGAGCGCGCGACGCGGCGCGTCGGTCGCGGGTTCCGACGAGGATGTCAGGAATCCCTGCACTCGCACGTCCGGCCGACGAGGCGCGGTTGCCCGGCTAGTTGATGATCTCGGCCTTGGTCTCGCGCATGACGGTGAGCCGCTCGGCCCAGGTCGCCAGGGCCTCCGGCGTCAGCCGCGTCCACTCGGTGACCTCCTCGACGACGACCAGCGGCTCGCTCGTGCGGAAGGACCGGGTCGGGTTGCCGGGGAACTTCTTGTCGGTCACGTTCGGGTCGTCCTCGAACGGTCCGGTCGGCTCGACGACGTACACGTGCGGCTCCGAGCCGTCCGGCCCCAGGTGGGCGGCGAGCTCGGCGGCCAGGCCGGCGCCGTCGAGCAGAGCCGTGAAGTAGACGTGGTTCATGACCACCTCGGGCCGGTAGTTCGACGGACGTCCCGCGGTGAGCCGGTCACCGGGGCGAAGGATCGCGCGGGTGCCGTGGAAGAAGGGTCCGTCCTCGAGTGGCTGCGTCGTCGGCATCGGTCGATCGTCGCACGGGCTGGCTCGTCCGGATGAGAGCGTGGACGCATGAGCGCCGTCGATGAAGCCCTCGCCCTGGCCGCGAAGCACGGACTGGAGCTGTCCGCGCACGACGCCACCGTGAACGAGGCCGGGCTCGACTACCGGGTGGTGATGGCGTCGGACGGCGACGGAGTCCGATGGGTGCTGCGGGTGCCGCGCCGCGACGACGTGTCTGCCGGCATGGCCGCCGAGGTGCGCATCCTCGACCTCGTCGCGCCGGTGCTCGCCGGCGACGGCATCGCGGTGCCCGACTGGCAGGTGCGGACGCCGGAGCTGATCGCCTACCGTGCGCTGCCCGGGTCGCCGGGCCTGACGCTGAGCGAGGCGGGCGAGCCCGTCTGGCACATGGACCCGGCGAGCCCCGACTACGCCGCCCGGCTCGGACGCCTGCTCGCGCGCCTGCACTCCGTCGACGTCGGCGCGGCCGAGGCCGCCGGGGTCGAGGTGCGCAGCCCGGACCAGGTGCGCCAGGCCTGGGCCGACGACGTCGCCCGCGTGCGCGAGAACTTCACCGTCGCCCCGTCCGTCGCCGGCGGCTGGCAGGCGTGGCTCGACGACGACGTCTGCTGGCCGACGCGGACGGTGATGACCCACGGCGAGATCTACCCCGCCCACGTCCTGCTTGCCGAGGACGGCACGTTCACCGGCGTCCTGGACTGGACCACTGCCCGCGTGGACGACCCGGCGCGGGACCTGTCCGCCCAGTACGGCGCGGGCGGTGAGGACATGCTGCAGGCGACGCTGCACAGCTACGCCGACGCCGGCGGGCACGTCCACCCGGGGCTGGCCGTGCAGGCCAAGCACCTCTGGGACGCCGCCCCGCTCGGGTACGCGCTGTACGCGCTGACGACCGGCGCCGCGCCCGACCGCGACGTCGCCGCGGCACTGCTCGACCCGCAGGGCTGAGGGTCGGCCGGGTCCGAAACGGGGGAGGTGTCCGGCCGCTCTGAGCGCCGACGATGGCGCTCGTGGACGGGTTCGACGTGGCGGTCCGAGTCGCCCGGCTGGGCCTTGCCTCGAGCGCAGAGGGCGTCACCCTGCTCGAGACGTACGTCCGCCGGGCCGCGACCGCGTACGGCCTCGACGTCGCCCTGATGGTGCTGCCCGAGCAGATCCTGGTGCAGGAGGCGACCGCGCCCGAGCCGCGGTCGGCGGTGATCCGTGCGGCGCCCGGCATCTTCCGGCTCGACCAGGTCGCCGACCTCAAGCGGACGCTGGTCGAGATCGAGGACGGGCTGGACGCCGACGGGGCCTGCCGCCGGCTCGACGCGATCGCGGACCGGCGTCCGCTGTGGCCGTGGTGGGCGCGCGTCGGCGGCGTCGCACTGTTCGCGGCGGGCTTCGCGCCCAGCGTCGTCGCGTCCTGGGGCGAGGTCGGGGCGGCCGCAATCCTGGGCCTGCTCATGGGCGTCCTGGTCGTCGCGGCCGGCGGCACGCCGTTCGAGGGACTGGTGCCGTTCGTCGGGGCGTTCGTCGTGACGCTGGTCGGGTTGACCGTCCTGTCGGGGCTGGCCGCGACGAACGGCGTCACGCTGCTCGTGCTGCCTGCCCTGTTCATCACCGTCCCCGGCGACACCCTGTCGGCCGCGGCGGCCGAGCTGCTCGGGGGACGCATCACGGCCGGGGCGATCCGTCTGGTCATGGGGCTGTTCGTGCTCGGGCTCGTCGTCGTCGGCGTCGTCGCGGCGACCAACCTCAGCGGGGACGCCGACCTGCTCACCGAGACCCTGCCCGAGCCGGAGCTGTCGCTGCTCGGGATCCTCGGCGGATGGGTGGTGTTCTGCGCCGGCCTGGTGCTCGCGTTCAACGCCGAGACCACGGTGTTCTGGTGGCTCGTGCCGAGCGTCATCGGCACCTTCCTGCTGCAGCAGGCGGGCACGCAGGCGGCCGGGACCGTGGCCGGGACGCTGCTCGCGGGCATCGTGCTGGGTGCGTTCGCGAACCTCGTGGACGCGAACCACCGGCGTCCGCCCCGGCTGATCCTGGTGCTCGGCGGGTTCTTCGTCCTCACCGTGGGCGGCCTCGGCGTCCGCGGGGCGGCGGCGCTGTTCGGCGGCGACGCGGTCTCGGGGGTGCAGGACCTGGCGGAGTTCGGGCTGCAGGTGCCGATCGTGGCGGTCGCCCTGGCCCTCGGCGTCGTGCTCAGCGACAAGCACCGGTGGCTGCCTACGATCCACGGCTTGCGCGGACGGTCGTCGGTCGTCCGGCCCGGGGACAGCTAGGCGCTCGCGGTGCGGATCCGGACCTCGCGCTCCATCCGCTTCTCGTGGCGCGCGCGTCCCTTGATCGCCTCGAGCTCGCGGCTCTTCGGCGGCGCGTTCGTCACGAGGTCGTCGAGCATGCGGCGCGTCGCGGCCGCGATCTCGTCGATGGCCCGCTCGAACGCCTCGGTGTTGGCCTTGGACGGCTTCGTCGAGCCGCTCACCTTCCGCACGAACTGCAGCGCCGCCTCGCGGACCTCGTCATCGGTGGTCGGCGGCTCGAAGTTGTGGAGCTGTCGGATGTTCCTGCACATGCATCGACGGTAGTCCCGACTGGCCGCATCCGGACAGGTCCGAGCCGATTCCCGCCGGCGCCAGCGGGTAGGACGAACGCGTCGTACCCGTCGGTAGGTCGGCCGTGTCGCTAGCCTTCACGGACCGTCACGGAGGAGGAACCCATGCTGAAGAACATCGTCGTCGGAGTGGACGACAGCGAGAGCGCGCTCAAGGCCGCTCAGCGCGCCGCCGAGCTCGCCGCGTCCA
Organism: Aeromicrobium sp. IC_218; assembly: GCF_004336805.1. Classification (GTDB taxonomy): domain Bacteria; phylum Actinomycetota; class Actinomycetes; order Propionibacteriales; family Nocardioidaceae; genus Aeromicrobium. The sequence goes on from NZ_SJXM01000006.1 coordinate 15,610, forward strand.
CCGGTGCCGTGCTGCACGTGGTCTCGGCGGTCGACAACCGACGCACGATCAGCGAGTCCGACAACCTGCCCGAGGGCGTCGGCACCACCCCGGGCGAGCAGGCCGAGGCGATCGCCGGACGCGTCGCCAGCACGCTCAGCGACATCACGACCGAGGTGCACTCCTCGCCGCACCCGGGCCGTCCCGGCGAGGCGCTCGTCGCCGTGGCCAACGAGGTCGGCGCGGACCTGATCGTCGTCGGCAACCGCCGCGTCCAGGGCATCGCCCGCGTGCTCGGCAGCATCGCCACGGACGTCGCGCAGCACGCGCCCTGCGACGTCTACATCGTCAAGACCGTCTGACGTCTCTCTGACCGAGCTGTCGCACCCCTGGGCTGCGACAGTTCGGTATGACCTCCCTGCTGGTCGACGCACTGTCGTCGGTGCGACGCGCGTACCGGTCCAGTGGCGCCGATCGTCCGTTCGGTGACCCGCTGCCGGCGCACGGCGTCGCGATGGAGGGCTACTTCTGGCGCTTCACCGATCCCGACCAGGGACGCGTCGTCATCGCGCTGAACGGGATCAACCGCGCGCCCGACGGCACCTGGTCGACGCTCGGCGTCGCCTCCCACCCGAACGGGGCGCTGCGCACCGTCGTGCACCCCGCGGGCTGGGCCGCCCCGGACGCGCTCGGGGTGCGGTCGGGCGACGTGTTCTTCGGCAGCCCGGGCCGGCTGCGCGTCGACCTCGGCCCGGACGCGCAGGTGGACGTCGAGGTCCGGGACGCGGTGCCGTGGCCGCGGCGCAGCGTCGGCGGATCGAGCATCTTCCAGTCCGTGCCCGGGCTGAACCAGTACTGGCACCCGTGGCTGCTCGGTGGGTCCGCGCACGGCCGCGCCGTGGTCGGCGACGACACGTGGGACCTGGACGGCTGGTCGGTCTACGCCGAGAAGAACTGGGGCAAGGGCGGCTTCCCCGACTCGTGGTGGTGGGGCCAGGCGCAGGGCTTCGCCGAGCCGTCCGTCTGCGTCGCGTTCGCCGGCGGCGAGGTGACGGCGGGTCCGCTCCGCACCACGGTGACCGCGCTCGTGGTGCTGCTGCCGAACGGACGGCTGGTCCGGCTCGGCGACCCGGTGGTCTCGCCGGTGCGGGCCGAGGTCAGCGACGAGCGGTGGCTGGTGAGTGGGCGCAGTGCGCAGTGGCGCATCGACGTCGAGGGCGTCGGCAGACTCGACCGCGCGCACGTCCTGCCGGTGCCGCTGCCCGCCCAACGACGCAACATCGCGGGTGCCATCGAGCACCTCGGCGCGTCCATGCACGTCACGGTGCGGCGCCGGGGCCGGCTGGTCTGGGAGGGCACGTCCGACGTCGCCGCGCTCGAGCACGGCGGCATCGCCAGGGCTCGCGCCGAGGTCGTCCGCCGCGGACACGCCCCGGAGGCCGTCGACGCGCCTCCAGTCCAGTAGCTCAGCCCGACAGGAAGAGGACTCGCATGCAGGTGACGCAGATCGGCACGGCCTACTCGGTCGGCGACCCCACGGCCGCCGGGAGATGGTTCGAGCAGCAGCTCGGATTCGGCGTGCTGGTGGACCTCGGCTGGTACGTGAGCACGCAGCACCCCGACCATCCCGAGCTCCGCATCGACTTCGTCCGGTCCGACCACGAGACGTGGCCCGAGCAGGTGCCCGGTGTCGCGGGCGCGATGCTCGCGCTGGTGGTCACCGACGTCGACGCCCAGCACGAGCGGCTCGTCGCGGGCGGCGCCTCGGTGCTGAAGCCGCTGGTAACCGAGCCGTGGGGCCAGCGGCGCGTGCAGGTCGCGGGCCCGGACGGCCTGGTGGTCGAGCTCGTGCAGCCGGTCGACCCGGACCCCGCCTGGATGGCCGCGCAGGGCCTCGGCGGTTGATACCCGTCTACGCGGTGCCTGCCGCGGCCTTGATCGCGCTGTTCAGGTCCGCGTAGCTGATCGGTCCGGCCGTCAGTCGTTGCAGGCTGGAGAGACTGATGGACTTGTATCCGAGCCCCTCCAGCGTCTCCCGGTCCACGACGTAGAAGGACCACTGATTCGAGTCGAGCACGTCGTACACGTCGTGCGACTGCGCCGTCTGTACGCAGAACACGTAGACGTCCGCGTTGAACGTGGCCGTCGGCGCTTCACCTTGTTGGGGCGTCCAGGTCCGACCGACCAGGCCGGTGAACACGATGCGTGATGGCTGGCGCTGGTCCCACACCTGCATGTACGCGGACGACTTCACCTCGATCCGCGTTCCGTCCGGAGCCAGGACGTCGTACGCGTCCCACTCCACCCGCGGGCTGCGCGAGCCGACCGCTCGAGCGACGAGGAACTCGGCCAGGTAGCCACGGACGTTGTTCATGCGCAGGTCGCTCATCGCGAACCGCCAGAAGTCGAGCACAGTCGCGTCGAGTCCTGAGAACGGCTCGGAGCCGTTGACGGGCGTCGCAGGCGGAGCGGAGAACCACTCGGAGTCGGTCACGTCGGCATGGTGCCACGCAGCAACGTCATCCCGACGGCTCAACTTGCCGACAACGTCCTCAGGTGGACGTCCGCAGGCGCGCGGCCAGGGCCGGGATGACGATCGCGGCGGCGACCAGGTGCAGGACGACCAGGGTGACGACCGTCCCGGCCGTGCCGCCCGAGACGACCGGCGGGACGAGCGAGATTGCGGTGAGCGCGACGGTGGCCTGCACGAAGCGTTGAGCGGGCCGTGCGCTCCAGCGCCGCAGCGCGACCGCGAGCACGAGACCGACCAGCGAGCAGGCGCCGGTCACGAAGGCGACTCCGGCCAGCGGGATGGGCTCGCCGCTGTCGGCGGGCACCTCGAGCTCGGCGCCCAGCCCGCGAGCGATGGCGGCGACCACCGTGGTCGCCGCCACCGCTGCGACCGTGGCCAGCAGGCCCGTGCCGACGAGTCCGCCGACGCCCTGGGTGTGTCCGGTCTCGGTGCGCATCGGTCACGCCTCGTCGGGGAGGCCGTCCAGCCACTGCTGCCAGGCGGGCTCCTCGCGCTGCGCGTAAGCCGCCGCGTCGGGGGAGAAGAGGTACGCCCGGACGCCGACCAGGGCCTCGTCGTCGTCCATCGGGTAGGTGAACAGGCTGAGCATCCCGGGCACAGGGTCGGTGAGCCGGACGAGCGACTGCCGGTCGCCGATGCGCTCGACGACGCCGGCCGAGCCGCGGACGTCCACGGTCTCGCCCACGTCGGTGAGTCCGAGCCGCTCGTGCAGCGTCGACCACAGCGTCTTCGGGTCGCCCCGGTGGGTCGAGCTGACCTCCAGCCGCGTGGCCTCCTGCCCGGGGAAGTGCGACAGGTACAGGCGCAGGTTCTCGAACCAGGGGCGCCAGCTGACGTCCATGTCCTCCCACCACTCGGACTCCCAGTCGGCGCCGGTGCCGTAGCCGCTGGTGGTCACGCGGACGACGCACGTGCCGCCGGACTGCGCCTCGACGAGGAACTCCGACGTCATGGGGCTGAGCTCGTCGGGCTCCTTGCCCATGAGCGAGGCCCAGTCCTCCTCGTAGGCGAGGCGGCGCGGCGGCTCCCAGGCGGTGACCTCGCCGTCCGAGCCCATCTCGGGACCCATGGCGAAGTGCAGGGAGCCGCCCTCGCGCTCGTCCAGCTCGGTGGGCAGGAACCAGGCGCTCATGCCCTTGGCGGTGGCGATGGCCTGCCAGACCTGCTCGGGCGTGCCGGGCACCTCGACGGTGAACTCGAGACGGTAGGGGACGTTCGGGGTGGTGCTCATCGGTTCTCCTCGGGGAGTGGGTGGGAGGCGAGGACGAGCCGGTGCGGACGTCCGTCGTCGTGGTGGTACTTCGCGGCCAGGTCGAGCACCGTGGCGGTGAGCTCGTCGGCGAAGGCGGCGCGGTCCTCGGCGGACCGGAAGCCGATCTGGGTGTCGATGGTCAGGGTCGGCAGCCGCTTCCCGGACGACCCGGCACGGCGGGCGAGCGCCCCGACCTCGCGCACGAGGCGTCCGGCCAGGGCGACGAGGTAACCGGCGGACTGCTGGTCGGCGTTCGCGTCCGGGTCGGCGGCGGACGCGCTGACGACGGTGGGGGAGACGACGTAGGACGCGGCGGACGCCTGCAGCAACCGCTCGGTGATGCCGCCGTGGCGGCGCTCCTCGGCGAGCGTCACCAGGCCGCGGGCCTCGAGCGCCTTGAGGTGGTAGTTGACCTTCTGCCGCGCGATGCCCACGCGCCCGGCCAGCTCGGCCGCGGAGGCCGGCGTGGCCAGCTCGCCGAGCAGCCGGGCCCGGATCGGGTCCAGCGCGGCGGCGGCGGCGCTCGCGTCCTCGATGACTTCGACGTCCTGCATGTCCCCAGCGTGCGCCTTGACAAGAAAAGTTGTCAAGGGTTCGCGATGGAACCAAAAGTTAGCCCTTGCGCTAAGTGTCCGGGCGATCAATACTTAGCCGCATGGAACAGTTATCTGCCGAGCTGGACGGCGTGCTGGCGGCCCTGGCCGACCCGACGCGGCGCGCGGTCGTGCACCACCTCGGGCGGGGGTCGGCGAGCGTCGGCGACCTCGCGCGCGAGTTCCCGATCACGTTGCCGTCGTTCATGAAGCACGTCCGCACGCTGGAGTCGCACGGGCTGATCCGGACGGTCAAGCGTGGACGGGTGCGCCACTGCGTGCTCAACCGCGAGCGGCTGGCCCTGGTCGACGGGTGGCTCGCCGAGCAGCGCCGCACCTGGGAGGCGCACACCGACCGGCTCGAGCAGTTCGTCACCGAGACCGAGGAGAACCACCGATGAACGACTTCGATCCCACGCTCGACCTGGTCGTCGAGCGGGTCATCCGCGCACCGCGCGACCGCGTCTGGGCCGCCTGGACCGAGCCGGCCAACCTCGAGCGCTGGTGGCTGCCGGCGCCGACGGCGTGCCGCGTCACCCGGCTCGACCTGCACGCCGGCGGCGGCTTCGTCACGCAGATGTCCGAGGACGGCCTCGAGTTCGTCCCGCACCTGGACGCCTGCTTCCTGGACGTCCAGCACGGCGAGCGCATCGTGTTCACCAACGCGATCGACAGCAGCTGGCGTCCGACGACGCCGGCGCCGATCGCGATGACGGCCACGACGACGTTCGCCGACCACCCCGACGGGACGCAGTACCGCGCCGTCGTCCGGCACGCCGACCCGAGCGCCCGCGCGCTGCACGAGGAGCTCGGGTTCCACGACGGCTGGGGCACGGTCACGGCACAGCTCGCCGCGGTCGCCGAGGCGTCGCCCGTGCCGCGAGCCTGAGGCTCGTCCCGCGGGCGGACCCGGGCTGCTCGGCGTAGCGTGCCGGCATGACGACCGACGCTGACGCCCAGGTGGAATGGCCGACTCACTGCCCCGTGTGCGGCACCGAGCTGCGGTCCGAGGTGATCGAGTCGGTCGTGACGAACGACTGGAACGAGGGCTCGCCGGTCCCCGTCCTGGCCCAGGACGTCTGCCCGAACCCGGACTGCCCGGCCAAGGCCGTCGGCCCCGAGGGCGCCGAGCAGGTCTGAGCTCAGCGTCGCTGTCGTTGGGCGAGCGAGACGATGATCCCCTCGGGCCCGCGCACGTAGGCCATCAGCCAGACGTCCTCGTAGCGTCCGACGCCGCCGACCAGTCCGAAGCCGTCGGCGGCGAGCTCGTCCAGCGTCGCCTGCAGGTCGTCGACCTCGAAGCAGACGTTGCGCAGGCCGAGCTCGGTGGCCATGGCCGCGGGGGAGCCGGGCTGGTGGTCCGGACGTACGAAGGTCGACAGCTCGAGCGTCGTCTCGCCGCCCGGCGGGCGCAGCATGACGATCTCGGTCTCTGAGTCCGGGATGCCGATGACGGTGTCGAGGAACTCGCCCTCGACGAACGTCCGGCCCTCGGCCTCGAGCCCGAGCTTCTCGAAGAACGCGAGGGCGGCGTCGAGGTCGGCGACGGTGATGCCGACGTGGTCGAACCGGATGCGGGTCATGTCGCCATGCTGCGCGCGCCGGTGGGTCGGGTCAGGGACGCGAGCGTCTCGATGGTGCACGTGACCCGGCGGGCGCGGAACGTGACCACCTCGTCGAGCAGCGCGAGCTCCACGTGGCCGTCGTGCGCGTTCAGGTCGGTGACCTGCCCCCGGACCGTCGGGTGCGGCAGGTTCTGAGCGGGCTCGGCGTCGGCCTCGACGGCGAAGCCTTCCACCTCGTCGAACGACAGCACGGCGACGAGGGTGTCGGGGTGGAGGTCCTCGCCGAGGGTGTCGAGCGCGAACCTCAGCGTGGCCGTCCGTGCGACCGGGCGGTGGTCGACCGCGACGCACGTCGAGGCGTGCAGGTTCACGCGGAACCCGGCGGCCGTGTCGAACTCGTACAGGTACACGTCTCCTGGGGCGAAGCCGAAGTGCTCGAGCGCGGTCACGCAGCGATCTTGACACGTGGGAGGCGTCAACCAGCGGTTGACGCGACACGGTGCGTCAACCTACGGTTGACGCATGGAACCCGATCGACTCTCCGGAGTCACCCTCGACCGCCTCGTCGCCGCCCTGGAGGCCGCGCACCCGGACGTGCGCGACCGCATCCCCGACGCGATGGTCGTCGCCGAGCACCTCGACCGTCTCGGGGACGACCTCATCGGCCACGTCGTCGCGACGGCACGCGCCCAGGGGGTCAGCTGGTCCGAGATCGGGACGCGGATGGGCGTCTCCAAGCAGGCGGCGCAGCAGCGGATCGCCAAGGCGTCGCAGGTCGAGCTCGATCCGCTCAGCCCCGAGCAGGGGTTCACGCGCTTCACGATCGAGGCGCGCAACCTGGTCATGGCGGCGCACGAGACTGCGCGGGTGCGGCGCGAGCCGTTCGTCACGCCGGGCCGCCTCGCCGTCGCCGCCGGCATCGAGTCGGCGTCGGCCCGCCTTCCCGAGCCCGCGGACGAGGCGCAGGACCTGGTGCCCTACGACGAGGCCGCCCAGCAGGTGCTGTCCCGCGCCTTCGACGTGGCCATCGCGGCGGACGCCGACATGGTCGACGTCCCGCACGTCGTCGCCGCTCTGGGCGAGGACTTCGTGCCGCAGGCCGAGTGAGGTGCTGGACCTAGCACCCCTTCGGCACGGCACGATGGCGTCATGACGGTCGAGCCCGGAGTCCTGCCTGTCCCGTACGTGGTGCGCCGCGGTGAGGGGATGCCCCTCGTGACGCTGCACGGCAACGGCGTGGACCACCGGTTGCTGCTCGGGCTCGACGACGTCCTGGCCGGGACCGGTCCGTGGGAGCGGATCTACCCGGACCTGGCCGGCTTCGGACGCACGCCGGCGCTGGAGGGTGCCGGTGGCCTGCCCGAGCTGGCCGACTGGGTCGTCGCCATGGTGCGCGACCTCGTCGGCGAGCGCCCGTTCGCGCTCCTGGCCAGCTCGCTCGGCGGGCTCCTGGCCCGCCACGTCGTGGCCGCGATGCCGCAGCAGGTCCGTGGGATCGCGCTGCTCGCGCCGGTCGTGGACCCGGTGCCGTCGGGGCGCACCCTGCCGCCGTTCCGCGTGCTCGAGCGGGATGAGGAGCTGCTCGCGTCCCTGGACGACGCCGACCGGGTCGAGTTCGAGGGCATGACGACGCGGCAGGTCCGTGAGGTGTGGGACCTGTTCCGCGACGGGGTGATGCCCGGTGTCCGGACGGCGAACGCCGAGGCGATGGCACGGCTGTGGGAGAACTACGCGCTCGCCGCGCCCGAGGACTCGTTCGCGCAGCCGTGCGAGGCGCCGACGCTCGTCGTTACCGGCCGGCAGGACCACATCGTCGGGTACGTCGACCAGCTCGCGCTGCTCGAGCACTACCCGCGGGCGACGTACCTGCTGCTGGACGCTGCCGGCCACAACCCGCAGCTCGAGCGCCGGTGCTCGTCGCGGACGCCCTGCGCGACTGGTCCCACCGCGTCCACGCGGGGGAGTAACCCTCAGCTGAAGGCGGCGCGGGTGGTGGCGTCGGCGGGGAGGAACGTCTCCAGGTGGAGGCGGCGTGCAGGAACAGCCGGAACTGACGTCGAGGCCAACCAGTGGTGATTGTGCTGGTCTTGGGCACGGTCTGGTTGAAGTTCCAGCGGAAAAGCGCGCGTTTTGGGAAGGTCAAGACATGCCAACCGAAGCCCCGTGGGTCAGAAGCCGTGGTCTAGGTCGGCTGATTGCTCAAGAAACGAACGTCTCAGACCTGCTGCAGTTTCTTACGGACCTGGACCCCACGCCATGGTCGTCCCTGATCGGCTTTGTGCCCGCCGCCGCACTACGCGAGGCTCGCGGAGTCAACAACGCTGACCTGTTGCTCGTGTCGGACGACGGGAGTCGTGCGGTTGTGGAGGTCAAATTAGGCCACCTCATGAGCCGGAAACAACAGGAGGCCTACGAGGGTCTCCGGCCTAGGCCCGCGTTGTACTTGGCCGCGTTGTCTGCGGACGCGATTCGGATCACGAGTCCGTCCAGTGAACGATGGGGGTTCCTCAGCCTGATCAACATCTTCAGCGCGTTCTCTCGGATGGACTCCGACTTCGGGAGATCGCTAGCCACCCAGGTGTCCGAGACTCTAGGCCAGTGGGATTCAGACGTAGCCGCAGTCTTTGAGGATCCTGCAACCCCCGAGTTCAAGCCGTTAAACGTGTTGAATCAGAAATTCCTTGCGCGCGTCGTGACACGACGCATTGCCGCGAATCTCGATGGCCCGTCTCGGTGTGTGCGGGCGGGCGTGACGATCGGTGGTGGTCTTACGCTGGTTCAAGCGTGGACGCCCGTACGTGACGCAACCTTGACCCGCAGTTTCATGGCCGAAGTCCGGTGGCGGGAGACAAAGGCCGACGGCGAGCTTCGGTTCGGTGTGGACTTCGAGCCGGAGGAGGGGGAGGCGGAGGACCGGCAGTTGCGGACTGCCGCGTATGACTTGGCTTTGAGCATGGATGACGTGATCGACTTCAGTCCGTTGCGACAGCACTTGAGCGCGGTCGAGCCCCGAATCGCGGGCTTGCTGGCGCGAGAGGGGCGAAGTCGTCCGACGGCGAAGGGGCAGTGGGACCGCGTCATAAAGTTTGGATTTGCTGGAGCGCCTCTCGACGGAAACAAGAAGAACAACCGACAGCGGACTTCCCCTGCCTTCTTCGGCGACGGGGCTCTCCGTTACCAAGCGATCGCCGAGATCGACTTTTCGCGCGCTGGCGCTGGTGACGTCGCGCGGCTCCTGGACGCGACCCTGTCCTACCTGTCGGAGAGTCAGCCGTGATCCATGGGGAAGCCTCGCGACGGGGTGAGCGTTGCCCTTGGCGTGAGGCTCTCGCTGCTCGACCGCTCCCGGACCCGTGCCGGACGTCCCGACGCCGAGGCGCTAGAGGGGACGATCGCCCGCGCGGTGCACGCCGAGCAGCTCGGCTACGAGCGCTTCTGGGTCGCTGAGCACCATGCTGTCCCGGGCATCGCGTCGGGCACGCCCGCAGTGGTACTGGCGGCGGTCGGCGCGGCGACGTCCCACATCCGCATCGGTTCGGGCGGCGTCATGCTGCCGCTGCACCAGCCGCTCGTGGTCGCCGAGCAGTTCCTGGTCCTGGAGGCGCTGCACCCCGGACGCGTCGACCTCGGGCTCGGCCGCTCGCTCGGCTTCACGCCGCCGGTTCGGCGCGCGCTGCGTCGCGAGATGGGTGCTGTCGACGAGTTCGAGGACGACCTGGTCGAGCTGCGCTCGTACCTCGACGGCACCGGCGGCGTCACGGCGCGCCCCGCCGCCGGACCCGTGCCGATGCACCTGCTGGCGACCGGACGCGGCATCGACATCGCCGCGCGACTCGGGCTCCCGGTCGTCCTCGGCGGACCGGTGCTCGTTTCGGATGAGCTGCCGGACGTCCTGGCGCGCTACCGCCGGACGTTCCAGCCGCACGACGGGAGCGCGCCGTCGGTGACGATCTCGCTCGACGTCACGGTTGCCGACGACGACGCGACCGCCCGTGAGCTCGCGCTGCCCGAGGCGTACGCGATGGCGATGTCGCGGCAAACTGGCGAGTTCGGACCGCTCGAGTCGGTCGCCGACATCCGCTCGCGCGAGTGGCCGGACATCGTCCGCCGTCGCGTCCAGGAGTCGCTCGACCGCGCCGTCGCGGGCAGCCCTGCGACCGTCCGCAAGCGGCTCGAGCAGCTCGCCGACCGCACCGGTGCGGACGAGCTCATGGCCAGCACGTCCACCTACGACCGCGACGCCCTGTTCGCGTCCGATGCGAGGCTGCGGGAGCTGATGACCTAGTAAGGCTCAGGATTTCCAGCGCCGCCGCCGACGGGTCTTCCTAGGTGTCGAAGTTCGCGCAGTGCCTCGTGACGACTCGTACGTCGTGGCACATTCTGGATGTCGCCAGAACTCGCCCGACCATTGGACGGGATCGCCGATCTCGATCCGGTCTCCGCAGGCCCAGCACGGAATCGGTTGCCACGCCTCCCGAGGCGGTCTCACCGATTAGGCCTCCCCACCAAAGAGGGCCACGACTCTTGCGTCGAAGGCTGTCCGGGCAGCCGCCCGCGCGGCCGCGTCCGAAGCCTCGCCTGCGGTGCGGATCAGACAGTGCTGGCCGAAACGGACCTCGCCGTGCCACTTGTCAGGACTGACGGCATCACAGATCACAACGATCTGGAATCGTAAATCGAAGCTTGGGTCCACGAACGAGGCTCCGGGCTCGATGAGTTGATTGTTGAGGAATCGTTGCCTCGTGACCTGGATGTTCACTGCCCGCTCCATTCGTCCTCAGAATTGATGTCTCGCAGCTACGAACCGACGTTTTCGATCATGAACCTCAGGTCTGACATCCCAGGAAGCAGCCGCTTACCGTTTCACCCCACCTGCGCACCCACCCTCTGCAACCGGGTCCAGCCGGTCCAACCTTTCTGGTGGATCAGCCGCATCAGCGCCGCACCGCACGGCACGGAGTCGATGAACACGCGATCCAGCAACGCGACGAGCTCGGGGGCGAGCGGGAAGTCGTCCTCGCTGCTGCCGGAGTCCGGGGACGCCTCGAAGATCGCCACGAGCCGGTCGGCGACGGCGGGCAGGCGCGGGTCGTCGGGCGTCCAGTCGACGATGTCCCACAGGTCGCGGTACATCCGCACGACGTCAGGGTCGTCGAGCTGGGCCTGCTTGATGTCCATGAGCAGCCCCATGTGCTCGGGCAGCTGGGCGGCGACGAGGATCCAGGCGTCCCGCTCGGCGTCGACCATGCGGTCGTGCAGGCCGAGGCTGCGCAGCCGGTCCAGGTAGGCGACGGCCTCGGCGGGCAACGCGAGGCTGTCGCCGGCGGCGAGCCGGGCCATGCGCCGGCGGTGCTCCTGCTTCTGGGCGATCTCGCGACGCAGACGGCGGTCGATGTCGTCGACGGCCGCCGCGAACGTCGCCTCGTCCGCCGCGAGCAGCTCGCGCACCCGGGCCAGCGGCACCCCGGCGTCCGCGAGCGCCCGGATGCGGATGAGCTCGACGACCGCGTCGGCGCCGTAGCGGCGGTACCCGGAGACGTCTCGCTCGGGCTCGGGCAGCAGGCCCTTCTGGTGGTACAGCCGCACCGCGCGCGGCGTGACGCCGGCGTAGGTGGCGAGCTGTCCGATCGTCAGCATGGCGACACCCTGCCTCAGGCCGAGCGCCGGCGGAAGACCGCCATCGCGCCCCAGTAGGCCACCGCGAGCAGTCCGACGCACCAGGCCAGAGCGACCCACAGCTCGTCCCCGACCGGCTGCTCGGCGAGCAGGCTGCGCAGGACGTCCACGATGGACGTCACGGGCTGGTGCTCGGCGAACGCGGCGACCGGCGCGGGCATGGTGTCGGTGGGGACGAACGCCGAGCTGAGGAACGGCAGGAACAGCAGCGGGTAGGCGAAGCCGCTGGCCCCGTCGACGGACTTGGCGGTGAGGCCGGGGATGACCGCCAGCCAGGTCAGCGCGAGCGTGAACAGGCCCAGGATGCCGATGACGCCGAGCCAGGCGAGCGGGCTGGCGCCGGAACGGAAGCCCATCAGCAGCGCCACCGCGATGACGACGATGAGCGCGACCGCGTTGGCCACCAGGGACGTCAGCACGTGCGCCCACAGCACGGACGAGCGTGCGACCGGCATGGTCTGGAAGCGCTCGAAGATCCCCGCGGACACGTCCACGAACAGCCGGAACGCGGTGTACGAGATGCCCGAGACGACGGTGATCAGCAGGATGCCCGGCAGCAGGTACGAGACGTATGACTCGCTGCCGGTGTCGGCCTCGATCGCGCCCCCGAAGACGTAGACGAACAGCAGCAGCATCGCCACGGGCATGACCGCGGTGGTGATGATCGTGTCGGGGCTGCGCAGCACGTGGCGCAGCGACCGGCCGGTTAGGGCGGCGGTGTCGCCGGCGGAGTGGGTGGTCATGTCACTGCTCCTTCGTGGTGGTGGTTGCATCCGCGGGCTCGTTCTCGGGGTCGTCGCCGACGATGGCGAGGAAGACCTCCTCGAGCGTCGGCTGCTTCTTGACGTACTCGACGCGCGCGGGCGGCAGCAGCGCCTTGAGCTCGGCGAGCGTGCCGTCGGCGATGACGCGGCCGCGGTGCAGGATCGCGATGCGGTCGGCGAGCCGCTCCGCCTCCTCGAGGTACTGGGTGGTGAGCAGCACGGTGGCGCCGCCGGACGCGAGCCGCTCCACGGTGGCCCAGACCTCCTGCCGGGCCTGCGGGTCCAGCCCGGTGGTGGGCTCGTCGAGCAGGACGACCGGCGGGTCGCCGATGAGGCTCATGGCGATGTCGAGCCGGCGCCGCATGCCGCCGGAGTACGTCCCCGCGCGGCGTCCGCCGGCCTCGGTGAGCGAGAACCGGTCGAGCAGGTCGTCGGCGACGGCACCGGCGTCGGGGAGGTGCCGCAGCCGGGCGACGAGGGCGAGGTTCTCGCGTCCGGTGAGGATCTCGTCCACGGCGGCGAACTGCCCGGTCAGGCTGAACGACTCACGGACGCGAGCGGGATCGGTAGCGACGTCGAAGCCCGCGACGCGGGCGGTGCCGGCATCGGCCTTCAGCAGCGTCGCAAGGATCTTGACGAGCGTGGACTTGCCGGCACCGTTGGAGCCGAGCAGGGCGAAGACGCTGCCGCGAGCGACGTCGAGGTCGACCCCACGCAGCACGTGGACGTCCCCGAACGACTTCTCCAGGCCCCGGACCGCGATGGCGGAAGTGCGTGTCTCAGTGGTCATGCGAGGAGCGTGAAGGGTTGCCCCTGCGTCAAGGTCAAGGGTGGGATCGTTCAGTGCGCCGCATGGCTAGTCGAGACCAGCACTTCAAAGACCGCCTGTTGTCTAAGGCACGAATCAGTCCATCATCGACAGGACACGACGAGCCTGTGACCGGACCCCATGTGCAACGTGATTTTGCGCAGCATGCGAAATGGCGTCTCTTAGACTGCTGGGCAAACTTTGAGCATGTTCGCTCATAGCCAGGCTCTGTAGAATCAGCAGCGGCACTAACATTCCCTCTTCCGACACCAATGCAATCAGTTGCTCCTTGACCAAAGGCTGGGCAAACTGGGTCTTTGTGACGAGCTCGGCAAGCGCGCGGCCAGCGTGTGCGCGGACGTTCGCATTTGTGTCTCGCGACAATTGGATCGCAGCAAAAGCCAGCCAATCCGCGGCAGGGCCGCGTCTGCAAAACGATGCTACGGTCTTCGCGGCCTCTGTTCTAGCGACTTCATTACCGCCGAGCATCTCGGCTACGGCCGATACCTCCTCGGAGGTGCTCGAAATGCGCAGCATTCCGAAGAGGCGGACGGGTCCAGGAAATGGCTGAACCTCCTCGCCTTCGAAGGGATCACTGATAGACGTGCGAATCTGCTTACGATGCGACTCGATGTAAGCGCGGACATCATCCGGGACTGTTTTATAGTTCGCAGCAAGGCGGTCGATTGCGTTCGACTTGAACCGGCGAGGGATGGGGAGAGCGATTAGCTCGACCAGATGCGTCCATAGATCGGCGCCCAAATATACGCAAAGTCCCGCGGCGAGATCGGCTGGGTCCGTCGCATACTGAGTGAATTCTCCGGCTAAGGCTTCGTGCCTCGCCCGGATCAGTACCTGTTTCACCTGTTCGGTCGCCGCGTCGACAAAGTCGGTAGCCGGAGCTGCCCCATCTATAACAGCGTTGAGTTCTCTGGCGATACTTTCCAATGACAACGTGTTCGGGGCAGGTTCGTTCTTCTCAGACGGAGGGACAAGGAGGAAGTCTAGTGACTCGAGAAGCGGACTCCACGAAGTCGACTGGCGGCCTTGAGCGTCCGCTACCCAGGATGCCCACCGCTGGGTGACGGATTCGTCCAGCCTCCGCCATTCTAGAGCGTTAACGCACCGCGCGAACGCGCGTGCGACGAGTTCGTCGGGCGCCGTCCCTGCGGCTTCCACCACGTCCAGTAGCGAGCCGGCGAGCCAGTCGTCTGAATTAGCCAACGGTGCGACAGCAGCCACGGCTGCAAGCACTTGTTCAATTCGTACGAATGGCGCTTGTGTCACCCTTGTGTTTTGCGGAGGCGTAGCGGTTAGAGCCGAAATCAATGTTTTGAGCGTCCGCTTGGCTTCCGCCTCGTCGAGGGTCTGAGCCCCAGCGGAAATGACTGCCAAATCCACATCGCGGAGCAATTCGGGCTTGTTTCGGCGCTCAATGATCCCTTCGAGCTCCGAACGAATCATCGCGATGGGTCCCGCACTGCGGAGATGGTTCAGCGCCAAACGAACCGTCTTCATGTCCCCGGACTGGCGAATGAGTCGGAGAGCGTCAGAGATCTCTGACGCGCCGGAGCGCATAAGGCGCAGCTCCCCGAGCCTTCGACGCAGGTTTTGTGATTCCGTGAGATGCCCTGCTAACTCGAACGCGGTTAGGGAACGCCAAATCGGCGTGTCGACTGGGTCGTCGGCTCGAAAAGTTACCTCTCGACTAAGCGTTTGCTTCTTGAATCGCTCATCTATGAATGCCGCGCCGCTACGCCCTGCCTCTCGGCGCAGCGAAATCGTTAAGGGGGACTCCGTCCTCCGAATCCATTGCGTAATCTGATGTTCGTCTGGAAATCGCACGCGGCGGTCCCGCAGGTCCTGGTTAGCGTCGAGCAACAGTCCTTGAATGTTTCGCACAGTTTCGCCAGAGTCCCAACGTGACCCTTTGCTTGTGGGGAACGGGCTCGCCCGCATGGGGGAAAACTCTTCGAGCAGGTTCCGTGCCGACTCCAACATGGGATCGGCGTCTCGCCGCATTTCAGTGAGGCGCATCGCCAACTGTTGCTCGATCGCGGCCCTCCACAATTCGTCGTCACCAGAATTTCCCAACCGCTCTCTCGCAACCTCAAGCATCTCGAGCGCTTCGTCGAAGCGGTCGCGTTCGCTCAGACCCACTGCTGCTACAAGCGAAGCGGCGGCGCCCAGACCTGCGTCGGCGCTTTCTTGGGCTAACTGTCGGAAATTCTCCAAAGCACTCTGGAATCCTTTGTCGCTAAGACTGTCACGTGTTGACTGCAACAGGAGGGCTTCGTCGCGCGTCGCCTCGGTCTCCTTGCGCGATAGGAAGCTCTCGATCTCGTGAGGTCGCTGCTGCAAAACCAATGCAAGAAGTCCAGGACCCGTCACTCGATCGGTCGATGCAAAGTTTGGATGAGGTGCCACGGATTGGGGCGAGAGAAGTGACACGAGCCAGAGGAGCGAGGTCATGGAATTCTCCGATCGCGGCGGATAACAGAGTCAGGGGTGGGCGCGGGACTCGAAAGGCTTTGGTCAATCAATTCTGATGCGGCTTGAGCGCTGTCCGGCGACGGAACGGCGAAAAGTTTCTTGCGATCGATTACGTGGATGAGCCATCGAAAGATGACTTCATACAATTGTTCTGTATCAGCGACGCCAACGATCCATCGGGAGGCGCCTAGTGGCTCCGGCCCGAGTGCCTCATCCACCCTTTGAGCAGCCGTGCCATCGTCGCCTACCGCAGCAACGCCCACCGTCAATCGCCGATCCAAATCTTGGCGAGTTCCGAGCTCTCCCAGAACGGACATACACGGTTCGAGTTCAATTTCCGTGTGGCGAGCCGCATACATCGACAGTTCAACTATGTGACCTGATTCGCGCGGCAAATGCCGCGTGTCGGAAATTTCGACGTCACGGACATCTACGGCGTCGGCGCAGGCTTGCTGATACGCGGCATCGAAGGCTATGTCGTTCCGCGCGGTAAACTCAACAATGAGCGAGTTCACTGGTGGGCTTCGCTAACGATAATTGACTGCCTTGGTATCGTCATTGTGACAGCGCGACCAGCGCAATGGGATGGCTGAAGCGTGATCTCAGCAAGGTCATCGGTTGCCCCGCGTGCCATCTCCGCGCGGAATGTTTCCGGTAGCTTCGAGCAAAGGTGTTGCGCCGCTGTTCGCTCGGGATCGTCGCGAAAAGTGACCTGGACACTTGAACTCTGATCGCCCAGAACAATCAGCATCGCCGAGACGGCCGTCGCCAATAGGGCGAGAACTGATGCGATTCCGCCGCCGATTACAAGCTTTCGTATAGGCTTCGATTCGTCTGCGACGTACTCGAACACTTCATTCGCGCAGTTGTCGTCGGCGAGGCTGATTGTGCGACTTGGGGAAGGCCAGACGCTCGCCGCCAAAAAGCTACCTACTGCTGCCACGTACAAAATGGTTGCGAGGCTGACGCTGACTGCTTGGGCGCCGTTCGGATCGTCAACAGTTCCCAGGCCGAGTAGCGACGCCGCGGCCGCCGCACTCAGGAATCCGCCCGCCGAGGTGGCGCGGGTCCGCCATGAGTCGGGAGAAGAGACAATTCGTGCCCAGTAGAGCTGCCGGGCTATCTCATTCTCGGCTTGATCCCCGTTGGCCACGCCGCCATGATGCCAAGTTCCAGGCTTCAGCGCACTGAATCCCGAACATTCGATAGATGCGAGCGCTGAGTGCAGCGTGTCTTCCGTGAGTCACGACTCACTGGTCAGTGGATGCGGGCCGCCGAGTTGAGCGCGGCGCCCCTTCGCGTTCGGTTGAGCTACTGACGTCGTTCGTCCGAGGAATGCCAGTGGGGGACGACGGTGCGAGCTCGCTCGTAGTTGGTGTGCTGTTTCATTGGGACGTGATGGGCTGCGTCTTACCGGTCAGGGCGATTGAGACGGGCGTTGCGGCGACGACCGCCGCCATTCCTCCGTAGGTCGTCCACGCCACTGGTGGCACCGCGGCGCCCAGCAACCCGGCGCTGACGCCGATCACGGCCGGGATGATCGCCAGGGTGCCGATGAGCCAAGCGCACACCGCGATCACCAGGGACTCGACGAGGAGCATCCGGCGGAGCTGGCGGCGGGTGGCGCCCGTGCGCCAGAGCAGGGTGAACTCGTCGCGGCGGCCGGCGGTGGCGAGCACCAGGGCGTTCGCGGCGGCGACCAGGACGAAGACCAACAGGCACAGCAGCAGGACGGTCGACAGGTCGCGCTGCCCGTCGCCGGCCGACACCGCGGCGGCGACGTACTTCTGCTCATCCGTGACGGTGACGCCCAGGTCGGCGACGGCAGCAGCGCCGGCGTCGGACGTGCGCAGCAGCAGGGTGTCCGGACGGACGTTCACGCCGTGCGCGGCCGGGGTCGCCTCGCCGGTCAGGTAGTCGCCAAAGCCGAGTCCGCGCTCGTAGACCGCCACGATCGTCGCGCGCACGGGCTTGCCGTCGTCCCAGCGGAAGGTGAGCTCGTCGCCGATGCCCTTCATCGCCTCGAACTTCGCGTCACGGCTGATGGCGACGGTGTCCGGCTCGTTCAGCGCGGCCAGCGAGCCGTCGACGACGTCCGGATCGAACAGTCCGTCGACGCCAGCGGCGGGCAGCGCGCGCACCTGCAGCGGCTCCCAGGCGAGGGCGCCCATGAACGCGTCCTCCTCGTCGAGCATCACCTGCGCCGGCACCGAGGCGAGCGGCACCGCGGCGTCCACGCCGGGGGCGGACGACACCGCGTCCACCGTGATGGCGTCGAGGTCGCCGGTGACGATCGCGTCCGCCTTCAGTCCGTCCTCGAGCTGGCGGGTGCCGGCGACCGCGACGGTCTCGTCGACCGTCGCCTGGACGGTGCCGACGCCGAGCGCCAGTGCGAGCGGGACGACCACCAGCGTCAGCCGGCGCGAGAAGCCCCGCGTGTTGGCGAGCGCGAGCTGCGTGGCCGGTCCGCCGGGCAGGCGCGACAGGACGCGGACGAGCCAGGCGACGAGCACCGGTCCGGCCAGCGCCGCGGCACTGATGAGCAGGAACGCCGACACCGCAGCGAGCGCGGCGCCCATCGTCCCGGGCATGAACACCGGGCTGAACGCGGCGGCGAGCCCGAGCCCGGCCACGACGAGCGCGGACGTGCGGCGAACGGGTCCGATGCCGGCCGGCTCCACGACGCTCTGCGCCACAGCCGCCGTCGGGGACGTGCGCAGGGTGCCGCGGGTCGCCAGCCGCGCCGCGAGGTACGCGACCGGCAGCAGCAGGACGAATGCGCTCAGCACCGGCACGGGGGAGAGGGACAGTTCGAAGCCGGGATCGACCATGCCGGACGACTCCAGGATCGGCGTCAGGCGTCCGACAGCGAGCAGCCCGACGAGCCCGCCGAGGGGCGCGGCGACCAGCGTGATCAGCGTGACCTCACGGCTCACGAGCTGCCGCACCTGGCCGCGCGTCGCGCCGACCGCACGCAGCAGCGCGAAGTCGCGCTGCCGCTGGCGCAGAGCGAGCGAGACCGTCGACGACACGACGAAGATCACCAGCAGCAGCGCCGTGCCCGAGAACGAGCTGGCCAGCGCGACCAGGAACCCGGCGTCACCGCCCGTCCGCAGCCCGGACTCGACGAGCACGCCCGCGCCCGACACCAGCACGCCGGCCAGGGCCAGCACCACGAACGGGCCGACCAGGCTCGGCAGGTGCGCCATCGCACCGGAGCGGGCCAGCCGCCACGTCGCGCTCATCGCTCGAGCCCCAGCATGCGGTCCGCGACGGCCTGCGCCGTCGGGCTGGTGAGCATGTCGACCAGGCGTCCGTCAGACAGGAACAGCACCTGCTCGGCGGCCGCCGCGACCTTCGCGTCGTGGGTCACGACGACGACGGTCTGGCCGAGCCGGTGGGCGGTGTCGCGCAGCAGCGTCAGGACGGCCTCGCCGGTGCGAGCGTCCAGCGCGCCGGTCGGCTCGTCGGCGAACACGACCGTCGGCCGCGAGTACAGCGCCCGCGCGATCGCGACCCGCTGCGCCTGCCCGCCCGACAGCTCACCGGGACGCCGGTCGGCCTTGCCGTTGAGCCCGACGGCGTCCAGCAGGTCCTCGAGCCAGCGCGGGTCGGCGTCGCGTCCAGCCAGGATCATCGGCAGCCGGACGTTGTCGGCCACGCTCAGGTGCGGCACGAGGTTGTAGGCCTGGAAGACGAAGCCGACGTGGTCGCGGCGGAAGCGCGTCAGGTCGTCCGGCTTCAGCGTGCTGATGTCGCGGTCGCCGACGATGACGCGTCCGCTCGTGGGGGTGTCGAGGCCGGCGGCGCAGTGCAGCAGCGTCGACTTGCCCGAGCCGGACGGACCCATGACGGCGGTGAACGATCCGGCCGGCAGGGTCAGCGAGACGCCGCGCAGCGCGGCGACCGCACCGGCCGGGCCGGGGTAGGACTTGTGGACGTCCAGCAGGCGCAGCGCGGCCGTGCTCTGCGGCACGGGCGCGGCGGTGCTGGGGTCGGACGTGGAGGTGAACACGAGGGCTCCTCGGTCGCGGTGGTGGGACAACACGAACCTAGGAATCTGGCACCCTCCGCATCGAGCCGCTCAGGACGGAGATCCGGGACTTGCATCCTTCGATGGAAGGGCTCCGGGACTGGTCCAGGAAACCGCTAACACTCGATTCCTGTGCGTCGAATGGACAGCCAACATGAGTTCATCCGGGTCTGGAGCGGTCTGCCCAAACTGTTGCGCGATACTGCCCGACGCTCGTTGCTTGCCACCCGCAACGTGTGATCCGTCCTAGGCGTTCGGCTTAGTTTCAGCCAATCGTCGACGGCGCCGATTCTCAGCTACCGAAGGCAGCATCCATCGGACCAGAAGACTGCCTGTCTCGATTAGCACATTGCGGCGCTGGTAGTACGGCTTCTTCTGCAGGCCCCCGATCGCGGCCAGCACGAATCCGGCTACGAGAAGCAGCATGAAGATCGCGAGGAGGGCCCTCCAAACGCCAGGGTTGTCGTCACGGAGCGTGGTCCAGACGAAAGGCAAGAAAGTGCCAGCGATCAGTACCACATACAGCGCGCCAAGCCAGTCCCGCTCCCCGTGCTTGTCGACCTCGTGGATCTCGCCGATCTGCCAGTCGATGGTCTTGAGCAGCCGCGTACGCGCCGCGCTGTCCGGGATCTGCTCGAGCAAGGCGGTGTCGCGCTCGAGGCGGGCACGGCGGCTGTCGCTCTTGCGAAGTCCGGTGGCGAGACCGACCAGGCCGGTGAACAACGCGCCCGCGAGGGCGATTAGCGACGGGACGTACTCGTCCGGGATGCCGAACACGGTCTAGCTGGTGGCCGGCTGTCGGCGCGCGAGGTGGGGCGGCGGCGGGCTATCCGGGGTCACCCGGTACGCGAGCTCGGACTGGTACTCGACCTGCTGCAGCAGCCGGCCGAGTAGTGCGTTGGTCCTCGCCGTCTGCTCGTTGAGGGTGTCCAGCCGCGTCTGGACGTGCCGGTCTGCTGCGCTCACGTTCGCCCCACCTGGTCTGCCTCGTTCGGACGCTCGAGCGTACCCGCGGGCGGGACAGTACGTGGTGGAAAGTCGGCGGCTTCCGGCCGTGGTTTCGTCTGGCAGCGGGTGGCCCTGTTGGCGAAGTACGGTCGGCGCCATGACAGAAGCCCCCGTACCGCACTCATCGGCGCTACCAGACCTCGTACTGCGGGACATCGTCGCTGCAGTCGATGCCGTCAACTCGTTCGACATCGGGATCACGCTCTGGGTGCATGGGCAGGTTGTCAGCGGCGACCTCATCGCTTCGCACGCCTACGGACAGGGCGTCAGCGGCGCCCTGCGGCAGCGTGCCGCCGTGATCGACAACGGGGCAATACTGGAATCGTTCACCGTGCTGTTCGACCAACGGTTCCCGGAACCGGTTCCTGCGCAAGAGCGCACTGAGCGGCCTCCCGAGCCGGAGTTCCTCCACCTACGCCAGGTCAGTTTTCTGGACGCTGACAGCAAGGGGACGACCCTCGCATTCTGGCGGGGCGCACTGTCGTCAGTTGATGGGTGGACGCTTGGCCGGCGGGCCATCACAGCCGACAACTGAGGCCGCAGCGCAGCGGCGGCTCGTCTGAAGGCTGGGGCGCTGAGAAAGCGTCCGAGGGCGTTTTCGTCACTTTGAAGAAAGTTCGAAGTCCGGCGACCTAACGGGAATCTCGCCGTGGGCTCAAGGGACGAGCACCGATTCTTGGGAGGCGTGGTCCAACGAGATCGGCTTCGCCTTCGTGATCGGTCGGGGAGCGGTGGCGTCAGGCTCACGTCCCCTAACTGGAATGCTGGTTCTGCTTGTGGCGAGCGTTAGCTGGAAGTGATGGGCGACGAGGTCCCAGTAGGCGCATTGCTTGGCTCCCTCACTCCGGCACCGCGACGACCTTGTTCTGGTAGGCCCACACGACCGCTTGGAGACGCGAGCGGACGCCGAGCTTGGGCATCATGCGGGCCAGGTGCGACTTCACCGTGGACGTCTCGAGCACCAGCTCGGCCGCGATCTCGTCGTTCGACAGGCCCTGGGCGAGCAACAGCAGGATGTCCAGCTCGCGGGCGGTGAGCAGGTCGGACGCGCGTCCGGCCGTCACCGGGACGATCTCGCGGCGGGTCACCACCTCGCGCAGCACCCGCTTGGTCAGCGCGTCGTCGAGCGTCCCGTTGCCGGCCGCGACGGAGCGCACGGCGCCGACCAGCACCTCGGGCTCGGAGTCCTTGAGCAGGAAGCCGGACGCGCCGGCCTCGAGCGCGCCGAACAGGTAGTCGTCGATGTCGAACGTGGTCAGCACGAGCACCGGGATCGGGTCGGCGACGCCCGGGCCGCACAGCTCGCGGGTGGCGCTGATGCCGTCCTGGCCGGGCATGCGGATGTCCATGCAGACGACGTCCGGCCGGTGCTCGCGTGCCGCCTCGACCGCCTCGCGTCCGTCGGCGGCCACGGCGACGATCTCGATGTCGGGCTCGGCGTCCAGCAGCGTCCGCAGCCCGGCGCGGACGAGCGCCTGGTCGTCGGCGATGACGACGCGGATCATGCGTCCTCCCTCGGATCGGTCTCGGTGTCGGCGT
This sequence comes from Aeromicrobium sp. IC_218, assembly GCF_004336805.1. Taxonomy (GTDB): domain Bacteria; phylum Actinomycetota; class Actinomycetes; order Propionibacteriales; family Nocardioidaceae; genus Aeromicrobium. The sequence goes on from NZ_SJXM01000006.1 coordinate 37,853, forward strand.
CGGGGTCGCGCGGGACGCGCAGGACGACGCGCCAACCGCCGTCGTCCGTGGGTCCGGCGACGAGGCTCGCGCCGGTGAGGTCGGCGCGCTCGCGCATGCCGACCAGCCCGAACCCGCCTCCGCCGGCGTCGACGGACGCGACGGGGGAGCGGTCGTTGGCCACCGTCACCACGACGGCGGACGCGTCGCGGTCGTCCACGGTCACCTCGACCCGCGAGCCGGGGGCGTGCCGGGCCGCGTTGGCGAGCGACTCCTGCACCATCCGGTAGGCGGCGAGCTGGGCGAGCGGTCCGACGCCGTGCCCGAGCGGATGTTCGCCGGTGAGCACCGTCAGGCCCGCGTCGCGTCCGGCCGCGACGGCGTCGTCGACCAGCGCGGCGACGCCGGCCAGCGACTCCGGACGGGTCTCACCCACGTCCCCCTCGCGCAGCAGGCCGACCAGGCTGCGCAGGTCGCGCAGGACGGACGTGCTGGACCGACGCACCTGGGCGACGGACGCCTTCGCAGCCTCGGGGTCGGTGTCGATCTGGGTGCCGATCGCCGCGGTCATCACTGCGATGCCGGACAGGTGGTGCGCCGCGATGTCGTGCAGCTCGCGCGCCATGGCCGTCCGCTCACGGGCGATCGCGGCCTGGACGAGCGCGTCCCGCTCGCGCAGCAGCGCGGCCTCGCGTCCCTCGCGGGCCTGGCGCACCTCGCGGCGGGAGGCGACGACCAGCGCGACGACGACCGGCAGCGCCAGCGTCCCGATCGCCTGCAGCACGCCGATGCCGAGCGACGCCCCGAACGTGTCACCCCCGGCGTGCGTGCTGATCGTCCCGCCGACCGCGAGCAGCACGGCCGCGGCGAGGTAGGTCGGCCACGCGCGGGCGGGCGGCTTGGCGAGCCCGAGCGTGAACGCGGCGACGAGGACGGCGAGCTGGGCGAGCCCGGTCGCGTCCCCGAGCCCGGCGAGGGCCGCGAGCAGCAGCCCGGCGGACGCGGCGAGCAGGACGATCTCGGGCGCGGCGCGACGCCACAGCAGTGCGACCGCCTGGGCCACCAGCACGATCCCGCCGAGCACCCAGGACGTCGTGGACGGCACCGGGGTGACGACGTCCGACTCGGGCGCCACGTGGGCGGCGACGGCGACAGCGACGAGCGCGGCCAGCGCCAGCGCCCCGGTCACCAGCGCGACGCGACGGTCGGCGGCGCTCGGTCGGGGGAGGCGGGTCACGACCGCGACGCTACCGCGCGCCGGCCCTGGTCCTGCCCGAACGCCTGCGCGGACGAGCGTCCGTCGGCCAGGATCGGGCCGTGGACGAGCGCGAGGACCCGATCGAGGTGCGGGTCATGAACGACTACGGGGTCGAGTTCCCGCTGTGGGGCCACGGCGGCATCGGGCCGGAGGACCCGGACGAGGTCGGGCTCAGCCCGCAGCTCACCGCCGACCTCGAGGCCCTCGCCGCGCGCTGGGAGGCGCACCTGGGCCCGGGCGGCTCCGACGACCGCTTCGACCGGTTCCCGGTGCTGCCGGCGCTCGTCGACCGGTGGCGTCGGCGCCGCGCATCGGCAGACCGAGCGGCTGCCGTCCAGCGGTGGGAGGCCGAGGCGGCCGCCATCAAGGGGCTCGGTGAGCACCTCGCCCGCCGGGTCCAGGACGAGCTCGGCCCGCGCTACGCCGTGACCTACTGGGGCTGAGCGTGGACGAGCGCGAGGACGTCATCGAGGTCCGGGTCATGAATGAGTACGGCGTCGACTTCCCACTGTGGTTCGACGACGAGGACGGTCCGGACGACCCGGACGAGGTCGAGCTCAGCCCGCAGCTCACCCAGGACCTGGAGGCGTTCGCGGCACGGTGGCAGGCATGGGACGTCCCAGAGGTCTATGAGGACCGGTGGGACGGTGTTCCGATCATGCAGACGCTGGCTAGCTGGAGGTGGCCGTTGCTCAGGCTGCTGAACCCGAGACGTCGCAGCCGTGACAAGGCCGAGGCCGCTGCGATGCACGAGCTCGGCGAACAGCTCGCCCGACGGGTCCAGGACGAGCTCGGCCCGCGCTACGCCGTGACCTACTGGGGCTGAATCGCGCTCCTCACCCCGCGGCCAGCCGCCGCACCAGGCTCCCGAGCACCAGGTCGATGCCCAGCTCGAAGGCTCGGTCGGCGCGCTCGCGTCCCGTGGCGGACGCCTCGATGGCCGCGGCGAGCAGCGGGCCCTGGGCGGCGTCGCGACTCCAGACTTCCTCGGGCGCGGCGAGGTCAAGCGCGGAGCCGATGACGACGTTGTCGAGCACCGTGATGACCGTCAGCAGCTCGTCGTCGGGGACGCCGGCGCGGGCGAGGGCGGCGGCCATCTGCTCGTACAGCGCCATGACGTCGGGGGAGGAGACCGTGTACGCGGTCAGCAGCGGGACGAGCCGGGGGTGCGCGGCGAACGCGTCACGGTAGCGGCGCAGCAGCTCGCGCAGCTGGGACTCCCAGTCGTCGGTGTCGTCCAGCGGCGGCGGGTCCAGCTCCTGGAAGACGAGCGAGCGCATCGCCTCGACGATCTCGGCCTTGCCGGTGAGGTGGTTGTAGAGCGACGAGGGACGCACGCCGAGCGCTCTCGCGACCTCGTTGACGCTGAACTCGCCCTTGCGGTCGACAATCGCCAGCGCGGCGGACGCGATCTTGGCTACGGAAAGCACGGGTACAGCGGGCCTCGCCACACGGAATCCCTTCGTGAAACACATTCTTTACACGGAATCCATTGTCAGTGATCCCGGTCACCAGCATACTCAACGAACACCATTCGTTTTAGGTCCGCGAGGTTGCCATGACCGCTCCACCCACCAACGCTCCCGTCGGCACGTCCGACGACACGTCGCTGCGCACCAACTCGCTCGGCGTGCTCGGCGTGACCATGACGGTCGTCTCGGCCGCGGCTCCGCTGACCGTGATGGCCGGCGTCGCCCCCGTGGCTCTGGCCGTCGGCGGCGTGGGCGTCCCGAGCGCGTACCTCCTGGCCGGCGTCGTGCTCACCGTCTTCGCGATCGGGTTCACGGCCATGGCCTCCTCGATCCCGCGCACCGGCGGCTTCTTCGTCTACATCGGCCACGCGTTCGGTGGCACCGCCGGGTTCGCCGCCGCCGTCGTGGCGATCGTGTCGTACAACTGCCTGCAGATCGGCGTGTACGGGCTGTTCGGCGTCCAGACCCAGGCCGCGCTGCAGGACCTGTTCGGGCTGGACGTCCCGTGGCCGGTCATCACCGTGGTGGCCGTGGTCGCCGTCTACCTGCTCGGCATCCGCGGCATCGACCTCGGCGCCCGCGTGCTGACCGTGCTCATCGTGCTCGAGGCCGGCATCCTCTCGCTGCTCGCGCTGGCCATCGTGTTCCAGGGCGGTGCGGACGGTCTCGGTGTCGCCTCGTTCGATCCGTCCAACGTCTTCACCGAGGGGACGATGGCGACGATCGGCATCTGCTTCGCCGCGTTCATGGGCTTCGAGTCCACCGCGCTCTACCGCGCCGAGGCCAAGGACGCCCGCCGCACCATCCCGCGCGCGACGTTCCTCGCGGTCGCGTTCATGGGCCTGTTCTACTGCTTCGTGGTCTGGACGATCGTGCAGGCACTCGGCCAGGACAACGTCGAGGCGGGGGCGGGCGAGGCCGGCCCGGCGCTGTTCTTCACCACGATCAACACCTACCTGGGCCCGTGGGCCGAGCACGCGATGTACGTCCTGGTCGTGACCAGCGTGTACGCCTCGCAGCTCGCCTTCCACCACGCGATCAACCGCTACGTGCACGGCATGGCCCGCCACGGCGCGCTGCCCGCGGCCTTCGCCCGCACGAACCGGGCGGGCAGCCCGGTCGTCGCCGGCACGGTGCAGACCGTGCTCGCGCTCGTCGTCGTGCTCGGGTTCGCCGCGTTCGGCGCCGACCCGTTCACCGACCTGCTCATCGGCGTCAACACGCCCGGCGTCGTCGGCGTCGTGCTGCTGCAGGCCGTGGCGTCGCTCGCCGCGGTGCGCTTCTTCCTCCGCCATCGCGACGTGCCGCGCCGGCCCCTGGTCATCGGCTCGTCGGTGCTCGCGGCCGTCCTCATGCTGCTGGTGATCTGGCAGTTCCTGGACCACATCGCCGTCTTCACCGGTGCTCCGCCGGAGATGAACCGTGTGCTCGTGTCCGTCATCCCCGTCGTGGTCGTGCTCGCGGTCGTCGCCGGCCTGGTGATGCGCCGCGTGCGACCCGACGTCATCGCCGAGCTCGCCCACGAGGGCGAGGACGAGGAGGTGGTCCGCTGATGGACCTCGTGATCTGCGCCGACACGGTGCACACCCTGGAGCCCGGCGCGGGCGCCGTCACCGCCGTGGGGGTCCGTGACGGACGCATCGCCGCCGTCGGCACCCGCGACGACGTGCCCGGCTGGACGACGTCCGCCACGACCGTGCTCGACCTGGGGGACGCGACGCTCGTGCCCGGCCTGGTCGACGCCCACGTCCACCCGGTCATGGGCGCGCGGATGACCCTCGGCGTCGGCCTGCTCGAGCTCGACCTCGAGGGTGTCCGCGCCGCGCTGGCCGAGCGCGCGTCCGGCCTGCCCGACGACGCCTGGGTGCTGGGCTGGGGCCTGGACCCCAACATCGTCCCCGACGGCGTGCTGACCTCCAGCCTGGTCGACGAGGCGGTCGGTGGACGTCCGGCGCTGCTGCGACTGTTCGACGGGCACTCCGCCCTCGCCTCGACCGCCGCGCTGACGCTGGCCGGCGTGACGGGACCTCGGACGTTCGACCAGCAGTCCGAGGTCGTCTGCGCGCCCGACGGCACCCCGACCGGGATGCTCCTCGAGTCCGCCGCCATCGAGCTCGTCGAGCGGCACGTGCCGCAGCCGAGCCTGGACGAGCTCGCCGCCGCGACCCGCGACGCGCTGGCGGCGATGGCCGAGCAGGGCATCGCCGCCGCGCACTCGCTGGAGCACGAGGCCCAGGCGTCCGCGGTCTACGACCTGATCGAGCGCGACGGCGACCTCCCGGTGCGCCTGCGCTGCTCGCCGTGGTGCCTGCCCGGCACCGACGAGTCCGACTGGCAGGCCATCGCCGACCTGCAGGGCACGGGTGGGCGACGCTGGACGGTCGAGGGAGTCAAGCTGTTCATCGACGGCACCATCGACAACGGCACCGCCTGGCTCCTCGAGCCGGACACGCTGGGGGAGTCGACCCGCCCGTACTGGCCCGACCCGGCCTCGTACTCGCGGGCCATCGCCTGGTTCGACGCCCATGACGTGCCCACGACGACCCACGCGATCGGCGACCACGGGGTGCGGCACGTGCTGGACGCCCTGGCCCGGACGAGCGGACGCGTGCGTCACCGCGTCGAGCACATCGAGACGATCCCCGACGACCTCGTCGAGGCGTTCTCGCGGCTCGACGTGACCGCGAGCATGCAGCCGACCCACGCCACGGAGTACACGCTCGCCGACGGCACGGACAACTGGTCGCGCCGGCTCGGCCCCGGACGTGCCGCGCACGGCTGGCGCACCCGTGACCTGCGCGAGGCCGGCGTCCGCGTGGCGCTCGGCTCGGACTGGCCGATCGCCGCGTGCGACCCGCGCGGCGTCATCGCCGCCGCCCAGCTGCGCCGACGTGGCGGTGACCCGAGCCGCGCGCCGGTGCAGCCCGACCAGTCGCTCTCCGCGCTCATGGCGCTGGAGGGGTACACCACCCACGCCACCTGGTCGGTCGGCCATGACGACCGCACCGGCACCATCGCGGTGGGCAAGGTCGCCGACCTGTCCGCCTTCGCGCTCGACCCGCTGACCAGCGACCCGGACGACTTCGCGACCGCCGAGGTCGTCCTCACCCTCGTCGACGGCACGCCGTCGTACCGCCCGACCGGAAGGACCCACCGATGAAGCTCGTCCACGGCCCCGCCCTGGAGTCGCCCGCCCGCGTCGACGCGCCGACCCGCGAGCCGCTGCGCGTCGGGCTCGTCCAGCACCACTGGCGCGAGGACGCCGACGAGCTGCAGCAGGTGCTCGCCGACGGGGTCGCCGCCGCGGCCGCCGAGGGCGCCACCGCGGTGTTCCTGCCCGAGCTGACGCTGTCGCGCTACCCGGCGTTCGAGGAGCCGACCGGCGCCACGTCCGACCTGACCGAGAGCCTCGAGGACGGCCCGACGGTCACGTTCGCCGGCCGGGTCGCGCGCGAGCACGGCGTCCACGTGCACGCGTCCCTGTACGAGCGCGCGGACGCCGGTGACGGGCTCGGCTTCAACACCGCCGTGGTCGTCGACCCGTCCGGACGGCTCGTGGCCCGCACGCGCAAGACACACATCCCGGTCACCGAGGGCTACGTCGAGGACAAGTACTTCCGCCCCGGCCCGGCCGAGGACGCCTACCCCGTCCACCACCTCGACGGGCTGCCCGCCGCGCTCGGCCTGCCGACCTGCTGGGACGAGTGGTTCCCCGAGGTCGCCCGCATGTACGCCCTCGGCGGCGCGGACGTGCTTGCGTACCCGACCGCGATCGGGTCCGAGCCCGACCACCCCGGCTTCGACACCGCCCCGCTGTGGCGCCAGGTGATCGTCGGCCACGCGATCGCCAACGGGCTGTTCATCGTCGTGCCGAACCGCACCGGCGACGAGGGCCGCATCCGGTTCTACGGCTCGTCCTTCGTCGTCGATCCGTACGGACGCGTGCTCGCCGAGGCGCCGCGCGACGAGGAGGCCGTGCTCGTCGTCGACCTCGACCTCGACCAGCGCCGCGACTGGCTGACGCTGTTCCCGTTCCTGCGCACCCGCCGCCCCGACACGTACGCGGGGCTCGCCCGATGACCTGGACGATGCCGGCCGAGACCGCGCCGCACTCCTGCACCTGGATGGCCTGGCCGTCGTCGGGCTACACGCTCGGCGAGACCGACGCGGACGCCGACGAGGCCCGTCGCACCTGGGCCTCCGTCGCGCACGCGATCTCGGCGTTCGAGCCGGTGCGCATGGTCGTCGACCCGTCCGCGGTCGGCGTCGCCCGCGACCACCTCGGCGCGAATGTCGAGCTGCTCGAGGCGCCGCTGGACGACGCGTGGATGCGCGACATCGGCCCCACGTTCGTCGTCGACGGCGACCGGCTCGGCGCCGTCGACTGGACGTTCAACGGCTGGGGCGGGCAGGCCTGGGCGTCCTGGGAGCACGACGCGCAGGTGGCCGGACGGGTCGCCGAGTGGGCCGGCGCGACGCTCGTGCCGTCCGACCTGGTCAACGAGGGCGGCGGCATCCACGTCGACGGCGCCGGCACCGTGCTGGTCACGACGACCGTGCAGCTCGACGTCGGCCGCAACCCCGACCTGACCGCCGCCGACGTCGAGGCCGAGCTGCGTCGCACCCTCGGCGTCCGCGACGTCGTCTGGCTGCCCCGCGGCCTGACCCGCGACTACGCGGAGCTCGGCACCCGCGGGCACGTCGACATCGTCGCCGCCATGCCCGAGCCCGGGGTGGTCCTGCTGCACCGCCAGCTGGACCCGCGCCACCCCGACCACTCGCTCGACGTGACGTTGCGGGCCGCGCTGCCGCAGGAGTGGCGGGTCGTCGACCTGCCGGCGCCACAGCAGCTGGTGGACGAGGCCGGGCCGGTCGACTACAGCTACGTCAACCACCTGGCCTGCAACGGCGGCGTGGTCATGGGCGGCTTCGACGACCCGCACGACGACCGCGCCGCCGAGGTGCTCGCCGAGGTCTACCCAGGCCGCGAGGTCGTGCGCGTCGACGCCCGTCCGCTGTTCGCGCGCGGCGGCGGCGTCCACTGCATCACCCAGCAGCAGCCCGCGATCTAGCCCGGACGTCGGTGGCGGTCCCTACGCTGGGGGCTCCGTCATCGAGGAAGGGACGCCCGTGGTCGACGTCTGGAAGGTCGTGCACGCCGAGCGTGCCTCGCTCGTGTCGTTCCTGGAGCGGGTCCCGGACGAGCGGTGGTCGACGCCGTCGCTGTGCGACGGCTGGACGGTGCACGACGTCGTCGCGCACCTGGTCGACTGCGCCCGCACCGACACCTGGCACCTGGCCAAGGGCGTCGTCCGCGCCCGCTTCGACTTCGACCGGCAGAACCAGCTCGGCCTCGAGCACGAGAAGGGCACCCCGGCCGAGACGCTGCAGCGGCTGCGCGACGTCGTGCCGCTGACCAAGACGCCGCCGGTGAAGCTGGAGACCCGGCTCGTCGAGGCGTTCGCCCACGGCGAGGACGTCCGGCGCCCGCTCGGTGCCCGCGGCGAGTACCCGGCCGACGCCATGAACGCCGCGCTCGGCTACCTCGTGGGCGCGTCCACCAAGATCGGCGGCGGACGCCAGCGGGTCGAGGGGCTGCGCGTCGAGGCGCCCGACACCGGGTTCACGCACGGCGCCGGCCCGGTGGTCACCGGGCCGGCGAGCTCGCTGCTGCTCGTGCTGTCCGGCCGCCGGGCCGGCCTGGACGAGCTCGAGGGCGACGGCGTCGAGGTGCTTGCCGCCCGCTGAGGCGTTGGACCGGCGGCGAGGGCGGGGCACGATGGGCGCATGACGCTGCTCGGGACCGACCTGCCGCTCGTCGGCGCCCCCATGGCCGGGGGCACGACCACCGTCGACCTCGCCGCCGCCGTGACTGGGGCGGGCGGGATCGGCTTGCTCGCCGCCGGCTATCGGACCCCCGAGGACCTCGCGGCGCAGGTCGCCGCGCTGCGCGAGCGCACGGACGCCGTCGGGGTCAACCTGTTCGTGCCCTCCGACGAGCGTCCCGACGTCGCCGAGGTGCGCGCGTACGCCGAGCGGCTGCGTCCCGAGGCGGACGCCCTGGGCGTCACGCTCACCGACCCGCCGCTCGTCGACGACGACCACTGGGACGCCAAGGTAGACCTGCTGGTATCCGACCCGGTGCCGTTCGTCTCGCTCACGTTCGGGCTCCCACCAGCCGCGGACGTCCGCCGGCTGCAGCAGGCCGGCACCCGAGTGCTCGCTACCGTCACCACCGCCGACGAGGCGCGCGAGGCTGAGGAGCTCGGGGTGGACGGCCTCGTCGTGCAGGGCCCGTCGGCGGGTGGGCACAGCGCCACCTTCGACCCGCGCCGGACGATCGAGGACGTGCCCACCGCCGACGTCGTCCGGGCCGTGGGGGCCGCGACCCGGCTGCCGCTCGTGGCCGCCGGCGGTGTGGCCGGACCCGCGGACGTCCGCGCGCTGCTGGAGGCTGGAGTCGAGGCGGTGCAGGTCGGCACGTTGCTGCTGCGCTCCGACGAGTCCGGCGCCGGCCCCACGCATCGTGAGGCGCTCACCGACCCGCGGTTCACCGAGACCGTCGTGACCCACGCGTTCACCGGACGTCCGGCCCGGGCGCTGCGCAACGCGTTCGCCGACCGGCACGGGGCGACGGCGCCGGTCGGATACCCGGCCGTTCACCACCTGACCCGTGAGCTGCGCGCGACGGCCGCGCGTCAGGGGGACGCCGAGCACGTCCACCTGTGGGCGGGCACCGGCTACCGGCACGCGCCGACCGGACCCGCCGCCGACGTCGTCCGGGCGCTCAGCCGGGATCTGTAGGCGTCCCTTCGTCGCTGAGGGTGACGTTGTTGCGGTGATCCTCGGCGTGTCGCCGCAACAACGTCACCCTCAGCGACAACGGGACCTAGTACGGGCCGGCGAGGAAGACGTCGTGGGCCAGGCAGGAGTCGGGAACCCGCTGGCCGCGGAAGGTCCACGGCGCGTCGGGAACCGTGCCGCCGACGTGCTCGACGATCCAGCCGCCGCCGAGGCTGATCCGGTCACCGAGCGCGAACCGTCCGTGTCCGGGCACCTCGACGGTCAACGGGTCGTCGCCGACGAACCGGGTGCCGTGCGGCCAGACGATGACCCCGCCGTCCGCGCCCAGGCAGCCGCCGACCACCTCGATCCGTCCTCCGCCCAAGGCATTCATGCTCGCCGTGGTCGGCTCGTCGACGAGCAGCACGGGGCGCGGGGAGGGAGAGGGCGCGGGCAGCGTGGTCACGTCCGGCACGCGGCCGCACCCGGCCGCGACGCTGGCGACGAGCAGCAGGGCCCCGGCGAGACGTCCGACAGCAGTCATGCCCACCCATGTCATGGACGGCCGGGTCGTCTCGGCTCTGCTTTTCGCTGAGGGCGACGTTGTGCACGCGACACGCCGAGAAGGGCGTACACAACGTCACTCCCAGCGAGGAGGTGACCCAGTGGGAGCGGGTGACCCAGCAGGACGAGGTGCCTCTCGGGCTGGCTCGGCGGAGGATGGCGGGAATCGACGAAGGGGATCCCATGACCGTCCTGTCCACCGTCCGTGCCGCCGCCGCGGGAGCGCTGCTCGTCAACGCCGTCCCGCACGGGGTCAAGGGCATCACCGGCCAGTCGTTCCCGTCCCCGTTCGCGACGCCGCCGGGCGTGGGGTTGTCCGGACCGGTGCCGAACGTGCTGTGGAGCGCCGCGAACCTGGCCGGCGGATCGTGGCTCAGGCGGGGCGTCACCACCCCGGCCGAGCGCCGCGCGATGGTGCTCGGCGCCGTCGCTGCGGCCGCCGGGCTCGCCGCCTACTTCCACCGGCTGCCCACGCTGCCGGAGGCGTGACGCAGAACTCCGCCGTTCGCGGTGCACGGGCGGCGGGCGCCGCTTACCCTTCAGGAGGTGCCAAACCGGTACCACGTCCCGCCCGACGGATCGGGCATCGGGGGACTGCAAAGGAGTGCACCATGAAGAGCTTCGCCTGTGGCGACGTCGTTCCCGGCTGTGACGCCACCTTCGTCTGCGACACCGAGGACGACGTCCTGGCCGCCGTCGCGCGTCACGCCCAGGACGACCACGGCATGACCGAGGTCCCCGCCGAGCTGGTGGACCAGGTCCGTGGACACATCGTCGCCGTCGCCTGACCAGGCGACCGTCAGCCCCGCCGACCTGGCCCGGGTGCTGGGCGGCGAGGGGCTGACGACCCACTACCAGCCCATCGTCGACCTGCGTCGCGGCACGGTCGTCGGCTACGAGGCGCTCGCGCGCTTCGACGCCGCCGAGCGCAACCCGGAGGTCTGGTTCGCCCGGGCCCGCGAGCTCGGCCTGGGTGCCGCGCTCGAGGCGGCCGCGGTGCGCTCAGCCCTGACCCGCCGCGCGAACCTTCCGGTCAACACGTTCCTCACGGTGAACGTCGGCCCGGACGTGCTCACGTCGCCGGAGATGCAGGAGGTCTGGGCCTCGGCCGAGTCGCTGGCCGGTGTCGTCATCGAGCTGACCGAGCAGCACCGCATCGAGTCGTACGTCGACCTCGAGCCGAGCCTCAACGCGCTGCGGGCCCAGGGCGCGCTGGTCGCCATCGACGACGCGGGCGCGGGCTACGCCGGACTGCAGCACCTGCTGTCGCTGCGCCCGGACTTCGTCAAGCTCGACCGCGGCCTCGTGGCCGGGCTCGACCGCGACGAGGCCAAGCGCGCGCTCGTCGAGATGATGGGCACCTTCGGCAGCCGGGTCGACGCCTGGCTGCTGGCCGAGGGCATCGAGACCGGCGAGGAGCTGGACGTCCTCGTGCAGCTCGGCGTGCCGCTCGGCCAGGGCTACTTCTTCGGGCGGCCGGCGGCCGAGTTCGCCACCGCCGACCCCGATGCCGTGCTGCGCGTCCTGACCCAGCAGCAGGCGGGGGAGCACCCCGGCCTGCGCCCGCTGATCGAGTTCGCGCCCACCGCCGTCGACGTGGACGCCGCCCGCGTGCTGCTCGGCGACGACCGGCACGACGTGGTCGTCATGCTCGACGGGCACGGACGTCCGTCGTCGACGGTCGACGGCTGGGGCGCGTTGCACGCGATCCGCGACTCGGGCCTGCGGATGAACGTGACGACCCCGCTGGACGAGGCCGCCCAGCGCGCCATCGTGCGTCCGGCGTCGTCGCGCTTCCACCCGATCGTGTGCACCGACAACGCGGGTCGCTACTGCGGGATCGTCCGCGTCGAGCGGCTGCTCGACGCGCTCGCCCGGGCCGCGGCACCGGCGCTGCACGCGTGACCCGACGGGCGGGCGGTTTCGCTCACGTCGTCGGGGATGCGGCCGATCAGTCCGGCGTCATGCCCGCCCCGGACCCCCTCCCGAGGAGCAGTAGTGAAGCGATTTGCGTGTGGTGACGTCGTCCCCGGCTGCGAGGACGTGTTCCTCGGTGCCACCGAGGACGAGGTGCTGGACAAGGCGCTCCAGCACGCCGCCGACGCCCACGGCATGACCGAGGTCTCCGAGGAGACCATGGACCACGCCCGCGGGCTCGTCACCACCGTCGCCTGACCGATGACCTCCGGGACCGCGGCGGGACACGTCGTCGGGCCCGAGGACCTGGACCGTGCCGTCCACGGTGACGGGCTGCGGATCCACCTGCAGCCGATCCTGGACCTGACCCGCGCCACGGTCGTCGGGTACGAGGCGCTCGCGCGCTTCGACGGCCCGGTCAGCAGCCCCGAGGCCTGGTTCGACGCCGCGTACGCGTGCGGTCGCGCCGCCGAGCTCGAGGCGGCCGCCGTCCGGGCCGCGCTCGCCCGCCGCGCCACGCTGCCGCCGATGCGGTTCCTCACCGTCAACGTCTCGCCGGACGTGCTCAGCGCGCCGTGCATGCAGCAGGTGTGGCGCGAGGCGTCCCCGCTGCGCGGCGTCGTGGTCGAGCTGACCGAGCAGCGCCAGTTCGACGAGCGCGAGGTGCAGGCCGAGCTGACCGCCCTGCGGGCCGCCGGCGCGTTCATCGCCATCGACGACACCGGCTCGGGCTACGCCGGGCTGCACCGCCTGCTCGTCGTGCGTCCCCACTTCATCAAGATCGACCGCGGACTCGTGGCCGGCGTCGACCAGGACGAGGGCAAGCGCGCCCTCATCGAGATGCTCGGCATCTTCGGCAACCGGGTGGACGCCTGGCTGCTGGCCGAGGGCATCGAGACGCCCGAGGAGCTCGAGGCGCTCATGCAGCTCGGCGTGCCGCTGGGCCAGGGCTACCTGCTCGGGCGGCCCGCCGCCGAGCCGGCACCGCCCGGCGCGGAGGTGGCGCGGCAGATGCTGTCCCACCGCACGCTGCACCGGGCCGGGGAGGGCCTCAGCCCGTTGCTCGAGCGCGTCCCGACCGCCGAACACGTCGCGGCCGCCCGCGAGGTCGTCGCCCGGGATGAGGTCGACCTGGTCGTCGTGCTGGACGCGGCGCAGGCGCCCACCTGGACCGTCGACGCGTCCGGCGACGTGCAGCCGGTGCGCGAGGCGGGGCTGCGGCTGCCGGTCGACACCGACCCGGCCGAGGCCGCGCGCCGGGCGATCGTCCGGCATCCGGACCTGCGGTTCCGCCCGCTCGTGTGCGTGGACACTCAGGGCCGGCTCGCCGGCATCGTCCGCATGGAGCGGCTGGTCGAGTCGCTCGCCGGCACCCCGGCGACGACGGAGCCCGCGGCCGGCTGAGCCACCGCTGGCTGAGCTTGTCGAAGCCCGACAGCTGGCTGAGCTCGTCGAACCGCGACCCGCTGGCTGAGCTTGTCGAAGCCTCCCTTCGACAAGCTCAGGGAGCGGGGGTGCGGGATCAGGGAGCGGGGTGCGGCTCGGGCGGCTCCCTTCGACAGGCTCAGGGAGCGGGATGGCCCAGGGTGCGCGTGGGTCAGGCGGTGACGGCGTCGGGGCCGGGCTCGGGGACGTCCTCGCCGCGCGGCGCGAGCAGCGTCGCGAAGCCGGTGGTGATCGGCACCGCGAGCACCAGGCCGATCGCGCCGACGAGCGTCCGCGCCACCTCCGAGCCGATCTCCTCGCTGGTCGCGACCTGGGTCAGGCTCTGGCTGTACGCCGACACCAGCAGCAGGATCGTCATCGCCGAGCCCGCGTACGCGAACACCAGCGTGTAGACGCTGGACGCGATGTGGTCGCGGCCGATGCGCATCGCCGACGCGAACAGCTGCGCGCGGCTCGCGGTCGGCTGCAGGGCGCGCATCTCCCAGACCGCGCTGGCCTGCGTGACGGTGACGTCGTTGAGCACGCCGAGGCCGGCGATCACCATGCTGGCCGCGACGATGCCGGACAGGTCGGCGCTCGTGGCGACGGCGGCGAGCAGCCGGTCGTCGTCGGACGCGACGCCGGTCAGGTGCGACCAGTCCGTCGCCCAAGCGCCGAGCACGGCGGTGAGCCCGAGTCCGACGAGCGTCCCGAACAGCGCGGACGTCGTCCGGATCGAGACGCCGTGCGCGAGGTAGAGGACGACGATCATGATCGCCGCCGACCCGACCGCGGCCACGAGCAGCGCGTTCGTGCCTGACAGCAGGGCGGGCATGACGAAGCTGAGCAGCACCACGAGCGTGACGCCGATGCCGGCGATCGCGAACAGGCCGCGCCAGCGGGCGACGACCACGACGAGCAGGCCGAACACCGCGGCGATGGCGGCGAGCGGGAAGCCGCGCTCGAAGTCGTAGAACTCCCAGGACGCCGGCTGGCCGTCCGGCGCGATGCGCAGCACCTGGATCTCGTCGCCGACCTTCATGCCGGACGCCCAGCGGGTCGGGTCGAGCGTGAAGGTGGCGGTCTCGTCGCCGGCCTTCGCCGTCACTTCGGCGCAGTCGCCGGCGCGGGCCTGGGTCTGGTCGGGGCCGAGCCCGTCGCCGCCGCAGTCGAACGCGCGCACCGACTCCACGACGGCCGGCACCCGGCTGACGCCCTCGGCGGCGTACGGGTCCTGGGCCTGCGGCACGTCCTCGGACGCGGGCCACAGCAGCGCCATGGCGACGAGGGTCGCGACGGCGATGACGCCGACGACCGCGCCCAGGGCGAGGGCCAGGGTGCGGCGCGGGGGTCCGTCGGAGGGCGGGGTCGCGTGGGAGTGGCTGTGGCTCACGGCCCCGATCGTGCCAGGTCCGGTCGCGGGGAGCCCCCGGGACCGGCCGCGCCGCTCAGTCGATCGCGAGCTTCATGCCCTCGTGGGACGCGACGAAGCCGAGCCGCTCGTAGAACCGGCGGGCGTCGGCGCGCTGCTTGTCGGTGGTCAGCTGGACGAGCGTGGCGCCGCGCTCGCGTCCGTGCTCGACCGCCCAGCCGATCATCGCCGTGCCCAGACCGGTGCCGCGGTGGGTGGCGGCGACGCGCACCGCCTCGACCTGCAGCCGCAGCGCACCGCCGCGCGACAGGCCAGGCAGGAAGGTCAGCTGCAGCGTGCCGGCCAGCTCGTCACCGTCGCGCACCACGGCCAGCAGGTGCGCCGGGTCCGCGTCGACCGCGTCGAAGGCGGCCAGGTACGGCTCGAGGTCGGTGGCCTCGCGCTCGCGACCGAGGACGTCGTCGGCCAGCAGCGCCACGACCGCCGGCACGTCCTCGCGCCGGGCGCGGTCGACGTGGACGGTGCGGTCGGCGAGCTCGAGCGGCGTCATGGCGCTCAGCGTACGAGCGGTGTCGGCGGCAGGGCCTAGCCTTCGGCCATGAGGCTGAGCGAGGAGGACCTCCGGCTGCGCACGCTCGCGCGCCAGCTCCCGAACGCCACCGACGTGCTGGACCTGTTCGAGCGCCTCGCGCCGATCCAGTCGCAGGTGCCGCGCAGCCCGTTCGTGCTGGCCTCGTCGCGGCGTCCGGGCACGACGTACGCCGAGGTGAACGACCTGCTCGAGAGCCACGTGCTGGTCAAGGGCACGTGCCTGCGCGGCACCGTGCACACCGCGCCGGCGACCCTGTGGCCCGACCTCGACGCGGTCGCGCGGCGCACGCGCGAGAACGACCTGCGTCGCGAGCTCGGGCTGAGCCGGCTCACCGTCGACGACGTCACGGCCGAGGTCGAGCGGGTCTGCTCCGGACGGTTCGTGCCGCGCGACGAGGTGGTCGAGGCGGTGTTCGCGTTCGTCGAGGCCGGCGAGGGGCGTCCGGTCGTCGACACCCCGTACGTGCGCAACCTCGTCTGGGGCCACCCGGGCCTGGTGCGCCGCCCGCGCGACGAGCGCTGGGACAAGCGCACCGACGCCTTCCACCGCACGGCGTCCGAGCTCCTGGGCGCGGGGCCGCCTGACGCCGACGCCGCGCTCGACCGCCTGGTGCTGCGACACGTCGCCACCTGCGGCCCGGTCACCCGGCGCGACCTCGCCTACTTCCTCGGCGACGGCCTGCGACGCGTCGACGCGGCGGTCGCCCGGCTGGGCGACGCGCTCGAGCGTCTCGAGGGTCCCGGCGACGAGCCCTACCTCGACCTGGCCGAGCCGCCCGGGGGCGACGCGCCGGACGACGTCCGGCTGCTGCCAGAGTTCGACGCGCTCGTCGTCGGCTACGCCGGCCCGGGGCGCACCCGGTTCCTGCGGGCCGAGCAGCTCGACGCCGTGTGGGGGCGGGCGAACGGGATCTACTCGCCCACGGTGCTGGCCGACGGGCGCATGGTCGCCACGTGGCGGGTCACCGGCGCGGCGCGCGCCACCCGGCTGGAGGTCGTCATGCTGCCCGGTGAGCGTCCGCTGACCGACGACGAGCTGGACGAGCCGGCGCGGGCGCTCGGCAGCGTCCTCGACGTCACCGTCGCCGACGTGTCCGTCGCGCGTCCCTAGACGCGACGAGGCCCGGGAAGACGTGCTCCCCGGGCCCCGTCGGACGTCTGCGTGTCAGGCGTGCTTCTTGCGGCCCGTGATCGCGTTGTAGGCGATGAGCACGATGATGGCGCCGATGATCGAGCCGATGATGCCGGCCGCGGAGAAGTCGATGCCGTCTCCGCTGATCAGGCTGCCCAGCAGGCCGCCGACGAACGAGCCGACCATGCCCAGCAGGATCGTGGCGAGGATGCCCATGCTGTCCTTGCCGGGCACGACGGCGCGCGCCAGGAAGCCCGCGATGAGGCCGACGATGATGAAGCCGATGATGCCCACGTGATTCTCCTTCTCAGCCGGCCGGGCGGCCGGCGTTTGGCGGTGTCTCGCCCGTCACCGTAGGGGAGCCCGGGGCGGTCCGCCTCTCGAGCGCGGGTGGGCTGTGCCACGATCGGGGCCATGGCTGACGAGGAAGAGCTGACCGGGGGAGCCACCGGCGGAGCGACCCGGGTGGGACGCACCGTCCGCCGCCCCACCGGTCCGTGGACCCCCGCCGTGCACGAGCTGCTCGACTACCTGCACGAGGCCGGGCTCCGCGGCATCCCGCAGGCGCACGGCACCGACGAGCAGGGTCGCGAGGTGCTGACGTACGTCGAGGGACGCGGCGTCCCGGTCGACGACGAGGTCGTGCTGCCCGAGGTGCTGCAGGAGGCCGTCGCCTGGCTGCGCGACTTCCATGACCTGGTCGACGGCTTCCGTCCCGACGGCCCGCGCACGTGGCGCCAGACCGGGGAGGTCGAGCTCGCGCCCGGCCAGGTGATCTGCCACAACGACCCCGGCGCCTACAACTGGATCATCCAGTCCGGGCACTTCGTCGCGATGATCGACTGGGACCTGGCCGGCCCGGGCGACCCGATCGACGACCTGGCGTTCATGGCCTGGACCGCGATCCCGCTCTACCGCGAGATCGACCCGGCGCTGGCGGCCGAGCGGATCAACCTGCTCGTGGACGCCTACGGCGAGTGGGGCCCGATGACGCTGCTGGACGCCGTGGAGCGCCGCATGCGCACCGCCGCCGACCGCATCGAGGCCGGCGTCGAGCGCGGTGACGAAGGCATGCTCAACCTCGCCCGCCTGCGTGGCGAGCCGCAACGCACCCGCGAGCGGGTCGAGGCCTTCGCCGCCCGCCGCCCGGCCATCGAGGAGCACCTGTGAGCGAGCGGAGCGAGCGAAGCATGAGGACCCTCACGGGCGGACGTCCGTACCCTGCGCTCTTCTCGGAGGTCTGCCCGTGAAGCACCCCTTGATCGACGCGCTCGGGCTGGTCCAGCACCCCGAGGGCGGCTGGTACCGGCAGAGCTGGGCGTCCGGCGTGGACGTGAGCTGGCCGACGGCCGCGTGCGTCCCACCGCCACGCTCATCCACTTCCTGCTCCCGGCCGGCGACGCGTCCGGCTGGCACAAGGTGGCCTCGGACGAGATCTGGATCGCTCAGCAGGGCGTCGTCGTGCTCGAGCTCGGTGGCTCCGGCGAGGAGCCCGAGGCCGAGACCCAGCACACCGTCGGCCTGGACGTCGAGGTCGGCCACGAGACGCAGGTCCTCGTCCCGGCCGGCACCTGGCAGCGCACGGTGCCGCGTGAGGAGGACGCGCTGGTCAGCTGCGTGGTCTCGCCCGGCTTCGACTTCGCCGACTTCACGCTGCTCGACTAGTCGACGGCGCGCAGGAACGCCTCGACGACGTCGTCGAGCGTGGGCAGCGCCGCCTGCGTGCCCGGCACCCGGTCGACCGCCGCGGTGTCGCGGATCGCGGCCACGGCCAGCAGCACCGCCGGACGGAACCCGGGCCGTGACGCGTAGGTCGGCAGCGCCTCGCTCGCGGTGGCGACGACGCCGTCGGTGACGGCGGTGAGCGTCGCCGCGGTCTTGGCTGCGGTGTCGGGGTCGGTGCGACCCAGGCTCACCAGCTCGGCGACCACGGCGAAGACCGGCAGGTGGTAGGCGTCCCACAGGTGCTGCAGCAGCATCCGGGCCCGCTCGCGCTCGGTGCCGGCGGTGAGCCGCACCGCCACCTCGTCGAGCAGCCGCTGGGCCGCGCGGTTGATGGCCGCGTCGACGAGCGCCGCCTTGGTGGGGAAGTGGTGCTGCTGCGCGCCCTGGCTCACGCCGGCCGCCCGGGCGACGCCGCGCGTCGTCGTGGCGGCGAAGCCGACCCGGCCGAGGCTGTCGATCGTCGCGTCGAGCAGCGCGTCGATGGTCGCGGCCCGCTGGGCGCTGCGGCTGCCGGTCGTGGTCACCGGGCCATCCTGGCAGGCGGACGTTCGCAAGTCAGGTGACTTGTCAAGGCCGTCCACGCGACCTAGGCTCACCGCGCCGGTGCTCGCCGGCCGTACCGAAGGACCTCCCATGACCGTCCCCGTGCCCGGCATCGGGCTGCACCGCCAGTCCGCCGTCTACCGCGCCGGAGCGCTCGGCGCCCGACCCAAGGTCTCGGCCGACCCCGACGAGCTGGAGCGCCGGGCCCGCCGCGCCATGTCGGCCAAGGCGTGGGCGTACGTCGCAGGAGGCGCGGGTGCCGGACGCACGATGGAGCGCAACCGCCGGGCGTTCGAGCGGTGGGCGATCCTGCCCCGGATGGCCGCCGGCGCCGCCGAGCGCGACCTGTCCGTCGACCTGCTCGGCACCCGGCACGCGGCCCCGCTCATGCTCGCGCCCGTGGGGGCCGCTGGGCTCGTCGCACCGGACGCCGACGTCACCATCGCGCGCGCCGCGGCGGCCACCGGCGTCCGGTACGTCTTCTCGAACCAGGGCAGCAGCACGATGGAGGACAGCGCCCGCGCGATGGGCGGGTCGGGGCACTGGTTCCAGCTCTACTGGAGCAAGGACGACGGCCTGGTCGACAGCCTCGTGCAGCGGGCCGAGGCCACCGGCGCGGAGGCGCTCGTCGTCACCCTCGACACCACCGTGCTCGGCTGGCGCCCGCAGGACCTCGACCTCGGCTCGCTCCCGTTCGTCCAGGGCATCGGCATCGCGCAGTACACGTCCGACCCGCGGTTCAACGCCCTGGTCGACGAGCGCCTGGCCGCGCCGGCGTCCGGCGAGAAGCCCAAGGTGACGCTCGGCGCGATCCGCACGCTGGTGTCGCTGTCGCGCCAGCACCCGGGAGGCTTCTGGTCGAACCTGCGGTCGCCGCGCCCGCGCATGGCCGCCGAGACGTTCACCGACGTCTACACGAACCCGGGGCTGTCGTGGGACCACCTCGCGACCCTGCGCTCGCGCACCCGGCTGCCGATCGTGCTGAAGGGCATCCTGCACCCGGACGACGCGCGCCGGGCGCTCGAGCTCGGCGTCGACGCGATCGTCGTCTCGAACCATGGCGGGCGCCAGGTCGACAACGCCGTCGCCTCGCTCGACGCGCTGGTGGCGATCCGCGAGGTGGTCGGACCCGAGCCGACGCTGCTGCTCGACAGCGGCATCCGCACCGGCGCCGACGTCTTCACCGCGCTCGCGCTCGGGGCGTCGTCGGTGCTGCTCGGACGTCCGCACGTGTACGGACTGGCGATCGACGGGCAGCAGGGTGTCGAGGACGTCATCGCCGGCGTGCTCGCCGAGCTCGACCTGACCATGGCGCTGACCGGTGTGCGGAGCATCGGCGCCATCACCCCCGACCTCCTCGTCCGCCAGGACTAGGCCCCTTCCTCGCTCCTCGAGCGCCGTGCTCCGCTCCTCGAGTGCCGTGCTCCGCTCCTCGAGCTTGTCGAGAGGAGTCCCTTCGACAGGCTCAGGGAGCGGGAGGCGGCTCAGGGAGCGGGGTGCCGGCTCAGGGACCGATCTCAGGCGCGGTGGAGCTCGAAGACCGGCAGCGCCGGAGCGGCGGCGAGCAGCTCGGCGTCGGTGGAGGACTTGGAGATGCTGACCGGCATGATCGCGCCGACCTCCCACTCCCACTTGCGCAGGTACTCGCGCAGCACCGGGATCTTGTCGGCGTCGGCCAGCTCGTCGGCCCGGTAGGGGACGACCGAGCGACCGCGGCGCAGCGTGCACGTGCCTGCCGCGCGCAGGTTCCGGGTCCAGTGGGTGTGGCCGCGCGCGCCGAGCACGTAGGTGTGACCGCCGAGGCGCAGCGGGTTCACCGGCGTGGTGCGCGGCTGGCCGCTGGCGCGTCCGACCACCTCGAGCGTGCGGGCGCCGGCGATCCCGACGCCGCGGTCGGCGAGCCACCCGACCAGGCGGTTGAAGCGGGTGGAGAAACGGCCCGGCGGCCGGTAGGCGAGTGCGTCCACGACGGTTCCCTTCGATTCGGAGAGCAGTGCTCTCGGATTCAGGATGGCGCGTCGAGGACGAGAAAGCAAGAGCACTGCTCTCGATATGTCACGATGGCGTCATGCCCACCCGCGCCGAGACCCGAGCCCGCACCGAGCAGCGCATCCTCGAGATCGGCCGCGAGCACCTCGCCACCTACGGCGCCGCCGCCCTGTCGCTGCGCGCCGTGGCCCGTGACCTCGGGATGGTGTCGTCGGCGGTCTACCGGTACGTCGACGGCCGCGACGAGCTGCTGACCCGGCTGCTGGTCGACGCGTACGACGAGCTCGCCGACGCCGCCGAGGCCGCGCACGCCACGGCGTCCGGGCCGCGTGATCAGGTGCTCGCCGTGGCGCGGGCGTTCCGGGCCTGGGCCGTGGCCGAGCCCGCCCGGTACGCGCTGCTCTACGGCAGCCCGGTGCCCGGCTACGCGGCACCGGCCGAGCGCACCAGCGGGCCCGGCACGCGGGTCATCGGCCTGCTGCTGACGACCCTGGACGGGTCCGGCGCCACCGCGCCGGCCCCGCCCGGGCTCGACCTCTCCCGGCTGCGCGACGAGTCCGGGGTCGCCCTGGACGACGGCGCGCTGCGCCACGCCCTGGGCATCTGGACGACCATCGTCGGGCTCACCAGCCTCGAGGTCTTCGGCCAGCTCGGCCCCGACCCGGTGGTCGACCCCGTCGCGCTGCTGGACGTCCAGGTCGCCGAGTCCCTGGGCGCCCTCGGCCTCACGTCGTGATCGTGCGGTCCAGGCCCAGCGCCTCCAGGAACCGCTCGTCGTGGCTGACCACCACGAGCGCGCCCTCGTAGCCCGCCAGCGCCTCGACCAGCCGGTCGACGCTGCGCATGTCGAGGTCGTTGGTCGGCTCGTCCAGGCACAGCAGCTGCGGCGACGGCTCGGCGAGCAGCAGGCACGCCAGCGTGGCCCGCAGGCGTTCGCCGCCGGACAACGTGCCGGCGTCCTGGTCGGCCCGGGCGCCGCGCAGGCCGAAACGGGCCAGACGTGACCGCACCTCCTGCCGGGACGCCGTCGGCGCGAGCCGCTCGACGTTCTCGGCCACCGACGTCCCCGCCACGAGCAGCCGCGGCCGCTGGGGGAGCAGGCGGGCGGGGACGTGCCGCCGCACCTCGCCCTCCAGCGGCTCGAGCTCGCCGACCAGCGTGCGCAGCAGCGTCGACTTGCCCGACCCGTTGCGGCCCACCAGGCCCACCCGCTCGGGCCCGCGCAGGTGCAGGTCGATCGCGAGCCCGTTGGCCAGCACGAGTCCCGAGGTCGACACCACCTCGCGCGTCGCCGGGACGCGCGTCCCGGGCAGGTCGACCCGGATCGGCTCGTCGTCGCGCAGCCGGGCGTCGGCCTCGGACAGCCGCTGGCGCGCCGCCTCGACCTGGCCCTCGTGCTTGCCGCGCAGCTTGCCGGCCGACTCCTCGGCCGCGCGCTTGCGCATGCCCAGGACGATCGGTGCCGCGACCGCGTTCGCCGCCGCCTTCCGCCCGGCCCGGTCGCTGCGGGCGATCGCCGTCTGCGCCTCGGCCAGCCGGCGCCGGGTGCTGCGCAGCTCGGACTGCGCCTCGCGGACCTCCTTCTCGGCCGCGGCCTCCTCGGCCGCGACCGTCGCCTCGTACGCCGTCAGGTCGCCGCCGAACGTCCGCACGCCGCCGTCGCGCACCTCGTGCACGGCGTCGACGTGGTCCAGCAGCTCGCGGTCGTGACTGGCCACGACGAGCACGCCGCGGAAGTCGTCGACCACGGCGAGCAGGCGCTCGCGGGCGGGTCGGTCGAGGTTGTTGGTCGGCTCGTCCAGCAGCAGCACGTCCGGCTCGTCGAGCAGCCGGGCGGCGAGCGCGAGCAGCGTCAGCTCACCGCCGGACAGCGTGGACGCGTCGCGGTCGAGCCCGAGCCGGTCGAGCCCGAGCCGGCCGAGGAGCGCGGTCGTGCGCGCCTCGACGTCCCAGTCGTCGCCGATGGTGTCGTAGACGTCCGGGTCGACGCTGCCGGCCTCGACCGCGTGCAGTGCCGCGACCCGCTCGGCGACGCCGAGCACGTCGGCGACGGTCGCGCCGTCCTCGGGCAGGGGGTCCTGCGGCAGGTGCGCGAGCCGGCCCTCGACGCGCCGCGTGCCCGCGGTCGGCTCGAGGTGGCCGGTGAGGACGCTCAGCAGGGTGGACTTGCCCGACCCGTTGTCGCCCACCAGGCCGTGGCGGCCGGGGGACAGGTCGAGGGTGACGCCGTCCAGGACGGTGCGGCCGTCCGGCCAGGTCAGGGTCAGGTCGTGCAGGGACAGGTGTGGCATGGGGCCTCCAGGCAGTCACAGGGACGGGATGCGTGGAGACGCTGCGTGGACGACGCGCGGTCGAGGGTGCCGGAGGGCAGAGGTCGACGAGGACGCGCGGCAGTGCCGCGCAGGGTCTCGGACCTCAGCTCTTCAACGGATGCGTACCTCGTGGTGGGCGACGGGACGACCCCATCCTACGCTCGGGGCGTGCAGGACGTGTGGTTCGACGAGATGGACGACGCCGAGGCGTTCGTCGCCGCGCTGGACGAGGCCGGCTACCGCAGCAGCGTGCGCCGCGAGATGTTCGCCGGCGAGGAGGACGACGAGGACCTCGCCGCGGTCGTGGCGGTCGACCCCTGGGACGCCGTGGCCGCCGACCTGGCCGACGAGTCCGGCGGCTGGGTGCCCCCCGAGCCCGACGCGCCGGCGGCACCGGTCGTGCCGCTCGAGCTGCCCACCCAGCCCAAGCGGCTCAAGCGCCCGCGCGCCTGACGACCGGCCCGCCCGGCTCAGCCGAGGTGGGTGCGCAGGAAGTCGAGCTGGAGCAGCTTGAGGTTCTCCGCGACGGTCTCCTGCGGCGTCATGTGCGTGACGCCCGACAGCGGCAGCACCGTGTGCGGACGTCCGGCGGCCAGCAGCGCGGACGACAGCCGCAGCGTGTGCGCGGCCACCACGTTGTCGTCGGCCAGGCCGTGGATGATCATCAGCGGACGCTCGAGGTCGGGAGCCAGGTGCGTCAGCGAGTTCTCGTCGTAGACCTCGGGGCGCTCGTCCGGGTGGCCGAGGTAGCGCTCGGTGTAGGCGGTGTCGTAGAGCCGCCAGTCGGTGACCGGCGCACCGGCGACCGCGGCGTGGAAGACGTCCGGTCGGGCCAGCACGGCGAGCGCGGCCAGGTAGCCGCCGTACGACCAGCCGCTGATGCCCACGCGGGACGTGTCCAGGTCGTCGGGCAGCTCGGCGGCCACGCCCTGCAGCGCGTCCACCTGGTCCTGCAGGGTGGGGCCGGCGAAGTCGTGCAGGATCGCGTGCTCCCACGAGATCGAGCGGCCCGGCGTGCCGCGGCCGTCGGCGACGACGACGGCGAAGCCCTGGTCGGCGTACCACTGGGCCTCGAGGAACATGCGGGCCGAGCTCAGCACCATCTGGGCGCCGGGGCCGCCGTAGGGCAGCAGCAGCACGGGCAGGCGGCGCGAGCCGGGCACGTGCTCGCGGGGCAGGACGACGGCGGCGCGCAGCTCGCGCTCGCCGACGGTCAGGAGCCGGACCTGCGGCTGGAACGGGGCGTCCTCGGCGACGACGCGCAGCTCGCGCGGGTCGGTGCCGTCGCGGAAGACGGTGACGGTGGGGCGGGCCGACTCCAGCGAGGCGCGGGTGACGACGGTCGTGCCGCCGCCGATCACCGCGCCGTGCACGGCCGCGCCGGACGTGACCGGGTCGACCGAGCCGTCGAGCCCGAGCCGCACCACCTGCACCTGGGTCGGGTCGTCCGAGGCGGTGACCACCACGGCGTCCGGGTGCACCGAGACGATGCCGCGGACGTGCCAGGTGGCGTCGCCCAGCGGCTCGCCGTCGACGAGGACGCGGCGCTTGTCGTCGGCGTCCTCCAGCGTGACGAGACGTCCGCCCGGGGCGAAGCGGGCCGGGGACGCGTTGGGCTCGACCCACGCCGGTGAGGTCAGGTCGCGCAGCACGCGGGTCGCGCCGGTGGCCGGGTCGACGGCCAGCACCTGCGAGCGGCGCTGGTCGCGGCCGAGCACCTGGACGACCGGGTCGCCGTGCTCGTTCCACGACACCTGGTGGACGTACTCGAACGCCTCGCGGTCCCAGACGACCTCGGTGCGGGAGCCGTCGAGGCCGACGATCCACAGCGTCACGTCGGCGTTGGGCGTGCCGGCGGCCGGGTAGCGCTGGGGGACCGGCGTGCGCTCGGGGTGCTCGGGGTCGGCGACGTGCCAGACGTCGACCGGCGACTCGTCGGTGCGCTGCACGACGAGCGACCGGCCGTCCGGCGCCCACCAGAAGCCGCGGTAGCGGTCGAGCTCCTCGGCCGCGATGAACTCGGCCTGGCCCCAGGTCACGTGGTCGCCGTCGGGCTCGACCAGCGCGCGGTCGTCCTCGCCGTCGACGCCCACGACGCGCAGCGCGCCGGCGGTGGCGTACGCGACGCGGCGGCCGGTCGGGTCCAGGTGCGGGTCGATGACGCCGCCGGGGGTCGGCAGCTCACGGACGGCCCCGGCGCCGAGGTGCAGTGTGAACAGGCGCCCGGACAGCGGGAAGCAGGCCCAGCGTCCGGTCGGGTCGACGTCGTAGGAGACGAGTCCGGCCGAGCCCTCGCGGCTGCGCTCGCGGCGGGCGCGCTCCTCGGGGGTGAGCTCCTCGGGCCCCGCGCCGAGCAGGTCGGCGGGGTCGACGAGCAGCGTCTCCTCGCCGGACGCGACGTCCAGCGCCCACAGCTGCCCGGTGCGGGTGACGCCGTCGGGCGTGCGGATGAACCGGACGGTGGTGCCGTCGGGGGAGACGGTGACGTTGCGCGGCACCCCGAGGGTGAAGCGGAGGGTGCGGGCGGCGAGGCGGGGGTACGAGACGGTCACGCCCCGATCTCATCACAGCGTGGCTAGCCTGTGACCCATGGACTCTGCCGACAAGCGGCTGCTGCTCGTGCACGCGCACCCCGACGACGAGACGATCGGCAACGGAGCCACCATGGCCCGCCTGGTCGCGGAGGGCTCGCACGTCACCCTCGTCACCTGCACGCTCGGCGAGGAGGGCGAGATCCTCGTCCCCGAGATCGCGCACTACGCCAGCGACCAGGAGGACCGGCTCGGCGAGCACCGCATCGGTGAGCTGGCCGCCGCCATGAAGGAGCTGGGAGTCACCGACCACCGCTTCCTCGGCGGGCCCGGACGCTTCCGCGACTCCGGCATGGTCTGGGGCGAGGACGGCAACGCCACCGCCGGCGCCGACGTGCGTCCGGACGCGTTCTGGGCCGCCGACCTGCTCGTGGCCGCCGACCTGCTCGTCGAGGTCATCCGCGAGGTCCGCCCGCAGGTGCTCGTCACCTACGACCAGTTCGGCGGCTACGGCCACCCCGACCACGTCCAGGCCCACCGCGTGGCGATGTACGCCGCGAGCCTGGCCGGTGTCCGTTCGTACAAGCCCGAGCTCGGCGAGCCATGGGAGATCGCGAAGGTCTACTGGTCGGCCATGTCGGCCCGCGCCTTCCGCGAGGGCCTCACGGCGCTGCGCGAGGCGGGCGACACGACGTCCTTCGAGGGGTGGGAGGCCGACAACCTGCCGCCGATGGCCTTCGAGGACGACCAGCTCGACGCCGCGATCGACGGCACCGCCTTCCTCGACGCGAAGTCGGCGGCGCTGCGCGCGCACGCCTCGCAGGTCGAGGTCGACGGCCCGTTCTTCGCGCTGTCCAACAACGTCGGCCAGACGGTGTGGGGCACCGAGTACTACCGCCTCGCCCGCGGCACCCGGGGTCCGGTCGGCCCCTCCGGGCTCGAGGACGACCTCTTCGCCGGGCTGTGACCGCCTGGCGGGTGGTCGCCGGGCTGGCCGGCCTGTGGGCGGGGCTCATGGCGTCCTTCGTGCACCGTCACCTGCTGGACGTCGGCGGGCTCGAGCTGCCGTGGGGGCTGGCCGTGGGCGTCGTCGCGACGTTCCTGGCCGCCCGCGGCGCGGAGGCTCTGGTGCCGCTCGGCACGGCCTGCTTCGCGGTCGGCTGGGCGGTCGCCGTGCTGGCCCCGATGGTGGCCGGGAGCGACAGCTACCTGGTCGCCGACGACGCCCTCGGATGGGTCTTCACCCTCGGTGGCGGCGGGGCGCTCGTGGTGGCCTCCCAGTGGAAACCTAAACTCGTGCCGTGAGGGATCCGATCGACGACAAGGCGTTCCGCGGTGCGCTGGGCAGGTTCGCCAGCGGCGTCACCGTCGTCTCCACCGTCCACGAGGGCATCGACCATGCCATGACGGCGAGCGCGTTCTGCTCGGTGTCGATCGACCCGCCGCTCGTCCTGGTCTGCTCGCACAAGAACAGCCGCTTCCACGAGGCCGTGCTCGAGAGCGGTGTCTGGGGCGTCTCGATCCTCGCCGAGGGCGGTCGCGAGACGTCCGCCTGGTTCGCCCACCGCGGACGTCCGCTGGAGTCCCAGCTGGAGGGCGTCGAGCACCACCGCGGCCCCGAGACCGGGGTCGCGCTGATGGACGAGGGTCTGGCCTGGCTCGAGTGTGAGACGCATGCTGTCCACGACGGCGGTGACCACTCCATCCTGGTGGGCAGCGTGGTCTTCGCCCGCGTCCGCGACGAGATCGACGACCCGCTGCTGTACTACCGCTCGCACTACGGACGTCTCGTCCACACCGACGCCTCGGAGAAGACGGTCTACCGTCCCCCGACCACGCAGGAGCCCGCATGAGTGTCGCCTCGTTCGTCCGCAGCCACAAGAAGCTGTCGTGGGGCCTGGGAGGCGTGGTCGTCGTGCTCGCCGGCCTGTACCTGGCGGGCTTCTTCCTCACCGGATCGCGGCTGCCGGCCAACGCGACGATCGGCGGCATCGACGTCGGCGGCATGAGCCCGGCGAAGGCCGAGCGCACCGTCGCCGACGCCGTGCAGGCGCGCGAGGACGCGGAGATCGGCCTGCAGTACGAGGTCGACGGCGAGACCGAGACGGTCCAGGTCAGCCCGGCCGACGTCGGGCTCGAGGTGGACGCCGCCGAGAGCGTCGACCAGGCCGGTGGCGAGCGCACCTGGAACCCCGTGCGCATGGCCGAGCTGGTCCTGGGCAGCGACGAGCACGACCTCGTCGTGACGTCCGACCCGACGAAGATGGCCTCGGCGCTGGACAAGGTCGCCGAGGACGTCGAGGTCGAGGTCGTCCAGCCGCTCATCACCTTCCCCAAGGGCAAGCCGCGCCCCCGCTCGCCCGAGGACGGCGTGGCCGTCGACCGTGACGCCACCGCCCGTGCCGTCGAGGCCGTCTACGGCACCACCGACGAGCCGGTCGTGGACGTCGAGACGAACGTCGTCGAGCCCGACGTCGACGAGGCCGGCCTGCAGCAGGCCGTCACCGAGCTCGCCGAGCCCGCCGTCTCGGCGCCGGTGACGATCGCGGTCGGCGAGAAGAAGGTCGCGCTGCCGGTGTCGGCCTACGCGCCGGCGCTCAAGATCGAGCCGGTCAACGGCACGATGACCGCGGTCATCGACCCCGAGAAGCTCTCCGGCGCGCTCGCGGCCGAGACCAGCGGCGTCGGTCGCAAGGCGGTCGACGCGCGCATCGTCGTCGACAGCGGCAAGCCGCGCATCGTCCCGAGCAAGACCGGCATCGGCCTGCAGCCCCAGGAGATGGCGACCAAGATCGTCCCGGTCCTGACCGAGAGCGGCGCCGCGCGCACCGTCACGGTCGAGGCCAAGGTCGTCGAGCCCGAGTTCACGACCGCCGACGCCGAGAAGCTGGGCGTCAAGGAGAAAGTCAGCGAGTTCACGACGTACTTCCCGCACGCGGAGTACCGCAACATCAACCAGGGCCGTGCCGCCGAGCTGCTCGACGACACCCTGGTGATGCCCGGCGAGACGTTCAGCTTCAACGACACGGTCGGCGAGCGCACCGTCGAGAACGGCTTCACCACCGGCTCGGTCATCAACGGCGGCCAGTTCCGCGAGGAGCCGGGCGGAGGTGTCTCGCAGGTCGTCACCACGACGTACAACGCGGCCTTCTTCGCCGGGCTCGAGGACGTCCACCACAAGGCCCACACGTTCTACATCGACCGCTACCCGGTCGGTCGCGAGGCGACGGTCTACTGGGGCAGCCTGGACATGAAGTTCAAGAACAACACCGACCACGGCGTCCTCATCAACGCCTGGGTCGACAAGAGCGCGCCCGGCCGCCAGGGCGAGATGCACGTGCAGATGTTCTCGACGAAGGTCTGGGACGAGGTGGAGGCGGGCAAGTCCGGCCGCTACAACTTCCGCACCCCGGGCAAGCGCTACGACACGAGCGACAAGTGCGTCCCGCAGTCGCCGATCACCGGCTTCGACATCGACATCTACCGCTACTTCGTCCAGGACGGGCAGCGCAAGAAGTCCGAGAAGTACACGACGACCTACCAGGCCGCCGACCACGTGATCTGCGGCGAGGACCCGGCCAAGAAGAAGGCCGAGCAGCGCAAGAAGCGCGCCGAGCGCCGCGCCGCCGAGGACGCGGCCAACGCCGGCTAGTCGGACCACCGCTCCGTGCGGGGCGGTGAGTGGCGGTCACTCCACGAGCGTGGGCGGTGACCTGTGGTCACTTTCCCGCCGGAGAGTGACCACAGGTCACCGGCCCGGCTGAGTCGGAGCTTGCTCGCCGGGCGCGGGCCGCTCAGCGCGGGACGGCGGATCGGCGGCGGTCGAGGACGGCGACGAGCGCCGCGGCGACCGCGATGCCGACGAGGGTGCCGATGCCGTTCGCGAGCCAGTCGTCGACGTCGCAGCGGCGTCCCACCGCCGGGACCGCGGCCTGGACGGCCTCGATCGCGAGCGACATGCCGACGCCCACGGCGAGCACGAGCAGCGGACGACGCAGGGCCACGATGGCGAACAGCGCCGGCACGAGGAACAGCAGCATGTTCTCGTGGTCGCGCAGGAAGTAGATCGGGTCGAGGTTGCACCGGACGTCGGCGGGCCGCGCCGTGTCCGGCACCAGCGTCAGGCCGACGATGCCGAGCAGGCCCAGCGCGGCCAGGACGCCGGCGACGCGACGGCCGGTGTCTCCGGCACGGACGAGCACGGCCGCGAGCGCGACGCACACGACCAGGGCGGCCCCGACGAGTAAGGCCATGAGTGTCTGGTGCCCGGCGATAAAGGTGCTGATCACCGGCGAAGTCTCTCGTCCACGCTCGTCGCCCGGCCGGTCGGGGTCCGGCGGCGGTCTACGGTGACGCCATGAGCGACGAGCGGATCAGCGCGACCCGGCTCGTGCCGGCCGACCCGGCGACGATCCGGTCGGTGCTCTCGGACCCCGACGGGCACGTCGCGATCGACGCCAGCGGGATGCTGCAGGGTGCGACCGGACGTCCGGTGTCTTCGGTGGGGGACTCGTTCGTCGTCCATATGGACCGCGAGGCGCTCGGGGACCTGCCGATGGGCCGCTACGACGTCACGGTGATCATCACGCGGCACGACGCCCGCGGCGTGGAGTGGACGATCCACGGCACGGTGAAGCCGCCGATCGGCCACGTCTGGGGCTACGACCTCGAGCCCGCCGATGAGGGCGGAACGCGCGTGACGTCGTACTGCGACTGGTCGGACGCCGCCCCGGAGTGGAAGCCGATCTTCCCGGTCGTCGGCGAGACCGCCCTGCGAGCGTCCCTCGGGCTGCTCGAGCGCGCCGTCGTCCGCGGCTACCCCCGGCCAGCGAGCACGACGGACTGACCCGGGTGCGTCCTGTCCCGAACGCCGGACGCGGCGGGTCGGCGCGGCCTAGCATGAGCCGCTGCCCTCGTCCCGACCTCGGAGTCCGTCTTGAAGCTCTTGTCCCCGCGTCTGGCCGGCGTCGCCGTCGCTGCCGCCGCCCTCGTGGCCGGCTCCGTCACCTCGGTGCAGGCCGAGACGGCCGACACCCGCGTCTCCGTCCGCGTGACCGCCGGTGGAGCGCCGCAGCGCGGCGTGGACCTGATCGCCGAGAAGGTCGACGAGGACTTCAACGGGTACACCGCCTACCTGGGAGTCAGCGGGTCCGACGGCGTCGTCCGGCCGAGCAAGGGGTCGCGGTTCTGGGGAACCCCGCGCACGTTGGAGCCGGGGACCTGGGAGCTCGCCTTCGTCGACCACGCCGAGGAGCACGGCACCGTCTTCCGGACCGTGACGCTGACGGCCGGGACGAACACGCTCGCCGACGCCGTGATGGAGCCCGCCTCCACGGCGCGCGGACGACTGCTGACGCCGTCGGGCCTGCCGTTGAAGAACGTGGACGTGGCGGCGATGGCCGTCCGCGGGGAGACGTCGCTGGGCTTCTCCGTCGCGATGGACGAGAACGGCGTCGACTCGTCGCGCAGCGACGGCAGCTACGCCTTGCACGGTCTCGGGCGCGCGACCTACGAACTCACCACGGGCGAGCGGCTGATGGACGGGTGGCCGCTCATGTCGCGCCGCGGCAAGGTCGTGGTGACCCAGCCCGGCACGACCTACCAGGTGCCCGACATCCGCGTCCGCGTGCAGCCGACGATGAGCGTCGCCCGCACCAAGGCGCGTCGTGGGGTCGCGGTGGTGCGCGCGAAGCTGCTGGTGCAGCGCTTCGGCATCAGCAAGCCGGGTGGCACGATCCGCGTCTACGAGGGACGCACGTTGCTGACGAAGGTCCGTGCCACCGGGGCGACCCAGTCACTGCGCGTTCGTCTGCCCAAGGGCGAGCACCGTCTCCGGATCAAGTACGCCGGCAGCAAGGACGTCCGCCCGACCGCGATGAAGCACCTGGACGTGCGGGTCCGCTGAGCCGGCTCGAGGTGGACCGGGCCCAGTCGTAGCGTCGGGACGCACGGCTACCGGGGGAGGTTCCATGACGGCACGACTGGACGCGCTGACCATCGACGCCGCCGACCCCGACCGGCTGGCCGGGTTCTGGGCCGGACTGCTCGGCTGGAGGGTCGGCTCAGACGCGTCCGGCGCACCCGTCGCGCGATCGGACGACGGGAGCGGCCTGCCGTTGCGGTTCGCGTCGTCGTCCGCGCCCCGCACCGGTCTGAACCGGATCCACCTGCACCTGACCAGCACGTCGGTCGACGACCGTGACGCCCGCGTCGCTCGGGCGCTCGAGCTGGGCGGCCGGCACCTGGACGTCGGCCAGCTGCCCGAGGAGACGCACGTCGTCCTCGCCGACCCCGAGGGCAACGAGCTCTGCGTGATCGAGCCGGGCAACCGATGGCTCGCCGGCTGCGGCCTGCTGGGGGAGCTGGCCTGCGACGGGTCGCGCGCGACCGGCGTGTTCTGGAGCGAGGTGCTCGGCTGGCCGCTCGTGTGGGACGAGGACGGCGAGACCGCGATCCGGTCACCGCGCGGCGACCTGCTCCTGGCCTGGGGCGGGGAGCCAGTGAATCCCAAGCGCGGCACGAACCGGCTGCGTCCCGAGCTCGTCGCGGACGACCCGGACGCCGAGGTGGCCCGGCTCGAGCGCCTCGGCGCCAGGCGCGTGGGTCGCGAGGACAACGGCGTGATGCTCGCGGACCCCGACGACAACGAGCTCCGCCTCCGCCGCGCGCCCTAGGACGCTCCCGACGTCGTAGGTGCTCTCAGCGGCCGGGCGTGAGGTAGCGGTACTCGTGGTGGTCGGTGAAGCCGAACGGCCGGTACAGCGCGATGGCCGGGTCGTTGTCGCGCATCGTCTGCAGGTAGGCCTTGTCGGCGCCGTGCTCCACCGCCCAGGCGAGGGACGTCTGCACGATCCGGCGGGCCAGTCCCTGACGACGGGCCTCGGGCGCGACCTCGACGGCGGCGAGCCCGGCCCACTCGCCGGTCACGACGACCCGCCCGATCGCCACGGCGGGGGAGCCGATGCTGACGAAGCCGACCGTGGCCGGCCCCTCGAGCACGGCGCGAGCCAGGCGCAGGTCCTCGACGCGGTGGTACATCCGCATCCACCCCTCGGACGCGTGGGACTCCACGAGCGCGTCGGAGTCCGCGACGTACGCGGGCTCGAGGTCGGCCACCTGCACGATCGCCCCGGGTCGGGCGCCGCCGTAGCCGACCCAGCCCGCCTCGGCGAAGGCCCGGTCCCAGGCGGAGCCGGCGACGACCTGCGCCAGAGCGGGCAGATCGCGCGCGGCGTAGAAGGCCTCGACGAGCACGAGCGCCTCGTCCACGGCCACGCCCGGGTCACCGTGCACGGCGACGGAGTTCGCGCGCCCGGTGAAGCCGCCGGCGGCGCGAAGCTCCCACCCGCCGAGCGGGACGCTCTCGGTCGCGGGCCAGCCGCGGGACGTGATGCGGGTGAGCTCCTCGGCGTCCGTCGCGGCCGCGCCTCGACGGCGCAACGGACGCTGCGGAACCGTCTTGGCCGCGACGACGGACGCGAGCGGGACGTCCACCGCGGTGCCGTCGCGCCGCTCCACCCGGGCCGTCGCCTCGTCGAGCGCGAGCAGGCGTCCGACGACGTCCGTCATCGCCGGGCCCCCGCCCGGCCCGGTGCCGCCCACGCGGTGGCGCACGACGACGCGGGACCCGAGCATGCTGACGTCCAGGGGCATGCGCACAACCTACGGACGTCCATGAGGCGAGCCTCCGTGGGCCCTCACCGGTCGCACGGTAGATACTGAGGCGTACGCCCATCGAAGGAGACAGCAAGTGACCTACGTGATCGCCCAGCCGTGTGTGGACGTCAAGGACCGCGCCTGTGTGGACGAGTGTCCGGTCGACTGCATCTACGAGGGCAACCGCATGCTCTACATCCACCCCGACGAGTGCGTCGACTGCGGCGCCTGCGAGCCGGTCTGCCCGGTCGAGGCGATCTTCTACGAGGACGACACGCCGCCGGAGTGGAAGGACTACTACGACGCGAACGTGAACTTCTTCGACGACCTCGGCTCGCCCGGTGGCGCCGCGAAGATGGGCGTCATCGACAAGGACCACCCGATGATCGCCGCCCTCCCGCCGCAGAACCAGGAATGAGCGCCCCGGTCTCGTCGCGGTTCCCGGACTTCCCCTGGGACACCCTCGCCGCGGCCAAGGCACGAGCCGCCGAGCACCCCGGCGGGATCGTCGACCTGTCCATCGGCACACCGATCGACCCGGTGCCGCAGGTCGTCCAGGACGCGCTGTGCGCCGCGGCGGACGCCCCCGGCTACCCGACGGTGCTCGGCCCGGTCGACGTCCGCCAGGCCGCGGCCGACTGGATGACTCGCCGCTTCGGCGTCGTCGGCGTCGGGCCCGAGCACGTGCTGATGACGATCGGCTCCAAGGAGCTCATCGCCAACCTGCCGACCCAGCTGGGCCTGGGCGAGGGCGACCTGGTCGTCTTCCCCGAGCGGGCGTACCCGACCTACGAGGTCGGCGCCCGCTACGCGCAGGCGACGCCGGTCGCGGCCGACTCGCTCACCCAGCTCGGTCCGCAGCGTCCGGCCCTGGTCTACGTGAACAGCCCCGCGAACCCGCACGGCCAGATCCTGGGCCTCGAGCACCTGCGCAAGGTGGTCGAGTGGTGCCGCGAGCGCGGCGCGCTCCTCGTCTCCGACGAGTGCTACCTGGAGTTCGCCTGGGACGCCGAGCCGGTCTCGGTGCTGCACCCGGACGTCTGCGGCGGCTCCTTCGAGGGGCTGCTCGCGGTGCACTCGACGTCCAAGCGCTCGAACCTGGCCGGCTACCGCGGCTCGTTCGTCGCCGGTGACCCGAACGTCGTCGCCGAGCTGCTCGCGGTGCGCAAGCACCTGGGCTTCATGGTGCCGACGCCGGTGCAGCGGGCCATGGCCGCCGCGCTCGCCGACGACGCCCACGTGGACGAGCAGCGCGAGCGCTACCGCGCCCGCCGGGCCGCCCTGCGGACGGCGCTGGAAGGGGCGGGCTTCGAGATCACGCACTCCGAGGGCGCGCTCTACCTGTGGGCCACGCGGAACGAGCCGTGCCGCGACACCGTCGCCTGGCTCGCCGAGCGCGGCATCCTCGTGGCGCCCGGCGACTTCTACGGACCCAAGGGCGCCCAGCACGTCCGCGTCGCGTTCACCGCGACCGACGAGCGGGTCGCCGCCGCGGTCGAGCGACTGGCCTGAGCTAGCGCCTCGTCGCGGTCAACAGGAGGTACTCCCACTCCAGCACGCCGGGCTCGGGCGCGTACTGCTCGGCGAGCCGGACGAGGCTCTGGTCGAGCTCGGCCTCACGCATCGGGTTGTCGGCGACGGCCCGGTAGGCCGCGATCGTCGGCCCGTACGCGGTCTTGAAGTAGTCCAGGAACTCCTGCCCGCCGGCGAACCGCTCGACCCGCAGCAGCCGGCGCTCGGCCCGCACGTCCTCGACCCGGTCGCCGAGCAGCGTCCGGACGTGCTCCTCGTCGCCCCACAGCGGGGGCGGCTGCGTGCCGGGTGGGGGCGGCGGGACGAACGGACGCATCGTCGTGAGCATCTGCCCGATGAACCCGGTCGGCGTCCACGAGACCAGCGCGATGCGGCCACCCGGACGCACGACGCGCACGAGCTCGTCGGCGGCGTCCTGGTGGTGCGGGGCGAACATGATGCCCACGCACGAGAGCGCCACGTCGAACGCGGCGTCGTCGAAGGGCAGCTCCTCGGCGTCCGCCTCGCGCCAGTCGAGCGCGAGCCCGAGCTCCTCGGCGCGGGACCGTCCGACGTCCAGCAGCGCGGGCGTCAGGTCGCTGGCCACGACGTCGGCACCGGCCTGGGCGGCAGGGAGGGACGCGTTGCCGGACCCGGCGGCGACGTCGAGCACCTTCTCGCCCGGCCCCACCCGGGCGGCCTCGACCACCACCCGGCCGAGCTCGGGGATGACCTGGTCGGCGATGGCGGGGTAGTCACCGAGCGCCCACAGCGCGCGGTGACGGTCCTTGAGCTCCCGGTCCGGGGTGGTCGACGACATGGCTCCTCCTCCGGCGAGCGGGGCTGCGAGGGGGTCTCGGCCCCGTGTCGTGCAGCGATCGTAGGCCCGTGGACGCCGCTCGCCGCCGGCTCGGCGGAAGGTCTGCGGACCCCGCAGGGAGGCCCGGGCCGGGCCCCGGTGGTGCGTCGATAGGGTCGAGGCACCGCATCCCCGACGCCCAGGAGGACCGCATGGTCTCCGCGCCGCCGATCACGGTCGAACGACTCACGAAGCGCTTCGGCGCGGTGACCGCCGTCGACGACCTCACCTTCACCGTCGAGCCCGGACGGGTCACGGGCTTCCTCGGCCCGAACGGCTCGGGCAAGACGACGACCCTGCGCATGGTCACCGGTCTGGCCCGGCCGACAGCGGGCCGCGCACTCGTGGGCGGACGTCCCTACGCCGACCACCCGCACCCGGCGCGGCTCGTCGGCACCTCGCTCGAGGCGGCGTTCCACCCCGGCCGCAGCGCCCTCAACCACCTGCGGGTCTATGCGCCGCAGGTCGGCGTGGACGACCGCCGCTGCCACGAGCTGCTCGAGCTGGTCGGGCTCGCGCCGTACGCGAAGCGCCGCGTCGGTGGGTTCTCGCTCGGCATGCGCCAGCGGCTGGGCCTGGCCACCGCGCTGCTCGGTGACCCGCAGGTCGTCATCCTCGACGAGCCGGCCAACGGGCTCGACCCGCAGGGCATCGTCTGGATGCGGTCGCTGCTGCGCGCCTTCGCTGCTGAGGGACGCACGGTGCTGGTCTCCAGCCACGTCCTGGGCGAGGTGCAGCACACCGTGGACGACGTCGTCGTCATCGCCCGCGGACGTCTCGTGCACGCGTCGCCGCTCGGCGACCTCACCCGCCTGGCCGAGCCGGAGACGTTCGTCCGGGCCGCCGACGCCGGACGCCTGGACGCGCTGGTCGCCGAGCGTGGCTGGCACGCCGAGGGCGAGGCCGGCGGCGTCCTGCTGCGCGGCGTGACCGCCGACGAGGTCGGGGCCGGCGCGTTCGCGGCGGGCGTCGAGCTGCGCCAGCTCACCGACCGGGTCGTCGACCTGGAGAACGTCTTCCTCCGCCTCACCGCCGACCAGGAGGTCCCGCGATGACCGCCGCGCTGAAGTCCGAGCTGCGCAAGCTGCTGAGCACCCGTCTGTGGTGGATCCTGCTCGGCGTCATGGTCGTCTACCTGGTCTTCATCGGCGTCGTCATGGCGTTCTCGCTCACGATCGAGACCCCGGACGGCACCCGGATGATGGGCGGCGTCGACGCGGCGGTCGCGGTGTACTCCAGCACCAACGCGATCGGCTACGTGTTCCCGCTGCTGCTGGGCACGCTCGCGTTCACCGCCGAGCACCGGCACCGCACGATCGAGCAGACGCTGCTGGTCGAGCCCAACCGCGACGTGCTGCTGGCGTCCAAGACCACGGCGACGCTGCTGCTGGGCCTGGTGTTCGGCGTCGTCGCCGTGCTGTCGATCGTCGCCGGTGGCGCGCCCCTGCTGGTGTGGCAGGGCGACGGGGCGTACCTGACCGACCCGGACGTCGTCGCGGTGCTGCTGCTCAGCGTCGCGGTCATGGCGGTGTGGGCGGTGCTCGGCGTCGTCCTCGGCGCGCTGGTGACCAACCAGGTCGTGGCCATCGTGGCCGTGCTGGCGTTCACCCAGTTCGTGGAGCCGATCGCCCGCCTGGCGCTCGGCGCCGTCGACGCGCTCTCGGGCGTGGCCCAGGTGCTGCCCGGAGCGGCGGCGGACGCGGTGGTGGGCGCCTCGGCGTTCGGCGCCTTCGGCGACGACGGCGACATGCTGCCGCGCTGGGGCGGCATCCTGGTGATGCTCGCCTACGTGGTCGTGCTCGGCGTGGTCGCCCGGCTCACCACGCTGCGCCGCGACGTCCGCTAGGAGACGGTCACCCGCACGCGGTCGGCGGGCGCCTTGGCGTCCTCGACCCAGCCGTCGGGGGAGTCCTTGGCCGTCCAGGTGCGTCCGTCGAAGCTCACCGAGGTGAGCTCGAGCCGGGCCGCGTTGGCGACGAGGAACTGCGCGAGGCGCCACCCGCGCCGGGCGCGCTCGTCGGCCGCGCCGCGCACGGGGTAGTCGAGCGCCTCGCGACGACGGTCGACGTCCTGGGCGCCGAACGACTGGCGGACGAGCTCCTCGACCTCGCTGAGCGTTCCGCCCTCGCGCACGTTGACCTGGCAGCTGAACGCGGCCGGGCTGTACCCCATGAGCGAGGACGCCAGCGCACGGGCGAACGGCTCGTGGTCGGCGTACGCCTCGGGGTAGGCCGACCGCTGCACCCGCTGCGCGGCGTCGGTGATCTCGAGCTCGGTGTAGCCGTCGATCTTCACCAGCGCGTCGAAGAACTCGCCGGTGGCGTAGGCCGGGTCCATGATCTGCTCGACCGTGCCCCAGTCCTGGGACGGACGCTGCTGGAACAGCCCGACCGAGTCGCGGTCGCCGTAGTCGATGTTGTGGATGCGCGACTCCTGGTAGGCGGTCGCGATCGCGATGGTCGTCGCCCGCGCGGGCAGGCCGCGCTCGGCCGCGATCGCCGCCATCAGCGACGACCAGCGCGCCTGCTCCAGGTCGACCTCCGCCCGCAGGGTGTCGACCTGGGCGACGCAGTACTCGGCGCGGTCGGGCTCGTCCTCACGCAGGGAGACGAGGGCGACCGCGCAGGCCGCCACCGCCGTCCCGGCGACGACCCAGCTCGCCGCCCGCACTAGTTGGCGTGCAGCGCCGCGTTGAGCTCGACGCCCGAGCGGCCGGCACGGGGACGAGCCTCGAGCCGTCCGGTCTCGCTGTTGGTCAGGAACAGCAGGCCGTCCTGGCCGGACAGCTCGGCGGCCTTGACGACGCGGCCGTCGGGCAGGGTGACCTTGCTGGCCGCGGTGACGTAGGTGCCGGCGGCCACGACGCAGTCGTCACCGAGCGAGATGCCGATGCCGGCGTTGGCGCCGATGAGGCAGCCGGTGCCCACCGAGATGACCTCCTTGCCGCCTCCGGACAGCGTGCCCATGATCGAGGCGCCGCCACCCACGTCGGAGCCGTCGCCCACGACGACGCCGGCCGAGATGCGGCCCTCGACCATCGCGGTGCCGAGCGTGCCGGCGTTGAAGTTCACGAAGCCCTCGTGCATGACCGTGGTGCCCTCCGCCAGGTGCGCGC
Source organism: Aeromicrobium sp. IC_218 (assembly GCF_004336805.1). Taxonomy (GTDB): domain Bacteria; phylum Actinomycetota; class Actinomycetes; order Propionibacteriales; family Nocardioidaceae; genus Aeromicrobium. Next base: position 76,588 of record NZ_SJXM01000006.1, read on the forward strand.
CGAGGCGGACGCGGTCGGCGTCGCCGATGCGGACGCCGGACGGGACGACGTAGTCGGTCATGCGCGGGAACTTGTCGACGCTCGTGACGTTGACGACCAGGCCGGCGGCCCGGGCGCGCAGGCGCGTGGCCTCGAAGTCGGCGACGGCGCAGGGGCCGACGGTCGTCCAGACGACGTTGCTGAGCAGGCCGAAGATGCCGTCGAGGTTCTGGCCGTGCGGCTTCACCAGGCGGTGCGACAGCAGGTGCAGGCGCAGGTAGGCGTCGTAGGCGTCGGCCGGGGCGGCGGACAGGTCGTCGACGACCGTGTGCACGACCGCGCGGGTGACGGCCCGGACCTCGTCCCGGCCCTCGAGCGCGTCCAGCCCCTCGGGCTGCAGGTCGTGCTCGGCCGGCGCGCCGACGTGGGGCTGGGGGTACCAGACATCCAGCACGTCGCCCTCGTCGGTCACCGTGGCGACGCCCCAGGCGTACGCACCCGTCTTCGCAGCAGCATCCGTCATGCGTCCTACGGTATCGGGCCGACCCGACGGACCGGTCGCGTCGGTCCGCTCCTCGGCCTAGGTTCGTCCCATGAGCCTGGTGACCTTCAAGGACCTGTGCGTCGACGTCAACGACCTGCACGTGGGCGGCACGTTCTACACGCGCATCCTCGGCCTGCAGACCGCCCGCCCCGACCTCGACCCCGAGGACGTGAAGCTCGTCGGCGCGTCGGTGCACCACACGGTGTGGCCGAACAAGGTGCCCGAGCCCAAGACGGTCAAGAACCGCGTGCACCTGGACGTCTGGGGCCGCTCGTTCGACGACTTCCGTGACCTGGACCAGCTGACCGAGGACGGACGCTTCCCGTGGACGGTGTTCGCCGGTCCCGAGGGTGACGAGTTCTGCGTGTTCGAGTGGAACCGCGACGAGGAGCTGCCCGAGTACCGGCTCAAGGACGTCATCGTCGACGCCGTCGACCACGTCGCGATCTCGCGCTGGTGGGCCGACGTCCTGGGCGGCACCCTCACCCACGACGACTCGGGGTACTCCTACCTCGACGACGCGCCGGGCGTGCCGTTCGAGTCGTTCGACTTCGTGCCGGTGCCCGAGCCGAAGACGGTCAAGAACCGCATCCACTGGGACGTCGACCTCGTCGACGGCGCGACGGTCGCCGACCTCGTCGCGAAGGGCGCCACGGTGCTGCGCGAGAAGGGCGACGACGTCGACTGGACCGTCATGGCCGACCCCGAGGGCAACGAGTTCTGCGTCTTCGACGACTGACGCGGCTTCACCCGCTCCCTGAGCCTGTCGAAGGGAGCCCGTCCGCCGGGGCCTCCCCGCACCGGCTGCCATGATGAGGGCGTGCCTTCCCTCGACCCCTCGCGCGACGTCGTCGCGCTGACCGCCGACCTGGTCGACATCGCCTCGGAGAGCTTCGACGAGCAGGCGATCGCCGACGCCGTCGAGGCCGTCCTGCGCGCGGCCCCGCACCTGGACGTCGTCCGCGACGGCCACACCCTCGTGGCCCGGACGAACCTCGGCCGGGCCGAGCGGGTCGTCGTCGCCGGCCACCTCGACACCGTGCCGGTCACCGGCAACTTCCCCTCCCGGCTCGACGGCGACGTGCTATGGGGCCTGGGCTCGTGCGACATGAAGGGCGGCGTCGCCGTCGCCCTGCGCCTGGCCGCGCACCTGACCGAGCCGAGCCGCGACGTCACCTACGTCTTCTACGAGGCCGAGGAGGTGGCGGCCGTGCACAACGGCCTGGGCCGCCTGGCCCGCGAGCGTCCCGAGCTGCTGGCCGGCGACTTCGCGATCCTCATGGAGCCGTCCGACAGCGGCATCGAGGCCGGCTGCCAGGGCACGATGCGCTTCGACGTCGTCACCCGCGGCGAGCGGTCGCACTCGGCCCGCTCGTGGATGGGCTCGAACGCCATCCACGCCGCGCACCAGGTGCTCGCCCGCCTGAACGCGTACGAGCCGCGCCGGGTCGACATCGACGGTCTGGAGTACCGCGAGGGGCTCAACGCCGTGATGGTCACCGGGGGAGTGGCCGGCAACGTCATCCCCGACGAGTGCCGCGTGACGGTCAACTACCGCTTCGCGCCGGACCGCGACGAGCCCGCCGCGCTCGCGCACGTCCAGGACGTGTTCGAGGGCTTCGAGCTCGAGGTCACCGACTCCTCGCCCGGCGCCCTGCCCGGCCTCTCGCGGCCCGCGGTGCAGGACTTCGTGGCCGCCGTCGGCGGCGAGGTGCGGCCCAAGTTCGGCTGGACGGACGTCTCGCAGTTCACGAGGCTGGGCGTCCCGGCGGTCAACTACGGCCCGGGCGACCCGCTGTACGCCCACAAGGCCGACGAGCACGTGCCGGTGGCGCAGCTGCGAGAGGTGGAGGAGCGGATGAACAGGTGGTTGGGCGCATGAGCGACGAGAAGCGGACCTACGGCGACACGCACCTGGGCCCGGTGCGGTTGCGCCGCAAGATGGTCAAGGAGACGACCACCGACCAGCGCCTGCTCGACAGCCACGGCGACACCGACTGGCTGCACACCGACCCGTGGCGCGTGCTGCGCATCCAGTCCGAGTTCGTGGAGGGCTTCGGCGCGCTGGCCGAGCTCGGCCCGGCCGTCGCGGTCTTCGGCTCCGCGCGCACGCCCCAGGACGATCCGCACTCGCTCATGGCCGAGAAGATCGCCCAGGGCCTGTGCCAGCGCGGCTACGCCGTCGTCACCGGCGGCGGTCCCGGCATCATGGAGGCGGCGAACCGCGGCGCGTCCGAGTGCGGCGGCACGTCCGTCGGCCTGGGCATCGAGCTGCCGCACGAGCAGAGCCTCAACGACTGGGTCGACCTCGGCATCAACTTCCGCTACTTCTTCGTGCGCAAGACGATGTTCGTGAAGTACACCGACGGCGCCCTCGTGCTGCCCGGCGGCTTCGGCACCATGGACGAGCTGTTCGAGGCGTTGACGCTGGCCCAGACGCACAAGATCACCGAGTACCCGGTCGTCCTCGTGGGCGTCGACTACTGGTCGGGCCTGATCGAGTGGATGCGCAGCACCATGCTGACGGCCGGCAACATCGTCGCCGCCGACCTCGACCGCATCGTCCTCACCGACGACGTCGAGGAGGCGCTCGAGGCCTTCCCCAAGAAGTCGTGACCGAGCGCGGAGCGGAGCCGGGGCCCGACGGGGAGCTGCGCTGCCCGTGGGGCAACGCGCCGGACATGACGGCGTACCACGACACCGAGTGGGGCCGGCCGGTCCGCGACGACCGCGGACTGTTCGAGCGGGTGAGCCTGGAGGCGTTCCAGTCGGGTCTGTCGTGGGCGGTCATCCTGCGCAAGCGTGAGGGCTTCCGGGCCGCGTTCGCCGGCTTCGACCCCGCCGTCGTCGCGGGCTTCGGCGAGGACGACCGGGCCCGGCTGCTCGGGGATGCGGGCATCGTCCGCAACCGGGCCAAGATCGACGCCACCATCGCGAACGCCCGGGCGTACCTGGCGCTGGACGAGCCGTTCGGCGAGCTGCTGTGGTCCTTCGCCCCGGACGTCCACCCCGCGCCGCGCACGCTTGCCGACGTCCCGGCCGTGACCCCGGAGTCGACGGCGTTGGCGAAGGCGCTGAAGAAGCGCGGCTTCCGCTTCGTCGGACCGACGACGGCGTACGCCCTCATGCAGGCCACGGGCATGGTCGACGACCACCTCGCCGACTGCGTCGTCCGCCAGGGCTAGGTCAGGCGGGTTCCAGCGCTCTCGGTCGGTGCTTGACGTGGCGGGCGTGACGCAGGGGTCGCTGCTGAGGGTCGATCCGGGGTGGTGGGACGACCTCGACGACTCCGTCCCTCGCCAAGCGCGCTGACCAGTCGGAGTCGTGGAGCAGGTGGTGGTGGAAGAAGCAGAAGAGTGCGCCGTTGTCGACGGACGTGGTTCCGCCTTCGCTCCAAGGGACGAGGTGGTGGGCCTCGCACCAGCCGGGTGGCCGGTCGCATCCCTTCCACGAGCAGCCGCCGTCCCGTTTGGCGAGGGCGATGCGCTGGGACCTCTCGTGGAGACGCTTCTGCCGGCCGACATCCATGGGCTGGCTAGCACCGTCCAGGACGACCGGGATCAGGTGGGCGTTGCAGGCCAGGCGCCGTGCTTGGGAGGCGGAGAGCCCGGTGTCGGTGGAGAGCATCGCCCGTCCGAGGTCGCGGACCAGGTCGTCGTGCTTCATCGAGATGGTCACGGTCGCCGCAACACCACCGGCCTTCGGGAACGCATCCTGCGGGAGGTGCTCGACCAGCTCGCACAGCGCGAGTCCCATCCGGCGGGCGTGGTCGAGGCGTCCGATCTCGTGGTCGGAGTGGTCGCCGTCGACGTCGCGGAAGATCGCGCCGTCCCGTCGCGGTGAGGCGAGGCCTTCGAGGACGGTCCTGAGCATGTCGGCCTGCACGTCGGGCAGCACGCCACGGATGCTGGAGCGGCCTTTCCCCATGCGGGTGATCGACAGGTGGGTCTCGTCCCACGCTTGCTTCTCCTGGCGCTCCAGCTGCGCGCCGATGATCTCGTCCGCGGAGTCGGGGTCGACCACTTCCACGATCCGGTTCGCCAGTCGCCGCAGGTCGTCCGCGCCGAACTCACGAGCGTGCTCCAGCAGGGTGGCCTCGGCGTCGTCGTGCTGCTCGTCCACGAACCACTCCGGCAGGGCGTCGAGGGCCTTGAGGATGATGTGGGCCTGCTCGGTGGTGAGCTGCCCGGCATCCCACCGCTCGCGGGTGGCGGCGCCACGTGTCGGGTCGAGCCGGGTCAGCGAGACCAGCTTGGACGCCTCGCGCTTGGACACGTTGGTGGTGCTGGCCAGCCACACGGCAGGGGAGGTGCAGCCATCTTCTCGAGGGAGGCCTCGACCCTCCGCTGCCGCCGTCAGCTTCACCGTCAAGGCTTGGAGCGCGGACGCGGCTTGGGCGGCGGCCTGCAGCTCGGCCCGGATCTCGCGGTCGGTCAGCGTCCAGGGCTCGAGCGCGCTGGACTCCTCCAGCAGTGCCTGAACCTGGTCGCTGATCATCCGAAACCCCCGTGTCGAACGTTTGTTCTAGTCTACCTCCGGGGACTGACAGGAACAACGCGATATCCACTGGAATCGAAGATGTTTTCGGCGCTTCGACAAGCTCAGCGAGCGCGACTCGGGCGAGCCGACAGGCCGACCCCCGCACGCACTCAACCGCTTCGTCATCAGCCCCTCGGGTGACCGCCCGCTCAAGGCTCCTTTCGACAAGCTCAAGGAGCGGGCTCGCGCGAGCCGACAACGCAGGGGCGCCCACACCCCACCACGTCGTCATGAGCCCCTGGGCCGACCACGCAACCAAGGCTCCTTTCGACAAGCTCAAGGAGCGGGCTCGCGCGAGTCGACGAACCAACCCGCCACGCTCCCCACCGTGTCGTCATTCCTACGCCCCGGCAAGAACCCCGCACCATCGACGACCGACCGACGGGGAACCCCGGAGCCCGGATCTACGCTGGATGATCTGCACCGGCCGCCCGGGGCGGCCTCGTCCGAGGGAGGGATCATGCGCATCTCGTCCGTGCTGGCCAGCGCCGTCGCCGCCACCGTCCTGGTGGCCGTGCCGACGTCGGCCGACGCCGCCACCAGCGTCCGGTACCGCGACCGGGTCGGCGACGCACCCAGCCACGCCGACATCCGCTGGGTGAAGATCAACAAGTCCAAGCGCTGGCTCGTCACCACGATCCGGCTGCGCGAGGTCGTCCGGCCGGGCCGGGACGACGAGAGCCTGTTCTGGATCCACTACGACACCACCGGCTCCCGCAGTCCCGACTACCTGTTCGCCGTGCCCGGCGCCGAGTGGCTGGCCGGCTCGGCCCGCGGCTGGTTCCGCGTACGTGCCGGCACCGAGCCCGAGGACGTGTACGGGGACTGGGGTGCCTGCCTGGGCGGTCGCCGTCCCTACGCGTACAGCCCGACGCGCGACACCATCCGGGTCCGCATCCCGATGAGCTGCTTCGAGGGGGCGACGCGGGTCCGGCTCGCGGTCAACACCGACCACGGCGACGACCCGAGCACCCGCCACGACTGGTTCCGTCGTCCGGGCCAGTACAGCCGCTGGCTGCGCTGACCGACCGGTCGCCGCGCCTCCTGCCGCCCGACCCTCGCCTGAGCGGTGACCCCGCAACCGAATGGACGACCCGTGCGGTTGCGGGCTCACCGCTCCCGAGGCGGAAGGGTTGCCTGCGCACCGCCCGCCGACGATGGAGGTGGACGACGCACCGCCGGCGCCCGCGCGCCTCCGCGGAAAACCGGTCCTGCCCGCCTAGCCTGGCGCCATGGCCAAGACCTCGGACGCCCCCCGCACCGACCGTCGTGCTCGTCGCTCCACCCGGACGATCGCCGCGGTGGCGCTGCTGCTGACCGCCGCCGTCGTCGGTGTCGCCGCGATCTCCGCCGGCTCGACCGGCCTGCTCGTGGCCGCCGTCGTCTACGCCGTGGTCGCCGGCTCGGTCGCCGCGCGCCTGCTGAGCGACGAGACCGCCCAGGTCCGCCGCTCGTGGGCCCAGGACCGTGCCGCCACCGCCCAGTCCTACACCCGCACCGCCGCAGCCCGCTCCGACGAGCAGGCGGCGTTCGCCGAGACCATGGGCGCCCGCGTCCGCGCCGGCGTCGAGCGCCAGACCAAGCTCGTCGAGCAGGTCACCGCGCTGGAGTCGGCCGTCCACGAGACCCGCACCCGCCTGGCCGACGAGCGCAAGCGCAGCGAGGCGCTGGACGCCCAGCTCGCCGCCGAGCGCGAGTCGCTCGTCCAGGCCGAGGCCGAGCTGTCGTCCGTGCGCACGGAGCTCGAGCGCGTCCGTGCCGAGGTCCGTCGCCTGCAGGCCGAGCTCACCACCATCGAGAGCGCCGAGGCCGAGCTGCGCGAGCAGCTCGTCGCCCAGCACGCGGACGTCCTGCGCCGCGAGCAGGCCGACCGCCTGGCCTGAGTCAGCGTCCCTCGAACACCGGGGGACGACCCTCGGCGGTCGCGGCCCGCGCCTCCGCGTGGTCGCGCGAGCGCCGCAGCATCGCCGCCCGCTGGGCCTCCACCTGCATCGTGCCCACCAGCCCGTCGTCGGCCGCGTGCGACAGCGACCGCTTGGTCGCGGCCACCGCCAGCGGCGGACGGGCCGCGAGCTCCTCGGCGAGCGCCTGCACCTCGTCGTCCAGCTCCGGAGCCGGGACGACGTAGGTCGCGAGCCCGAGCGTGAGCGCCTCGCCGGCGCCGACGACGCGAGGACGCAGCAGCAGGTCCGTCGCGCGTCCCCGTCCGAGCAGCCGGGGAAGCGTCCAGGACAGCCCGCCGAGCGGCGGCAGCGCGTCGGCGTCGACGCCCGTGTCCAGGCACGCGTCGTGCGCCAGGACGCGCAGGTCGGCCGCGCAGGCGAGCGCCAGGCCGGCGCCCCGCGCCGTGCCGGCCACCGCCACCACGACGGGCTGGGGGAGCGCGGCGAGGGCGGTGACGACGGTCGGGACCACCGCTTCGTCCGCCGCGTCACTGACAGGCAGGTCCAGGTCGCCGGTCAGGACGACGCAGCGCGCCGAGGTGTCGGTGGAGACGCCGTGGAGCCCCTCCGCGAGCGCGTCCAGCCCGCCGCCGCGTGCAACCGTCAGCACCCGCACGCCGGTCGTCTCTCGCGCGTCGAGCGCGTCGTCCTCGTGGGTCACCGGGCGCCTCCTGACGATCCGTTGGCCGCGTCACACGGTCATGGGGGATAATAGGCCGGGCGCTCTCCACCGGGGGTGCCAGGACGAGAGGGGATTCAATGGCGGCCATGAAGCCACGGACCGGCGACGGACCGATGGAGGTCACCAAGGAGGGGCGCTGCATCGTGATGCGTGTCCCGCTCGAGGGCGGCGGACGACTCGTCGTCGAGCTCAACAACGAAGAAGCCGCCACGCTCGGCGACGCCCTCAAAGCCGTCTGATGCTGGGACTGTCCGTGCGCTGGTCGTTGACCGGCACGCCGGACGGCACCCTCGAGGCGCTGCGCGAGTACGTCGAGGAGGAGTCCTTCCGACGCTTCGCAGCCCTCGAGGGCCTGCGCTTCAAGACCTGGCGCGCCCGTGAGGGCGAGTGGTTCGAGGGGACGTACGTGTTCGTCAGCGAGTCCGCCCGTGCCGAGTTCCAGGCGAAGATGGAGCAGCAGGCTCCAGAGCTCCCCGGGTCGAAGCTGATCGGCTCGGCCCCCGTGCTCATCGAGCCGTTCGAGACCGTCGCCGTCGTGCGCGGACCCGGCGGCTTCCGCTCGGCCTCCCGCTTCGAGCGCTAGGCCAGGCGCTGGGCGACGAGCAGGCCGTCGCCCACCGGCAGCAGCGAGCTGCGCAGCGAGTCGTCGGCCGTCACCGCGGCGATCGTCTCGCGGATCGCGGTCGTCTCCGGGTCGCGCTGGTCGGCGTCCGCCACGCGGTCGTGCCAGAGCGCGTTGTCGATGACGACCAGGCCGCCCGGACGCACGAGGCGCTTGGCCTCGGCCAGGTAGTCCAGGTACTCGACCTTGTCGCCGTCGATGAGCACGAGGTCGTAGCCACCGTCGGTCAGGCGCGGCAGCACGTCCAGGGCGGCGCCGGCGATGAGCCGGAAGCGCTGCGGCGGGAGTCCGGCCTCGCGGAAGGTGTCGCGGGCCAGGCGCTGGTGCTCGGCCTCCAGGTCGACGGACGTGAGCACGCCGCCGTCGGCCATCGCGCGCAGCATCGTCAGCCCCGACACGCCGGTGCCGGTGCCGACCTCGACCACGGCGCGAGCCTGCAGGGTCGAGACGAGCAGGGCGAGCGTGCTGGCCGCGCCCTGCGAGAGCGGGGTGACGCCCACCTGCCGCGCGCGGTCGCGTGCGGTGGCGAGGTGCTCGTCCTCGGGGACGTGGCGCTCGGAGAGCTCGAGGCTGGCTGACGTGGTGATCGGAGGGCTCCTTCGTCTGGTCAAGCCCAGACTAGGCCCGCGTCAGCCCTGGAATCACGGGCGACACGCGGTGCCGGACACATTGCCCGGTGATCAGCGTCGCGCCTCGTCGCGGCTCTGCGTCAGCGTGATGCCGAGGACGACGACGCCCACGGCGACGCCCAGCGCACCCGTCACGAGACCGAGGAGCGACCAGGCCACCCCGGTCGTGCTCGCGTCGTCGAGGGACTTCTCGAGGATCGCGGCGCTGAGCACCATCACCACGAAGCCCCCGATGCTGAGGAGCCGGGTCACCAGTCGCGCGTCGTCGCTCACCGCAGCAGACTAGGGGCCGGCCGCCGGACGCGGAGCGCTTTCCCGCAGGGAACCATCAGCGGGCTCTCGGCGTTCTCTCAGCAAGGCCCGAAAGGATCGGGCCATGAACGAGGTTCAGGAGCCCGTGACGCAGACGCTCGACTGGCACGACGTGGTGGCGCAGCACTCCGCCCGCGTCTACCGCCTGGCGTACCGGCTCACGGGCAACCGCCAGGACGCCGAGGACCTGACCCAGGACGTGTTCGTCCGCGTGTTCCGCTCCCTCGACCGCTACGAGGCGGGCAACTTCGAGGGCTGGATCCACCGCATCACCACGAACCTCTTCCTCGACCGCGCCCGTCGCCGGTCGCGCATCCGCATGGACGGCTTCGCCGAGGGCGCCGAGGAGCGGCTGCTCTCGCGCGAGGTGCAGCCGGACACGTCCGTGCACGAGGCCGGCTTCGACCCCGACGTCGAGAACGCCCTGCAGTCGCTGTCCGAGGACTTCCGTGTCGCCGTCGTGCTGTGCGACGTCGAGGGCCTGTCGTACGAGGAGATCGCCGACGTGCTCGGCGTGAAGCTCGGCACCGTCCGCTCGCGCATCCACCGCGGACGCACGCAGCTGCGCCAGGCCCTGGCGCACCGCGCGCCGCGGGCCGGACGCACCCGTGTCGGGGGCCCGGTCGAGGTCTGATGGGGCACCTGGACGACGACGTCGCCGCGTACGTGGACGGGCAGCTGCCCGAGTCCGCGGCGCTGGCGGCCCGTCGCCACCTGGAGGTGTGCGAGCCGTGCCGCTGGGCGGTGGCCCAGCAGGAGGCGCTCAAGGAGCGCATGCGCCAGGCCGGGGGACCGGCCGTCCCGCACACCCTCATGGCGTCGCTCGCCCAGCTCCCGGACGCCCGCATCGAGCACGAGCCGTGGTCGTCACGGCTGCGGCGCTCACGCACCGCACGGGTCTCGGTCGGCGTGCTCGGCTCGTGCGTGGCCCTGCTCGCCGTCGCCTTCGCGCTCGGTGCCCCGGACGACGGCGTCGACGAGGTCTCGCCGCCGTTCGAGGCGTACGTCGCCGCGTTCGCCGGCGCGAGCGCGACCCCGGTGCTGGCCACCGGCAGCCCGATCGACGACGTGCAGGCCGAGCGGCTCACGGCCGAGGGTTGGCCGTGCCACCACACGCTGGCCGGCGACCTGCGCCGCGAGCACGGCAGCCAGGACGCGTCCACGGTCGCGCTGAGCTACGGCAACGGCACCCACCGGCTCGACCTGTACGAGCAGCAGGGCGCGCTGAGCGAGGCCGCCGTGCGCGGATTCACCCGCACCACGGTCGCGGGCTCGCCGGTGTGGATGAGCGCCGGCCGCCCGACGATCCTCACCTGGGACGCCGACGGCCTCGTCTACACGGTGGTGACGGACGCGGGCACCGACCGCATCGGCCGCACCCTGGCCGAGCTGCCGACGCCGGTCGCGACGGACGACCCGAGCGTGCCCGAGCGGGTGGGCGACGGGTTCGCACGCATGGCCGGCTGGCTCTCCGACGCCGCTTGAGCGGTCGTCCACGGGCCTAGGCTGGCCCCATGGGCCACCGCATCTTCACCACCGCCGTCGCGGACGTCTACCCGCACTACGTCACCAAGGTCGAGCGCAAGGGACGCACGCGCGACGAGCTGGACGCGGTGACGTGCTGGCTGACCGGCTTCGACGCCGACGAGCTGCAGCGACACCTGGCGGCGGGCACGACGTTCGAGGACTTCTTCGCCGAGGCCCGGCTGAACCCGGGCGCCGAGCTCATCACCGGCTCGGTGTGCGGAGTCAAGGTCCAGGAGGTCGAGGACCCGCTCATGCGGCGCATCCGCTACCTGGACAAGCTCGTCGACGAGCTGGCCAAGGGCAAGGCGCTGGAGAAGGTGCTGCGGACCCCGGCGGCCTAGCTCAGGTCGCCTCGTCGTCGAACGGGGGACGGGCGCCGACGGGCAGCACCGACGGCAGCGCGACGTCCGGGTTCAGCCGGGGCTTGGTCGGCGACGCCTCGTCGTCCAGGAAGGTCCGCCGCACGACCTCGCGCGGGTCGAGCGAGGCGAGGTCGAGGTCGGAGAGGTCCTGGCCCATCTCGCGGCCCAGGTCGTTCTTGGCGTTCTCGGCCATCTGGCGGACGGTGCGGATGCCCCGGCCGGCCTGCTTGGCGATCTCCGGCAGCTTGTCCGGCCCGAAGACGAGCAGCGCCACCACGAGGATGACGGCGATCTCGGGCCATCCCATGCCGAACATGGCTGGAGCCTACAGGCGGCCGGCGGGGGCCAGGCCCAGCTGCATGCCGGCCAGGCCGCGGGTGCGGCCGCTGAGCCGGTCGGCCATCTTCTGCAGCTCCTGCGCGGCGACCGACGTGGGGTCGGAGACGACGATCGGCTCACCGGTGTCGCCGCCGACGCGCAGCTTCTCGTCGAGCGGCACCTTGCCCAGCAGCGGGACGTCGTAGCCGAGCCGCGCGCCGAGCGTCTTGGTGACCTGCTCGGCGCCGCCGGAGCCGAAGACCTCCATGCGCTCGCCGGACGGCAGCTCGAGGTAGCTCATGTTCTCGACGACGCCGACGACGCGCTGGTGCATCATCGAGGCCATCGTGCCGGCGCGCTCGGCGACGGTCGCGGCGGCCTGCTGCGGCGTGGTGACGACGACGACCTCGGCCCCGGGCAGGTGCTGGCCCAGGCTGATCGCCATGTCGCCGGTGCCCGGGGGCAGGTCGAGGAAGAGCGCGTCCAGGTCGCCCCAGTAGACGTCGCTGAGCATCTGGACGAGGGCGCGGTCGAGCATCGGGCCGCGCCAGGCGACGACCTGGTCGCGCGCGGGCTTGAGCATGCCGATGCTGATGACCTTCATGCCGTGCAGCGGCACGGGCATGATCATGTCCTCGACCTGCGTGGGACGCGCGTCGCCGGCGCCCAGCATGTCGGGGATCGAGTGGCCGTAGATGTCGGCGTCGACGATGCCGACCTTGAGGCCGCTGCGCGCCATGGCCAGCGCGAGGTTGACCGTCACCGAGGACTTGCCGACGCCGCCCTTGCCCGAGGCGATGGCGTACACCTTGGTCAGGTTGCCGGGCTGGGCGAAGGGGATGTCGCGCTGGGTGACGCCGCCGCGCAGCACCTCCTGCAGGTTCTTGCGCTGCTCCTCGTTCATCACGCCCATGTCGACCGTGACCTGCGCGTCCGGCGCGATCTTCGTGACGGCGTTCGTCGTGTCGCGGGTCAGCGTGTCCTTGAGCGGGCAGCCGGCGACCGTCAGCAGCAGCTTGACCGTGACGCTGGAGCCGTCGATGACGACGTCGTCGACCATCCCGATCTCGGTGATGGGTCGCTTGATCTCCGGGTCGTTGACGGTGGCGAGGGCCTCGAGGACCTGCTCACGGGTGACGGAAGCCATGGCCCCCATGGTACGTACCGGCGCGTAACGCCCTCAGGGCAGCGTCACCTCACCCGGGTCAGCGGTCGGGGGCGTCCTCGTCGCGGCGTCGGTCGAGCTCCTCGACCAGGTCGCGCAGCTCCGAGCGCAGGAAGTCGCGGGTGGCGACCTCGCCCATGCCCAGCCGCAGGCTGGCGACCTCGCGGGCGAGGAACTCCATGTCGGCGTGCGACTGCGCGCTGGCCTGGCGGTCCTGCTCCTGCTGGACCCGGTCGCGGGCCTCCTGGCGGTTCTGCGCCAGGAGGATGAGCGGCGCGGCGTACGAGGCCTGCAGCGACAGCACGAGCGTCAGGAAGATGAACGGGTACTCGTCGAAGCGCGGACGGTCGGGGCCGGCCGGCAGGTTCCAGAGCACCCACAGGACGATGAGCACCGTCATGCCGCCGAGGAACCGCGGCGTGCCCATGAAGCGGGCGAACTCCTCGGCGAAGCGGCCGAAGGTCTCGCGACCCCCGCGCGGACGCGGCAGGCGGCGGCGCGACGGGTCGCGCGGCTGGTCGAGTCGGAATCCGGTCTCAGCCACGGGTCACCGCCCTCGACGCCAGGCCGTGGGTCTCGCTCTCGCGCCAGCCCTCGGGGAGCAGGTGGTCGAGCACGTCGTCGATCGTCACGACGCCGAGCAGGTGCGCGGCGTCGTCGACCACGGGCAGGGCGACCATGTTGTAGGCCGCGAGCAGGCTCGAGACCTCCTCCAGGCTGCTCTCGGCGCGCGGCCACTCGATGTCGTTGTCGACGACGGCGCCGACGAGCGTGGAGGGAGGTTCGCGCAGCAGCTGCTGGAAGTGGACGACGCCCAGGAAGCGTCCGGTGGGCGTCTCCAGCGGCGGACGGCACACGTAGACGGTGCTGGCCAGGGCCGGGTGCAGCTCGGGCGCGCGGACGCGGGCCAGGGCCTCGGCGATCGTCGCGTCGGGCGGCAGGACGATCGGCTCGGGCGTCATCATGCCGCCGGCCGTGCGGTCCTCGTACGTCATGAGCCGGCGGACGTCCTCGGCCTCGTCCTCGTCCATGAGCCCGAGCAGGTGGTTGGCGGTGGCCGCGGGCAGCTCGCCCATGAGGTCGGCGGCGTCGTCGGCGTCCATCTGGCCGAGCACGTCGGCGGCGCGCTCGGGGTGCAGCACGCCGAGGATCTCGACCTGCAGCTTCTCGGGCATCTCCTCGAGGATGTCGGCCAGCCGCTCGTCGGTGAGCTCGGCGGCGATCTCGGTGCGGCGCTTGGGCGTCAGCTCGCGCAGCGCATTGGCCACGTCGACCGGGCGCATGTCGTCCATGGTGGCCAGCAGGTGCGTGGCGCCCTGCCCGGGCTCCTCGCTCGACAGGCCCGACACCTCGTCCCACTCGACCACGTGGCTGGCGCCGCGGCGGCCGAAGCGCTTGCCGGCCTCGCGCACGGCGAGCTGGCCGACGTACCAGTCACGGCGCGCGTCCTGCTCCATCGCGACGTCGTAGACGGTGCCGGTGGTGCCGTCGGGCAGCGTGACGGTGCGGTCGAGCAGCTCGCCGAAGACGAGGGTCTCGGTGCGGCGCTGCTCGAACCGGCGCACGTTCAGCAGGCCGGTGGTGATGACCTGCCCGGCGTCCACGGACGTGACGCGGGTGATCGGCAGGAAGACCCGGCGGCGGCCCAGCACCTCGACCACGACGCCGAGGACGCGCGGACGCTGGCGGGCCGAGCGGACGGCGATGACGACGTCGCGCAGCTTGCCCACCTGATCGCCGGCGGGGTCGAAGACCGCCAGGCCCACGAGGCGGGAGAGGAAGACTCGTCCGGGCGTGGTGCTCACGAGCAGACCTCCTGCGAAAGGACGGGGGCGGACCGGGTCGCGGGAGGTCCCGGGCCGGCCGGTCGCTCCCGGCCCGACCCTACCGCCGCGGCCCCGGGCCCGCCGCGACCCGCCCGACGAGCCGACCGGGCCACCGGTGCGTACGGTGAGACGCACGTCACCTAGGGGGTACATCCATGGCGCTCGCCGTGCTCGACCGCGACCGGACGGTCGCCGGACCCACGTTCAACCGCTGGCTCATCCCGCCCGCCGCGCTCGCGGTCCACCTGTGCATCGGCCAGGTGTACGCGACCAGCGTCTACAAGAGCTCGCTGGTCGAGCACTTCGACTCCTCGCTCACCGCGATCGGCTTCATCTTCTCGCTGGCCATCGTCATGCTCGGCGTCTCGGCCGCGATCTTCGGCACGTGGGTCGACACGGGCGGCCCGCGCCGGGCCATGGCCGCGGCCGCCGCGTGCTGGACGACCGGGTTCCTGGTGGCGGCGCTCGGCATCGTGAGCGAGCAGCTGTGGCTGGTCTACCTCGGCTACGGCGTCATCGGCGGCATCGGGCTCGGTATCGGCTACATCTCGCCGGTCTCCACGCTCATCAAGTGGTTCCCCGACCGTCCGGGCCTGGCCACCGGCATGGCGATCATGGGCTTCGGCGGCGGCGCGATGATCGCCAGCCCGGCCTCGTCGTGGCTGCTGGAGCGCTACGACAGCGCCTTCGACACCGCGAGCGGCGTCGCGTCGGGCTCCGCCGTCGCCAAGCTGTTCGTCACCTTCGCGATCGTCCACCTGCTCGTCATGTCCTTCGGCGCGTGGCTGATCAAGGTGCCGCCGCCGGGCTGGCGTCCGGCCGGGTTCGACCCGTCGACCGTCAAGCAGAAGTCGCTCGTGACGACCGAGAGCGTGTCCGCCAACAACGCCATCCGCACGCCGCAGTTCTGGCTGCTGTGGGTCGTGCTGTTCTGCAACGTCACCGCCGGCATCGGCATCCTCGAGCAGGCCGCGCCCATGATCCAGGACTTCTTCCGCGAGAACGGCGAGTCGACCGTGGCCGCGGCGTCGGCCGCCGGGTTCGTCGGCGTGCTGTCGCTGTGCAACATGGCCGGCCGGTTCGTGTGGTCGTCCACCTCGGACGTCGTCGGGCGCAAGCCGATCTACATGCTCTACCTCGGCGCCGGCGTCGTGCTCTACCTCGTGCTGGCCCTGCAGGGGTCGGCCTCGGTCGTGCTGTTCGTCGTGCTGGCGGGCATCATCCTCAGCTTCTACGGCGGCGGGTTCGCCACCGCGCCGGCGTACCTGCGCGACCTGTTCGGCACGTTCCAGGTGGGCGCGATCCACGGCCGGCTGCTGACCGCGTGGTCCGTGGCCGGCGTCGCCGGACCGCTCATCGTCAACGGCTTCCTGGACGCCCGCGGCGAGCCCGGCAACCTGCAGGCGGCCGACTACCGACCCGCGCTGCTGACCATGGCCGCGCTGCTCGCGGTCGGGTTCGTGGCCAACCTGCTCGTGCGTCCGGTGGCCGACCGCTTCCACGAGCCGGACCGGGTCGAGCCGACGGCGACCGACACCCACGGCGAGGTCGTCGAGGCCCACGACGTCGACCGCCGCACGCCGCTGCTCGTGCTGGCCTGGGCGGTGGTGGGCATCCCGCTCGGCTACGGCATCTACGAGACCGCGGCCAAGGCGGTGGACCTGTTCGGCTGACCGCCGGCACGCAGCGAGCCCGCCCGGGGACGTCCTCGGGCGGGCTCGCTGCGTCCGTGGGCCTCAGGCCAGGCTGAGCAGCCGGTCGGTGGCCGCGTCCGGGCACCCGGCGTACCAGCGCTCGAGCACCTGGCCGAACACCGGCTCGTCGGCCGCCGTGCGGGCGAACAGCGTCATGGACGAGTGCAGCTTCTGCGCATCGACCGGCCCCAGGACGTCCTCGGGCGCCCGGTCGAGGTCGCGGACGATGATCGTCACCTCGACCAGCCGGGGTCCGAGCACGGGGTGGGCGAGGTAGGCCTCGGCCTCCTCGGGCGAGCTGATCGCGAAACGCATCGACGTCTCGCTACGGCCGAGACCGGCCATCTGCGGGAACACGAACCACATCCAGTGCGTCCGCTTGCGACCCTCGGTGAGCTCGGCGACCACCCGGTCGTGGACGTCGCGGCCCTGGGCGTCGACGAAGCGCTGCAGGTCGAAGGAGTCGGTCACGACAGGTGCGTGGGCTGCGGGTGGGTCTTGTGCGAGTCGTCGGAGCGCACCTGGTCCTGCTCGCCGCCCTCGGCACCCCCGTGAGAGTGCGGGACCGACGGGGTCAGCCACACCACCACCGACTTGTAGGTCGGCTGGTTGCTCTTGAGCGCCGTGGAGTCCAGGGGCACCAGGACGTTCGCCTCGGGGTAGTAGGCGCCGACGGTGCCGCGCGGGACGTCGTACTCGACGACGCGGAAGCGGTCGGCGCAGCGCTCGACGTCGTCCTCCTCCCAGCACGTGTGGATGTCGACGAAGTCGCCCGGCTCCAGGCCGTGCGCGGCGACGTCCTCGCGGTGCATGAACACCACGTGGCGGCCGCCCTCGATGCCGCGGTAGCGGTCGGAGGTGCCGTAGATCGTGGTGTTGAACTGGTCGTGGCTGCGCATCGTGTGCAGCAGGAGGTGGCCCTCGGGGACGTTGAGCACCTCGATCGGCGAGACCTCGAACTCGCCCTTGCCGGACTCCGTCTCGAACGAGCGCGAGTCGCGCGGCGGGTGGGGCAGCAGGAAGCCGCCCTGCTTGCGGCAGCGCGCGTTGTAGTCCTCGCAGCCGGCCACCACGCGCGAGATGTGGTCGCGGATGATGTCGTAGTCGTCCTTCATCGACAGCCAGTCGATGCCGAGGCGGTCGGCGCCGCCCTCGGTGTCGGCGAGGGTCGCGGCGGCGATGCCGGCGACGATCGCGACCTCCGAGCGCAGGTGCGGGCTGGCCGGCTCGAGCGGTCCGTGCGAGGCGTGGACCGCGCAGACGGAGTCCTCGACCGTGATGATCTGCTCGCCCGACGCCTGGACGTCCTTCTCGGTGCGGCCGAGCGTCGGGAGCAGCAGGGCCACGTCGCCGCACGTCAGGTGCGAGCGGTTGAGCTTGGTCGCGACGTGGACGGTCATCCGGGCGCGGCGCATGGCGTCGCGGGTGACGTCGGTGTCGGGGGAGGCGGTGACGAAGTTGCCGCCCAGGCCCATGAAGAACTCGACCTTGCCGTCGCGGAGGGCGCGGATGGTGTCGACGGTGTCGAGGCCCTCGTGCCGCGGCGGGTCGAAGCCGAACTCGGCCTGCAGGGAGTCCAGGAACTTCTGCGGCGGACGCTCCCAGATGCCCATCGTCCGGTCGCCCTGCACGTTGGAGTGTCCGCGGACCGGGAACAGGCCGGCGCCCTTCTTGCCCAGGTCGCCCCGGGCGAAGGCGAGGTTGCACAGCTCCTTGATGGTGGCCACCGCGTTGCGGTGCTGGGTGATGCCCATGGCCCAGCACCAGACCGTCGCCTTGGACGCCGCGAGCATGCGGGCGGCCTCGGTGATCTGGTCGCGGGTGAGCTCGGTGGCGGCCTCGACCTGGGCCCAGTCGACCTGGCGCACGTGCTCGGCCCAGTCCTGGAACCCGGTCGTGTGGGCGTCGATGAAGTCGTGGTCGAGGGCGTCCCACTCGACGATCAGGGAGCCGATGGCCTGCAGCAGCGCCAGGTCGCCGTTGGGCTTGACCGGCAGGTGCAGGTCGGCGATGTCGGTGCCGCGGCCGACGACGCCGCGCGGCTTCTGCGGGTTGCGGAAGTTGACCAGGCCGGCCTCGCGCAGCGGGTTGATCGCGATGATCTTGGCGCCGCGACGCTTGGCCACCTCGAGCGCGGACAGCATGCGCGGGTGGTTCGTGCCCGGGTTCTGCCCGGCGATGATGATGAGCTCGGCGTTGTAGACGTCGCTGATCGTCACGCTCGCCTTGCCGATGCCGATCGACTCCTGCAGCGCGATGCTCGTGGACTCGTGGCACATGTTCGAGCAGTCGGGCAGGTTGTTGGTGCCGTAGGCCCGGACGAACAGCTGGTACAGGAACGCGGCCTCGTTCGACGCGCGTCCGGACGTGTAGAAGGACGCCATGTCCGGCGAGGGCAGGCTGCGCAGCGTCGTGGCGATCTCGCGGAAGGCCTCGTCCCACGAGATCGGCTCGTAGTGCGTACCGCCGGAGCGCTTGACCATCGGGTGCGTGAGCCGGCCCTGGCGCTCGAGCCACATGTCGTCGTGCTGCTCGAGGTCGGCGATGCTGTGCCGCGCGAAGAGCTCGGGCGTCGCCCGGTCGGTGTCGCCCTCCCAGGCCACCGCCTTGGCGCCGTTCTCGCAGAACTCGGCCGTGTGGCGGTCCTTCGGCGCGGGGTCGGGCCAGGCGCAGCTCATGCAGTCGAAGCCGTCGGCCTGGTTCAGCTTCAGCAGCGTCTGCGCCGAGCGCTTGGGTCCCATGAGCGACAGCGAGCGCTCCATCGCCACGCGCACGCCGGTCACCCCCGCCGCGGCGTCCTTGGGGTCGTGGACCTTCAGCTGGGACTCGTCGATGCGGTCGTCGCTCACGGGAATCGCCTCCTGCCGTCCACGCTAACGTGCGGGCCGGGTCGGCGCGTCCCGAGTCAGCCGGCCTGCGGGACGGCGGCCACGCGCACCGGTGCGGCGCCTCGCGAGGCGGCCGGACGGCGGGCCAGGGAGTGCACGAACTCGCCGATCTCGTGCAGCGCGAGACGGGCCTCGGGCAGGAACGCGGCCATTTGGAAGACGTGCACCTGGCCGTCCCAGACCTGCAGCGTCGCCGGGACCCCGGCCGCGTGCAGCCGGTTGGCCATGAGCTCGGCGTCGGCCAGGACGACCTCGCGCGAGCCGACCTGCAGCAGCACCGGCGGCATGTCGTCCAGGCGCATGTCGACGGGCGAGAGCCGCGGAGCGGTGATCTTGAGCCGGGTGTCGACGTGGTCGGCCAGGTCGATCAGCCGGGCGATGGCCGCGGCCGAGAACGTGTGGCACGTGCGGGCGTTGGGGTGGGCGAGCTTGCGCGTGGGGTCGAGGTCGAGCAGCGGCGACAGGCCGACGACCCCGGCGGGGGTGCCCCACCCGGCGTCGATCGCGGCGCGGGCGACGCAGAACGCGAGGTAGCCGCCGGCCGAGTCGCCCACGAGGGTGACGTCCTCGGTGCGGACGCCCTGCTCGCGCAGCCAGCCGAGGGCGGCGACGCAGTGGGAGACGGAGTCGGCGATCGAGTGCCGGGGCATCTGGCCGTACGCGACGCTCAGCAGGGGCTGGCCGGTGCGGGTGGAGAGTCGCGACACGAGGCCGCGGTGCGTGGTGAGCCCGCAGGACAGGAAGCCGCCGCCGTGCAGGTACAGGACGACGCGTCCGCCGGGCTCGGCCGCCGGGACGTCGCGGCCGCGCACCCACTCGCCGTGGCACTCGGGCAGGTCGACGCGCTCGCTGACCGTGCCCTGGGGAACCGGGAGCAGCCGGGCACCGTGCTCGAGGACGTTGGGCGGGACGACGCGGAACGGGGTCAGCGCCCAGACGTCCAGGAGCGGACGGACGGTGGTGCGCAGGCCGAGTCCGAGCGCGCGCGAGCGCAGGCTGCGTCCGACCACCACCTCCGGCTCGGCGGCCACCTGCAGGTGGGCCGGGCGCGTGGCGGGACGGCGGGTGCGGCTGCGCATGACGTCCTCCTCGTGACGTGGGCCACGTCCGGGTCACGGTAGACCCGTCACGGGCCGGTCGCCCGTCGAACGGTGACATCGACCGTGTCGGGCGTCACATGAGAGGTCCGCGGGCGGGCCCGTGCCGGGCGTCCGCCCGTCCGGCCCCACACTGGGGCGGTGAACGTGCTGCTCGCCATGCTCGGGGTCGTCGGGGTCTCGCTGTCCGGGCCGATCATGGCCGCCACCGCCGCGCCGGCGATGGCCATCGCGTTCTGGCGGACGGCGCTGGCCACCGCGGCCCTCGGACCGTTCGCGCTCACCCGGAGCCGGGGCGAGCTGCGTGCCCTGGACGCCCGCGGGTGGCGCACGACCGCCTTCGCCGGGCTCATGCTCGCGCTGCACTTCGCCACCTGGATCACCGCGCTGACCCTCACGTCCGTCGCGGCGGCCACGGCGCTCGTCGCGACGCAGCTGGTCTGGGTCGTGCTGGTCGAGCGGCTGCGGGGCACGCCCGTCGCACGTCCGGTCGCGCTCGGCTCGGCGGTCGCGATCGCCGGCGTGCTCGTGGTGTCGGGCGTCGACTTCAGCGTCTCGCCCGAGGCGCTGCTCGGCGACCTCTGCGCGCTGCTCGGCGGCATGTTCGCCGCCCTCTACCTCGTGGCGGGGGAGTCGGTGCGCCGCTCGCTGTCGACCACCGCCTACACCTTCGTCTGCTACGGCATCTGCGCCGTCGCGCTGGCCGTCGCCTGCGCCGTCGGGCTCGTCCCGCTCGTCGGGTTCGACGCCGAGGACTGGCTGCTCATCGCCGCCGTGACCGTCGTGGCCCAGCTCGGCGGCCACTCGATCTTCAACCACCTGCTCGCGGTCATGAGCCCCACGGTGGTGTCGCTGTTCATCCTGCTCGAGGTGCCCGGCGCCGCCCTGCTCGCCGCGCTGCTGCTGGGCCAGACGCCGGCGTGGGGCGTCTACGTCGGGCTGGCGCTCATGCTCGCCGGCCTGGCCGTGGTCACGCTGGCCCGCCGGCCCGAGCCGGCCGAGGTGCCGCTCGCCGAGTGATGTGACCTGAGCCGCACGGCAGCGCCGGTTAACTGGCGGTAACCTGCCGGAGCACCGACCCCTCAGACAGCGGAGGCCCTCGTGGGACGCCTTGTGAGCACCGACGGACTGACCGACATCCAGCAGGAGATCCTCAAGACCGTCCGACAGTTCGTCGACAAGGAGATCATCCCGGTCGCGACCGAGCTGGAGCACAAGGACGAGTACCCGACCGAGATCGTCGAGGGGCTCAAGGAGCTCGGCATCTTCGGCCTCATGATCCCCGAGGAGTACGGGGGACTGGGCGAGTCGCTGCTGACCTACGCCCTCGTGGTCGAGGAGATCGCGCGCGGCTGGATGAGCGTCTCGGGCGTCATCAACACGCACTTCATCGTGGCCTACATGCTCAAGCAGCACGGCACCGAGGAGCAGAAGCAGAAGTACCTGCCCAAGATGGCCACGGGCGAGGTCCGCGGCGCCTTCTCGATGTCCGAGCCGTCGCTCGGCTCGGACGTCTCGGCGATCTCGACCAAGGCGACGAGGACCGACGACGGCTACGAGATCACCGGCCAGAAGATGTGGCTGACCAACGGTGGCTCGTCCAACCTCGTCGCGGTGCTGTGCAAGACCGACGAGGGCGCCGACTCGGTCTACAGGAACATGACGACGTTCCTGGTCGAGAAGGAGCCCGGCTTCGGCGAGACGGCTCAGGGCGTCACGGTGCCCGGCAAGATCGACAAGATGGGCTACAAGGGCATCGACACCACCGAGATGATCCTGGAGAAGCACCGGATCAGTGCCGACCAGGTGCTCGGCGGCGAGCCCGGCAAGGGCTTCTACCAGATGATGGACGGCGTCGAGGTCGGCCGCGTCAACGTCGGCGCCCGCGCCGTCGGCATCGCCAACCGCGCCTTCGAGCTCGGCATCGCGTACGCCCAGCAGCGCGAGACGTTCGGCAAGCCGATCGCCCAGCACCAGGCCATCCTGTTCCGCCTGGCCGAGATGGCCACCAAGGTCGAGGCCGCGCACACCATGGTCGTCCGGGCCGCGCGGCTCAAGGACGCCGGCGAGCGCATGGACGTCGAGGCCGGCATGGCCAAGATGCTCGCCTCGGAGTACTGCAACGAGGTCGTCGAGGCGTCGTTCCGGATCCACGGCGGCTACGGCTACTCCAAGGAGTACGAGATCGAGCGGCTGTACCGCGAGGCCGCGTTCATGCTCATCGGCGAGGGCACCTCGGACATCCAGAAGATGATCATCGGGCGCAACCTGCTCAAGCAGTACAAGGCCTGACGACCGTCCCGACGGCCCGGTGGAGCACACGCTCCGCCGGGCCGTCGTCGTCCGCCGGGTCTACGGTGGCGCCATGGCTGAGATCTTCTCCCTGCAGTTCCCGCAGTCGCTGGGCACGTTCGAGCACTACGCGGACGCCCAGAAGGCCGTCGACCACCTGGCCGACCACGACTTCCCGGTCGAGAACGTGCTGGTCGTCGGCACCGACCTGAAGCAGGTCGAGCGCATCACCGGTCGGCTCACCTGGGGCCGGGTCATCCTGGCCGGCATCGCGTCCGGCGTCTGGCTGGGCCTGTTCGTCGGCCTGCTGCTCGGTCTGTTCGCCGAGCCCGGCAGCTGGCTGGGCACCGTGGCCAGCGCGGCCGCCTTCGGCGCCGTGTTCGGCGCGGTCTGGGCGGCGATCGGCTACGCGTTCACCCGCGGTCGGCGCGACTTCAGCTCGGTGCAGCAGATCCGTCCCTCGCGCTACGAGGTGCTGGTCGAGCACAAGCACCTGCCGCAGGCCCAGCAGCTGCTCGGCCAGCTGCCCGGGTACCGCGCCACCGATCTCTGACCCGCGTGTGGGGTGGTCCACACGCACCGCGGGACGTCCGTGCGCCAGGATGACGAGGGCACACCCGCGAGCGTGAGGACATCCATGGGCAAGACGAACCCGGGCAACTTCTTCGAGGACTTCACCGTCGGCCAGGTGATCGAGCACGCCACGCCGCGCACGATCACCGAGGGCGACCGGGCGCTGTACGGCGCGCTGTACCCGACCCGGTTCGCGATCCCGTCGTCGGCGCCGTTCGCCGCGTCCGTGGGGCTCTCGCCCGCGCCGGTCGAGGAGCTGCTCGCCTTCCACGTCGCCTTCGGCAAGACCGTCCCGGACGTGTCGCTGAACGCGGTGGCGAACCTGGGCTACGCCGAGTGCCGCTTCCACCGCCCGGTCGTGCCCGGCGACACCCTCAGCACCCGCTCGGAGGTCATCGGCCTCAAGCAGAACAGCAACGGACGCACCGGCGTCGTCTACGTGCGCTCCACGGCCACGAACCAGCGCGGCGAGGTGGCGCTGGACTGGGTCCGCTGGGTCATGGTGCACAAGCGCGACCAGGACGCCCCGGCGCCCGAGACCGTCGTGCCCGACCTCGCGAAGGTCGTCGACCCGGCCGACCTCGTGCTGCCCGAGGGTCTCGACTTCTCCGGCTACGACGTCGCCGCCGCGGGTGAGCCGCACCGGCTCGGTGACTACGAGGTCGGCGAGAAGATCGACCACGTCGACGGCGTCACGCTCACCGACGCCGAGCACATGATGGCGACCCGGCTGTGGCAAAACACCGCCAAGGTCCACTTCGACGTCCAGGCCCGCCCCGACGGCCGGCGCCTGGTCTACGGCGGTCACGTCATCTCGCTGGCCCGCGCGCTGTCGTTCAACGGGCTGGCCAACGCCCAGCTCGTGGCCGCGATCAACGGTGGCTCGCACGCGGCCCCGGCCTACGCCGGCGACACGATCCACGCGTGGTCCGAGGTGCTCGACACCGCCGAGACGTCCGCGCCGGGCGTCGGCGCCCTGCGCCTGCGGCTGGTGGCGACCAAGGGGCGTGACGAGTCGATGACGCTGCGCGGCGACTCCGGCAAGTACGCCGAGGGCGTCCTGCTGGACCTCGACCTGTGGGCGCTGGTGCCGCGGTGAGCGCCGAGATCTGGCTCGTCCGCCACGGCGAGACCGAGTGGAGCTCGACCGGCAAGCACACGTCCGTGACCGACCTCGACCTCACCGACGAGGGCGTCGAGGTCGCCGGGGCGCTGCGTCCGGCGCTCGGCCTGGTCGATTTCGACCACGTGCACACCAGCCCGCGGCTGCGGGCGCGTCGCACGGCCGAGCTCGCCGGGTTCCCCGACGCGCAGGTCGACGACGACCTCGTCGAGTGGGCCTACGGCGACTACGAGGGCATCACGACGCCGCAGATCCGCGAGCGCGACCCGGGCTGGACGGTCTGGGACGGCGTCACGCCGAACGGCGAGACGCCCGCCGAAGTCGCCGCGCGGCTCGACCGGGTCGTCGAGCGCGCCGTGACCGAGGGCGGGCGCACGCTCGTGTTCGGGCACAGCCACGCGCTGCGCGTGCTGGCTGCCCGCTGGCTCGGCCTCACGCCGCAGCGGGGCCGTCACTTCTTCCTCAGCACCGCCACGATCTCGGTGCTGGGGGAGGACCGCGGCGAGCGCGTCGTCCGGCACTGGAACGTCTCGCCGGACCAGGCGCGCCCGGGCTCGCTAGCCTGAGTCCCGTGCGCATCGACCTCCACACGCATTCGGACCGCTCCGACGGCACGGACTCACCGACCGAGCTGGTCGAGAACGCGGCGCGGGCCGGCCTCGACGTGGTCGCGCTGACCGACCACGACGCGACCGTCGGGTGGGACGAGGCGCAGGCCGCCGCCGACCGCGTGGGCGTCCGGCTCGTGAAGGGCCTGGAGATCTCCACCCAGCTGCAGGGCAAGAGCGTCCACCTGCTCGGCTACGAGGTCGACCCCACGCACGGCCCGCTGCTGGCCGAGCTCCAGCGCGTCCTGGACGGGCGCGACAACCGGCTGCCGCTGATCCTGGAGCGGCTCGGTGCGCTGGGCATCGAGGTCACCGCCGAGGACGTCGCCCGCTGGTCGGGCAACGCCGCCGCGTCCGGACGTCCGCACGTCGCCGACGCGCTGGTCGAGAAGGGCGTCGTCGCCAACCGCGACGAGGCGTTCGACACGCTGCTCAAGCCCGGCCGCCCGGCGTACGTCGATCGCTACGCGGCCCCGCTGCACGAGGCCGTCCGTCTGGTGCGCGAGGCCGGCGGCGTCGCCGTCGTGGCCCACCCGTGGTCGCGCGGCTCCGACCGCGTCATGACCCCGGACGCCGTGGCCGAGCTCGCCGGCCTGGGCCTGGCCGGCCTCGAGGTCGACCACAACGACCACGACGAGGACCAGCGGGCCCGCCTGCGCGCCCTCGCCGCCGACCTCGACCTCGCTGTCACCGGGTCGAGCGACTACCACGGCACGGGCAAGATCGGCTTCCCGCTGGGCTGCCACACGACCGACCCCGAGCAGCTCGAGCGCCTGCTGCCCGGCGTGCTCGCGTGAGCGTCAGCGCGAACCAGCAGCGGCTGGTCATGAACCTGTGGCCGACCTACCGCTTCGCCGGCATCCGCATCGAGCGCATCGCGCCGGACTGGACCGCGGTGGACGTCCGGCTGCGCGTCCGCGGACTGGCCCGCAACGCCGTCGGCACCGCGTTCGGCGGCTCGCTGTTCGCGATGGGCGACCCGTTCCTCATGCTCATGGCGATGCGCCAGCTCGGCCCCGACTACGTCGTGTGGGACAAGCAGGCGTCGATCGACTTCGTGAAGCCCGGACGCGGCACGGTGCGCGGGCACTTCCGGCTCGGCGCCGACGACGTCGAGGCGATGCGCAAGGCGACGGCGGACGGCGACAAGCACCTGCCGTGGTTCGAGGACGTCCTGGTCGACGAGTCCGGCGAGGTCGTCGCGCGGCTGCGCCGCCAGCTGTACGTGCGCCGCAAGCGCTGACCCCCGCTGTCCCCGCCCGGGTGCACCCTGGAGGCATGGCCTACGACCTCCAGCTCGCCGAAAGGGTGCGCCAGCTCGTCTGCTTCGAGCCCGGCACGTCCGAGAAGGCGATGTTCGGCGGGCTCGCCTTCCTGGTGAACGGGCACATGGCGGTGGCGGTGAGCGGCCAGGGCGGGCTCATGCTGCGGGTACCGCCGGAGCACACCGACGAGGTGACGGTGCTGCCGCACGCCGGGCCGATGGTCATGAGCGGGCGGCCGACGCGCGGGTGGGTGCGGGTCGACGCCGCCGGCTGCGAGGACGACGCCGAGCTCGAGGCGTGGGTCGCGCGCGGGCTCGACCACGCCCGCAGCCTCCCGCCGAAAAAGTAGATCGGCCACGGCCCCGCGCCGACGTCTCTAGGGTGTGCCCGTGGGACGTGACGGTCTGATGCTGCGGATGACGATTCGAGCGCTGTGCTGGGGCGCGGCGCTCGGCGGTGCGGGAGGTCTGCTTCTCGGCGGCCTGATCCTCGCGGGCGGCGGCATCTCGGGCAGCCCGCTCGAGCGTCTCGGGGCCGTCGCATGGATCGGCGTCGTCGGCGCCGTGGCCGGCATCGTGGTCAGCGCACCGACGGGTCTCGTCCTGGGTCTGTGGATGCACGCGGCCCGCGGCGGGCACAGCGTGGTCGGGACCGCGATCGGAACGGCGAGCGTGACGCTGGCGGCGACGGTGCTGCTCTGGCTGCTGGGCTTCGGACCGTTCGGCATCCCCTACGCCGGGCTTGCGGCGCTGGTCGCGCTCGTCCCCATCGCCCTGACGGTTCGGGCCGAGAAGCGCCGCGCCACCGTCAGCCCGTGACGCCGAACTGCTCGACCTTGATCGCGTCCGCGCGCATGCCGGACTCCTGCAGCAGCCGCGTCGCGTAGGTCGCGAAGCCGGGGGAGCCGCACACGTACGCGACCTCCGCCTTCTCCACGAGCGGCGCGACCTCGTCCGGGTACGGCGGGGACGCCACGCGGTCGCCGAGGTTCTCGCGGGTGAGCGCGGTGAACGCGCCGTACCGGCGCAGCTCGGCGAAGTAGGGCAGCTGGCTGCCGGTGCGTCCGACGGCGACGACGTTCAGCCGGTCGTCCTGCCCCGTGCGGCGGGCGTACCGCTGCATCGACACGAACGGGACGACGCCGGTGCCGCCGCCGACGCAGATGGCCCGCTGCTCGCCCTCCCAGACGAAGTAGCCGCCGATGGGTCCGCGCAGCTCCAGGACGTCACCGATCTCGGCCACGTCGTGCAGGTGGCCGGACACCTCGCCGCCGGGCATGAGCTCGACCGCGAGCTCGAGCAACGGGTCGTCCGGGTCGGACGCGACCGAGTACGAGCGCTGGGCGGTGTAGTCGTCGGGCGCGCGCAGCCGCACGACGTAGTGCTGGCCGGGCAGGTGCCCGACGCGGTCCTCGACGTGCAGACGGAGCCGGACCAGCCGCTCGCTGGGCTGGTCCTTCTCGATGATGCGGCCGGTCGTCCAGCCGCCGGTGGGCGGAGTGCTCACGGGTCTCCCTGGTAGCGCTGCTCGAGCCACGGGTCGCCGCGGTCGTGGTAGCCGTTGCGCTCCCAGAAGCCGGGCTGGTCGCGGGCCATCAGCTCCAGCCGGGTGACCCACTTGGCCGACTTCCAGAAGTACAGGTGCGGGACGACGAGGCGAGCGGGACCGCCGTGGTCGGGCGTGAGCGGCTTGCCGTCGGCCTCCCAGGCCACCCACGCCTTGCCGCCGGTGACGTCCTCGAGCGGCAGGTTGGTGGTGTAGCCGGTGGTCGAGTGGGCCATGACGTACGCGGCCTCGGGCAGCGGGCCGGCGGCCTCGAGCAGGGTGTCGACGCTGACGCCGGCGAAGGTCATGTCCAGGCGCGACCAGGTGGTGACGCAGTGGATGTCGCCGAGGTAGGTCGACTGCGGCAGCGCGTGCGCCTCGTCCCACGACCACGTGGTCGGGCGCTCGACGAGGCCGTCGACGGCGATCGTCCAGGCCTGGGGGTCCAGGTGCGGGGTGACCTCGGCGGTGAGCGTCGGCCACGAGGTGCCGGCGTCGTACTGGCCGGGGGGCAGGCGGTCGGGCCGCTCGGGGCGGCGCCGTCCGATGAAGCCTCGGGTCACGGGCATGGGGCCAGCCTAGGACCGCTCCGGGTCCGGCTCACCGCAGCCCCGCGCCGCCGCGATGTGTGACGTCCCGCACGTCCGATCACGCCCGACCCCGTCCGACTCGACACAGTTCGCGGCGGAGCGGGGCTCGGGTGAGGGACGGTCAGTGGTCGGCGAGGAAGGGGAGCCAGGCGGCGGCGAGCGCGTCGGGGTTCTCGATCGCGGGGGAGTGGGCGCTGTCGGGGACGACGTGCACCTGCGTGCCGTAGCGCCGGGCCATCTCGTCCTGGACGTCGAAGGGCCACGCGTCGTCGTCGGCGCCGCGCGCCACGAACACCGGCAGGCCGGACTTCTGCGCCGCCTCGACCAGGTCGGGCGCCTCGAGCAGGTGCACGGTCATGGCGCGCAGCGAGGCCACCGCGTTGGAGACGAACTTGCGCCGGGTGAACTCCTCGACGTCCGCGGGCTGCTCGTCGCGTCCGCGCGCGGCCTGCAGCTGGCCGTAGACCTCCTCGAGCGAGTCGCGGTCGAGCACCTCGACCAGGTGCGACAGCGGACGCTGCGGGTCCTCGCCGAGCGCGCCGGGGCCGGTGCACAGGAGCGACAGCGAGCGCCACGCCTCGGGCTGGGCCGCGGCCGCGGTCTGGGCGACGAGCCCGCCGAAGGAGTGGCCGAGCAGGTGGACCGGGCCGGCGCCGGCCGACGCGGCCACCGCGACGGCGTCCTCGGCGAACCCGGCCAGCGTGTAGTCGTCCTCGGGCAGGCCGGTGGTCTCGAGCTGGCCGCGCTGGTCGTAGGCCGTGGCGCTGTACCCGGCGGCGCGCAGCAGCGGCAGCAGCGGCGCGAAGTCCTCCTTGCTGCCGGTCCAGCCGGGCACCAGGACGACGTGGGCGCGGGGGACGTCCTCGGGCTCGGTGGCGAGCGCCGCGAACGTGCCGCGGTCGGTGGCCAGGGTGACCGGGACGACGTGCTCGGGCAGGCGGAGCGTGCGCGGCGTGCTCATCGGCCCCGCCTCGCCGCGCGGGCCACCAGCGGCGCCGGCGCGTGCCGGGCCAGCGCGCCCAGCACCTTGTAGCGCAGCGACGGCACCGAGACCGGCTTGCCCTTGTCGAGGTCGTCCAGCGACGCGCGGACGACCTGGGGCGCCTTGAGCCACATCCAGCGCGGCACCGTGCTGACGTCCGCGCCCATGCGCTGGTGGAACTCGGTGCGCACGAACCCGGGGCACACGGCGGTGACCTGCAGGCCGGCGTCGGCGTACTGCCAGCTCATCCAGCGGGTGAGGTTGAGCAGCCACGCCTTGTGGGCGGAGTAGGCGCCGCGCGGGGTCCAGGCGGCGACGCTGCAGACGTTGAGGATCTGGCCGCCGCCGCGTCCGGTCATCGCCTTGATCGCGGCGTCGCTCAGGTGCATCGGCGCACGGACGAGCAGGTCGAGCTGGCGGTCCTCGTCGGCGACGTCGGTGGTGCCGAACCAGCCGGCCAGCGACGCGCCGGCGTTGTTGACCAGCAGGTCGACGGGCCGGGCGTTGGAGCGGACCAGGCCGGCGGCGAGGTCGATGCCCTCGGACGTGGCGAGGTCGGCCGCCTGGACGTCCACGTCGACGCGGTGGTCGCGGCGGATCTCGGCGGCGAGGGCGTCCAGCCGGGCCTGGTCGCGCGAGACGAGCACGAGGTCGTAGCCCCGACGGGCCAGCTCGAGGGCGTACGCGCGGCCGAGGCCGGCCGTGGGACCGGTGACGAGGGCACGGGGCATGCGCTCAGCATGCCACGGCGAGACACCCCCGCGGCGGGACCCGGCGGTGGCATGCTGAGGCCATGACGACGACGCTCGCCGTGGCCAACCAGAAGGGCGGCGTCGGCAAGACCACGACCGTCGCCTCGCTGGGCATCGCGCTCGTCGAGCGGGGGCTGCGGGTGCTGCTGGTCGATCTCGACCCCCAGGGCGGCCTCACGTTCTCGCTGGGCATCGACCCCGAGGACGTCGAGCTGACCGCGGGCGACGTCATGCTCGGCCGCCACCGGGTCACCGAGGCGCTGGTCGTCACCGACGAGGGCGTCCACCTGCTGCCCTCGAGCATCGCCCTGACCCGCGCGGAGGAGCAGCTGGTCGGACGCACGGGACGCGAGCGCCGGCTCTCGGTCGCGCTCGACGCCGTCGCGGCCGACTACGACTGGATCCTCGTCGACTGCCCGCCGACCCTCGGCGTGCTGACCGTCGGGGCCCTGGCCGCCGCCGACGAGGTGATCGTGCCGCTGCAGTGCGAGACGCTGTCGCACCGCGGCGTCGGGCAGCTGCTCGACACCATCCACGACGTCCAGCAGCTGCTGAACCCCCGGCTGCGCGTGCTCGGCGTCCTGCCCACCGCCTACGACGGACGCACGCGGCACGCTCGCGCGGTGCTGGAGACGATCGGCGAGACCTACGGGCTGGACGTGCTGGAGCCGGCGATCCCGAAGTCCGTGCGGTTCGCCGAGGCCCCGGCGATCGGCCGCTCGGTGCTGGGCACCTCGCCCCGGCACAAGGGCGCCGAGGCCTACCGGGCGGTGGCCGCGCGGCTCGTCGACCGCACGCCCGCGCCGGCCGTCGTCTGACCTGACGCAGCGAGCCCCCGGACCGCGTGGTCCGGGGGCTCGCTCACGTGCGGGGTGCTACTCGGCGGGAGTGCTCTCGCCGGAGGGCTGCTGGCCGCCCTCGACCGCGGCACCGCTGCGGGTGCGGCGGCGACGACGACGTCGTGCGCTCGTGCTGGTGCCCTCGCCGGCCGGCTGGTCGCCGGCCTCGGCGCGCTCGGTCCGGGGAGCGTCGGTGCGCTCGCCCTGCGGACGTCCGCCGCCGGAGCGGCCGCGGCCACCGTCACGACCACCGTTGCCGCCGCGACCGCCGGAGCGTCCGCCCCGGTCGCCATCGGTCTTGGGCTTCGGCTCCCGCGGGGGAGCCGGCTTGAGCCGGCCCTTGGTGCCCGCCGGGATGCCCTGGTCGTGGAACAGGTGCTCGGACGTGGAGTAGGTCTCCTGCGGCTCGTCGAACGGCAGGTCCAGCTCCTTGTTGATCAGCTTCCAGCGCTGGAGGTCGGCCCAGTCGACGAAGGTGATCGCGATGCCCGTGGCGCCCGCGCGGCCGGTGCGGCCGATGCGGTGCACGTACGTCTTGTGGTCCTCGGGGCACGTGTAGTTGATGACGTGCGTGACGTCGGCGACGTCGATGCCGCGCGCGGCCACGTCGGTCGCGACGAGGATGTCGACTCCGCCGTCGCGGAACTTCGTCAGCGCCTTCTCGCGAGCCCCCTGCGCCATGTCGCCGTGCAGCGGCGAGCACGGGAAGCCGCGCTCGGCCAGGTCGTCGGCGACGCGCTGGGCGGAGCGCTTCGTGCGGGTGAAGATGATGACCTTGCCGACGTTCTCGGCCTGCAGGATGCGGGCGACGACCTCGGGCTTGTCCATCTCGTGCGCCTGGTAGACGAACTGCGCCGTCGCGGGGACCGTCTGGTTCTCCTCGGTCGACTCCGCGCGGATGTTCATCGGGTGACGCATGTGCTTGCGGGCCAGCGAGACGATCGCGCCCGGCATCGTGGCCGAGAACAGCAGCGTCTGGCGCAGCTCGGGGGTCTTGGCCAGGATCGACTCGACGTCGGGCAGGAAGCCCAGGTCGAGCATCTCGTCGGCCTCGTCCAGCACGATCGACTTCACGTGCGACAGGTCGAGGTGACCGCGGTTGGCCAGGTCGAGCACGCGGCCGGGGGTGCCGACGACGATCTCGACGCCCTTCTCCAGGGCCTCGAGCTGCGGCTCGTACGGCACGCCGCCGTAGATGACCAGGTTGCGGGTGCCGCGCTTGGCGGAGGCGGTCTCGACGTCGCGGAAGACCTGGATGGTCAGCTCGCGCGTGGGCGTGATGATGAGCGCCTGCGGCTTGCCGGGGGCGGCGAGCTGCTCGAAGTCGGGGTCGTGCGGGGCGACGGTGCGCTGGATGACGGGGATCGCGAAGGCGAAGGTCTTGCCGGTGCCGGTACGGGCCTGGCCGATGAGGTCGGTGCCCATGAGGGCCACCGAGAGGGTCATCTCCTGGATGGGGAAGGGCTTCTCGATGCCCTTCTCGGCGAGCGCGTCGGCGATCTCGGGCAGGACGCCCAGGTCTCGGAACGTGGTGATGGCTCTACTCGAATTCTTGAGGAGTTCAGGATGTGTCTGAGGCCATGGTACGCGCGGAGGCCGGAAAACCGGGCCTCGACGCCCCGGACGGGTGCGCTCGGACACGTCCGCGGGCACCGGCCTCGGTAGGCTGCGGCCATGGCTCTCTCCAAGCGTGACGCGTCCGGACGAGGCTCGGCGCTGGACGACCCGACGTACCGCAGCGGGGTCGTCGAGCTGCTCAGCCTGCTGGCCTACGGCGAGATCAGCGCCGTCGAGCAGCTCGCCCTGGACGGCGGCATGGCGCCGGACCTGCGCAGCCGGGTCGAGGTCGCCGCGCTCGCCGCCGCCGAGTTCGACCACTTCCAGCAGCTGCGCGACCGCCTGGTCGAGATGGGCGTCGACCCGTACGAGTCGATGAAGCCGTTCGAGGCGATCTTCCAGCGCTACCACGCCAAGACGAAGCCGTCGGACTACTACGAGAGCCTGCTGAAGGCGTACGTCGGCGACGGCCTGGCCTCGGACTTCTACCGCGAGGTGGCGGCGTTCCTGGAGACGTCCACCCGCGACCTGGTGGTCGCGACGCTCAGCGGCACCGCGCACTCGCAGTTCGTCGTCGACACCGTGCGCGCCGGCATCGAGCAGGACCCGAAGATCGCCGGCCGCCTCGCGCTGTGGTCGCGCCGGCTCATGGGCGAGGCGCTCAGCCAGGCCCAGACCGTCGTGGCCGAGCGGGACGCGCTGTCGGCGGTGCTTGTCGGCGGCGTCGACGTGCCGGGCATGGACCTGGCCGCGATCGGCCGCATGTTCGCGCGCATCACCGAGGCGCACACCAAGCGCATGGAGCGCCTTGGCCTCGCGGCCTAGGACGTCGCAGACGCAGCGAGCCTGCCGGGAGCGGTGCTCCCAGCAGGCTCGTGCTGCGTCGTGACCGGGCCGGGGCCCGGTTCAGCGGCTTAGGCGTTCAGGCCGGCGGCGAAGCCGACCTTGGGGCGTCCGGCCTCGGACGTGAAGTACAGGTAGGCGACCTTGTCGGCCGGCACGGCCACGGTGTGGCCCTTGGGATCGGTCAGCGAGAACACCTTGGAGTCGGCGATCGCCGTCTCCAGGAGGCTCAGCAGCGCCTCGGGGGTCTCCTCGGTCTCGACGGACAGCTCACGGGCGGCGTTCTGGACGCCGATCTTGACCTCCACGGTCATTCCTCTCCTCGGTCTGAGTTCTCGGGGTCGCGCGGGAATCCGCCGATTCCTCGCCAGGCGAGACCGGCGGCCAGCTCGACGGCCTGCTCCTTGCTGAGCTCCGAGCGCGTGTCGAGCCACGTGCGGGCTCCCACGTGCCCCATGCCCACCAGGCTGACAGCCAGCTGGTGAGCGGCGGCGCCGGGCAGGCCGGTGTCCTCGCGGATCACCTCGGCGATGGCCGCCGCGGAGTCCTCGATGACGCCGTCGACGAGCCGGCGCACGGCCGGGTCGTTGGTCAGGTCCGACTCGAACACGAGCCGGAAGGCCGCGCCCTGGTCGGCGACGTAGTCGTACCAGAGCGCCATGGTGGCCTGGACGCGCTTGCGGTTGTCGGTCGTGGACGCCAGCGCGATGCGCACGCCCTGCACGACCTCGGCGCACGAGGTCTCCAGCAGCGCCAGGTACAGCTCGAGCTTGCCGGGGAAGTGCTGGTAGAGCACGGGCTTGCTCACGCCGGCGCGGTCGGCGATCTCGTCCATGGACGCGGCGTGGTAGCCCTGCTCGACGAACACCCCGAGCGCGACCTCGAGCAGCTGGGCGCGCCGCTCCGTGCGCGGCATCCGGCCCGAGCGCGGGCGGGTCGAGGTGGTCTCAGTCACGACGCGATCCTATCGGCCAGGCCCGGGGCGTCCGGTCCGCGGGCGGCGAGTCGCGGCGACGCCTCAGCCACGGACGTGCGGCGCGACCTCCGCGGCCACGAGCTCGAGTTGGTCGAGGTCGGCCAGGTCGAGCACCTGCAGGTACGCGCGGGTGCTGCCCAGCTCGGCGTAGGCCCGCAGCTTCTCGACGACCTCCTCGGGCGTGCCGGCCAGGCCGTTCTCGCGCAGCTCGCCGACCTCGCGACCGATCGCGGCGGCGCGACGGGCGATCTCGGCCTCGTCCGAGCCGACGCACAGCACCAGGGCGCTGGAGCGGACGAGCTCGCCCGGGTCACGGCCGATCTCCTCGCAGGCGCGCTCGGTGCGCTCGAACATGACCCGGTTGGCCTCCAGGGACCCGAACGGGACGTTGATCTCGGCGGCGTAACGGGCGGCCAGGGCCGGGGTGCGGCGCTTGCCGTGGCCGCCGATCAGCACCGGCGGGCCGGGGCGCTGGGCCGGCTTGGGCAGCGCGGGGGAGTGGATGAGCGTGTAGTGCTCGCCCGCGTGGCTGAACGTCTCGCCCTCGGGCGTGCCCCACAGGCCGGTGAGGATCGCCAGCTGCTCCTCGAGCCGGTCGAAGCGCTCCTTGGTCTCGGGGAACGGGATGCCGTAGGCGGTGTGCTCCTCGGCGAACCAGCCGGCGCCCAGGCCTAGCTCCACGCGTCCGCCGCTCATCCGGTCGACCTGGGCCACGGCGATCGCCAGCGGCCCGGGCAGGCGGAACGTCGCGGACGTCATGAGCGTGCCGAGCCGGATGGTGCTCGTCTCGCGGGCCAGCGCGGCCAGGGTGATCCAGGCGTCCGACGGACCGGGCAGGCCGTCGCCGCCCATCGTCAGGAAGTGGTCGGAGCGGAAGAAGGCATCGAAGCCCAGGCGCTCGGCGGCCTGGGCGACGGCCAGCAGGTCCTCGTGGTCGGCGCCCTGCTGGGGCTCGGTGAAGATGCGCAGGTCCATGCCCGGAGTCTCCCAGGCCCAGCATCCGGACGCCGGACGAGCCGCCGGGGCGCCGCGGGAAGAATGGGCGGGAGCCGGGCGTTGGGCCTGGCAAGCACCGCACCCGATCCCGAGGAGATGCCGTGGTCGCCCCCCTGGTGGAACCCGCCGACGAGCTGACGATCGACGAGGTCCGTCGTTACAGCCGTCACCTGATCATCCCGGACGTCGGCATGACCGGCCAGAAGCGGCTGAAGAACGCCAAGGTGCTGGTCATCGGCGCCGGCGGCCTCGGCAGCCCCGCGCTGCTCTACCTCGCCGCGGCCGGCGTCGGCACGCTCGGCATCGTCGACGACGACGTCGTGGACGAGTCGAACCTGCAGCGCCAGGTCATCCACGGCCAGAGCGACATCGACAAGCCCAAGGCGGTCAGCGCCGCGGAGTCGGTCGCCGAGGTCAACCCGTACGTGAACGTCATCGTGCACAACGAGCGGCTCGACAACGACAACGTGCTGGAGATCTTCTCCGGCTACGATCTGATCCTCGACGGCACCGACAACTTCGCGACCCGCTACATGGTCAACGACGCCGCCGTCATCCTGGGCAAGCCGTACGTGTGGGGCTCGATCTACCGCTTCGAGGGCCAGGCGTCGGTGTTCTGGGCCGAGCACGGACCGCAGTACCGCGACCTCTACCCGGAGGCCCCGCCGCCGGGCATGGTGCCCTCGTGCGCCGAGGGTGGCGTGCTGGGCGTCCTGTGCGCCTCGATCGGCTCGATCATGGTCACCGAGGCGATCAAGCTCATCACCGGCATCGGCGACCCGCTGATCGGCCGTCTGATGGTCTACGACGCGCTCGAGATGCGGTACACGACGCTCAAGATCCGCAAGGACCCGAACGGCGTCCTGCCCACCGAGCTCATCGACTACGAGGCGTTCTGCGGCGCGATCAGCGACGAGGCCGCCGAGGCCGCCGCCGACTCGACCATCTCGGTCACGACGCTCGACGGCTGGCTCAAGGAGCGCGAGGACGGTGCCCGCGACTTCGTCCTGGTCGACGTCCGCGAGCCCAACGAGTACGAGATCAACAAGATCCCTGGCTCGGTGCTCATCCCCAAGAACGAGATCATCAGCGGCCGCGCGTTCGAGCAGCTGCCGCAGGACAAGCAGGTCGTCCTGCACTGCAAGTCCGGCGTCCGCTCGGCCGAGGCCCTGGCCGTGCTCAAGGGCGCCGGCTACTCCGACGCCGTGCACGTCGGCGGCGGCGTGGTCGCCTGGGTCAACCAGGTCGACCCCTCGCAGCCCAGCTACTGAGCGTCCGTCCCGAGGGCGGTCTCCCCGTGGGGAGGCCGCCCTCTGGCATGCTCGCGGCGTGGACGAGCGGTTCGTGGAGCGGGTGCTGGCGCTGGTCGAGCGCATCCCCGCCGGACGCGTGATGAGCTACGGCGCGATCGCCGAGGCGCTGCAGGACGGCTACGGGCCGCGCTACGTCGGACGCGTGATGTCGACGACCGGCGCGTCGGTGCCGTGGTGGCGGGTCGTGCGCGCCGACGGCACGCCCGCGGACTGCCACGACGGCGAGGCCGCGCGGCTGCTGCTGGCCGACGACACCCCCATGCGCCCGGACCTGCGCCGGGTCGACATGCGCACCGCCGCGTGGTCACCCGAGCCCTGATCCTCCGTCCTCGCTGGGAGTGACGTTCTGCACGCCCGGCGCGGCGTGTCGCGTGCAGAACGTCACTCCCAGCGACGAGGGGCGGGTTCCGGCCCGGGTGTCGGTGCGGTCTGCTGGGATAGGGGCATGCCCGAGTCGTACGTCCTGTGCCGCCGCGCCGCCGAGCCGGTGCGCGTGCCCGTGCTCGACGAGCAGCAGCGGGCCGTGGTCGAGCACCGGGGCGGGCCGCTGCGCGTGCTCGCCGGTCCGGGTGCGGGCAAGACGACGACCCTGGTCGAGCTGGTCGTCGACCGGGTCGAGAGGGGCGAGCTGACGCCCGACGAGGTGCTGGTGCTGACGTTCAGCCGCCAGGCCGCCGAGGAGATCCGCGGCCGCATCGCCCGCCGGCTCTCGCGCACGGTGTCGACGACGCCGGCGATGACCTTCCACTCGTTCTGCTACGCCTTCGTCCGCGCGCACCAGGGGGCCGACGACTTCGTCTCGCCCATGCGCCTGCTCAGCGCGCCCGAGCAGGACACGATGCTGCGCGACCTGGTCACCGGCGGCGCCGCCGAGCGCTGGCCGGCGCGGCTGCGTCCGGCCCTGCGCACGCGCGGGTTCGCCAGCGAGCTGCACCGGCTCATGGCGGCCACCCAGACGCTCGACATGGACCCCGAGCAGCTGGCCGACGTGGCCCGGGCGGCCGGACGCGACGACTGGTACGCCGCGGCGCACCTCATGCGCGAGTACGCCGACGTCTCCGCGCTGCGCAACACCACCGACTACGGCGGCATCGTCCACCAGGCCGTGCAGCTGCTGCGCGACCCGCGGGTGCGCGAGCAGGCCCGCCGCCGGCACCGGCTGGTCGTCGTCGACGAGTACCAGGACACCGACCCGCTCCAGGTCGCGCTGCTGCGCGAGCTGGCCGGCGACGGTCGCGACCTGGTGGTCGTCGGCGACCCGTACCAGTCCATCTACGGCTTCCGCGGCGCCGACGTGCAGGGCATCCTCGACTTCCCCGAGCAGCTGGCCACGCCGGCCGGCCCCGCGCCGACGATCGTCCTGCGGCACACGAACCGCTACGGCGCGGCCATCGCCGCCGCGGTCCGGTCGGTCGTCGACAGCCGGGGCGCCCTGGGCCCGGTCGACGGACGCGACTACGCCGCCCTGCGCGACCAGGTGTCGCGGGTCGACGACCCCGGCGTGGTCGAGGTCGAGACCTACACGACGCCCGCGGCCGAGGCCGAGCACATCGCGCTGCGCCTGCGCGAGGCCCACCTGAAGGCCGAGGTGCCGTGGCGCGACATGGCCGTGCTCGTGCGCACCAGCCGCGACATCGCCCGGCTCCGGCGGGCGCTCACCACCGCGGGCGTCCCGGTCGACGTGGCTGGCGACGAGCTGCCGCTGTACCAGGAGCCGTCGGTGCGCACGCTGCTCGGCGCGCTCGACCTCGCGGTCGAGGTCGCCGGCGGACGACCGCTGTCGGCCGACGACGCCGAGGCCGTGCTCACCAGCCCGCTCGGCGGGCTCGACGACCCGGCCCTGCGCCGGCTGGGTCGGGCGCTGCGCCAGCGCGAGGCGGCCGAGGGACGCGAGCTGCGACCCGCGCGCGTCCTGGTCGCCGAGCTGCTGCACGCCCCCGCCGGGCTGGCCCTCGACGCGCCGCACACCCCGACCGGCCAGGCCGCGGCCGCCGTCGAGCGGGTCGCCCGCCTGCTGCAGCGCGCCGCCGCGCAGATCGAGTCCGGCGAGCCGGCCGAGCAGGTGCTCTGGACGCTGTGGGACGGCACCGACTGGCCGCGCCGGCTGCGTGACGAGGCTGAGGCGGGCGGCGAGGGTGCCGCCCGCGCGCACCGCGACCTCGACGCGCTCGTCGCGCTGTTCGACGAGGCGGCCCGCGCCCAGGAGGAGTTCGCCAAGGACTCGCTCGGCGAGATCGTCAGCCGCATCAAGGACCAGCAGATCCCGGCCGGCGCCGGCGCGCGTCCGGGCCGTGACTCGGGCGCGGTGCGGCTCATGACCGCCCACCGCTCGAAGGGCCTGGAGTGGGCGTACGTCGTCGTCGCGGGCGTCCAGGACGGCGTGTGGCCCGACCTGCGCTTCCGTGGCAGCTTCCTGCAGTCCGAGCGGCTCGGCGCCGAGGGCCTGGTCGAGCCGCCGAGCGCCCGCGCCCGGCTGGCCGAGGAGCGCCGGCTGTTCTACGTCGCCTGCAGCCGCGCGCGCCGGCACCTCGTCGTCACCGCGACGCAGAGCGGACACGAGGACGGCGACCAGCCGTCCCGCTTCGTCACCGAGCTGGCCGAGCACGTGGCCGCGTCCGCCGGTGCCCACGCGCGTCCGGCGGCGCTCGACCTCGTGCCCCGGCCGCGTCCGCGCCGCGCACTGTCGCTGCGGGGCGTCGTCGCCGAGCTGCGCCGCCTGGGCGAGACCACCGACGACGACCATGTGCGCGCCCAGGTGGCCGACCAGCTCGCTCGGCTGGCGGCCCACCCGTCCGCGCGCGGTGCGAACCCCGAGCGCTGGTGGGGCCTGCGCGAGCGCACCGACACCGGACGTCCGGTGCACGACCCCGAGCGGCCGATCCGGCTGTCCGGCAGCTCGGTCAGCACGCTCACCGAGTGCTCGCTGCGCTGGTTCCTCGAGCACGAGGCCAAGGCCGGCGCGGGCACGTCCTCGGCGCAGGGCTTCGGCTCGCTGGTCCACGCGCTGGCCGCCGACGTCGTGCGGCGCGACCGCGACGACGACGCCGCGTCGCTGGCCGCCGAGCTCGACGGCGTCTGGCACCAGCTGGAGTTCAACGCCCCCTGGATCGAGGCACGCGAGCGCGAGGCCGCGGTCGAGGCGATCGGCCGCTTCGTGCGCTGGCACCGCGAGCACGGCCGCACGCCGCTCGCCGTCGAGCACCCCTTCGAGGTCACGCTCACCGTCGAGGGCCGCGAGGTCGTCCTGCGCGGCTCCATGGACCGGGTCGAGCTCGACGACGCCGGCGGCGTGCACGTCATCGACCTCAAGACGTCCAAGAACGCGCCCAGCGCCCGCGAGGTCGGCGAGCACGCGCAGCTGGGCTTCTACCAGCTGGCCGTCGAGCACGGCGCCACCGAGGAGCTCGCTCCCGGCGCCCCGCCGGCCGGTGCCGAGCTCGTCCAGCTGCGCAACGACGAGACCAAGGTGCCCGGCTACCCGAAGGTGCAGCCGCAGGACGCGCCCCGGCCCGACGAGCCGTTCTTCGCCGTCGAGCAGCTCGCCCACGCGGTGCGCACCATCGGCGACGAGACCTGGGAGGCCACGCCCTCGGACAAGGCGTGCGGCTACTGCGCCTTCCACCGTGTGTGCCCGACCAAGGACGCCGGCCAGACGATCCTCGGAGGTGGCGAGTGAGCGAGCGCAGCACGAGCGAGCGCGTGACCGTCCTGCACGACCTGGACGACCTCGACCGGCTGTTCGGCGAGATGAGCGGCATCGAGGGGTTCCGCTTCTCCGACGAGCAGCGTGCGGCGATCACTGCCCCGCTCGACACCGCCAGCGTCATCATCGCCGGCGCAGGCTCGGGCAAGACGACGGTCATGGCCGCGCGCGTCGTGTGGCTGGTCGGCCACCACGGGGTGGCGCCCGAGCGCATCCTCGGCCTCACGTTCACCAACAAGGCGGCGGCCGAGCTCGGGCTGCGCATCCGCCGCTCGCTGCAGGCGCTGGGGGAGCGGCAGGCCATCGGCGACGGCGAGCCCACCACCGCGACCTACCACGCGTTCGCCGGCACGCTCATCGCCGAGCACGGGCTCAACCTGGGCGTCGAGCCCGACCTGCGGGTCGTGTCGGACGCCTCGCGGTTCCAGCGGGCGGCCATGGCGGTGCGCACCTTCGAGCGCCCGCTGCAGCACGTCGGCACCCACCTGCCCACGCTGGTGGGCGAGCTGCTGGCCCTCGACGGGCAGATCGCCGAGCACCTCACCAGCCCCGAGGCGGTCCGCGAGCACGCCCGCGGGCTCGTCGCGCTGGCCGAGGCGCAGGGCAACAAGCCGGCGGTGCTGCGCAACGCGGCCGAGACCGCCCGCAAACGCGCCGAGCTGACCGAGCTGGTCGACCAGTACCGCGAGCTCAAGCGGGTCGACGGCGTCATGGACTTCTCCGACCAGATGTACTTCGGGGCAGCGCTCGCCCAGGACGAGCACGTCGCCGCGGCGCTGCGCGACCGGTTCGACGTCGTCCTGCTCGACGAGTACCAGGACACGTCGGTCGCCCAGCGCGACCTGCTCAAGGGCCTGTTCGCCGGCCTGTGCGTCACCGCCGTCGGCGACCCGGCCCAGGGCATCTACGGCTGGCGCGGCGCGGCGGCCAACAACCTGCTGGAGTTCCTCGACGACTTCCCGGTGCCCGGACGCCCGGGGGCGCGGCTGTCGCTGTCCGAGACCCGGCGCTGCCCGACCGGGGTCATCGACCTGGCCAACAGCGTCGTGCAGCCGTTCTACGCGACCACCGGCGAGGTCACCCCGCTGCGGTCGGCCCGCTCGGACGCCGGCCGCATCACCGTGGCGCTGCACGAGACCGTCGCCGACGAGGTCGCCGCCGTGGTCGAGGGTGTCCAGCAGGCCCACGAGGCGGGCACGGCGCTGCGCGAGATCGCCGTGCTGGTGCGCGTCGGCGCCGAGAACGAGGCCATCGTCGCCGCCCTGCGCCGGGCCGGCGTCCCGTTCGAGATCGTCGGCCTCACCGGCCTGCTCAGCCAGCCCGAGGTGGCCGACCTGCTCTCGGTGCTCGAGGTGCTCGAGGACGTCACCGCCAACCCGGCGACCATGCGCCTGCTCGACGGTCCGCGCTGGGCGGTCGGCCCACGCGACCTGGCGCTGCTCGGCCGCCGGGCGGCCATGCTCACCCGCGGCGCCGGCCGGCCGGGCGACGCCGCGACGCTCGAGGACGAGCTGGCCCGCGCGGTCGAGGGCTCCGACCCCACCGAGGTCGTCTCGCTCGCGGACGCCGTCGACGACCCGGGCGACCTCGGGTACTCGCCCGAGGCGCTCGAGCGCTTCCGTGACCTGTCGAGCCTGCTGACCTACCTGCGCAAGCACGTCGGCGAGCCGCTCGTCGACCTGGCCCGCCGCGCGATGGTGGCGCTCGACCTCGACCTCGAGCTCGAGTCCGGCGACCACCCGGCGGCGATGGACAACGTCGCCCTGCTCATGGACGCGATCGCCGCCTACGCCGAGACCGACCGGTTCGCCTCGCTCACCGGCCTGCTGGCCTACCTGCGCGCCGAGGACGAGTACAACGACGGCATGGAGGTCTCCACGCCGTCGGAGGCCGAGTCGGTCAAGCTGCTCACCGCCCACAAGGCCAAGGGCCTGGAGTGGGACGTCGTCTTCGTCCCGATGATGTCGGCCTCCGTGTTCCCGTCCGGCAAGGGTCGCGAACGCTGGATCGGATCGGCCAAGACGCTGCCCGCCGAGCTGCGCGGCGACCACGCGTCGGTGCCCGACATCGACGACTGGACGCCCACGGCCGAGCGCGAGTTCAAGGCCGCGGTCAAGGAGGACTCGCTCATGGAGGAGCGGCGCCTGGCCTACGTCGCGTTCACCCGGGCCAAGCAGGAGCTGCACGTCAGCGGGCACTGGTGGGGACGCACGCAGGCCAAGCCGCGCGGTCCGTCGCCGTTCCTGGAGGCCACCCGCGACTGGGTCGTGGCCAACGGCGGCGAGCCGTCGGTCTGGGCCGCGAAGCCCGAGGACGACGCGCCGAACCCGCACCTGGACGAGCGCGTCGGGCTCGCCTGGCCGGCTCCCGGTCCGCGCCTGGAGCGCCGCCGGGTGCTGGCCGACGCGGTGCGCGAGCGGCTCGCGGCCGGCGACGACGCCGAGCCGGTCGAGGTCGACGGACGCGTGGCCGAGCTGGCCGACGAGATCGCCCTGCTGCTGGCCGAGGCCGAGCAGGTCGAGGCCGGACGCAACGTGGTCGAGCTGCCCGAGACGCTGTCGGCCACCGCCACCATGGCCCTCCACTCCGACCCGCAGCGGTACGCCGCCGCCCTCGCGCGCCCGATGCCGCGGCGGCCCTCGTCCGCCGCGCGCTACGGCACGCGCTTCCACGCGTGGGTCGAGGCGCGGTTCGACCAGCAGGCGCTGCTCGACCCCGAGGACCTGCCCGGCCAGGCGCAGGAGGACATCGTCGACGACGCCGACCTCGAGGCGCTCATGAAGGCGTTCGCCGACGGTCCGTACGGCGAGCGACGCCCGTACGCGATCGAGGCGCCGTTCTCGATCGTCCTGGGCGGCCAGCAGGTCATCGGGCGCATCGACGCCGTCTACGAGACGACGCTGGACGACGGCGGTCCCGGGTTCGAGGTCGTCGACTGGAAGACCAACGCCGCCCAGACCGCCGACCCGCTGCAGCTGGCCATCTACCGGCTGGCGTGGGCCGAGCTGCAGGGCGTCGACCCGAGCCGGGTGAGCGCCGCGTTCGTCTACGTCCGGCTCGGCACCACCGACCGGCCGGCGTCGCTGCCGGGCCGTGACGAGCTCGAGCGCCTCCTCGGGTGGACCGACTGACCTGCGGCTAGCGTGGCGGGGTGACCGACACCGAGCAGGCCCCGTTCGCGTTCCACCGAGCCCGGCACGACCGCACCGGCAACCGCCGGCGGCTCGAGGAGTGGCGTGACGACGAGGGGCTGCAGGTCATGGTGCTCGGCGGCGAGCACGTCGCCACCGTCGACGGTCCCGCGGTGCGTTGGACGGCCCGCGACGAGGCACCCGAGGGGGAGTGGCTGCTGCTCGGCGAGCAGCACGGCCGCACCTACGCCGCCGTGGTGGTCGAGCGGGTGCCCGACGAGCTGCAGCCGGTGAGCGTGCGCACCCTGGCGCCCCTGCTCGACCCCGACGAGCTGTCGCTGGCCATCCACGCCGTCGCGATGTCGCGCTGGCTGGCGTCCACGCCGTTCTGCCCACGCTGCGGCGGACGCACCGAGATCCGCCAGGGCGGCCACGTGCGGCACTGCCCCGAGTGCGGCAAGGACCACTTCCCGCGCACCGACCCCGCCGTCATCATGCTGATCACCGACGCGGACGACCGCGCGCTGCTGGCCCGCAACCCGTCCTGGCCCGAGGGACGCTTCTCGACCCTGGCCGGCTTCGTCGAGCCCGGGGAGGCGCTCGAGGACGCGGTGCGCCGCGAGGTGAGCGAGGAGGTCGGCGTCGAGGTGGGCGAGGTGCGCTACGGCGCCAGCCAGCCGTGGCCGTTCCCGGCCAGCCTCATGGTCGGCTTCTTCGGCCGGGCGACGACGACCGACATCCAGGTCGACCACGACGAGATCGCGCAGGCGACCTGGGTGACCCGCGAGGAGCTGGCGCGCTGGGGCGAGTCCGGCGAGCTGGTGCTGCCGCCGCCGCACGTCTCGATCTCGCGCTGGCTCATCGAGTCCTGGTACGGCGGACCGATCCCCGGCTCCTGGTAGGGGGTCACCGTCGCGCTGAGTGTGACGTTTCGGGGGTGAAAAGGGCCTGAACAGCCCCGAAACGTCACACTCAGCGCGGACGCGGTCAGCTCAGCGAGGCGAGCTGGGCCTTGACCTGGGCGACCGACGGGTTGGTCAGCGCGCTGCCGTCGGAGAAGACGAGCGTGGGGACGGTCTGGTTGCCGTTGTTGGCCTGCTCGACGAGCTTGGCCGCCTCGGGCTGCTGCTCGATGTCGACCTCGACGAACTCGACGATGCCCTCGCGCTCGAGCTGGTTCTTCAGCCGGTGGCAGTAGCCGCACCAGGGAGTCGAGTAGAGGGTGAACTGGGCCGACATGTCTGTCTCCTGAGCCGTCTAGGGTGGGTCGTGGTCGTGCGACAGGCACAACGCCGGCGTCCGCCGGGCTGTTCCCCCTCGACCGTAGCCCCCGACCTCGAAGGAGTCCCGTGCCCGACCCCAGCGACCTGCTCGCCGCCCTCGATCCCGAGCAGCGTCAGGTCGCCCAGACGATCCGCGGTCCGCTCGTGGTCGTGGCGGGCGCCGGCACCGGCAAGACCCGCGCCATCACGCACCGCATCGCGTACGGCGTGGCGACGAACGTCTACCAGCCCACCGAGGTGCTGGCCGTCTCGTTCACCACCCGCGCGGCCGGCGAGATGCGCGCACGGCTCCAGCAGCTGGGCGCGGGCGGCGTCCAGGCCCGCACCTTCCACTCCGCCGCGCTGCGCCAGGCCCGCTTCTTCTGGCCCCAGGTCTACGGCGGCGAGCTCCCCGAGGTCACCGGCTCCAAGATCCCGCTCGTCGTCGAGGCCACCCGCAAGGTCGGGCTGC
This sequence comes from Aeromicrobium sp. IC_218, assembly GCF_004336805.1. Taxonomy (GTDB): domain Bacteria; phylum Actinomycetota; class Actinomycetes; order Propionibacteriales; family Nocardioidaceae; genus Aeromicrobium. Next base: position 121,537 of record NZ_SJXM01000006.1, read on the forward strand.
GCCCCGACCAGTCGGTGCTGCGCGATCTGGCCAGCGCCATCGAGTGGGCCAAGGTCAGCAACGTCCGCCCGGCCCAGTACGCGGGCAAGGCCAAGGACGCCCGGCGCGAGGTCGGCGACCTGCAGCCGTCCCAGGTCGGCGAGGTCTACGCCGCGTACGAGGAGGTCAAGCGCGGCCACCACCGCATCGACATGGAGGACATCCTCCTGGTCACCGCGGCCATGCTCACCGAGGACGAGCGGGTCGCCGCCCAGGTGCGCAGCCAGTACCGCTGGTTCGTCGTCGACGAGTTCCAGGACGTGAACCCGCTCCAGGCCACGCTGCTCGACCTGTGGCTCGGCGGACGCGACGAGCTGTGCGTCGTCGGCGACCCGCGGCAGACCATCTACTCGTTCGCGGGCGCGAAGGCCGAGTACCTGACCGGCTTCACCCGCCGCTACGAGGACGCCCAGCGCGTCGACCTGGTGCGCAACTACCGCTCGACGCCGCAGGTCGTGGCCGCCGCCAACGCGGTCTTCGACCGGCGCACGTTCGGCGTCACGCTCGAGGCACAGCGATCGGCCGGCGATCCGGTCACCTACCGCGGCTTCGGCGACGAGCCGGCCGAGGCGGCCTACGTGGCCGGCGAGGTCCGCCGGCTGCACGACCGCGGCCTGCCCTACCGCGACATGGCGGTGTTGTTCCGCATCAACGCCCAGTCCGAGGCGTACGAGGAGGCGCTGGGCGCGCAGGGCATCCCGTACGTGCTGCGCGGCGTCGAGCGGTTCTTCGAGCGCGGCGAGGTGCGTCAGGCGGTCACGCTGCTGCGCGCGGCGGCGGTGTCGGAGACCGAGGCCAGCGGCGACCTGGCCGGCCAGGTGCGCGACGTGCTGTCCGGCCTGGGCTACACGGCCGACCCGCCGGCGGCGAGCGGCGCCGTACGTGACCGCTGGGAGTCGCTGCACGCGCTCGTCTCGATGGCCACCGACCTGGGCGGCAACGCCAGCCTGGCCGACCTCGTGAACGACCTCGAGCGGCGTGCGGCCACGGCCAACGCGCCGACCGCCGACGGCGTCACGCTGGCCACGATGCACTCGGCCAAGGGCCTGGAGTGGGAGGCCGTGTTCTGCGTCGGCATGCAGGAGGGCACCGTCCCGCTCGTCCACGCCACCACCGAGGCCGAGATCGAGGAGGAGCGCCGGCTGTTCTACGTGGGCATCACCCGCGCTCGCTCGTTCCTGACCATCTCGTGGGCCGCGGCCCGCCAGGCCGGCGGACGCGGCAACCGCCAGCCCACGCGCTTCCTCGACCGGCTCCTGCCGGCCGACCACGCCGCCCGCAGCCAGGGACGTCCGCAGCCCAAGGCGAAGAAGGTGCGCCTGGTCGCGCGGCCGGACGACTTCGACGAGGCCCTGTTCGAGAAGCTGCGGGCCTGGCGCACCGAGCAGGCCCAGGAGCAGAGCGTCCCGGCCTACGTCATCTTCAACGACCAGACGCTCGAGCAGCTGACCATCCTCAAGCCCTCGGACGTCCGCGAGCTGGTGAAGGTCAAGGGCATCGGTCAGGCCAAGCTCGACCAGTACGGCGAGGACGTCCTGCGGGTCATCGGCGGCGAGTAGGGGCGTCGAGCAGCCCCGTCGACAGGCTCAGGGACTAGACCGCTGGCTGAGCCTGTCGAAGCCGGCTCAGGGACCGGCGGTCTCGGCGAAGCCGGGCACCGACTCCTCGACGATGCCGCGCGCCGGCACGGTGGCGCCGAGCTGGCACAGCACGCCGATGCCGCCGGCCCACACCCGGTGGATCAGCAGGTACTCCGGTGGCAGGTTGATCTTGGACGCGATGACGGCGCTGGACGGCTGGCTGAGCCGAGCGGCCTGGCCGCGCAGCCACTCGCGGTCGAAGGCGAACGTCTCGTGCCGCACCGGCTCCAGGAACGGGTCGAGGTACTCGCCGAGCTGCTCGGCGTCCACGACGACCCCGACGCGCACGAAGCCCTCGGCTCGCAGACCCTCGAGCACCGCGGCCCGGTCGCCGGTCAGGGCGGTGCCCAGCAGGCGGCCCATCGACGGCGGCAGGCCCTCGGGCAGCCGGGCGACGGCGCCGAAGTCGACGACTCCGAGGCGTCCGTCGGGCATGATCCGGAAGTTGCCCGGGTGCGGGTCGGCGTGCAGCATCCCGACGCGCTCGGGGCCGGCGAGCAGGAAGCGGATGAACGCCTCGCCGTATCGGTCGCGCTCCTCGGGGGTGCCCGAGACGATCACCTCGGCCAGGGACGACGAGGACTCCAGCCACTCGCTCACGAGCAGCGCGTCGGTGTGGTGGACGACGTTCGGCACGACGACCTCTTGGTCGTCGGTCAGCTCGTCGGCGAACGCCTGCTGGGCGGCGGCCTCGAGCCCGTAGTCGAGCTCCTCGGCGACCCGCTCCTGCAGCTCGGTGACGAGCGCGCGGACGTCCATGCCGGGCATGAGGACGCCGAACAGCCGGGCGATGCGGGCGATCTGGCGCAGGTCCGAGCGCAGTGCCTTGCCCGCACCGGGGTACTGGATCTTGACCGCGACCTCGCGCCCGTCGTGCCACGTGCCGCGGTGCACCTGGCCGATCGAGGCCGACGCGGCCGGTCGGTCGTCGAATGTCGTCAGCAGGTCGCGCCAGTCCGGGCCCAGCTGCTCGGCCAGCACGCGGTGCACGGTCGAGGTCGGCATTGGCGGCGCAGCGTCCTGCAGCTTGGTGAGGGTCTCGCGGTACGGCCCGGCGATCTCGGGCGGCAGCGCGGCCTCGAAGATGCTCATCGCCTGGCCGAGCTTCATCGCGCCGCCCTTGAGCTCGCCGAGCACGCGGAAGATCTGGTCGGCGGTGCGCTGCTGCACCTCGGTGGCGACGTAGCCGGCCGGCGCGCCGACCAGACGCTTGCCCAGGCCCCAGGTGGTACGACCGGCGAACCCCACGGGCAGAGCGGCGAGCCGCGCCCCGCGGGACAGGGCGTTGCCGCGGATGCCGCGGTCCTCGTCGTCCTTGGCCACGTGGTCATCGTAGGGGCGCGCGCCCAGAGCGGCCCGTCGTCAGGCGACGAGCAGCAGCTCGCACCCGCAGGCGGGGTGGAAGCCGATCGGCCAGGTGTCGGCGTCAAACGGCCCCGGCCCGACGGCCACGCAGTGGCTCGCGCCGGCGTCCTGCCCGCGGGCGTAGGCGTCGACCTCGGCCAGCACGTGCAGCGCGGCGGCGTGGACGGTGGCGACTGGGAGCGCCGGCGGCACGACCAGCGTGCCGGGGGAGCCGAGCTGGGTGAGCAGCGCCGGCCAGCCGCGGTCCCAGTCGGTGCGGTGCAGGTCGTGGCAGTGGATGCACGGGGTCAGGCCGGGACGCACGAGCGGCCCGATGCGGACGCGCTCGTCCTCGACCACGACGCGCAGGTGGTCGTCGCGCGCCTCCTGGGCGGCCCGGAACAGCGCGCGCGGCGGCTCGCCCGCGGCCAGGACGACGGTGAGGTCGGCCGCCGCGCCCCGGCGGACGACCCGGTGCCCGGACTCGGTCAGCAGCGCCGCGACGGCGTCGGCGAGGGGAGCGGTGGCGTGGTCGTGGTCGAGCAGGACGCTCGTGACCGGCCGAGCCGGCCGAGGGATGCCCGCCAGCACCAGCCCGGCGACGCGCAGGTCGGTGGCCACGGCCTCCACGTCGCCGGCGAACCCCACGTCGTCCGCGTGCCGCCGCAGCCGGGCGAGGTCGGCGGTGCCGTCGAAGCGGCGCAGCAGGGCGAGCAGCCCGGGCTCGTCACGCACGACGACGCCGGGGGAGGTGCCGAGCTGGAGGTGGCCGGCGTCGCGCCGCAGGAGCAGCAGGCCGGGTCGGAGGCAGGGTCGGAACGCCATGCCCCACCCTCGCCCCGGGCGGCGGGGACGGGCCGGCGTCCGTCCACAGCACGACGCGCCCCGCCGGGAGGCCGGGGCGCGTCGTCGGGCTGGGTCAGGCCTTGCCGAGGATGCGGTTGAGCTTGGTGCCGCAGACCGGGCACGTGCCCTTGGCCATCTTGGTGCCCTTCTCGCTCACCTGGACCTCGCCGGTGGCCTCGCGCTTCTCCTTGCACTTGACGCAGTAGAACTCGCCGGTCCACGAATCAGCCATGTCGCGCTCCTGTCCGCCGCGGCGTCGGTGTGACGCCGGTCACAGCCACCGTACGGCCCGGCGGGGGCGCTCGCCCGTCAGCGCCGCGGCGCGTCCTGACTTGTCCACCGATTGTGGAAAAGGCTGGGGACGACGTGTGTGGACACGCCGACGGCCTGTGGAACGCGCCCGGCGCGTCGTGGACAGCCGGGCGTGTCCCTGAACCCCCGCTGGAGGGTTGGCCGTCGTCGCTGGGAGTGACGTTGTGGACGCGACACGCCGCGCCAGGCGTGCACAACGTCCCGTCCAGCGCGGCGGCGGACGCTGTCGGGTGGCGGGGCTACGCTCACGGCGTGCCCGAGGTCGAGATCCGTCGCAGCGCGCGTCGCACGCGCACGGTGTCGCTGCGCCGCGAGGGAGACCAGCTGGTGGCGCTCGTGCCGCAGCACGTCACCGACAAGCAGCTCGAGCCGATCGTCGCCCGTCTGCTCGCGCGCATCGAGAAGCGCGAGGCCCGGCGACGTCCCGGCGACGACGAGCTCGAGACCCGCGCCCGCGAGCTGTCACGGCGCCACGTGGCCGGCGCGCCGATGCCGACGTCCGTGCGCTGGGTCTCGAACATGACGACGCGCTGGGGCTCGTGCAGCGCTGCGGACGGCGCGATCCGGCTCTCGGACAAGCTGCAGGGCATGCCGCCGTGGGTGGTCGACTACGTGCTCGTCCACGAGCTCGCGCACCTGGTCGAGCCGAACCACTCCGACCGGTTCTGGACGATCGTCAGCGCGTACCCGCGGACGGAGCGGGCTCGGGGGTTCCTCGAAGGCGTCGAGCACTCAGCTCCACCAGCGTCCTGACGCTGTCGTCCACGCCCTCGGGCAGGGCGTCGACCGCGAACCACTGCAGGTCGCTCGACTCGTCGCTGATCACCTCGACCGCCCCCTCGGGCGCGACGGCCACGTACTGCACGTCGAGGTGGTGGGCCGGACGCACTGGGCCGCACGGCACCTCGTGGCGCGACAGCACGACCGGGTCGGGGTCGACGACGAGCCCGTCGATGCCGGACTCCTCGGTGGCCTCGCGCAGCGCGGCCTCGGCCAGCGTGACGTCGTCGCTCTCGCAGTGCCCACCGGTCTGCAGCCAGCGCTGCAGGCGACGGTGCAGCGTCAGCAGCACGCGCTCGTGCGCGGCGTCGACCACCAGGGCGGACGCCGTGAGGTGGTCGGGGTGGCAGGCGCGCTCCATGGCGTCCGGGCGTGTGGCGAGGTGGGCCAGGTAGTCACGCCGCAGCTCGTCCTGGACGGCGTCGGGCGCCGTCCAGGCCTGGAGCACCCGGACGGCGTCGTCGTGCAGCGTCACCGCGGCTGGTCGTCGTCGCCGGAGGGACGGTCGTCGCCCTCGTCGAGCAGCCGGCCGAGCGCCTCGTCGAACTGCGCGTCGAACTGGGCGCTGGGCCCGTCGGACGGACGGTTCTCGCCGGCGGCGAAGCCGATCGGGTCGTCGAGGTCGTCGACCGTCGGCAGCAGGTCGGGGTGCGACCACACGGCGTCGCGGGCCTCGGGCCCCTGAGCGTCGCGCAGCGCGGCCCACAGGTTGGCCGCGTCGCGCAGGCGGCGCGGGCGCAGCTCGAGCCCGACGAGGGTGGCGAAGGTCTGCTCGGCCGGACCGCCCTCGGCGCGACGCCGGCGCATGGCCTCGGCGAGCGGCACGGCGGCGGGCATGCGGTCCTTGGTGGCCTGGGTGACGACCTCGTCGACCCAGCCCTCGACCAGCGCGAGCATGGTCTCGAGCCGCTGGAGCGCCTGCTCCTGCTGCGGGGTGCGGGCGGGCTCGAACAGGCCGCCCTGCAGCGCCTCGGCGATCTCGTCCGGACGCGAGGGGTCGAGCGAGCCGAGCTGGCTCTCGATGGCCGACACGTCGATGGTCACGCCGCGGCCGAAGTCCTCGACCGCGCCGACGAGCCGGGCGGCGAGCCACGGCGCGTGCGCGAACAGGCGCTGGTGCGCGGCCTCGCGCAGGACGACGTACAGCAGCACGTCCGCCTCGCTGTGCTCCAGGCCCTCACCGAAGGCGCGGACGTTGGCAGGCAGCACGGCGGCAGTGCGCTCGGGGCCGAGCGGCAGGCCGACGTCCGTGGACGACAGCACCTCCCCGGCGAGCGTGCCGAGCGCCTGCCCGACCTGCTGGCCGAACATGGCGCCGCCGGCCTGGCTGAGCATGCCGACGAGCGGGCCGGCCATGGCGCGGGCCTCGGCCGGGAGCGCGTCGCCCATCGCCTCGACGACGTGCTCGGCGATCGGCTCGACCAGCTGGTGCCAGGTGCCGGACGTCTGCTCGACCCACTCGGCCTTGCTCCAGGCGACGGCGCGCGTGGCGCCGGCGGGCAGGTCGGTGGCGCTGTCGAGCCACATCTCGGCCAGGCGCAGGGCGTCGTCGACGGCGCTGCGCTCGCCGGCGTGCGGCGAGGGGTCGGGGCCGGCGGCGGCGAGCACGTGGCGCGCGACGTCCTTGGCCATGTCGAAGTTCACGTGGCCCTCGTGCGGGGCGAACATGCGCTGCACCTGGTTCATGAGCGCCTGGAAGTCGGGCGTGCCCCCGCCGCCGGTGAACGCCGTGAAGAACTGCTCCATCGGCGTGCCCTTGAACGGGTTGTCGTCGCGGTCCGGGTCGTGGGGGTCGGCCATGGGTCAACGCTACCCGTCCGCGCCCCGCCACCCCAGGCCGACGAGCCGCGGTTCGTCCAGGGCGAACACCCGGCGGCTTCGACAGGCTCAGCCAGCGGACCGCTCCTTGAGCTTGTCGAAAGGAGCCCTCGCCCTAGGCTGGCCGGGTGGAACCCCTGGTGGACGTCCGAGAGACGCCGTTGAGCCTCGACGAGGTGTACGACGCGGTCACCGACCCGACGGCCGGCGGCATCGTGCTGTTCGTCGGCACGGTGCGCGACCACGACGGTGGCAAGGGCGTCACGGCGCTCGGCTACGAGTCGCACCCGACCGCCGTGGCCCGGCTGCGCGCCGTCGTCGACGAGGTGGCCCGCGAGCCCGGCGTCGTCCGACTCGCCGCCGTCCACCGCACCGGCGAGCTGCGCATCGGCGACCGCGCCGTGGTCGTGGCCGTCTCCGCCGCGCACCGCGCCGAGGCGTTCGCCGCCTGCCGGCTGCTGATCGACCGGCTCAAGGACGAGGTGCCCATCTGGAAGCACCAGGAGTTCGTCGACGGCGAGGCCGTCTGGGTCTGAGGTTGCCCCGTCCCCCTAGGGTGTGGGCGTGAGCGCGCACGAGCAGGAGCCCGAGCGTCCCGTCACGTGGAGCCGTCGCAGCCGCACGCTCACGATCGGTGGGGTGGCCCTCGTGGTGCTGACCTGCCTGGCCGCGTTCGTGCCCGTCCCGTACGCCACGATGCGCCCCGGACCCGTCTTCAACACCCTCGGTGAGTTCGACGGACGTCCGCTCATCGAGTTCGGCGACGGCGTCAAGACGTACGCCGACCCGGACGGCTCGCTGAACTTCACCACCGTCTCGGTCTCGCGCGCGTCCTCGAACGTCTCGCTCGTGGACGCGGTGAAGACCGCCCTGACGCCGGACGCCGAGGTCGTCCCGCGCGACCTGCTGTACCCCGAGGGGACGACGCAGGAGCAGTCGACGCAGGAGTCCGCTGCCCAGCTGGCCGGCTCGAAGAGCACGTCCGCCGTCGCCGCGCTGCGCGCGCTGGGCAAGCAGGTGACGACCCGGGTGCTCGTCGCCTCGGTGGTCGACGGGGGCCCGGCCGAGGGCGTGCTCGAGGCGGACGACCTGGTGCGCCGCATCGACGGGGTCGACGTGGCCACGCCCCAGGAGGCGGTCGACCAGATCGGCAAGGCCAAGCCCGGTGACGCGGTGACGCTCGACGTCGAGCGCGCCGGCAAGGACCAGCAGGTCAAGGTCACGACCGTGCCGGCCGAGGACGACCCCGACCGGGCGCTCGTCGGCGTCACGCTCGGCGCCGACTACGACCTGCCGGTCGACGTCACCAACAACGTCGGCGAGGCGATCGGCGGCCCCAGCGCCGGCACGATGTTCGCCCTCGCCATCTACGACAAGCTCACGCCGGGCTCGCTCACCGCGGGCCGCGATATCGCCGGCACCGGCACGATCGACGCCGACGGCGTGGTCGGCCCGATCGGCGGCGTCAAGCAGAAGATCGCCGGCGCGGACACCGCCGGGGCCGAGGTCTTCCTCGTCCCGGCCGCGAACTGCGCCGAGGCGGCCGAGTCCGACCACGACCTGACGCTCGTCAAGGTCGAGAAGCTCACCGGTGCCATCGACGCCCTCGAGGCGCTGGCGAAGGACCCCAAGGCGGAGGTGCCCACGTGCGAGTAGAGGACCTGGCGAACCTGGCTCCGGACTCCGACGTCCGGCAGGCGGCGCTCGAGGTGGAGCGGCACGTCGCCGCCGAGGGGTGGGACCAGGTGCCGCGGCTGTTCGCCCTCGTGCGCACGGCCGCGCTCGTCGCCCAGCAGCCCGAGCTCGCCGGCCAGCTCGGCGACGCGGTCTACACGCCCGTCGAGCAGGACGGCCTGCCCGACCAGGGCTCGCTGGAGGAGTCGCTCGACGCGATCGCCTGGCCGCCGGCTGTGGACGGCTGCGCCGTGGTGGTCGAGCGCATCATGCTGCCGCCCGAGGCCGAGCAGGACGTCCCCGAAGATCCCGCCGCGCTCGAGGCCTACGTGGCCGCCCACCCGGACCGCCGCGACGTGCGCATCGTGGCCGCCGTGACCCGCGACGGCCAGTCGCACACCGGCGTCCGCGGACGTCCGCCGGCCGACGACGAGCTGCTCGAAGCCCCCGACCTCGTGCCCAACCTGACCCGTGCCCTTCGGGACACGCTGGCAGACTAGGTACTGCGTGACCCCTGACCCAGGAGAACTGTGAGCAATCCGTTCGGCACCCCTCGTCAACAGCCACGCGCACCGCGTCCCGGCAACAGCCGCCGCGTGCTCGTCCCGACCCTGATCACGCTCGCCGCGCTGCTCATCCTGGGCTCGGTCTTCACCAGCGTCTGGACCGACCGCCTGTGGTTCAAGTCCGTCGGCTACTCCGACGTCTTCCAGACGGTGCTCGGCACCCGCGTGCTGCTGTTCGCGGTGCTCGGCCTGCTGTTCGGCCTGTTCGTGCTGGCCAACGTCGTGCTGGCCTACCGCACGCGTCCGGAGTTCGTCAGCGTCCGTCGTGACGACCCGGCCACCCGCTACCGCGCCGCGCTCACCCCGATCCTCAAGCCCGTGCTCGCGGTGCTCACCGTCGTCCTGGTCGCCTTCGCCGGCTCGGTCGCGGCGGGTCAGTGGGACACGTTCCAGATGTGGCGCAACGGCGGCTCGTTCGGCCAGAAGGACGCCCAGTTCAACAAGGACATCGGGTTCTACGTCTTCGACTACCCGTGGTTCCGCTTCCTGCTGAGCTACGCGTTCGCGCTGATCGTGGTCACCGTGCTGCTGGTCGCGTTCGTCCACTACGTCTACGGCGGCATCAAGCTGGCCGGCAAGGGCACGCGCTTCTCGCGCGCCGCCCAGGTGCACCTGGCCGTGCTGTTCGGCCTCGGCGTCCTGCTGCGCGCGGGCTCGTACTACCTGGACCGCTACGACCTGGTGATCAACGGCTCGGGCTACGTCGACGGCGCCGGCTACACCGACGTCCACGCGCGCATCCCCAGCAAGAACATCCTCATCGCCGTCGCGATCGTCTGCGCGATCCTGTTCTTCGCCACCATTGTCATCCGCTCGTGGACGCTGCCCGTCCTGAGCCTGGGCCTCCTGCTGGTCACGTCGATCCTCATCGGCGGCATCTGGCCGGCGATCATGCAGTCCTTCCAGGTGCGCCCGTCGCAGCCGGACAAGGAGGGGCCGTACATCGAACGCAACATCGAGGCGACGAGAGACGCCTACGACGTGGCCGACACCGAGGTCACGAACTACACGGCCAAGACCGACCTGTCGGCGCAGGAGCTCACCCAGACGGCCGAGTCGCGCACGTCCGCGCGCCTCATCGACCCGACCCTGGTGTCGCCGGCGTTCGAGCAGCTGCAGCAGGTGCGTGGCTACTACACGATGCCCGACACGCTGGACGTCGACCGCTACAAGCTCGGTGACGACCAGACCGCGAGCGACGTCATCATCGCCGCCCGCGAGGTCGACCTGAACGGTCTGCAGGACACCCAGCGCAACTGGGCCAACGACCACACCGTCTACACGCACGGCTACGGCGTCGTGGCGGCGCGCGGCAACCAGCGCGGCCCGAACGGCGAGCCGGTCTGGGTGGAGAAGGACATCCCGTCCTCGGGCGAGTTCGACATCCAGCAGCCGCGCATCTACTTCGGCGAGAACTCGCCGTCGTACTCGATCGTCGGGCGTCCCGAGGGCGCGAACCCGATCGAGGTCGACATCCCGCGCGGTGGCGGCGGCGAGCAGGCCGAGGGCGAGGAGAACGTCACGGCCAACGAGTACGACGGCAAGGACGGCGTCAGCGTCGGCAACCTGTTCAACAAGGTGCTGTACGCGTTCAAGTTCGGCGAGCCCAACCTCGTCCTGTCCAGCCGCGTCAACGAGAACTCCAAGATCCTCTACGACCGCAACCCGCGCGACCGTGTCGCGAAGGTGGCGCCGTGGCTGACCGCCGACGGCGACGCCTACCCGGCGGTCGTCGACGGGCGCATCGTGTGGGTGGTGGACGCGTACACGACGTCCAACCAGTACCCGTACAGCCAGCACCGCTCGCTGGAGGAGGCGACCACCGACTCGCTGACCCAGCGCGGCGCGCAGGCGGTGCTGCCGACCGACGAGATCAACTACATGCGCAACTCGGTCAAGGCGGTCGTCGACGCCTACGACGGCACCGTCGACCTGTACGCGTGGGACGACAAGGACCCGATCCTCAAGACGTGGATGAAGGTCTTCCCCGACGCGGTGAAGCCGAAGTCGGAGATCTCGCCGGAGCTGCTGGAGCACCTGCGCTACCCGGTCGACCTGTTCAAGGTGCAGCGCGACGTGCTGACGCGCTACCACGTGACCAACCAGTCGACGTTCTACGAGGACGGCGAGCGCTGGAAGACGTCCGAGGACCCGACGAACAAGGTCAGCAAGCAGCCGCCGTACTACCTGACGACGAGCAACCCGAACCAGCCCGACCCGCGGTTCTCGCTCACGTCGGTGTTCCTCCCGAACAACCGGCAGAACCTGGCGGCCTTCGTGTCGGTGAACTCCGAGACCACGGACGCCGAGGACTACGGGAAGATGACGATCCTGCAGCTCCCGAGCGAGACGCAGATTCCGGGTCCGAGCCAGGTGGCGAACGACTTCCAGACCGATCCGGCCGTCACCCAGGCGCTGCTGCCGTTTGAGCAGTCCGAGGAGGCCACGATCCGTCGCGGCAACCTGCTGACGCTTCCGGTCGGCGACGGCCTGCTGTACGTCCAGCCGGTCTACATCCAGCGGTCGAACGCCGAGGGCTCGTACCCGGTGCTGCAGTTCGTGATCGCGTCGTTCGGTGACGGCGTCGGCTTCGGCCAGACGCTGGACCAGGCGCTGCGCGGGGCGCTCGGCCTCGAGGCCAGCGACCCGGGCGACACGAATCCGGACGACGTCCCGGACGGGTCGACCGACGGCGGTGAGACGCCGGCGACGCCGGGCACGCCGCAGTCGGCCAGCCAGCTGCTGGACCGTGCGTCGCAGGAGTACGAGGCCGCGCAGAAGGCGCTGGAGGACGGCGACCTGGCCGAGTACCAGCAGCGCATCGACAACGTCGGACGCCTGGTCGGCCAGGCCCGCGAAGCGGTCGAGGGAAGCTAGCGCTCATGTGGACGAGGGCGGGCGTCGTGGCAGCAGCCACGGCGCTCGCCCTCGGCCTTTCCGCGTGTACCTCGGGGGAGCCGGCCTCGGAACCCAGCCCCACGCTCCCTGAGCCTGTCGAAGGGAGTCCCAGCGCTTCTGCGACGCCGACCCCGACGGCTGAGCCTCCCGCCGACCCCGTCGACACCTCGAACCCCGACATCGCCTCCTACTTCGACAAGCGCTTCACCGGCGGCGACCTGCGCCTCGGACGCGTCCGCGAGCGCCAGCCCACGTACACGTCCCGCAACGTCACGTTCACGAGCGAGGGCCTGACGATCTCGGGCGTCCTCAACGTCCCGCGCGGCCGTGGCCCGTTCCCGGCGGTGGTGCTCGTCCACGGCTACATCCCGCCGGACTCGTACGAGCAGGGCCAGGGCATGACCCGCGAGCGCGGCTACCTGGCCGACAAGGGCTTCATCGCCCTGCATGTGGACCTGCGTAACCACGCGGCGTCCGACGACGACCCGCGGCTCGATCGCGGCTTCCGGCTCGGCTACGCCGCCGACGCGATCAACGCGGTCCACGCCCTGCGCGCGACGACGGACGTCCCGGTCGACGACGACCGCATCGCCCTGGCCGGCCGCTCGATGGGCGGGGGAGTGGTCGTCCAGGCGCTGGAGATGGCGCCGGGCCTCGTCGGCGCCGGCGTGGTGTTCTCGGGCGTCTCCAGCCTCGAGGCGGACAACTGGGCCCAGTACGGTGACGGCGGCTCGGGCTTCTGGAGCGACGCCGAGCGCCGCTGGGGCACCCCGGACGAGAACCCGGAGCCGTACCTGCGCGCGTCCACCCGCCCGCACCTGGGCCGCATCACCGAGCCGCTGCTGATGCACCACGGCACCCTCGACGACCAGACCCCACCCCGCTGGGCCCGCGCGACCGAGCGCGCCGCGAAGCAGGCCGGCGTGGACGTGACCCTGCGCTGGTACGAGGGCGAGGGCCACGCCTTCGGCCCCCAGTTCCCTGCCGCCATGTCCAGAACCGTCCGCTTCCTGACCCGCGAGCTCAACTGACCCGAGGACTCATAATCCCTGGCGCCCGCGCCGTCTCTGAACCTGTCAAAGGGACACCACCACCCGCTCCCCGAGCTTGTCGAGGGGAGATTCGGAACCCCCGGAGCGTCACCGCTCCCGCCCATGTCACCCGCCTCGCACCACCCCGATTTGGGTCTCCGGACACACCCTGCTAACGTTGTCTTCAGCGACGCGGGGTGGAGCAGCTCGGTAGCTCGCTGGGCTCATAACCCAGAGGTCACAGGTTCAAATCCTGTCCCCGCTACCACCACGAAGGCCCTTCCGGAGAGATCCGGAAGGGCCTTCGTCATGTGCTGACTGGAGCAACTTTTCTGTTCCAGGTCCTTTCGTGACCACTTACGTCTCCCTCCGTGTCATCGACATGCTGCGAACGCTGGACACATTCTCGATCGAAGGAGAGAGAACGCCGTCGCCGTCGTCGACGAACTACTCCGGGATGTCTTTGCTGACGACGAGTGGTTTGTCCACGCGGTGAACGGCGGACTGGTCGGGTGGTGGCAACGTGGTGCGTATCTGTCTCTGAGCAATCGGAGCCTGCGCGTTCTGGCGCGCGACGGACACGGCCCACCGGGACTGCTCCGAATCCTTGGATCCGGCGGGACCGAGGCGGTTTGATCCGGCCACTAGGCGCAGCCGAATTGAACGCGGGGGAGCAAGAACCGGCTGACATGCCCGCGAAACGCCACCATCCGGGGGCTGATGTTGCATCCTTAGGTCTGAGGAGGTGGCGATAGTGGTTGCTCAGGGCGCTTCGTTGCGCATTCTGATTGATACCAACATTTTTATCGCTGCTGAAAGCGAAGCAACTAAACTGCACGTCAATGCCGTGAACGCAACGGCGCTCTACCGGTTAGCGACTGAACTCCGGCACACTCTGTGCGTGGGCTCCGGCACTCTAGAAGACATCGCGCGGCACCATGATGAGGCGCACAGGGCGAAGAGGCGCCAGCAACTGCAGCGGTATCATATTTTTGATTCCGTTGATATCCCTCCTGGCCTCCAGGCGAAAGCGGGGTATCCTCCCAGGATAAACGCGCAGAGTAGGGTGGATCTTTCACTATTGCTTCTGCTCGACCGAGGCGCTGCGCAATGGTTGGTGACAGAGGACCAGCGGATCCTCCCCCATGCGAGAGCTCTGCAACTAGAAGACCGCGTCTTTTCTCTGAGTGACTCTTTGGACGTGCTGAGTCGGCAGCGGCATCAGCCCGTAAACGTTCCGGCAGTTACAGAAATTAAAGGTTATCAGCTTGATCGTGATGATCCGATTTTCGACGAATTCGCGGACGAGTATGATATCCGGGCTTGGTTGAAGAACAAGGTGGCGCCCGAAGCCCGAGTTTGTCTAGTCATGCAGGACCCAGGTGAGTCCCTGGACGCCGTGGTGATTTTGAAGGAGGAGACCGAAACCTCGGGGGGTCTGCCCGGTAAGGTGCTTAAGATTTGCACCTTCAAGGTTTCGCCACACGCTCGTGGGGTCAAGCGAGGAGAGTTGCTCCTCTGGGCGGTTTTTGAGCACGCGCGGACTAACGCTTACGACTCCATGTTTATCGAGGTGTTCTCGCGCGAGGTTGCACTTATTGAACTGTTCGAAGCCTTCGGATTTACGAAACTCGATACTACGGATCGAGAGGACGAGTTGGTCCTTGGCAAACGCTTACAGCCCGCGAGTCGACCCGATGGGTTGGATCCTCTGGGGTACGCTATCGAGTTCGGTCCCGGCGCGATCGCGCCGACCCGCTGGTTTATCGTGCCGATTATACCAAAATGGCATCGAAGTCTCTTTCCCGTGGCGGATGACTCCGGACAGTTCGCGCTCTATGACGGAATGACCGACCAGGGCAACGCTATCCGCAAGGCATACGTTTGTCACTCGCCGTCAAAGCAGCTCCGACCCGGTGACACGCTCCTGTTCCTGCGCACGAGACAGAATCAAATGGCGAATGTCATAGGGGTCGTAGAGGAGACGACGCGGTCATCGGACCCGACGCGAGTTCTCGAGTTTACCGGACGTCGAACTGTCTATACCCCGGCCGAGATCGCTGATATGTGTTCAAAGGGCGAAGTGCTCGCCATTCGCTTTCGTCTCGATCGGGTGCTCGACACGCCGATCTCCTCAGATGAGCTCAGGGAGCGAGGAGTGATGGCACGCTCTCCCATGAGTGTTCAACTGGTGTCAGATGAAGGGGCCGTCGAGTGGCTAGAGACACTGATTTCCGTCTAGCTCTGCTGTCCGTCCATCCTGAGTACGCGCGTGCCATCGTCGACGGAACGAAGACTGTTGAGTTCCGGAAACGGCCGCTTGCCGCGGACGTCACTCATGTTGCCGTGTACGCCACTCGACCGGTAGGCCGTGTGATAGCAGTGTTCTCCGTCGAGGAGCAGGTACTCGATGCTCCGAGCCGGCTATGGGAGATGTTCAAACCGGTTGGGGGAATCTCGCACGACAAGTTTTTCGAGTACTACGACGGACATCAGCAGGGCGTGGGCATCAAGGTCGCTGATCTCGTCAGACTGGCCGAGCACGAGTCTCTCGAGGATGCCTTCGGAATCAGTCGGCCTCCGCAGAGCGTCCAGTACTTCGATGCCTCGGATGCGTCAGCCGCTGTCCGGCTCGCGTTTGCTTGACGCGCACGGTATCCGGCATCCAACTCATGAGTACGCCCGCTTGCCGGGGGGAGTGGGCTGAGGGAGAGTCATGGCGGATGAGCTGCGGCTGGAGCGGCCGGCGTC
This sequence comes from Aeromicrobium sp. IC_218, assembly GCF_004336805.1. Lineage (GTDB taxonomy): Bacteria > Actinomycetota > Actinomycetes > Propionibacteriales > Nocardioidaceae > Aeromicrobium. The sequence goes on from NZ_SJXM01000006.1 coordinate 137,236, forward strand.
GGTCGATGACGTGGCAACGGTGACGCGCGAGCGGTGAGGCGTCGAACCGTGCATCGTTGTTCCTTCAGGGTCGCGTCCCGCCGCCCGGTGTGGGGCCCGTGCCCTAGCTCCGGCGGGGGGTGACGCGGCGGACCGCCTTCTTGGACTTCTTGACGCCCGCCTTCGCGTTGGACTTCGCCGTGCCCCACAGGCCCTGAGTGAGCAGGGTGAGGCCGCCGCCGACCATCCAGGCGTCCTTGGCCAGGGCGATGCCCTCCTGGCTGGGGCGGATGCCGTCCGACAGGGTCATGGACGGGGTGCGGAAGTACATGCCCATCAGGCTCGCGCCGAAGCCGGTCAGGGCGGCGCCGGCGACCGCGGCCGGCACCATCGGCGACAGCAGCGCGGCGCCCACGCCGATCTCGCTGTAGGCGAGCAGCTTGGCAAACTTCTTGGGCTCCATGTCCTTGAACACGGCCGGGTACGTCGAGGCGGCGGCCCCGTGGAGGTACTGGGCGGTCCCCTCGTCGGCACCGAGCTTGCTGATGCCGGAGTTGAGGATGTACGCGCCCGTGGCGAGGCGGAGCGGGACGTGGGTGGGATGCATGGTGGCTCCTCAGCCGGGAAGCAGGTTGGCTTTCGACGATAGTCGCCGGGTCCGGCGTCGCCACCCGACGGCGAGGACGTCCACCGTGCGCCGTCGAGGACTACGCTCGCTTCGCCGGGGCGGAGTGGGCTGAGGAGAGTCATGGCGGAGCAGCTGGGTGGGCTGGCGCGGCCGGTCGTGTCGGTCGAGGACGCGGCGCCGGTGGCGCGTGAGCGGTGGGGCGTCGAGGGGGACGTCGTCGAGCTCGGCAGCAACCAGGACCGCAACTTCCGCATCGGCGCCGGGCACGTGCTCAAGGTCGCCAACGCCGCCACGGACGTCGCCGAGCTCGAGGCCCAGAACGCGTCCATGGACGTCCTCGCCGATGCCGGCATGCGGGCGCCGCGGCCGGTCGAGAGCACCAGCGGCCGCACCGTCGAGCCGGTCGAGATCGGTGGCGTCACCCTCCACGCGCGGCTGCTGACGTACGTCGAGGGCGAGCCGCTCATGGACGTCCCGTCCTTCGGCGAGGCCGAGGCGCGCATGCTCGGTGAGACGGCCGGACGCATCGTCGCCGCGCTGGCCGGGTTCGAGCACGCGGGCACCACGCGCACGACGCAGTGGGACCTGCGCGCCGCACCGGACGTCGTCCGCGCCCTGCTGCACCACGTGCCCGAGAGCCTGCGGTCCCGCGTCGCCAACGCCAGCCTGGACTCCGTCGCGCGGGTCGCGGCCGTGTCGCCCGCGCTGCCGCTGCAGGTGATCCACGGCGACGTCACCGACGACAACCTCGTGCTCGACGAGCAGGGGAGCGTCGGCGTCATCGACCTGGGCGACCTCATGGTCAGCTGGCGCGTCGCCGAGCTCGCCGTCGCGATCACCGGCGTGCTGGCCAACGGCTGCGACGACCCGCTGACGTCGCTCGAGACCGTCCGCGCGTTCGCCGAGCAGGTGCCGCTCGAGCACGCCGAGGTCGTGGCTCTGTGGCCGCTCGTCGTCCTGCGCTGCGCCGTGCTCGTCACCAGCGCCGCCGAGCTCACCGCGATCGACGAGGGCAACGACTACGCCGCCGAGCGGACGAGCCGCGAGTGGCGCGCGTTCCGGCTCGCCACGTCCTTCGACCCCGACGAGATGGCCGTGCTGGTCGCCGCCACCGTCGCGGGCGTGCGGCCGCGGCCGTTCTCGCTCGGCCGCATGCTGCCCGAGCACGTCCGGCCGAGCGTCGTCGACCTGTCCGTGCTCAGCCCGTCGCTGGACGCCGGTCGCTGGCTCGAGCCGGACGCCGAGCAGGCCGTCCTCGACGCCGAGGGCGCGCCGGTCAGCACCCGCTGGGCCGAGCACCGGCTCACCCAGGCTCGTCCGCTCGCGCCCCGGGGCAGCGCCCGGACGCTCGCGCTGGGCGTCGACGTCGTCGTGCCTGACGGCACCCTGCTGCACGTCCCGTTCGAGGGACAGCGAGTGCGCATCGACGGCGGCTTCGAGCTGCGCGGCGACGCGCTGACCCTCGTCGTCCGGGGCGACGTCGAGGATGCGGACGGGCTCGGGCTCGCGTCCGGTCGCCTGCGCGTCCAGCTGCACCGCACCGAGGCGCCGCGGGCGCCGTTCTTCGTCAGCCCGCGGGCCGAGTCGCTGTGGCGGGCGCTGAGCCCGGACCCGTCCGCCCTGCTCGGCGTCGACGTGGCCGCACCGCCGACGGACGCCGACCGCGTGCTCGCCCGCCGCGACGCCGCCTACGCGCCGGTGCAGGAGCACTACTACGCCGCGCCGCCGCAGGTCGAGCGCGGCTGGCGCGAGCTCATGGTCGACACCCAGGCGCAGGTCTACGTCGACGCGGTCAACAACGTCGCGACCACCGGCCACGCGCATCCGCACCTGGTCGAGGCCGCCACCCGCCAGTGGTCGCTGCTCAACACCAACTCGCGCTTCCACTACGCCGCGGTCGCCGAGCTGTCCGAGCGGCTCGCCGCCCTCGGGCCCGACCGCCTCGACAGCGTCTTCCTGGTCAACAGCGGCAGCGAGGCCGTCGACCTGGCCATCCGGCTCGCGCAGGTCGCCACCGGACGTCCGCGGATGCTCGCCGCCCGCGAGGCGTACCACGGCTGGACGCTCGCCTCCGACGCCGTCTCCACGTCCCTGGGCGACAACCCGCGCGCGCTCGAGAGCCGTCCGGACTGGGTCGAGCTCATCGACGCGCCCAACAGCGTCCGCGGCACGCACCGCGGCCCGGACGCCGCCACCGGCTACCTCGCCGATCTCGACGTGCAACTGAACGCGCTCGGCGAGGAGGGACGTGCGCAGCTCGCCGGCGTCGTCATCGAGCCGATCTTCGGCAACGGCGGGGGAGTGCTGCTGCCCGACGGCTACCTCGCCGGCGTCTTCGAGCGGGTGCGTGCGCTCGGCGGCGTGTGCATCAGCGACGAGGTGCAGGTCAGCTACGGACGCCTCGGCGAGCACTTCTGGGGCTTCGAGCAGCAGGACGCCGTGCCGGACGTCATCACCGTCGCCAAGGCGATGGGCAACGGGCAGCCGCTCGGCGCGGTCATCACGACCCGCGAGATCGCCGAGGCGTTCGCCGCCGAAGGATCGTTCTTCAGCTCCGCCGGCGGCAGCCCGGTCAGCTCGCGGATCGGCCTGGCCGTGCTGGACGTCCTGGAGTCCGAGGGCCTCCAGCAGAACGCGCGCGAGGTCGGCGGGCACTTCCGCGAGCGGCTGCTCGCCCTGGCTGAGCGGCACCCGGCGATCGGGGCGGTGCACGGCATGGGGCTGTACCTCGGCGTCGAGCTGGTCAGCGACCGCGAGACGTTCGCGCCGGCCACGCGGCTGGCCGCCGACGTCTGCGACCTGCTGCTCGAGGAGGGCGCCATCGTGCAGCCCACCGGCGACCACAAGAACGTCCTCAAGATCAAGCCGCCGCTCGTCATCACCCGCGAGAGCGTCGACCACGTCGTGGAGGCCCTCGACCGCGTCCTGTCGATGCTCGGGTGAGGGCTCCTCTCGACAAGCTCGAGGAGCGGGGCTCGCTCCTTGAGCTTGTCGAAACGAGCGTGCGTGCGTGCGTGCGTGCGCGGCTCGGTTCGTCGCTCGGTCTAGCCACCGCTCGCTGAGCTTGTCGAAGCGAGGAAAGCGCTGAGGTTTCGGGGATATCGCGTTGTTCTTGTCGGTCGTTCGAGGTAGAGTAGAACAAACGTTCGACGCGGGGGTTTCGGATGATCATCGACCAGCTGGAGAGGTTGCGCAGCGACTTGCGCGAGCTCGAGGCATGGTCGCTCACGGACACGGAGCTGCGCGCGGTGAACGTCGAGATCCATCGGACGATCGCCAGCCTGACCGCGACCGCGGCGCGCTTGACTGGCGCCGCCGAGGACAGAGCGCTTCCGCGCGAGGACGGTTCCGCCTCGACAGCTGCGTGGCTGGCGTCGACAACTGGGATGGCGCGGCGTGAGGCGTCGAGGCTGGTCAAGCTGTCCCACCTCGACCCGGCCCGCGGCACTGCAACCCGGGAGGCGTGGGGCTCCGGTGACCTTGCCACCGAGCAGGCCTCGATCATCCTGACCGCGCTCGACGCCCTGCCTGAGTGGTTCGTTGAGGAGCAGCACGACGACGCCGAGGCCACGCTCCTGGAGCACGCGAAGAACTTCGGGGCGGACGACCTGCGCCGGCTGGCGAACCGCGTTGTCGAGGTGGTCGATCCGGACTCGGCGGACGAGATCATCGGGGCGCAGCTGGAACGCCAGGAGAAGCAGGCCTGGGACGAGACCCATCTGTCGATCATCCGGATGGGGAAGGGCCGTTCGTCGATCCGGGGCGTCCTGCCGGACGTGCAGGCTGACATGCTCAAGACCGTCCTCGAAGGCCTCGCTTCACCCCGACGCGACGGCGCGATCTTCCGCAACGTCGACGGCGAGCACTCCGACCAAGAGATCGGACGCCTCGACCACGCGCGGCGCATGGGCCTGGCGTTGTGCGAGCTCGTGGAGCACCTCCCGAACGAGTGCTTCCCGCAGGCCGGGGGCGTCGCCGCGACGGTGACGATCAACATCGACTTCGACGACCTCCGCGACCGTGTGTCGCGGGCGTCGCTCTCCACGGGTGGTGGCCTCAGCGCCAGTCAGGCCCGACGTCTCGCCTGCAACGCGAGCATCCTGCCGATGGTCCTCGGTGGGGACTCCCAGCCCCTCGACCTCGGCCGCGGCGAGCGCCTCCACGATCGCCATCAGCGTGCCGTCCTGGCGAAACGGGACGGCGGATGCTCGTGGAAGGGCTGCGACAGGCCGCCGGCCTGGTGCGAGGCTCACCACCTCACGCCGTGGAGCGAAGGCGGGGAGACATCGGTCGACAACGGCGCGCTGTTCTGCTTCCAGCACCACCACCTGCTCCACGACTCGGACTGGTCCGCGCGGTTGGCCGAGGACGGCGTCGTCGAGGTGATCCCACCGGCACGGATCGATCCGCTCCGGCGACCGATGCGCCACGTCCGCCACGTGAGGCTGCGCCCACGCGTCCCAGCCTGACCTGTCCCGGGCTCTTCCGACGGCCTCAACGACCGGTCGCTTCGACGGGGCAACGACCGTGGGCTCGCTGTGCCAGGGTGGGCGTGTGCTGAGGATCGTCGGGCTGGTGCTGGTCGTCGCGGGCCTGTCCGTGCTCGGCTGGCTCGGCTGGCAGTACTGGGGCACGAACTGGCAGTCCCAGCAGCGCCACGACGACGTCACCGCGACGCTCGAGAAGACGTGGACGTCCGGCCAGCCGACGGCTGAGACCGAGTTCGGCGAGGCGACGGCGATCCTGCGGATCCCGCGGTTCGGCGACGACTGGTCGGTGCCCGTGCTGAGCGGGTCGTCCGACACGGTGCTGGCCTCCGGCGTCGGGCACCTGGACGGCACCGCCGAGCCGGGCGAGGGCGGCAACGTCGCGCTCGCCGGCCACCGGGTCACCCACGGCGAGCCGTTCGCCGGCATCCGCGACCTGCGTCCCGGCGACGAGGTCGAGGTCGAGACCCGCGACGCCACCTACACGTACGTGCTCGACACCGGTGGGCACGACCTCGACGTCCCGTTCACCGACACCTGGGTGCTGGACGAGCGACCGCGCAACCCCGACGGCGGCACCGGGCCCACGGACGCCGCCGAGCTCATCACGCTGGTGACCTGCGCCGAGGTGTTCCAGACCGACGACCGCACGGTCGTCTTCGGGCATCTGAAGAGCTCCGCGCCCCGTCTCGCTCCCGCCTCGCGCTGAACCGTTTCGGCGCCCGGAGCGCGTTTGGCATTTTGGTTGCGGGCCAAAGACGTTTGGCCGCTCAGATCGAATCGGTGGAGACCGATGGGGGACTGGTCTCGGGGGCCGTGCTGCGGACCCGCCGCCGCTGAAAGGCCCCCTGCTCCATGCTGCTCGTCCGGCGCTCGCGCCCTGCCCGTCCCGTCCTGCGCCCCCTCGCCAGCGCCGCTCTGGCCGTCGTGCTGACCGCCGTCGCGGCCGTCGTGACGGGCGCCGTCGCCGCCCCGGCGGCCCACGCCGCGGGCACCGCGCTGAAGTGCCTGGACACGCTCTACCTCACCGACAGCGCCACGGGCCAGATCCGTCCGGTCGACCCGACCACGGGCACGGTCGGCACCGCGGTCCACACCGGCACGAGCACGTCGGCCAACCAGGTCGGCGTCTCCAAGGGCGGCGCGCAGGCCATCTACATCTCCGACGGCAAGATCGTCGAGGTCGACCCGGTCAGCGGGGCGACCAGCTCGACCACCGCCCTGGTCGACGCGGGCGTCAACAAGGTCGCCGGCGCGATCAACCTCAAGAACGGGTTGTTCTACTACGGCGGCTACGACAGCAGCAAGAACCTCGTGCTCTGGGTCTACGACCCGGCCACCGACTCCACCCGCGGCCCGGTCGCGTCCATCACCGCACCCGGCCTGCCCGGCACCAACGGCGACCTCGCCTTCGACGCCGACGGCATCCTGTACTTCGTCGCGTCGAGCACCGAGACCACGCTCTACCGGCTCGGCGATCAGCTGCCCACCGGCACGCCGAAGAAGACGTTCACGGCGATCTCCATCTCCACCTCGACCCTGTCCGGGGCGGCCAACGGCATCGCCTTCGGCTCGGACGGCTTCCTGTACCTGGGCCAGTCGACGATGCTGACGAAGGTCAACCCGGTGACCGGCAAGGTCGTGACGTCCGTGTCGATGTCCGGCGTCACCAGCACCGACCTCGCCTCCTGCGCGGGCCCGAGCACGCTGACCGTCGCGGCCGACCTGGGCGAGCTGGGGCGCGTGAAGCCGACCGACCAGTTCACCATCGAGGTAGTCGGCGGCGACTACGACGGCACGCCGGCCTTCCCCAGCGGCACCACGACCGGCACCGACGGCGGCGTGCAGGACGGCCCCGGCGAGACGGCGGGCAAGGCGATCGTCCTGCCCGGTGACTCCTACACCGCCACGCTCAAGCCCGCCGGCACGACCGACCTGGACGACTACACGATCGGCTACCGCTGCGTCGACACCGCGACCGGCCAGGCCGGCGCCGTGCAGGCCGGCACCTCGATGCCGGTGACCGTGCCGACCGGCACCACCGGGGCGACGACCAGCTGCAGCTTCGTCGTCGGCGCGGTGACCCCGCGGATCACCGTCGACGCCACCGTCACGCCCACCACGTTCACCCGCGTCGGCCAGGAACTGACCTGGACGTACGAGATCACGAACGCCGGCAACGTCGACCTGGACGCCCTCGCGCTGGGCCACACGCTGGCCGGGCTCTCGGCCGCCTCGTGCACGCCGGTCGCGCTCGGCCAGCGCCTGGACGCCGGCGAGTCCACCACCTGCACGGCGACGTCGACGGTCACCGCCGCGCACGTCGCCGCCTCGGCCGACCTGACCGACACCGCCACGGCGTCCGGCACCCCGGTGAAGGGCAACGGCAGTGCCTCGGCGAGCGACGCGGCGGCGGCGACGAACAAGGTCGTCGGCCCGACCGCCACGAACGACGCCGTCGGCACCCCGTACGCGACCGCCGTGGCGCTGCCCGGCGCGGTGAACGACGTCCGCGGCAGCACCGACGTCGTGGCGGCCGACACCGTGCTGGTCCACGCCGACGCCACCGACGCCGGCCACCGCCTGGTGACGACGCAGGGCACCTGGACCGTCCGCGCCGACGGCGACGTCCGCTTCGAGCCGGCTGCCGGCTTCGTCGGCACGACGCCGAGCGTGACCTACCGGGTCGTGGACGAGAACGGCCTCACGTCCACCGCGACGCTCGCCGTGACCGTGCGTCCGGCGCCCACCGCCGACGCCGACCGCGGCACGACCAAGCAGGGCGTGGACGTCGTCGTCGACCTGCTCCACGGCGACGAGGCCGGACCGCGGGCGGACGGCAGCGCCGGCGCGCTGGACCCTGCGTCCGTGACCCTGCTGCCGTCCGGACTGCCCGCGGGCGCCATCGTGAGCGCCGACGGACGCACCCTGACCGTGGCCGGTGAGGGCGTGCACACCGTTGCTGCCACGACGGGACGCCTGACCTTCCGGCCCGAGCCCGCGTTCACCGGCACCACGACCCCGGTGACCTACCGGGTGACCGATCAGGCCGGAAACACCGCGACCGCGACCATCGAGGTCACCGTGACGGCGATCGTCCCGGTCGTCGTCGGTGACGGTGCCAAGACGCGCCAGGGCCAGTCCGTGGTCGTGGACGTGCTCGCCAACGACGCCGGGGGCGACCCCACCGCCCCGCTGGACGCCGCGAGCGTCCGGCTCACCTCGACGTCCGCCACGGCCGGCGGGACGTCCCTGGTCGTCGACGGCGAGGGCACCTGGACCGTGCGCAGCAACGGCAGCCTCCGCTTCACCCCCGAGTCCGGTTTCACCGGCACGGCGACGCCGGTGCGCTACTCGGTCGCCGACCGCAACGGGACCCGCCGCGCCGCCGACGTCACCGTCGTGGTGGGCCAGGGTGCGCTCGCCGCGCCGGACCATGCCGCGACCCCGCAGGCCACCGCCGTCGGGCTGGCGCCGCTGTCCAACGACGTCGCGGGTGACCTCGGTCGTCCGTGCTCGGCTGCGGGCACCCCGTCCGGCTGCGACTCCGGGACGCTCGACCCCCGCTCGGTGACGTTCACCGCGTCCGGCCAGCCCGGCGCGGCGATCGCGACCGGCGGCAAGCAGCTGACCGTGCTCGGTGAGGGCACGTGGACCATCGACCCGGCGGCAGGCACGGCCACGTTCCAGCCGGCGGCGAGCTTCCACGGCACGACGTCCGCCGTGACCTACGCGGTCGAGGACTCGCTGGGCAACCGGGTGCGCTCGACGATGACGGTGCGCGTGCGCCCGATCGTCCCCGTCGCCACCGACGACGAGTGCGACACCGCCTACGCGACGCCGGTGGACCTGGTCGGCGCCGGCGACGACACCCCGGGCACGGACGACCACGACACCCCGTCGGACACCACCGACGACGTGACGCCCGCCCTGGTGCTCGGCGCGACCGTCTTCCCGTCCGCCGGGCAGCCGTCCGACGCCGCGCTCACCGACAAGGGCCGCACGCTCGCCGTGCCCGCCGAGGGACGCTGGACGCTGCGCGCCGACGGCACGGTCCGTTTCGTGCCGGCCGACGGCTTCACCGGCACGACGACCCGGGTCGCCTACCGCGTCGAGGACGTGAACGGCACGACCAGCACCGCGACGCTCCGCGTCCGCGTGCGTCCCGGCCCGGTCGCGGTGGACGACGCCGCGACCACGGCCCAGGACACCGACGTCACGCTGAAGCCGCTCGGCAATGACACGCCGGGCCAGCAGGCCGACGGCTCGGCCGGTGACTGGGCCGCGTCCCCGGTGCGCCTGCGGACGTCCGCGGACCTGCCCGCGGGCAGCGTGCTGACCGCCGACCAGCGCACGCTGACGGTGCCCGGCCAAGGCGTCTGGCGCGCCACCGACCGCGGTGCCGTCGTGCTCGACCCCGAGCCGACGTTCGCCGGTGACACTGCCGTCGTCCCATACGCGGTGACCGACTCGTCGGGCAACTCCGCCTGGGCGAGCCTCACGGTCACGGTGGTCGCGGCGGCCGGCCACTCCGCGCCGAGCACCGGACGCGTCGACGCGGGCGGGTCGGTCACGGTGGACGTGCTGTCACTCGTCACGCCCGCCGTGGGCGCGAAGCTCGTGCCGGGCAGCGTGTGCCTGCTGACCGACACGGTGCTCGTGGACGGCGACCCGCATCCCGTCGACGGTGCCGCCGCGTGCGTCCGTGACCTGGACGTCGACACGGTCGGCGGTTGGGGCGTGCGCGGAAATGGCGCGGTGACCTTCACGCCGGGCGAGGGCTTCTCCGGCGTCGCGACCGTCGAGTTCTCGGTGCGGGACACCGCGGGCAACACCTACCGCGACTCCCTCGACATCACCGTCGAGGGCGCCGGGGAGGCGACCGACGTGCTGCCGGCTGCGGGTGGACCGGCCCTGGGGATCCTGGCCGGGGGAGCCCTGCTCGTCGTTCTGGGCGCGGCCCTGCTGCGGTGGCGGCGCGAGGTCTGAGACCGGCTCGCCCGGCCACGTCGGTGGGTGTCGAGGCAGCGGTAGGTTCTAGCCATGGCTGAGATCGAGACCGTGCACAACACCGAGCGGAGCCGCTACGAGGCGTGGATCGACGGCGTGCGCGCCGGGTTCGCCGAGTACCAGCTCACCGACGAGCTCATCGTCTTCACCCACACCGAGGTCGACAAGAAGTTCGAGGGCCAGGGCGTCGGGTCCAAGATCGCCCGCTTCGCGCTCGACGACGTCCGCGCCGACGGCACCCGCCGCGTGCTGCCGTTGTGCCCGTTCATCAAGGGCTGGATCGGCCACCACCGCGAGTACGCCGACATGATCTACGGCGCGCCCGCGACCACCGCCACGGACTGACGGTCCGGCGGTCCCTTCCACAGGCTCCCTTCGACAGGCTCAGGGAGCGGACTGCGCCTACGGTCGTGGCATGGAGCTCGACGACGCGATCCTGCACGCCCTCGCCGACGGCGGACGCGAGCCGCAGCTGGTAGCCGAGGCCGTCGGCGCGCCGCTGGACGACGTCCGCGCCCGCCTGTCGATCCTCGAGGCGGCCGGGGCGGTCGTGTCCGTGGAGCTGCCGTCGCAACCGCCCCGACAGCAGTACCGGCTGACGGCGTCGGCCGACTGATGGTCGCGCTGAAGGCCGGACGCTGGACGGCGCAGCGGCACATGCGCGTGCCGCCGCAGGCCGTCTGGCACCTGCTCACCGACACCGACGCGTGGCCGCTGTGGGGCCCGACGGTCAAGCGTGCCGAGATCGACGGCGGTGCCGTGGTCGAGGGCGCCCGCGGCACCGTGTGGACGCCGGTCGGCGTCCCGTTGCCGTTCGAGGTCACCTACGTCGACCCCGAGCACTGCTGGTCGTGGAGCGTCGCCGGCGTCCCGGCCACCACCCACGAGGTCGAGCCCGTGCTCGGCGGCTGCGTCGTCCGCATGACCGCGCCGCTGTGGGCACCGGCCTACCTGCCGGTGCTGGAGGTCGCGCTGCGCCGCATCGAGCGCCTCGCCGCCGAACGACCCACCGCCTAGCCTGCGACGGACCGCTGCCCCTTCGACGAGCTCAAGGAGCGGGGGCGACGAGCTCACGGAGCGGGGGTCGCAGGCTCAGAGCGCGGGGGTCAGAACGGGGGCCACGGGACGGGCGGCATCGATCCGCTCGGAGCCGGGAACACGCCGGCGTCCAGCAGGACGTCACACCGGGCCAGCAGCGCCTCGACCTCGGCGCCGGTGAGGTAGTCCTGGAGCGTCCGGGCGAGACCGTCGTCCAGCGCCTCGCGGACGCGCTCGACGCCCGCGCGCTCCTCGTCGGTGAGCGGCTGCCCGATCCAGCCCCACAGGACGGTGCGCAGCTTGTGCTCGGCGTGCAGCGAGACGCCGTGGTCGACGCCGTGCCGGTGCCCGCCGGGCATCTCCAGCACGTGCCCGCCCTTGCGGTCGGCGTTGTTGATGACGACGTCCAGCACGGCTATGCGGCGCAGCGCGGCCGACTCCTCGTGGACGACCGAGACGACCTCCTCGTCCTCGTCCAGGCCGTCCATGACGTGGTGCCAGCCCTCGGGCAGCTCACCGGCGCGGACGACGGTGACCGCCTCCTGCTCGGGGTCGGCGTCCATCCAGCGCTGCACCATGCCGACGCCGTGCGGGCCGTCGCGCAGCCACGTGGGCGGGACGACGTCCCAGCCGGTGGCCTCGGAGACCAGGTACGCGGCGACCTCGCGCTGGGCCAGCGTGCCGTCGGGGAAGTCCCACAGCGGACGCTCGCCGGCGACCGGCTTGTAGACCACCTGCACGTCGCCGATCGTGGCCAGGAACGTCGCGTTGGACGCCGGCATGATGCGGCCCTGCAGGACGAGCTCGCCCTCGAGCAGGTCGCCGGGAACGGTCACCGGAAGCCGTCGGGCAGCTCGCAGACGTGCCCCTCGTCCATCGGCAGCCCACACAGCGAGCAGATCGGCCGGCCGGACGCGACGACGTCCCGCGTGCGCTTGGTGAACGCGCGGGCGGCGCCCACCGGGATGCGGACCTGCATGACCTGCTCGGGCAGCGACTCGGGCAGGTCGATGATCTCGTCGAGCTCCTCGAGGCTCTCGACCTCGACCTCGACGATCGGGAACGCCTCGATGACGACCTGCCCGGTGGCCGGGTCCCAGCCCAGGCTCATCGCGCCGGCGCGGAACGCCTCGTCGATCGGGGTGTCGAGCGGGTCCTCGTCCACGAGTGCCTCGTCGGCGAGCGCGGGGATGCTGTAGGGATTGCCGTCCTCGGTCATGAGCTCGTCCAGCACCTCGTCGATCTTCTCGGCGAGGGCGAACGACTGCTCCTTCTCGACCGACACGCTGACGACGCGCTGTCCGTCGCGGGCCTGCAGGAAGAACGTGCGCGCCCCGGGGACTCCGACGGTGCCGACGACGAAACGGTCAGGCCAGTCGAACTCGTGGACGATCGGTGCCATGGGCCCCACTCTAGGAGCGCTCGTCAACGGGCGCCGCCGGGCCCGCGCCGCCGCCCACCGCGGCGTCCTCGCCGGACGGCTTGGCGGCGAGCCACGAGAGGTCGCCGGCGTGGGTGTTCATCGCGACGACGTAGGGCCGGGCGCTGGTGTAGCGGACGATCGAGACGGACGCCGGGTCGACGCCGATGCGCTGGAACGCGTCCAGGTGCATGCCCAGCGCGTCGGCCAGGACGGCCTTGATGATGTCGCCGTGGCTCACCGCGGCCCAGACCGCGTTCGGCCCGTGCTGGGCCTCGATCTCGGCGTCACGGCGGCGGACCGCCTCGACCGCGCGGGACTGCATCGACACCATCGACTCGCCGCCGGGGAAGACGACCGCGGACGGCTGGTTCTGCACGACCGGCCACAGGTCGTGCTGGGCCAGGTCGGCCAGCGAGCCGCCCTGCCAGTCGCCGTAGTCGGCCTCGGTGAGCGCGTCCTCGAGGGTCGCCTGCGTCGCCTCGGACTGGTGCATGGCGACGGCCGCGGCGGTCTGGCGGCAACGCTCCAGCGGGCTGGTGACCAGCTCGACCAGCGGGACGTCCGCGAGCCGCTTGCCGGTGCGGGCGACCTGGTCGCGTCCGGTCTCGTCGAGCTCGACGCCGGCGGTGCGTCCGGCGAGGGTGCCGCTGGCGTTCGCGGTGGTGCGTCCGTGCCGGACGAGGATGACGGTGGCCATGCCGCGAGCGTAGAGGGGCCTGACCAGCGGCTCTGCTTGGATGCGGGACATGTCGATCCGACCCGAGCTCCTGGACCTGCTGGCCCGCCGCGCGCTGACCGAGGACGCGGCGCGTCCCGAGGCGGTCGCGAGGCTGCACGACCGTGGTGGACGGACGGCCCGCGAGCTGATCGGCGAGCTCGTCGACGAGGGCAGCTTCGTCGAGTACGGCCGCTACGTCACCGCCGCGCAGGAGCAGCGCCGCAGCGTGGACGAGCTGCTCGACCGCAGCGTCGCGGACGGCATCGTCGGCGGCCTGGCGACGATCGACGGCCAGCAGGTCGCGGTGCTCTCGTACGACTACCTCGTCATGGCCGGCACGCAGGGCTTCCGCGGGCACACCAAGACCGACCGGCTGTTCGAGGTGATCGAGCGGCTCGCGCTGCCGACGGTGTTCTTCGCGGCCGGCGGCGGCGGACGTCCGGGCGACGTCGACCTGCCGATGGTCTCGGGCCTGCACGCCACGACGTTCGCGGAGTGGGCGCGGCTGTCGGGCACGGTGCCGCGCATCGCCGTGGTGGACGACAACTGCTTCGCCGGCAACGCGGTGATCGCCGGCTGCTCGGACCTCATCGTCGCCAGCGACCGCGCCTCCCTCGGCATGGGCGGGCCGGCGATGATCGCCGGGGGAGGACTCGGCGACTTCGCGGCGTCCGAGGTCGGTCCGATCGACGTCATGACCGCCAACGGCGTCGTCGACGTGGCGACGTCCAGCGAGGACGTCGTGCCGGCGGCGCGGACGTTGCTGGGGTACTTCCTCGGGCGCGCCGAGACCTGGACGGAGCCCGACCAGCACGCGCTGCGCGACGCCGTGCCCGAGGGGGAGCGGCGGGCGTACGACGTGCTGCCGATCGTGGAGACGCTGTGCGACGAGGACACCGTCACCGTGCTGCGTCCGGACTTCGCCCCCGAGCTGCTCACCGCGCTGGGACGGATCGAGGGACGCACCGTCGGCGTCGTCGCCAACGACACCCGGCACACCGCCGGCGCGATCACCGCGGACGCCGGCGACAAGGCGGCGCGGTTCCTGCAGCTGTGCGACGCGTACGGGTTCCCCGTCGTCTCGCTCGTCGACACCCCCGGGATGATGGTCGGCCCGGAGGCGGAGCGGACGGCGATGGTGCGCCACACGTCGCGGCTGCTCATCGCCGGGGCACGCCTGACCGTCCCGCTGGTCGGCGTCGTCCTGCGCCGTGGCTACGGGCTCGGCGCGCAGGCGATGCTCGGCGGCAGCACCCGGGAGCCGCTCATGACGCTCGCGTGGCCGGGCGCCCATCTCGGCGCGATGGGACTCGAGGGTGCGGTGCGGCTGTCGATGCGCAAGGAGCTGGAGGCGATCGAGGACGACGCCGAGCGCGAGGCCGCGGTGCAGGAGATGGTCGCCTACGCCCAGTCCCACGCGTCCGCTCTCAACGTCGCGCGCCACTTCGAGATCGACGACGTCATCGACCCGGCCGAGACCCGCTTCGTCCTCACCCGCCTGCTCGACGCCGCCGACCGCGACGGCCGCCTGCAGGGCAGCCACCGCCCCGTGGACGCCTGGTGAGTCAGTCGCGCTTCGTCGGGATCGACCTGGCGTGGTCCGACCGGAACCGCACCGGACTGGCCGTCGTGGACGTCGATGGGCGCCTGCTCGATTCCGCGACGGTGCGGACGGACGCGGAGATCGTCGGCTGGGTCGGCGACCAGGGTGAGGTGCTCGTCGCGGCGGTGGATGCGCCCCTGATCGTCCCGAACGCCGCGGGCCAGCGTCCGGGGGAGAACGAGGTGCAGCGCTCGTTCGGCGCGTACGGGGCCGGTCCGTACCCCGCCAACCGCTCACGGCCCTGGTTCGACCCGCCCCGGGGCGAGACGCTCGCGCGGGCGATGGGCTGGTCCATGGACCCTGCACGGCACGGGGCGCCCGGTGAGCCGGTGTGCATCGAGGTCTACCCGCACCCCGCGATGGTCGCGCTGTTCGAGCTGCCGACCGTCCTGCCCTACAAGTCCAGCCGGGGACGCACCCCCGAGGCGCGCCGCGACACGTTCACCACGCTGGTCGAGCACATGGAGACGATCGAGCCGCTCCGGCTGGCCGAGAACGTGCGTTGGTTGCACCTGCGAGCCGCGGTCGAGGGGGCCACGCGGCACATGCACCTCGAGGCGGTCGAGGACGAGATCGACGCCGTCCTGTGCGCGCACCTGGCCTGGCTGTGGCACACGAGCCCGGACGTCCTGCAGGTCTACGGAACGTTCGCGGAGGGCTACGTCGTGGCGCCGCCCCCGCCGACGCACGCGGCCGGTCCCCGACGAGCACGGCCGGTCACCCCGTCGGTCGTCCTGGACGTCGCGCCGCACGGCGACCTCATGCAGAACGCCGCGACCGCCGTCGAGGCCGCGCACCTGCCCGAGGCCCGCTCGGTGACGATCGAGCTCGCCGTGGCGCCCGGTCTCGGGCCGCGCCTGGAGGTGCTCGTGACCGAGGTGCTGACCGGGATGCGGGACGCGCTCGTCCCCCGGGAGGTGGCTGACATCAGGGCTCGCTTCGACGCGCGGGTCGACGGAGTGCGCGTCACGGTCGCACCTCGCCGCGGGGCACCGCGCTGACCCAGGGACGGCGAAGGGCCCCGGACCGAGCGGTCCGGGACCCTTCCTCGTCGGGGCGGGTCAGCCCTTGACGGTGATCGTGCGGGAGACGAGCCCGCCGCCGGCGTAGATCTTCACGCGAACGTAGCGCTTCTTGGACGAGCGAGCGTTCACCTTCCACGAGTACGTCTTCGCGCGGGTCGTCGCGCCGAGGCGGGCGTTCTTGACCGTCTTCCAGCGGCGGCCGTTCTTGACCTGGACGACGACCTTCTGACGCGCCGGACGGGCGATCGTGAGGCGCACCTTGCGGTACTTGCGCTGCGAGGACGCCTTGTACTTCTTCAGCTTCACGCGGGCGTGCGGCTGGACCCGGGCGAACGTGGTGCGTCGCGCCGCGATGCCGGCCGTGCGGGCCTCGATCGTGGTGCCGCGCAGCAGCGGGACGTTGAACGCGGCCTGGCCGTTGGCACCCGTGCGGACGTTCGCGGTGCGACCGGTGGACGTGCGGATGGTGACCGCGCGGTTGGCCAGCGGACGGCCCAGGTGCGACACGCGCACCTGCATGCGCGCCGTCGTGCCCGCGGTGTACGTGCGGCCGACCGAGCCGAGGAAGGAGACGACGGGCTTGGTCGCGGCCGCGACGTCGATGCGTCCGATGCCGGTGTACGGGTCGGTGCCGAACGACAGACCCATGCGGCCGCCGGCGATGTCCTTCGCGCTGGCGACGAGCGCGCTGTACGCCTGGTTCGCGGTGATGCCGGTCGACATGAGCGAGGCGATGGCGCCGGTGACCGCCGGAGCCGCCATCGAGGTGCCGCTCAGCACGGCCACGCGCTGGTTCGGCCACAGCGAGATGATGTCCTGGCCCGGCGCGGCGATGTCGACGTCGCCCCGGACGCTGGAGAAGTTGGCCCAGTAGTCGGACTGGTTCGTGGACGCGACCGAGATCGTCTCGGGGTGCGCGGCCGGGTACGAGACCGGCGCGCCGGCGCCGTCGTTGCCGGCCGCGGCGATGACCAGCGCGCCCTTGCGGCGGGCGTGGCGCACGGCGGCGAGGACCGCGGCGTCGCGGCCGGTGCTGGTGAGGCTCACGTTGATCAGCTGGGCGCCGTTGTTGGCGGCCCAGATGATGCCCTGGGCGAAGTCGCTCGTCCAGCCGAGGTTCTGCTTGTCGAGGACCTTGACCGGGAGGATCTGGACGTGGGTGGCGAAGCCGTCGACGCCGGCGTTGTTGTGCAGCGCGCCGACGATGCCGGCGACGTGCGTGCCGTGACCGTGGTCGTCGACGCGTCCGCGGTGACCGGTGTTGCGGTCGAGGAACTCGGCGCCGTTCAGCACCCGGCCGGCGAGGTCGGGGTGGGCGGCGTCGACGCCGGTGTCGACCACGGCGACCTTGACCGAGCGGGTGCCGATGTTGAAGGCCGTGCGGGCCCCGGTGCGGTCGAGCGCGTACTGCTTCCAGTTCTCGGCGCCGCTCCCGGCGTGGTCGCCCAGGATCTTCACCTCGGAGTCGGCGCCGCGCACGCGCTGGTCGACGTCGAGGGCGACGAGGTCGTCGTTCTTCTCGAGCTTCTCGGCCACGTCGCGGGCCTCGTCGGCGTCGTCGGCGTCGTACGTCTTGATGGTGAGGTCGTCACCGTCGTCGAGGATGGCGACGACCGGGTTGCCGGTGCGCTCGACCTCGTCGGCCACCTCGGTGGGCGTCAGGCCGTCGACCTCGACGGGAGCGTCGGCGGACGGCTCCTCGGCGGCGGACAGCGGCGACATCGCGGTGAGCGGCAGCAGGGCCGCGACCACGGTGCCGCACAGGGCGCGGGTGAACGACGAGCTCAAGGGGACCTCCGGGTCAGGACGAACGACGAGCTCGTTCCCCCGAGCCGTCGTGCGAACCGTACCTTCTTCCGGCGACGACGGAGAAAAATCGCCGCCGCGCGTCGCTACGCGAGCCGGGCGGGGAAGCCGCCGGTCGCCACCGGGCCCCAGCGCTCGGGCGTGACCCGCAGCAGCGACTTGCCCTGGTCGACCATCGCCCGGCGGTACTCGTCCCAGTCCGGGTGCTCGCCGGCGATGCTGCGGAAGTAGTCGACGAACGCGTCCAGCGCCTCGTCACCCTCGGACGCGTCGAGCACCTCGCACGGTCCGTCGACCTGCACCCAGGCGTCGTTCCACTCGTCCGACAGCACCACGACGCTCACCCACGGACGCCGGCGCGCGTTGCGGGTCTTGGCCCGCTCGGGGTAGGTCGCGACCACGAGCCGTCCGGACGCGTCGACACCGCCGCTCACCGGGGACGCCTGCGGAGTGCCGTCGGCCCGCTCGGTGATGAGGACGAAGCGGTGCCGCGGCCGGACGAACTCCAGCAGCTCGGGCAGGTCGACTCGGGTGTTCGTCGCGATCGTGCGGGCCATGTGCCGATCGTGGCACGGGCCGGGGACGGACGCGCGGCTACGAGCGTGAGAGCCGGCCGAACCAGCCGCCACGTCCGGACTCGGCGGGTGCGGGGTCGGGGGCGCCCATCGCGCGCAGCCGCTGCTCGACGGCGGCCAGCCGGACCTGCCGGGCCGCCTCGACCGGCGTCTGCCCCTCCAGCGGCGACACGAGCACGGGGGAGGCCCCGTGGTCGAGCAGGACGTCCGCCGCGGCGCCCTGGCGCTCCAGCAGGCACGCCACGAGCGCGGTCGACTGGTACTCGGGATGGACGTAGTCGGGATCGACGCCCGCGGCCAGGTGGTGGCGCAGGGTGTCGAGGTCGCCGGCGCACGCAGCGCCGAACATGTCCTTCCAGTCGCCACCGGACACGGGGCCTCCTCGCTCGGGTCACCCGAACGGTAGCGCGTCGTGTGACCCGGGCCACTGCCATCCTTCGGTCATCCGAGCCCCTGGAGGACCCGATGAACGACTCCGCCCTCATCACCGTCGGCCTGCCGATCGCCCTGGCGATCATCATGTTCGGCCTCGGCCTGTCGTTGACGGTCGCCGACTTCCAGCGCGTCGCGCGCTCGCCCCGCGCGGTCGTGGTCGCGCTCGTGCTGCAGGTGCTGGTGCTGCCGGTCGTGGCCTTCGGGCTCGTCACCGCGTTCGACGTCGACCCGCTGCTGGCGGTCGGCGTGATGCTGCTCGCCGCGTCCCCAGGCGGCACCACCGCCAACCTGTTCAGCCACCTGTTCCGCGGCGACGTGGCGCTGAACGTGACGCTGACCGCGATCAACTCGGTGCTCGCGGCCGTCTCCATCCCGCTCATCACCAACCTGGCGATCAACCACTTCGACGCCGACGGCGAGCTGGGCCTGCAGCTGACCAAGGTCGTGCAGGTCATCGCGATCGTCCTGGTGCCGGTCGCGATCGGCATGGTCGTGCGCAGCCGGTCCGAGGCGTTCGCGGCGCGTGCGGACAAGCCGGTGCGCATCTTCTCGATCGTCGTGCTGGTGCTCGTGTCCGTGGGCGCGATCCTGGGCGAGCGCGAGAACATCGCCGAGTACGTCGAGCAGGTCGGCCTGGTCGTCGCCCTGTTCTGCCTGGCCAGCCTGACCATCGGCTACCTCGGCGCCCGGGTCATGCGGCTGGACGAGCGCCAGGCCATCGCCAGCTCGATGGAGGTCGGCATCCACAACACCACGGTGGCCATGACGATCGCGCTGAGCGTCCTGGACAGCACCGAGGTCGCGATCCCCAGCGCCGTCTACTCGATCGTCATGTACGTCCTCGCCGCGCTGTTCGGCTGGGCGATCTCGCGTCGCGTGCGCGGGGGAGCCGTGGCACCCGAGCCCGCGGCAGGGGAGCGGGCGGTGCGGTAGGCCCCTTCGACAGGCTCAGGGAGCGGTGGGGTCCTCGAGCCTGTCGAGAGGACGTCTCTTCGACAGGCTCAGGGAGCAAAGTCAGCCGAGGGTGGACGTGCGGGCGACGAGCTCGGGCTCGAACGTCAGCTGCTGGTGGACGTGCTGGGGGTTGCTCGACTCGTCCAGCACCAGCAGCGCGGCGGTCCGCCCCAGCTCGTGACGCGGCTGGCGCACGGACGTGAGCGGCACGGCCGCGGCCGCGGCGAACTCGATGTCGTCGTAGCCGACGATGGCCAGCTGATCGGGCACGGCGAGCCCGGCGCGCGTGGCCTGCTGCAGCAGCCCGAGCGCGATCAGGTCGTTGGCGCAGAACGCGGCCGTCGGCCGCCGGGTCGACGCGAGCCCGGCGATGCGCTCGCCCGCCTCCCGGCCGGCGGCCACGGTCAGCGAGTCGGTGTGGACGAGCGTGAGGTCGTCCTCGGGCAGCTCGGCGTCGGCCCAGGCGCGACGGGCGCCCTCGAGCCGGTCGGCGACCTGACCGATGGACGTGGGCCCGCCGACGAACGCGACCCGGGTGTGGCCCTGGTCGATGAGGTGCTCGACGGCCAGGCGACCGCCCAGGACGTCGTCGACGGCCACCGAGCAGATGCGATCGTCGGTGCGCGTGCGGTCGACGATGACCAGGGGAGTGCCGCGCTCGACGACGGCGTCGAGGGTCGGGCTGTCGGGGTCGACCGGCGTGATGAGGATGCCCTGCACGCGCTGCTGCTCGAGGTGCTCCAGGTGGGCGGCCTCGCGGCCGGCGCGGTTGTCGCTGTTGCACAGGAAGAGCGAGAGGTCGCCGTCGTCGGCCGGGCCCTCGCTGCCGCGGGCGACGTCGGTGAAGAAGGGGTTGCCGGCGTCGAGCATGACGTAGGCGAGCGTCCGGGAACGGCCCGAGCGCAGCGACCGGGCGGACTCGTTGCGCACGAAGCCCAGCTCGTTCATCGCCCGCTCCACCCGCTCCCGGGTGCCGGCGGCGACGCGGTCGGGTCGGTTCAGCACGTTCGAGACGGTGCCGAGGGAGACCCCGGCGGCCGCGGCGACGTCCTTGACGGATGCTGTGGGGCTTGCCGGTCGACGTGCTGCAGGACTCACGGGCCCTCCCTCCGAGGCTCGCCTGATTGAAACGGTTCAGGGTGCATGTGTCAACGATCACGCCTTCGACACGCAGGCGGGGTCACGATATTTGGCCGAGATGACGGGCGGATTGCCGACTCGCGACAAATTGGTTCCTCCGGGCGGTTGACGTCCGTGATGACGGTCACATACATTTCCCGTGCTCGATTAAAACGTTTCAAAGGAGCGATGCATGGCTGGTCCGGCCCCCGCCACCACCCCGGTGCTGGAGCTGCAGGACGTCCGCAAGTCCTTCGGCTCGGTCGCCGCGCTGCGCTCCGGCAGCCTCGCCGTGCAGGCGGGATCGATCCACGCCCTCATCGGCGAGAACGGCGCCGGCAAGTCGACGCTGGTCAAGATCGTCGCCGGCGTGCACCGTCGCGACTCCGGCACCTTCCGCTTCCAGGGCGAGGACGTCGACTTCGGCTCGACCGCCTCCTCGAAGGCCGCCGGCATCGCGGTCATCTACCAGGAGCCCACGCTGTTCCCTGACCTGTCGGTCACCGAGAACATCTTCATGGGCCGCCAGCCGCTGGGTGCCGGCCGCCGCATCGACCGGGCGCGCATGCACGAGGAGGCGCTCTCGCTGTTCGAGCGCCTCGGCGTGCAGATCGACCCGCGTCGTCCGGCCCGCGGCCTGTCCATCGCCGACCAGCAGGTCATCGAGATCGCCAAGGCCATCTCGCTCGACGCGAGCCTGCTGATCATGGACGAGCCCACCGCCGCCCTGTCCGGCGTCGAGGTCGAGCGGCTGTTCACCATCGCGCGCAGCCTGCGCGACGAGGGCCGCGGCCTGGTGTTCATCTCGCACCGCTTCGACGAGGTCTTCGCCCTGTGCGACACCGTCACGGTCATGCGCGACGGCGAGTACGTCGGCACCAACGCCATCGCCGAGACGACCAACGACGAGCTCGTCGCCCTCATGGTCGGTCGCGAGGTCGCCGAGCTGTTCCCCAAGACCCCCGCGCCGCTCGGCGACGTCGTCCTGGACGTCCAGGGCCTGTCGTCGGCCGGCACCTTCCACGACGTCACCTTCCAGGTGCGTGCCGGTGAGATCGTCGGCCTGGCCGGCCTCGTCGGCGCTGGCCGCAGCGAGATCGCCCGCGCGGTCTTCGGCGTCGACAAGTACGACGCCGGCACGGTGACGATGAACGGCAAGCCGGTCCCGGCCAACCGTCCGCGCGCGGCCATCGGCTCGGGCATCGCCTTCGTCGCCGAGGACCGCCGCAAGCAGGGCCTGGTCGTCGAGGAGTCCGTCGCCCGCAACGTCGCCTCGGTCATCCGCCGCCGCCTCACCAAGGGCGGCCTGCTGACCTCGGGCGCCGAGAACAAGGCCGCCGGCCCGTGGGCGTCCAAGCTCGAGGTCAAGACCAACGCCCTCGACATGGCCGCGTCGACGATGTCGGGCGGCAACCAGCAGAAGGTCGTCATCGCCAAGTGGCTGGCGACGAACCCGAAGCTGCTGATCATCGACGAGCCGACCCGCGGCATCGACATCGGCACCAAGTCCGAGGTGCACCGCCTGCTCTCCGAGCTGGCCGGCCAGGGCATGGCGATCCTCATGATCAGCTCCGAGCTGCCCGAGGTGCTCGGCATGGCCGACCGCGTCCTCGTCGTGTGCGAGGGACAGATCACCGCCGAGCTCGACCGCGCCGAGGCGACGCCCGAGAAGGTCATGCACGCCGCCACCCGTGGCGCCAGCACCACCGAGGAGATCAAGGCATGAGCGAGCGCCAGCGAGTGAGCGAAGGGCTCCTCATGACGACGCCTACGTACCGTTCCTTCTCCTTCACGGAGGTGTCCGCATGAGCACGACGACCGAAGCGCAGCGCCCGGAGGCCGGGTCGCGCCAGAGCGCCTTCGTGCGCGGGCTGAGCAACGCCCTGCGCTCGCGCGAGATCGCGGTGGCCGCGGTCCTGGTGCTGGTCGTCGTGCTGACGACGCTGAAGAGCCCCAGCTTCCTGTTCGGCGGCGACAACTTCCGCGACCTGCTGGTCACCCCGTCGATCCTGCTGCTGCTCGCGGTGGGCCAGACGGCGGTCATCATCACCCGCAGCGTCGACCTGTCGGTCGGCTCCACGCTCGGCCTCACCGCCTACCTGACCGGCAAGCTGTTCTCGACCTACCCGGACCTGCCGATCGTGGTGGTCTTCCTGGCCGGCCTGGCCATGGGTGCCGTGCTCGGCCTGGTCAACGGCGTGCTGGTGGCCTTCGGCCGCGTCCCGGCCCTCGTCATCACGCTGGGCACGATGTACATCTACCGCGGCATCTTCCTGTCGTGGGCCGGCAGCGACCGCATCACCGCCTCGGACATGCCGCCCGGCTTCCTCGACCTGGGCACGTCCTCGATCCTGGGCATCCCGATCCTCACGATCATCGCGCTCGCCGTGCTGGCGATCGTCGGCTACTACCTGCACAGCCACCGCGGCGGCCGGGAGCTGTACGCCATCGGCTCCGACCCGGACGCCGCGACGCTGTACGGCCTGCCGGTCACCCGCCGCATCCTGGCCGCGTTCGTGCTGTCCGGCGCGCTCGCCGGCCTGGCCGGCGTCGTCTACGCCGCTCGCTACGGCACGGTCAGCTCCGGCGCCGGCGTGGGCATCGAGCTCCAGGCCGTCGGCGCGGCCGTCATCGGTGGCGTCGCCATCTTCGGCGGCGCGGGCACCGTGTGGGGCGCGGCCATCGGCGCGTTCCTGCTCGTCACCATCAACCGCGCCCTGCCGGTCATCGGCATCCAGGACTTCTGGCAGCGCGCCGTCGTCGGCGCCCTGATCATCGGCGCGATCGTCCTGGACCGGGTGCTCTCGGCCCGTCAGGAACGCAAGCTCGTGGAAGAGAGGGACCACGCATGAGCACCCCCGTCCTCACCCGTCCCGACGGCCAGGCGCGCACGTACGACGCCTACGCCCAGCCGTGGTGGAAGCGCACCCTGCTGACCCGCGAGATGGCGATCATCGCCCTCGTCGTGGCCGTGTACGCCTGGTCGATGGGCAACGTCGCGAACTTCGACAGCCCGCTGACGCTGTACTACCTGTTCCTGGACGTCGCGCCGCTGCTGCTGATCGCGCTGCCGATGACGCTCATCATCATCACCGGCGAGATCGACCTGTCGGTCGCCAGCGTGGTGGGACTGTCCAGCGTCCTGGTGGGCGTCCTGGTCCAGGACGGCGGCCTGTCGGTCCCGGTCGCGGCGCTCATCGCCATCGCGGTCGGCGCGGTCTGCGGCGCTTTCAACGGCTTCCTGGTCGCGTACGTCGGACTGCCCTCGCTGGCGGTCACGATCGGCACGCTCGCGCTGTACCGCGGCATCGCGGTCGGCATCCTCGGCACGACGGCGAAGACCGACTTCCCCGAGAAGTGGACCGACCTGTCCAAGGAGCGCATCATCGAGGGCCAGCCCTACCCGATGATCCTCATCCCGTTCCTGGTGCTGCTCCTCGGCTTCGTGCTGCTGCTCCACTTCTCGCCGTTCGGCCGCGGTGTCTACGACATCGGCCTCAACGACGAGGCGGCGCAGTTCGCCGGCGTCGACGTGGCCCGCACCAAGCTGTGGCTCTTCCTGCTGGCCGGCGCGGTCTCGGCCCTGGCCGGCGTGTACTTCACGCTGCGCTTCGGCAGCGCCCGCGGCGACAACGCCAACGGCATGGAGCTGCAGGTGATCGCGGCCGTCCTGCTGGGCGGCGTGTCGATCTTCGGCGGACGCGGCGCGCTGCACGGCGTCGTCGCCGGCGTCCTGCTGATCGGCGTCATCTCCAGCGCGATGCGCCTGGAGGGCCAGACGGTCAACGTCATCAACATCGTCATCGGAGTGCTCCTCGTGCTCTCGGTGATCTCCACGAACCTCCTCGGCTGGGTCTCGGGCCAGGTCCGCTCGAGGACACGGGGCTCCCGCCCCTCCACCAGCCGGGCTCAGTCCGGCACCAGCAGCACGACAGAAGGGTAAGAACGATGAAGTTCATCAACCGGCGGACGGCCGCGCTCACCGCGCTCGCCCTCACCGCCAGCCTCGCGCTGACCGCCTGCGGTTCGGACGACGAGAGCGGCAGCAACGGCAACGGTGGCGGCGACGCCTCGGTGACCTTCCTGCCGAAGAACCTGGGCAACCCGTACTTCGACACGAGCGACGCCGGCGGCAAGAAGGCCGTCGAGGAGTTCGGTGGAAAGTTCGAGGAGGTCGGTCCCGACACCGCCACCCCGGACGCGCAGGTGCCCTTCATCAACACCGCCGCGCAGCAGGGCGTGGGCGCGCTGGTCGTCTCGGCCAACGATCCCAAGGCCATCTGCGACGCGCTCAACGAGGCCAGCGACGCCGGCGTCAAGATCGTGACGTTCGACTCCGACACCGAGGCCGACTGCCGCGACATCTACGTCAACCAGGCGTCGTCCGAGGGCATCGCCAAGGCGCAGGTCGACCTGATCGCCGAGCAGATCGGTGACTCCGGCGAGATCGCGATCCTGTCGGCCGCGGCCAACGCGACCAACCAGAACGCGTGGATCGAGCTCATGGAGAAGGAGCTCGCCGCGAACCACCCGAACATCAAGCTCGTCGACACCGTCTACGGCGACGACGACGACCAGACGTCGTTCGACAAGACCGCGGCCCTGCTGCAGTCGCACCCGAACCTCAAGGGCATCGTGTCGCCGACCACCGTCGGCATCGCGGCGGCCGCTCGCTACCTCTCGACCTCCAAGTCGAAGGGCAAGGTCGCGCTGACCGGTCTGGGCACCCCCAACCAGATGCGTGAGTACGTCGAGAACGGCACCGTCACGGCGTTCGCGCTGTGGAACCCGGAGGACCTGGGCTACCTGGCCGCCTTCGCGGCCAAGGCCCTGATCGACGGCGACATCGAGGGCAAGAAGGGCGACACCTTCGAGGCCGGCGAGCTCGGCGAGTACACCGTCGGCGACAACGGCGAGGTGCTCCTGGGCGACCCGTTCGTCTTCAACGCCGACAACATCGGCGACTTCGACTTCTGAGTCGAGTCGTCACTTTGGACCCGTGCCTGCCGGGGTCCCTCCAGGTCCCGGCAGGCACGACCCCAGGAACGAGGAACAGATGAGACGGGTGTGCTTCCACTCCCAGGTGAGGCCCGACCGCATCGAGGAGTACAAGCGCCGCCACGCGGCGGTGTGGCCCGAGATGCTGCAGGCCCTGCACGAGACCGGGTGGCACAACTACTCGCTGTTCCTCCGCCCTGACGGGCTGCTCATCGGCTACCTGGAGACCGAGTCCCTCGAGGCCGCCCAGGCCGCCATGGCCGCGCGTGAGGTCAACGCGCGCTGGCAGGCCGAGATGGGCGACCTCTTCGAGGACCAGGACCAGGCGCCGGACGAGGGCTTCCAGGAGCTCGAGGAGGTCTTCCACCTGGAGGACCAGCTCGCGGCCGCGAACACCAGCACAGAGACGAAGTGAGATGACAACGTTCCAGCAGATTGCGCCGCTCCTCGAGGGCCAGGCGATCGAGGTCCCGTCGTGGGCCTACGGCAACTCCGGCACCCGGTTCAAGGTCTTCGGCACGCCGGGCACGCCCCGCACCGTGCAGGAGAAGATCGCCGATGCTGCCCAGGTGAATCGTTTCACCGGTCTGGCGCCGACCGTCGCGCTCCACATCCCGTGGGACCAGGTCGACGACTACGCGGCTCTGCGCTCGTACGCCGAGGACCTCGGCGTCGGCCTGGGCACGATCAACTCCAACACCTTCCAGGACGACGACTACAAGCTCGGCGCCCTGACGCACACCGACAAGGCGATCCGCCAGAAGGCGATCGACCACCACCTGGCCTGCATCGAGATCATGCACGCCACCGGGTCGCAGGACCTGAAGATCTGGCTCGCCGAGGGCAGCAACTACCCGGGCCAGGCCGACATGCGCGGCCGCCAGGACCGCCTGGCCGAGAGCCTGCGGACGATCTACGACCGCCTGGGCGACGACCAGCGGCTCGTCCTGGAGTACAAGTTCTTCGAGCCGGCGTTCTACCACACCGACGTCCCGGACTGGGGCACGTCGTACGTGCAGGTGGCCGCGCTCGGCGACAAGGCGATGGTCTGCCTGGACACCGGCCACCACGCGCCCGGCACCAACATCGAGTTCATCGTGGCCCAGCTGCTGCGCCTGGGGAAGCTCGGCTCGTTCGACTTCAACAGCCGCTTCTACGCCGACGACGACCTGATCGTCGGCTCGGCGGACCCGTTCCAGCTGTTCCGCATCATGGTCGAGTGCGTCCGCGGTGGCGCCCTCGAGGCGGACAGCGGCGTGGCCTTCATGCTCGACCAGTGCCACAACATCGAGAAGAAGATCCCCGGGCAGATCCGCTCGGTGCTCAACGTCCAGGAGATGACGGCGCGCGCGCTGCTCGTCGACCGTGACGCGCTGACGAAGGCCCAGGAGGACGGCGACGTCCTGCTGGCCAACGAGATCTTCATGGACGCCTTCTACACCGACGTCCGCGCCGACCTCGCCACGTGGCGCGAGGAGCGAGGCCTGCCCGCGAACCCGATGCGGGCCTACCTCGAGAGCGGCTACCAGGAGCAGATCGAGGCGGACCGCGTGGGCGGTACGCAGGCAGGATGGAACTGATGACGAACCCGACGGCAGCCGAGCTCATCGCGCGGTCGAACCGCCTGGGCGCGGATCCCAAGAACACCAACTACGCCGGCGGCAACACGTCCGCCAAGGGCACCGAGACCGACCCGGTCACCGGCCAGGAGGTCGAGCTGCTCTGGGTCAAGGGCTCCGGCGGAGACCTCGGCACCCTGAAGGAGCAGGGCCTCGCGGTGCTGCGCCTGGACCGCCTCCGCTCGCTCGTCGACGTCTACCCGGGCGTCGAGCGCGAGGACGAGATGGTCGCCGCGTTCGACTACTGCCTGCACGGCAAGGGCGGTGCCGCGCCGTCCATCGACACCGCGATGCACGGCCTCGTGCCGGCCGCGCACGTCGACCACCTGCACCCCGACTCGGGCATCGCCATCGCGACGTCCGCCGACGGCGAGGCCCTGACCGGCCAGATCTTCGGCGACAAGGTCGTGTGGGTGCCGTGGCGTCGTCCGGGCTTCCAGCTCGGCCTCGACATCGCCGCGATCAAGGAGAAGAACCCGCAGGCCATCGGCTGCATCCTCGGCGGCCACGGCATCACCGCCTGGGGCGACACCAGCGACGAGGCGGAGCAGAACTCGCTGTGGATCATCGACACGGCGGCGGCCTACATCGCCGAGCACAGCAAGGCCGAGCCGTTCGGCCCGCTGCTCGACGGCTACGGCCCGCTGAGCGAGCACGAGCGTCGGGCCAAGGCGGCCGCGCTCGGCCCGACGATCCGCGGCATCGCCTCGATCGACCGGCCGATGGTGGGTCACTTCAACGACTCCGAGGCCGTCCTGGACTTCGTCGCCCGCGCCGAGCACCCGCGCCTGGCCGAGCTGGGCACCAGCTGCCCGGACCACTTCCTGCGCACCAAGGTCAAGCCGCTCGTGCTCGACCTGCCCGCGACGGCGACGGTGGAGGAGTCCATTGCCCGCCTGCACGAGCTGTCCGAGTCCTACCGCGCGGACTACCAGGCCTACTACGACCGTCACGCGACGGCGGACTCGCCGGCCATCCGCGGCGCGGACCCGCTGATCGTCCTGGTGCCGGGCGTCGGCATGTTCAGCTTCGGCAAGGACAAGCAGACCGCCCGCGTCGCCGGTGAGTTCTACGTCAACGCCATCAACGTCATGCGTGGCGCCGAGGGCCTGTCGACGTACGCCCCGATCGACGAGGCCGAGAAGTTCAACATCGAGTACTGGGCGCTGGAGGAGGCCAAGCTCCAGCGCATGCCGAAGCCGAAGCCGCTCGCCACCCGCGTCGCGCTCGTCACCGGCGCCGCGTCCGGCATCGGCAAGGCCACGGCCAAGAAGCTCGCGGCCGAGGGCGCCTGCGTCGTCATCGCCGACCTGTCGCTGGAGAACGCGCAGGCCGCCGCGGCCGAGATCGGCTCGACCGACGTCGCGGTGGGCGTCCACGTGGACGTCTCCAGCGCCGAGAAGGTCAAGGCCATGATCGACGAGGCCGTGCTGGCCTTCGGCGGCGTCGACCTGATCGTCAACAACGCCGGCCTCTCGCTCTCGCGCTCGCTGCTCGAGACCACCGAGAAGGACTGGGACCTGCAGCACGACGTCATGGCCAAGGGCTCGTTCCTGGTCGCGCAGGCGGCGGCGAAGGTGCTCATCGAGCAGAAGCTCGGCGGCGACATCGTCTACATCTCCTCGAAGAACTCCGTCTTCGCGGGCCCGAACAACGTCGCCTACGGCGCCGCCAAGGCCGACCAGGCCCACCAGGTGCGCCTGCTGGCTGCCGAGCTCGGCGAGCACGGCATCAAGGTCAACGGCGTGAACCCGGACGGCGTCGTCCAGGGCTCGGGCATCTTCGCCAGCGGCTGGGGCGCGAACCGCGCCGCGGTCTACGGCGTCGAGGAGCAGGACCTGGGCAAGTTCTACGCGCAGCGCACGATCCTCAAGCGCGAGGTGCTCCCCGAGCACATCGCCAACGCCGTCTTCGTGCTCTGCGGCCCGGACATGACCCACACGACCGGCCTGCACGTCCCGGTCGACGCCGGCGTCGCCGCCGCGTTCCTGCGATGAGCGCAGCCCGCACGCCGCTCCGCGTCGCGGCGGTGGACCTCGGAGCCACCAGCGGACGGGTGATGGCGGCCACCATCGCCCCGGACCGCCTGGAGCTCACCGAGGCTCACCGCTTCGCCAACGGCGGCGTGCGGGTGCGTGACGCGCTCCTGTGGGACGTCGTCGGGCTCCACCGCGAGGTGGTCGACGGCGTCCGCCGGGTCGCCGTCGGGGGAGCGCTCGACGGCATCGGCATCGACTCCTGGGCCGTCGACTACGGCCTGCTGGACGCCGACGGCCAGCTGCTCGGCACGCCCTACTCGCACCGCGACTCCCGCACCGACGGGATCGCGGAGAAGGTGGCCGCGACGGTGCCGCCGGCCGAGCTGTACGGCGTCACCGGCCTGCAGAACCTGCCGTTCAACACCGTCTACCAGCTGGTGGCCGCGCAGGGCACGGCCGCGCTGGCCGCGGCTCGCTCGCTGCTGCTGGTGCCGGACCTGCTGACCTACTGGCTCACCGGCCACGTCGGCGCCGAGCGGACCAACGCGTCCACCACCGGCGTGTACGACGCCACGACGCGCTCGTGGGCGCTCGAGCTCTGCGAGCGGCTCGGCGTCCCGGGCTCGCTGCTGCCCCCGCTGCACGACGCCGGGACGATCGTGGGGCGCGTGCTGCCCGAGGTGGGCGAGGCGATCGGCGCCACGAACGTGCCCGTCGTCTCGGTGGCCTCGCACGACACCGCGTCCGCCGTGGTCGCCGTGCCCGCCGGCCGGGAGCGGTTCGCCTACCTGTCGTCCGGCACCTGG
Source organism: Aeromicrobium sp. IC_218 (assembly GCF_004336805.1). Lineage (GTDB taxonomy): Bacteria > Actinomycetota > Actinomycetes > Propionibacteriales > Nocardioidaceae > Aeromicrobium. The sequence continues at coordinate 167,438 of NZ_SJXM01000006.1, forward strand.
TCGCTGGTCGGCCTGGAGCTGGACCAGCCCGTGCTCACCGAGGCGGCCCGCGAGGCCGACTTCACCAACGAGGGCGGCGTCGACGGCACCATCCGGTTCCTCAAGAACGTCATGGGCCTGTGGGTGCTCTCGGAGTCCATCCGGGCCTGGCAGCGCGAGGGCCAGGACGTCTCGCTGGCCAGCCTGCTGGCCGAGGCCGCCCAGGTGCCGGCGCTGCGCACCGTCGTCGACATCGACGACCCCAGCCTGCTGCCGCCCGGCGACATGCCGGCCCGCCTGCGTGCCCTGGCCGAGCGCGGGGGAGAGCCGGTGCCGGCCACCCCGGGCGAGCTCGTCCGGTGCGTGCTCGACTCGCTGGCCCTGGCCTACCGGCGCCACGTCCGCAAGGCCTGCGAGCTGGCCGGTGAGGACGTCGACGTCGTCCACGTGGTCGGCGGCGGCTCGCAGAACACGTTGCTGTGCCAGCTCACCGCGGACGCCTGCGAGCGTCCTGTGCTGGCCGGACCGGCCGAGGCCGCCGCGCTGGGCAACGCCCTGGTGCAGGCGCGGACGCTCGGCGCCGACCTGCCCGACCTGGCGGCCATGCGCGACCTGGTGCGCCGCACCCACGACCTGACCCGCTACGAGCCCCGGGCCGGCCTCGACTGGGACGCGGCCGAGCGCCGGGTCCGGGCCACGGCGACCGCCCCGCGATGAGCACGCACCCCCGCCCCGCGGGGCCGGGGCCGGCCGAGCGGGTAGCCACCCTGGACGCGTCCGACCTGCACCTGCTGCGGCTCGTCGCCGACGGCCACACCGCCGCCGGCACCGCCACGCGGCTGGACGTCTCCGAGCGCACGGTGCGCCGCCGGCTGCGTGACGTCTGCGACCGGCTGGACGTCCACAGCCCCATCGAGGCGGTCGTGCTGGCCGTCCGCCACGGCCGCATCTGACCCTCGCGACGCCCGCTCTTGGCCACTTCCGGCCAGACGATGGATCGATCGATGTGACCCCGGTTACAGTCCTGTGAATCGATTCAACCCACAGGGGGAAGCAATGCCGGACGAGGGCACCAAGGGCACGCACGAGACCGCCGACGGATCGGGCAACGGCGGGATGCAGCGACGCACGCTGCTGCGCGCCGCGGCCGTGACGGCGGGCGCCGCGGTGGTGGTGGGAGGCGACCCGCTGGTCGCCGCCGCCAAGCAGACCGGCAAGGGGGTCGGTGGTCTCGGCACCGCCGCGAACGGCCTGCCGCGCGGCCTGGCGCGGGCCTTCGAGCGTCCGGGCCTGGAGACCGGTGCCGGGTTCCGCTGGTGGTGGCCGCACGGCGCGGTCGACCCGCGCGAGGTCGCCCGCGAGGTCGACCAGGTCGCCGACGCCGGCTTCGGCCACCTGGAGATCGCCGACGTGACGCACAGCCTGCGCGCGCGGAACATCGAGATCGACCTCGATCGGCAGGGCTGGGGCACGAAGTCCTGGGTCGCCGGCGTCACCGCCGCGCTGCGCCAGGGCGCGCGCCGCGGCGTCACCATCGACATCACGGTCGGCCCCTCGTGGCCCGCCGCCGTCTCGACGATCACCCCCGACGACGACGCCGCGTGCACCGAGCTCGCGCACGGTCGCGTGGACGTGGCCGCGGGCCAGGCCTACGACGGCGTGGTGCCCGAGCCGGTCGTCCCCGCCACCGACGGCGTCACGCGCCGCACGCTCGTGGCGGTCCAGGCCTACAAGGTGACGGCGCAGACCACCGCCACCACGACGCTCGACCCCGCGTCCCTGGTCGACCTGACCAAGAAGGTCGAGGACGACCGGCTCGCCTGGACCGCCCCGGAAGGCTCCGGCACGTGGGCGGTGCTGTCGTACTGGCGCCGCGGCTCGGGCCAGGAGCCCGAGGCCGGTCCGCACACCAACCCGCGCTCCTGGGTCGTCGACCACTTCAGCGCCGCGGGCTCGCAGGCCGTCATCGACCTGTGGGAGGACAAGGTCCTCAACCGCGAGGTGCGCAGCCTGCTGCGCAAGGCCGGCGGCAACCTGTTCGAGGACTCGCTGGAGATCGAGACCGAGGCGACCATCTGGACGCCGCGGATGCTCGAGGAGTTCCGCAAGCGGGCCGGCTACGACCTGCTGCCGTACCTGCCGCTGGTGCTCGAGGTGCACGAGAAGTACCTGTTCGCCTACGACGCCGTCACCACGACCCGCGTCCGCGACGACTTCAACCAGGTGCTGTCGGACCTGTACCGCGACAACCACCTCAAGGTGCTGCAGCGCTTCGCCAAGAGCCTGGGCATGGGCCTGCGCGTCCAGCCGTACGGCCTGGAGACCGACACGGTCGAGCACGCCGCGATCCTGGACGTCCCGGAGACCGAGTCGCTCGGCTTCAAGAACCTCGACGACTACCGGGTCATGGCCGGCGGCCGCGACATGGGCGGCAGGACGCTGCTGTCGTGCGAGGCGGCCTGCTACTTCGGCGCCGCGTACAACACGACGTGGGACCGGGCGCTGCAGACGATCAACAGCATCTTCGTGGCCGGCGTGAACCGGGCGATGCTGCACGGCTTCGCCTACCGCGAGGCGCCCGGCGTCTCGTGGCCCGGCTTCGCCGCCTTCTCGCCCTACTACAACGGCGCGGTCGGCTACGGCGAGGCCTGGGGACCCCGGACGCCCACCTGGGAGCACGTCCGCGACGTCGCCGACTACCTCAACCGCAGCCAGCTGGTGCTGCAGACCGGCACGCCCAAGTACGACATCGTCTTCCTGCGCCAGAAGGGCTGGACGTCCACGGGCATCGGTGCCGCGTGGGCGACGAACAGCGGCATCCCGGTCGGCTGGACGCACTCGTTCGCCACGCCGGCGCTGCTCGACCTGCCGCTGGCGACGGTGCGGAACGGCCGCCTGGCGCCCAAGGGCCCGGCCTACAAGGTGATGATCGTCGGTCCGGACCAGTTCCGCGGCAAGGAGGCGACCATCGCGGTGGACACCGCGCGCAAGGTGCTGGCCCTCGGCCGCGCTGGCCTCCCGATCGTCCTGCACGGCGACTGGAGCAAGCCCGACGTGGTCGGCCTGGCCCAGCCGGGGGAGACCGAGCAGGTCCGCGCGCTCGTCGCGCAGATCGCGGCGCTGCCGACCACGGCGACGGCCCCGGCCGACGCCGACATCCCGACCGCGCTCGCGTCGCTCGGCGTCACCCCCGACGTCAGCCACGAGTCGTCGACCGTGATGTCGCTGCGCCGGGTCGAGGGCGACGTCGACCTGTACTTCCTGGCCAACGCCAAGCACGCCGAGAACCGCCGGCTCACGCGCGTCACCCAGGACGTGTGGCTGACCTCGACGCGGCGCGACGCCGTGCCGGTGCAGCTGGACGCCTGGAGCGGCGAGGCGACGCCGGTGGCGCTGTGGGAGCGCCAGGGCGACCGGGTGCGGGTGCGGGTCGACCTGCTGCCCGGCCAGAGCACGGTCATCGCGCTCGCCCCGGTGCGCGGCCGTCAGCTGGCCGCGACCGCCACGACCGGCAGCGCGCTGCGGGTCGACGGCAACCAGCTGGTCGTGCGGGCCGACGTGGCCGGCGCGGTCACGACGACGCTGGCCGACGGACGCACGGTGCGGACGACGGTCGAGCGCGTGCGCGAGCCGATCGCGCTCGCGTCCTGGGAGCTGAAGGTCGAGGACTGGCAGCCGGGCAAGGACGCGTTCACGACGGTCAAGCCCGTCCGCACGGTGAAGCTGGACGCGCTCGCGCCCTGGTCGCAGGTGCCCGGCCTCGAGGACGTCTCGGGCGTCGGCACGTACCGGACCACGGTCGATCTGGGCAAGGACTGGACGAACGAGGACGGCGCCGTGCTCGAGCTCGGCGAGGTCAACGACACCTTCCGCGTGCGGGTCAACGGCAAGCGCCTCGCGCCGGCCGACGTGCTCGACACGACGGTCGACCTGGGCGACCACCTGCGCAAGGGCCGCAACACGATCGAGGTCGAGGTCGCGAGCACCCTGCTGAACCGCCTGCGCACCGTCACCCCGGCGGTCTACGGCAGCTCGCCGCGCCAGGCGTACGGCCTGGTCGGCCCCGTCCGGCTGGTGCCGTACGTGGAGCGCCGCGTGCGCTGAGCGCGTTCGCAGCGACACGTCACCCCGGTGGGCCGAAGCGGCTCACCGGGGTGACCGCTGTCACGGTAGAGTGTGATTGAAACGTTTTAATGCAGGAGGTGGTCCCGTGCGAGTCGCCCTGATGGTCACGTGCATCAACGACGCGCTGTACCCCGGCACGGGGCAGGCGGTCGTCGCGCTGCTGCGCCGGCTGGGGGTCGAGGTCGACTTCCCGACGGCCCAGACCTGCTGCGCGCAGCCGATGGTCAACACCGGCTACCTGGACGAGGCCGTGCCGGTCGTCAAGACGTTCGTGGACGCCTTCGCCGGCTACGACGCGATCGTCACGCCGTCGGGCTCGTGCGCGGGCTCGGCCCGGCACCAGCACGGCATCGTGGCCCGCCGCTCCGGCGACGCCGGCCTCGAGCGTGCGGTCGCCGAGACGTCCCCGAAGGTCTACGAGCTCTCCGAGTTCCTGGTCGACGTGCTGGGCGTGACCGACGTCGGCGCCTACTACCCGCACACCGTCACGTACCACCCGACGTGCCACTCGCTGCGCATGCTCGGCGTGGGCGACCGGCCGCGGCGGCTGCTCTCGAACGTCCGCGGGCTGACCCTCGTCGACCTGCCCGGAGACGACCAGTGCTGCGGGTTCGGCGGCACGTTCGCGGTGAAGAACTCCGACACGTCCGTCGCGATGGGCACCGACAAGGTGCGCCACGTGCTGGAGACCGGCGCCGAGGTGCTGGTGGCCGGCGACAACTCCTGCCTCACCCACATCGGAGGGCTGATGACCCGCGAGAAGGCCGGCGTCCGCACCGTCCACCTGGCCGAGATCCTCGCCTCGACCGAGTCCCTCCAGCTGGGAGCCACCCGATGAGCGGGACCTTCGTGGGCATGCCGAAGTTCCCGACCGCGGCCAAGGAGGCCCTGGGCAACGCGCAGCTGCGCCACAACCTCGCGCACGCCACCGGCACGATCCGGGCCAAGCGGGCCGCGGTCGTCGGCGAGGTCGACCAGTGGGAGGAGCTGCGCCTGGCCGGCGCCGGCGTCAAGGAGGCCGCCCTGCGGACCCTCGACGTCCAGCTGGAGAAGCTCGAGGCGTCGCTGACCGCGAACGGCGCGACCGTCCACTGGGCGCGCGACGCCGCCGAGGCCAACCGCATCGTGGCCGACATCGCCAAGGCGCACGACGCCGACGAGGTGGTCAAGGTCAAGTCGATGCTCACCCAGGAGATCGGTCTCAACGAGGCGCTCGCCGAGGAGGGCATCGCCGCCTGGGAGACCGACCTGGCCGAGCTCATCGTCCAGCTCGGCGACGACCTGCCCAGCCACATCCTGGTGCCGGCGATCCACCGCAACCGGGCCGAGATCCGCGAGATCTTCCTCGACGGCATGGCCAAGGCCGGACGCCCGGCGCCGGACGACCTGACCGACGAGCCGGCCGTGCTGGCCGCCGCGGCCCGCGCCCACCTGCGCGAGAAGTTCCTGCGCGCGAAGGTCGGCGTCTCGGGCGCGAACTTCGCCGTCGCCGACAGCGGCACGCTCGTGGTCGTGGAGTCCGAGGGCAACGGACGCATGTGCCTCACGCTGCCCGAGGTGCTGGTGTCGGTCGTCGGCATCGAGAAGGTCGTCTCCACGTGGGACGAGCTCGACCCGCTGCTGCGCCTGCTGCCGCGCTCGTCCACCGGCGAGCGGATGAACCCGTACACGTCCACCTGGTCCGGCGTCACGCCCGGCGACGGGCCGCAGGAGGTGCACGTCGTCCTGCTCGACAACGGACGCACGAACGCGCTGGCCGACGAGGTCGGGCGCCAGGCGCTGCGCTGCATCCGCTGCTCGGCCTGCCTCAACGTGTGCCCGGTCTACGAGCGCACCGGCGGGCACGCCTACGGCTCGGTCTACCCCGGCCCGATCGGCGCGATCCTCAACCCGCTGCTCAAGGGCGTCGGGCACGACGAGCAGGTGGACTCGCTGCCCTACGCGTCCTCGCTGTGCGGCGCCTGCTTCGAGGTGTGCCCGGTGCGCATCGACATCCCCTCGGTGCTGGTCGACCAGCGGGCCAAGGTCGTCGACGCCCACCGCGGCGGCGTCCCCAAGCCCGAGGCGGTGGCGTTCAAGGGCGCCGCGGTCGCGCTGTCGCGCTCGCGCCTGCTGGGCGCGGGGGAGCGGTTCACCGGCGTCGGCATCCGGCTGGCCCGCCGCGTGGGCGTGAAGAAGTGGACGGACGCGCGCGACCTGCCGGACGCGCCGCAGGAGTCCTTCCGCCGCTGGTGGAAGCGCACGGACGGAGGCCGCAAGTGAGCGCCCGCGAAGAGATCCTGGGCCGCGTGCGCGTGGCGCTGTCGGACGTCGACCACGTGCCGGCCCCGCCGGTCGCGCCGCGCATCACGCCGGTCGACGACGTGGTCGGCCTGTTCGCCGAGCGTGTGGCCGACTACCGCGCCGAGGTCGTCCGCACGACGTCCGCCGGCTTGGCTGCCGCGGTCGCCGCCGCGCTGCCGCCGGGTGACGGACGCGTCGTGGTGCCCGCCGACCTGTCGTTCGAGGTGCCGGGCGCCGTCGCCGACGACGGAACGTTCACCTCGTACTGGTTGGACTCGACCGCCGCGGTGGTCACCGAGGCGCGGGTCGGCATCGCCGAGACCGGCACCATCGTGCTCGACCACGGTCAGGGCCAGGGACGCCGCGCGATCACGCTCGTGCCCGACTGGCACGTGTGCGTCGTCCGCGCCGACCAGGTCGTCGTGGACGTCCCCGACGCCATCGCCCTGCTCGACCCGTCGCGTCCGCAGACCTGGATCAGCGGCCCGTCGGCGACCAGCGACATCGAGCTGGACCGGGTCGAGGGCGTCCACGGCCCCCGCACCCTGCACGTCATCGTCGTCGACTGAACCCCGTCGCTCCCCGAGCCCGGCTCGCTCCCTGAGCCCGGCGACGGGAGCGGTGAGCCGGCAACCGAACAAGGGGGTCGGACGGTTGCCGGCTCACCGCTAAGGGGGCTAGGCGGAGCGGGTCAGCGGCCGGGGCGGCCCAGGACGCCGGCGTCGTACGCCTTGAGCACGGACGCCTTGTCCCGCGTCGTCAGGTCGCCCTCGTCGACGGCGTCGTCGAGCCGCTCCGAGAGGTCGGTCCGGCGGTCGGCCGCGGCGGCCTCGCGCACCGACTCCAGGGCGGCGGTCACCTTCGCCTCGGTGAGGTCCAGCTCCTTCGCCAGCGCAGCGGCGAGCTCCTGCTGCCGCGCCTCTCGCTCGTCGTCCGACGGCTCGGACCCGCGCTCGCCGTCGGGCTTGGTGTCCTCGCGGACGGCCTCCCACGCCGTGGAGAGCGCGTCCTCGCTCACGCCGAGCGCCTTCGCGAGGGCGGCGGTGTCCAGCCCGCGGCCGGGGCCACCGTGCCCGCCCGGACCGCGTCCGGCCTCGGTGCTGGTGCTCTCGCTGGACGTCGAGGGGGTCTCGGTCGTGTCGTCGGCGGTGGCGGATCCGGTGGCGGCCAGGATGCCGCCGGTCACGGCGCCGGCGGCCAGCAGGCCGGCAGCGCGCAGTCGTTCGGTCCTCATGGGTGCTCCTCTCGTCGGCCCGCCGCGGCTCGGCGGGCTCACGCTCGACCGTCCTCGACAGGCCTGGGGAGGAGCCCGCACCGCCCTGGCAGGACGCTGTGAGCCGGTCCCCTCACCCCGGAGCGGTGACGCAGCAACCGAAAGAGGCACTCATTCGGTTGCCAGCTCACCGCTCCCGCGTGCGGACGCACGAGGGGCCCGCACCGTGGTGGTGCGGGCCCCTTCGGCGTCCCTTCGACAGGCTCAGGGAGCGGGGTGTCGGCTCAGGGAGCGGGTCGCTCAGCGCCAGCCGAGGGCGGGGGCGACGTGCTCGAGGATGCTCTCGATGACGTGGGCGTTGTAGTCGACGCCCAGCTGGTTGGGCACGGTTAGCAGGAGCGTGTCGGCCTCGGCGACGGCGGTGTCCTCGCGCAGCTGCTCGATCAGCCGGTCCGGCTCGGCGGCGTACGTCTTGCCGAAGCGCGCCTTGCCGCCCTCGAGGAAGCCGACCTGGTCGTCGCCGCCCGAGCCGCCGAAGTACGCGTGGTCGCGCTCGTCGACGAGGGCGAAGATGCTGCGGCTGACCGACACGCGCGGCGTGCGCTCGTGGCCGGCCTTCGTCCAGGCGTCGCGGAAGCGCTGGATCTGCTCGGCCTGCAGCTCGTGGAACGGCACGCCGGTGTCCTCGGTGAGCAGCGTCGAGCTCATGAGGTTCATGCCCTGCTCGGCCGCCCACTCGGCGGTCGCGCGGGAGCCGGCACCCCACCAGATGCGGTCGCGCAGCCCGGGGGAGTGCGGCTCGACGCGCAGCTTCCCCGGCGGGTTCGGGAACATCGGCCGCGGGTTCGGCTCGGCGAAGCCCTCGCCCTTGAGGATCTCCATGAGCACCTGCGTGTGACCGCGGGCCATGTCGGCGTCGCTCATGCCCTCGGGCGGCTCGAAGCCGAAGTACTTGTAGCCGTCGATCACCTGCTCCGGTGATCCCCGGCTCACGCCGAGCTGCAGCCGGCCGCCGGAGATGAGGTCGGCCGCGCCGGCGTCCTCGGCCATGTAGAGCGGGTTCTCGTACCGCATGTCGATGACGCCCGTGCCGAGCTCGATGCGGCTCGTCCGCGCGGCGGCCGCGGCCAGCAGGGGGAACGGCGAGGCGAGCTGACGGGCGAAGTGGTGCACGCGGAAGTAGGCGCCGTCGGCGCCCAGCTCCTCGGCGGCGACCGCCAGGTCGATGGACTGCAGCAGGGTGTCGGCGGCCGAGCGCGTCGCCGACTGCGGCGACGGCGTCCAGTGGCCGAAGGAGAGGAACCCGATGTTCTTGGTCACGCCCACCCCAACGCACGGCGGACGTCCAGGATTCCGGCCCCCTGTCGGAGGCCGGTCTCGTTAGGGTAGCCTCACCTCTCGTGACCACGGCCCTGAGCGGAGACGCGCTCGTCCTCGCGTACCAGCGCTCCGTCGTCGTCCACGGCGTCTCGGTCCGGCTCGCGCCGGGCGAGGTCACCGCGCTCGTGGGCCCGAACGGCAGCGGCAAGTCCACCGTGCTGCGCTCGCTGGCCCGCCTGCACGAGACCGAGTCCGGCGACGTCCGGCTCGACCGCGACGGCGAGGCGCTCGACGCCCGGTCGATGAGCCCGCGCGAGTTCGCCCGCCAGGTGACGCTGCTGTCGCAGTCGCGCCCGCACCCGTCCGGCCTGTCGGTGCGCGAGGTCGTGGCCTTCGGCCGGCACCCGCACCGCAAGCGCTTCGCCGGACTCACCGACGCCGACCGCGCCGCGATCGACGACGCCCTCGACATCACCGGCGTCGCGCCGATGGCCGACAAGGGCGCCCACGAGCTGTCCGGCGGCGAGCTGCAGCGCGTCTGGCTGGCCACCTGCCTGGCCCAGGACACCGACGTCGTCCTGCTCGACGAGCCCACCAACCACCTCGACCTGCGCTACCAGGTCGAGACCCTCGACCTCGTGCGCGACCTCGCCGACCGCGGCACCGCCGTCGGCGTCGTCCTGCACGACCTCAACCAGGCTGCCTCGGTCGCCGACCACGTCGTGCTGCTGCACGCCGGACGCGTCGTCGCCGCCGGTGACCCGGTCGACGTGCTCACCGCCGCGCACGTCGAGTCCGTCTACGGCCTGCCCGTGGACGTCAGCACGTCCCCCGAGACGGGCCGCCTGCGCGTCGAGCCGCGCGGCCGGCACCACCTGCGACAGCGCTGAGCGCGGTCGTCCCACCCCGAAGGAACCGATGAACAACCGACTCGTGCGCGCCGCCGTCGCGGCCGTGACGCTCCCCGCCCTCCTCGCCGCGTGCGGCACGACCGACACCGAGGACGACGCCACGCCCGCCGCCTCCAGCTCGGAGTCGTGCGCCGACGACAGCACGAAGACGTCCACCGAGCCGGTCTCGCTGACCGACTCCTTCGGCCGCAAGGTCGAGCTGGACAAGCCCGCCGAGCGCGTCGCCGTGCTCGAGTGGCAGCAGACCGAGGACGTCCTGAGCCTGTGCGTGAACCCGGTCGCGGTCTCCGACGGCAAGGGCTTCACGCTGTGGGACGAGGCCGAGAAGCTCCCGGCCGAGTACACCGAGATCGGCACGCGCGGCGAGCCGAACCTCAACGCGCTCTACGGCGCCAACCCCGACCTGATCATCATCGAGGCGTACACCGCCGAGGACGAGATCATCAAGCAGCTGGAGAAGCAGGACGTCCCGGTGCTGGCCACCAAGGGCGCCGACGGTGCGGACCCGCTCAAGCAGATGAACGCCACCTTCGACCTCATCGCGCAGGCCACCGGCCGCGAGGAGCGGGCCGAGGTCGTCAAGGGCGACTTCGAGGACAAGCTCGCCGAGGGCAAGAAGGCGCTCGCCGACCTGGACGCCGCCGACAAGAAGTTCGTCTACTTCGACGGCTACGCGCAGGGTGGCAACGTCAGCCTGCGTCCGTTCGGCCAGGGCTCGCTCATGGGCGAGGTCGGCGAGGCGCTCGGCCTGGAGAACGCCTGGACCGGCGAGGTCGACCCGGCCTACGGCCTGGGCCAGACCGACGTCGAGGGCATGACCGCCGTCGGCGACGCGAACCTGTTCTACACCGGCACCGAGGACCCCGAGGCTGACGACATCAACGCGCTGCTGCAGAAGAACGACATCTGGACGTCGCTTCCGGCGGTCAAGGAGGACCGCGCCTACGCGTTCCCGACCGGCATCTGGACGTTCGGCGGCCCGCGCTCGGCCGAGGCCATCGTGGACGCCTACGTCGACCTGCTGACCGACTGATCCGATGGTCCAGGTGCACGACACGGCGGTCCGCCCGGCTTCTTCCGAGGAGCCGGGCGGGCTGCCGCGCGTCGGCCTCGGCGCCCGGCTCGGCACGGCGGGCGTGCTCGTCGCGCTGGTGGCCGCCCTCGTCGCCGCCGGGTCGTGGCACCTGACCCAGGGCACGTCCGGCATCGGCCTGCGCGACCTGGCCAGCCTGCTGCTCGGCGGTGACGGCCACGACGCCACCACCCGCGACGTCCTCATGGGCTCGCGGCTGCCCCGTCTGGCCGCCGGCGTCGCGGTCGGGTTCGCGCTCGGCGTGGCCGGCGCGATCTTCCAGTCGCTCTCGCGCAACGCGCTCGCCTCGCCCGACACGCTCGCGGTCACGGCCGGCGCGTACCTCGCGGTGACGACGGTCGCCGCGTTCGGGCTCACCCTGCCGCTGTGGTCGTCCGGCGCGGTCGCCTTCGCCGGCGGCCTGCTCGCCGCGGGCCTCGTGCTCGCGCTGGCCGGGGGAGCGGGGACGTCCACGACCCGCCTGGTGCTGGCCGGCTCGGCCGTGGCCATGGGCCTGCAGGCGGCGACGTCGACGCTGCTCATCCTGTTCGCGCAGGAGACGACGAGCCTGTTCGCCTGGGGCAACGGCTCGCTCACCCAGATCAGCCTGGACGGCTTCGAGCAGGCCGCCCCGGTCATCGTGCTCGCCGCCCTCGGCGGGCTGCTCATCTCGCGCCGCATGGACCTGCTCGGCCTGGGCGACGACACCGCCGCCGTGCTCGGCGTGCCGGTGCGCTCGACCCGCGCCGTCGGCACCGTCCTGGCCGTCGTGCTGACCGCCGCTGCGGTGACGCTGGCCGGGCCGATCGGCTTCGTCGGCCTGTTCTCGCCGGTGATCGTCCGCCTGCTCGCGCGTCCGGTGCCCGGTCTCAACCGGCACCTCGTGCTCATCCCGGCCGCCGGTCTCGTCGGTGCCGTCGCCGTGGTGCTCGCCGACGCGGGCATCCGCGCGCTCATCGGCGCCGAGTCGGCGCTGTCGGTGCCCACCGGCGTCACCACCACGGTGCTCGGCGCGGTCGTGATGATCCTGCTGGCCCGCGGCAGCCGCGACTCCGGCCCGACGCGCCAGCCGGCATCCGGCGGGGTGGGCCTGCGCAGCGCCCGCCGTTTCGCCGTCGTCACCGCCATCGCGACCGTCGCCGTCGTGGGCATCGTGCTGGTCGGGATGCTGGCCGGCGAGACCTGGTACCTGGTCGGCGACCTGAGCCTGTGGCTGTCCGGCTCGGCCCCGGCGCCGATCGACTTCGCCTTCTCCGAGCGGGCCCCGCGGGTCGCCGCGGCCGTGCTCGCCGGTGCGGCCCTGGCCCTGTCGGGCTCGCTGGTGCAGGCCACCTGCCGCAACCCGCTCGCCGAGCCCGGTCTGCTCGGCATCACCGGCGGCGCCGGCCTGGGCGCCGTCGTGGTCGTGACCCAGCTGGGCGCCAGCTCCACGACGCAGACGCTCGTCGCCGCCTGTGTCTCGGCGCTCGTCGCGTTCGCCTTCGTCTACCTGCTGGCCTGGCGCCGGGGCCTGGACGCCGACCGGCTCGTGCTCGTCGGCATCGGCACCTGGTACGGCACCACGGCGCTGACCACCTACCTGCTCGTGCGCGCCGACCCGTGGAACACCCCGCAGATCTTCACCTGGCTCTCGGGCACCACGTACGGACGCGCGTGGGAGCAGGTCGCGCCGGTGGCGGTCGTGCTCGTCCTGGCCGTGCCGCTCGCCGTGGCGGTGCGCCGCGAGCTCGACCTGCTCACCCTGGACGAGGACAGCCCGCGGGTCGTCGGCGTGCCGCTCGAGCGCGTCCGCCTGGTCGTGCTGGCTGCGGCGGCGCTGCTGGCCGCGACGAGCGTCGTCGCCGTCGGCGTCATCGGCTTCGTCGGCCTGGTCGCCCCGCACGCGGCCCGCGCCCTGGTGGGCGGACGCCATGCGCGCAGCCTGCCGGTCGCGATGCTGCTCGGCGCCACGCTGGTCGCGCTCGCGGACGTCATCGGCCGCACGGTGATCGCCCCGGCGCAGATGCCGGCCGGCCTCATGGTCGCGATGGTCGGCGCGCCGTACTTCGTCTACCTGCTCTGGCGCTCGAAGATCTGAGCACGCACGAAGGGCCCCGGCGAACCGCTCGCCGGGGCCCTTCGTCGTCCGTGCGGCTAGAGCCGCCAGCAGGACGACGGCGCCGGCTTGCCGGCCAGCCGTGCCTCGAGGAAGCCGTAGACCTCCGTGGCGTTGTTGAGGATGCCGCCGACGTGCAGCGGGCTCGTGTTGGTGCTGAGCCGGACGTTCGCCCCGCGCGCGCACCAGTCGACGGCCAGCTGGCGTCCGGTGCGGTAGGGGATGATGTCGTCGAGCAGGCTGTGGGTCAGCAGCACCGGCGCGCTCGGCTTGATCCGGCCGATGCGCTGGTCGTCGATCATCGTGCGGAACGGCTCGCGGGCGATGAGGTCGCCCAGGCTCGAGCCGTCCACGGTGAAGTCCTTGGACTGCTTGAACGAGGCGTTGAACAGGTCGAACACGCAGTCGTCGGACGCGTCGGCCAGGAACTGCTTGCCGCGCTCGTTGAGGTACGGCTGCAGGTCGATGTCGTAGCTGTCGGTCAGGCCGGTCACGGCGAACCACAGGAACTCGGCGTACAGCGAGCCGTCCAGGACGCCGGGCAGGACGCTCAGGTCGGCCGGCACGGCCCCGGCGACGGTGCCCTTGACCTTCAGCTCGGGCGCGTAGGAGCCGGCCAGCTCGGCGGCCGAGGCCGCGGCGCCGCCGCCCTGGGAGTAGCCGTAGATGCCGACGGGGCTGGACGAGCTGAGTCCGGCCCAGTCCTGGCTCTGCGCGGCGCGGACTGCGTCGAGCACGGCCTGGCCCTGCGAGACCCGGTCCATGTAGGTGTGCGCGCCCTCGGTGCCCAGGCCCTCGTAGTCGGTGACCGCCAGGGCATACCCGCGCTTGAGCAGCCCGGCCATGAACAGGCCCTCGTACTCGATGCCCTCGCTGAACTGCCGGGACGGCGCGCACGTGTCGCCGACGCCCTGCGTGCCGACCGCGTAGCCGATGACCGGACGCGTGCCCGGACCCTTCCAGGCCGCCTTCGGGACGATGACCGATCCCGAGACGGCGTGACGCTCGCCGGTGCGGCTGCGCGACGTGTAGAGCATCCGCTTGGAGGTGTAGGCGACGTCGCTGACGCCGGCCGGGTCGAGCAGGTAGCGGATCGGCTCGGTGCGCACGACGGTGCCGTCGCCCGCCGGCAGCGTGTCCGGTGCCTGGTAGAACGCGGGCAGATCGTCCGCCGCCTGGGCCGCGGTCGTGAGCGACGCGAGCATCGCGGCCGCGACGGCGACGATGCCCGTCCGCAGCAGTGGTCGTCTGGTCATGTCTTCCCCCGAAGAGTCGTTACCGACAGGTAATGGGAGGACTGTCCCAGGTGAGCGGGGTCACACGGCAGTGCCGGACCGCAGGATGGGACGCCCGTCGGACGATCGGGGGGAAAGGGGTTGACCGTCCGACGAGCGAGGCGCCGGTGGGCGCGGCCGGGCAGGCCGCACGCTTCGCGCCAGGACGTCCCATCGGCACCGCGGACGGATGCTGAAGCGGTTGCGCGAAACATCTTCGCGCGACGTGGGCCACCCCGTCAGAGCGTGGGGGCTCCCTGCGCCCGGCGCACCCGCACGAAGCCGTCGACCGAGTCCCACAGCCAGATCGCCACGGCGACGAGCGCGACGACCCCGTGCGTCGTGTCGGAGGAGAAGCCCGGCCAGTCCTGCTGGATCGCCAGCACCGCGTCGGGGTTCAGCAGCTGCTCGGTCAGGCCCAGGTGGACGAACGGCAGCGCGAAGAGCGCACCGAGGGCGACGTTGGCCACGGCGAGCCGGGTCGTCCAGCCGCCTGTGCGGTACTTGACCACCTCGAAGCCCGCCTCGACCACGAGCAGGACGAGGATCACCGGGAACCACGACCGCCACAGGTCCGGGTCGAGCACGGGCACGTCCACGCCGTCGAGCGACAGCGGCGGACGCACCTGCTGCCAGACCAGCAGGCCGGCGAGCAGCGCCTGGAAGGTGAGTGTGGCGACCAGGTCGCCGAGCGACCCGCGCCGCTGCGGCGCGTCCGGCAGGTCGTCGGGGCTCCAGTCGACGTCCAGGCTCTCGCGCACGCTGTCCGTGGCGCCACCACGCTCGACGAGCACGAACACCAGCGTCGTCCAGAAGACGATGTGCACGACCAGGCTGAGGGCGACCCAGACGGCGCCGCCGACGACCTCGCCGAACGGCTCGTCGAGCGCGACCTGCACGGCGGCGAACGCCAGCGTCGAGACGGGCACCGCGACGAGCAGGATCGCGCGGACGGTGCGCTCCCACGCCGGGTAGACCTCGGGCCCGATCAGCTGGAGACGGCGTCCGGTGTAGGCACCGGCGAGCGTGGTCGGCTCGCCGAGCTCGGCGACGGCCTCGCGCTCGGCCGCGTGCGGATCGAGGTCGGGGCGCTCCTCGAGCAACGACTCGACGCGGTCGGCGATGCTGGCGCGCAGCTCGTCGGCGACGTCGGCGCGCTGCTCCTCGGGCAGCTGCCGGGTCACGGCGTGGACGTAGCGCTCGGCCAGGGTCGTGGTGGTCGCGGACATGGTGCTCACCTCAGGCTCTCGACGGACGTGTGAAGGGTCTGCCACTCGGCGAGCAGCGCGTCCAGCAGGGCGCGTCCCTCGTCGCTGACCTCGTAGAACTTGCGCGGGCGCGACTCCTCGGTGTTCCACTCGCTGGTGAGGAGTCCCTGCTTCTCCAGCCGGCGCAGCAGCGGGTAGAGGGTGTTGCCCTCCACCGCGAAGCCGGCGGCGGCCAGCGTCTCGAGCAGCGCGTACCCGTAGGTCGGGCGCGTGAGGGTGGCCAGGGCGGCCATCACCACGGTGCCGCGGCGCAGCTCCTGCAGGTGTCCGGCGAGGACGTCGTCATCCATGACCGACACGATAGTGTGCGTCACACACCATTGTCCAGGGCACGGTGACGGCGGCCGCGTCCGGCCGGAGCGGGCGGCTTCCTAGGATGCGGGCATGGACTCGGTCGTGGTGGTCACCGGAGGCACGCGCGGGATCGGCGCCGACGTCGTGCGCAGGCTGCACGCCGCCGGGCACGCGGTGCTCGCCGTCCACGCCTCGCCCGACGCGGGCGAGCTCGAGGACCTGACCGGCGTCGTGCGCCTGCGGGCCGACGTGGCCGACGCCGCGGCGGCCGGGACGATCCTCGACGCGGCCACCGAGCTCGGCCGCGTGACCGGCCTGGTCAACAACGCCGGCGTCACCGGGCCGCTCGGCCCGGTCGAACAGCTCGCCGACGACGTGCTCGACCAGGTGCTCGCCGTGAACCTCGCCGGGCCGGTCCGGCTGTGCCGCGAGGCGGTGCGGCGGTGGACGGCCGACGAGGAGCCGGCCGGACGCGCGATCGTCAACGTCACCTCGATCGCCGCCGTCACCGGCTCGCCGGGGGAGTACGTCGCCTACGCCGCGTCCAAGGGCGGGCTCGAGTCGTTCACCGTCGGCCTGGGCCGCGAGGTGGCGACCCGCGGCATCCGCGTGAACGCCGTCTCGCCGGGCACGATCGAGACCGGCATCCACGCCCGCGCCGGGGAGCCCGGACGCGCGGCCCGGGTCGCCGAGCGCATCCCGATGCGCCGGCCCGGTCAGCCTGACGAGGTCGCGGCGGCGGTGCAGTGGCTGCTGTCGGACGAGGCGTCGTACGTCACCGGCACCGTGCTGCGGGTCGGTGGCGGGCTCTAGCCGCGTGCCGGACGTCGGTCAGTACGCGGCGCGGGCGGCCAGGCCGATCGCGTAGTCGGCCCAGAACGTCCCGGCGGACGGCTCGGCGCGGCTGCACTCGCCGTCGGACTGGCCGGGCACCTTGATCCACAGCAGCGCGTCGACGACGTCGTCCGGGACGGGCGTCAGCGGCAGCGGGCCGAGTGCGCGCTCGGGCGGGTTGCACCAGTGCTCGAAGCCCTCGGCCGGGCCGAGGCCGTTGCGGCTCGTGTCGATGACCGCCTTCTTGCCGCCGGTGCGGGCGGACAGGTCGCGGGCGTAGGCGATGTTGTCGGTGGTCCAGCCGAAGTTGCTGACGTTGAGCGCGACGCCGCGGGCGCTGGCCACGTTCGCCTTCTTCAGCCGGTCGGCCATGACGAAGGCGGGCTGCCAGCCTGCGTTGCCGGCGTCGAGGTACGTGGCGATCGCCGGGTAGCGGCCGAACGCGGTCACCGCGTACGACAGCAGCTGGTAGCGGCGGGCCTGGTCGGTGGCCGACAGGCAGTCGATGCTGGCCAGCGCGTCCGGCTCCAGCACGACAGCCGCCTTGCGCGATCCGATGCCCGCCGCGACCTCGTCGATCCACGCCTTGTAGGCCGCGGCCGAGTGGGCGCCGCCGGCGGAGTAGAGCCCGCAGTCGCGCTGCGGGATGTTGTAGGCCACCAGCACCGGCACCGCACCCGTGGCGGTCACCTGCGTGACGCGCTGGGCGACGGTCTGGCGGGGCGTGGGCGTCCAGTCGCCGATCCAGTCGGCGCTGCCGCCGCGGGCCACCTTCTCCAGCATGGCCCGGCGCCACGGGTCGGGCTCGGCCGCGGCCGCCCGCGCGGCGTCGGAGTACGGGTCGACCCACGGCACCGTCCCGGCGAACGGGTCGGGGGACGACGGGTCGGCGAACGCCACGGGCGCCAGCCTAGGTCCGGTGGCGGCGAGGGTCGCGACGACGAGCGCGACGCCGGCGAGGGCGGTCGGCACCGTGGAGAGCAGGGCGCGACGCAGGCGACGCGGGGCGGGCGAGGGGGACATGTCGTGCGTCCTTCGGATCGTGCGTGGACCGGCCCGGTGCCGGTCCGCCCGGCCGTCGTCACGGCCGCCAAAGAAGTTTCGCTCCTGGTGCCGAGATCGCCAAACTTTGCCGGACGCACCGCTCCCCGGGACCGTGGGGGAAGACGGGCCCGGGGAGCAGCGAGCGAGGGGCGGGGCTCAGGCCTGCGCGCCGAACACCTCGACGATCTTGGCCGTGAACGCCTCGAGGTCGTCGGGGTTGCGCGACGTGACGAGCGTCCAGTCCTCGGCGGTGCACACCTGCACCTGCTCGTCGACCCAGGTGCCGCCGGCGTTCTGGATGTCGACGCGCAGCGACGGGTAGGACGTGAGCGTCTTGCCGCCCAGGACGTCGGTCTGCACGAGCGCCCAAGGGCCGTGGCAGATGGCGGCGACGGGCTTGCCGGCGTCGACGAAGCCCTTGACGAAGGCCATGGCGTCCTCGTCGAGGCGCAGGGTGTCGGCGTTGATGGTGCCGCCGGGCAGGATCAGCGCGTCGTAGTCGGAGGGGCTGACGTCCTTGACCGCCTCGTCGGCGGTGAACGTGTCGGTGGGGTCGGTGTCGCCGGTGACCGTCTTCACCTCGCCGGCCTCGGTGGCCAGGAGGTCGAGGTCCCAGCCCTGGTCGAGGACGGTCTGGCGGGGGTCGGCGAGCTCGGAGTGCTCGACGCCGGCGTTCGAGGTCAGGATCGCGATCTTCATGCCTCGGTCCTACCCAGCCGGGCTCGGCTCAAGCACTCAGCCGAGCACGGAGTCCATCTGCTCCAGCGCCTGGCGCGTGCCCTCGACGGCCCCCATCCCGACGATCTGCTCCAGGGCCTCGCGGGTGTCGTAGCGCGTGACCCAGCGCAGCTCGGTGCCGCCGTCGTGCTCGCTGAGCCGGACGTCCGAGCGTCCGGCCGGCATGTCCTCGACCGGCTCGAAGGCGTCGTCGGCGAACCCGTCGGTGAAGGCCAGGTGGTTCGGCACCTCGACCTCGTCGACGCGCCACCAGCCGGGCAGCTTCTCGCCCTCGGGGCTGGTCATGAAGTAGCGGACGCGGCCGCCGGGCGTGAGGTCGTGGTCGCGGACGGTGGCCGGGTAGCCGGGCGGGCCCCACCACCTCTCCAGCCGCCGCGGGTCGGACCACAGCTGCCAGACGCGCTCGACCGGCGCGTCGAGGTGGACCACTGCGGTGAGGGTGTGCTGCTCGAGGTCGGGCTCGACGCTGACGACGGCCATGGCGGTCTCCGTTCGTGGACGGTGGAGGTCAGCGTCCTCCCGCCGGGCCGCCCGGCGCAAGACCTCAGCGGAACGCGGGGGAGCGGGGCGGCGGCGCCTCGGAGGTGTCGAGCAGCTCCAGCACCCGCGGGGCGATCAGGGTCGAGAGCACCATGACGCTCGTCGAGCGCACGACCGCCCCGGTGCGGGCCAGGCGCAGCAGGACGTCCTGCAGCTCGTCGTTGGACCGGGCGGCGAGCTTGCACAGCACGTCCGCGGTGCCCGTGGTGGCGTGCGCCTCGAGCACCTGCGGGATGTCGGCCAGGTCGGACGTCACCTGGTCGAGCACGCCCTGGGCGATCTCGAGCGTCACGAACGCCTGCACGCCGAAGCCGGCCGCGGCCGGGTCGACGGTGGGCGACCAGTCGCGCAGCACCCCGTCGTCGGCCAGCCGGCGCAGCCGCGACTGCACGGTGGCGCGCGCGACCCCCGTCGTCCGGGACAGCTCGAGGTCGCCGGCGCGCGGGTGCTCGGCCAGGGCGTGCAGCAGCGCGAGGTCGAGCGCGTCGAGGTGGTGGCTCATGGGCGTCAGGCTAGGCAGGTTGCCAGGTCATCCGGCCGCAACTGCGGCGGATCTGGCCCGTCTGACCAGGTCGCGCTGGGCAGGTTGCCACTCGACCCGGCGCGGTCCTTCGATCGGGTCACCCGACCCCGAGAGGACCGTGCCATGACCCTGCAGGACACCCTGACCGACGCCGAGCGGCTCGCCGAGCTCGACCTGGCGACGCTCCAGCAGCTCGTCGGCCTCGTCGAGCACGACGACGCCGCCGACCCGTTCCCGGTGACCGGCTGGGACGCGGTCGTCTGGACGGTGGGCAACGCCACCCAGAGCGCCCACTTCTTCCAGTCCGCGTTCGGGATGGACCTGGTCGCCTACTCCGGACCCGAGACCGGCAACCGCGACCACGTCGCGTTCGTGCTCACGAGCGGCGCCGTGCGCTTCGTCGTCAAGGGCGGGGTGGACCCGAGCAGCGACCTGATCGCCCACCATGCCCGCCACGGCGACGGCGTCAGCGACATCGCGCTCGAGGTGCCGGACGTCGACCGGTGCGTGGCGCACGCCCGCTCGGTCGGTGCGACCGTGCTGGACGAGCCGCACGACATCACCGACGAGCACGGCACGGTGCGCGTCGCGGCCATCGCCACCTACGGCGACACCCGGCACACGCTGGTCGACCGCAGCCGCTACACGGGCCCGTACCTGCCCGGCTACGTCGCGCGGACGTCCACCTACCGCAAGCGCGACGGGGCGCCCCGCCGCATCTTCCAGGCGCTCGACCACGTCGTGGGCAACGTCGAGCTCGGCCGCATGGAGGAGTGGGTCGACTTCTACCGCCGGGTCATGGGCTTCACGAACATGGCCGAGTTCATCGGCGACGACATCGCCACCGACTACTCCGCGCTCATGAGCAAGGTCGTGGCCAACGGGAACCACCGCGTGAAGTTCCCGCTCAACGAGCCGGCCATCGCCAAGAAGCGCTCGCAGATCGACGAGTTCCTGGAGTTCTACGACGGCCCCGGCGCGCAGCACCTGGCCCTGGCCACGAACGACATCCTGGCCGCCGTGGACGCGCTGCGCGCCGAGGGCGTGGTCTTCCTGACGACGCCGGACTCGTACTACGAGGACCCCGAGCTCCGCGCCCGCATCGGCGAGGTGCGCGTGCCGATCGAGGAGCTGCAGAAGCGCGGCATCCTGGTCGACCGCGACGAGGACGGCTACCTGCTGCAGATCTTCACCAAGCCGCTCGGCGACCGGCCCACCGTGTTCTTCGAGCTGATCGAGCGGCACGGCTCGCTCGGCTTCGGCAAGGGCAACTTCAAGGCGCTGTTCGAGGCGATCGAGCGCGAGCAGGATCGCCGCGGCAACCTCTGACGTCCCTTCGACAGGCTCAGGGACCGGCCCTTCGACAGGCTCAGGGAACGGCCCTTCGACGGGCTCAGGGAACGGCCTACCGGCTCAGGGAGCGGTGCTCGGGACGACCTTCGCCAGGGTCTCGGGGTCGCGGGCGACGACGGTGGTGCCGTCGTCGGCGGTGATGATCGGCCGCTGGATGAGCTTGGGGTTCGCCACCAGGTGGTCGACCCACTCGTCGCGGTGCTCGGCGTCGCGGGGGAGCGCCTTGAGCGCCAGCTCCTTCGCGACGGCCTCGTTCATCCGCGTGACGTCCCACGGCTCGAGCCCCAGGCGTCCGAGCACGTCGCGCAGCTCGGCGGCGGTCGGCGGCTCGTCCAGGTAGCGACGCTCGGTGTACTCGACGCCGGCCTCGTCGAGGGCGGCCTTGGCGGTGCGGCACTTGGCGCACGCGGGGTTCATCCAGATCTCCACGTCCCAGGTGTAGCAGAGCGGCGGCACAGCGACCGCACAGCGACGCGGGCGAGGGTCGAGCCATGAGCACCGAGGAGACCGAGGCCCACGACCTGGGGCTGTCGCACGACGTCCCGACCATCCTGAACCGACGGCGCGCGCTGGGGCTGCTGTCCGGCGCCGGGCTGGCCGCCGCGCTGGCGGCGTGCTCGCCGAGCGGGTCG
The DNA here is from genome assembly GCF_004336805.1 of Aeromicrobium sp. IC_218. Taxonomy (GTDB): domain Bacteria; phylum Actinomycetota; class Actinomycetes; order Propionibacteriales; family Nocardioidaceae; genus Aeromicrobium. The sequence goes on from NZ_SJXM01000006.1 coordinate 188,936, forward strand.
AGCAGCTCCGCCACGTCGGACGCACCGGCGGGCCCAGGTGGCGAGGGCGGTCCGGGCCAGCCGCCGGGTGGCGGTGGACCGGAGTCGTCCGTCGAGGTCGGCGACGGCGAGATCCCCGAGGAGACGAACGGCCCGTACCCGGCCGACGGCACCAACGGCGTCAACGTGCTGACCGCGACCGGCATCGTGCGCAGCGACATCCGGTCGAGCTTCGGCGAGTCCAGCGGCACCGCCGAGGGCGTCCCGTTCACCTTCACCATGCAGGTGCTGGACGTCAGCGGCAGCGACGACGCGGGCAGCGCGCTCGCCGGTGCCGCCGTGTACGCGTGGCACTGCGACCGCGACGGCCACTACTCGATGTACGACGACGCGGTGAAGGACCAGAACTACCTGCGCGGCGTGCAGGAGACCGACGCCCAGGGGCGCGTGACGTTCACGTCGGTCTTCCCGGCCTGCTACGCCGGACGATGGCCGCACGTGCACTTCGAGATCTACCCGAGCCTGTCGGACGCCACGAGCGCGTCGAACCGGATGCGCACCTCGCAGATGGCGCTGCCGCAGGACGTCTGCGAGACGGTTTACGCGACGTCCGGCTACGAGACGAGCGTCCGGAACCTGGCGCAGGTCAGCCTGGACAGCGACAACGTGTTCGGCGACGGGCACGCGCTCCAGCTGGCGACGGTGACCGGGTCGGTGGCGTCCGGGTACGCCGCGACGCTGCGGGTGCCGGTCTGACCGCGGGTGCGCACCGGCCACGGACCCGCCCGGTACAGTCGGGGCGTTCTTGGACGGCCGGGTCCCGGCGTCCGCTCCTCGTGTGAAAGGCCCACGATGCGCCGAGCCGCGCCCGTCGCCCTGCTCCTCGCGCTCAGCTTCGTGCTGAGCGCCTGCACCGACCTGGACATCGACGCGCGCGTCGGTCGTGACCAGACGGTGAGCGGCACGATCGAGGCGGCGATCGACCGCGACGAGGTCAGCCAGCTGCTGGCCCCGTACGGCGTCGAGCTCGACGAGGAGGACCCCCTCTCGCAGGTCATCCAGAAGGAGACGCTGGAGTCGCTGGAGGACCGCGACGACGTCGACGTGACGATCGACGAGTTCAACCGCGGCGACGTGTTCGGCTTCGTGGCCACCTTCGACGACCTGTCGATGAAGGAGTTCACCCAGCTGCTCGTCGGCGACGACCCGCGCTACGTCTTCGAGCGCGACGGCGACGAGTACAAGCTGGTCGTCGAGGGCAGCGAGGAGGAGGTCCAGTACGCGCAGCAGTCGGGCGTCGACCTGACGTTCTCGCTCACGTTCCCCGGCGACATCGTCGACACCGACGGCGACGTCGACAACCGCACGGTCAGCTGGGACTCGTACGAGGACGTCGCTGACGGCATCTTCGTGACCTCGGAGGTGCCGCTGGGCGCGTCCGACGTCGAGCGCGTCTGGACCGGCGCCGGCCTGGCGATCGTGCTGGTCATCGCCGCCGGGTGCGCGTTCGCCTGGCGTCGTCCGCGCGGCTGACTGCCCGGTCGCGCGTCCGCTCGGTCGTCCGCTCAGGCGGACGCGAGCGACAGCTTGACCGCGAACCCGATGAACGCGGCGCCGACGATCGACGTGCCGCCGGCCGCGAGCGCCTTGCGGTCGCGGAAGACCTGCGCGAGCCGGACGCCGCCGAAGATCAGCGCCGACAGGTAGACGAAGCTCGCGGCCTGCACGATGAGGCCGAGCTCGAGGAACGCCAGCGCCGGGTAGGCGTAGCTCGGGTCGACGAACTGCACGAAGAAGGCGATGAAGAACAGGATCGCCTTCGGGTTGAGCAGGCTGACCACGAGCGCCTTGCGGAACGGACGCTCCTGCGGCGCCTCCATGGGCGCCTCGTCGATGACGTCCTGGCGGGTCTGCTCGGGCGTGCGCCGCAGCAGGCCGGGCACCGACCGCAGCATCCCGAGCGCCAGCCACGCCAGGTAGGCCGCGCCGGCGTACTTGACGATGGAGAACAGCAGCGGGCTGCTGGTGAGCGCACCGGCCGCCCCGACCGCCGACAGCGTCATGAGCACCGCGTCGCCGACGAACACGCCGCACGCCGCGGCGTAGCCGGCGCGCACGCCGCGTCGCGCCGCGACCGAGATGACGTAGATCGAGTTCGGTCCGGGCAGCAGGACGATGAGGATCGCGCCGACCACGAAGGTCGACAGGTCGGTGATGCCAGGCACGAGGGAGAGTCTGACACCGGACTTCGCCGTCGCGCCAGGGCCCGTCCGGGTGAGGTCGGTTCGCTCCTTGAGTGGGTGGGCCCCGCTCCTTGAGCTTGTCGAAAGGGGGCTTCGACAAGCTCAGCCAGCGGTCCGCTCCTTGAGCCGGCGGGCCCCGCTCCTTGAGCCTGTCGAAAGGAGCCTTCGACAAGCTCAGGCAGCGGTCGGTCAGGCGGGTTCGACGACTCGGGGTCGGTGCTTGACGTGGCGGGCGTGGCGCATGGGTCGCTGCTGTGGGTCGATGCGTGGTGGTGGGATGACTTCGACGACGCCGTCCATCGCCAAGCGCGCTGACCAGTCGGAGTCGTGGAGCAGGTGGTGGTGGAAGAAGCAGAACAGGGCGCCGTTGTCGACCGATGTTTCTCCACCCTCTGACCAGGGGACGAGGTGGTGGGCTTCGCACCAGCCCGGCGGTCGGTCACAGCCCTTCCACGAGCAGCCGCCGTCTCGCTGCGCAAGGGCGATGCGCTGGGACCTGTCGTGGAGACGCTTCTGCTGACCGACGTCCATGGGCTGGCTCTTGCCGTCCAGGACGACGGGGATGATTCCGGCGTTGCAGGCCAGACGCCGCGCTTGGCTGGCGCTGAGTCCGGTGTCGGTGGAGAGCATCGCGCGTCCGAGGTCACGGATCAGGTCGTCGTGCTTCAGCGACACGGTCACGGTGGCGGCGACGCCGCCGGCCTGGGGGAAGCAGTCGTTCGGGAGGTGCTCGACCAGCTCGCAGAGCGCGAGTCCCATGCGGCGGGCGTGGTCGAGGCGTCCGATCTCTTGGTCGGAGTGGTCGCCGTCGGCGTCGCGGAACACCGCACCGTCCCGTCGCGGCGAGCCAAGCCCTTCGAGGACGGTCTTGAGCATGTCGGCCTGCACGTCCGGCAGCACGCCCCGGATCGAGGACCGGCCCTTGCCCATGCGGATGATCGACAGGTGGGTCTCGTCCCAGGCCTGCTTCTCCTGGCGCTCCAGCTGGGCACCGATGATCTCGTCGGCGGAGTCGGGGTCGACGACCTCCACGATCCGGTTCGCGAGGCGCCGCAGGTCGTCCGCCCCGAACTCGCGGGCGTGCTCCAGCAGCGTGGCCTCGGCGTCATCGTGCTGCTCGTCCACGAACCACTCCGGCAGAGCGTCGAGGGCCTTCAGGATGATGTGGGCCTGCTCGGTGGTGAGCTGACCGGCGTCCCATCGTTCGCGCGTGATGCGTCCACGTGTCGGATCGAGACGAGTCAGGGAGACGAGCTTTGACGCTTCCCGCTTGGATACGTTCGTGGTGGCGGCCAGCCAGACAGTCGGAGAGGTGCAGCCGTCCTCACGGGGAAGGCCACGATCCGCGGCCGCAGCGGTGAGCTTCACGGTCAGCGCCTGGAGCGCAGCGGCTGCCTGAGCCGCGGCCTGCAGCTCGGCACGGATCTCCCGGTCGGTCAGCGTCCACGGCTCGAGCGCGCTGGACTCCTCCAGCAGTGCTGCTACCTGGTCGCTGATCATCCGAAACCCCCGTGTCGAACGTTTGTTCTAGTCTACCTCCTTGGGCCGACAGGCACAACGCGATATCCACTGGAATCCCAGACTTTTTCGGGCTTTCGACGTGCTCCTTTCGACAAGCTCAAGGAGCGGGGTCGGGCGAGCCGACAGACTGACCAGCGCACTTACCCAACTGCCTCGTCATCAGCCCCTCGGGCGACCACGCACCGAGGCTCCTTTCGACAAGCTCAAGGAGCGGGGTCGAGCGAGCCGCACGCCTCACGGCGCCGGGGCGTCCTTGCTGCGGCTCACGGACTCGATGCGCAGGTTCAAGTCCGACAGCTCGTCGAGGACGTCCGTCGCCGCCCACACCTGGTCGCGGGGCCGTCGCGACGTCGGGGCGACGACGCCCACCTCGTGCAGGCGGCGCAGGGCCTGCTGGGCGGTGGCGAGGGTGACGTCCAGGCGCTCGGCGACGACGGCGGCGGTGACGATCGGCTCGCGGGGGAGCAGCTCCAGCAGCCGAGCGAGCGCCGTGCCGCCGCGCACCGGTCCGACCACGGACGCCCACCCTTGGCGGATCTCGTGCAGGTTCGTCGCCGTGCGGCGCGACTCGTGGCTGGCGACCAGCGTGGACGAGGTGAGCAGCCCGATCAGCGTGTACGCGCGGCCGTCGCGGTAGTCGCCGAGCGCGTCGAAGTAGCGCTGCCGGTTGGCCACGAGCCCGGACGCGATGGGCACCGTGAGGTGTTGCGTGGCCTTGCGCCGGCGCAGCACCGCGTGGACGAGCGTGCGTCCGACCCGGCCGTTGCCGTCGTGGAACGGATGGATCGACTCGAACTGCGCGTGCACGACCGCGGCCTGCACGAGCACCGGCACGTCGTCGCGGTTCGCGTAGGCCACGAGGTCGGCCAGGTAGTCGTCCACGGTCTCGGGCGGCGGCGGGACGAACAGGGCACCGCGCGGGGAGTAGTCGCTGCCGCCGATCCAGCTCTGCCGGCGGCGCAGCTGGCCGCCCTTCGGTGCGTCCTCGGCGCTGCGGCTGAACAGCGATCGGTGCGCCTGCAGCAGCGCGTCCACGCGGATGCGGCCGGTCGACTCGGCGTCCTCGATGATGCCGACGAGCGCCTCGGTGGCCGAGACCATCGAGCGGGCGGACGCGTTGGCGCGGACGCCGAACAGGGCCCGCGCGTAGTCGGACAGGCTCGACTCGATGTTCTCGATCTTGGACGAGGCGACCGACTCGGTGCGCAGCAGCAGCGAGTCCAGCGCGCCGAGCCGGCTGCCGTGGCTGTTGTCGAGCCGGCCGAGGTTGTTGAGCGCGTTGTCCATCATGAGCCGCAGCGGCCGCTCGAGCGGGTAGTCGAGCTCGGCGACCATCGGCGGCAGGCTCACCTCGACCTCGCGCAGGTCCCGGTCGGCGCGCGGGCCCTTGGGCACGGTCTGGCGCCAGGGACGTCGCTCGCGCCGGTGCGGCGGCCAGTCGGTCTCGGGCACCCCCGGAGTCTGGCAGAGCTTTGTTACGGGCTCGGGTCGCTCCTTTCGACAAGCTCAAGGAGCGGGTGCCGACAAGCTCAAGGACCGGTCCCTGAGCTTGTCGAAGGGACCCTCACAGAAGGAGGGAAACCAGCACGTAGGTGAGCACCGCGAGGGTGGGGGCGACGAGCCAGGCGAGCCGCCGCACCCGGGCGCGGGTCGCCACCGTGCCGCGGCCCAGCGCGAGGGCGCGGGCGACCCGGCGGACGTCCAGGTCGTCCAGCTCGAGCCCGGCGCCGGAGCCGACCGGTCCGAGCCAGACGTCCGCGCCCGGTACCGCCGTGCTGCCGACGAATCCCACCACGCGTCCGGAAGACCGCAGCCGCTCCACGACCTCCGCGCGCCGCGCGTCGTCGGCTTCGGCGTGCCAGTGCTCGACGCCGGACTGCTCGGCCACGTGCGCAGTGTCGACGGCGGGCCCCGCCGAGACCAGCTCGACCCGCACCCCGCCGGACGTCAGCGACCCGACCACCTCGGCGGCGTGCTCACGGACGACGTCGGCCACCACGAGCCGGCCGAGCGGACGTCCGTCGACCTCGACGCCGACGGTCGTGCCGATGCCGTCGAGCGCGACCAGGCCGATCCAGTCCGGCCGGCCGAGCCGCACCGGGTGCCGGTCGACGGCGCCGCTGAGCCCCAGGCCGGGCGTGGCCACGACGTCGGTCACCCGGCCGCGGGCGGCGAGCCTCGCGACGGCCTGCTCGACGGGGGAGTCGGACGTGTGGGCGAGCGCCGCGGCGAACCAACGCAGGTTGCGGTCGTGCTCGGGGTCGATCGGCTCGACCTGCACGACACGCAGCGTGCCGGTGGTGACGGTGCCGGCCGCGTCGAGCACGAGCGCGTCCACGCGAGCGGCGGCCTCCAGCGCGTCGGACGACCCGACGCCGATGCCCTCCGCACGTCCGCGGCGACGGGCGAGCGCGAGGGCCAGCGGTGCGGCGGTGAGCAGCATCGCCACCCCGGTCACGGCCAGCACGACCAGGGCGACGACGAGGGCCGTCACGTTCACCGCGGCCCCTCGACGGGCGCGTGGAAGCGGTCGACGTCGCTCTGGTCGCCGGCCTTCCACAGCGGGACGGTGGCCTTGAGCAGCATCGTCACCTGCACGACGAACTCGGGGTCGTGCAGGTCCTCGCCGAACAGCTCGTTGATGCGCTTCCAGCGGTAGCGGATGGTCTGCGGGTGGACGCCGAGCCGGGCGGCGATGGCCGGGGCGCTGTCGCGCGACTCGAGCCAGGCGAGCAGCGTCTCGGACAGGATCTCGCGCGAGTTCGGGGTCTCGGCCAGCAGCGGACGCAGCAGCGCGAGGCTCAGCCGCTGGCGCAGACGGGGCTCGGCGTGCAGCCACAGCTGGGTGGCGTGGTCGGCGCAGCGGACGACGTCGGTGGCGGGCAGCACGCCGGCGTCGACGAGGGTCAGGGCACGAGTGGCGAAGCGCAGCGAGTCGGGCACCTCTTCGGCCGGGACGGCCCACCCGGCGGCGACGCGGCGTCCGGCCAGGCGGGCGAGCACGTCGTCGAGGAGCTCGGCGCGGCAGACGACGACGGCGGGCTCGGGACGCGGACGTACGAGGACGTCGTCGCCGAGGTCGGGCACCGGATCGGCTCCGGCGACGGCCAGCAGCACGAGCGGCTCGTCGACCCGCCAGCGTGCGGCGGCACCGGCCCGCCGCAGCTGCTCGGCCGGGGCGCCGTCGAGCAGCGCGTCGAGCAGGCGGGCCCGGGTGCGGGCCGGGTCGGACGCGAACGAGCGCCGGGCGCCGTGGTAGCCGTTCGCGGTCTGCTCGAGCATGCGCTCGACGTGGTTCTCGACCGCGGCGCCGAAGCGCACGAGGTCGTCCTGGGTGCCGTGGTCGCGCACGTGCTGCCAGACGGCGTGGACGCCGACGCGGAACGCGGCCTGGACGCTGTCGAGGTCGTGACCGTGCACGGCCTGCAGGTGCCCGACGCGGCGGAACAGCTCGTCGACGTGGCGCCCGGTGGCCGGCTCGGGGTGGGGCTCGAGCAGCAGGGCGACGGCCCACACGACGGCCGTGTCGAGGGCGCGGCGCAGGCGTCCGTCGGGCAGGGAGGCGTAGGCGGTGACGTCGCTGCGGATCAGCTCGGCGACGCGCTTGGCCAGGGCGGCGGCCTCCGGGTCGAGGCGCGGCTGGGCGACGGCGCGTCCGTCGGCGTCGGTCATGCCGGCGCGCACGTGCGTCCCTCGATCTCGGCCATGGCGGTCCCCGTTCCCCCGTGGTGGTGTGCTCGGGCCCATTCCTACCCCCTCCCGGGCTCGCGCGGGCCAGAACGCGACGAAGGGCGACCGGCCCCGAGACCGGCCGCCCTTCGGCGGGTCACTCGACGATGCGCGCGTTCGACACCTGCAGGTCGACGGTGTTGCCGTCGCCGGGGATGATCGAGTTGATCAGCAGGGTGTTCAGGCCGCAGTGCTCGAACTTGCCGATGCTGAACTCGCCGGTCAGGTGACCGCCGGTCCCGATGGCGAAGTACTCGCCCTCGGGGGAGGCCGCGTTGATGGTGATCGGCTCCTTGGTGCGGCACCACGGGCCGGCGAACAGCGGCAGGCCGACGGCCTTCACGTTCGACAGCTTGAGGTAGTAGCTGGCGCTCGTGGCGATGGTGCGCTGGCGGCCGACCCGGGTGATGGTGCCGGTCAGCGGCTCGGCCACCTCGAAGCTCACGTCCGCGCTCACCGGGATGAACCCGGCCAGCTTGAACTGGGTGCGGGTGCCGGGCAGCGGCAGCGTGCCGGTGACGGGTCCGCCCTCGCTCTCGGCCTGGATCGTGAGGGTCGCCGGGCCGAGCGCGACCTGCGAGCCGGTCGACGCGATGGTGGACGTGCCGGCCGCGTCGTACTCGACGGTCAGGGTCTCGGCGTGGGCCGGGGCGGCCGCGAACGCGACGGTGCCGAGGGCGGCGGCGAGGCTGACGCCGAGACGGCGACGACGGGTGAGGGTGCTGGGCATGGGTGTTCCTCTCGGTTCTTCAGGGTGGGTGGGGAAGTGCGTGGGCGCGTCCGGTCCCGAGAGGACGAGCGCGGGTGCGGGGGCTACTGGACGGTGACGTTGCCGCCGGTGGTGGAGAAGGCGTAGGTGGTCGGTTGCATGGGCCAGCCGCCAGTGAAGTCGAGAAGGTCGCCGTCCATCACCTCGCCGAAGCAGCCCACGACGTTGCTGATCGTCAGGGCGAAGTTGCCCTCGTCGATGTTCAGCGTCTGTGTATTGCTGTCGAACGTGTAATCGACCGTTCCGGTGACGTCGTATTCGCAGCGGTCGTCGACGACGCTATGAAACTCAGCGTCGATGTTGGTGATGGTTCCGGTAAAGACGCCATCGACGGGGGACGAATCGGCTTTCACGTTCCAAGTGCCTACTTGGGTGATGGTGAACTGGGTGTTGAAGATCGTCGGTTGGAGGCACCCGGTCCAGGTGCTGTCCGTGATGGTGGCGATGACGCTGGCTGTCGGCGGGCTGAAGGTTGCCCCGCGGAGAACATCGCCTCGCAGGATGCTGGAGGTGCACGTGAGCGGCAGACCATAGTTGGTGGACATCTCCACTCCGCCCGTGGTCGCCGTGAACGGCACGTTGCCCACAGTCGTGCTGCCGCCAACGGCGACGGTGTACGTGGTCGCCGACGCGGCCGGGGCCAGGGTGAGCAGGGTGCCCGCGGCGAGGGCGGCGGCCTTGGCGAAACGCATCACGATGTCGTCCTTCGGTCGTTAGGTTGGAGGATGGTGCCGGGCCCAGATATCGGCTGGGCCCGGCACCGCAGACGGGTCGCGACGCTCCCCGTCGTCGGTCACCGACCTACTGGAAGGTGACGTTGCCGCCGGTCGTGCTGACGGCGTAGTCGGCGTCGAAGTCGGCCAGGTCGCCGTCCTGCACCTCGTCGAAGCAGCCCACGACGTTGGTGATCTGCAGCGGGTTGTTCGAGAAGTTGATGCTGAGCGTCTGCGTGTTCGTGTTGAACGAGCCGGCGACGGATCCGGAGACGTCGAACTCGCAGCGGTCGTTGATGACGCTGCGCACCTGGGCGTTGACGTTGGTGATCGTGCCGGACACGACGCCGTTCACCGGGGCGCTCGTGGCCTTGAGGTTCCAGGTGCCGACCTGGGTGACGTTGAGCTGGGTGTTGAACAGCGTGGGCGCGATGCAGCCGGTCCAGGTGGTGCCGGTGATGGTGGCGACCGTGGTGGCGGCGGGTGGAGTGAAGGTGGTGCCACGGAGGATGTTGCCCGCCGCGGTGCCGCTGGAGCAGGTCATCGGCACGCCGTAGTTCGTGTCGAAGCTGATGGCGCTCGTCGTGGCCGTGTAGGCGTTCGTGCCGCTGGTCGTGCTGCCACCGACGGCGACGGTGTAGGTAGCCGCCATCGCAGCCGGTGCGAGGGCGAGGATGCCGGTCGCGGCGAGCGCGGCGGCCTTGGTGATGCGCTTCATGGTGGTGCTCCTCTTCTTTCCCGTTGACCGGTCCGGCGGGCGCCGGACCGGAGTCTCAGTCGTCCTTCACCGGCAGGGGCATGGGACTGGTGACGAAGCAGCCCTCGGTGTAGCGCCATGGGAGACAGTCCGTCGTCAGCTGCCCGGCGCGCACGGAGATCGGGTTGTCCTTCGCCGACACCAGTCCCGTGAGCAGGGCGTCGAGGTCGTCGTCCGGTGTCGAGCACCCGGTGAATGCCGGGATGTCGACCATGCCCTCCAGGAGGCCGCCCCCCGGGCCGTTGAAGAAGCGGGCCGTGTTGGGGTCCCAATCGAGTGCGCCTTCGCCCGGCCGGAGGTCGGGGTCGCGGCTGTATAGGTCCCGCGAGCTGAGCCGCAGCGGCGTGGCCGCGATGGTCCGGCACGACGAGGCGACCGCGAGGTCGAGCCCGTCGACCCGCACCGACTCGACGGCCACGGAGACCGAACCGGCGAAAGAGGCGGGCGGCGTGTGCTGCTCGGTCTGCGTCGGGCCGGCGTGGGGTCCGCGTCCCGGGCAGAAGGTCTTGTTGGGCACGTCGAGCTCCCAGGCCTCCGGCAATCCGTCGGCGTCGCGCGTCTGCTCGAGGCGAAGCCGCACCTCGACCGGCACCGCGCCGAACGCGAGGGCGCGCACGGTGAACGACGGCGAGTAGCCGTACGGCTCCGGCGCTCCCGCGGGAGACGCCACGTAGGTGTACGCGTGCCAGGCCTGAACTTCCTGGTAGGGCGGGAAACTCCGGCAGGAGGGGTCCTTCTGCGTCTGCTGGCTGGGCACGTACGCGACGAGATCGAGCCGGGGCAGGCGAATCCACTGGCGGGTGCGGGCCGCCTGGGCGATTCCCTGGGAGACGATGCCTCCCTCTGTCGCGCGAGCCGGTGGCTCCGGAAGGCCCGGGTGCTCGGGATCCTCGGCGCCGCTCGCCGCCAGCAAAGGCGTGACCAGGACAGCGATCATCCCGGTGGCGAGAAACGTTCGAAGGCGGCGCGACATGCCGGGAGTGTGACCCGAGTCACGACGTCACCGCCATGCCCGGTTCGGTAGGGCGACTTCTTTTCGGATTTTCATCCCAAACGGCTGCGACCGACTGCTGTGACCCACCTCACGGTCCCCGTGGGTGATGCAGTCCTCCCAGGCCCGTTCCTGGGCACTGAACGGCGCGGGCGCCGCGCGAACTCTTGGAGGACGTACATGCGAACAATCGCGAGAACCACGGCGGCAGGGCTGGCTGTCGTCCTGTCGGCAGCGACGCTCGGCACGCTCCCGGCGCACGCCGGCCCGACGCTGCCGGTCGCCGACGCCGGGACGATCGAGGTCTGGGGCGCCGCCCCCGGTGCCCAGACCAACACCGCGGACCCTTACCGGGCGCACCACGGGAACGCCTCGTACACCGCGGTGGCGTCCGGCGGCACCGGTGACTCGGTGCGTCTGGCGGTCACGGCCGCGGGTTCGCTGCAGGTGCTGGCCGGCGGTGGCACGCCGCTGGTCACCAACATCCCGGCCGCCCTCTCGTCGTCCGCGCAGGTCGAGGGCGTGGACCTCGGCACGACGACGGCGATGGCCTGGGACGCCAATGGGACCGTCTACTCGTGGGCTACCACTTCCAACCGAGCGATCAACGTCACCGGCGTCAGCGGTGTCGAGCAGGCGGACGTGAGCACAACCTGGGGCCTGCTCCGCAAGCAGGACGGCACCGTCCAGGCCGTCGGCAACCAGGGCAACGGCGCCACCCTGGTGCCGGATGTGCTCACCTCGACGTCCGCGGGTGGTTTCGTGCCAGTGACGAAGATCGGTGCGGCCGCTGCGTTCGGCGTCGCGCTCCGCAGTGACGGCAGCGTCGTCACCTGGGGCAACTCCGCCGACCCCGACCGCATCGCCGTGCCGGCCGGCCTCGGGCCGGTCGCCGACATCGCCGTCGGCTCGAACGGCAACATCGTCGCCGTGCTCGCCGACGGGACGCTGGCCCAGTGGGGCACGAACTTCCCCGCGAACCAGCCGACCGGTGACGAGTTCGAGTCGGTGGCTGCGACGAACAACTCCTTCGGCGCCGTGCGCGAGGACGGGTCGGTCGTGGTGTGGGGCGATCCCAACGGTGCCAATGTGAACGTGCGGCGCGAGGTCGTCGTCCCGGCCGAGCTGTCCGGACGGTCGGTGGCGCAGCTTACCGGCGGGAGCATCACCCTCAGCGCGATCGTGACCGGCGCGCCGACCGGCCAGGACGTGGCCCGGCAGTCGCCCGCGAGCGTCGAGGGCGTGGCCCAGGCAGGACGCACCCTGACGGCGACACCCGCCACCTTCAGCGGCTCTCCGTCGGTCACCCACCAGTGGCTCGCCGACGACGCCGTCATCGCCGGCGCGGACGGCACGACGCTCGCGCTGACGGCCGACCAGGTGGGCAAGCGGATCACCTACCGCTCCGTGGCCACGGCGGGCTCGGTCTCGCTCACGGTGGCGGCCGACCCGACCGCGACGGTCGAGCCGGACGACTCGCTGGCCGTCCTGACGAAGGGCACGATCGCCGGGACGCTCAAGTCCGGTGAGACGCTCACCGCCACGCCGGCGACGTTCAGCAACGCCGCAGCGGTGCTGAGCTACCAGTGGTTCGTCAACGGCAACCCGGTGGAGGGTGCCACTGGGCTCACCTTCACGCTGCGTCCCCAGGACGCGGGAGGCAGCGGCGTCCAGTTCCGCACCACCGCGATCCTGGGCGACACCGAGGTGTCGGACCTCTCTCCTGAGCGCGGGCCGATCGAGGCGCTGGCCCCGCTCAAGGTGGACGTCAAGGGCAAGATCACCGGCACCCCAAGGGTCGGACAGGTTCTCACCGGCACGCCGGCGAAGTTCAACGACGGGTCCGCGACCGTCACGCGCCAGTGGCTCGTCGGCGGGCAGCCGGTCGCGGGTGCCACGGGGGCGACGTTCACCCCGACCGCGGCGCACGTCGGCAAGCCCGTCGTTCTGCGCACCACCGCGACGCGAGGAATCGCCACGCTCACCGACCTGTCGGCGGCGACGGCGAACGTCGCTCCGGCCACGGTGCCGAAGGCCAGCACGTCCGTGGCCGTCTCGGGCGCGACCACCGCCGCGTACGGCTCGACCGTCCGCTGGACGGTGACGGTCCGCGGCGGCAGCCCCGCCGGCGGCACCGTGACGGTGGCCGGGTCGGGCGTGAACGTCCGGGCCGCGGTCAGCCGCGGTCGTGCGGTCGTCACCCTGCCGCGGACGCTGGCCCCGGCCAGCCGCACGCTGCGGGTCACCTACAGCGGCGACGGCACGCACCTCGCGTCGTCCCGCAACCTCGGCCTGCGGGTGGTGAAGGCCAACGTCTCGGCGGCGGCCAAGGTCACCAAGAAGCCCACCAGCCGCAAGGCCGGCAAGGTCCGCGTCACTGTGCGCGGCGCGGGCCCGGTGCGAGCCGGCGGACGCGTGACCGTGACCATCCAGAAGGGCAGCAAGCGGTACACCGTGCGCGGCAACGTCCGCTCCAACGGCACCGTCGACCTGACCCTGCGGAAGCTGGCGAAGGGCACCTGGACGGTCAAGGCCGTCTACGCCGGTGACGCCCGCTACAACGCCCGGGCCACGGGCGCCGTGCGGGTGAAGGTCAGCAAGTAGCACCACCCGCGGAGGGGGCCGGGCCTGCGGGCCCGGCCCCCTCTGCTGTGCGTGGGGCCCTCGTCAGGCTCGGGGAGCGGGCTCGGCTCGGGGAGCGGGCTCGGCTCAGGGAGCGGGGTGCGCTCCTTGAGCTTGTCGACAGGAGCCCCTCGACAGGCTCGGGGAGCGGGCCCCTCGACAGGCTCGGGGAGCGGGGTCGGGCGAGTCGACGGGCTCGCCGGGGTCCGGTGGCTGAGCTTGTCGAAGCCCCTCGAC
>NZ_SJXM01000007.1 GCF_004336805.1 Aeromicrobium sp. IC_218
CCACCCCGCCCGGGAGGCACCATGAGCGACGAGGCGCCCATCCCCTACGAGCAGGCCCGCGACGAGCTGATCTCGGTCGTCCAGCGGCTCGAGACCGGCGGCACGTCGCTGGAGGAGTCGCTCGCGCTGTGGGAGCGCGGCGAGGAGCTGGCGGCGATCTGCCAGCACTGGCTCGACGGCGCGCGCACGCGCCTGGCGGCGGCCTCGGGTCAGCCGGCCGAGGGCGCGGCCGATGCCGGCTGACCGGCCGGCCGCAGGGTCGCCACGTAGTCCTCGACCTGGGCCCTCGGCGCCGTCGCGGTGACCAGCACCGCGGTGTCGTCGATCGTGGTCACCAGCACCACGGGGTTCTCGGCGCCCTTCAGCACGCGCCAGGTGCGCCCGTCGATGTCGACCGTGCCGGCGTCCTCCGCCCCGTCCGCGAACTCGCGGACGAGCTGAGCCTCGCTGCGCTTGAACTGCTCCAGGCCGATGTACTCGTCGTCGGCGGTCAGCACGCCCAGGTGCCAGCCGCCGCGCTCACCCGGCTCGAAACGGGCCGAGTTCGACTGCCAGCCATCGGGCAGCTCGGCCGGCACCAGCACGCCGAAGTCGGCCGCGCGCTGGGACGTCTGGGCGGCCGTGGCGTAGTCGACCTTCGGCGCCGGCGACTCGGGGTCACGGCCGTAGATCAGCTGGCCGATGCCGTAGATGACGACGAGCACGAGACCCAGCACGAGCACCGAGCGCAGGATGTCCCCCATCGCCGGGTTCCCACCGCTGTAGCCGCGTCCACTCACGTCCGTCTCCTTCGTCGTCGCCGCCGGCCAGCCTACGGGGACGTGCACAGCGCCCGACCGTCCGCCCGGCGCGACCGGCCTGGCGGCCCGGCGCTGCGCCGGTAGCATGCGGCCATGACTGAGCACAGCCTGCAGCCGGCCGCCCAAGCCCCCGACCGCAACCTCGCGCTCGACCTCGTGCGCGTGACGGAGGCCGGGGCCCTGGCCGCCGGCCGCTGGGTCGGACGCGGCGACAAGAACGGCGCCGACGGCGTGGCCGTCAACGCGATGCGCAGCCTCATCAACACCGTGCAGATGCGCGGCGTGGTCGTCATCGGCGAGGGCGAGAAGGACGACGCCCCCATGCTGTTCAACGGCGAGGAGGTCGGCGACGGCACCGGGCCCGAGTGCGACGTCGCGGTCGACCCGATCGACGGCACGACGCTGACCGCCAAGAGCATGCCGAACGCCGTCTCGGTCATGGCCGTCGCGCCGCGCGGCTCGATGTACGACCCGTCGGCCGTCTTCTACATGGAGAAGCTCGTCACCGGCCCCGAGGCCGCGGACGTCGTCGACATCCGCCTGCCGATCTCGGAGAACATCCGCCTCGTCGCCAAGGCCAAGGGCGTCTCGGCCGGCGACATCACCGTCTGCGTCCTGGACCGCCCGCGTCACGCCGAGCTGGTCGAGCAGATCCGCGCCACGGGCGCCCGCATCAAGTTCATCACCGACGGCGACGTCGCCGGCGCCATCACCGCCGCGCGTCCGGGCACCGGCGTCGACCTGCTGGTCGGCATCGGCGGCACGCCGGAGGGCATCATCGCCGCCTGCGCCATGAAGTGCGTCGACGGCGTCATCCAGGGCCGGCTGTGGCCCACGGACGACGACGAGCGCCAGCGGGCGATCGACGCCGGGCACGACTTGGACCGCGTGCTCTACACCGACGACCTGGTCACCGGCGACGACGCGTTCTTCGTCGCCACCGGCATCACCGACGGCGAGCTCATGGACGGCGTCCGCTACCTGCCGGGCCGCGCCGTGACCGAGTCGATCGTCATGCGCTCGCGCAGCGGCACGATCCGCAAGATCACCTCCGAGCACCGCCTCACCAAGCTCCAGGCGTACTCGGCGATCGACTACAACAGCTGACATGACCGAGCGCGTCGCGGCGCTGCCGTCCGGCATCGACCTGTGCTTCGAGACGTTCGGCGAGCCCACCGACCCGACGGTGCTGCTCGTCATGGGCGTCGGCGGGCCGATGGGCTGGTGGGACACCGACCTGTGCCGGATGATCGCCGACCGCGGCTACCAGGTCGTCCGCTACGACAACCGCGACACCGGGCGCTCGACCAAGCTCGAGGGCTTCGAGGTCTCGCGGGTCGACGTCGTCCGTGCCTGGCTCGGCCTGGGCAAGGCGCCGTACGGGCTGGACGCGCTCGCCGACGACGCGTTCGGCCTGCTCGACCACCTCGGCGTCCACCGCGCGCACGTGGTCGGGGTGTCGATGGGCGGGATGATCGCCCAGACCATGGCGATCGCCCACCCCGAGCGCGTGGCCTCGCTGGTCTCGATGTCGTCCACGACCGGGCGTCGGCGGGTCGGCTACCAGCACGCCAGCGTGCTCAAGCCGTTCCTGGCCGACGAGCCGATGGACCGCGACGCCTACGTGACCCGGACGATCCGGGGCAGCGCGCTCATCGGTTCGCCCGGGTTCCCGACGACCGAGGACGTCCACCGCAACCGCGCCGAGGAGACCTACGACCGTGGCTGGATCCGCGGGGGCTCGCTGCGCCACACCCTGGCCGTGCTGACCCAGCCCGACCGCACGCGCGACCTGGGCGACCTGACGATGCCGGTCGCCGTGGTGCACGGGCTGCGCGACCCGCTCGTCGACAAGTCGGGCGGGCGCGCGACCGCCGCCGCGATCCCCGGCGCCGAGCTGCTCGAGATCGCCGGCATGGGCCACGACCTGCCCGCCCCGCTGTGGCGCACGTTCGTGGACGTCGTCGCGCGCACCGCCGCCCGCGCCGGCGACCCACCGCGGTCCTGATCCTCGGTACCGTGCCGGACATGGACCGGATCGATCGCATCGCCTTCGTCGCCGCCTGTCGCACCGCCTTCGACCTGGCGTCGAGCCCCGAGGTCGCCGACGCCTGGACGTCCGAGAGCAGCTGCGAGGGCATGACCGTGGGCGGACTCGCCCAGCACCTGCTCGCGCAGGCCGAGCACGTCGTGCGCATCCTCGGCACCGAGCCGGCGGGCGACCCGATCCCGGCCATCGAGCACTACCGGCGCGCCGCCTGGGTGCGCGGCGACGAGTCGGCTCCGGCCAACGTCGGTATCCGCACGAGCGCGGACGAGGCGGCCCAGGCCGGTCCCGACGCCGTGCTGGCCGAGATCCGCGAGGTCCTCGACGCGCTGCCGGACGCGCTGTCCGCCCCCCGCTCCCCCGACGTCGTGGACGTCTCGTGGCAGGGCTGGTCGCTGACCACCGACGACTTCCTGCTCACCCGCTCCCTGGAGCTCGTGATCCACAGCGACGACCTGGCCAGCAGCGTCGGCCTGCCGACGCCGCCGATGCCCGAGCGCGTGGCCGAGCCCGTGCTGGCGCTGCTCTCGCGGCTGGCCGTCGAGCGGCACGGGCAGGCCGCGCTCGTGCGCACCCTCAGCCGTCCGCAGCGGGCGCCCGGCGTCGTGTCGGCCTTCCACGACGGGGACGCATGAGCGAGGCGCAGGCATGACCGAGGAGCACCCCGACGAGAACGGCGAGGACGAGGTGACGCTGCGCCGGCGCGAGGACGGCTCGGTCGAGCTGCGGGTCAACGGCGTCTTCGTCATGGACGACGTGGAGACCAGCAGCGAACGGCTGCTGGCCCGCGCCGTGGTCGACCTCGGCGCGTCCGAGGTGCTGGTCGGCGGGCTCGGGCTCGGGTTCACCGCCCGCGAGCTGCTGTCGGCGCCGTCGGTGCAGCGCGTCGTCGTGGCCGAGCTGCACGGCGAGATCGTGGGCTGGATGCGCGACGGCACGCTGCCGGGCGCCGAGCTGCTCGACGACCCGCGCCTGCAGGTCGTGGTCGGCGACGTGCGCGACGTGGTGTCCACGCAGCCCGAGGCGTCGCTCGACGCGATCGTGCTCGACGTCGACAACGGCCCGGACTTCCTCGTGCACGACCAGAACGCCGCCGTCTACGAACCCGACTTCGCCGACGTGTGCGCGTCCCGGCTGCGCCCCGGTGGCCACTTGTCGATCTGGTCGATGGCCGACTCCGCCGACGTCCGGGCCGTGCTCGAGGAGCGCTTCGAGCAGGTCGGCGCGACGGCTGTCCCGGTCGACCTGCAGGGCCGCGACGAGACCTACTGGGTGCTCACCGGGTCGGCTCCGCGACGCGCCGGTTGACCCCACGCGGGCGCGGGTGAAGAAGCCCACAGGCCTGTCCGGATGCGGTCGGATATGGTGCCGAGCATGACCGAATACCGCATCGAGCACGACACCATGGGCGAGGTCAAGGTCCCGGCCGACGCCCTGTGGCGGGCCCAGACCCAGCGCGCCGTCGAGAACTTCCCCATCTCCGGCACCCCCATCGAGTCGGCCCAGATCAAGGCGCTCGCGCAGATCAAGGCCGCGTGCGCGAAGGCCAACGCCGAGCTCGGCATCCTCCCGCAGGACGAGGCCGACGCCATCGTCGCCGCGGCGGCCGAGGTCGCGTCCGGCCAGCACGACGACCAGTTCCCGATCGACGTCTTCCAGACCGGCTCGGGCACGTCGTCGAACATGAACACCAACGAGGTCATCGCGACCCTGGCGTCCAAGAGCCTGGGCCGCGAGGTGCACCCGAACGACAAGGTGAACGCCTCGCAGTCGTCCAACGACGTCTTCCCGACGTCCATCCACGTGGCCGCCACGGCGTGCGCGCTGGAGAACCTCGTCCCCGACCTGACGCACCTGGCCGAGTCGCTGGAGCGCAAGGCCGAGGAGTTCAAGGACGTCGTCAAGTCCGGCCGCACCCACCTCATGGACGCCACCCCGGTCACCCTGGGCCAGGAGTTCGCCGGCTACGCCGCGCAGATCCGCAAGGGCGTCGCGCGCGTGCAGCAGTCGATCCCGGCCACGGCCGAGGTCCCGCTGGGCGGCACCGCCGTGGGCACCGGCATCAACACGCCCCAGGGCTTCCCGCAGCGGGTCATCGCGATCCTGGCCGAGGACACCGGCCTGCCGCTCACCGAGGCGGTCGACCACTTCGAGGCGCAGGGCGCGCGCGACGGCCTGGTCGAGATGTCCGGCCAGCTGCGCACCATCGCGGTCAGCCTCGTGAAGATCTGCAACGACCTGCGCTGGATGGGTTCGGGCCCGCGCACCGGCCTGGGCGAGATCGCGCTGCCCGACCTGCAGCCGGGCTCGAGCATCATGCCGGGCAAGGTCAACCCGGTGCTGCCCGAGGCCACGCTGCAGGTCTGCGCGCAGGTCATCGGCAACGACGCGGCCATCGCGTTCTCCGGCACGACGGGCAGCTTCGAGCTCAACGTCATGCTGCCGGTCATGGGCCGCAACCTGCTGGAGTCGATGCGCCTGCTCGGCAACGCCTCGCGCGTCCTGGCCGACCGCTGCATCGACGGCACCACGGCGAACGTCGAGCACTGCAAGCGCCTGGCCGAGTCGTCCCCGTCGGTCGTGACGCCGCTCAACCGCTTCATCGGCTACGAGAACGCGGCCAAGGTCGCCAAGACCGCGGTCAAGGAGCAGAAGACGATCCGCGAGGTCGTCATCGAGTCCGGCTTCGTCGAGCGCGGCGAGATCAGCGAGGCCGACCTCGACAAGGCGCTGGACGTCATGAGCATGACCCACCCGTGACGCGTCCCTGACGCAGCCGCGACGAGGCCCCCGGTCCGTGAGGACCGGGGGCCTCGTCGCGTCCTGGGAAGGTCGCGTCGGTTTACCTGGTAGACCAGGTAAACCGACAGGAGCCAGGCGAACATGCCCCGGTTCCGTCGGTTTACCACGTAAACCAGGTAAACCGACGACCCGAGCCCCCTACCGCCTCGCGGCGAGCTGGAAGCCCTCGTCGAGGTGCACGAGGTCGTAGGGGACGCCGAAGGTCTCGGTGGCCCAGGCCGCCGCGTCCGTGGGCGAGCCGTACTGGCCGGCCTCGACGAGCACGTAGTCCGGACGCGCGTCCGGCGTCACCGTGCCGATCCAGTACGCGTCGCGGTCGGTGACGAGGTGGGTGAGCGTCGCGATGTCGGCCACCACGGACGAGCCCGAGGGCACTCGGTCGACGGCGCCCTGCGCGGCCTGGGCGCGCACCGGCGTCTCGTACGTCGCGGGGTCGGCCAGGTCGCCGAGCGGCGAGGTCGGCAGCCGCACCAGCGCGACGGCCACCGCGACCGCGGGCACCCACCGCGCCACCCGCCACACGGCCGGGGTGGACCGTCGCCGCAGACGCACGAGCCCGTCGACCATGGCGACGAACACCACCGGCATCAGGAGCAGCGAGTAGTGCCACTCGGTGCCCCAGTAGAACGGCACCGCGCCGACGAACCGCCACGCGAAGGTCGGCAGCACCAGCAGCACCCACGGCGACCAGCACGCGGCGAACGCCGTGACGCCGAGCGTCAGCAGCACCGTGCCGAGCTTGACGTCCACGTCGGTGAAGAGCGTGCCGAGCACGCCGTCGTCACCCCCGAGGTTGCCGGTGTAGTCGTAGCCGCCGGACGTGTTGAGGGCCGGCAGCAGCACGGTCACCACGAGCACCCAGCCGAGCACGCCCGCGGCCGCCAGCGCCGCCCCGATGCGTCGGGCGCCACCGAGCCACACCACCGCGCCGATCACGGCGATCGTGAGCCCGAGGTCCTCCTTGACCAGCAGCAGCGGGAGCGACCACAGCGCCACCGCCCGCCAGTCGCGACGGACGTAGGCCGCACCGGCCAGCGCCAGCAGCGGCACGCCGAGCGCCACCTCGTGGAAGTCGGCGACGACGGCCGACTGCACCCCGAACGACAGGCCCATCGCCAGCGCCACGGCCACGCCGCTCCACGGACCCAGCTCGCGCGCCGCGAGACGTCCGACCACCGCGACGCCGACGCCGATCGCCACGACCTGGGCGATCAGCAGGGTCTGGGCGGACGGCACGAGCGCGTAGACCGGGGTGAGCAGCGCGATCGCCGGGTGGAAGTGGTCGCCCAGCAGGTTGTAGCCCGGCCCCTTGATCTCGACGAGCGGCCAGCCGCGGTCGGCGTACGACTGCAGCGCCTGCTCGAAGATCGCGTTGTCCCACGAGGACGGGTCGAAGCGGGCGAACCGGCGCAGCGAGAGCACGGCCAGCGCGAGGCTGGTCAGGACGGCCACGACGACCGGCGCCGCGGCGACCAGCGCGGTGCCACGACGCACGCGTCCGGTGGTCGAGGCGCTCATCGCCCCGATCCTGTCACGGGACGCCGTAGGGTCCGCTCATGAGCCGGGTCATCCTCATGTGCGGCCCGTCGGGCTCGGGCAAGTCCACGTACGCCCGCGGCCTGGAGGCCGGCGGGATGGTGCGGCTGTCGTTCGACCACGAGACCTGGCGCCGGGGGCTCACCGCGCCACTGAGCGTCGAGGCGGCGACCGAGATCGAGGCCGTCCTGCGCGCCCGGCTGCTCGAGCTCGTCCGGTCCGGCACGGACGTCGTGCTCGACTTCTCCTTCTCCACCCGGGCGCTGCGCGACGACTACCGCGCGCTGCTCGCCCCGCTGGGCGTCCTGCCCGAGACCGTCTACCTGGCCACCGACCGCGACACCGCCCTGGCCCGGCTGCGGTCGCGCCGAGGCCAGGGCGGCGACGACCTGGTGCTCGACGCGGACGTGGCCGCCCGGCACTTCGACACCTTCGAGGTGCCGACCCCGGACGAGGGCCCGCTCCGGGTCGTCGGCGACGACCCGGAGCGGGATCCGGACGTCAGAGGGTGACGTCCTCCAGCATCTCGGTGACGAGCGCCGCGACGGGCGAGCGCTCGGACCGGCTGAGCGTGACGTGTGCGAACAGCGGGTGCCCCTTGAGCTTCTCGACCACCGCGACGACGCCGTCGTAGCGGCCCACCCGCAGGTTGTCGCGCTGCGCGACGTCGTGGGTCAGCACGACCTTGGAGTTGGCACCGATGCGCGAGAGCACGGTCAGCAGGACGTTGCGCTCCAGCGACTGGGCCTCGTCGACGATGACGAACGCGTCGTGCAGCGAGCGTCCGCGGATGTGCGTCAGCGGCAGCACCTCGAGCATCCCGCGCTCGACGATCTCCTCGACGACGTACTCGCTGGCCACCGCGCCGAGGGTGTCGAACACCGCCTGCGCCCAGGGCCCCATCTTCTCGGACTCGCTGCCCGGCAGGTAGCCGAGCTCCTGGCCGCCGACGGCGTACAGCGGGCGGAAGACCACCACCTTCTTGTGCTGGTGGCGCTCCATCACCGCCTCCAGACCGGCGCACAGGGCCATGGCCGACTTGCCGGTGCCGGCGCGACCGCCCAGCGACACGATGCCGACCTCGGGGTCGAGCAGCAGGTCGAGCGCGACGCGCTGCTCGGCCGAGCGCCCGTGGACGCCGAACGCCTCGCGGTCGCCGCGCACGAGCTGCACCTGCTTGTCGGCGGTGACGCGTCCCAGGCCCGAGCCCTTGTCGCTGAGCAGCACCAGGCCGGTGTGGGTCGGCAGCTCGCGCGCCGCCTCGAGGTCGAGGCGGCCGTGCTCGTAGAGGTCGTCGAGGTCGAGCGAGTCGACCTCGAGCTCGACCATGCCGGTCCAGCCCGTCTCGACCGCCAGCTCGGCGCGGTACTCCTCGGCAGCCAGGCCGGACGCCGACGCCTTGACCCGCATCGGCAGGTCCTTGGACACGAGCGTCACCGTGCGTCCCTCGTCGGCCAGGTTCTTGGCCACGGCCAGGATGCGGGTGTCGTTGTCGCCGAGCCGGAAGCCGGCCGGCAGCGAGGAGGCGTCCACGTGGTTCAGCTCGACGCGCAGCGTGCCGCCCTCGTCGCCGATCGGCATCGGGGCGTCCAGGCCGCCGTGCTGCACGCGGAGGTCGTCGAGCAGCCGCAGCGCCTGCCGGGCGAAGTAGCCGAGCTCGGGGTGGTGGCGCTTGGCCTCCAGCTCGGTGATCACCACGACGGGGATGACGACCTCGTGCTCGTGGAAGCGGGTCACGGCGCCGGGATCGGCCAGCAGGACGCTGGTGTCCAGGACGTACGTGCGAGGGGTGCTCATGCTGTCGGCCACGATGTGCTCCTCGTGGGACCCGCGCGCGCCCTCGCCGGTCCCCTTACTCGGTAGGGGGGACCAGAACCTTCGGCTCCGGGGCGGGCGTCACAGGACGAACGTACGACCGCCGCGCGCCGCGACACGGGATTGCGGGCGTGTCGCGCGTTGCCGTCAGGTGAACAGTCGTCCCACGCGTCTCAGCGGCCGAAGCGGCGCTCGCGCCCGGCGTACGAGCGCAGCGCGCGCAGGAAGTCGACGCGGCGGAACGCCGGCCACAGCGCGTCGCAGAAGTAGAACTCCGAGTGGACGCTCTGCCACAGCAGGAAGCCCGACAGCCGCTGCTCGCCGGACGTGCGGATGACGAGGTCGGGGTCGGGCATGCCCTTGGTGTAGAGGTGCTCGGCGATGTCGTCGACGTCGAGCGTGTGGGCGACGTCGGCCAGGCTGCGGCCGGACTCGGCCTCGGTGAGCAGCAGCGACCGGATGGCGTCGGTCAGCTCCTGGCGCCCGCCGTACCCGACGCAGATGTTGACCACGGAGTCCGGGACGCCGCTGGTCGACTCGGCGGTGCGCTTGAGCCGCTCGGCGGTGTCGGGCGGCAGCAGGTCGAGGCTGCCGAGCAGCTGCACCCGCCGGCGTCCGGTGCCCGCGAGCGTCTCGGCGAGCTGCTCGATGACGGCGAGCAGACCGCGCAGCTCGTCGGCCGGACGAGCGAGGTTGTCGGTGGACAGCACCCACAGGGTGACGATCTCGATGCCCAGCTCGTCGCACCAGCCGACGAACTCCACGATCTTGTCCGCGCCGGCCTTGTAGCCCCCCACGAGGTCGGCTCCGGCACCCTTCGCCCAACGCCGGTTGCCGTCGACGATCGCACCGACGTGACGGGGCAGACGATCGGGCCGGATCTCGCGCTGGAGCCTGCGCTCGTACAGCTGGTAGACGAGGTGGTTCAGGCCCATGCGGGCTACTCTAGAGCCATGCCAGAGACCAGGACGCCGGACGCTGCCCACGAGCTCGGTGACCGCCTCCGGGACACGGCACAGGAGATCAAGCCCAAGCTGCGGGGGTGGCTGCACGCCGCCACCTCGCCGCTCGCGTTCTTCAGCTTCCTCGTGCTGCTGGTGCTTGCCGACGACACCCGGGTGCGGGTCGGTGCGGCCGTGTTCATGGTGTCGGCGCTGCTGCTGTTCACGGTCAGCGCGCTGTACCACACGCGCACCTGGTCGGACCAGGCTCGCGTGGTCTGGAAGCGCTTCGACCACGCCAACATCTTCATCCTGATCGCCGGCTCGTACACGCCGTTCTCGATCATGCTGCTCGAGCCCGACCACGCCGCGATCATGCTCAGCCTGGTCTGGGGCGGCGCCCTGCTGGGCGTGTTCTTCCGCATCTTCTGGGTCACCGCGCCGCGCTGGCTGTACGTGCCGCTGTACCTCGCGCTCGGCTGGGCCGCGGTCATCTACCTGCCCGAGTTCGCCGCGGAGGCGCCCACCTCGGTGTTCGTGCTGATGATCGTCGGCGGCGGCCTGTACTCGCTCGGCGCCGCGGTCTACGGCTTCAAGAAGCCCGACCCGTGGCCGCGCTGGTTCGGCTTCCACGAGGTGTTCCACACCTTCACCATCGCCGCGTTCATCGTGCACTACATCGGCGTGAGCATCCTGGCCTACCAGGGCTACTGAGCCCGGCTCCGACTCCGCTCCCGCTCCCGCTCCCTGAGCCTGTCGAAGGGATCCTCTCGACAGGCTCGAGGAGCGGACGCACCTGAGCCCCGCTCCCTGAGCCTGTCGAAGGGACTAGCCGCCGAGCAGGGACGCGAGCTCGGCCGGCGTCGTGACCGGCCGGTCGCAGACGAACCGACGGCACACGTACGCGGTCGCGTGCCCGTCGACCAGCCCGCGGTCGGCGAACAGCGGCACGTCGAGCCCCGGCTCCCCCGCCACCACCACCGCGCCCGGCGACGCGGACGTCAGCGCGGTGCGCCGCAGCGCCGCGAGCTCGTCCCCCGAGCCCACCAGCGCCACCTCGAGCGGACCGGCCAGCAGCGCCTCGGCGGCGGCCAGCGTCCACCCGGCGAAGCGCGGGTCCTGGCGGGCGATGCCGGCCGCCGACTGCACGCCGGACTCGGCCGCCTCGCGCCAGCGCTCCTCCCCCGTGACCGCGGCCATCGCCAGCAGGGCGTGGACGACGGCGGACGTGCCCGACGGGTAGGCGTTGTCGGACGGGTCCTGCGGGCGGACGAGCAGCGCGTCGGCCTCCGCGTCGGTGTCGTGGAAGCCGACCTCGGCGGCGAACCGGTCCAGCACCTGGTCCAGCAGCCCCTGTGCCCGCTCGAACCAGACCCGGTCACCGGTCACGCCGAGCAGCACGAGGTAGGCCTCGGCGACGCAGCCGTAGTCCTCGAGCACGCCCGCGTGCGCGCCGGCCCGGCCGTGGCGCGAGACGCGCAGCAGGCGACCGTCGTCGGACGTGTGGACGGTCGCCAGCAGCTCGGCCGCGGCGATCGCGGCGTCCAGGTAGTCGGGGCGCTCCAGCACGACCGACATCTCCGCCAGCGCGCTGACCGCGAGTCCGTTCCAGGCCGCCACGACCTTGTCGTCGACCGCCGGCTGGGGACGCTCGCCGCGCGCCTCCAGCAGCCGCCGGCGCACCCGGTCCAGCCGCTCGTCGTCGGCCGGTGGGTCGAGCAGCTGCAGGGTGGAGGTGCCGTGCTCGAACGTGCCCTGCTCGGTGACGGTGAAGACGTCCGCGGCCCAAGTGCCCTCGTCCGCGCCCAGCACCGCGACGAGCTGCTCGGGCGTCCAGACGTACGTCGCGCCCTCGACCCCCTCGGTGTCGGCGTCCAGGGCGGAGGCGAAGCCGCCCTCGGACGTCCGCAGGTCGCGCAGCAGGAAGTCCGCGACGTCGGCGGCGACGCGGCGGAACCGCTCGGCGTGCTCGCCGCGCCGGCTCGCGTGCGTGTAGACGCGGGCGAGCTGGGCGTTGTCGTAGAGCATCTTCTCGAAGTGCGGCACGCGCCAGAACCGGTCGACGCTGTAGCGGGCGAACCCGCCGGCGAGCTGGTCGTGCATGCCGCCGGCCGCCATCGCCAGCAGCGTGTGGTCGGCCAGGCGCGTCGCCCGCTCGTCGCCGGTGCGGGACTCGTGGCGCAGCAGCCACTCCAGCACCATCGACGGCGGGAACTTGGGGCTGGTGCCGAAGCCGCCGGCCTCCTCGTCGTAGGTGCGGGCGAGGGCGTCCAGCGCCCCGTCCAGGTCGGCGGCCGACAGCACCTCGCCGGGCACGTGCCCCGCGCTGCCGAGGTGGTCGACGACCTGCTGGCCGATGCGCAGCACCTCGTCGCGGCGGTTGCTCCAGGCGTCGTGGAGGGCCTGCAGCACCTGGGTGAACGCCGGCATGCCCTGGGCCGGCACGGGCGGGAAGTACGTGCCGCTGAAGAACGGCTCGCCCTCGGGCGTCAGCACGCAGGTCATGGGCCATCCGCCCTGGCCGGTCATGGCCTGCACCGCGCGCATGTAGACCGCGTCGACGTCCGGACGCTCCTCGCGGTCGACCTTGACGTTGACGAAGTGCTCGTTCATGTACGCCGCCGTGGCCGCGTCCTCGAACGACTCGTGGGCCATCACGTGGCACCAGTGGCACGCGGCGTACCCGACGCTCAGCAGGATCGGCCGGTCCGTCTCGCGGGCCAGCGCGAACGCCTCGGGGCCCCACTCGTACCAGTCGACCGGGTTGTCGGCATGCTGGAGCAGGTACGGGCTGGACGCCTGCGCGAGTCGGTTGGCCATGCCCGCCACGCTAGCGAGCACGGCCGCCCGCCGCCGCGCGAGACGTCGTGGCACCGCACCCTCCCGACGATCGGCGCGCGCCCGCCGCGAAGCCGCAGGTGGGGCACAGCCGGCCGACCGGTGAAGGTGTCGGTGCCCCGTGCGATCCGGCTCGGCTGCCCGGAGATGCCGGAGCCAGGAAGGAAGTCTCGCCGTGTCGCCAACAGGGCCCGCGTCCATCAGTAAGGTTTCGTCCGTGATCACGGGTGAGTTGAAGAGCAAGATCGACCGCGTCTGGGACGCCTTCTGGTCAGGGGGCATCAGCAACCCGCTGGAGGTCATCGAGCAGATCACCTACCTGCTCTTCATCCGCCGTCTCGACGACATCCAGACCCTGGCCGAGAAGAAGGCCCGCATCACCAAGACCGAGGTCGGGAACCCGGTCTTCCTGCCCGGTCAGGCCGATCTGCGCTGGAGCCAGCTCAAGAACACCTCCCCCGAGGTGATGCACAAGACCATCGCCGACGAGGTGTTTCCGTTCCTTCGCGCGCTCGGGGACGGCAGCACCTACAGCGAGCACATGAAGGATGCCCGCTTCACGATCCCAGCCCCGGCACTGCTGTCCAAGGTCGTCGACATGCTCGACGACATCCCAATGGCCGACCGCGACACCAACGGCGACCTGTACGAGTACCTGCTGTCTAAGATCGCCTCCGCTGGTGTCAACGGACAGTTCCGTACCCCTCGCCACATCATCGACCTGATGGTGAAGATGACCGCGCCGCAGCCCGCCGACGAGATCTGCGACCCGGCCTGCGGCACGGCCGGTTTCCTCGTCACCGCGAGCGAGTACGTC
This sequence comes from Aeromicrobium sp. IC_218, assembly GCF_004336805.1. Taxonomy (GTDB): domain Bacteria; phylum Actinomycetota; class Actinomycetes; order Propionibacteriales; family Nocardioidaceae; genus Aeromicrobium. The sequence continues at coordinate 13,597 of NZ_SJXM01000007.1, forward strand.
CGCGACAACCACGGCGCAGCTCTGCTCGATTCTGTTCAGCGCCAGCACTTCCACCAGTCGATGTTCCACGGCTACGACTTCGACTCCACCATGCTCCGCATCGGCAGCATGAACATGCTCCTGCACGGCATCGAGTCCCCCGACATCCGCTACCGCGACTCGCTCTCCGAAGGCGCGGCCACAGATGCCGACAAGTACACGCTGATCCTCGCCAACCCACCCTTCGCCGGGTCGCTCGACTACGAGTCGACCGCGAAGGACCTCCAGCGGGTCGTGAAGACGAAGAAGACCGAGCTGCTCTTCCTCGCCCTGTTCCTCAAGCTGCTCAAGCCCGGCGGACGGGCCGCCGTCATCGTGCCCGACGGCGTGCTGTTCGGCTCCTCGAAGGCCCACAAGGACCTGCGCCGAATCCTGGTCGAGGATCAGAAGCTCGACGCCGTCGTGAAGCTGCCCTCCGGGGTCTTCCGCCCGTACGCCGGCGTCTCGACCGCAATCCTGTTCTTCACCAAGACGAACTCGGGAGGCACGGACGACGTCTGGTTCTACGACGTCCGCGCCGACGGCTTCAGTCTCGACGACAAGCGCAACCCGGTCGAGGCCAACGACCTCCCCGACGTGCTGAGTCGGTGGTTGAACCTGTCGAAACCCGACTCGCCGGAGAAGGAGCGTGCCCGCACCGAGCAGTCCTTCCTCGTACCCAAGGCCGACATCGTCGCCCAGGGATACGACCTCTCCGTGAACCGCTACAAGGAGATCGTCCACGACGAGGTCGAGCACCGGGCCCCATCGGCGATCATCGCTGACATCGAGATTCTGGAGGAAGAGATCGCCAAGGGCCTCGCCGAGCTGAAGGCAATGCTCTCGTGAGGACCGTCGAACTTGGATCCGTCGCCACGATCGAGCGCAAGGGCGTTGACCCTCTCGCGGTACCTCCGGAAACCCTCTACATCGGACTGGAGCACATCGAACGCGGCGGACGCATCATTGGCCACGACACTGTGGCGGGCGCGGAGCTCGCGAGCACGAAGTTTCAGTTCAGCCCGGACCACGTCCTCTTCGGGAAACTCCGGCCCAACCTCGGGAAGGTCTGCCGCCCCAATTTCACCGGAGTGTGCAGTACGGACATTCTGCCAATCCGTCCCGGCAAGGATCTCGACCGAAACTACCTCGCTTACTATCTCGGGCAGCCGAGCATGGTTGAGTTCGCCGCTTCGCGCACGTCTGGCGCCAATCTCCCGCGCTTAAGCCCGACGGTGCTGGCAACGTTTCCGGTTCCCCTTCCGCCCCTCCCCGAGCAGCACCGCATCGCCGCGATCCTCGACCACGCCGACGCCCTCCGCGCCAAGCGCCGCCAAGTGCTCGCCCACCTCGACTCGTTGTCCCAGTCGATCTTCCACGACATGTTTGGCGATCTGCATGGAGGTCGATGGGAACGAGTGCCATTCGGCGAACTAGTCCCCCGAGTCGACAACGGCACTAGTCCGAACTGTGAGGCGCGGCCAGCAGCATCCGACGAGTGGGCCGTGCTCAAGCTCGGTGCTGTCACGTACGGCTACTTCAGGCCCGAGGAGAACAAGGCCTACCTCGGAGACCTCGGCAACATGGACTCAAACGAGGTTCGCAGCGGGGACGTCCTCATGACCCGCAAGAACACCCGCGAACTAGTTGGCGCCGTGGCGCTCGTCGACGAGGTTCGTCCCCATCTCCTACTGCCTGACCTCATCTTCCGTTTGCACCTCGACGGATCTCGCCTCGACCGGAGGTACTTCCAGGCTCTGATGATGAACCCGCAGAAGCGTCCTTCGGTGCGCGACTTGTCAAGCGGATCGGCGTCAAGCATGCCAAACATCTCGAAGGCGAGACTCGCCAAACTTCCGCTTGAGTTGCCGCCGCTCGCGCTCCAGCGAGAGTTCGCCGCCCGAGTCGATCTCATCGGAGGCCAGCGCGCTCGGGTGGAAGCTGCTTCCGCGGTCGACGACATGCTCTTCGCCTCCCTGCAGTCCCGCGCCTTCCGAGGGGATCTGTGACCGATGCCCGTTGAGATGAGGATGTGGCGCATCGACGGCGACGAGCCGAAGCCGCTGACCACCTCGGTGCTCCCTGCGGAGAAGGACCTGCACGAGTTCCTCAAGCGCGACCCGTCCCTCCTCGGCGAGCGCCTGCTGGTGATCGGCAGCGAGGTGATCACGCCGTACGGTCCTCGTCTCGACCTGCTGGCGATCGACGCCGAGGGCAACCTCCACCTGCTGGAGCTCAAACGCGACAAGACTCCTCGTGAAGTCGTTGCCCAAGTGCTCGACTACGGCTCGTGGGCGTCGACGCTGTCGCGTGACGACATCATCGACATCGCCACTAAGCACCTCGATCAACCGTTCGAGGCCGCGTTCGAGGACGTCTTCGGAACCGCCCCGCCCGATGAGCTCAACGGCGACCTCAGCCTCACCATCGTGGCTACCGAGCTCGACGCCAGCTCCGAGCGCATCGTCAACTACCTGCGCGACTTCGGCGTTCCGGTCAACGCCGTCTTCTTCTCCTACCTGGAGGACGACGGGCGTCGTTACCTCGCACGCTCCTGGCTTGCCGCGGCCGACGAGGACTCCCCTGCCACTCCCACCGTCAGCAAGAAGAGCAAGCGGGCGGCCTGGAACGGCGTCGACTGGTACGTCTCCTTCGGGGGCGGCAGGCCATGGGAGGACGCCCGCACGTTCGGCTTCGTCTCTGCCGGAGGCGGGAAGTTCTACTCCCAGTCCATCCGCTCCCTCCCAGCGGGATCGAGGATATGGGTCTGCATCCCCGGCGCCGGCTATGTCGCTGTGGGTACGACACTCGCGCCGGCCAGTCGCTTCGAGAAGGCGAAGGTCCAACTCGATGGCGTGTGGACCGACCTTCCCACGCAGCCCCTCGCCGGGTCATACAACGCCGGCGACGCCTTCGGTGACGATGACGTCGAGTGGGTCGTACCCGTGGACTGGATCGACACCCGCCCACTGAGCCAGGCGTTCTGGGAGAAAGGAATGTTCGCCAACCAGAACAGTGCCTGCAAGCTGCGGCAGGAGTTCACTCTCGGACGCTTGGCCGACCACTTCGACATCGAGGGTGAGTGATCGACGACCATGGGGAACTTCGACTTTGTCCGCCGGACGCTGCCCTCTCTGCACGACGACTGCGCCCGTGGCGAGTCGTATCTGTCGTCCGACCCGCGCTCGGCATGCTTCTACAGTCGCCGGGTGGTCGAGGAGCTCGTCGGCTACCTCTACGACGTCCTCTCTTTGCCCCTCCCCTACCGCGACGACCTCGCGGCGAAAATCAACGACGCTGCGTTCAAGGCCCGCGTGCCGCAGGGCATCACGCAGAAGCTGACTGCGATCCGGCGCATCGCCAACACGGCCGTCCACGAACAGAGGCAGATCCGGCCTGACGTGTCGCTGGCCGTGCTGCGCGAGCTGTTCAACGTCGTGGTGTGGACCTCGTACCACCACTCGCCGCAGCCGGACGTCGTGCCGTTGCAGGCGCAGTTCGATCCAGCACTTGCCGCGAAGGCGGCCCCCCTTTCCCGCGACGAGCTCGCTCGGCTGGCCGCGAGGTTCAAGGCACAGGACGAGGCGCACGCCCGAGCACTGGCCGAGAAGGACGAGCGGCTCGCTGCCCACGAGGCCGACATCGCCGATCTGAAGGCGCAGATCGCCGCGGCACAGGCCGCCGTCGCTCCGGACACCCGCGACTACGACGAGACCGCGGCCCGCGACCTCTTCATCGACGTCCTTCTTCACGAGGCGGGGTGGACGCTGGACGAGGCGCGCGACCGCGAGTACCCCGTCACCGGCATGCCGAACCCTGAGGGCAGAGGCTTCGTCGACTACGTGCTGTGGGGCGCCGATGGTCTTCCGCTGGCCGTGGTCGAGGCGAAGCGCACGTCGAAGTCCCCCGAAGTCGGTCAGCAGCAGGCCAAGCTCTACGCCGACTGCCTGGAAAAGCAGTTCGGTCGCCGCCCGGTGATCTTCTACACCAACGGCTACGAGCACCGGATCTGGGACGACTCCGGCGGCTACCCGCCGCGAAAGACCCAGGGCTTCTACACCCGCGACGAGTTGGAGCTGCTCGTACAGCGCCGCCGTACCAAGCTCCCGCTGTCGGGCGAGCCGGTGAACACCGACATCGCCGGCCGCCCGTACCAGGTCCGGGCGATCAAGGCGGTGAGCGACGCTTTCGACCGCAAGCAGCGCGAGGCCCTCCTGGTCATGGCGACCGGGTCCGGCAAGACCCGCACCACCATCGCGCTCGTCGACCTGCTGCAGAAGGCCAACTGGGCCAAGCGGGTGCTGTTCCTCGCCGACCGCAAGGCCCTAGTGCGCCAGGCGGCGAACGCGTTCAAGGAGCACCTGCCCGGCTCGACCACCATCAACCTCGTGACCGAGAAGGCGCTCGAGGGTCGCGTCTTCGTCTCGACGTACCCGACGATGATGAACCTCATCAACGAGATCGACGGCGGCCTGCGGCGGTTCGGGCCCGGCTACTTCGACCTCATCGTGATCGACGAGGCCCACCGCTCCGTGTACGCCAAGTACGGCGCGATCTTCGACTACTTCGACTCGATGCTCGTCGGCCTGACCGCGACACCGAAGGACGAGGTCGACCACAACACCTACCGCCTGTTCCACCTCGAGGACGGCGTGCCGACCGACAACTACTCCCTCGCCGAGGCCGTCGATGCCGGCTACCTGGTCCCGCCGAAGGGCGTCAGCGTCGGCACCCAGTTCTTGCGGTCCGGCATCAAGTACGACGACCTCACCGACGAGGAGAAGGACCAGTGGGACGCCCTCGACTGGGGTGACGACGGTCCGCCCGTCGAGGTGGGCGCCGAGGAGGTCAACCGGTTCCTGTTCAACGAGGACACCGTCGACAAGGTGCTCGAGACCCTGATGGTGCAGGGCTACAAGGTCGCCGGCGGTGACCGGCTCGGCAAGACGATCATCTTCGCCAAGAGCCAGCAGCACGCCGAGTTCATCGAGAAGCGTTTCAACCTCGCCTACCCCGAGTTCGCCGGCCACTTCGCTCGCGTCATCACCCACGGAACGCCGTACGCCCAGTCGCTGATCGACGACTTCTCGATCCAGGACAAGGCGCCACACATCGCGATCAGCGTCGACATGCTCGACACCGGCATCGACGTCTCCGAGGTCGTCAACCTTGTCTTCTTCAAGATGGTGCGCTCAAAGTCGAAGTTCTGGCAGATGATCGGACGAGGTACCCGTCTGAGCCCCGACCTGTACGGACCCGGCGAGGACAAGCAGGACTTCCTCGTCTTCGACTTCTGCGGCAACCTCGAGTACTTCAGCCAGGACCTCCCCGGCTCCCAGGGGCAGACCCAGAAGTCACTCTCGCAGCGCCTCTTCGAGGCGCGCCTCGGCCTGGTGACGACCCTCGGCGACACCGAACCGGGCCTCCGGTCATCCACCGTCGAGATCCTCCACACGGTCGTCGCGGGGATGAACCTCGACAACTTCGTCGTCCGCCCGCATCGGCGTCTGGTCGAGAAGTACGCGTCGCAGGAAGCCTGGGGCAGCATCGTGCCGGAGGACACCGAGGGATTGCTCACGCTGGCCGGACTCCCGTCGTCCGCCCGTGACGACGACGAGGACGCCAAGCGGTTCGACCTGCTCATCCTGCGCCGCCAGCTGGCCCAGCTCGACGGCGACGCTGTGCTGGCCGAACGGTTGCGCGAGACCGTCCAGCACATCGCCGCGGCGCTGCTCGGCAAGACAGCGATCCCGAGCGTCGCCGAACAGGCGGTCCTGCTGGAGTCGGTGGCCGGTGACGAGTGGTGGATCGACGTCACCCTGCCGATGCTGGAGCTCGCCCGAGTCCGCATCCGTGGTCTCGCGCGGTTCATCGAGAAGACGACCCGCAACCCGATCTACACCGACTTCGAGGACACCATCGGCGAGGGAGTCGAGGTGGTGCTCCCCCGCGTCACGCCTGGCACCAATTTCGAGCGCTTCCGGGCCAAGGCCGAGGTCTACCTCCGCGAACATCTCGACAACCTCGCCCTCCAGCGCCTGCGTCGGAACAAGCAGCTCACGCCCGGAGACCTGACGGAGCTGGAGCAGATGCTCGTCGACTCCGGAGGTCAGCAGGTCGACATCGCCTGGGCGACCGAGCAGGGTGACGGCCTCGGCATCTTCGTGCGCAGCCTCGTCGGACTCGACCGCGCCGCAGCCATCGAAGCGTTCGAGAACTACCTGGACGGCACCAGGTTCTCCGCAGATCAGGTGCGCTTCGTGAACCTCATCGTCGATGAGCTCACCCGGAACGGCGTCATGGAGCCGGGCCGCCTGTTCGAGTCTCCCTACACCGACCACGCCCCCACCGGCCCGGACTTCTTCTTCCCTGATGCCGACGTCGAGGTCATCGTCGAGACCCTGGACATGATCAAACGCACCGCCGTCCCTGAGGAAGTGGCATGAGGTGGCGAAGCCGACACTCCTCACGCTCAGAGTGGCTGGTTGAACATCGCAGCCCGTCATTTGGAGCAGCCTGGTGCAAGCCGTTGCGTTCGCGATCGCCCGGACGGCAGATCATCTGCTGCGGCAGCCCACATCTGATCAGCTGCTCGTAGACGCGCTTCGTCGTTGATGAGGTCGGGGTCCTCAGAGTCGAAGCAATCCTGCATGCCGACGCTCCAGAGCAGATTCGACACCCAGGACGGATCCCCCCGGGCACCCGATGCTCGACCCAGTCGATCAATATGCGACCTTGAGGCTCGGGGACTTCAGACCCCGCTCGTACGCCGACAACGCCGCCTGCAACGTACCGGCCTTCGCGGCGAGCTCCGCCTGCTTGAGACCACGGTGCCGTCGAGCGATTTCGAGCAGACATGCCGGATCCATCTCTCGACGGTATACCCGATCTTGCCTAATCGGCCCCCGTTGGAAAGTCCCGCACATCTACCTGTCGCCTCGCGGTCCTTGCGGAGTTTGCCTGAGCAGCAGGAACCATGAACGACAGCACGCACAACATCCCCTTTCACGAGCGGCAGGACGACGAGTTGCTCACGCTCGACGACATCGCGACGATCCTGATGACCCCAGGCAACACCGTGCGCTGGTGGCGCCAGATCGGCACCGGGCGGGAGTTCATCAAGATTGGCCGACGCCCCTTACACCACCGCCGGTGACCTGCGCCGCTTCATCCGCTCCCAGCGCCTCGCCTCCAACGCTGTACTGCCCAAGCCGAAGGCCGTGTGAGATCGATGCACTGGCCACCGGGGTGTGGGCGCCGACACCGACCCACGCCACGTCTTCCTCGACGCGTACGACGCGATAACGCGCTACGGCTGAGGTAAATCCAGGGGCTACCAGCACCTCAAGGACTGGACTTCGGTGCCTGTCCCGGTAATGACCCACCCCAAACACTGGCGCCTCGACCAGCTCCTGGCGCAGGAGGAAAGGAGGATCGCCCTGGCCGAGGCAGCATTCGACGCGCTCGTCGCGCCGCGACGCGAAACGTCGAGCATTAGCGATCTGCTCCCCCAGTCGAAGCGACGACCGCCATCGGCCTCATTAGGCGGCATGGCGCGGGATGCAAACGCGCCTATGACGCAATCAGTTGACTGACGTTGCCGAGACATCGTTGATAGCTGGAATTGGAGCTGATGCTGGATCAGCCAGCTGAACACGACCGTCCGCCGTTTTCCCCCGGGCAGTCCCGGACTCTGCTAGATATTCTCTGAGCGGCGGTGTCGCTCTGAGACGTCACACTGGTCCAGCTTCAGAAATTGACCGCGAACGGGAGCGATATGGCGACTAGGTGGCCCTCGGCTCTGCGCAAGGCAGCCACGCGCAGGAGAGAACGTGATGCCTTAACGATCGACTTGGAACGTGCCGGGTTCAGCACCCACGACAACGTAGTCGACCTGTTCCTCGCCACCGCACGAGCAGGTGCAATCACCGCCAGCTACTTGCTGCGTTCTGGTGCCCTGGCCGCCGCGACCACACCTGCCGTGCAGGTCGGCTACGCCATCGACGTGCTTTGGGGCGATCACGAACCGTCAACTCTAACGGCAGAGAGCGAATCAGTGCGCTGGCTCGACCACTGCCTCATCACTCTCGCCGCGTTCAATCCACGTTCGAACGCCGACTCCCCGTCGAGTCGGGTCACAGAGGTCGGCCTCTTTGAAGGTCTGCTCGGCGCCGCGGGCTCCGCAGCATTCGACGCTCGACGTCTCCAACAGGCCGGCCGTGACTTGGCAGAGCAAGCCGACTACGACTCCGGCCAGCTCGCACGCCGCGCCCAAGCAACTTGGTCCGCCATCGAGGACCTCAATAGCACCCAAACCGCCCTCGGCGACCTCGCCATTGCCCAGCTTGCGGGCAGCACGCTGGACGCTACAAAGCTGGGGGTTTTCGGCGAGACCATACGTGCCCTAGCCGCCCCGGCCGCGGCCTGGCACGAACGCGAAGTCCCCCCGCCGTCGTCAGGGGCCGCCACCGTCCGGGACGAAATCGGCGGGAGCCTTGTTCACTCTGCCGGCCCGATACGCGTGGCGCAGCGGTTCGAGCTTGACGACGTGCCTGAGTCCGACGACACCGACGGGGTGACGAGAATCTGGTATGGCACCGACCGCGCACCGATCCAAGGGGATCCTCGGAGAGGATTCGCCAACCGTCCGTCCAAGACCGGTGAGGTCTACTACGGACAGTGCTTGGTATCGATCCCGCAGTCGCATCGATTCGGCGAGATCGAGACACCCCTGTGGGACCGGCTCGTGCGTCGGCTTGGTAGCGGACGTCTACGCCTGGAAAGCATCGATCCCGTCGACTCGGCGGACGACTTCGCCGCTTCCATCGACTCTGCCATCGACGGAGTCAATGAGGGTGACCGAACCGCAACCGTGTTTGTACACGGTTACAACACCACTTTCGAAGCCGCCGCCATACGAGCAGCCCAGATAGGGTTCGACCTCCGGGTGTCCGGCGTAACTGCGCTGTTCAGTTGGCCTTCTGCCGCCAAGTGGCGCATGTATCCGCACGATGCTGACAACGTCGAGAACAGTAAGCCTGCGCTGACCCAGTTCCTCGACACGTTGCTAACAAAGACGAGCCTGACCCGGGTCAACTTCATTGTCCACTCGATGGGGAACCGTTTGGTGGCCCGCACACTGGAGTCGGTCGCACCGCTGTTTCAGGCAAAGGGCGTCAAGTTGGGGGCAATAATCCTCGCCGCCCCGGACATAAACGTCGACACCTTCAAGCAACTCGCCAACGTATATCCGTTGCTGTCTCTTAGCACCACGATGTACGTGTCCGAGGCGGACAAGGCGCTCGCCCTGTCGCACCGGTTAGTGTGGAACAGCCCCCGAGCAGGGTTCACGCCTCCAATCACCGTCGTGCCCGGCGTGCACACCATCGAAGCCACCGACGTTGACGTCTCATGGTTGGGCCATGGCTACTACGCCGCCGCCGCACCGGTTCTCTACGACATCCTGCAGGTCCTCCGGGGAGACACCGACCCTGCGAAGCGACCGCGACTTCGTCTAGCGAACAGTCCCGACGGCAACTATTGGCAGCTCACGCCGTGATTGGAAGGCGCCCACGCCCCTGCGGGTTGGGTCCCACGGCCTCTACGAGGATTTCCGCGGCCCGACGCCGCGCGAGACGTCCGGTGCGGACGGGCAGCGGCCCGGACGACGGGGCCGGGCCGCTGCCGTGCCGTCGGCTCAGCGGACTCGCACCGAGCCGCCCAGCGCGACGGTCGCCGACGACGGGCCCACGAGGATCCGCGTCCGGCCGGACGGCGTCACCCAGGCGTCCTCGTCGGTGTCCCAGTACGACAGCGCCTCCTTCGGGATGCGCACCGTGACCCGGCGCGACTGCCCGGGCGCGAGCCGCACCTTGGCGAACCCGGCGAGCTGCCGCGGCGGCGTGCGCACGTCTCCGGGCAGCCGCCCGACGTAGACCTGCGCGACCTCCGAGCCGGTCCGCCGTCCGGTGTTGCGGACGGTGAACGTGGCGGTCACCCGCCCACCGCGCCCGTCGCCCGACGAGACGCGCAGGTTCCGGTACGCGAACCGCGTGTACGACAGGCCGAACCCGAACGGGTAGCTGGGCCGCACCCGGTCCTCGAGGAACCCGCGGTACCCGACGAAGATCGACTCACGGAAGCGAGCCACCCCCGGCGGCGTGCCCGGCACCTGCCGCTCGTTGCGCGGCAGCGTCGCCGGCAGCTTGCCCGACGGGTTGACGTCGCCCCAGAGCACGTCGGCGATGGCCCGGCCCTGCTCCTGGCCGGGGTACCAGGCCTGGACGATGGCCCGCGTCCGAGCCGACCACGGCTCCGTCCGGGTGACCGCGCCGGTCTCGACCACCACGACGGTCCGGGGGTTGGCCCGGGCCACGTGGCGGATGAGCTGCTCCTGCTCCTTCGGCAGGGCCAGGTCGGGCCGGTCGTAGCCCTCGGTCTCGTAGTCGCGGACGACGACCACGGCGGTGTCGGCGTCACGAGCCGTCTCCACGGCCTCGGCCATGGCGGGCGACAGGACGTCCTCAGGGTGCTGCCAGAACAGCCGCACCTGGCCGCCCTGGTACGAGTTCAGTGCCGGCGCGCTGTACTCGATCCGCACCTCGTGCGGCTCGCCCTCCCGTAGCCTGACCCGCCGGCCGACCGACGACAGGTCGCCGGTGTGCTCGACCAGCAGCTCGCCGTCCAGGAAGAGCCGCGCGTCACCCCGGGCGGTGAGCCCGAGCCGGTACGTCGCGGTCTCCGGCGCGGTCAGCGTGCCCGTCCACCGCGCGGACAGGTCGCCCAGGAGCGCGAAGTCGCCGCGCGCCGTCGGGATCTTCGGCGACGCGACGTTGAACCCCGGGAAGTTCTGGAACCCGAAGTTCACGTTCACGTTCGGGTCGACCTGGGTCAGGTGCGGGTCGCCGGAGAAGGTCGTGTTGCTCCAGTAGCTCGCGGACAGGCCGTTCCCGTCACCGTCCGCCGGCGTCAGCACCGACGACGGCACCGGCGCGGCACCGGGCAGCAGGTCGCCCTCGGAGATGCCGTCCGTCCCGGCCGAGTACGTCACGTCGGCCCGCGAGCCGGCCCGCTCCTCGATCCCCTGCAGCGGCGACACCGAACGGGTCGGACGCGAGACGGTGGCCGAGCCGCCGCCCTGGGCGGATGTGTTGTCGGCGTCCGGGCCGATCACCGCGATCGACCGGTCACGACGCGACAGCGGCAGCACGTCGCGCTCGTTCTTCAGCAGCACCATGCCGTTGGCGGCGACGTCCCGGGCGACCCGGGCGTCCCGCTCGACCTGGATCGGTCGCAGCTGGGGCAGCCGGTCGAACAGCCCCAGGCCGATCATCGGGCGCAGGATGCGCCGCGCCATGTCGTCGAGCCGGGCCATGCTGACCTGCCCGGCCGCCACGGCGGCGACGAGGCGCTCGCCGAAGTTGGCCGACCCCGGCCCCTGGTCGCCGGGCTGCTCCTGGTCCAGGCCGGCGTTGGCCGCCTCGACCGTGCTCGGGGTGGCGTTGTAGTCGCTCATGATGAAGCCGCGCAGCCCGAACTGCTCCTTGAGGATCCGGGTCATCAGCGGGTTCTCGCAGGCGTAGACGCCGTTGACCCGGTTGAACGAGCACATCGCCGACCCCGGACGTCCCTGCCGGATCGCGATGCCGAACGGCCGGGAGTAGATCTCCTGCAGCGCGCGCTCGTCGACCTGGGCGTCGACGTTGAAGCGGTCGGTCTCCTGGTTGTACGCGAACGGGTGCTTGAGCGACGCCGAGACCGGGCTGGCCTGGATGCCGCGGATGACCTGGGCGGCCATCGACCCGATGAGCAGCGGGTCCTCGCCGAACCCCTCGAAGGCCCGGCCCCACAGCGGCGTGCGGGCGACGTCGGCCGACGGGGCGAGCTCGAAGTTGTGGCCCGTGCGGAACGCCTCGCGCCCCAGCACGTCGCCGAAGGCGTCGGCCAGGCGCAGGTCGAAGGACGCGGCCAGGCTCGACGCGGACGGCAGCTGGGTGGACCGCTGGTCGATGGTCGGGTTGGCGACGCGGACGCCGACCGGGCCGTCGGCCATGGTCTGCGCCGGGATGCCGAGCCGCTCGATCGGGTTGTTGTAGAAGCCGTAGTTGTTGTTGAGCTGGCCGGTCGCGAGGTCCGCCTTCTCCTCAGTGGTCATCCGGGCGAGGATCTCCTCGACCCGCCGCTCGACCGCCGGGGACGTGTCCCAGCTCGGTGTCCGTGGTGCGTCCACCTGCGAGGTGTCGACCCGCGGGGCTGTGAAGCGCGGCCCGCCGAAGCGGCTGCGCTGGTCCTGGTCGTCCCGGGCCGACGCGGCGGTGACGGTGGATCCCAGGATCGTGACGACGGACGTCGCGACGACGAGGATCATGGTGGCGTGGCGTGATCGGGTCCTGCGTTCGAGGAACATGAGCCCTCCGGCTCCGGACGGGTCCGAGGGGGCGGCGCGGCTGGGCGTCGAGCGCGACGAGGCGAGTCCGCTGGGGCGCGGCGGGGCCGACCGTGACGGTGGGCGTGCCGCGCGGAGTGGGTGCTGCTTCGGGATGGGGGACGGCGAGCGCGTCACCGTCGTACCTGCTGCGATCTCCGGGAATTTTCAGCGTAGGACGGGCGTCCGGGAGTGTCCAGGGGGCCGGCGCGGACGCGTCACGCAGGCCCTGCCTGACGTTCGCCCGGGCGTCGACCGGACGTCGCGTGCGGTCCACGTGGCCGGCCTACGGTCACGTCCATGCTGCAGCGCACGCCGCCGGGGACGGGCCGCCTGCGGACCGGCGTGCGGTCCCTGCGGTCCGGCCCGCTCGTCCTCGGCATCGGCCTCCTGGCCGTGCTCGTCCGCCTGCCCCGCCTGGACGCGCCGCTCTCGCCCGACGAGGGCGGGTTCCTCATGGTCGCGGCCCAGTGGGCACCCGGCTCGTCGCTCTACGGCGACTACTGGGTCGACCGTCCGCCGCTGCTGATGGGCATCTTCGCCGTCGCCGACGCGCTCGGGGGCAGCGTGCCGCTGCGCCTCCTGGGCGCCGCGGCAGTGCTCGTCTCGGTGCTGCTGGCCGGACGGGTGGCGGCCCTCGTGGCCCCCGGGCGGCCCTCCGCGCCCGTGCTCGTCGCCGTCGTCGTGGCCGCGCTGGCGTCCACCCCGCTGCACGGCGCGCAGGACGTCAACGGCGAGCTGCTCGCGATGCCGTTCGTCCTGGCCGGGCTGCTCGCGCTGGTCGCCGGCACCGGACCCGCCCGCTCGGACGCGCTCGCGTGGGCGGCGGCGGGCGTGCTCGCCGCCTGCGCGGTCACGATCAAGCAGTCCGTCGTCGAGGTCGTCGTGGCCGCGCTGGTCGCCGCCGTCTGGGTCGCCCGGCGCCGTCCGCGCGAGGCCCTCCGGCTGCTCGCCGCGGGCGCCGCCGGCGCTGTCGTCACGCTGGGACTGGTGCTCGGCTGGGCCGCGTCACGTGGCACCGGACCGCTCGATCTCTGGGACGCCACCGTGCTCTTCCGGATCGATGCCGGACGCGTCATCCAGACGTCGTCGACGAGCGCGACGGACGCCCGGGCGGCCGGGCTGGTGCTGGCCTTCGTCGCCAGCGGCGCCGCGGTCGTGGCCGTCGCGTGCCTGCTCCCCCGCCGCGGGGCCGTGCGGCGTCCGTCGCTCCCGCTCGTCCTGGCCCTGGCCGTGCTGGTGACCGAGCTGGTCGTCGTCGCGGGGGGCGGCAGCTACTGGCGGCACTACCTCGTGGGCACCGTGCCCGGGCTCGCCCTGCTGCTGGCCGCGACGCTCGAGCGGTCACCGCGTCCGAGCCGGCTGGTGCGTCTCGCGGTGACCGGCACGGCCGCCTCGGCGCTCGTCGCGCTGGTGCCGTCGCTGGCGACGGCGCAGGCGCCCACGGACGACGACCGGCTCGTGACATACCTGCACGAGAACGCCGGTCCGGAGGACACCGCGGTCACCGCGTTCGGCAACCCCGCGCTGCTGCGCGAGGCCGGGCTCACGAGTCCGTACGAGCACCTCTGGAGCCTGCCGGTGCGCGTCCGCGACCCCCGCCTGGACGAGCTGCGCGGCGTGCTCGAGCGCGAGCGTCCGACCTGGGTGCTGGTGAGCGGCCCGACCCTGCGGACCTGGGGCGTCGACGCCGCCGCGGCGCAGATCGTGCTCGACCGCGACTACGCCGTGGTCGCCGTCATCGGCGACCGGTACGTCTACCGCGTGCGGGCGTAGCTCAGGCGCCCGAGCGCGGCTCGTCGCGCTCGTCCGCCACGTCCGCGGACGCGGTGCGGTCGGCGCGCGGGTCGGGCTCCTCGACGAAGTCGACCTTCTTCAGCTGCTTGGTGAAGTTCCACAGCAGCAGGGCGAGCACGATGCCGAGCAGCACGACCAGGCCGAGCGCGCCCCACCCCGGCTTGACGATGTCGGGGTCGATGTTGGGACGGGAGCCGGACTGGGCCAGCAGGACGTACGTGCGCATGCCTCCAGCCTACGCGGCCCGGTCACGGACCCGGCCGCGCAGGGACGTCGGCACCCCGCTCGTCGAGCTCGTCGAGACGTCCCTTCGACAGGCTCAGGGAACGGACCGCACAGGCTCAGGGAGGTCAGCGCAGGCCGGCGAAGAGGTCGTCCTCGGGGACGGTCGTGTCGACGAACGACTTCACCAGCTCGAAGTCCTCGGTCGGCCACACCTCGGCCTGGATCTCGCGCGGCACGGCGAACCAGAATCCGTCCGGGTCGATCTGCGTGGCGTGGGCGATGAGCGCCTCGTCGCGCACGTGGAAGTACTCGGCGCACTCGACCCGCGTGGTCATCCGCTTGTCGCGCTCGGGGTCGAGCCAGCTCGCGCGCTCCTTGTACGGGTTCTCCAGGCCGTGCTCGTCCAGCGCCTTGGAGATCGCCTCGTGCCGGGCCACGCTCCAGCCCACGTGGTAGTAGAGCTTCTGCACCTGCCACGCCTCGCCCAGGTCGGGGTAGCGCTCGGGGTCGGCGGCCGCCTCGAAGGCGTACACGCTGATCTCGTGGCACTTGATGTGGTCGGGGTGCGGGTAGCCGCCGTTCTCGTCGTACGTCGTCAGGACGTGCGGACGGAACGAGCGGATCAGCTTCACCAGGGGCGCGGCGGCCTCCTCGATCGGCACCAGCGCGAAGCAGCCCTCGGGCAGCGGCGGCTTCGGGTCGCCCTCGGGCCAGCCGGAGTCGACGAAGCCGAGCCAGTCCTGCTTGATGCCGAGGATGTCACGGGCACGCGCCATCTCGTCGCGACGGATCTCGGTGATCAGCTCGGGGTTGTCCTCCAGCCCCGGGTGCTGGAACGAGGGGTTGAGGATCGATCCGCGCTCGCCGCCGGTGCAGGTGGCGACGTGGACGTCCACCCCCTCGGCGACGTACCTCGCGGTCGACGCAGCGCCCTTGCTGGACTCGTCGTCCGGGTGGGCGTGCACGTGCATGAGTCGCAGCTTCTCGCTCACGTCTCTCCTGTCCGTCGTTCGGCCGGGGCCATCCTTCCATGCAACGTCACCGACCACCGTCCCGCTTCCCGCACCTGGGACACTGGGCACGTGACGAACCTGGACGCCCGCTACGGCCGCCGCTCCAAGCCCGCCTGGTTCTGGTGGGCGTTCGCCGCCGTCGGCATCGTGCTGGGCATCGCCTGGGCGGCCTGGGTGGCCACGGCCGAGAAGCCGGTGAGCGCCTCGCTGCACAGCTACGACGTGGTCAGCGACACCGAGGTCGTGGTGCGCGTGGACGTCGTGGTCAACACCGACGACCCGGTCGAGTGCACGGTCTACGCCCAGAACATGGCCCACGCCGTCGTCGGCGAGAAGACGGTGCGGCTCGACTCCGACGACCGCGAGCAGGCGCTGTCGGTGGCGGTGCGCACCCAGGAGCGAGCCGTGAACGGCGTCCTGCGGTCCTGCCGGGTCGCGCGCTGAACTGGTAGCCTTGCGTATTCACCCCGGGCGGGCGCCCGGGGTGCCGTACGTAGAAGGAGGCATGCCATGACGCAGCCGACGCAGGACACCATCTGGGTGACGCAGGAGGCGTTCGACCGTCTCCAGGCCGAGCTCGCGCACCTCAAGGGCGAGGTCCGGGCCGACATCACGGCCAAGATCGCCGCCGCCCGCGACGAGGGCGACCTCAAGGAGAACGGTGGCTACCACGCCGCCCGCGAGGAGCAGGGCAAGACCGAGGCCCGCATCCGCCAGCTCGAGGACATGCTGCGTCGCGCCGAGGTGGGCGAGGCCCCCGCCGACGACGGCCTGGTCGAGGCCGGCATGAAGGTGACGATCAAGTTCGCCGGCGACTCCGAGACCGAGACCTTCCTGCTGGGCGCGCGCGAGCTGCTGAGCATGGACTCCAGCGTCGACCTCGACGTCTTCTCCCCCACGTCCCCGCTCGGTGCGGCGATCATGGGCAAGAAGCGCGGCGACTCCGCGTCCTACGAGGCGCCCAACGGCCGCACCATCGCGGTCGAGATCGTCGACGCCGTCCCGTTCTGAGCCTCACCGCCGCGCGGCTCCGCCGCGATCTGGACGCGAAGAGACCACGTTCCTGGGGGACGTGGTCTCTTTGCGTCCACATCCGGGTGGAACCGGGCTCGGGTGCGGGTCAGAGCAGGTCGTAGCCCAGGCCGGTGAGCGTCTCGCGCACCTGCGCCTGCTGGTCGGTGCCACGGGTCGAGACCTGCAGGGCCACCTCGACCTGGCGCACGCCCAACGACTCCGACGTCCGGTCGTGCTGCACGTTGAGGATGTTGACCTGCAGCTCGGCCAGGGCCACCAGCAGGCGCATGAGCTCGCCCGGCCGGTCGGGGATGCGCAGCCGGAAGGCCAGGAAGCGGCCGGCCGCGTTGAGGCCGTGGCGGATGACCTCCATGAGCACGAGCGCGTCGATGTTGCCGCCGGACAGCACGGCGACCACCGGGCCCTCGAACCGTCCGGGGTGCTCCATGAGGGCCGCGACGCCGGCCGCGCCGGACGGCTCCACGAGCATCTTGGTGCGCTCGAGCAGCTGCAGCAGCGCCTGGCTCATCGCCTCCTCGCTGACCGTCAGCACCTCGTCCAGGTGCTTCTCGATGACGTCGAACGGGATCTGGCCCGGTCGCGAGACCGCGATGCCGTCGGCCATCGTCGGGCCCAGGTCGACCTCGACCGGCGCGCCGCTGCTCAGCGACGGCACGTACGTGGACGCCGCCTCGGCCTGCACGCCGACGATGCGGACGTCCGGGTGCTGCTCGCGCAGGAGCGCGATGCCCGCGGCCAGCCCGCCGCCGCCGATGGGCACCAGGATCGTGCGGACGTCCGGCACCTGCTCGACGATCTCCAGGCCGACGGTGCCCTGCCCCGCGAGGATGTCGTCGTGGTCGAACGGGTGGATGAACTCCGCCCCGGTGCGCTCGGCGTAGGCCTGCGCCTCCTTGACCGCCTCGGTCACGCCACCGTGGACGAACTCGACGTCGGCGCCGTAACCGCGGGTCGCGCTGACCTTGGGGATCGCGGCGCCCTCGGGCATGAAGATGCGCGCCTTCGTGTCGAGCATCTTGGCGGCCAGCGCGACGCCCTGCGCGTGGTTGCCGGCGCTGGCCGCGACGACTCCGCGCGAGCGCTCCTCGGGGCTCAGCCGGGCGATGCGGACGTACGCGCCGCGGATCTTGAACGAGCCGGTGCGCTGCAGGTTCTCGCACTTGAGCCGCACGGTCGTCCCGGCCAGGTCGCTGAGCCAGCGCGAGCTGACGCAGGGGGTCGTGGTGGCGACCCCGTCGAGCAGGGACCGGGCGGTGACGACGTCGCTGAGCTGCACCCGGCCACCCTACGGCCGCCGGGAGCGACCCCGGCGGACGCTAGGCCTGCTCGGGCGAGGGCTCCTCGACGGGCGGATGGTGCTCGTCGGCCGGCAGTCCGTCCGCGGCGAACCGCTCCCCCTCCTCGGTGGCCAGGTGCCGGACGACGCCGTTGATGCACGCGGCGATCGGGACGGCCACGAGGGCGCCCACGACGCCACCCACGGTGATGCCGGCGACGATCGCCAGGATCACGCCGAGCGGGTGGACCGAGACGATCCGGCCCATCACGAACGGCTGCAACACGTGGCTCTCGATCTGCTGGATGGCCAGCACCGCGAGCAGCATGAACAGGGCCGTCCACGGCCCCTGCGCGACGAGCGCGACGCCGACGGCTACGAGCCCGGACGTGAACGCACCGATGATCGGCACGAACGCGCCCAGGAAGACCAGCACGCCGATGGCCAGCGCCAGCGGGACGTTCAGCAGCGACGCGGCCAGCGCGATGCCGACGGCGTCCACGAAGGCCACGACGATGGTGGCGCGGACGAACGCGGTCAGCGAGTGCCAGGCGGTCTCGCCCGAGGAGTGCACGCGGTCGCGCGCCGTGCGCGGGAACAGCAGCACGATCCAGGCCCAGATCCGCTTGCCGTCGTAGAGGAAGAAGATCGACGCGAACAGCACCACGAACAGACCGGCGACGAAGTGGCTGACCGTCACGCCGACCTCGCCGGCGGTCGCGAACAGGACGCCGTCGGCCTGCGCGATCTTCTCCTGCGCGGTGTCGATGTAGCGCTGCAGCTGCGCGTCGGTGAGGTGCAGCGGCCCGGTCTGCAGCCAGTCCTGCAGGTCGGCGATGCCGTCGACGACGCGGCGGCGCAGGTCGTCGAACTGGCGCGAGACCTGCGAGCCCACCAGCAGCACCAGGCCGGCGACGATCGCCAGGAACCCCAGGACGACCGCGAGCGTGCCCACCGAGCGCGGCACGTGCCAGCGCTCCAGCCGGTCGACCACCCCGGACGTCAGCGCGGTCAGCAGCAGGGCGACGGCGATCGGCACGGTGATCGCCGAGAAGAAGTTGAGCAGCCACAGCAGCGCGTAGGTGGCGACGCCGAGCAGCAGCAGCCGCCACGCCCAGCCGGTCGCGATCTCCATGCCCCGCGGGAACGTCGGACGGCCGGCCTCTCGTCGCTCGCTCACACCGGCGACACTATCGGGAACACGGCAAGCCGCTCGGTGGTTGAGAGCGGTGGACCGGCTTCCCGGCCGGCGGAAAGGTGACCATGATCTTCGGCTTCGACAAGACCGCCATGCCCGAGCGCGAGAAGGCGCTCCCGGGCCGTCCGACCCGCCCGTTCGCGGTCGGCGACAAGCACCTCGTCACCGGCAACCCGATCGAGACCGACGGCCCCGAGGGCTTCGAGGTCGCCGTGTTCGGCCTCGGCTGCTTCTGGGGCGAGGAGAAGACGTTCTGGGAGCAGCCCGGCGTCTGGTCCACGTCCGTGGGCTACGCGGGCGGCTACACCCCGAACCCCACGTACGAGGAGACCTGCACCGGCCGCACCGGCCACGCCGAGGTCGTCCGGGTGATCTTCGACCCGAGCGTGACCTCGTACGACGACCTGCTCAAGGTCTTCTGGGAGAACCACGACCCGACGCAGGGCATGCGCCAGGGCAACGACCGCGGCAGCCAGTACCGCTCGGTGCTGCTGACCACGTCGCCCGAGCAGCAGGCGAAGGCGGAGGCGTCGCGCGACCGCTACCAAGAGCAGATGACGAAGTCCGGCTACGGCACGATCACCACCGAGATCAAGCCCCTGCAGGACTACTTCTACGCCGAGGAGTACCACCAGCAGTACCTGGTGAAGAACCCCTTCGGCTACTGCCCGCTGCACGCCACGGGCGTCTCGTACGCCTGACCGAGCAGCACCGAGGGCCCCGTCGATCCACGGATCGGCGGGGCCCTCGTCGTCGGTCGGACGTCCGCGGACGCGCCCCGGTGCGTCCGCGGTCTGGCACGCTGGCGTCATGGCCTGGGGTGAGCTCGCTGTCGACGCGTGGCGCCTCCTGCTGTGGGTCGTCATCCCGGCGGCGGTCGGCGTCGCGTGCTTCCGGCGCAGCCGCCACCTGAGCGGTCGCCCGGTGCCGACCAGCCTGCTCATCGCCGTCGCCGCCGCGCTCGTGCCGTTGCTCTGGCTAGTCGTGTGGGTGGTCAACAAGGACCGCACGGACCGCGAGTGGCAGCGTCACCGGCTCGAGCGCGCGACCGTCGCCCCGGGCTGAGCGGCCCGCTTCGACCCGGGCATATGGTTGAAGCATGAACAATCTTGTCGCGCGGGTCTCGGGACCGAGCGCCGTGGACCTGGTCGAGGAGCCCGACGTCGAGACGCTGCCCGCGGGACGCGTCGAGGTCACGATCACGTACTGCGGCGTCTGCGCCACCGACACCCACAACTACACCTCCGGACCGGGCCCCATCCCGGCCTCGGTCTTCGGCCACGAGTGGACCGGCACGATCGCGCGGGTCGCGGACGACGTCACGACCGTGGCCGTGGGCGACCGGGTCGTCGCCTGCGTCGGTCCGGCCTGCGGCACCTGCGCCATGTGCGTCGCCGGCCACCCCGAGCACTGCGACACCGCGTTCGCCGAGGCCAACGGCGTCACGCCGGACAGCCCCACCCACGGTGGCTTCGCCCAGCGGCTCGTCGTCCCGGCCCGCCGGGTCATGAAGGTGCTGCCCGGCGTCTCGGACGTCCAGGCGGCCATGGTCGAGCCGACCGCGGTGACCTACCACGCGGTCAAGCGCACGAAGCAGCCCCTGGGCGCGATCGTCGTCGTGCAGGGCGCGGGTCCGATCGGCCTGCTGGCCGCCCAGCACGCGCGGCACGCGGGCGCCGGACGGCTCGTCGTCATCGAGCCGAACGAGCAGCGTCGCGCCGCCGCCGAGGCGCTGGGCTTCACCGAGGTCTTCGCGCCCGGCGACGAGGTCGCCGCCCACCTGGCCGAGATCACCGACGGGCTCGGCGCGGACGTGCTCTACGAGTGCACCGGCGTGGCCGCCCTGCTGCAGCCGTCGGCGGCGATGGTGCGCCGCGGCGGGACGCTGTCGCTGCTCGGCTTCCCGATGACCGACTCGACGGTCAGCTACGGCGACTGGCAGGTGCGTGAGCTGACCGTGATCGGCTCGCTCGCGTACAACCACGAGGACTTCCTCGGGTCGATGCGCGCGATCGCGGACGGCTCCGTGGACGTCACCGGGCTGCACACCGGCACCGTGGGCCTCGGCGAGCTGGCCGGGCTCATGGACGAGCTCGACTCCGGCCGGACCTCGCACGCCAAGGTGCTGGTCGACCCGACGCGCTGACCGTCGCGGACCCGGCCGGAGCGGCCGGGTCCCGGCGCGAGCCGGGGTGCGTGGGACGTGGGGTCAGACGACGATGTGGTCGTGATCGGACGTACCGAAGACGACGGTGCCCGCGACGATGGTCAGCGACAGGACGGCTACGACGATGATCCAGCTCATGGGTCCACCGTAGGCCGCCCGAGGGCCAGGGCAAGGGCCTCGCGGTGGACGCGCGATGAACTCTCGTCGTACGCGGGTCACACCATCCCGGACCTGGTGGGTCCCGGCCTGCGCCTGCTCTTCGTCGGCATCAATCCGGGGCTGGTGAGCGCGGCGACCGGCCTGCACTTCGCCCGCAACGGCAACCGCTTCTACCCCGCGCTGCGGGCCGCGGGCATCCTGCCGGCGGACGTCCTGAAGCCCGAGGACGCCGTGCCGGCGCTGCTCGAGCGCGGCGTCGGCATCACCAACCTCGTCCCGCGTGCGTCCGCCCGGGCCGACGAGCTCGACGACGACGAGCTCCGCGAGGGACGCGCCCGGCTGGAGCGGCTCGTGGCCGAGCATCGTCCGCGCGTCGTCGCCGTCGCCGGCATCACCGCCTACCGCACCGCGTTCGGCGAGCGGCGGGCCTCCGCGGGCGAGCAGGAGCGCACGATCGGCGACGCCCGGCTCTGGGTCGTCCCCAACCCGAGCGGGCTCAACGCCCACGCGACGGTGGCGTCGCTCGCCGACGCGTACGGAGAGGCGGCCGACGCGGCTGGACTCCAGCGACTTCATGCATAGAATCCCTGTCATGGGAATTGAGTCGCATCGACTCATGTTGAACAGGATGCCGGTCGAGGTGGCCGGCCTGATCGACCAGGAGGTTGGTTTCCATGACGACGCTCTCCCGCTTCAACCGCCGCGACCCGTTCGCCGAGTTCGACTCGCTGATGCGCAACGCGTTCGCCGGCACCGCGCCGATGACGACCGAGCGCACCGACTTCATGCCGGCCGCCGAGACCCTGCGCGACGGTGACGACGCCGTCGTCCGGCTCGAGCTGCCCGGCATGGACGTCGAGAACGACGTCACCGTCGAGGCCGTCTCCGGACGTCTCGTCATCCGCGGCGAGCGCCGCGACGAGCGGGCCGAGGACGACCGCGGGCGCCACGTCCGCGAGATCCGCTACGGACGCTTCGAGCGCACCTTCGCCCTGCCCGCCCACGTCGGACCCGACGCGATCAGCGCCGGCTACGACGCCGGCGTGCTGAGCATCCGGGTCGCCGGCGTGTACGCCGGCACCGAGCCCACCCGCATCGCGGTGAGCTCGACCTCGCCCAAGGCCGTCGAGACGGTCAGCGGCGAGACCGCCGACGACGCGTCCTGACGCACCGGCACGAAGGCCGCCACCCTCACGCAGGGCGGCGGCCTTCGTCGCGTCCGGACCCCTTCGACAGGCTCAGGGAGCGGAGGACTGCTCAGGTCCTCGAGCACACCAGCCACTCCTCGAGCTTGTCGAGAGGAGTCCCTTCGACAGGCTCAGGCAGCGGAGGACAGCTCAGGAACCCGGGGGACAGCTCAGGGAACGGAAGCAGGTCAGCAGCGGAGTGGGCCTAAGGGGCGTGGTGGACGGGGCAGCCACCGGCCTCGGCGACCGGCTCGTCGACCGGCTCCGCGGCGGTCGCGGCCGCAGCGGCCGGACGCCGGCGCGTCACCGTGACCTCGAACCCCTGCGGCATCATCGTCAGCCGCTCGGCGATGCGCAGGTCGTAGCCGGGGTCGCCGGACAGGTCGTAGCGGTGCAGCAGCCGGGCCAGGACGAGCACCGCCTCGTGCAGCGCGAACTGGCGTCCGATGCACGCCCGCTCCCCCGTGCCGAACGGCTTGTACACGTGCGGCGGACGTCCCTTGCTCCGCGCGGGCAGGAAGCGGTCCGGGTCGAACTCCTCGGCGTCCTCGCCCCAGACCTCGGGGTCGCGGTGCACCAGCGGCAGCAGGACGAGCGCCCAGTCCTGCGGACGCATGCGCCAGCGTCCGCCGATCGTCGTCTCCTCGCGCGGCGAGCGCGCGAAGCCGGGCGCGGTGGGCCACAGCCGCAGCGCCTCGTCGAGCACCCGGCGGACGTAGCGCAGCTTCGGCACCTGGGTGAACGTCGGCGCCGCGTCCGGTTCGGGGCCGAGCACCGCGTCGACCTCCGCCTGCGCCGTCGCGACCACCTCGGGGTGGCGCGAGAGGTAGTAGAGCGCGAACGACAGCGCCCCGGACGTCGTCTCGTGCCCGGCGATGAGGAAGGTCAGGATCTGGTGCCGGATGTTCTCGTCCGGCAGCCGCTCGCCGGTCTCGGGGTGCGCGGTCTGCAGCATGAGGCCGAGCAGGTCGTCGTCCCGCCCGTCGTCGGCGGCCCGCCGCGCGCGCACGACCTCGTCGAGCATCCCGTCGAGGTAGGCCAGGTGCGGGGCGTTCGCGCGGTCGATGCGGCGCCGGACGATCGAGGCGCCGGGCACACCGTCGAGGCTGGACTTGCGCTGCGCCGACTTCAGCGCCGCGACCATCGCGGGGATGAACGGGTGCGGCTCGTCGCTGGCGAAGGAGCCGAAGTCCTGGCTGAACGCGGTGCGGCTCAGCGTCTCGAGGGTCAGCTTGGTCATGTCGCGCGAGACGTCGACCGGCGCCTGCGCCGCGTCCCAGCGGGCGAACAGCTCGTCGGAGGTCTGCACCATCACTGGGTGGTAGCGCTCCATCGCCTGCTTGGAGAAGGCGGGGCGCAGCAGGTCGTGGGCCAGGCGCCACTCGGGCTCGTCGTTGTGCGCGGTGAACAGGCCCGCCCCGCCCAGCTCGCGCAGCGACTCCAGGGCCGGCGACAGGGCCTTCTCGAACCGGTGCTCGTCGCACAGCTCGGCGGAGAGGCTCGCGCCGGCCACGATCACGAACTGCTGGCGGAAGGCGCGCACCGAGAAGATCGGGCCGAGTCCCTCGCCGCGCCGCATGATGCCCTGCAGCGGGGTGTCGCGCAGGTCCGGGTCGACGTCACCCGTGAGCAGACGCCGGCCCGCCGGGTGCGGGAAGGCCTGGCCGGACCAGTCGTTGTGGATCACATACCCACGGTATGCGAGTGGAGGGTCCCTTCGACAGGCTCAGGGCAGGCTCCTTCGACAGGCTCGGGGAACGGGCGCTCCCCGAGCCTGTCGAGGGGAGGTCAGCCGGCCTGGCGGTACCGGTCGCGCAGCCAGGCCTTGCGGGCCTGGACGGCCTCGTCCGGGAAGTCGGAGAAGATGCCGTCGACCCCGGCGTCGAGCAGGGCCAGCAGCTCGCCCCGCACGTCGCCGTGGGCGTTCGGGTCGGTGCCGCGCCGGAAGTTCGTCGGCAGGAACTGGTTCTCCGCCCGCACCGTCCAGACGTGGACGTCCAGCCCGACCCGGTGCGCGTCCCGCACCACGCTGCTCGGCGCGCCGGTCGCCCCGGCCGCGTCGCGCGGCAGCACGACCTTCTTCTCCGCCCCGATGCCGTCGGCGTAACGGGCGATCTCGCGCAGGCCGCGCGGCGTGACGAGGTCGGCGTACGTGCGCGGGTCGCCGGCCGCCCGCAGGTCGTACGGCGCCCCGGCCGCGTCGACGAGCTGGGCCAGGCGGACGCGGGTCATGCGCGACAGGTCACGCAGGTTGCCGGTCTCGAAGGACTGCACGATCACCGGCGACGTGGGGCGGTTCAGGCCGTGACGGCGCAGGGTGCGCACCAGCGGCTCCTCCAGCGACAGGCCGATCGAGTCGAAGTAGGTCGGGTGCTTGGTCTCGGGGTAGACCGAGATCGTCCGGCCCTCTCGGCGCGAGGCGCGCTTCGCCAGGTCGAGCACCTCCTCGAAGGTCGGCACCTCGAACCGTCCGTCGTAGGCGGTGTTGTCCGGGCGGACCTGCGGCAGGCGCTCCTTGGCTCGCAGCGTCTTGAGCTCACGCAGCGTGAAGTCCTCGGTGAACCAGCCGGTCACCGTCACCCCGTCGATGGTCTTGGTGGCCCGCCGGGCGGCGAACTCCGGGTGCTGCGCGACGTCCGTCGTCGTGCTGATCTCGTTCTCGTGCCGGGCGACCAGGACTCCGTCCTTGGTGGGCACGAGGTCGGGCTCGATGAAGTCCGCGCCCTGGCGGATGGCGACGCGGTAGGCCTCGAGCGTGTGCTCGGGCCGGTAGCCGGACGCGCCGCGGTGGGCGATGACCACCGGCGCGGCCTGGTGGTGGGACCCACGGTCGTGGGCCTCGGCGCTGCCCGCGCCGAGTGGGACGAGGCCGGCCGCGAGTGCGAGGCCGGCGAGTGGACCGATGACGTGCAGCCGCGTGGAGCGGCTCCCCCGAGTGCTCATGGCCCCAGGACAGCACGCGGTCAGGTCAGCCGGGCGGACGCCCGGTGAACGCTGCGTGTCGGCTGCGGACGGTTCAGTCGACCAGCGAGGTGCGCAGCCGGTCGAGCAGCTTCTCGTCGGCACCGGCCCGCGTGGCCCAGCCCTCGACCCCGCCGTCGGCGGCGTCCCAGCGGTCGAGCACGCTCTCGATCGCCTCGACCGGAGTGGTGAAGAAGGACGCCGGCAGGTGCGCGCGGTTCGCGGCGCCCGGGCCCTGGCTGAGCCGGGCGTCGATCGCGTCGTACTCCTTCTCGGTGGCCAGGTAGTCGGCGACCACGTGCTCGTGCTCGACGCCGAGCAGGCGCAGCACGAGGGCGACGCTCACGCCGGTGCGGTCCTTGCCCGCGGCGCAGTGCAGCAGGGCGGGTCCGTCGGTGTCGGCGACCTCGCGGAGCACCTCGACGAAACGCGCGCTGGAGTGGTCGAGCATGACCCGGTAGAGGTCGGTGAGGTCGCGGACCGGGTGCGCGTCAGGGCGCAGCGCCTCGAGCAGCGGGACGTTGACCACACGGGTGGACGGTCCGGCCAGGGGGTGGACGCTCGCCAGCTCGCCGGCCGATCGCAGGTCGAGGACGACCGCGGGCGGCCAGACCAGGCCCTCGGGCACCGCGTCGCCGGCCATGGGGGCGGCGCTGCGCAGCACCCGCCCGGCCCGCACGCGTCCGCCACCGGGGACGGGCAGCCCGCCGACGTCGCGCAGGTTCGGCAGGAAGGTCGTCATGTCCCGACCCTAGCCACCGGGTCCGACGGCGTGGCCGAGCCCACGTCGTCTCGACTCGCAACCAGGGGGGTGCCTGTTCGTATGATGTGCGGCGTGCCCTCGCCCAGGAAAGTAGCCGCCACCGCGCTCGTGGGCAGCACCGCCGCCCTGACGGGCTTCTACGGCACCGTGCTGGCCGAGGCCGTGATGGCGCGCAAGGTGATCGGCGTGACGGACGACCGTCCGCCCTCCCCCGACGGCCTGTACGGCGACGACCTGCCCGGCGAGCCCGTGCGCGTGCTGGTCGCCGGTGACTCCGCCGCCGTGGGCTACGGCACCGACCGTGCCGACCAGACCCCGCCCGGCCTCATCGGCATCGGGCTCTCGCACGTGCTGGACTGCCCCGTCGACGTGCGCAGCGTCGCCGTCGTCGGCG
Source organism: Aeromicrobium sp. IC_218 (assembly GCF_004336805.1). Taxonomy (GTDB): domain Bacteria; phylum Actinomycetota; class Actinomycetes; order Propionibacteriales; family Nocardioidaceae; genus Aeromicrobium. Next base: position 40,214 of record NZ_SJXM01000007.1, read on the forward strand.
CCCAGACGTCCGACCTGCCCGGCCAGCTCGAGATCGGCCTGGAGCACAAGCCGGACGTCGTCGTCATCATCGTCGGCGCGAACGACGTCACCCACCGCGTGAGTCCGCGGACGTCCGCTCGCCGGCTCGGCGCGGTGGTGCGCGACCTGACGTCCCGCAACATCGAGGTCGTCGTGGGCACCTGCCCCGACCTGGGCCTCGTCCGTCCGCTGCAGCAGCCGCTACGCTGGTACGCCCACCAGGTCAGCACCCACCTGGCCAAGCGGCAGACCGTCGCGGTGGCCCGCAACGGCGGACGCGCGGTGTCGCTCGGCGAGCTGCTCGGCCGGCTGTTCCTGGAGCACCACGACACGATGTTCGGTGCCGACCGCTTCCACCCGTCCGCGCGGGGCTACGCGAACATGGCCGCCGTGCTGCTGCCGGCGATCACCGGCGCGCTGCGCGAGCACGAGACCGGCCGTGTGCCGTTCTTCGACGTCCCCCGCGACCTCATGCCGCTCGGCGCGGCCGCCGCCCAGGCCTCGCACGAGGCCGGCACCGAGGTGGTCGGCGCGGGTCGCTGGGCGACCGTCCGCCGCCGTCGCGGCTGAGCCGCCACGAACGCCGACGGGCCGGCTCCCCCGAGGGGGAACCGGCCCGTCGTGCGTGGTGCTGGGGTCAGTCGTCGCCGCGCAGGATGGCGAGGATGCGCAGCAGCTCCAGGTACAGCCACACGAGGGTGACCGTGAGGCCGAAGGCCGCGCGCCACGACTCACGCTCCGGGAGCCCGGCGCGGACGCCCTGCTCGACGTAGTCGAAGTCGAGGATCAGCATGAACACGGCCAGGACGACCGCGACCACCGAGACGAGCAGGCCCAGCGTGCCCATGCCGCGCAGGCCACCGGACTCGAGGACGCCGGTCAGGCTCAGGATCAGGTTGACGACCATGACGCCCAGGAAGGCGAACATCGAGATCAGGACGACCTTGCGGAACTTGGCCGTGACCTGGATGTCGAAGAACTTGTAGGCGCCCAGCGTCGCGGCGAAGGCGACGATGGTGGCCAGCACGGCCTGGAAGACGATCGTCTGGTCGCCGACGTAGCTCGCGATGACCTTCGAGAAGGCGCCGACGAACGCGCCCTCCGCCACGGCGTAGGCCATGACCAGCGCGGGGCTGATGATCTTCTTGAACGAGTTGACCATCGACAGCACGAAGCCGATGAGCGCGCCGCCCATGGCGAACATCCACGCCTTCTGGATGTTCTCGTTCGAGGCGGTGATGTCACCGATGAGGAACCAGGTGACGGCCGCGGAGATCGCGACCAGGCCGAGCGTGATGGCCGTCTTCTCGACCACCGTGTCGACGGTCATGCGGCGCTGGTCGGTCACGGGCTGCGAGCCGTACGTGGTGGGCTCGCCGTTGAGGTCGATCTGCCACTGCGACGGGTCGGTGCGCAACTGGCCACGACCGTTGAACTCCTCGCTGCGCGAGAAGACGGGGTTGCTGCTCTGCATGGTTCCTCCGGATAGGGCGGGACGTGCGTCCACCCTATAGAACGCAGCACCCCCGTGCTTTGTGCCCGAATCAGCGGTTGTTCTGGGCAACCTCAGGCGGGTTCATCGGCTCGACGGAGGCCGGTGCGAGCGGGGCCACCGCCGGCACCTTGAGCAGGGGCGGGTCGACCTCACGCGTCGGCGCGCCGACGACCGGCGACTCGCTGCCGTACTCGTCCGGCCTCCACTCGATCAGCCGGAGCGGGAAGACATTCCAGGCGCTCTGCCCGTTCTCCAAGGCCCGCGAGGTGAGCGCCCCGGACTCGGTGCACGCCTCGTCGAGACAGTCGGCGTACTGCGGAGCCTCGACCACGAGCGGACGACCAAGGGCGTCGTAGAGCTGGACGTCCCGGATCGGGTTGCCCTGGGCGTCGTAGGCGAAGACGTTCGTGACCGGCTCGCCGTCGAGCACCAGCCCGGGCCCGGCGTAGCCCGAGGCGTCGACCTCGTCCCACGAGACGCTCTGGTAGGCGATCTCGCCGACCAGCGGGACGACGGCCAGGGCTGTCACCAGGTTCGCTCCCACGAGGGCCCGTCGCCACCAGGTGCCGCGCGACCGGGCCCGGCTCCACTGCACGCTCGCGACCACGAGCAGCACCGCCAGCGTCCACTCCCCCACGTCCCGGGGCACGGGCGCGCCGTTGCGTCCGCTCAGGATGATCAGCCAGCCGGTGACGACGAGCCCTCGGGCGACCCACCAGACCGGGCGGACCGTCTCGAGGAAGTCCAGCACCGCCGATCCGGCCGGGTTGCCGCTCAGACGGGACACGAGGTCGGTCCAGGTCTCACCCGGGCTCATCCGTCGACGCGCGACCGGCTCCGGGCGCGGGAAGCCCGCGGCCGTGCGCAGCTCGTCGGCGTAGGCCGCCGGGTCGGGCAGCTCGCGACGCAGGTCCTCGGCGAAGCCCTCGGCCAGGTCGGCCTCGAGCCCGTCGGTGAGCTCCTCCACCTCCTCGGCCGGCAGGTCCGACAGGGCCGCGCGGACGCGGCGGGCGAAGTCGGCGATCTGCGCCGGCACGGTCGTGGTGGTCATGCTGCCTCCCCGGTGAGCACGTGCTCCATGGTGGTGGTGAAGTCCGCCCAGACCTTGCGCTGCGCGGCGAGAGTGGCCCGTCCTTGGTCGTTCATCCCGTAGTACTTGCGGTGCGGGCCCTCCTCGGACGGGACGACGTACGACGTCAGCGCCCCGGCGGAGTAGAGCCGGCGCAGCGTCCCGTAGACCGACGCCTCGCCCACCTCCCCGAGCCCGGCCGCCCGCAGGCGGCGCACGACGTCGTACCCGTAGCCGTCCTCCTTCTCGACCACCGCCAGCACGGCCAGGTCGAGCACGCCCTTGAGCAGCTGCGTCGCATCCATGCGTCGGACGGTACCACGCAGTGCGCACTACCGCGGACGAAAAGACACCGGCGAGTCCGGGCGGGACGGCTCAGGCGATGCGGTGGGGGTTGGCGTAGACGTTGAAGCCGCCGCCGCGGTTGAAGCCGGCCAGCGTGACGCCGGACGACTCGGCCAGCTCGACGGCCAGCGACGACGGGGCCGAGACGGCCGAGAGCATGGCGATGCCGGCCATGTGGGCCTTCTGGACGAGCTCGAACGAGGCCCGTCCCGACACCTGCAGCACGGTGCCGGTCAGCGGCAGGCGTCCCTGGCCCAGCGCCCACCCGACGACCTTGTCGACGGCGTTGTGCCGTCCGACGTCCTCGCGCAGGCAGAGCAGCTCGCCGGACGCGTCGAACAGGCCGGCCGCGTGGACGCCACCGGTGCGGTCGAAGACCTTCTGCTCGGTGCGCAGCAGCTCGGGCAGCCGGCCGACGAGCGCGGCCGCGAACGTCGTGTGGTCGTCGACCCGGCCGAAGTGCGCGGCCTTGTGCACGGCGTCGATCGACGCGGTGCCGCAGATGCCGCAGGCGCTGGACGTGTAGACGTGCCGCTCCATGGACGTGTCGGGCAGCGCGACGCCGGGCGCGAGCTGGACGTCGATGACGTTGTACGTCTGCAGGCCGTCCTCGTCGGTGCCGGCGCAGTAGCGCTGCGCGGCGAGGTGGTCCGGCGAGGAGATCACGCCCTCGGAGACCAGGAAGCCGGCGACGAGGTCGAAGTCGTCGCCCGGCGTCCGCATGGTGACGGTGAAGGAGCGACCCCCGAGGCGGACCTCGAGCGGCTCCTCGGCGGCCAGCACGTCCTCGCGACGGCTGACCGTGCCGTCGGGCCGGTGCCGCTGGACGCGCACCCGGCGGGTCACGCGGCCGGCCACGTCACTCCTCCCCGAGACGGTCGATGAGCGCCTCGGCGCGGGCGACCGCGTCGGCGACGTCGGCGTCCTTGGCCCCGGCCCGGCCCGCGGCCAGCCCGACCAGGAAGGTCGTCAACGGGGCCGCCGGGCGCACGATGCCGTGCGCGGCGTCGGCGGCCAGGTCGAGCACCTGCTCGACGTCGACGGCGTCCGGCTCGAGACCGAGCTCGGCGGCCAGGGACGCGGCCCACTGCTCCAGGGAGATGTCGCTCATCCGTGGTCTCCTCTCGCTCTCTCGAGATCGTGCCACGTGTCGACGTCCTGCGTCAGACGAGCCGGCAGCGGCTGCTCGGCCAGGTCGAGCGGGGCCAGGAGGCGGCGCAGCGGGGCGCCGTCCAGGTCGCCCGCGTCATGCGCCGCGGACCGCAGCGCCGCGGCCCGCACCAGGCACAGCAGGTGCTGGCGGTGGCCGGTCTCGTCGAGGGCCACGACGCCGTCGGGCCCCCGGTCGGCGGCGAGCAGGGCGGGGACGGCGTCCACGGCTCGCGGCAGGTCGCAGGCGAGCAGCAGCACCCACGGCGCCTCGACGAGGGCGAGCCCGGCGCCCACGGCCGCCGCCGGCCCGGCGAACGGCGGGTCCTCGCGCGTCACCAGCAGGCCGGGACGCGGCGCGACGTCACCGACCACGACGACCCGCTCGCAGGAGCGGACGGCCTCCAGCACGCCGTCGAGCAGCGTGCGGCCGTCGACCTCCAGGGCCCCTTTGTCGACGCCGCCGAGCCGCGTCCCCCGCCCACCGGCGAGGACGACCGCGTCGACGGCGCCGGCGCTCACTGGTCGGCGCGGACGTCGTGCAGGTGGTGCTCGAGGTCGTGCCAGAAGTACTGCGCGAGCGTGGCCACGGTGAACACCGAGCCGTTGCTGCGGCGCCCCGTCCGGTCCCAGGCGTCGTCGGGCACCGACTCGAACGACGCGGCGGCCAGCTCGGCCGCGGCCGCCAGCTGCGGCAGGACCGTGGCTGCGTGCTGCGCGGCGTAGTCCTGCTCCATCGCGGTGGCGTCCTGGTCCCAGTTGGCGAACGTGGGGTCGTCCTGCGTGAGCATGAGCGCGACCCGCTCGGAGAAGAGCGTGAACACGTCGCGCACGTGGCAGGCGTACTCGACGACCGACCACGTGCTCTCGTCCGGACGCTCGGCCGCGTCGCCGCGCTCGAGCGCCAGCTGCCAGCGCGGGACGCTCTGGCGCACCAGCCCCGCGACCTCGCGCGGGTCGAGCCGCGCCGGGTCGAAGCCGCACTCGGGGCAGGGCTCGGACAGGACCCAGGTCCAGTCCTTGGAGTCGGGGGTGATCGCCATGGCCAGACCCTACGACAGCCGCCGGTAGGCTGCTCCGGTGTCCGAAGCGCTCCCCTACCGCACCGAGCCGGTCTCCTTCACCCGCCGCGGCGGCCGCCTGAACGAGCGCCAGCAGAGCGCCTGGGACGAGCTGGCCGGCCGCTACGTGCTGGACGTGCCGCGCATCGGCCCGAGCACGTCCGTCGACCCGGCCCACGAGCTCGACGTCGAGGCGACGTTCGGGCGCGAGGCGCCGCTGGTGGTCGAGATCGGGAGCGGACGCGGCGAGGCCGTCGTCGCCGCGGCCCAGGAGCGTCCCGACCACGACTTCCTGGCCCTCGAGGTCTACAAGCCCGGCGTCGCCCAGACCCTCGTGCAGGTGCGCCAGCACCGGCTCACCAACGTCCGGCTGGCCATCGTCAACGCGGCCGAGGCCCTGGCCACGATGGTCCCGGCCGAGCGGGCCGACGAGGTGTGGGTGTTCTTCCCCGACCCGTGGCACAAGAAGCGCCACCACAAGCGACGCCTGGTCGACGACTCGTTCCTGCCGCTGGTGCGGCGGGTGCTGCGGCCGGGCGGCACGCTGCGCCTGGCGACCGACTGGCTCGACTACGCCGAGCAGATGGACGAGGTGCTCGCGCGCGCCGAGGGCTTCGACCACGCCGGGCGCACCGAGCGCTTCGCCGGGCGCACGGTCACGCGCTTCGAGACGAAGGGCACGACCGTCGGACGCGACATCTGGGACTTGACGGCGACGCGTCGCTAGGCTGTGCCCGTGCCTGAGCCCACCACCGCCGAGATGCTCGGCATCGGCGAGGGGTACGCCGTCTGGGTGGTCGGCGGCTCCCTCGAGACCGACAGCCTGCTCGACCCGCTGCCCGAGGGCGCCTTCGTCATCGAGGAGCCCGAGGACGACGGCGACCCGAGCGAGCGCGCCGACGCCGCCGTGCTGGTCGCCGACGGCCAGGCCGACCTGCGCCGGCTGCTCGACGACACCCTGTCCGAGCTGGGCTCGGTCGAGCCGGTCTGGATCGTCTACCCCGACGACGGCTACGGCACCATGACGCCCGAGGACGTGTACGACGTCCTGGACGAGTTCGCGTGGGCGGCCTACGAGCACCACCGCCTCGGCGGCGCCTGGTCGGCCATGCGCATCGCCCAGCTCTGAGCGTTCGGCGGACCCTAGGGTGGCCCCCATGACCCCGGCCGAGCCGTCCCCCGGCGCGCACCACGTGCAGTCGCTGGAGCGCGGCCTGGCCGTCATCACCGCGTTCGACCGCGACCACCCGGCCATGACGCTCACCGAGGTCGCGCAGCGCACCGGACTCAGCCGCGCGACCGCCCGGCGGTTCCTGCTCACGCTCGTCGACCTGGGCTTCGTCCGGCTCGACGGCACCCGGTTCTCGCTGACGCCCCAGGTGCTGCGCCTGGGCACGGCGTACCTGAGCGGGCTCGACCTGCCGCAGATCGCCCAGCCGCACCTGGAGCGGCTCAGCGCCGCGCTGCACGAGTCGACGTCCGCCGCGGTGCTCGACGGCACCGACATCGTGTACGTCGCGCGGGTGAGCACGCGGCGCATCATGTCGGTCGGCATCACCGTGGGCACCCGGTTCCCCGCGCACGCCACGTCCATGGGCCGTGTGCTGCTCGCCCACCTGGAGCCGGACGCGCTGGACGCGTACTTTGCCGCGGCCGAGCTGACCGCCCTCACCGACGCCACGGTGCACGACGAGGCGACGCTGCGCGACGCGCTGGCGCAGGTGCGGGCCCAGGGCTGGGCCAGCGTCGAGCAGGAGCTCGAGCCGGGCCTGGCCTCGGTCGCCGCTCCCCTGCACGACGCCGACGGCCGGGTCGTGGCGGCGGTCAACGTCTCGGCGACCTACGCCGGACGCTCGCTGCCCGAGTCGTACCGGTCCGAGCTGCTGGCCGCGGCCGCGGCGATCTCGGCCGACCTCGCGGTCGCCCCGCACGCCGTCGTCTGACCCTGGCCCGCAGGCCCCCGGCTTGGTAGGCTTGCGTTCGCACAGCAAACACTTGTTCGCATCGTGAACTTCTCCTCCAGGAGGAACCCATGGCCTACGTGTACGCGGCCGCCCGCACCCCGTTCGGCAAGTTCAACGGCGCCCTGGCCGGCGTCCGTCCCGACGACCTGGCCGCCACCGCGCTGAGCGGCGTGCTGGCCAAGGCCCCCGACCTCGACCCGGCCCGCATCGACGACGTGCTGTGGGGCAACGCCAACGGCGCCGGCGAGGACAACCGCAACGTCGGACGCATGGCCGTCCTGCTCGCCGGGCTGCCGACGTCCGTCCCCGCGACGTCCATCAACCGGCTGTGCGGCTCGAGCCTCGACGCGGTCATCCAGGCCTCCCGCGCGGTCGACACCGGTGACGCGGACGTCGTGGTGGCCGGTGGCGTGGAGTCCATGACCCGCGCGCCGTGGGTGCTGCCCAAGCCGTCCCGCGCGTTCCCGGCCGGCGACACGACCGCCGTCTCCACGACGCTCGGCTGGCGCCTGGTCAACCCGCGCATGCCGAAGGAGTGGACGATCTCGCTCGGCGAGTGCAACGAGCAGCTGGCCGAGGCCAACGGCATCAGCCGCGAGCGCCAGGACGCGTTCGCCGCCCGCTCGCACGAGCTCGCCGCGAAGGCCTGGGACGACGGCTTCTACGCCGACCTGGCCGTGGCCGTCGAGGGCGTCGAGCTCGACCGCGACGAGAGCATCCGCCCCGGCACCACGGTCAAGAAGCTCGCCGGCCTCAAGCCCGCCTTCCGGCCCGACGGCAGCATCACCGCCGGCAACGCCTCGCCGCTCAACGACGGCGCGTCCGCGGTCGTCATCGGCTCCGAGGCCGCGTCGGCGACGCTCGGGCTCGAGCCGCTGGCCCGCATCGCCGGGCGCGGCGTGCACGCGCTCGACCCGACCGAGTTCGGCTTCGCGCCGGTCGAGGCGGCCAACGCGGCGCTGCGCCGGGCCGGCATCTCATGGTCCGACATCGGCGCGGTCGAGCTGAACGAGGCCTTCGCCGCCCAGTCGCTGGCCTGCGTGGACGCCTGGGACGTCGACCCCGAGATCGTCAACACCCGCGGCGGCGCGATCGCCATCGGCCACCCGCTCGGCGCGTCCGGCGCCCGCGTGGTCGGCACGCTCGCCCACGTCCTGCGCGAGCGCAAGCAGCGCTGGGGCGTCGCAGGCATCTGCATCGGCGTCGGCCAGGGCCTGGCCGTCGTCCTCGAGAACACCGCGGCGGACGCCCGATGACGCGGGCGACGGTGCTCGACACGGCGCGCGAGGCCGTGGACGGGATCGAGGACGGCTCGACGGTGCTGGTCGGCGGCTTCGGCCTGGCCGGCATGCCGTTCGACCTGATCGAGGCGCTCATCGATCAGGGCGCGAAGGACCTCACCGTGGTCAGCAACAACGCCGGCAACGGCGAGTGGGGGCTGGCCGCGCTGCTGAAGGCGGGCCGCGTCCGCAAGGTCGTCTGCTCCTTCCCGCGGCAGAGCGACTCGTACGTCTTCGACGAGCTGTACCGCTCGGGGAGGATCGAGCTCGAGGTCGTCCCGCAGGGCAACCTGGCCGAGCGCATGCGCGCCGCCGGTGCGGGCATCGGGGCGTTCTACTGCCCCACCGCCGTCGGCACGCCGCTGGCCGAGGGCAAGGAGGTGCGCGAGATCGACGGCCGCACCTACGTGCTGGAGATGCCGATCAAGGGCGACGTCGCGCTCATCTCGGCCCACACCGCCGACCGCATGGGCAACCTGGTCTACCGCAAGACGGCCCGGAACTTCGGGCCGGTCATGGCCACCGCGGCCACCACGGTGGTCGCCCAGGTGTCCGAGGTCGTCGAGGTCGGCACGCTCGACCCCGAGGCCGTCGTGACCCCGAGCATCTACGTCGACCGCGTGGTGCGGGTCGAGCCGCGTCACCTGCAGGTGGAAGGAGCCCGCTGATGAGCACGCAGGAGCACACCGACCGCGGTCCGCTGGACCGCGACGAGCTCGCCGCCCGCGTGGCGCAGGACATCCCCGACGGCTCGTACGTGAACCTGGGCATCGGCCAGCCGACGAAGGTCGCCGACCACCTCGCGGCCGACTCCGGAGTCGTCCTGCACACCGAGAACGGCATGCTCGGCATGGGTCCGGCCGCGCAGGACGACGAGGTCGACACCGACCTCACCAACGCCGGCAAGGTGCCCGTCACCGAGCTGCCCGGCGCCGCGTACTTCCACCACGCCGACTCGTTCGCGATGATGCGCGGCGGCCACCTGGACGTCTGCGTGCTGGGCGCCTTCCAGGTCGCGGGCAACGGCGACCTGGCCAACTGGCACACCGGCGCGCCCGACGCCATCCCCGCCGTCGGCGGCGCGATGGACCTGGCCATCGGCGCCAAGGACGTGCTGGTGATGATGAGCCTGTTCGCCAAGGACGGCTCGGCCAAGATCGTGCCCGCGTGCACCTACCCGCTCACCGGCGTCGGCTGCGTCAGCCGGGTCTACACCGATCACGGCGTCTTCGCGGTGGGCCCCGACGGCGTCACCGTGCTGGAGACGTACGGCCTGTCGTTCGACGAGCTGGCCGAGCGCATGGACGTCCCGCTGCAGCGCGCCTGACGGAACGGCCCGGACGCGCGTGGGCGCCGATAGACTCGCGACCATGCCTGCACGCGCTGCGTCGGCGCCCCGGCGTCCCGAGCTGCTCACGACGCACACGCGTCGCGTGCTGTTCGCCCCGCTGGACGCGCACGGGCGCGCCGAGACCGTCGCTGAGCGGCTCCGCACGGCGATCTCGCTGGGCGTCCTGGCCGAGGGCGACCTGCTGCCGCCGGAGCCCGAGCTGGCGGCGCAGTTCAACATCTCCCCCGTCACGCTCCGCGAGGCACTGAACCGCCTGCGCGACCAGGGCCTGGTCACGACCCGGCGCGGACGCGGCGGCGGCACGGTCGTCACGGCACCCACCGTGAGCCAGATCCGCGTGGCCATCGACCAGGTGCGCGCCCTCACCGCGCTCGACCTGCGCGACCTGGCCGACTGGCGCCGGGCGCTGTCGCTGGAGTCGGTGCGGCTCGCCGCGCGGCGGGCGTCCACCGAGGACGTCGCGCCGATGCCGCGCAGCGTCGAGCGGTTGCACGAGGCCGGCGACGGCATCGAGGGGCGCCGCGCCGAGAGCCGCTTCTACATCGAGCTGGGCGCCGCGTCGCAGTCGACCCGGCTCAGCACCGCCCTGATCAACGCCCAGGTGGAGTACAGCCCGGTGCTCACCCTCGTCTACCACGCGGTCGAGACGCGCGAGCACGTCGCGCGGCTGCTCGAGCCGGTGGCCGAGCACCTGCGCGAGGTGCGCGTCCGCGAGGCCGAGCAGGCCGTCACGGACGCCATCGGGTTCGTCGCCGCCCGGGCCGGCACGCTGCGCTCGAACGGATGGCAGGCATGAGGCGAGACATGGAGCAGCGCGCCCAGCGCATCGTCGGCGTGACCGACGTGCTCTTCACCGACCTGGAGCGGATCGCGGCCACGACCGCACCCGCGCTGGCCGGGGGCACCGACGCCGAGGCGCTGGCCGCCCTGACCGAGCCGCAGGTGTTCGCCCACCTGGAGGCGCACCCGCTGGCCGTCGGCGCCGGAATGGCCGTCGCCCCCGAGGCAGCCGGGCTCGGCCCGCTGGGCACGATGGTCTGGTGGCGCCGGGCCGGCGACGAGGTGCGCCGCAAGCAGCACGTCGACAACCCGGCCTCGGACTCGTACTACGACTTCGCGCAGTCGCGCTGGTTCCGCACCGCGGTGCAGACCCGCCAGCGCACGCTCATCGCCCCGTTCGTCGACTCCTGGGGCACCGACGACCTGACGATGGTCGCCGCCGTGCCGGTCGTCGTCGACGACGTGGTGCTCGGCGTGGTGGCCGCCGACCTGGTCGTCCGCACCTGGCTGGCCGCGGTCGACGACCTGCTCGACCCGATGAGCCGCGAGCTCCTGCTGGACGCCGAGGACCGCGTCGTCGCCAGCTCGGACCCGACGATCGAGCTGTCCGTGCGCCTGCGGGCGCTCGAGGACGCCCGCGTCGAGCGCCGCGTCGCCGTCGGCGCGTCCGGCTGGGCGCTCGTCCACCTCGCCTGACGTCCCTGCCCCACGCACGACGACGGGACGCCGTCCGCAGTGCGGACGACGTCCCGTCGGGACCGTGACGTGGTCAGCTGACGAGGCGCGCCTCGCCCACCTCGGCCGCCGTCTCGGGCAGGCCGTGGTCGCCGAGGATCTCGACCAGGCGGCCGTCCTCACGCATGGCGGCGACCAGCTCGTCGAGCGCCTTCACCAGCGCCTCGTCCTTGGGGTGGACGAGCATGCTGGTCTGGCTCGGCTCGTTGGTGGCCGGCACGCGGTCGTCCTCCTCGAGCACGGCGAGCTCGAAGTCGGTGCCCTTGGCCGAGATGGTCGCGGCGCCGTAGCCGTCCAGCGCGGCGTCCAGGCGTCCGGCCTTCAGGTCGTTGGCCAGGGCGCCGGAGTCGGCGTAGACGCGCAGGTCGGTGCCGGGCAGCGCCTTGAGGGCGTCGACCCACAGGTAGCCCTCGACGGTGCCGATCTTCTTGCCCAGCAGGTCGTCGACGGTCGAGTAGCCGTCCTCGGACATGACGGTCAGCTCGTCCACGTACAGCGGGGCGCTCAGCGTCGTCTCCTGGGCGCGCGCCTCGGTGCGGTAGAAGCCGCCGACGGCGACGTCCACGCGACCGGTGTTCACCGCGGGGATCGCCGCGGCGTACGTGTACGGCGCGTGCTCGATCTCCAGGCACTCCTCCTCGGCGAGGACCTTGAGGATGTCGGAGTCGATGCCGGCGATCTCGCGGTCCTCCTCGAACGAGTAGGGCGGCGTGTTGGTGAGGCCGACGGTCAGGACCCCCTCCTTGACCGTCGAGACGTCGTGCGCGGGCTTGCAGTCGGCCGCGACGCTGGACTCCGAGTCGGAGCCACAGGCCGACAGCACGAGGGCGGCGGCGGCGAGGACGCCACCGACGCGCAGCACAGAGGACTTCATGGTTTCTCCTTGTGGGGTGGTGGATGACTCACAGGTGCCGGTTGAGGCGCCGTTCGAGTCGGGCTACGAGCCAGCTCGCAGGGATCGTGACGGCCAGGTAGAACAGCCCGGCCAGGACCAGCACGTCGAGGTAGCGGTACGTCGCCGCCCCGACCGAGTAGGCCTGGCTCAGCAGCTCCGGCAGGCCGACGGAGTAGGCCAGCGCACTGATCTGGAAGATCAGGATCGCGAAGCCCATGAGGGTGGGCAGGGCGATGCGCAGGCCCTGCGGGATCACGACGAACCGCTGCGTGTCGCCGCCGGACATGCCCAGGGCGGAGGCCGCCTCGAGCTGGCCGGACGGCACGGCGCGCAGGCCGGCCCGGATGATCTCGCTGGTGTACGCCGCCGTGGTCAGCGACAGCGCCACCACGACCGCCGGGAAGGTCTCGAGGGTGAGACCCGCGTCGGGCAGGCCGAAGTAGATGAGCTGCAGCATGACCAGGGCGGGCATGCCGCGACCGACCTCGACCAGCACGATGGCCGGCAGCCGGACGGGCAGGCGCTTGGCCGACGACCACAGCGCCAGCACGAGGCCGAGCGTGAGGCCGATCGCCAGGCTGAGCCCGGTGACCTTGAGGCTCAGGCCCAGGCCGTCGAGCAGCCGCGGCGCCCAGTCGGCCCAGTCGTTCAGCAGGGACGTCGACATCAGCGGCTCCTCTCGATGCTGAGCCTGTCCTCCAGGTAGCGCGAGAGCAGCGCCAGCGGAGTGCCGAGCGCGATGTAGACCGCGCTGGCCAGGACGAACGGGAGCAGGCCGGCGCCGGTGGAGCGCGCGTCCTGCCCGGCGACGAGCATGATCTCGGCGACGCCGATGGTGGAGACCAGCGCCGAGTCCTTCAGCAGGCTGATCGCCCAGGTGACCATGCCGGGCACGGCGACGCGGGCGGCCTGCGGGGCGATGACCCGGGCGTACGTCGTCCGCCGGCCCAGGCCGAGCGCCTGGCAGGCCTCGAACTGTCCGCGGTGCACCGCGAGCAGGCTGCCGCGGTAGACCTCCGACAGGTGCGCGGCCGAGACGAGCCCGAGCGCGATGACGGCGGCCTGGAACGGGTCGAGCCGGATCGCGCCGCTGCCGATGCCGAAGAAGACGATGAACAGCAGCACGATCGGCGGGATGCCGCGCAGGACGTCCACGACCAGGCGGGCCAGGCCGCGCACGAGCAGCCACGGCGTGCGTCGCAGCAGCACCAGGACGAGCCCGACCAGCGCACCGACCGCGAAGGACGCGCCGGTGACGGCGAGCGTCGTCGGCACCGCCTCGAGGATGATGACGAGGTGGTCCATCAGCGGTCCCGGATGGCCGACAGGAACGTGCGGGTGCGCTCGACCTGGGGGTCGGCGAGGACGGCCTTGGGGTCGCCCTGCTCGATGATCCGGCCGTCGGACATGACGACCAGGCGGTCGGCGACCTCGGTGGCGAAGTGGATCTCGTGGGTGACCACGATCATCGTCATGCCCTTGTCGGCGAGCTGACGCATGACGGCCAGCACCTCCAAGCCGAGCTCGGGGTCCAGCGCCGAGGTCGGCTCGTCGAACAGCATCACCTTGGGGTCGAGGGCGAGCGCGCGGGCGATGGCCACGCGCTGCTGCTGGCCGCCGGAGCACTTGGGCGGGTAGGCGGACGCCTTGCTCGCCAGGCCGACCTGCTCGAGCAGCGCCATGGACCGCTCGTCGGCCTCCTTGCGCGAGCGACCCAGGACACGCTCCTGCGGCAGCGACACGTTGCGCAGCACGGTCAGGTGCGGGAACAGGTTGAACGACTGGAACACCATGCCCACGTCGCGGCGCAGCTGCATGAGCTCGGCGTGCTTGACGCCGCGGGCGGTGTCGAGCGTGCGGCCGAGGACGCTGACGGTGCCCGAGTCCGGCACCTCGAGCAGGTTGATGCAGCGCAGCGTCGTGCTCTTGCCCGAGCCGGACGGGCCGATGATCGCCACGACCTCGCCCGCCGACACGGTGAGGTCGACGTCGTCGACGGCCACGTGCCCGGCGTACTCCTTGCGGACGTTCGACAGGCTGAGGATCGCCTGCCCGGCAGAGGGGTCGGTCGTCACGCGGGGGTCTCCTTCTTCACGGTGCGGACGGCGTCCACCAGCGCGCTGGCGATGGTGCGGACGTCGTCCTCGGTCATCGGCGTCGACAGGGCGACGAGGCCGTTCGTGCCCGCCATGACGCCGCGGCGGTAGGCCTGCCACCACAGCTCCCCCACGTCGACGGGCTCGCGCAGGCGCGTGAGCGAGCCGCCGCCGGTGGCGGCGACGCCACCCTCGGCGAGCAGGCCGCGCAGCAGCTCGCCCAGCCGGTCCAGACGGGCGATCGCGGTCTCGTCGAGGTGCTCCAGCGCCACCCGTCCGGCGGTCATCGTGACCGGGTTGGCGCTGAACGTGCCGCCCCAGCCGACGGCCCCGCTGCGGCGCGGGTCGAACACGTCCATGATCTCGGCCCGGCCGCCGAGGCCACCGACCGGGTAGCCGCCGCCGATGACCTTGCCGAAGGTCACGAGGTCGGGCTCGATGCCGTAGCGCTGGTGCAGCCCGCCGACGCCGAGCCGGTAGGTGATGACCTCGTCGACGACCAGCACGGCACCGAGCCGGCGGGTGGTCTCGCGCAGGTGGGTGACGAAGTCCGGGTCGGCCGGGACGAGCCCGGCCCGGTTGGGCATGAGGTCGACCAGGACGCCCGCCAGGTCGTCCCCGTGCTCGGCGAGCGCGGCGTCGTACGCGGCCCGGTCGCCCTGCGGGACGACCACGACGGTCTGGCCCACCGCGGCCGGGACGCCGGGCGCCGCCACGTCCACGACCGCGTCGGTCGTGCCGTGGTAGCTGCCGGCGAAGCGGATGATCACGTCACGGCCGGTCGCGGCCCGCGCCCCGCGCAGCGCCGTCATGACCGCCTCGGTGCCCGAGTTGGAGAAGCGCCACAGGTCCAGGCCCGTGCGCTGCTGCAGCAGCTCGGCCAGGGCGACGTCCTCGCCCGTCGGCAGCCCGAAGGCGGTGCCGCGCGGCACGACGTCCGCGACGGCGCGTTGCACCGGCTCGAAGGCGTGACCGTGGACGAGCGCGGTGTAGTTGTTGTTGCAGTCGAGCACGCGGTGCCCGAGCTGGTCCTCGACCCACGCGCCCTCGCCACGGACGGCGAACGGCGGCGTCGGCGGGACGAACAGCGTCGAGCGGGTGTTGCCGCCGGGCATGACGGCGCGCGCCCGTGCCGCCAACGGGTGGTCGGCGTACGCCGCCTGCTCGGGGCCCGTCACGCGTCCACCACGATGGTGCGGCTCTGCTCGCGCATGAAGCCCTGCAGGTAGTGCACGCCCAGGCCGCCCTTGCCGGTCGAGCCGCTGCGCTTCCAGCCGCAGAAGGACTGCACGCCCGGCCACGCACCGGTCGTGGCGCCCGCGGCGCGGTTGACGTACAGGACGCCGGCCTCGATCTCGTCCAGGAAGGTGTCGACCTGCTCGGGATCGGCCGAGAAGACGCCGGCGGACAGGCCGTACTCGACCGCGTTGGCCTCGGTCATGGCGTCCTCGAAGGAGTCCACGGCGATGATCGTCAGGAACGGCGCGAACAGCTCCTCGCGGGTCAGGCGGTGGCCGATCGGCAGGTCGGTGACGACGACCGGGCGGAACCAGTTGCCCGGCAGGTCGTCGGCGCGTCCGCCGGTCAGCACGCGTCCGTCGGCGGCGGCGAGCGCGATCGCCTCGTCCACACGGGTGGCGATGGTGTCGTCGATGACCGGTCCGAGGCCCGCGGCCGGGTCGATCGGGTCGGCCAGGACGAGTGCCTCGGCCCGCTCGACGATCTTGGCGGCGAGCTCGTCGGCGACCGACCGCTCGACCACGACGCGGCGGCACGCGCTGCACTTCTGGCCCGAGAGGCCGAAGGCCGAGCGCACGATGCCGCTGGCCGCGTCGTCCAGGTCGGCCGAGGCGGCGACGACGGCGACGTTCTGGCCGCCCATCTCGGCGAGCACGGGGCGGGGCAGGCCGTTCGGGCGGGGCGTCTCGACGAGCTGCCAGCCGACGGCCGACGAGCCGGTGAAGGCGATGCCGTCGACGTCCGTGGCGGCGAGCGCCTTGCCGGTCTCGGGACCGCCGTGGACGACGTTGAGCACGCCGGCCGGCAGGTGCTCGGCCAGGATGCGGGCGATGACCCCGCTGGAGCGCGGCGTCTTGTCCGACGGCTTGAGCACGACGGTGTTGCCGGTGACCAGGGCGGCGCTGGTCATGCCGACCAGCAGGGCGGCCGGGAAGTTGAACGGGGAGATGACGCCGAACACGCCGACCGGCACCAGGACGTCGTAGTTCTTCTCGGTCTCGGTCGACGTCTGCTGCACGGCGTAGCCGTCGTTGTCGGCCATGAGCTGCGTGTAGTGCGCGATCATGTCGAGCACCTCCTGCACCTCGCCGACGGCCTCGAGCCGGGTCTTGCCGGTCTCGGCCGAGACGATCGCGGAGATCTCCGGCACCTGCCCGGCCAGCTCGTCGCGCGCGGCGAGCAGCAGCGCGTTGCGCTCGGCGTAGGGGGTGCGGCGCCAGCCCTTGGCCGCGGCCTTGGCGGCGGCGACCGCCCGGTCGACCAGCGCGGCGTCGGCCTCGTGGGCCCGGCCCACGACGACGTCCACGAGGCACGGGTCGCGGCGCTCGACGGGCGCGCCCTCGAGCAGCTCCTGACCGTCGACCACGTGCGGCTCGACCGGGGCGTCGCCCTGGCGCGCCGCGCTCAGCGCAGCCTCGAACCGACGCTCCGTGTCGGCGTCCCCGAGGGTGGACGAGGAGTAGTCGATCTTCTGGCTCATGGCGTTCCTTCCGGTCCGGCGGCGATGTGACCGCGGTCATGCCCGCGCATCGAATGGCGTTAACATACACAACTATCTTTTTCCTGCCCAGACCTTCGCCGAAGTTCTCGTCGCGGTGGTTTCGATCGTGTTTCGACGGCGTTTCCGGTCTCGGGTCTCGCGGACGTGTGGTACCGGTCACGGCGGCACGGCTTCCCCACGAATTCTGCGAAGGGGCTGGTCAACTAAAACGACATACTTGTATGTTTACGCCCACGCGGCTGGAGCAGCCGGTCGACAGGGAGGAACGGGCAACGTGGCGGACAAGCGGGTCGTCGTCGTCGGCGGCGGAGTGGCGGGACTGTTCACGGCGTGGGACCTGGTGCGGGCCGGCGGCGTCGAGGTGGACGTCCTGGAGATGTCGCACCCCGGCGACGGGTCGTCCGGCCGGTCCGTCGGCATGGTCGAGACCCAGTACTTCGAGCCTGCGGACGTCGCCGTGCGTGCCTACGGCCGCGAGGTCTACAGCGCCCTGGTCGCCGAGCACGAGCTCACGTTCACCCACGGCGGGTACCTGCGGCTGGGCCGCACGGACGCCGACCTCGAGCGCTTCCGCGAGAGCATCGAGACGCAGCGCGCGGTCGGCATCGAGGACGCCGTCGTGCTCACCCCCGACGAGCTCGCGAAGCGCTGGGGCCACCTGGTCGTGGACGACCTGTCCGGCGGCCTGTTCGGCGCCTGGGACGGCTACGTCGACGGCTACGAGGTGTGCCAGGTGCTGGCCCGCCTGGTGCGCGCCGCCGGCGGACGCGTGCACACCGGCACCCGCCTGCTGGGGGCCGAGCGCCCCGACGCGTGGCGGCTGGAGACCACGCGCGGCGTCTTCGAGGCCGACGTCGTGGTCAACGCGGCCGGCTCGTGGGCCGGCCCGGTCGGCGAGCTGCTCGGCGCACCGGTGGCGCTGACCCCGCAGCTGCACGGCGCGGTGACGGTCGAGCTCGCGCACGACGTGCCGTTCACGCCGTTCATCATGGACTACATCCCCGGCTCGGGCGTCGAGGGCGTGTACTTCCGCTCCGAGCGCGCCGACCAGCTCATCGCCGGCCTGCACACCGAGGAGGCCATCGCGCCGACGGTCGACCCCGACGTCGCGCTCGGCAGCCTGCCGATGCCCGAGGTCGAGCGGATCATCGAGCTGCTGCTCCCCCGCCTGCACAACGTCGACGACATGGCGATCGGACGCAGCTGGACCGGCACGTACCCCATGACGTCCACCCTGTCGCCGCTCACCGGTCCGCACCCGGACCAGCCCTCGGTCGTGTACGCGGCCGGCGGCGGCGGCAACGGCATCCAGCTCGGCCCCGCGATCGCCCGCCATGCGGCCGACGCGATCCTCGAGCGTCCGGCCCCGTTCGGCGAGCACGCGCTCGCCTGGCAGGTCACCGCGGGCGCGGCCATCTGAGCCGCGCCGCCCCCTGATCGGCGGGGCGCAGGTGCGACCGCAGTTCCCCGACTGCGCGAGCCCTGCGTCCCGCCTCCCCACCTCCCGGCGTCCCTCACCCGAGCCCGGCTCCCCCGAGATGTGGACGCAGAAGCACCACGATCGTCAGGATCGTGGTGCTTTCGCGTCCACATCTCGCCGGAGGCGACGCGCGGTGAGGCTCTGGTGCTCCCGGTGGGACTCGAACCCACACTGCGACGGGTTTAAGCCGTCCGCCTCTGCCGATTGGGCTACGGGAGCGCGCGCGTCAGCCTAGTCAGCCGACGGCGTGCCCGGGTCGCCGACGAGCTCGCGCAGCGCGGCCACGTGCCCGCGGTACGCCGTGCGACCGGCCGGTGTGAGCGACAGCCACGTGCGCACCCGGCCCTTGCCGGTGGGCTTGGAGACCTTCACGTAGCCGGCGTCCTGCAGCACCTTCACGTGCTTGCTGACCACCGAGTCGGCCGCACCGAGCATGTCGCGCACGGCGCCGAACTCGGCCGACGCCGTCGCGTCCAGGAAGGCGCAGATCTTGAGCCGGTTCGGGGCGTGGACGACCTCGTCGAACTGCGCCGTCACGCCTGCTCCCGGATCGACTGGCGCAGCGCCTCGTCGAAGCGACGGCCGAGCACGACGGTGACCGGCACGAGCAGGGCGGCGAGCACGTACATCGGCCACACCGTGTCGGTCAGCCGCGGGACGATCGTGGCGGCCAGGGCGACGACGAACACCGAGCCGCCCATCGCGTACGACCAGCGGCGTGCCGGACCGTCGACCAGGCCGGTGACCCACATCCCGGTGGCGCGCCGGTACGCCTGGATGAGGAGCAGCACGGCCCCCAGGAAGACCACGAGGACGAGCAGGTCGAGCAGCGGGCCGCCGAGCGTGAGGCCCACGACGTACGCGGCGAGCAGCAGGCCGAGCGTCAGGTGGTACCACCACGGCGAGACCAGCCGGTCGGCCGCGGCGGCGCGGGCGGCGGAGACGTCCTGGAGCGGGTCAATGTTTTCCATGTCGGAAACTCAATCATGTTCCAACATGGAAAGTCAATCGTCAGCCGACCACGACGTCGGCCGGCTCCTCCCCCGCACGCAGCCGCGCGAGCTGGCCGCGCACGACCCGCTCGATCCGCGGACGCATCGCGGACGTCATGCCGCCGACGTGCGGGCTCACCAGCACGCCGGGCGCGGTCCACAACGGGTGGCCGGACGGCAGCGGCTCGGGGTCCCAGACGTCGGAGGCGAACCGCAGGCGCCCGGCCTCCGCCACGATCGCGTCGGTGTCGGCCACCTTGCCGCGCGCGACGTTCACGACCAGCGCCCCGTCGGGCAGCGCGGCGAGGAAGCCGGCGTCGACGAGGTGGTGCGTCGCCTCCGAGTACGGCACCGCGACCACCACGACGTCCACGGTGGGCAGCAGCGTGTGCAGCTCGTCGGTGCCGTGGACGTGGACGCCGTCCTCGTCCCGGGCCCGCGAGGCGACGCGCACGAGCTCGCAGCCGAAGCCGTCCAGCCGCGCCGCCACCTGCGTGCCGATGCCGCCGTGGCCCAGCAGCATGACGCGACGGTCGATGAGGCTGGACGTGAACGCCTTGCGCCACTCGCCCCGCTCCTGCTGGCGGACGTGCGAGGGCAGCTCGCGCAGGGCCGCGAGGGTGAGCGCCACGGCCAGCTCGGCGGTCGACTCCTCGTGGACGCCCACCGCGTTCGCGACCCGGCCACCGTCGCCGATCGCGTCGGCCACGCCGTCGTAGCCCAGCGACTGCAGCTGCACGAGCCCGATCCGCGACACGTCCAGGCGGGTGAACGCGTTCCCACCCCCGAGGTCGTACGGCCACACCACGAGGTCGAGGTGCCCGTCGGGCTGGTCGGCCTCGCGCGGGTCCCACACCACCAGCTCGGTGCCGGGCTCGTCGGCCAGCGACGCCAGCCAGGTCTCCTCGGGGACGCTCACGCGCAGGTCCGTCGTCGGTCCAGTCATGCCCCTGATGATGCCCGGGCCGGCCGCGTGTCACACCGCGTGCCCCTCGTGCGTCATCACAGTAGGAGCAGGCGCCCGCCTGACCGCACCGAACGAGGAGCCACCATGAAGACCATGACCTGCCGCCAGCTCGGCGGCCCCTGCGACCTGGCGCACACGGGCGAGACGGCCGACGACGTCATCCACGCCCAGGACAAGCACCTGCGCGAGGCGGTCAAGGCCGGCGACGCCGCGCACGAGCCCGCCCGCGAGGACATGAAGGGGCGCTGGCGCCACCCGAAGAGGTCGCTCGGCTGGTACCGCGACATGAAGAAGGCGTTCGCCGAGCTGCCGGCGGACTGACCCGCTCAGCCCTGCGCGCGGCGTGCGTCCCGTCCGCCCGGGCCGCCGTCGCGGCGGGGCCGGACGGTGGCCAGCAGCGACGGCTCGGCCCGGAACTCGATCCGGGTGACGACGCCGTCGGCGATGTCGAAGTCGAACACCACGCGCGCCTGCCCGCGGTCCATCCACGCCGCGGCGGCCCGGTCCGCGGCGAAGACCGGCAGCGCGGCGTGCGCGGAGCCGTCGAAGAACGCCGACACCTGCTCGCGCCCGACGATGCTGGTGGGCGTGCCGAGCGCGGCGGCGGCCGCGTCGGCGCCCACCACGACGTCGGGCGCGAGCAGCGCGACGAGCCGGTCGAGGTGCCCGCCCTTGGCGGCGGACAGGAACGCGTCCACGACCTCCCACCGCGGCGGGACGGACGTCGGCGCTGGCTCCGCGAGCTTCGCCCGGGCCCGCGACGCGAGCTTGCGGGCCGCGGCCGGGGACGTGTCGAGGACGGCGGCGACGGTGGCGAAGTCGTGGCCGAAGCTGTCGTGCAGGACGAACGCCACCCGCTCGTTGGGCGAGAGCCGGTCCAGGACGACGGACAGCGCCTCCCCCACCGAGTCGGCCAGCACGACGTCCTCGACCGGGTCGTCACCGGTGTCGGGGCCGTCCACCGGCTCCTCGGGCACCGGCACCTTGGCCCGCAGCCGGTCCAGGCACAGCCGGGTCGTCACCGTCGTCAGCCAGGCCGGGAGGCTCCCGACCTCCTGGTCGGTGCCGTGCAGGCGCAGCCACGACTGCTGGACGACGTCCTCGGCCTCGACCCGGTCGTCGAGCATGCGGGCGGCCAGGCGCACCAGGCGCGGGCGCTCGGCCTCGAACGCCTCGGCGTCCGCCGCCCGCTCGCTCACGGCGTCACCCGGACGAGCTCGACCTCGTCGGTCAGCCCGGCGAACCAGGGCTCGGACTCCACGAACGCGACGAGCGCGTCCGCGTCCGGCCCGTGAAGCACGACGTCGGTCGACTCCTCCTGCAGCTGCCAGGACTGGATGACGCCGACGCCGGACGCGTTCATCGGCCCGCGCATCTCGCCGAACGCCGCCATGAGGGTCTCGTTGCCGGGGACGTGGTCGTAGGCCAGCTCGGCGCGGACGTGCCCGTGCAGGCGGGCGACGACCACGGCGCACCGCCCGAACGGCGTCCGCTCGCCCGTGCGCAGGTCCTCGACGTACGAGCCGCGCGGCGCCCACGAGTCGTCGAGCACGTCAGCGACCAGCTCGACGAACCGGGGGTCGGTGCAGCGCACCTCGATGTCGACCGCCTTCACCCGCTCGTGGCCGTCGAGCAGCGTGCCGCCGCCGACCACCTTCGCCTTGACGCCCTCGGCGGCGAGCTCGTCCTCGATCGGGTCCTCGTACCAGTCGTCGCGGTGGACGGGCTGCACCCGCGCGGGCAGGTGGATCCGGTGGGTCGGGCGCCGGCGGCCGATCACGGCTGGTCCAGCGGAAGGACGAACGACAGCGCGATGCCGTCGAGGATGTCGTGCTCGCTGATGACCACCTCGTCGGTCTGCAGCGGCAGGTGCGAGAGCACCGAGTCGAGCACCAGCGCGCCGCCGCCGATGACGTCCGCGCGGCCCGGGTGCATGAACGGCAGGTCCCGCCGCTCGGCCACCGACATCGACGCCAGCGCCAGGCAGGCGCTGGCCAGCTCGGCGACGGGGATGCGCGCGCCGTGCAGCGCCTCGCTGTCGTAGCGGGGCAGCTCGAGCGCGTGCGCGGCCACCGTCGTGATGGTGCCGGCGACGCCGATGAGCGTCGTGACCGGCGGGTACTTCTCCAGCTCGCGGCCGATCAGCCGGTCGCAGGCGTCCAGGCAGGTGCCGATCTCGGCCAGCGTGGGCGGGTCGGCGTGCAGGAACCGCTCGGTCATGCGCACCGAGCCGATGTCATAGGACTCGCCCACGTCCGGGCCGAGCGGCTTGTCGCCCAGGACGAGCTCGGTCGAGCCACCACCGATGTCGAGCACCGCGCGCGAGCCGGGCGGCAGGCCCCAGGTCGCGCCGACGTACGAGAAGCGCGACTCGCTCAGGCCGGAGATGACCTCCGGACGCACGCCGATGACCCGCTCGACCCGCTGGCCGAACTCGGCCGAGTTGGTGGCGTCACGCGTCGCGGACGTCGCGCAGAAGCGGATCTTCTCGACGCCGTGGTCGGCGATGATCACCGCGTACTCCCGCAGCGCCGCGAGGGTGCGCTCGATCGCCTCCTCGGCCAGGAAGCCGGTGCGGTCGACCCCCTGCCCGAGGCGGACGATGCGCATCTCGCGGGCGAGGTCGGTCTTGGTGCCGTCGATGTCGACGTCCGCCACGAGCAGGCGGATCGAGTTCGTGCCGCAGTCGATCGCGGCGACACGCTGGGCATCGAGCATGGGGGCGAGCCTAGCGAAGGACGGCGGGGCCGCCCGTCGTCAGTCCTCGAGCATCCGGCTCTCGTCGAACGGACGCTCGCCGGCCAGGACGGCGTCGAGCCGCTCGCGGTCGACGGTGTGGGTCCAGTGCCCGACGAGGACGGTGGCCACCGAGTTGCCGGCGAAGTTCGTCAGCGCCCGCGCCTCGGACATGAAGCGGTCGATGCCGACGATGAGGCCGACGCCCTCGACCAGCTCCGGGCGGTGGGAGTTGAGACCGCCGGCGAGCGTCGCCAGGCCCGCGCCGGTGACGCCCGCGGCGCCCTTGGACGCGATGATCATGAACACCAGCAGCGAGACCTGCTCGCCGATCGACAGCGGCTTGCCCAAGGCGTCCGCGACGAAGATCGACGCCATCGTCAGGTAGATCGCGGTGCCGTCGAGGTTGAACGAGTAGCCGGTCGGCACCACGATGCCGACGGTCGACTGCGCCACCCCGGCGTGCTCCATCTTGGCGATCACCCGCGGCAGGGCCGACTCCGACGACGACGTCGACAGGATGAGCAGGAACTCCCGGCCCAGGTACCTGAACAGCTTGAAGATGTTGACCCGCGTGACCACCCACAGCAGCGAGCCGAGCACGCCGAAGACGAACAGCACGCAGGTGACGTAGAAGCCGATCATCACCGTCGCGAGGCTCTTGAGCGCGTCCACGCCGGTCGCACCGACGACCGCGGCCATGGCGCCGAACGCACCGATCGGGGCCAGCCACATGATCATCGCCAGCACCCGGAAGACGACCTTCTGGATGTAGCCGATGCCGACGAGCA
Source organism: Aeromicrobium sp. IC_218 (assembly GCF_004336805.1). Classification (GTDB taxonomy): domain Bacteria; phylum Actinomycetota; class Actinomycetes; order Propionibacteriales; family Nocardioidaceae; genus Aeromicrobium. The sequence continues at coordinate 64,160 of NZ_SJXM01000007.1, forward strand.
CCGGCTGGCCGGTCTCGCCCATCGCCTGCAGGGCGAAGCCCACCAGCAGGGCCACGAGCAGCGTCTGGAGCACCTCGCCGGACGTCAGCGCCGACACGAGCGTGTCCGGGATGATGCCGAGCAGGAACTCCCACGTGGTCTCGTTCTCGGCCACCTGTTCCGAGCCCGTGGCGGCGAGCTCGTCGCTGAGCTGCAACCCCTCCCCGGGGTCGAGCAGGTTGCCGACGATCAGGCCGATGGCCAGCGCGAACGTCGACATGGTCACGAAGTAGGCCAGGGCCAGGCCGCCGACCTTGCCCACCTGCGCGGCGCTGGCCACCGAGCCGACGCCGAGCACGATCGTGCAGAAGATGACCGGCGCGATCATCATCTTGATCAGCGCCACGAACAGGTCACCGAGCGGCTTGAGCTCCTGGGCGAACTCGGGCGCCACGAAGCCGAGCGTCACGCCCGCCACGACGGCGACGATGACGGCGATGTACAGGTAGTGCGTGCGGTCCTTGCGCTCGGTGCGCGTGGACGAGGTCTCGGCCGCGGTCATGGATCCCCCCGGATCGGCGTGTGTGGTCCGCGCCCATGGTGGACCCCGTCGGGGGTGACCGCGACTCGGCTACTCCTGCGCGTCCGGCTCCTGCGGACCGCACGGGGTACCGGCCCACCAGTCGCCGAGCAGCGCGAGCGTCTCGTCGCCGAGCGGGTTCACGCCGGGGCCGACGGCCAGGCTGTGGCCGACGAGGACGTGCAGGCACTTCACCCGCGTGGGCATGCCCCCGGCGGAGATGTCCTTGATCTCGGGCACGTGGCCCAGCGCCTCGCGCTCGGCCAGGTAGGACGTGTGGGCGGCGGCGTAGGCGGCGGCCAGGTCGGCGTCCTCGGTGAGCCGCTCGCTCATCTCGCGCATGAGGCCGGACGCCTCGAGGGTGCCGATCTCGCCCGCGAGCCGGTCGCAGGTGACGTAGTACAGCGTCGGGAACGGCGTGCCGTCGGGCAGGCGCGGCTCGGTCTTGACGACGTTCGGGTGGCCCGAGGGGCAGCGCGACGCGATCTCGACGATGCCACGCGGCACGCGTCCGAGCTGGCCCTGGATGGCCTCGATGTCGGCGGGGTCGATGGTGGTCACGACTTCTTCTTCAGCACCTTGTCGGGGTCGGAGGGCACGGGGGCGTCCTGCTTCACGTCCTGCGGGGGGACGTCGGCCTGCTCGACCGACGCCCAGAGCCGGGCCTGCCAGCTGTCGGGGGTCTCGTCGGGCGCGTCGTCGAGCTCGGCGACCTCGCCCTGCACCTCGCCGTCGGCCCCGATGACCCGGTAGCCGACCTCGCCGGGCATGACCCAGCCGAAGCGCGCCCGGGCCTGCTGCTCGACGTACGCCGGGTCCTCCCACCGGGCCTCGTCGTCGCGCAGCCGGGCGATGTCGGCCTTGGTCGTGGCGATCTGCGCCTTGGTCGACTGGATCTCCTGGCGCTGCTGCCACCAGGCGTTCAGGCTCGTCACGTACGAGGCGACGAGCAGCAGCACGACCGCGAGCAGGATGATCGCGCGGGTCGTGAAGCGGGCCGGGCGGGCCGGCGCGAGGGCCGGCTCCGCCGCGGTCGTCGGGGCGGCCGACGGCCCCGTGCGCGACCGGGCCGGCCGACGGCTCCGCGAGGGGCCGCGACCGGGTCCACGGTTCGACGACGGGGCCACCGGACTCACCTCAGAGCGACAGCCTCGGGAACGCCGTCGCGCCGGCGTAGGACGCCGCCGTGCCGAGCAGCTCCTCGATGCGCAGCAGCTGGTTGTACTTGGCCACACGGTCCGAGCGGGCGGGCGCGCCGGTCTTGATCTGGCCGCAGTTGGTGGCGACGGCGAGGTCGGCGATGGTGACGTCCTCGGTCTCGCCCGAGCGGTGGCTCATCATCGACGTGAAGCCGTGACGGTGGGCCAGCTCGACGGCGTCAAGCGTCTCGGTGAGCGAGCCGATCTGGTTGACCTTGACGAGCAGCGCGTTGGCGGCACCCTCGTTGATGCCGCGGGCCAGGCGCTCGACGTTGGTGACGAACAGGTCGTCGCCGACGAGCTGCACGCGGTCACCCAGGCGGTCGGTGAGGTTCACCCAGCCGGCCCAGTCCTCCTCGTCCAGCGGGTCCTCGATCGAGACGATCGGGTAGGCATCGACGAGTCCGGCGTAGTACTCGGCCATCTCCTCGGACGTCTTGAGCGCGCCCTCGAAGGTGTAGCCGCCCTCGCCGTGGAACTCGCTGGAGGCGACGTCCATGGCCAGCGCGATGTCGGTGCCCAGCGTCAGGCCGGCCTTCTCGACCGCCTTGGCGATGAGGTCGAGCGCGGCACGGTTCGACGAGAGGTTCGGCGCGAAGCCGCCCTCGTCGCCCAGGCCGGTGGACAGGCCGTCGGCCTTCAGCACCGACTTGAGCGCGTGGTAGACCTCCGCGCCCTGGCGCAGCGCCTCGGCGAAGGAGTCGGCACCGATCGGCGCGATCATGAACTCCTGCACGTCGACGTTGGAGTCGGCGTGGGCACCACCGTTGAGGATGTTCATCATCGGCACGGGCAGGACGTGCGCGTTGGCACCGCCGACGTAGCGGAACAGCGGCAGTCCGGCCGACTCCGCGGCGGCCTGGGCGGTCGCGAGCGAGACGCCGAGGATCGCGTTGGCGCCGAGGTTGGCCTTGTTCGGCGTGCCGTCGATGTCGAGCATCGCCTGGTCGAGCGAGCGCTGGTCGTCGGCGTCGAAGCCGACGAGCGCCTCGTTGAGGGTGGCGTTGACGTTCTCGACCGCCTTCAGCACGCCCTTGCCCAGGTAGCGGGCGCCGGCGTCGCGCAGCTCCACGGCCTCGAACTGGCCGGTCGACGCGCCCGACGGCACCGCCGCACGTCCGATCGTCCCGTCGTCGAGGGCGACCTCGACCTCGACGGTGGGGTTGCCTCGCGAGTCGAGGATCTCGCGGGCGCCTACGGCCTCGATGCTTGCCACGTGCTTCTCCTGGGGGTCGTCCGTCGGATGCGGCCCCAGCCTAGTCCTGCCACCTCGTTCTCCGAAGATGCCGCACCGCAGGCGCCGCGCCTGCCAGGGTGTGCGCGTGACTCCCTCGTCCGAGACCGTGCCCGCGCGCCGGCGCGTGCGCCTGTCCACCGTCGTCGTCGGCCTGCTCGTGCTGGCCCTCGTCGCCGTCTCCACCGGCTGGTGGTGGACGAGCCGCGCAGCGGCCGAGGTCGACGGCGTGCGGCTGCTGCCGTCGTCGCTCGTGTGCGACGACGGGCCGGTCCCGTTCGTCCCTGCTGAGCGGGACGACGAGCGGGGCGACGTGCCCGACCACCTGCCGGCGTACGTCGTGCAGCTCGAACGGGCCGACCGTTGCATGCTGACGATGCTCGTGCGCAACGAGGGCGAGCACGCTGTCCGCGTGCACGACATGTCGTCCTACCTCTTGGAGAAGGACGAGAGCAGCCAGCTCGGGCTCCTGGTGGACCGGGAGTCGCTGTCCGAGACGGCCCGGGGCCTGAAGGTCGTCATCGACTCGACGCTCGAGCCCGGTGACTCCCGCTTCATCGGCCTCCCGCTGCGCAGGGCGGCGCAGCCGTGTCGCTGGGGCGAGTCGACGTCGTGGATGCCGCTCGGGACGCTCGACGTGTCGCGGAAGGGCCAGCACGCGACGGTGCGGTCGGAGGGCGACATCACGACGGACGTGACGACTGCCGACTTCCGCGAGTTCTGCTCCTAGGCCAGCAGGTCGCGGACGCGCGAGCGGAGCGTTCCCTCGGGGTCGACCCCGGACCGCCGCGCCTCGGCGACGAGCGCCAGCAGCCGTGAGCCCAGGTCGTCACCGCCGACGTCCGGGTCGCCGAGCCGGCCGAGCACGGTGTCGGCGTAGGCCAGCGCGGGCAGCGCCCGTGGGACGCCCTCGTCGGGACGCGTGCGCTGCTTCTGGGCGGCCTTGATCGCCTCCCAGTTCGCGTCGATCTCCTCGACGCTGCTCACCTGCGCGTCACCGAACACGTGCGGGTTGCGGCTGACCAGCTTGGCGGTGATGCCGTCGGCGACGTCGTCGAGGTCCCAGCCGGCCGACTCGGCGGCGATGCGCGCGTGGAACACCACCTGCATGAGCAGGTCGCCGAGCTCCTCGCGCAGGTGGTCGCGGTCGCCGTCCTCGATCGTCTCGAGGGTCTCGTACGTCTCCTCGAGCAGGAACCGGGCCAGGCCCTCGTGGGTCTGCTGCTGCGTCCAGGGGCACTCGCGGCGCAGCCGGTCCATGACGTGCACGAGGTCGAGCACGTGCGCGCCCGGGACGTCGTAGGAGCCGACCAGCAGGTCGTCGGCGTCGACGGGCTCAGTGGTCAGGAAGACGACGTCGTGGTCGAGGTGGGCGGGCCGGTCGGCCACCTGCCGCACCCGGACGCCGGACTGGCGCACGGCGGCGACGTGCGGCGCCGAGAGGTCGTCGGCCAGCACCTCGCGCGCGGTGCGCAGCAGGTCCCAGGCCTCCGCGGTCAGCAGCCCGGGCGGGACACGCGGACTCAGCTGCAGGACGGGCACGGCGTCACTCGCAGCCGGTGACGGCCGGACGGTCGACGTCGCCGGCCTGCACGGACAGCGCACCGGTCGAGCCGGCCACCTGCAACGACTCGTCCAGGCCGAGCCGCGGGTCGACCTCGACGTCGCGGGTCGCGAGCTCGTCGGCGACGATCTCGCGCCCCTGCTCGCGAGCGACCTCCGGCGAGCCGGCGGGGGCACCGAGCGCCTCGAGCGTGGCGTAGAGCCGTCCGTTCAGCTCGGCCGCCTCGATCACCGCCCGGGTGTCGGCGTCCGGCAGCGCCTCGGCGAGCGCCTCACGGTCGGCGACCGGGACGATCCAGGCCGAGCGCGGCACGACGACGTCGCGCTGCTCGGCCAGGTCGCGGGCGACGTCGAGCGTGACGCGGTCGGCGAGCGCCTGCTGACGCAGCGCGACCGGGTCGGGCGTCGCGCCCTGCAGCGAGGTCAGCTCGCAGTAGGCGCGGGCGGTCGCATCGACGTCGTCGAAGCCGAACCGCTGGCCGTCGACGACCGCTGCGGCACCCGGATGGACCTGGGTGCAGGCAGCGAGAAGCAGTGCAGCCGGCGCCAGGCGCGCGGCACGTCGTACCCCCATGCCGCCGATGCTACTCACGAGTCGGCGCGCGCGGCCCCTTCCTTGGCCAGACGGGTGTGGTGACGGCCGTAGAACAGGTAGATCGCCAGGCCGACGACGAGCCAGACCAGGAACCGCAGCCAGGTCTCGACGGCCAGGTTCGTCATGAGCGCCACGCAGGCCAGCGCCGAGAGCACCGGGACGACCGGGACCCACGGGGTGCGGAAGGGACGCTTGAGGTCGGGCTTGGTGCGGCGCAGGACCAGCACCGCGACCGAGACGACCAGGAACGCGAAGAGCGTGCCGATCGAGACCATCTCGGCGAGCGTGTGGATCGGCACGAACGCGGCCAGCGCCGCGACACCGACGACGATGATGACCGTCAGCCGGACCGGCGTGTGGAAGGTCGGGTGCAGCTGGCCGAGCGAGCGCGGCAGCAGGCCGTCGCGGGCCAGGGCGTAGCCGATGCGGCCCATCGCGACGAGCTCGACCAGGATCACCGAGGTGAGACCGGCGACGGCGGCGATGCCGATGAGGATGCCGGCCCAGCCGAGGCCGACCTGCTTGAAGGCGTCCGAGATGGGCGCGCCCTCGCTGAGGTCGGAGTACTTGACCATGCCGGTCAGGACGATGCAGACGCCGACGTAGAGCAGGGTGCAGATGGCCAGGGTGCCGAGCAGGCCGCGCGGCATGTCCTTCTCGGGCTTCTCGGTCTCCTCGCCCAGGTTGGCGACGGCCTCGAAGCCGCTGTACGCGAAGAAGACGACGGCGGCGGCCACCAGCACGCCGGTGACGCCGAACGCCGTGGCGTCCGCGCCGGTCACCCACTGCCACAGCGGCTGCTGCAGGCCCGACGCGCTCTCCTCGGGCTTGGTCGAGGGCGGGACGACCGGGTCCCAGTTGGCGGCCTTGACGAAGAACGCGCCGACGCCGATCACGAACAGGCAGACGGCCACCTTGATGACGACCAGGGCGTTGGTGACCCACTTGGACTCGCGGATGCCGACTGCGGCGACCACGCCCAGCACCACGACGATGAACACGGCCCCGAGGTTGACGACGGAGTCCTCCTCGCCGAAGAAGGCTGGCGGAAGGTTGAAGACGTCCTGCAGGTAGCCGGACCAGCCGCGCGCCACCACCGCGGCACCGAGCGCGAACTCCAGGATCAGGTCCCAGGCGATGACCCACGCGGCCAGCTCGCCGATCGTCGAGTAGGCGTACGTGTACGAGCTGCCGGCCGTGGGGACGGCGGCGGCCAGCTCGGCGTAGCAGATGGCAGCCAGCATCGCGACGACGCCGGCGACCAGGAACGCGATGGTGATGGCCGGGCCGGCGTTGTTCTTGGCCTGCACGCCGGTGAGCGTGAAGATGCCCGTGCCGATCACGATGCCGATGCCGAACCCGATGAGGTCGGACGTGCCCAGGCGGCGCGACAGACGGGGTCCCTCGGACTCCGACATGGGGCCGTCGTCGGAGTTCTGCTCGACGACGTCGTCGATGTCCTTGGTGCGGAACAAGCCCGAAAATGCCATGGCGCACAACGTACGGGCGGCTCGCCCCCGCGCAACTCGGGCGCGATGGGCCGAGCCGCCCGCCGCGTGCGGGTCAGGCCGGGGCGTCCTCGCGGACCGGGACGATGGTGTCGACGACCGTGCGCACCCACTCGAGCAGCGGCCCGTCGCGCAGCGGCTGGCCGCCGACCGCGGCGGTGCGCGGACGCGGGACGAGCGCGACCTGTCCGGCCTTCTTGTACAGGCTCTTGGGGTACACGCGGTTCAGCCGCAGCTGCATCGACTCGGGCAGGTCGAGGTTGGCGAAGCGGACGTTCGAGCCCGCCGACGTCACCTCGGTGATGCCGGCCTGGCGCAGCCGGACCCGCAGGCGCGCGACGTCCAGCAGCGTGCCGACCGACTCCGGCGGCTCGCCGTAGCGGTCGACCAGCTCCTCGCGCAGCGCCGTGACGTCGTCCTCGGTGCGGACGTCGGCCAGGCGCTTGTACATCTCCAGGCGCAGGCGCTCGCTGGGCACGTAGTCGTGCGGCAGGTGGGCCTCGATCGGCAGCTCGATCTTGACCTCGGGCTCGGGCTCGCCCTCGCCGCGGAACTCCGCGACGGCCTCGCCCACGAGCCGGATGTACAGGTCGAACCCGACGTCGGCGATGTGGCCGGACTGCTCGCCGCCGAGCAGGTTGCCGGCGCCGCGGATCTCCAGGTCCTTCATGGCCACGGCCATGCCGCCGCCCAGCTCGGAGTGCTGGGCGATGGTCGCCAGCCGGTCGTGCGCCGTCTCGCTGAGCGGCTTCTCCGGCGGGTACAGGAAGTAGGCGTAGGCGCGCTCGCGCGAGCGTCCGACGCGGCCGCGCAGCTGGTGCAGCTGGCTCAGGCCGAGGGTGTCGGCGCGCTCGATGATCATGGTGTTGGCGTTGGACACGTCCAGGCCCGACTCCACGATCGTGGTGCACACCAGCACGTCGTAGCGCTTCTCCCAGAAGTCGACCATGACCTGCTCGAGCTGGGTCTCGCTCATCTGGCCGTGCGCCGCGGCCACGCGGGCCTCGGGCACGAGCTCCTTGAGCCGCGCGACCGCCTTGTCGATGCTCTGCACCCGGTTGTGGATGAAGAACGCCTGGCCCTCGCGCAGCAGCTCGCGCCGGATGGCGGCGATGACCTGCCTGTCCTCGTACGGGCCGACGAAGCTCAGCACCGGGTGACGCTCCTCCGGCGGCGTGGCGATGGTCGACATCTCGCGGATGCCGGTCACCGCCATCTCCAGGGTGCGCGGGATCGGCGTGGCCGACATCGACAGCACGTCCACGGCGGCGCGCAGGTGCTTGAGCGCCTCCTTGTGCTCGACGCCGAAGCGCTGCTCCTCGTCGACGATGACCAGGCCCAGGTCCTTGATCTTCACGCCGGGCTGCAGCAGCCGGTGGGTGCCGACGACCATGTCGATCGACCCGTCCTCGAGCCCGGCCAGGACGGCCTTGGTGTCCTTCTCGGTCTGGAAGCGCGAGAGCGGCTTGACCGTGACCGGGAACTGGGCGAAGCGCTCGGCGAACGTGGCGTAGTGCTGCTGCACGAGCAGCGTCGTCGGGACGAGCAGGATGACCTGCTTGCCGTCCTGGATGGCCTTGAACGCCGCACGCACGGCGATCTCGGTCTTGCCGAAGCCGACGTCGCCGCAGACCAGGCGGTCCATCGGGACCTCCCGCTCCATGTCGCGCTTGACCTCCTCGATCGTCGACATCTGGTCGGGCGTCTCGACGTACGCGAAGGCGTCCTCGAGCTCACGCTGCCAGGGCGTGTCCGGCCCGAAGGCGTGCCCCTTCGTCGACTGGCGGGCGGCGTAGAGCTTGATGAGCTCGCCGGCGATCTGGCGGACGGCGCGGCGGGCCTTGTTCTTGCGGTTGGTCCAGTCCGAGCCGCCGAGCTTGTCCAGGCTGGGGCTCTCGCCGCCGACGTAGCGGCTGACCTGGTCGAGCTGGTCCATCGGGACGAACAGCCGGTCGCCGGGCTGGCCGCGCTTGCTCGGCGCGTACTCGATGACGAGGTACTCGCGGGCCGCGCCCTGCACCGTGCGGTTGACCAGCTCGACGTAGCGGCCGACGCCGTGCTGCTCGTGCACGACGTGGTCGCCGGGGCTCAGCTCGAGCGGGTCGACCTGCTTGCGCCGGCGGGTGGGCATCTTGCGCTCGGACCGCTCGACGGCGCGCTGGCTGACCAGGTCGTCGTAGGTGAGCACGACGAGGTCGAGCGCCTCCACGAGCAGGCCGTGGTCGAGGTCGCCGACCAGCACCTGCACGACGCCGGCCGGGGACTCGACGTCGGTGCTTCCGGGAAGGTCGTTCTCGGCGAGCCACTCGACGGTGCGCTGGGCCTGGCCGGGGCCGGGCACCACGACCAGCACCTGCTTCTTCTCCCCCAGCCAGCGACGGACGTCGTCGGCCACGGCGGGCAGGTCGCCGCGGTACACCGGGGCCTCCTGCACGGCGACCCGGCGGGTCTCCTCGTCCAGGTCGAGGCCGAACGGGCTCTGCGACCACCAGGCCAGGCCACGGGCCAGGACGTGGTCGCGGACGTCGTCGAGCTCGCGGAACGCCGCCGAGCCGAGGTCGATCGGCGACTCCGCACCCGTGGCGGCCGCGGCCCACGACGCCTGCAGGAACTCCTCGCTCGTGGCGACGAGGTCGGCGGCCCGGGCGCGGACGCGCTCGGGGTCGAGCACCAGCACGGTGGAGCCGTCGGGCAGCAGGTCGACCAGCAGCTCCATGTCGTCGACGAGCACGGGCGCGAGGGACTCCATGCCCTCGACGGCGTGGCCCTCGGCGATCTTGGTGAACAGCTCGGCCAGCGACGGGTGCGCCAGCGCCAGGCGGGCGGCGCGCTCCCGGACGTCGTCGGTCAGCAGCAGCTCGCGGCACGGCGGCGCCCACAGGCGTCCGACCTCCTCCAGCGTGCGCTGGTCGGCGACGGCGAACTGGCGGACCTCGTCGACCTCGTCGCCCCAGAACTCCACGCGGACCGGGTGGTCCTCGGTGGGCGGGAACACGTCGACGATGCCGCCGCGGACGGCGAACTCGCCGCGCCGCTCGACCAGGTCGACGCGGGTGTACGCGGCCGCCGACAGGTCGCGGACGACCTGTTCGAGCTCGGCCTGCTGCCCCTTGGCCAGCTCGACCGGCTGCAGGTCGGCCAGGCCGCGGGTCTGCGGCTGGAGCACCGAGCGCACCGGCGCGACGACGACCTGCACCTCCTCGCCCGGCTCGGGGTGGACCAGCCGGCGCAGCGCGGCCAGGCGGCGTCCGACGGTGTCGGAGCGGGGCGAGAGCCGCTCGTGCGGCAGCGTCTCCCAGGCCGGGAACGACACGACCGCGTGCTCGCCCAGCAGGCAGCGCAGCTCGACGGTCAGCTCGTCGGCCTCGCGGGCGGTGGCGGTGACAGCCAGGACGGGGCCGGCACCGGCCAGCGCGTCGACCAGGAACGGGCGGATGGCGGCGGGCGCCTGCACGACGAGCTGGGGCAGGCCCTCACGGCGGTCGGCGGCGGCGTGGCGCAGCGTCGGCTCGGCGGCCAGACGGGTGCGCAGGGAGGAGAGAGACATCTACCGGTTGAACGCGCTCTGGGTCTTTTCTAGTCCCTGGCTCACGAGGCTCTCGACCGCGTCGGCGGCCTCCTCCAGGTGCAGGTCGAGCTCCTTGCGCTCGACCGACGAGTACGGCTTGAGCACGAAGTCGTGGACCTCCTGGCGTCCCGGGGGGCGTCCGATGCCGCAGCGGATGCGGTGGAAGTCGCCGGTGCCCAGGGACTGCCGGATGCTCTTGAGGCCGTTGTGCCCGTTGTCGCCGCCGCCGAGCTTGACCCGCAGGGCGGCGAACGGGATGTCCAGCTCGTCGTGGATCACCACGACGTGGTCGGGCTCGACGCCGTAGAACGACGCGAGCGCCTTGACCGGGCCGCCGCTCTCGTTCATGTACGTGCGGCCACGACCGAGCACCACCCGCTCGCCGGCGAGGCGTCCTTCGACGACGTCGGTGCGGGTGGCCTTGTGCGCCTTGAACCGGCCGCCCATGCGGCCGGCCAGGACGTCGGCCACCAGGTAGCCGACGTTGTGACGCGTGGCGGCGTAGGCCGGCCCCGGGTTCCCGAGGCCGACCACCAACCAGGTCACTCGGACTCGGTGGACTCCGCCGGCGCCTCGTCCGCGTCCGCAGCGGCGTCGCTCTCGGGAGCGTCGTGCTCGATGCCGGCCTCGGCCTCGGCGTCGGCCAGCTCGGCCTCGACCTGGTCGGCCGTCGGGGCGGCGGTGACGTTGACGATCAGGGTCTCGGCGTCGGAGGCCAGCGTCGTGCCCGCGGGCAGCGCGACGTCCGAGGCGAGGATCTGCGCGCCGGCCTCGAGGCCCTCGACGGAGACCTCGACACCCTCGGGCAGGTGGGTGGCCTCGGCCTCGACCGAGAGCACGGTGGTCTCGTTGACGACGAGCGCGCCGGGGGCGGCCTCGCCGGTGACGGTCACGGGGACCTCGACGACGACCTTCTCGCCCTTCTTCACGAGCAGCAGGTCGACGTGCTCGAGGAAGCCCTTGAGCGGGTCGCGCTGGACCTGCTTGGGGATGGCCAGGTGGGACTCGGAGTCCAGGTCGATCGACAGCAGCGCGTTGGAGTTGCGCAGCGCGATCATGAGGTCGTGGCCCGGCAGGGTCACGTGCAGCGGGTCGGTGCCGTGGCCGTACAGGACGGCGGGAACCTTGTTCTCGCGACGGATGCGGCGGGCGGCGCCCTTGCCGAACTCGGTGCGGGCTTCGGCGGTCAGCTTGATCTCGGCCACGGGGATCTCCTCGTACGTGTCGGTGCTCGTACGCGCGTCAACACGTACTGCGGTCTGGTGCTTGTTCAGGTCTGCGGTCGCTCCGGACGCTCGACACGGCACTCAGCAGCGGAGCGCCCTGTCGATCACGACCCGCACAGGTGCGGGTCCTCGCCGAGGCAACCTGAGGATCCTATCCCACGGCGCCCCGGCGAGGCACATCGCCTAGCGGAACAGGCTGGTGACCGAGCCGTCCTCGAAGACGGCCGCGATGGCCTGGGCCAGCAGGGGCGCGATCGAGAGCACGGTGAGCTTGTCGAAGTGCTTGTCCTCGGGCAGCGGCAGCGTGTTGGTCACGATGACCTCGGTCGCCGGGCTGTTCTTGAGCCGGTCGACGGCCGGGCCGGAGAAGACCGCGTGCGTCGCGATGATGACGACGTCCTCGGCCCCGTCGGCCATGAGCGCCTCGGCGGCCTGCACGATCGTGCCACCGGTGTCGATGAGGTCGTCGACCAGGATGCAGGTGCGTCCGGCGACGTCGCCGACGACGCGGTTGGCCTTGGTCTCGTTCGGACGCGTGACGTCGCGGGTCTTGTGGATGAACGCCAGCGGGGCGCCGCCGAGGGCGTTGGCCCACTGCTCGGCGACCTTGATGCGTCCGGCGTCGGGCGAGACGACCGCGAACGGGCGCTGGCCGTACTTCTTCTTCACGTAGCGCGTGAGGATCGGCTTGGCCATGAGGTGGTCGACCGGGCCGTCGAAGTAGCCCTGGATCTGCGAGGTGTGCAGGTCGACGGCCATGAGCCGGTCGGCGCCGGCGGCCTGGAACAGGTCGGCCATGAGCCGCGCCGAGATGGGCTCACGGCCCAGGTGCTTCTTGTCCTGGCGCGCGTAGCCGTAGAACGGCTGGATGACGGTGATGCGCTTGGCCGAGGCGCGCTTGAGCGCGTCGACCATGATCAGCTGCTCCATGATCGCCTCGTTGATCGGAGCCGCGTGGCTCTGGATCACGAAGGCGTCGCAGCCGCGCACCGACTCGTCGAAGCGCACGTAGATCTCGCCGTTGGCGAAGTCGTAGGCGGTGGTCGGGACGAGGTCGACCTCGAGCAGGTTGGCGACCTCCTCGGCCAGCACCGGGTGGGTGCGACCGGAGAACAGCATCAGGTTCTTCGTCGGCGTTCTCTTCAGGCTACTCACCGGCGTTGTCCTCCAGGTTCGGTGCGGCGTTCAGCGCGGCGTCCGCCGCAGCGGACCCCGGCCGTCGGCGCGGGACCCACCCCCCAATGTTCCTCTGCCCGTTGTCGGGCACCGCCAGCGCCCCCGGCTCGACGTCCTGGCGGACGACCGTGCCGGCGCCGGTGTACGCGCCGTCGCCGATGCTGACCGGCGCGACGAAGACGTTGTGCGAGCCGGTGCGCACGTGGTGACCCACCTGGGTGCGGCTCTTGGTGACCCCGTCGTAGTTGGCGGTGATCGTGCCGGCGCCGATGTTGCTGGACTCGCCGACCTCGGTGTCGCCGACGTACGACAGGTGCGGCACCTTCGAGCCGGCGCCGATGCGGCTGTTCTTGGTCTCGACGAACGTGCCGATCTTGCCGCGCTCGCCGAGCTCGGTGCCCGGACGCAGGTAGGCGAACGGGCCGACGGTGGCACCGGCGCCGATCACGGCGTCCGAGCCGTGGGTGCGCTCGACCGTGGCGTCCTCGCCGACGACGACGTCGCGCAGCGTGGTGTCGGGGCCGACGGTGGCGCCGGACGCGACCCGGGTCGCGCCGTGCAGCTGCGTGCCCGGGAGCACGGTGACGTCGGGGGCCAGCTCGACGGTGACGTCGAGCCAGGTGGTGGCCGGGTCGACGATCGTGACGCCCTCGCGCATCCACCGCTCCGTGGTGCGGCGGTTCAGCTCGGCGCCCATGGCGGCCAGCTGGACCCGGTCGTTGACGCCCTCGACCTGCACCGGGTCGGCGAGCATGAACGCGCCGACGGTGCCGCCCTCGGCGACGGCGCCCGCGACGACGTCGGTCAGGTACAGCTCGCCCTGGGCGTTCTTGGCCTCCAGGCGGGGCAGCGCCCGGGCCAGGAAGACGGCGTCCAGAGCCAGGATGCCGCTGTTGACTTCGCGCACGAGGCGCTCGTCGTCGCTGGCGTCCTTGTGCTCGCGGATCGCGGTCACCGCGCCGGACGCGTCGCGCAGGATGCGTCCGTAGCCGGTGGGGTCGGGCACCTCGGCGGTGAGGATCGTGACCGCGCGGTCGTGCGCGTGGTGGTCGGTCAGCAGCTCGGCGAGCGTCTGCGGCTCGAGCAGCGGCACGTCGCCGTAGGTGACGAGCACGGTGCCGGTGACCTCGTCGGGCAGGGCGGCGAGCGCCTCGGCGACGGCGTGGCCGGTGCCGTTCTGCTCGTGCTGGACGACCACCTGGGCGTGCGGGGCGACCTGCTCGACGTGCGGGCCGACCTGCTCGCGGCCGTGGCCGACGACGACCACGGTGCGCGAGGCACCGGCCCCGGACAGTGCGTGCAGGGCGTGGGCGACCAGGCTGCGGCCACCGATCTCGTGCAGGACCTTGGCGGTGCGCGACTTCATGCGCGTGCCGGCCCCTGCAGCCAGGACGACGGCCGTGACGGCGTGACTCACCGGGCTCCTTCGGGGTTGACGGGCGGTTCGCTCCCCGGGCAGGAGTCGAACCTGCGTCGCTTGTCCTGATTCAAAGTCAGGCGGGCCCTGCCGGCAGACCAACCGGGGATCGGAGCCAGGCTACCGGACCTCGGCGGGGCGCCGTGCCACGCAGAACAGCCGCCGGAAGGGCAGGACGGTGCCCCACGGACGGCGGGGGTAGGCCGCGCGCAGCGCCGACTTGTACTCGCGCTCGAAGTCCGGACGCAGGTCGCCCGGCAGCGCCTGCAGCACCGGACGGGCGCCGGTGCCGCGGATCCAGTCGAAGACCGGGTCCTCCCCCGGCAGCACGTGCAGGTACGTCGTCTCCCACGCGTCCACCGCCCAGCCGAGGCCGGCGAACAGCTCGAACCACGCCGTCAGCTCGGTGCCGCGCGCCTCGTCCAGGCCCTGCGTGTGGGCCGCGTACGGCTCCCGGGCGGCGAGCTCGTGCAGCAGGCGGTGGCTCGGGGCGTCGAAGTTGCCGGGCACCTGCAGCGCGAACGTCCCGCCCGGGCGGACGTGCCCGGCCAGCCGCCCGACCACGGCGAGCGGCTCGGGGACCCACTGGAACAGGGCGTTGGACACGACGACGTCCGCGGGCCCGGACGGCTGCCAGGTCGCGACGTCTGCCTGCTCGTAGCGCGTGCGCGGGTCGGCGTCGTCGGCGCGTGCCCGGGCGATCATCTCGGCCGAGGAGTCGACGCCGAGCACCTGCGCCTCGGGCCAGCGGGCGCGCAGCACGGGTGACAGCTGTCCGGGGCCGCAGCCCAGGTCGACGACCGTCGCCGGGTCGGCGTCGACGCGGGCGAGCAGGTCGAGGAACGGCCGGCCGCGCTCGTCGGCGAAGGCCAGGTACGTCGCGGGGTCCCAGGTCATGGTCCGACCCTAGGCACGCAGGTATCTCGATGTCGAGATTCTTGACGGGTAGAGTGAGGTCCATGAGCGCCGAGCCGGACGAGGTCGACCGACTCGTCGCGGCCTGGACGCACGAGCGTCCCGACCTCGACGTGTCGCCCATGCAGGTGATGAGCCGCGTCGCGCGCCTCGCCCACCACCTCGACCGCGCCCGCCGCCAGGCCTTCGCCGAGCACGGGCTCGAGCCGTGGGAGTTCGACGTGCTCTCGGCGCTGCGCAAGGCCGGCGAGCCCTACGCCCTCTCCCCCGGACGCCTCGTGCAGGAGACGCTCGTGACGAGCGGCACCATGACCAACCGGGTCGACCGCCTGGCCACGCGCGGCTTCGTCGAGCGGCTGCCCGATCCCAGCGACCGGCGCGGCGTCCAGGTGCGGCTCACGCCGGCCGGACGCACCGCGGTCGACGGCGCGCTCACCGAGCTGGTCGAGCACGAGAAGGAGCTGCTGGCCGAGCTCGACGACGAGCACGCCGACGTCCTGGTCGACGCCCTGCGCGTCCTGGCCCGCCGCTTCGCCTGACCCTCACCCGAGCCCCGCTCCGCCGCGAAGTGTGACGCTTCGGACGTCCGATCGCGCGCGACCCCGTCCGAGGCGACACACATCCCGGCAGCGCGGGCGCGAGGTGAGGGACGCGGGTCAGTCCTCGAGCAGGGCGGCGGCGTCGAGCCAGGCCGCCTCGAGGTGCTCGCGCTCGGCGACCACCTCCGCGTGGTCCTTCGCGAGCTGCCCCAGCCGGTGCGCGTCCGTGGCGTGCTCGATCATCTGCGCCTCGAGCGTGGCCTCGCGCTCACCGACCTTCGCCAGCTGCCGCTCGATCCGCTCGACGTCCTTGCGGGCCTGGCGCTGCACCGCGCTGGACGTCGCCGGACGCGCGCTCGTGGAGGCGGCGGGAGCCGGCGCCGCGGCCAGCTCGCGCGAGAGCGAGCGCAGCCGCAGGTACTCCTCGACGCCGCCGGGGAGGTGGCGCAGCCCGCCGTCGATCACCGCGTACTGCTGGTCGGTGACGCGCTCGAGCAGGTAGCGGTCGTGCGAGACGACCAGCAGCGTGCCCGGCCAGGTGTCGAGCAGGTCCTCGATCGCGGCGAGCATGTCGGTGTCGAGGTCGTTGGTCGGCTCGTCGAGGATCAGCACGTTCGGCTCGTCGAGCAGGATCAGCAGCAGCTGCAGGCGGCGCTTCTGGCCGCCGGACAGGTCCTTGACCGGGGTCGAGAGCTGGGCGCTGGTGAACCCGAGCCGCTCCAGCAGTTGGCCGGGCGTCATCTCCTTGCCGCCGGCGACGTACGTGGCCCGCTGGCGCCCGACGACGTCGCTGACCCGGTCGTCGGCGATCTCGTCGAGCTCGGACAGCGCCTGGGTGAGCACCGCGATGCGGACGGTCTTGCCCCGCTTCACCCGGCCGGACGTCGGGGTCACGGCTCCCGTGACTGCACCCAGCAGCGTGCTCTTGCCCGCGCCGTTGACGCCGAGGATGCCGGTGCGCTCGCCCGGGCCGATGCGCCACTCGACGTCGCGCAGCACGACCTTGTCGCCGTAGGCCACGGACACGTCGAGCAGGTCCACGACGTCCTTGCCGAGGCGCGCGGTCGCCAGCTGCTGCAGCTCGACGGCGTCGCGCACCGGGGGCTCGCGCTCGATCAGCTCGTTGGCCGCGTCGATGCGGAACTTCGGCTTCGACGTGCGGGCCGGGGCGCCGCGGCGCAGCCAGGCGAGCTCCTTGCGCATGAGGTTCTGCCGCTTGGACTCGATCGCCGCCGCCTGCCGGTCGCGCTCGACGCGCTGCAGCACGTAGGCGGCGTACCCGCCCTCGAACGGCTCGACGATCCCGTCGTGCACCTCCCACGTGCCGGTGCAGACCTCGTCGAGGAACCACCGGTCGTGGGTGACGACCAGCAGGCCGCCCGCGGTCGGCGACCAGCGCCGCTTGAGGTGCTCGGCCAGCCAGGCCACGCCCTCGACGTCGAGGTGGTTGGTCGGCTCGTCGAGGAACAGGACGTCCCACTCACCGACCAGCAGCGCCGCCAGGGCGACGCGGCGGCGCTGGCCGCCGCTGAGCGTCCCGACCTCGGCGTCCCAGGGCAGGTCGGCCACGAGGCCGTCGATGACGTCGCGCACCCGGGCGTCGCCCGCCCACTCGTGCTCGACGGTGTCGCCGACGACGGTCCGGGCCACGGTGAGGTCGGCGTCGAGGACGTCCGCCTGGTCGAGGAAGCCGACGGTGACGTCACGACGGCGGGTGACCCGGCCCTCGTCCGGCTCCAGCCGGCCGGCGAGCAGGCGCATGAGCGTGGACTTGCCGTCGCCGTTGCGGCCGACCACGCCGACGCGGTCGCCCTCGTCCAGGCCGAGCGAGACGCTGTCGAGGACGCGCTTGGTCGGGAACTCCAGGCTCAGGTTCTCGGCGCCGAGAAGATGGGCCATCAGGCGGTACGGGTCCGGTTGGTCACGCCTAGACGATACGGGCGCCGGGCACGGGGCCGTGCGCCTGGACCACCTCGGTGACCGCGTCCGACCCCTCGAGGAAGGCCGCGAGGTCGGAGGCGTGCGCCTCGTCGGCGGCCAGGAACATGACGGTGGGACCGGATCCGGACACCATCGCGCCCAGGGCGCCGGCGCTGCGGCCGGCCCGCAGGGTCTCGCGCAGGCCCGGACGCAGCGAGAACGCCGCCCGCTCCAGGTCGTTGGACAAGGAGGCGCCGAGCGCCTCGGGGTCGCCGGCCCGCAGCGCGCTGAGGACGCTGGGCGACACCTCCGGCGTGCCGACCTCGTCGTCGTGACGCAGCCGGTCGAGCTCGCCGTAGACCGTCGGCGTGGAGAGTCCCTCGTCGCTGATCGCGAAGACCCAGTGGTAGGTGCCGCGGGCCAGGACGGGGCTGAGCACCTCGCCGTGGCCGCTGCCCATGGCCAGCCCGCCGGTCAGCGCGAACGGCACGTCGCTGCCCAGCGACGCGCCCAGCTCGACCAGCTCCGGACGGGTCAGCCCGGTGCCCCACAGGTCGTTGCAGGCGACCAGGGCGCCGGCCGCGTCGGCGGAGCCTCCGGCCATGCCGCCGGCGACCGGGATGGCCTTGCGGATGGCCAGGTGGACGCCCTCGTCGACCCCGGTCTCGTCGCGCAGCAGGCGCGCGGCGCGCACGGCCAGGTTGTCGCCGTCGAGCGGGACGCTGCCCTCGCGCTCGAGACCCTCGAAGTGCACCTGGACGTGCAGCTCGGCGTCGTCGCTGGGCCGCGCGGTGACCTCGTCGTAGAGGCTGACGGCCTGGTACACCGTGGCCAGCGAGTGGAATCCGTCCTCGCCGAGGGGTCCGACGGCGAGGCTCACGTTGATCTTGGCGGGCACGCGCACGGTCGTCGTCACCGTGACAACCTATCGGCGCCGCGCATCCGTGCACGCTGAGCCGACGCTCACCGGTCGACGTCCTGACCGCCGCCGAGGTCGGTGCAGTCGACGGCGGTCACGTCGTGCACCCGCAGGTAGGGGCGCGCTCCTTCGTCCCCGGCCAGGACGTCGAGCAGCGCGGACCAGTGGTCGCGGCCCAGCAGCACGGGGTGACCGGGCCGCCCCGCGAAGACCGCCCGGCGCAGCGAGGCGGTGCTCGCGCCGCGCACCACGCGGGCCACGGCCTCGGCCCGCTGGCCGGGCAGGTCGACCAGCGTGACGGCGACGGCCGCGGCCGGCGGAAGGGCGCGGAGGCCGACCGCGAGCGAGGCCGACTGGCCCCGCTGCCAGTCCGGCGCGACGACCACCCGGGCGCCGTCCGGCACGAGGGACCGCGCCTCCTCGGCCCCGGCGCCGAGCACGACGGTCACGTGCGGGCAGCCGCCCTCGGCCAGGGCGTCGTGGGCGAGCTGGAGCCACGGGCGTCCGGACGCGTCGCGGGCGAGCGCCTTCGGCCCGCCGAACCGGCGTCCGGCCCCCGCGGCGAGCACCAGACCCACGACGTCGGACATGCCGGCATCCTGCCCGCCGCCGGGCGACGACGCGAGACCTGGCGGCGACGCGCTTAGGGTGGCGGCATGCTCGACCTCGCGCACGACCTCGTCGCCTGGGTGGAGTCCGGCCGCCGGATCGCCGTCGCCACCCTCGTGGACGTCCAGGGCAGCGCCCCGCGCACCGTCGGCTCGTCCCTGGCCGTCGCCGACGACGGCGCCGTGCTGGGAAGCCTGTCCGGCGGGTGCGTCGACGGCGCGGTGCACGACCGCTGCCGCGAGCTGCTCGACGGCACCGCCGACCCCGGTGTCGAGGCCTACGACGGCGACGGCGGACTGGCCCCGGGCCTCACCTGCGGCGGCCGGGTGCAGGTGCTCGTCCAGCTGCTCGGACCGGACGCCGTCGAGCCGCTGCGCCGCGCGGCGGCCGGGCTCGAGGCGCGCCTGGAGCTGCGCCACGCCGGCCGCGTCGTGCACGTGGAGCACCGTCCCGCCGCCCCGCGCATGCTGCTGGCCGGGGCCACCGAGGAGGCGGCGGCGCTCTGCACGATCGCGAGCGCGGCCGGCTACCGCGTCACCGTCGTCGATCCCCGTCCCGTCTTCGCGACCAAGGAGCGCTTCCCCGGCGCCGCCGAGGTGGTCTGCGCGTGGCCCCAGGAGCACGTCGCCGACGCCGGGCTCGACGAGCGCGGCGTCGCCGTGCTGCTCGCCCACGACGAGCGTGTGGACGCCCCGTTCCTGGCCGCCGCGCTCGCACTGCCGATCGGGTTCGTCGGCGCCATGGGCTCGCGCCGGACGCACTCCCGCCGGGTCGACGCGCTGCGCGAGCTGGGCGTCGACGACGCCGCGCTCGAGCGCCTGCACTCCCCCGTCGGCCTGCGGCTGGGCGCCACGACGCCGTTCGA
The DNA here is from genome assembly GCF_004336805.1 of Aeromicrobium sp. IC_218. Taxonomy (GTDB): domain Bacteria; phylum Actinomycetota; class Actinomycetes; order Propionibacteriales; family Nocardioidaceae; genus Aeromicrobium. Next base: position 83,972 of record NZ_SJXM01000007.1, read on the forward strand.
CACCGCCGTGTCCGTCTACGCCGAGGTCGTCGCCTCGCGCAGCAGCGCCACCGGCCGTCCGCTGCGCGACGACACCGCACCGGTCCACGGAGCGGGCGCATGACCGAGGCCCCCGACCGCCGCTCGGAGCTGCTCGAACGGATCATCGACCACGTCGTCGAGCACGGCATCGACGGGCTGACCCTGCGCGGGCTCAGCCAGACGACCGGCTCCAACAACCGCATGCTGCTGTACTACTTCGGCTCGCGCGACCAGCTCATCGTCACCGCGCTGCAGCAGTCGACCCGCCGCTTCCCGAAGGTCATGGCGGTGCCGCAGCTCGTGGCCGACGCGTCCGTGCCGCTGTGCGAGCGCCTGGACGCCGCGTGGCGGTCGCTCGCGGCGCCGGAGAACCTGGCCTTCCACCGGCTGTTCTTCCAGGTCTTCGGGCTGGCGGCGTTCGACCCGGCGTCGTACCAGGGCTTCCTGGACGAGGTCGGCATGCAGTGGCTCGACGACCTCACCGTCTCGATCGAGCGCGAGGGCTTCGACCTGGACGCGGCGCGGCGCACCGCCGGTCAGGTGCTGTCGCTGTGGCGCGGCTTCCAGGTCGCCCTGCTGAGCGGCATCGATCCCGAGCGGGTCGACCGGGCCGCGTTCGACTCCCACCAGCGCCTCGTGCGCGAGGTGCCGGCCGCGCGCGACTAGCCGCGCGGGCGCGGGTGCGTCTCGCCGGCCTCGACCGCGAACGGCAGCCGGTTCTCGGCCGGCGGCATCGGGCACAGGTAGTGATCGGTGAACGCGCACGGCGGCAGGTAGGCCCGGTTCAGGTCGACCTCGACCCGGCCGTCGGCGTCCGCCTGCAGCTTGAGGAAGCGGAACTGGCGCGTGGCGCCGCCGTTGGTGGTGTCGGCGAACGGCACCAGCAGGCGTCCGTCGGGCTGGACGAGCGTGACCAGGCCGAGCTCGTGGCCGGCGACCGTCACGCGCACGACGCCACCGAACGTCTCGGTGGCCGCGTGCCCGTCGACGTGGTCGACGGCCAGCGCCGCGTCGGCCGCCTCCAGCACGCCGGTCGCGGCCCACGCCGGGTCCGGCGCGAAGGTGTCGATGCCGTCCAGGGTGGTGCGGGTGCTCGCGCGCGGGTCCCAGACGCGCAGCGCCAGCTCGCCGTCGCGCTCGATCGCGGTCAGCAGCAGGTCGCCGGCGGTGGCCTGCTCGCCCGGGGCGAGACGCAGCCGGCCGTCGGTGACGACGCCGACCTGCGCCTTCCAGGGGCCGTCGAGGCCGGGGACGTCGACGGGGTCGGCACCCATCCAGTGGGTGCCGGTCAGGGACGCCGTGCCGTGCGGTGCCAGCGCCGCCTGCTCGCGCTCGTCGTGCCAGCGCTGCCAGTCGGCCAGCCATGCGTCGTGCGTCATCGGGTCCCCTCCGGGGTGCGGCCCATCGCCACGGCGAGCCGGACGAAGGCGTCGAGGTCGAGCTGCTCGCCCCGCACCTGCGGCGACAGACCGGCGGCCACGAGGGCCTCCTCGGCCGCGGCGGGCGAACCGGCCACGCCGGCGAGTGCGGCACGCAGCGTCTTGCGGCGCTGGGCGAAGGCGGCGTCGACGACCGTGATCAGCCGGCGCCGCAGCTCCTCGGTCTCCCAGCCCGGGACGCTCGGCGGTTCGCGCCGGGTCCAGGCGACGAGGGCCGAATCGACGTTGGGCGCGGGCCAGAAGACGTTCCGTCCGATGTTGCCGGCCAGGTGCAGGTCGCCGTACCAGGCGGCCTTGACGCTCGGGACGCCGTAGGTGCGCGAGCCGGGGCCGGCCGCGAGCCGGTGCGCGACCTCGGCCTGCACCATCACCAGGCCGCGCTCGATCGACGGCAGCAGCTCCAGCAGGTGCAGCAGCACCGGCACCGAGACGTTGTAGGGCAGGTTGGCCACCAGCGCGGTGGGCGCCGGTCCGGGCAGCTCGGTGACGCGCAGGGCGTCCTGCAGCACGAGCGTGAACCGGTCGGCGGCCGCACCCGCGTGCTCCTCGACGGTGCGGGGCAGCCGCGTGGCGAGCACCTCGTCGACCTCGATGGCCACGACGCGGTCGGCGGTCTCGAGCAGACCGAGGGTCAGCGAGCCGAGGCCGGGCCCGACCTCCAGGACGACGTCCCGGTCACCGATGCCCGAGGTGCGCACGATGCGCCGCACCGTGTTGGGGTCGATGACGAAGTTCTGCCCACGCTGCTTGGTGGGACGCAGGCCGATCTCGTCGGCGAGCGTGCGGACGTCCGGGGCGGTGAGCAGGCGGACCTGCCTCACCTCCCCGGCGGACTCGCTCAGTGAACGCCGACCTTGGCCGCGCAGGACCACTGGCCCCAGCCGGAGCGCTCCTGCAGGATCTTGGCGTACTTGATCTGCACCTCACGGCTGTTCTCGTGCGGCAGGCCCGGGCCGCCGACGCTCTTCCACGTCGCCGCGCTGAACTGCAGGCCGCCGTAGTAGCCGTTGCCGGTGTTGATGTGCCAGTTGCCGCCGGACTCGCACTTGGCGATGCGGTCCCAGACGCTGTTGCCGCTCGGCGAGGACGACTCGGGCTTCTTGGTGCCGCGCTCCTCGACCTGGGTGACCGGCTCGCGCACGGTCTTGGTCGAGACGACGGTGCGGCTGCGCTTCTTGCCGTCGGCCAGGACGTAGCGGACCTGCTGGCGCGCCTTGCCGTCCTTGCCCTTGGTGACGACGTCGACCTCGCCCTCGAGGGCGTCGGGGTCCTTGCGGACGGTGGTCTCATGGTCGAGCGCGACGTTCTCGACGCGGTCCACGACCTCGATGTCGACGACGCGGACCCGGTCGCCGTCGGCGAGCGTGGCGTCGAGCGCGGGCTTGACCTCGTCCTCCTGGCCCGGACGCACGCCGGCGTCCTCGAGCACGTCGGCGACGGTCACGCCGGTGGAGGTGACCCGGCGGGCGTCGTCGCCCTGGCGGATCTCGACGGTCTTGGGGTTGCTGACCACGAGCTGCAGGCCGTCGAGCGGCACGCGGCTGTCCATGGAGCGCGAGACGTAGGCACCGGACTCGGGCTCGACGCCCAGGGCGGCGAGCGCCTCGTCGACGGTGTGCTCCCACGTGGTGACGGTCTTCTGCTGCCCGTCGACGGTCAGGGTGACCGGACGCGCGTAGCTGACCTCGACGGTGTCGCCGTCGGAGATCGAGGTGGCCTGGGCCGGGACGACGCGGTCGTCCAGTCCGACCTTGACGTCCTGGGCCTCCAGCACGGAGGAGACGTCGTCACCGAAGGTGCGGACGGTTTGCTCCTTGCCGTCGACCACCAGGGTCACGGTCTTGGAGAGGCCGGCGTAGGCGATGGTGCCACCGGCGACCACCAGCAGGACCGCCGTGTAGACGGCGATCATGGGCCAGGACAGTGCCTTGAATCGTCGAGCGAAAGCCACGCTTCTCCTCGCGTGTCGGGGGCAGACAACTTGTCCACCATAACCAGCGGTTGGTGGCAGGCCAAGCCGAGGAATCCCAGGTCACACCTGGAACGGCGGGCCGGACGGCTACCAGCGACCGCCGAACGCGGCGAACGTGTTGGCCTCGACCTGGGCGCACAGCTCGGTCAGGTCGGCCCCCCGGACGTCCGCCATGAGCCGCATCGTGTGCGGCACGAGGAAGGACGCGTTGAGCCGTCCGCGGTGCGGCTCGGGGGTCAGGAACGGGGCGTCGGTCTCGACCAGGACGCGGTCCGCCGGCGCCTGGGCCAGGGCCTCGCGCAGGTACGGCGCGTTCTTGAACGTCACCGTGCCGGCGAACGACAGGTGGGCCCCGCGCTCCACGCAGGCCCGCGCGAAGTCGGCGTCGCCGGAGAAGCAGTGCATCACCCAGCGCTCGGGGGCGCCGACCTCGTCGAGCACGGCGAGTACGTCGTCGTGGGCGTCGCGGTCGTGGATGACCAAGGTGCGGTCGTGCCGCTTCGCCATCTCCACGTGGGCCCGGAACGAGCGGTGCTGCGCCCCGCGACCGTCCGGCCCGGTGCGGAAGTAGTCGAGTCCCGTCTCCCCCACCGCACGCACGTGGTCGCCGGCGCCGGCGAGCTCGTCGATGACGGCCAGCGCCTCGTCCAGGCGTCCGTCGGCGTCGAGCCGGGCGGCGTCGTTGGGGTGGATGGCCACGGCGGCGACGAGCTCGGGGTGCTCGGCGGCCGCCTCGACCGCCCAGCGCGAGTCGTCGACGTCGCAGCCGACCTGCACGATGCGGGTGACGTTGACCGCCGCGGCGGCCTCGATCGCCTCACGCGTGCCGAGCCGGTGCCCGCCCTTGACCCGGACGTCCAGGTGGCAGTGGTTGTCGACCACGGGCGCCGGCAGCGGCTCGGGCGCCTCCGGCCAGAGCGCGCGGACGTCCTCGCTGCGCTCGCTCACGGGCGACCGCCCGTCGGAAGAGCACGGTACGGGCGACCACCCGTGAGTGCCTGGATGGCTCGCTCGCTGCACTCGCTCACGCGCGACCGCCCGTCGGAAGGGCACGGTACGGGCGACCGCCCGTGAGTGCCTGGATGGCTCGCTCGCTGCGCTCGCTCACGCCTGCGGAGCGTCCAGCTCCAGGCGCGGGAATAGCGCCGGGCCCTTGGTGACCGGCGTGCCGGCCGGCAGCTGGCCCCAGCGGGCGACGTCGTCGAGGCGCTGGTCGGCGAGCGGACCGAGCGGGCCCTCGGCGCCGAGCGACTCCCACAGCGCCGCGCACGCCTTCGGCATGACCGGGTTGAGCACGACGGCCAGCACGCGCAGCCCCTCGGCGGCGGTCGCCATGATCGTGGCCAGGCGATCGCGCTGCGCCTCGTCCTTGGCGACCTTCCAGGGCTCCTGCTCGGTGAGGTAGCCGTTCAGCTCGTCGACGATGCGCCACACGGCGGTCATCGCGTCCTGCGGGGCGACGGCGTCGATGGCCGCGTCGGCCTCGGCGACGGCCGCGGCCACGGTGTCGACGACCTTCTGCTCCGCGGCGGTCTGCTCGCCGGAGGCTGGCAGGGCGCCGTCGAAGTACTTGCCGATCATCGCCGCGACGCGCGAGGCGAGGTTGCCGAAGCCGTTGGCGAGCTCGGCGGTGTAGCGGGCGGCGATGTCCTCCCACGAGATCGAGCCGTCGGAGCCGAACGTCAGCGCTCGCGTGAAGTAGTAGCGGTAGGCGTCCGAGCCGAACGTGTCGACGAGCTCGGTCGGGTGGATGCCGTTGGCCTTGGACTTGCTCATCTTCTGCCCGCCGACCAGCAGCCAGCCGTGCGCGAAGACCTGCTGCGGCACGGGGAGCCCGGCGGCCATGAGCATCGCCGGCCAGATGACCGCGTGGAAGCGGACGATGTCCTTGCCCACGAGGTGGATGCTCGCCGGCCAGAGCTCCTCGAACCGCTCCTGGTCGACGCCGTAGCCGGCCGCGGTGAGGTAGTTCAGCAGCGCCTCGACCCACACGTACATGACGTGCTTGTCGTCCCACGGCACCTTGATGCCCCAGTCGAACGTCGAGCGCGAGATCGACAGGTCGCGCAGGCCGCGCTCGACGAACGACACGACCTCGTTGCGCGCCGACGCCGGCTGCACGAACTCGGGGTGCTCACGGTAGAGCTCGAGCAGCCGCTCGGCGTAGTCGGAGAGCCGGAAGAAGTAGTTCTCCTCGGTCATGTGCTCCAGGCGGCTGCCGTCGAGCGTCGAGACCTTGTGGCCCGCGTCGTCGCCCTCGCCGTCGGCGACGTACTCGTCGGCGACGAACTCCTCCGAGCCCACGCTGTAGTAGCCCGAGAACGAGCCCTTGTAGACGGCACCGGCCTCGTGCAGCGCGGACCAGAACGCCTTCGCGCCGGCCTCGTGGCGGGCCTCGGTGGTGCGGATGTAGTCGTCGTTGGCCGCGTCGATGGTGCGCAGCAGCGGCTTCCACTCGTTCTCGACGAGGCGGTCGACCCACTCCTGCGGGGACACGCCGTTCGCCTGCGCCTTGCGCAGCACCTTCTGGCCGTGCTCGTCGGTGCCGGTGAGGTACCAGACCCGCTCGCCGCGCTGGCGGTGCCAGCGCGTCAGCACGTCGCCGATCGTCGTGGTGTAGCCGTGTCCGATGTGCGGGGCGTCGTTGACGTAGTAGATCGGCGTCGTGACGTAGAAGGTCGAGTCGGACATGCCGCCCATCCTAGTGAGCGCCGCCCGCGCCGATCAGCGGTGGGCCGCGGCGTAGACGTCCTTCTTGCGGGCGCCGGTGCCCTCGGCGACCCGGGCGATGGCGTCCTTGCGGGTCAGCCCGCCGGACTCGGCCTCGCGGACGAGCTCGGCCAGCTCGTCGGCGGAGTACTCGCGCTGCTCGGCCACGGCGCCGGAGACCACCAGCGTGACCTCGCCGCGCACCCCGTGCTCGAGCCCGGCGCACCACTCGGCCAGCTCGCGCACGCCGCCGCGCCGGACCTCCTCGTAGGTCTTGGTCAGCTCGCGGCAGACCGCGGCCGGCCGGTCGTCGCCCCAGGCCGTCGCCATGTCGCGCAGCGTGGCCTCGGTGCGGTGCGGCGACTCGAAGAACACCATCGTCCGCGGCTCACCCGACAGCTCGGCCAGCCGTCGTCCGCGCTCGCCGGCCTTGCGCGGCAGGAAGCCCTCGAAGCAGAAGCGGTCGACCGGCAGGCCCGAGACGGCCAGCGCGGTCAGGACGGCCGACGGCCCGGGCACGGCGGTGACCGGGACGTCCGCCTCGACGGCGGCGGCGACCAGCCGGTACCCGGGGTCGGAGACGCTCGGCATGCCCGCGTCGGTGACGACCACGACGGTGGCGCCGGCCCGCAGCTCGTCCAGCAGCTCGGTGGTGCGCCGCTCCTCGTTGCCCTCGAAGTAGGACACGACCCGGCCGGACGGCTCGACGCCGAGCTCGCCGAGCAGGCGGCGCAGGCGGCGGGTGTCCTCGGCGGCGACCACGTCGGCCGAGGCGAGCACCTCGCCCAGGCGGCTCGAGGCGTCCGCGACGCGGCCGATGGGGGTTCCGGCGAGGATCAGCACCCCGCCATCCTCGCAGGTGGGAGCCACGAGGCGTCTGCCTAGGATCGGGCTCGTGCCCCGTCTGCCCGCCGTCGCGCGTGATCGCCACCTGCTCGGCTGGGCGGGACCGATCGGCCTCGCGGTGCTGGCGTTCGTGCTGCGCGTGTGGAACCTCGGGTACCCGAACCGGCTGCTGTTCGACGAGACCTACTACGCCAAGGACGCCTACTCGCTGCTGCACCACGGGTACGTGCGTGACTGGTCCGAGGACGTCAACGACGACTTCGCCCGCGGCGACTTCTCCGGCCTGCTCGACCTTCCGACGCAGATCGTCCACCCCGACGGCGGCAAGTGGATGATCGCGCTCGGCCAGTGGGTGTTCGGCACCGACTCGTTCGGCTGGCGCATCAGTGCCGCCGTCGCCGGCGCCGTGACGGTGCTGGTGCTGGCCCGGCTCGTGCTGCGGCTCACCGGCTCGCTCGTGGCGTCCTGGCTGGCCGGGCTGCTCCTGACGCTCGACGGCGTCCACTTCGTGCTCTCCCGCACCGCCTTGCTGGACGTCTTCCTGTGCCTGTGGGTGGTCGTCGCGGTGGCCTGCCTGGTCGCCGACCGCGACTGGATCGACGCCCGGCTCGACCGCTTCCACGCGTGGCGCCCGTGGCAGGTCGCCGCCGGCGTCAGCCTCGGGCTGGCCTGCTCGGTGAAGTGGAGCGGCGTGTACGTGCTCGCGGTCGCCGGCCTGGCGATCGTGCTGTGGGAGGTGCACGCCCGTCGCGCGGCCTGGCGCGCCGACCCGGGAGCCCTCCGGCGTCCCGGCCTGGTGCTCACCACCCTGCGGGTCGGCGCCCCGGCGTTCGTGACCCTCGTCGGGCTCGCGCTGGTCGTCTACGTGCTGAGCTGGACCGGCTGGCTCGTCCATCACGAGGCGTACGAGCTGCGGTTCGGGCGCGGCTACGGCGACACCCCGGCCTGGGGCTCGTACGTGGGCACCGACCCGGGCTCGTGGTGGGGCGAGACCTGGAACGCGCTGCGCTCGCTGTGGCACTTCCACGTCATGGCGTTCGACTTCCACACCGGTGACTACCTGGCCGGGCAGACCCATCCGTACCAGTCGCACCCGCTGGGCTGGCTCGTGCTCGAGCGCCCGGTCGGCGTGGACGCGCAGAACGACCTGCCCGCGGCCTCGTGCGGCGCCCCGGCAGACTCCTCGTGCATGCGCGAGGTGCTGGTGCTGGGCAACCCGCTGGTGTGGTGGTCCGGCGTCCTCGCCGTCGTCGGCTCGCTGCTCGCCTGGATGCGAACGCGCCGCTGGCCGTGGTCGCTGCCCGCCCTCGGCCTCGTCGCGACCTGGCTGCCCTGGTTCGCCAGCGCCGACCGGCCGATCTTCCTGTTCTACGCCGTCGTGATCCTGCCGTTCATGATCATCGCGGTCGCGCTGGTGGTCGACGGCCTGCGGCGCGCGCTGCACGGGCGCGCCCGCACGGCGCTGCACGTCGTGCTCGCGCTGTACGTCGTCGCGGTCGTCGTGCTGTTCGTGTACTTCCACCCGATCTGGACCGACGACCTCGTCTCGTACGACCAGTGGCGCGACCGGATGTGGTTCGGCCGCTGGATCTAGCCGCCTCCCCGGCGGCGGTGACCTGGCGTCCACGGACCCTCGTCCCGTGGGCGCTGCCTCACCGCCGAACGCCGGACGCCCAGGGATCCCGCGTGAGACGGTGAGCGCCCTCGCGACATGGGTGGTCGTGAGCACCCTCGTGGCAGGACGGAGCGGCATGATCCCGGACCCCGTCGCGGACGACCACGCCCTGGTGTCCCGCGCCCGGTCGGGCGACCGCGAGGCCTTCGGTGAGCTCTACGCCCGCCACGTGCGGCCGGTCTACTGGCAGGCGTACGGCGTCGTGGGCTCGGCCGCGGACGCCGAGGAGGTCGTCCAGGAGGTCTTCGTGGTCGCCTGGCGCCGGCTCGCCGACCTCCACCTCGTGGACGCGTCCGCGCTGCCGTGGCTGCTGGTCACGGCCAAGAACATCGGCCGCAACCACGCCCGGCGCGCGAGCCGTCGCCGGTGGGAGGCCTACGACGAGACGGCGGCCTCGGACGACGCCCCGCCCGACGAACAGGTCGCGACCGCCCTCGTGCTGGAGCGGGTGCGCGAGAGCCTCGCCGGCCTGTCCGACGTCGACCGCCGGCTGTTCGAGCTGTGCGTCCTCGGCGACCTCACCTACGCCCAGGCGGCCGACGAGCTGGGGCTCACCCACGGCGGCATCCGCAACCGCGTCTCGCGGCTGCGCGGCCGGCTGCGACGCGACACCGACGACCTGAGGGGGCTGGCATGAACCCGCGCGAGACCGACCGGCCCGGCCCGCCCGAGCTGGGCGACGACCGGGTCGCCGCGATGCGCGGCGCGATCGACCGGCGCATCGACGCCGAGGACCACGAGCGCTCGCGCCGCCGTCGCACCGCGATCCTCGCCGCGGCGGCCGCGGTCGTCGTCGGCACGAGTGCCGGCCTTGCTGTCGACGTCCTGCCCCCCACCACCGCCGGGGACGGCGACGCATTGAGCGCCGTGACGGCAGAGGGTTATTCGTACGAGGCCGCGCCACCCACCACACCGGCCGAGCTCGAGGCGCAGGCCTACGTCGACGCTCGGCCGGACCCCGACTTCTTCCCGGGCGACTGGGCCGTCCCGCTGAGCGAGGTCCGGGCCTCGGGGAACGCGCACCTGGACGTGCCCGACGCCGAGGCCACGGCGGACGACCTGCGGTCCTGGATGCCCGGCGCCGACGGTCGGGTCGAGCTCGCCTCGGTCGACCAGGACGGCGACGACACCACCGCGCTGCTGCGGCTGCGCTTCCCGGCCAGCGAGCTCGACACCGTGAGCGACCACCTGGCGTCGCTCGACGACGACTCGCTGGTCAGGGTGACCCAGCGCTCCGTGAAGACGGACGGTGGCGCGAAGGAGCAGTCGCTGTCCTCGCTGACGCCGAGGGCCGGACGAGTCGCGGACGCCGTGCTCTACGTCGTCCTGTCCACCCAGCGCGAGCCCGAGGAGCCGCAGCAGGCCGCCCTCGAGCGCGGGTCCGACGCGGTCGCGGCCGCCCTGCCATGGGTCGGCGGCGCGCTCGTCGGCGCGGTGGGCGTGCTGTGGGCCCGTCGTCCCCGCGGGCGCCGCTCGTAGCCCGAGTTGCCGCGGCTCCGGCCGGGCACCACGATCGCTGCGTGACGGTGCGCAGCGTGGGTGTCGAGGAAGAGCTGCTGCTGGTCGATCCGGGGACGCTGCGGCTCAAGGCCGTGTCGGACCGCGTGGTCGGCGGCGGCGACGAGCAGCTGGAGCAGGAGCTGTTCCTGACCCAGGTCGAGATCGCCAGCGACCCTTCGGCCGACCTCGACCGGGTCGTCGCCGACCTGAGCGCGCGGCGCGGGCGTGCGGCGAGGGCGGCCGCCGACGCGGGCGCGACGATCATGGCCGCCCCGACGCCCGTGCTGCCCGACCCGGACTCCGAGGTCACCCCGAAGGCCCGCTACCAGCGCATGATGGGCCGCTTCGGCGAGCTCGGACGCCGCGCGGTGGTGTGTGGCATGCACGTCCACGTCGACGTGCACAGCCCGGAGGAGGCGGTCGGCGTCGTCGACCGGCTGCGCCCGTGGCTGCCGGTCGTGCAGGCCGTCTCGACCAACTCCCCCTACAACGAGGGCGTCGACACCGGGTACGCGTCCTGGCGGGCCCAGGTGTGGGACGCCTGGCCGAGCGCCGGCCCCACCGAGCCGTTCGGCGACGTCGAGCACTACCGCTCGGCCGTGCAGCGGCTCGTGGCCTCCGGCGCCGCGATCGACGAGGGGATGATCTACCTCGACGCCCGCCTGGCCCGCGCGTACCCGACCGTCGAGGTGCGCGTCGCCGACGTCTGCACCGACCTCGGCACCACCGCGCTGGTCGCCGCCCTCATCCGGGCGCTCGTGACGACCGTGGCCGACGAGCACGCGGCCGACGTCCCAGTCGCGCCGTGGCGCGTCGACCTGCTCCGGGGCGCCCGCTGGCGGGCGAGCCGGCACGGCCTGGCCGACCGGCTCGTCCACCCGGCGAGCGGCGACCTGGTCCCCGCGTACGAGGCGGTCGAGGCGCTCGTCGCGCACGTCCTGCCCGCGCTGGAGTCCGCCGGCGACAGCCAGCGCGTGGCCCAGCGGCTGCACCACCTGCAGGAGCACGGGTCGGGAGCCCAGCGCCAGTGCCGGGTGGCCGGCGACGACACCGACCTCGACGCGGTCGTCCGCGACCTGCTCGAGCGCACCCGCGCGTCCTACGAGGGCTGACCCCGGCCGGGCTCCGCCGCGATGCGTGACGCGTCGGACGTCCGACGTCGCCCACCCCCGTCCGTCCCGACACGCATCGCGGCGGGCGCTGCGGGAACCGGCCGCGGCGGACGCTACGAGGGCAGCTCGTCGGCGTCGCAGACGAAGCGGTCGACCTCCTCGCCGCCGTCGCAGCGCAGCAGCACGACGTGCACCCGTCCTCCGGGCGCCGGATCGACCCGCCACGCCCCGCCGGCGGTCGTCCAGCGCTCCAGGCGGGCGGCAACGTCGTCGGCCATCGGCCTAGCGGTTGACGGCGGTCAGCAGCACGACCGCGTCGTCGAGCGCGAGCAGCGAGTGCCGCTGCGGCGGGACGACCACCATCTCGCCGACGCCGCCCTCCCACGCGTGCGGGCCGGCCACCAGGCGCACGCGTCCGGCCAGCACCTGCACGGTGCCCTCGTCGGGGCTGTTGTGCTCGGCCATCTCGGCGCCGGACCGCAGCGCGATGACGGTCTGCTTGAGCGCGTGGTTCTGCCCGCCGCGCACCGTGCGGGCCGCGCGCCCGCTGGACGCCTGCCGGGCCGCCTCCAGCTCGTCGCGGACGATGCCGGCCAGGTCGATCGACTCCATGCTCATGGCACCACCGTGGCACAGCGCGTGGGCCGCGCAAGGCAACGAAAAAGGGCCGCCTGTCGGCGGCCCTTCCGGTGGAGCATAGGAGATTCGAACTCCTGACCTCTTCGATGCGAACGAAGCGCGCTACCAACTGCGCCAATGCCCCTCGTGCGACGACCACTCTAGCAACCCCCGCCCCGGGGACGACAACCCGGGGGCGGTCACGCCGTGCGGACGCTCGCGCGCCGGGCACCGGCGGCCAGCAGCACCACCGAGAGCGCGACGGCCAGCACCCCCAGCGCGGCCTGCCCGGTGAGTCGTTCGTCCAGCACCAGCACGCCGAGCAGGCACGCGGTGACCGGCTCGGCCAGGGTGAGCGACGAGACCGTGGACGCCCGCAGCCCCGCCAGGCCGGCGACGAACAGGACGTACGCGACGGCCACCGTGACCAGGCCGAGCCAGGCGACCATCACGACTCCGGCGGCGGACGCGAGCGGGCTCAGGTCGACGAGCAGCAGGAACGGCAGGGCTCCCAGGGCGGCGAGCCCGAAGACGCCGCCGACGGTCACCGGCTGGGGCACGCCGGCGTCGAGCATCCGCTTGCTGGCCACGGCGTAGACGGCGTAGGACAGGCCCGCACCGACCGAGCCGATCAGGCCGGCCACCGACGTGCCTCCCCCGCCACCGTCCGCGCCGGCAAGCAGGCCCACGCCCAGCACGGCGACGAGCGTGGCCACGCCCCAGACGGCGGTCGGACGCCGGCGGGTGACCAGCCACTCCAGCACGCCGGTGAGCACGGGCGCGCTGCCCAGCGCGACGACGGTCCCGACGGCGACGCCGTTCTCGCTCGTGCCGAGGAAGAACGTGGGCTGGTAGGCCAGCATCCCGGCCGCGCCGGCCAGCATCGGGGGCCACAGCACGGCGGGGGCGACGCCGGGTCCGCCGTGACGTCGCAGGAACCACAGCGCGACCACACCGAGCACGAGCCCGCCGCAGACGATGCGGGCGAGCCCGACCGCGGACGGCGACGCGTCCGGGCCGAGGGCCTGCGCGGTGCCGGTGGTGCCGAAGCAGACCGCGGCCAGCAGGACGAGGACGAACGAGCGCACGTGCGCAGTCTGGCGCACCGCGTCCCGTCCACCACGCACCGCCACGGACGACGAAGGCCCCGGGAGGTTCTCCCGGGGCCTTCGGATGCTGAGGGGTGGTGGCTACTCGCCGACCGCGCGGCGCGGCGCCTCGACCTGCGTGCCGGACTCGTCGCGGCCGGGCAGGCGGACGTCCTCGCCCTCGACGTGGCCGGACGTCCAGGTGCCCGGCTCGCCGAAGTCGACGGTGCGGACGGTGCGGCCGGCGCGCGGCTTGGTGACGTAGGTGGGCAACGTGACCGGGAGCGGGTCCCACAAGCCGGAGCCGGCCGTGGCGCCGACCGGGACCGCGATCTGGATCTTCTGGTCCAGCGCGTCGACGGCCAGCGGCTCCTCGAGCATGACGTGCTTGCGGTGCGGGTCGTGCTCCTCGAGCTGGCCCGAGACGACGATCGTGTCCTCGCGGCCGTCGTCGGCCTCGGCGGTGGCGCGGCGCGGCAGGCGCAGCGACGGACGCGCGAGGCCCTGCTCGCCGCGCACCTGGACGCGGCAGGCGACCAGCCACGCGGCGATGAGGCCGGCGGGGATCGCCGGCGCCCACAGCGGGGCGACGGCGGCGGCGGTGAGCGCGCCGACCACCACGAGGGCGGTCAGCAGCGTGAACAGCACGCGGCGGCGACGGGTCGCGGCGACGCGGACCATCTCGGGAGTCGCGAGCTCACGCTCGGCAACGGGCGCCGGAGCGGTCTGGACGGTCACCTCGACCTCCACGTCGGCGGCGTCGGCCGAGCGGCGGTGCGGGATGACGCGGGTGAGCGAGGAGAACTTCTCGACCGTGCGGGTCTGGGAGGCCTCGTCGTAGCGGCGCAGCATGTACGGCACGACGAACGCCGCCCACAGGGCGACGATGAAGGCCAGGATGAAGCCGCTGCCGTAACTCACATGGACACGGTAGGACGTCGCGAGCGGCTCATCGGGCAGCGACGCGCGTGTGTCGCGGAGTTGCTCGTGTGACGGGTGTGACGAGAGAGGTCTCGGCCGGTCAGTGGCCGGCGTCGGGCTGCAGCCGGGCCAGCATCCCGCCAGGGACGTCCTCGGCCACGACCTGGAACAGCCAGTGGTCGCACCAGCGGCCGGCGATGTGCAGGTAGCGCTCGGCCAGCCCGATGCGGTCGAAGCCGAGCTTCTGCACCACGCGCAGCGAGGCCTCGTTCTCGGGCCGGATGGCGATCTCGACCCGGTGCAGCCCGACCGTGCCGATGAGGTGGTCGCACACCAGCGCGAGGGCCGTGGGGGTGATGCCGCGGCCCGCGTGGCTCTGCGCGACCCAGTACCCGACGCTGGCCCACCGCGCGGACCCCATGGTGATGCCGCTGACCGTCATCTGGCCGACCATCTCGCCGTCCCAGGTGACCACGAACGGCATCGAGTGCCCCTGGCGGGCGCGCCGGCGCAGGGTGCGGATCATCGAGCGGACGCTGAGGAAGCCGGGGCCGGACGCCTCGGGGAGCGTCGCCTCCCACGGTGTCAGCCACTCGCGGTTCGCGTCGTGCAGCCGGCGCCACTCGCCGGCGTCACGCACCCGCAGCGGGCGCAGCCCGACGCGTCCGTGCTGCAGCTCCGCGGGCCAGCCGGGACTCATTCCTCGCCCCGGACGTGGTCGCCGCCGTGGACCTGGTCCACGAGGTGCCCGACGACCGGCTCGAGCACCGCGAGCCCGTCGCGGACGCCGCCGCGGGAGCCGGGCAGGTTGACCACGACGGTGCGTCCGGCCACGCCGGCCAGCCCGCGCGACAGCATCGCGGTCGGGACGCCGTTCGCGACGCCGTAGGCCCGCAGCGCCTCGGCCACGCCCGGGAGCTCGAGGTCGAGCCGCTGCCGGGTCTCCTCCGGGGTGCGGTCGGTCGGGTTCACGCCCGTGCCGCCGGTGGTGAGGACGAGGGCCGGCGCGGCGGCGAGCACCGTGTCGAGCGCGCGCCCGAACGGCTCGCCGTCCGGGGCGACGACCGGGTCGGCGGTCTCGAAGCCCCAGCGGCGCAGCGCCTCGACCAGCAGCGGGCCGGTGGTGTCGGCGTACGTGCCGGCCGCCGCGCGGTTGCTGGCGACGACGACCGCGGCCCTCATCGGACGTCCTCGCGCCGCCAGTCGCCGCTCTTGCCGCCGGACTTCGCGACCACCTCGACGTCCGTGATGCGCGCGAGCTTGTCGACGGCCTTGACCATGTCGACGACGGTGAGCGCCGCGACGGACACCGACGTCAGGGCCTCCATCTCGACACCGGTGCGGTCGGCGGTGCGCACGGTCGCCTCGATGGTGACGCCCTCGTCGACGACCGCGAGGTCGACCTCGACGCCGCCGATCGCGAGCGGGTGGCACAGCGGGACGAGGTCCGGGGTGCGCTTGGCCGCCATGATGCCGGCGATGCGCGCGACGGCGAGCGCGTCGCCCTTCGGCACGCCCTCGCCGCGCAGCAGCGCGACGACCTCGGGCGTGGTCTGCACCATCCCGCGGGCCGTGGCCGTGCGGGCGGTGACCTGCTTGGCGGTGACGTCGACCATGCGCGCGGCGCCGGACTCGTCGACGTGGGTGAGACGCGGCTCGGTCATGGGCGACCGCCTCAGAACTGCCGGTCGAGCACGAGGGTGCGCACCGTGTCGCCGAGGTTGAGGGCGGTCTCGTCCTCCCCCACGACGATCAGCGCGTTGGCCTGGGCCAGCCCGCCGACCTGGTGCGACCCGCGGCCGCCGACCGGCGTGACCTTGGCGCCGCGGTGGGTGACCTCGAAGAAGCCGCGCACGTACTGGCGCTTGCCCGGCGGCGACGTGAGGTCGGACGCCAGCACGGCGTGCACCATCGGGCGGCGGTACGGGGTGAGCCCCATGAGCCGCCGGATGGCCGGCAGCACGAACACCTCGAACGAGACGTAGGCCGAGACGCCGTTGCCGGGCAGCGCGATGAGCGGCGTCTGCTCGTCGAAGACCCGGCCGAAGCCCTGCGGACGACCGGGCTGCATGGCGACCGGGTGGAACTGCATGTCGTCCATGCCGGTGAGCGCGGCCTTGACGACGTCGTGGTCGCCCTGGCTGATGCCGCCGGTCGTGACGACGAGGTCGGCGCGGACGAGCTGGTCCGACAGCAGCCGGCGGAACGCCTTCGGGTCGTCGTCGACCGAGCCGACCCGGTAGGCGATCGCCCCGGCGGCGCGGACGGCGGCGGCCAGCATGTGGCTGTTGCCGTCGTAGATCGAGTCGTGCTCGAGGTGCTGGCCGGCGTCGCGCAGCTCGTTGCCCGTGGAGATGATCACGACGCGCGGGCGCGGGCGCACCGGCACGCGTCCGGCGCCGAGCGAGGCCAGCAGGCCGATCTCGCGCGGACCCAGCACGGTGCCGGCGGGCAGGACGGTCTCGCCGTTCGTCACGTCGTCGCCGTGCCAGCGGACGTTGGCGCCCGACTCCAGGGCCTTGCCGATCGAGACGCGCTGCGTGCCGCGGTCGGTGAGCTCGTAGGGGACGACGGTGTCGGCACCGCGCGGGATCGCGGCGCCGGTCATGATCTTGGCCGCCGTGCCCGCGCTGATCGCGAACGGCTTGCCCGACCCGGCGGCGACCGACCCGACGACGGGCAGGACGACCGGCTCGTGCGCCGACGCGGACGTGATGTCCTCGGCACGCACGGCGTAGCCGTCCATCGCGGCGTTGTCGAAGCGCGGCAGGTCGTGGCCGGCGACGAAGTCCTCCACGAGCGGCAGGCCGAGCGAGTCGACCAGCGGCTGGTCGTACGGCTCGAGCGGGCCGGTGCCGCGCAGGATGAGCTCGAGGTGGTCCTCGACGGTCAGGACGCCGTCAGGGATGCTCGCGGGCCGCGGCCGCCTGCGGGGTCCGGCGTCGGCTCCCGCGGTCGCTGGCTGAGCGCCGCTGGAGGGCACGGCGCCGGTGGCTTCGTCGTCCGAGGACATGGTGGGCAGCCTAGTCGCCCGTGAGAACCTCGCCGTCGGCGACGCGCTCGGCCGACCCCGTGTCGGCCAGCTCGACGTCGCCCACGACGCGGACCCCGGACCCGAACGTCCAGTCGCCGTGCACGGTGAACGACCGCGCCTCGCGCAGCGACGGCACCTGCGGCAGGCGCTGCTCGAAGGCGTCGATCGTGCCGTAGTACGACTTCTCGAGCCGGACCAGCGGCACCTCGTCGACGGCCGCGCTGACGTGTCCGTCGTCGGCGACGTCGTAGACGTCCGAGCGCAGCAGGGCCAGGTCGTTGGTGGTCTTGACCGGCAGGAACCGCGAGCGCGGCACCTCGATCGCGGTGGCGCCGTCGAACACCTCGACGGCGGCGCCCATGGCGCTCTCGATCTGCACGACCTTGGGCGAGCTCGGGTCGCGCGGATCGACGTTCTTGACGTTGCGGATGAGCGGCAGGCCCATCACCCCGCCGCGCTCCTCGAGCCGGGCCTTGAGCGCCTGCAGGTCGAACCAGAGGTTGTTGGTGTGGAAGTAGCGGTGCCTCTGCATGTCGGCGGCGGCGTCGGCGTCCTGGTCGGGCGTCTGCGCGGTCTCACGCAGGACCAGGCGTCCATCGGCCTTGCGGACGACGAGGTGGCCGCCCTTGACGTCGGCCGGCGTGCGCAGGCACACCTCGGCGGCGTAGGGGGCGCCGGACGCGGCGAACCAGCCCATCATCGCCGGGTCGGGCGCGGCGCCGAGGTTGTCGGAGTTGGAGATCGTCGCGTAACGGAAGCCCTGATCGAGCAGGGTGTCCAGGACACCGGACGTGGCCAGCGCGGTGTAGAGGTCGCCGTGGCCCGGCGGGCACCAGGTGAGCGTCTCGTCGTCCCACTCGACCGGCGTGAGGTCGTCCTCGAGCAGCTTCGGCTCGCGGTTCTGCAGGAACTCCAGCGGCAGGTCGCCGACCGCCAGGTCGGGATAGCGCTCGAGCACCGCGCGGGTGTCGTCGCTGGTGCGGAAGCTGTTCATGAACACGAGCGGCAGGCGGACGCCGAGCTCCTCGCGCACGCCGCGCACCTGGGCGACGATCAGGTCCAGGAACGAGCGGCCCTCACGGACGTCCAGCAGGGACTTGGCGCGGTCCATGCCCATGGACGTGCCGAGGCCGCCGTTGAGCTTGATCACGGCGGTGACGTCGGCGGCCGCGCACTGGTCCTCGAGCGAGACCTCGAGGTCGGCGGCGCGGTCGACCCCGTCGAGCGGATCGACGTCCGCCTCGGGGATCATCCCGGTCTCCCCGGCCGCGAGCTTGCCGTAGAAGTCGGAGAACACGTCGATCGCCAGGTCCGCGATCCCCGCGTCCCGCATCTTGCGCTGAGCTGCCTCGAGTCCGTTCATCGCGAATCAGGCTAGCGTCGATCCCGTGGACAAGCAGGACGTAAGGGCCCAAACGCTTTCGCACCGGGCCGCCCGGAGCACGGCGGACCGGGCGGAGGCCGCCGAGGCGATCGCCGCGCACCTGCTGGCCGAGCCGGTCGTGGCGCGGGCGACGCAGGTCGCCGCCTACCTGTCGCTGCCGACCGAGCCGGGCACCGGGCCCCTGCTCGACGGGCTCGCCGCCCGCGGCACCGAGGTGCTGCTGCCGCAGAGCCGGCCCGACCGCTCGCTCGACTGGGTCGTCCACGTGCCCGGCGCCCCGTTGCTGCCCTCGGCGTTCGGCGTCCCCCAGCCGTCCGGGGAGCCGGTGGGGCCGGACGCGCTGGCGACCTGCGACGTCGTGCTGGTGCCGGCGCTGGCCGCCGACGTGCACGGACGCCGCCTGGGCCGCGGCGCCGGCTACTACGACCGGGCGCTGGCCGGGCTCGACGTGCCGCTGTGCGCGGTCGTGTTCACCGACGAGCTGCTCGACGAGGTGCCGGCCGAGCCGCACGACGTCCCCGTGCAGCTGGTCGCGACGCCCGACGGCGTCCACCGCGTCCTCTCCTGACGGGCCCACCCGAGCCGCGTCCCTCACCCGAGCCCCGCTCCGCCGCGATGTGTGTCGGAACGGACGGGGTCGGGCGCCCTGGGCGGTCCGTTTCGTCACACTTCGCGGCAGCGCGGGGGCGAGGTGAGGGTGCGGTCGCGGGGTGCGGGTCAGCGGCGCTCGCGGGCGGAGTCGCGGATCTCGCCGACCAGCTCCTCCAGGACGTCCTCGAGCATCACGACGCCCATGACGACGCCCTCGGGCGAGGCCACGCGGGCCATGTGCGCGCCGCGCGACTGCATCGTGCGCAGCGACTCGTACAGTCCCGAGCCGGCCGCCACGGTGGCCAGCGGACGCACCCACTTCTCGGGCACCGGCAGGTCGCGCGACGCCTCCCCCGCGTCCAGGACGTCCTTGATGTGCAGGTAGCCGACCAGGTCGCCACCGGCGTCGGCCACGGGGAACCGGGAGAAGCCGGTGCGGCCGCACGCGTCCTCGACGTCCGCCGGGGTCGCGGTGGGCGGGATCGTCACGAGCGTGTCGCTGGGCAGCAGCACCTGCTCCACGCGCCCCGCGGTGAAGTCGAGCGCGCCGGACACGAGGCCGTACTCGTCCTCGTCGAGCAGGCCCTCGCGGCGCGACTCCTCGACCAGGCCGGCGACCTCGTCGTGGCTGTAGGTGGACGCCACCTCGTCGCGCGGCTCGATGCCGACGAGCCGCAGGAACGCGTTGGCCAGGCCGTTGAGCGCCCACACGAAGGGGCGCAGCACGGCGACGAAGAACAGCATGACCGGGCCGAGCACGAGCGAGGCCCGCTCCGGGCCGACCAGCGCGAGGTTCTTGGGCACCATCTCGCCGTAGACGACGTGCAGGAAGACCACGAGCGACAGGGCGATGGTGAACGCGATCGGGTGCACCAGGCCGTGCGGGACGCCGAGCGCCTCGAACCCGGGCTCGATGAGGTGCGCGATGGCCGGCTCGCTCACGGCGCCCAGGCCGATCGAGCAGATCGTGATGCCGAGCTGGGCCGCTGCCATCGCGGACGTGACGTTCTCGACCGCCTTGAGCGCGAGCGCGGCCGGACGCGACCCGGCCGCGGCGCGCGGCTCGAGCTGGTCGCGACGGGCCGAGATGAGGGCGAACTCCGCGGCCACGAAGACCGCGTTGAGCACGAGCAGGACGAAGGTCAGCGACAGGCTGAAGACGGGGCTCATCGGTCCTCCCCCTCCTCGTCGTCCAGCGTTCGGGTGGTCAGCGAGACCCGGTCGATGCGGCGGCCCTCCATGCGGTCGACGGTGAGCGTGACCATGACCCGCCGGGTCACCCCGTCGGCGACACCGTCGAGCTCGACCTCGAGCACGTCGTCGCGCTCGGCCAGGCGGCCCAGCTGCTGGGTGACGTAGCCGGCGATGGTCTCGTACTCGTCGCTCTCGGGCACCGAGACGCCGGTCTGCTCGCGTACCTCGTCGGGGCGCAGCATGCCCGACAGCGTCCAGGCGCCGTCGCGGCGGTGCCGGCTCCGGGCGACCATCCGGTCGTGCTCGTCGGCGATGTCGCCGACGATCTCCTCGACCAGGTCCTCGAGCGTCACGACGCCGTCGTTGCCGCCGTACTCGTCGACGACGACGGCCATCTGCATGCCCGACTCGCGCAGGACGCTGAGCAGCGGGTCGAGCTCGATCGAGTCCGGCACCCGGGTGGCCGGCTCGGCGATCTCGGCCAGGCGCACGGTGCGCCGGCGGTCGGCGTCGATGCGGAAGGCGTCCTTGACGTGGACGACACCCAGGACGTCGTCGGGCGTGCGGCCGATGACCGGGAAGCGCGAGTGCCCGGTCTGGCGCGCGGCCTCGACCAGGTCGGCGGCGCTGTCGCGGTCCTCGAGGAAGTGGACGCGGACGCGCGGGGTGCGCACGTCGGCGGCGGTGCGGTCGCCGAAGGCGATGCTGCGGGCCACGAGCTGGGCCGTCGGGCTCTCGAGCGAGCCGTCGGCGGCCGACCGCAGCACGAGCGAGCGCAGCTCCAGCGGCGAGCGGGCCGAGCGCAGCTCCTCCTGCGGCTCGACGCCCATGCGGCGCAGGGTGGCGTTGGCGACGCCGTTGAGACCGCGGATCGGCCAGGCCATCGCCTTGGTGAACGCGCGCTGGGCCGCCTGGGTCGCGGACGCGGTGCGCATCGGCACGGCGAGCGCGAGGTTCTTGGGGATGAGCTCGCCCAGCAGCATCGTCACGAAGGTGCTGAGCGCCAGGGCGATCGCGTAGGACGCGGCGCTGAGCGCCCCGTCCTCGAGCCCGGCGTCGCCCAACGGACCGCGCACGAGCTGGCCGATGGCCGGCTCGGCCAGGTAGCCGATCGCCAGGTTGGTGATGGTGATGCCGAGCTGGGCGCCGCTGAGCTGGGTCGAGAGCGTCCGCAGGGCGGCGAGGGTGCCCGCGGCGCCGCGGTCGCCGGACTCGGCCGCCCGCTCGACGCTGGCGCGGTCGACGGTGACGAACGAGAACTCGGCGGCGACGAACACTCCGCAGGCGAGGACGAGCAGGAAGGCGAGGGCGAGCAGTAGCCACTCGGTCACGAGCGCAGGTCTCCTGGGGGTCGGGGCCGTGTGCCGCCAGAGTATCCTGGGCGCCGCAACCCCCGCCCGTTCCCCAGGAGACGTCCGTGCCCACGTACCAGTACCAGTGCACCGAGTGCGGCGAGGCCCTCGAGGTCCAGCAGAGCTTCAGCGACCCGTCCCTCACCGAGTGCCCGCGGTGCCAGGGCCGGCTGCGCAAGGTCTTCAACGCCGTCGGCGTGGTCTTCAAGGGCTCGGGCTTCTACAAGACCGACAGCCGTTCGTCGTCCTCGTCGTCGGACACGGGCTCGTCCACGAGCGCGTCGTCCGGCACCGGCTCGTCCAGCACCTTGTCGGACTCCGGGTCCGGCTCGAGCTCGAGCACGTCGTCCTCGGGCGGCTCCGCGGCCTGAGGCCTGTGGACGCGGGCGGACGCCGGAGGGTGCGCCGCTCGTAGCGTCGCGGCATGCGCCGCGTCTCACGTCTCGTCCTGCGTCACCGCCGGGTCCTCTCGGCCGTCTGCGTCGCCCTGGCCGTCTGGCTGGCGCTCACCGAGCTGGGCGCCGATCCGCCGGGCGACCGCGTGGTCGTGGCCGCGGACGACCTGCCCAGCGGCCACGTGCTGGCCCGCTCGGACCTGCGCACGTCCGTCGTCAGCCGCAGCCCGAGCCGGGCGCTCGACGCCGACGACCTCGTCGGCCGCACCGTCGCCGCCCCCATGCGGGCGGGCGAGCCGTTCACCGACGTCCGCCTGGCCGGTCCCGACCTGCTCGCGGCGCTCGGTGAGGGCACCGTGCTGGCCACCGTGCGCGTGGCCGACCCCGAGTCGCTGGCGGCGCTGGGCGTCGGCGACGACGCGGTCGTCGTGGCCAGCGACCCGCACGGCGAGGCCGGCTCGCGGGTGGTGACCCGCGAGGCCCGCGTCGTCTCGCTGCCGCCGCCGCGCGACGGGGCCGTCGTCGTCGGGCTCGGCGTCGACGAGGCGACCGCCCTGTCGATCAGCGCGGCGTCGTTGCGCGGCCCGCTGTCGCTGCTCGCCGTCGGGTGAGCGCCGCGCTAGCGTGAGCCGACCGTCCGACTCACGAGGGGGCACCCATGCTCAAGGGCTTCAAGGACTTCCTGTTCCGCGGCAACCTGGTCGACCTGGCCGTCGCGGTGGCCATCGGCACCGCGTTCACCGCGCTGGTGGCGGCGTTCACCGCGACCATCGTCAACCCGATCCTGGCCACGGTCGGCGGCAAGAAGGGCCCGGGCTGGTCGTACACGATCTTCGACGACAACCCCGACACGACGCTGCGCTTCGGCGACCTCATCGGCGCCATCATCACCTTCGCGATCACCGCGGCGGTGATCTACTTCGTGCTCGTCGTGCCCATGAAGAAGATCAACGAGCTGCGCGACCGGGGCAAGAAGGAGGAGGCGCCCGTCGAGGTGACTCCCGAGGACGTCGCGCTGCTGCGCGAGATCCGCGACCTGCTCGCCGGCCAGAACCCCGGCGGCGCCACCGGCTCGACCGGCAGCCACGCCGGCCCTCCGGCCTGACCTAGCCGCCGTGGTGGGGCGGGACGTCGCGGCGCAGCTCGTCGTCGCGCGAGCCCGTGCTGCGCTCGCCCCATCCCTCGGCCGTCTCGTCGCGCGTGGTCGACGGCTCCAGGTCGCCGAGCAGGGCGGCCGCGCGACGCAGCCGCTCGCGCCGCTCCTGCTCAGACGCGGACGAGGTCATCGAACCACTCGGGGACGGCCTTGGGGTGGCGCGGCTGCCAGCCGGTCGCAGCCTGGAACCGCTGCGAGCTGACCCGCTGCGAGCGCGAGAGCCACTCGATCTTGTGACCGACGCTGCGCTGCACGAGCCGGTGGTGCAGCACGCCCTCACGGCGTCCGACCGCGTGGGCGTAGGTGTCGGCCAGCTCGCCGCGGCGCAGCGGCTCGGCGCCGACGTTGTAGGTGCCCGCCGGCGCACCGAGCGCCGCGGCGGCGGCCGTGCCGACGTCCTCGGGGTGGACGACGTGGCACCAGGCCTCGCGCGCGCCGACGCCGACCGGCTTGCCCGAGCGGGCGCGCTTGAGCAGCCAGGCGCTGTGCGGGTCGGGGCCGACGATGAGCCCGAAGCGCAGCACGACGCCGTCGAGCCCGGCCAGGGTCGCGTTGCGCACGTGGGTCTCGGAGACGACGACCGGCTCGGAGAAGCGCGAGACCGCCGTCGGGCTGTCCTCGTCGACGATCTCCTCGCCGTGGTCGGCGTAGATGAAGCTGACGCTCTGCTGCACGAAGCGGCCGACCGACGCGCGGCACGCGGCCTGGGCGGCGATGCGGGTGCCGGCGACGCGCAGCCGGTCGTGGCTGCGGAACTGGGCGTAGCTGACCGAGGTGGCGCCGACCGGCACCTTGGTGGCGAAGTTGACGACCGCGTCGCAGCCGAGCATGCCGGCGGCCAGGGCGGTCTCGTCGTAGAGGTCGCCGAACCAGGGCTCGACGCCGAGCTCGGCCACGACCCGGGCGGCCTCGGCCGTGCGGACCAGGCCCACGACGTCGTGGCCGGCCTCCAGGAGCGCGGTGGCGGCCGATCGGCCCATGACCCCGTTCGCTCCGGTGAGGAACACCTTCACGCGATCTCCGTCCCCGCGGGACGTCGACGTCCCGACAGACCCGGCGATCCTAGCAACGGGCCCACCGCTCCCCCAAAGTCCCGGCGACCGGCCAGGGGTCCGGGGCCGCCGTCAGTCCGGCTGCAGGACGTTCTCGGAGCCGAGCTCGTCCACGAGCGGGACGACGTCGGCGATCGAGCTGAACACCTTCGACGGACGGAACGGGAAGCGCTCGACCTCGTGCGCACCGGTCGAGCCGCTGAGCACCAGGATCGTGCGCAGGCCCGCCTCCAGGCCGGACAGCACGTCGGTGTCCATGCGGTCGCCGATCATCACCGTGGTCTCCGAGTGCGCCTCGATGCGGTTCAGCGCGCTGCGCATCATGAGCGGGTTCGGCTTGCCCACGAAGTACGGCTCGACGCCGGTCGCCTTGGTGATGAGCGCCGCGACCGAGCCGGTGGCCGGCAGCGGCCCCGTCGGCGAGGGACCGGTCGGGTCGGGGTTGGTCGCGATGAAGCGGGCGCCGCCGGCGACGAGCTGGATGGCCCGGGTGATCGCCTCGAACGAGTAGGTGCGGGTCTCGCCCAGCACCACGTACTCGGGGTCCTTGGACGTCATGACGTAGCCGACGTTGTAGAGCGCGGTGGTGAGCCCGGCCTCGCCGATGACGTACGCGGTGCCGTCGGGACGCTGCTCGGCCAGGAACTGCGCGGTGGCCAGGGCGGACGTCCAGATCGCCGACTCCGGCACGACGATGCCCGCGGCGCGCAGCCGGGCGGCGAGGTCGCGCGGGGTGAAGATCGAGTTGTTGGTCAGCACGAGGAAGCGACGGCCGCTGGCGGTGAGCCGGCCGATGAAGTCGGCGGCACCGGGGATCGCGCGCTCCTCGTGGACGAGCACGCCGTCCATGTCGGTGAGCCACGACTCGATCGGCCTGGGAGAGGTCATGGGGTCATCCTCTCGCGAGACGGTGCGCGGAGAGGAACTCCCACACCGTCCGCGTCGTGTCGAGCTCGTCGGACATCTTGCCCGACGGCCCGCCGGCCGCCGCCCGGTCGCCACCGGGCCACTGGTGACCTCCGTCGGCGACGACGTACGCTTCGAGCCGGGCGGCGCACCCGGTCCAGGTGCGGTGCTCGATCGCGCCGCGCCGCTCGACCTGCGGCTGACGGTCGCACTCGTTGCGCGCCCGCCACCGGTCGAGCATGAGGTCGACGGGTGCGGTGGGGCCGATGACCGACTTGATGTTGCCGTCGTAGGTGATGACCGGGTCGCGCCTGCCGTGCACGTAGAGCAGCGGCGCGGGCTCGGCGCGCGGGCAGCGGCCGAGGTCGAACGGGGCCGAGACGCCGGCGTAGGCGGCGAACGGGCTGTCGTCCTGGCAGGAGAGCGCCTGGGCCAGGGCCGAGCCGTTGGAGAACCCGGCCACGTAGGTGCGGTCCTCGTCGACGCAGGCCACGTCGTCGGCCACGTGCTCGACGAGCTCCTCCACGAACGTGACGTCGTCGTCCGAGCCGGTCGCCGGCGTCTCCCAGCGCTGCGGGTCGCCACCGCCCTCGGGCGCGACGACGACGAAGCCCTCCTCGTCGGCCGTCGCCAGCACCTGCGTCGTGGCGACGACGTCCTGGGCGTCGCTGTCGAAGCCGTGCAGCAGGTAGACCACCGGACGCGGACGGTCCTCGGCCGCGCCCTCGGGGACGTGCAGCAGGTACTCGCGCTCGACGCCGCCGACCGTGACGCTCTCGCGCGTGGTGCCCGGGTCGACGTCCTCGCATGGTCCGGCCGCGGCGTCCGTCGGCCCGCAGGCGCTCAGCAGGGCGGCGGTCAGCAGGACGGGGAAGGCGACACGCATGCCTAGGGACCCTAGGTCAGGGGCTCGCGAGAAGCATCTCGCCGACGGCCGACAGCAGTGCCGGCGGGAGACCGAGCGTGCCCAGGTGGGCCATGCGGACGCCGGCGTCCATGTCACGGGTGGCGACGGCGTGGACGCGCTGCTTGACGTCGAACGGGATCTGCGCGCGGTCGAGCAGCTCGAAGACCCGCTCGGCGATCCGTTCGTCCCGCGGCTGCGGGTCCGGGCCGACCGACACGGTCAGCGGCTCGCCGACCGCGCACGGGCCGACGTCGACGACCTGGCCGGTGCCGAGCAGCCGGACGCGCCACGTGCGCTCGGCCGGCAGGCAGTGGGTGGCGCCGGTGGCGGGGCCGATCGTCAGGGTGCCCGAGGCCTGGTCCCAGACCAGCTCGGTGCGCACGACGCCGGACTCGTCCATGCCGTCGCCGCGGCCGTCGTCCTCGACCAGGACGAACCGGCCGTCGGCCCCCACGACCACGCCGACCTCGAGCGAGCCCGGGTTGCCGGTGGCGCCGGCCGCCGACGGGTCGGCGTCCAGCGGGACGATCGCGCCGGTGCGGGCCAGCACGGGGATGCTCCACAGGTCGCGGTGCAGGTCGAGCCGGCGGTCGCCGTCGTAGACCTGGCCGGTCAGGACGTCGACCCAGGTGCCCGGCGGCAGCCAGGCGGTCACTGACCCGAGCATCGTCTGGGTGTCGCGCGGGCGGGTGATCGGCGCGACGAGCAGCTCGCTGCCGAACAGGTAGCTGTTGCGCAGGTCGTAGGCGTCGTCGACGTCCGGGTGCTCCCAGTACAGCGGCTGCACGAGCGGCTCGCCCTCGCGCGCGGCGCGGTGGTTCATCGTGTGCAGGTACGGCAGCAGGCGGTGGCGGTGCCGCAGCCAGGTGGCCATGACCTGGCGGGCCTCGACGTTGAAGCGCCACGGCTCCTTGCTGTTGAACGGGTTGTTGCTGGAGTGCAGCCGGTTGATCGGGCTCAGCACGCCTAGCTGCACCCAGCGCGTCGCGAGCTCGTCGTCACGGCGTCCGCCGTAGTGGCCACCGACGTCGTGGCTCCACCAGCCGAAGCCGATGTTGGACGCCGTGGACGTGAAGTAGGGCTGGAAGTCCAGCGAGTCCCAGCTGATGACCGAGTCGCCGGAGAACCCGACCGGGTAGCGGTGGCTGCCCGGCCCGGCGTAGCGCGAGAACGTCAGCGGACGACGTCCGCCGCGGGCGTTGTCGAGGAAGTGGAGGTGGTTGAGCATCCACAGCGGGTCCAGGCCGGCGACGCGCGAGTAGGGCCCGGACTGCCAGTCGATCCACCAGAAGTCGACGCCCTCGTCCTCGAGCGGGCGGTGCAGCAGGTCGAAGTAGGCCCGCACGAACTCGCGGTCGGTGACGTCGAAGGCGACGGGCGCCCCGGCCTCGGGGTCGTGGCCGAGGGCCTGGGCGACGGCGACGTAGGCGTCCTCGTACTGGCGGACGCCGTCGGCGGGGTGGACGTTGAGCGTCACGTGCAGGCCCCGCGCGTGCAGGTCGTCGAGGAATCCCTGCGGGTCGGGGAAGAGCTCGCGGTTCCAGCTGTAGCCCGTCCAGCCGCTGCCGTGCACGGGGTCGACGTCGACGTGGTGCCAGTCCATGTCGAGCACGGCGACCGACAGCGGCACCCGCTCGGCCTCGAACCGGTCCACCAGCGCGCGGTACTCGTCGGCGGAGTAGGCGTAGTACCGGCTCCACCAGTTGCCCAGCGCGAACTTGGGCAGCAGGGGCTGGCCGCCGGACACGGCGTACAGCGCCTTGACCGCCTCGCGGTGGTCCAGCCCGTACGCGAACACGTAGACGTCCTGCCGGCTGCCGTCGCGCGGCTCGACCCAGCCGTCGTCGGTGAGCACCGGTGTCGTGGAGTCGTCGATGACCGCGTAGCCCCAGCGCGACACGACGCCGGGCTCGAGGTCGATCTCGCCGTCGGCCTTGTCGAGGGTGCGCGCGGTGCCGCCGAGGTCCGGCACGTCCTCGCCGTAGCGCCAGACCGAGTGGTAGTTGCTGACCCCGCCGCGCACCTGCACGCTCAGCCCGCTCGTGCTGAACGGCCGCTTGTCGTAGGTGAGGTGGAGCCGCGCGGTGACGATCTCCAGCACGTCCCCGTCGCGGACGTCGAACGCGGGCACCGGTTGCTCACGGTGCAGCGCGAACGCGCTCGCGCGGTCCTCGAACCGGCCGTCGGCGGCGTGCTCGAGGCGCACCAGCCCGTCGGTGAGGACGGTGATGCGGAACGTGTCGCCCTGGACGACCGCCCCAGGGGCGGCGACCGGGCTCGTCGGGATGCGGTGGACGTCGTGCTCGGCAGTCACGGTTCCACGTTCTCACGCCGACGCCCGCCGTTCACCCGGACTGCGTCACGCGCCCGGCCGCCGTGTGGAAGCATGGGCGCGCCCCGCACGCCCAGCCTCCAGGAGCAGCACGCCGCATGGTCCGTCTCGCCGTCGTCGTGCCCACCTACCAGGAGCGCGCCAACATCGTCCCGCTCATGGGCCGGCTCGCCCAGGTCGCGCGCGAGCACCCCGAGGACGCGGTGCGGGTGCTGGTGGTCGACGACTCCTCCCCCGACGGCACCGCCGCGCTCGTGCGGTCGATGGCCGGGGAGCTGGCCAGCGGCGGGCTGACCGTCGAGGTGCTCGAGCGGGCCGAGAAGAACGGGCTCGGCCGCGCCTACGTCGAGGGCATGCAGCACGTGCTGCGACGCGCCGACGTCGACGCGGTGCTGCAGATGGACGCCGACCTCTCGCACGACCCGCGGTACGTCCACGACTTCCTCGAGCACGCCCGCGCCGGTGCCGAGCTCGTCGTCGCGTCCCGCTACGTGCCCGGCGGCGCGACGCCGGACTGGGGCTGGCACCGCAAGGCGCTGAGCCGGGGCGGCAACTGGTACGCCCGGCTGCTGCTCGGCCGGGCCCTGTCGGACTACACCGGCGGCTTCAACCTGTACGCCGCCGACCTGCTGCGGCGCATGGACCTGGAGAGCGTCGGGTCGGCCGGCTACGCGTTCCAGATCGAGATGAAGACCCGGGCGCTGCGCCTGACCGACAAGGTCGTGCAGCTGCCGATCGTCTTCCTCGACCGCACCGAGGGGACGTCCAAGATCCCGCGCTCGACCCTGCTGACGTCCCTGCGCCTGGTCACGACGCTCGGCCTGCGCCGCCTGCTCGGCCGCTGAGCGCTGACGACCTGCTCCGGCCCGACGCCCGTGTGGGAGCATGGAGCCGCCCCGCCTCCGTAGCTCAGGGGATAGAGCACCGCTCTCCTAAAGCGGGTGTCGCAGGTTCGAATCCTGCCGGGGGCACCACGTTCTCCACGACCCGCGCTGCCGGTCAGTACCCGGTCGGCAGGCGCGGCGAGTACGACGCCTCCAGCTCCGACACGTCCTCGTCGGAGAGGTCCAGCTCGAGCGCGGCCACGGCATCCGCCAGGTGGTGGTCCTGGGTGGCGCCCACGATGGGCGCGTCGACGACCGGGTTGCGCAGCACCCACGCCAGGGCGACCTGCGCCATCGGGACGTCGTGCCGGGCCGCGACCGCCTGGACCGCGGCGACGATGGCGGCGTCGGCGTCCTGGTAGAGCCGCTGGCCGAAGGCGTCGGACTCCACGCGATCGGTCCTGGTGTCCCACGGACGAGCGAGCCGGCCACGCGCCAGCGGGCTCCACGGGATGGAGCCCATCCCCTGGTCGGCCAGCAGCGGGAACATCTCCCGCTCCTCCTCGCGCATGAGCAGGCTGTACTGGTCCTGCATCGACACGAACCGGGTCCATCCACCGAGGTCGGCGGCGTGTTGCATCTTCGCGAGCTGCCACGCGGCCATCGACGAGGCGCCGAGGTACCGGACCTTCCCGGCCTTCACGACGTCGTGGAGCACCTCCATGGTCTCCTCGACCGGCGTCGCGGGATCGAAACGGTGGATCTGGTACAGGTCGACGTAGTCGGTGCCGAGCCGGGCCAGGGACGCGTCGAGCTGCTCGAGGACGGCCTTGCGCGAGAGCCCGGAGCCGCCCGGCCCGTCGTGCATCACCCCGTGCACCTTGGTCGCCAGGACGACGTCCTCGCGCCGGGAGAAGCGGCTGATGGCCCGGCCCACGTACTCCTCGGACGACCCGCCGCTGTAGACGTTCGCGGTGTCCCAGAACGTGATGCCGAGCTCGACCGCCTGGCGGAAGAACCCGGCCGCCCGGTCCTCGTCGAGCACCCACGGGTGACCGCCTCGGGAGGCGTCCCCGAAGCTCATGCACCCCAGCGCGATCCGGCTGACCGTCAGGCCCGTCGAGCCCAGCTTCGTGTAGTCCATGGTCGTCATCGTCCTCTCGTCTCAGCCGGCGCGCTGCTCGGCAGCCGTGCGCAGGGCCCGCAGCACGTGCCGCACGGCCGGGACCTGCGACGTGTTGCGCCGGGTCAGGGCCAGCACGCGCCGGGGCGGCAGGTCGGCCACCGGCACGTCGACGACGCCCGCGTGACGGCTCGCGCTGAGGGCGAGCGCCGGCAGGGTCGCGACGGCCATGCCGCTGGCGACCAGGGCCTGCACCACCACGTAGTCGTCGGTGCTGTGCCGCACGTCCGGCGCGAAGCCCGCCCGCGCCGCTGCCCCCACCAGGTGCCGGCGACAGGTCGGGCACCCGGCCACCCACGCCTCGTCGGCCAGGTCCAGCAGGGTGACGTCCTCGCGGGACGCCCGCGGGTCGGCCCGCGGCAGGACGAGACGCACCGGGTCGTCCATCAGCCAGGCCGCGTCGACGTCGCCGCGCACGACGTCCTCCCCCGCGTGCTCGAACACGACCGCGACGTCGCACTCCCCCGCCGCCAGCGCCGCGCGGGCCTCGGGCGGCTCGAGCTGGTCCAGCCGCACGTCGACGCCGGGGAAGCGCCGGGCCATCACCGTCACCGCGTCGGCGGCAAGGGTCGCGCTCGCCGACGGGAACGCCGCGAGCCGCACCGTCCCGGCCCGTGCCTGCGCGTGCGCCTGCGCCTCGCGCGCGGCGTCGGCCAGCGACGCGGCGACGGCCTCGGCGTGCCGCAGCAGCGCGCGTCCCGCCTCCGTGATCTCGATGCCACGGCCGCGGCGCACGGCGAGCGGGACGCCCAGCGTCCGCTCGAGCCGGCGGACGTGCTGGCTGACCGCCGGCTGCGTCCAGCCCAGGGCCTGCGCCGCCGCGGTGAGCGATCCCGCGCGGCCGACCTCGCCGAACACCAGCAGCGAGCGCGGGTCGATCGACCGGCCGTCCGGGCCGCCGGGCGCGCCGCGTCCGGCCTCGGCCTGCTCGTCCATCCGGCACCTCCACACCGAAGCTCCGCTTGGGAGTCGTCCAAGAACTCTGGCATTGTGCCGCCCTCTCGCCCGGTCCGACCATGGAACGACCACTCCACGGACGACGAAGGACGGACGAGATGCGCACGATCGGGATGCTCGGCGGGATGAGCTGGGAGTCGACGGCGGAGTACTACCGGCTGGCCAACGAGCTGGTGCGCGAACGGCTGGGCGGCGTCCACTCGGCCCGGATCGTGCTCGACTCGCTCGACTTCGCCGACGTCGAGGTGCTGCAGGCCGACGGACGCTGGGACGAGGCCGGCCGGCTGCTCGCCGACCGTGCCCGGGCGGTCGTCGCCGCCGGCGCCGACGTCGTCGTGCTGTGCACCAACACGATGCACCTCGTGATCGAGGACGTCGAGCGCGCGGCCGGCGTGCCCGTGCTGCACATCGCCGACGCGGCTGCCGCGCGGATCCGGTCCGCCGGCCTCGACCGCGTCGGGCTCCTCGGCACCGCGTTCACGATGGAGCAGGACTTCTACCGCGACCGCATGGCCGGGCACGGGCTGGAGGTGCTCGTGCCCGAGGCCGACGACCGTGCGCTCGTCCACCGCGTCATCTACGAGGAGCTGGTCCGTGGCGTGGTGAGCGAGTCCTCGCGCGCGGAGTACCGCGCGGTCATCGAGCGGCTCGCGGAGCGTGGCGCCCGGGGCGTCGTGCTCGGCTGCACCGAGATCGAGCTGCTCGTCGGCGACGCCGACAGCCCGGTGCCGGTCTTCCCGACCACGCGGATCCACGTCGAGGCCGCGGTCGACCTGGCGCTCGCCGACGGCTGAGTCCCCGTCACCCCCAGGTCGCGGGGATCCGCCGGGACTCGACCCGCTCCTACCGTCGTGCCGACCGGCAGGCCGCCGGCCCCGCCCACGACCGTCCGGAAGATGCTCATGTCCCTGTTGTCACCGCGCCGCACCCTCGCGGCCGTCACCCTCGCCGCCGCCGTGTGCGCAGGCACGTTCGCACCGGCCCAGGCCGAGGAGACACCTGCTTCCTCGTCGCCCCCGCCGGCCATCGTGTCCGCGGCGGACGACGTGCCCCTGCCTCCGCAGCTCGAGGGCTACGAGCTCGCTCCCGACGCCAGCGGCTACAGCTGGGGAACGCGGGAGCAGGACTTCATCGCGTCGTGCCTCGGCGTGCCCTCTCCCGTCGGCGGCCACGCCCGGGTCGGGCAGTTCTACAAGGACGGCAGGACGCCGAAGGTCGGCGACCTGTTCTACGCCCGGCTCGACGTCTCGTACACCGGTTCGTCGTGCATGCCGCACACCGAGATCGGCGTGACGGAGTGGGTGAACCCGGTCGGCACGGACCTGTACGCCGACGACGGCGACTGGCAGATCCTCGGCGCGATCTACTCCAGCACCCGGGACCCGCAGTGGTCGAACGGTCCGTGGTGGATCAGCAACCCCGGCCCGCACGGTGGCACCAAGATCCAGAACTACGACAAGGCCACGCAGAAGGTCGTGAACTGGGAGCTCCGCCAGGGCGAGGTCCTCACGCTGTTCGTCCCCGTCCGGGCGCTGCGTCCGCTCATCGGTGCCGGCTCGGCCCGCCCGTGGTGCACCTGGCGCACCCAGGGCGACGGCCCGTGCCCGCGCACCCAGGCCGGTGACCACCTGCAGGTCGGCGTCCAGACCACCCACCGGTTCGGCGACTGGTACGCCCCGTACGTCGGCCTGTTCGCCAGCGGCTCGGTCTCCCCGACGCTCTCGGCTCGCGCCGCCACCACGTTCTCGGCCGGACGCGCCGGTGCGGTCACCGCGACGGTGAACGCCCAGGGTGCGGCGGCCGCCGGCACCGTCACCGTGCGCCGTGGTGCGAGCGTCGTCGGGTCGGCCCGCCTGTCCGCCGCGGGACGCAACAGCGTCCGCGTGCCCGTGCGGGCCCTGCCGGCCGGCGCCCAGTCGCTCACGGTCAGCTACAGCGGGTCCAGCACGGTGAAGGGACGCTCCACCACCCTGCGCGTGAACGTCGCCAAGGCACGCGCCTCGGTCGCCGCCAAGGCCGGGCGGATCCGCAAGGGCAAGGGCACCGTCGGCGCGACCGTGCGCGCCCCGGGCCTGCGGCCCACCGGCACCGTGGTCGTCCGCGCCGGCCGCAAGGTCGTCGGACGCGCGAAGGTCGGCGGCTCCGGCCGCGTCTCCGTGCGGGTGAAGGGCGTGCCGCGCGGCACCCGCAGGCTGACCGTCGCCTACGGCGGCAGCAGCCAGGTCGTCGGCCGCACGGTGACGCTGAAGGTCCGCGCCTCCTAGCCGTCGCCCGACCCCACGCGAGCCGGTCCGGACCACCTCGGTCCGGCCGGCTCGTCGTGTCCGGCCCGTCACGCCCGGTTCCGCGCCCACGGGCCCCGCGCGCGTGGGACGCTCTTCCCGACCGCCACCGGCCCGCACCGTCACCAGAAGGGACCCCAGCCCGTGACCACCGAGAGCCCGCGGATCGACGTCCTCGGTCCGCTGGAGGTCCGCGACGAGCACCGCCTCGTGGACGTGGGGCCGCGACGCAACCGCGAGGTCCTGGCCACCCTGCTCGTCCACGTCGGCGACGTCGTGTCGGTCGAGACCCTCATCGACGAGGTGTGGGGCGGGGCCGACGTCGCGCCCGGGTCCGTGCACGTCGTGGTCTCCCGGCTGCGCTCCCGGCTCGGCGCGAACCTGATCGAGACGCGCGCGCCCGGCTACCGGCTCTCCCCCGACCAGCACCGCACGGACGCCCAGGAGTTCGAGGCCCACCTGGCCGCGGCCCGCGACGCCGCTGACGCCGCGACGGCCCGTGACCGCATCCAGCAGGCGCTGTCGCTGTGGCGCGGCGACGCGTACGCCGACGTCCAGGTGCCGACGGTGCGCAGCGACGCCGAGCGCCTGCACCGGCTGCGGCTCGCCGCCCACCAGCGGCTGGCCGAGATCGACCTGTCGACCGGCCACCACGACGAGGTGGCGCGGCGGCTCGCCGTGCTCGTCGAGGCCTACCCGCTCGAGGAGGGTCTGCTCGTCCCGCTCATGCTCGCGCAGTACCGGTGCGGCCAGCAGGCCGAGGCGCTGGCCACGTACGAGCGGGCGCGTCGGGTGCTGGACGAGGAGCTCGGCCTGGAGCCGACGCCCGCCGTCCGGGAGATGCAGGGCCGCATCCTGCGCCACGACCCGTCCCTCGCCCCGGCGCCACCCTCGCCGACGTCCGGCCCGGTCGCCGGCGGATTCATCGGCCGCGCCGACGAGCTGAAGCGGCTGGACGACGCGCTGCGCCACGGCTGGACGACGACCGCCGGCGCTCCCGCCGTCGCCGCCGTGTTCGGCGAGGCCGGCATCGGCAAGACCCGCCTGGTCGAGGAGCTCGCCGACCGGGCCCGCGCCGAGGGCGTCGTCGTGGCCGTCGGACGCTGCCTGGAGAGCGAGGGCACGCCGCCGCTGTGGGCGTGGGAGCAGCTGCTGGCCGGCGTCGCCGCCCGGCTCGACCCGGCCGCCCGCGACGAGGCGCTCAGCGGCCGCGGGCACCTGGCCCGCCTGCTCGTGCCGACCGAGGGCGACGACCCGTCCGCGCTCGCCGGCGACGTCCCGGCGACCCGGCTGCACGACGCCGTCACCGCCTTCCTGGAGACCGTCGCCGCCGACCGCCCGGTGCTGCTCGTGCTCGAGGACGTCCACTGGGCCGACCCCGGCACGGTCGACCTGCTCGAGTACCTGGCCACCACCGCCCGCACCGGACGCCTGGCCGTGCTGCTGACCGTCCGTCGTCCGGACCTCGCCGACGCCGCGACCCGGCAGCTGACCGCCGCGCTGACGCGGGTCGGTGGCGCGGTCACCACCACGCTCGCCGGCATGGCGGTCGAGGAGGTGCGGGAGCTCGCGACGGGCAGCCTGGGCGCCGAGGTCTCACTCGCGACGGCCCGTACGCTGCGCGACCGCACCGACGGCAACCCCTTCTACGTCTCCGAGCTCGCCCGCCTGTACGGGGACGAGCGGCGCCGGACCGGTCGCGGCGACGCGCCCGTGCCCACCGGCGTGCAGGCCGTGATCGAGCGCCGGCTGCGGCACCTGCCACCCGGCGACGTGGACGTCCTGCAGGCCGCCGCCGTCGTCGGCCGCACGTTCGACCTGCTCGTGCTCGAGGACGTCAGCGCGGTCGGCCGCCTGGCCCTGCTCGAGACGATCGACCGCGGTGTGTCGGCCGGCGTGCTGACCGGCACCGACAGCGCGGTCGAGTTCCGCTTCGGCCACGCCCTCGTGCAGGAGGCGCTCATCGCGTCGGCCAGCCTGGCCCGCCGGGCCGCCGTGCACGCCGCGGTCGCGCAGTCGCTCGAGGCCCGCCACGGCGAGCAGCCGCACGCCGTCGCGGCCATCGCCCACCACTACGTGGCCGCCTACCCGCACGGCGATCCGGTCAAGGCGGTCGAGTACTCGTTGCGCGCCGCGTCCCTGGCCCAGCAGCGACTCGCGCTCGAGGACGCCGAGCGGCTCGTCCGGCGTGCTCTGCCGCTCGTCCAGGCGGTGCCGCCGGAGCAGGCCGTCGGCCTCGAGATCGCGCTGCGGGTCCGGCTGGGCACGCTGCTGACGCTGCGCCACGGCTACAACGGGCCCGGCGTCGCCGAGGAGCGCCGCCGGGTGCTCGCGCTCAGCGGTCCCGGTGTCGCCAGCGGCGACCTGTTCTCGGCCCACTGGGGCACCTGGGGCAACGCGCTCGTGTCCGGGCGCTTCGCGTCCGCGCGCAGCGCCGTGGACGTGATGCTGGAGACCGCCGACGCCACCGGCGACCCGATGCTCGCGCTCGCCGGGCACGTCGCCCGCGGGCAGACCGCCTGGCACGTCGGCGACCTGCACCGCGCCCGCCGTGACCTGGAGCGAGCGGTCGGTCTCGCCGACGACGCCACCGCGGCGTTCGACCTGGACCTCTGGCTGCAGCACCCGGGCATGCAGGCCCGCGTCTGGCTGGCCATGGTGCTCGCCCAGCAGGGCGACGTCGTGGCGTCCGACCGGGTCGCGCAGGACGCCCTGCGTCTGGCCGCCGGCGCCGACCACCCGTTCACGACCAGCTACGCCCACATCGTCGTCGGGCTGCGCGAGGTCCTGCTCGACCGGCCCGACGGGGCCGCGCGGCACGGCGGCCGCGCCATGGACGTCGCGGCCGAGAACGGCTTCCAGCAGCTGCAGGCGTTCGCGCTCGTCCCGCTGGGCTGGGGCCGCGGCCGCACGGGCGAGCCCGAGGCCGGGCTCGCCCAGCTCGCCGCCGCGATCGAGGCGTTCGGCGCGTTGCCGGACGGGCACATGTTCGGCCACCTCATGCTGAGGCTGTCGGCCGACCTGCACGCGGTCCTCGGCCACCACGACGAGGCGCTGCGGCTGACGGCCCAGGCCCTGGAGGAGTCGCGCCGCACCGGCGAGCGGTTCGACCTGGTCCGGCTGCACGCCCTGCGGGCCGGGCTCCTGCAGCCGCAGGACCCCACCGCCGCGGCGGCCGAGCGCGCCCTCGCCGACCACGCCGGGCCGGCGGACCCTCCCGCCTGACAGGTCCTCAGCAAGGTTCGTGAAAGCGCGCCCTCGCACAGTGGTGCCCCACCGCACCGGTGGCACGAGAGGACGCCCATGAGTCATTCCGCTGAGCAGCGCGACCCCGAGGTCTTCACGCTCGACCACCTCTTCGAGGGGGTGCCGGACCTCGTGGTCCCGACGTCCGTCGAGAGCCCCAGCACGGTGGACGAGCCCCCTGCGCCGGACGACCCCCTGGGGGACGCGACCGCCGCGCTTCCCGGGCCCTCCTGAGAGGAGGACCGATGTCCGACCCCGTCCTGCTCGTCCTCGCCCGGTCCCTCGGGGCCGGCGTCCTCGCGCTGGGTGCCCTGTCCGCGTGCACCGCGGACACCGACGCCGCGGCCGGACGTGCGAGCGTCCCGGCGACCGAGGCGCTCGAGTCCGACCTGCCCGACACGTGCGCCGACGGCTTCCCGTTCGCCCGGGAGCAGCCCGACCTCGGGACGTTGGAGAACGTCCCCGCCGACTGGCCCGAGCCACCCGTGCCCAGCACCCTGTGCGAGACCAGCACGACGCTCGACGACACCGTCGAGGTCGCGGGCTACGCGACCGATGCCGGCGAGGCCGCGATGCTCGACGCGTACGAGCAGGCCCTGACCGGGTACGACGTCGTCCGTGAGGACACGGGCGCCGGCGAGAAGCTGACCGCCACGTCGGCCGGCGGCACCGTCGAGGTCATGGCGCCGTCGCAGGGCACCTTCTCGGTGTTCTTCTCCCCCGCCGGCTGATCCGCCCGGCCGCGCAAGACCGATGAAAGGCCACTGAAAGCCCGCTCGCGTTGAGTGGGCACCACCGACCAGCACACCTCACAGGGAGCACGGACCATGAAGACCACGACGCTCGCGCGCCGCACCGTCGGCGCCACCCCGGCGCCCCAGATCGCGTGGCGACCGGAGCAGGCGGTGCTCGTCGTCGACCGCAGCGGCCGGGTGGTCGAGGCCGACGACGGTGCCCGCCGGCTGCTCGGCCCGCTGGGGCTGCGCCCGGACCTCGAGCCGACCGGCCGGGTCGCCTGCCTGGTCGGCGCGGTGTGGCGCCACTACGACGAGACGCACGCGCGGCTCGTCGCCCCGCAGCGCGCCGAGGCGTTCCAGGGACTCGTCGTGCGGGTCACGTTCCGCCGCACGACGGCCGGACGTCCCGAGGCGGTCATCGTCCTCAACCGCTCGGCCCGGTCCGAGGCGCTCGCCCGGCTCGCCGAGGAGAACGGCCTGACGCCGCGCGAGACCGAGGTCGTCGGCGCGGTGCTGACCGGCGGCTCGACCCGCGACCTCGCGGCGGCGCTGTCGCTGTCGCCGTACACCGTCCAGGACCACCTCAAGGCGGTCTTCGCCAAGTGCCAGGTGACCAGCCGGCTGCAGCTCACCGCGTTGGTGCTGGGTCACCTCGACGCCGCGCTCTGAGCCGGACGTCCGCCCGGACGACGACGGCCCGGACCCTGCTCGGCAGGGTCCGGGCCGTCGTGCGTGGTGGGTCAGACCGTGCGCATCCCGGCCTGCGTCTCGAACACGACGTCGGCCAGCTGGCCCAGCGGGGTCGCACCGTCCTGGCGCACCCACTCGAACAGGGCGCTGTCGAGCGCGGCCATGGCCGCGTGGGTCAGCACGCTCGCGCGCAGGTCGTCGCCCCCGTTGCGTCCGGCGACGACGGGGCGCAGCATCTCCTCCCACGCCAGGTGCTTCTCGAAGTGCGCCGCGCGCAGCGACGGGGCGCTCATGATGACGCGCATCATGGCCAGGCTGTAGCCCGGGTCCGCGTCCATGACGTCCAGCACCGGGTCCAGGCACCGGCGCAGCGAGGTCCAGAGGTCCTCGTCGGCCGGGCGCTGCTCGAGGGCGGCCCGGACGTGCGCGCCGAAGGCGATCGACCCGCTGACGAGCACGTCCTCCTTGGTGGCGAAGTAGCGGAAGAAGCTGCGCGGCGAGATGCCGGCGGCCGCGGCGATGTCCTCGGTCCGCGTCTCATCGAACCCGCGCTCGACGAAGAGGGCCAGCGCGGCGCGACGGACCTCGGCCCGCACCGCCTCGCGGGTGCGCTCGCGCAAGGTCTGACCGGGCTGCTGCTCCACGAGGTCGAGCGTACCGGGCTGCCGGACTTGGCAGTCTCTGCCAGACTAGGCTCACACTGTCAACGAGAGGACGCACCATGCAGCGACGCACGCTGGGCAGCCAGGGACTCGCCGTCTCCGAGGTCGGGTACGGCTCCATGGGGATCAACATGTTCTACGGCAGCAGCGACCACGACGAAGGCGTCCGCGCCATCCAGCGCGCCCACGACCTCGGCGTGACCCTGTTCGACACCGCCGAGCTGTACGGATGGGGCGAGAACGAGAAGCTCGTCGGCCGCGCGATCAAGGACTTCCGGGACGAGGTCGTCGTCGCCACCAAGTTCGGGTTCACGCGGGACTTCGGCCGCGACAGCCGCCCCGACCACGTGCGTGAGGTCGTCGAGAACAGCCTGCACAACCTCGACGTGGACGTCATCGACGTCGTCTACCAGCACCGGCTCGACCCGAGCGTGCCGATCGAGGACGTCGCCGGGACACTCAAGGAGCTGATCGACGAGGGCAAGGTCAAGCACTACGGCCTGTGCGAGGTCGGCCCCCGCACGATCGAGCGGGCCCACGCCGTGCACCCCGTGTCCGTCGTGCAGACCGAGTACTCGCTGTTCGCCCGCGAGGTCGAGACGATCTTCCCGACGCTCGACGAGCTGGGCATCGGGTTCGTGCCGTACTCCCCGCTGGCCCGCGGCTTCCTCGTAGGCTCGCCGCGTCCCGCCGCGGAGCACGAGGAGGACGACGCCCGCCGCAACCTGCCGTGGTGGCAGCCGGAGAACTTCGAGCACAACCGCGCCATCGTGGAGCGGCTGGCCACCATCGCCCAGGAGAAGGACGCGACCGTCCCGCAGCTCGCGCTCGCCTGGCTGCTCACCCGCGGCGAGCACGTCGTCCCGATCCCGGGCAGCCGCAGCCCGCAGCGGGTCGAGCAGAACGTCGCGGCGGCCACCCTCGACCTCACGGCCGACGATCTCGCGGCCATCGACGCGGCCCTGGGCGACGGCCCGCAGGGCGCCAGCACGGCGGAGGCCGCCAGCTGGGAGTGACCCGGACGCTCCGGACGACGACGGCCCGGACCCTGCTCGGCAGGGTCCGGGCCGTCTGTCGTAGCGGGTCAGACCTGGAAGTGGGCGACCGAGCCGCGCAGCTCGGCGGCCATGCGGGCGACCTCGTCGACCGCGGACTGGGTCTGGGCCAGCGCCTGGGTCGTGCCCGACGCGGCCTGGGAGACGCCGGCGATGTTGTCGGCGATCTGGCCCGACCCGGTCGAGGCCTCGGCCACGTTGCGGCTCATCTCGTTGGTCGTGGCCGTCTGCTCCTCGACCGCCGAGGCGATGGTCACCTGGTAGTCGTTGATCGAGGTGATGATCGACTCGATCTCGCTGATCGCCGAGACGGCGCCGCCGGTGTCGTTCTGGATCGTCTCGACCCGGCGGGCGATGTCCTCGGTCGCGCGGGCGGTCTCCTGAGCGAGCTCCTTGACCTCGTTGGCCACGACCGCGAAGCCCTTGCCGGCCTCACCGGCGCGGGCCGCCTCGATGGTGGCGTTCAGGGCCAGCAGGTTGGTCTGCTCGGCGATCGAGGTGATGACCTTGACGACGTTGCCGATCTCCTGGCTCGACTCGCCCAGCTTCGCGACCGTCTGGTTCGTCGCCTCGACCGTGCGGACGGCCTCGGACGCGACCCGGGCGGCCTCGTTGGCGGAGTGCGCGATCTCGCGGATCGAGGCCCCCATCTCGTCCGAGCCCGCCGAGACCGTCTGCACGTTGCGCGACACGTCCTCGGCCGCGCCCGAGACCAGGCCGGCCTGCACCGACGTCTCCTCCGCGCCCGCCGCGATCTGCTGCGAGGACGCCGACAGCTCCTCGGCCGCCGCCGCCAGCGCGTCCGAGGACGCCGTCACCGAGCCCATGAGGCCGCGCAGCGTCGCGGTGGCCTCGTCCAGGCTCGCGCTCATCTGACCGACCTCGTCGCGCGACGTCACGCCCGACGTCGCCGTCAGGTCACCCGCCGCCAACGACTCGGCCACCTTGCGCACCCGGCCCACGTTCGTGGCGATGCTCCGCGCGACCAGCAGGCCGATCACCAGGCACGCCGCCGCGCCGAGCAGCAGCACGAGGATGCCGGTGAAGCGCGCCTGCTCGTAGACGTCGCGGGCGTGCGCCGCGTCCTTGGCCGCCTGCGCGTCCTCGACCTCGGTGATCTCGGTCAGCGCCGCACCGATCTCCTTGGCGATCGGCACGCCGTACTCGTTGTTCGCCGCCGTCCAGCCGTCCAGGTCCTGGCGCTCGGCGAAGCGGGTCAGCCGCTCGTCGACCGTCGCGGTGTACTCCTGCATCGTCGCGCGCATCTGCTCGGCCTTGGCCTGGTCCGCGGCGGTGGGGCTGGTCTGCAGGTAGGCGTCGATCTGGTCGCTGAAGGTCTGCTGCAGGCCCTCGTACTCCTCGACGACGGCCTCGCGGTCGGGGCCGTCGCCGACCAGCAGGAGGTCGCGGATGCTCAGCGAGATGCTCTTGCGCGTCGCGTTCAGCTCGCCGAGCACCTTCACCGCCTGCACGTCCTGGACGTACATGCGCTCGCTCGTCTCGGCGCTGTCGGACAGCGCGTCGAGGCTGTAGACGCCCAGGACGGCCGCAGCCACGACGCCGGTCACGGCGGGCACGAGCACCTTGGTGCGCACCGGACGGCTCGACCACCAGCCGGCGAGTCCGCGGCCCCCGCTCCTGGGATCTCGGGTGCCGGGCTCGGACGGGGTGGTCTCGGACATGCGGTTTCCTCCTGAAACGATTCAGAGCCCGCCCCTCCTGGACGCAGCGCCGCCAGGCATCGGCGGGCCCGGCCCGGACCTGAGCGATGTGACAGGGCTCTCGCGGGGACGGCGCGGGGGTGGCTACGATCGGCGTCCGGCACGAGGAGGTCGAACCATGGGCGACAGGGAGACGATCCCGGTCCTGCAGGGGGTCGCAGGACCCGAGCGCGCCCGTCGCGCGCGGGCGTGGCGGCGCGTGGGCGTCGTCCTGCTGGGCCTCGTGGTGCTCGTCGCGTGCCTGGGCTGGCTGGGGCCGCGCGACACCAGCGGCTCCGCCGACGGGCCGGGACCGGCGCTGGAGCTGCAGCACCCGCTCGTGACCCGTGCCGGGCAGGACGCCGCCGTGGTGATCACCGTCGACTCCCCCGCGCCCGGCGCGTCGGTCGTGCTCGAGCTCGAGCCGGCCATGCTGGAGCGTCTCGGACTGGAGCTGATGTCGCCCGAGCCGTCGGCGCAGACCGGCGACGCCGACCGCGTGCGCCTCACGTTCGACGCCCCGCCGAGCGGTCCGCTCACCGTCAGCCTCTCCGGCCGCACGCCCACCGAGGCCCGCGCCGGACGGTTCTCGTACTCGGTGCGCGCGCCGGGCCCGGACGGCGTCACCGAGGTCGGCGGCCGGACGTGGGTGCTGCCGTGAAGCGTCCCGTCGTCAACAACGTCGCGGAGGAGCCCCGATGAGCATCGTGATCAGCGCGACCGTCGTCTTCGTCCTGGTGTGGCTGGTCGTGCGCATCGTGGGCAAGCGCGAGCTGAGCGAGCTGTCCGCCTTCGACTTCGTCATCCTCGTCGTCGTGGGCGACCTGGTCGCCGAGGGCGTCATCAGCGAGGACACGTCGGTGACCGGCGCGGTCGTCGCCGTCGCGACCATCGCCCTGCTCACGGTGGGCACGTCGTGGCTGTCGTGGAAGCTGCCGCGCCGGCGCTCGTTCTTCGAGGGCGTGCCGACCCTGCTGGTGCGGGACGGACGCATCATCCACGAGTCGCTGCGGATCGAGCGCCTCGACGAGGCCGACCTGCTCGCCGCCGCCCGCACGAACGGCATCGAGCACCTCGAGGACGTGAAGTGGGCCGTGCTCGAGCAGGACGGCTCGTTCTCGTTCTTCGCCGACGAGAAGCGCTCATGACGTCGCCGGCCGTCCGCCCCGCGACGCCCGACGACCACCCCGCCCTGGTGCAGGTGTGGCGCCGGGCCGTCGAGGCGACCCACGACTTCCTGAGCCCCGCGGACGTCGACTTCTACGAGCGGGCGGTCACGTCCTACCTGCCCCGCATGGCCGACCTGCGCGTGGTCGACGGACCGGACGGACGTCCCGCGGGGTTCGTCGCCCAGGACGACGGCGAGATCCACATGCTGTTCGTCGATCCCGCGGTCCACGGCCGGGGCCTGGGCACGCGGCTGCTCGACGCCGTCGCCGCGGACCAGCCGGTGCTGCGGCTGGACGTGAACGAGCAGAACGAGAGCGGCCGGCGCTTCTACGCCGCCCGTGGGTTCACCCAGGTCGGACGTTCGCCGCTGGACGGCGAAGGACGTCCGTTCCCCCTGCTGCACCTGCGCCGCGGCTGAGTCAGTCCTCGTCGACCTGGCCGAGCATCCGCTCGACCGCCTCCACCTGCTGGGCCGCGGGATAGCTCTCGGCGTCGAAGATCGACAGCGCGTTCAGGCCCTCGGTGAGGGCGGCGAGGCCGGTGCCGAGCTGCTCGTGCCGGGCGTCGTCCCAGTCCGGGCGCACGGCACGGGTGAGCCGGCCGAGCCGCGCCAGCAGCGCGCGGTTGCCGCGCAGGTGGTGCTCGGCGATGGTCGCGTCGGCGATCGCGGCGGCCAGGAAGCTCACCCACACGCGTGCCTCGTCCTCGCCGGAACGGGGCGCCGTCAGCAGCGTCACCGTCACCGCCCGCAGCGCCTCGCGGGGACTCGCCGCCTCGGCCTCGAGCGCGTCCAGCCGTGCGGCCGCACGCCGGAGCAGCAGCTCG
The DNA here is from genome assembly GCF_004336805.1 of Aeromicrobium sp. IC_218. Classification (GTDB taxonomy): domain Bacteria; phylum Actinomycetota; class Actinomycetes; order Propionibacteriales; family Nocardioidaceae; genus Aeromicrobium. Next base: position 127,507 of record NZ_SJXM01000007.1, read on the forward strand.
CGGGCGTGCGCGACGAGGTCGCGCTTGGCCGGGAAGGTGTGGAACACCAGGCCGGTGGTGCAGCCGGCCCGCTCGGCGACCGCGCGCACCGTGAGGCCGGTGATGCCGCGCTCGGCCGCCACCGCCCACGTGGCCGCCGACAGGTCGGCGCGCTGCTTGTCGATGTCCCGCGTGCGTGCCACGTCGATCCTCCCTCGGGGTCTTCCGCCGCACCGTATCATCTGTTACGGTAACGCTCGATACGGAAAGACGGAGGACCGAGATGGACGACCCGACCCGCGCGCTCGCCGCGCAGACCCTGCGCCGCTGGGCGCTCGACGAGCAGCTCAAGACGCGCGTGATGTCGTCGCCCGAGCTCGCCGCGATCGCCACGACGGTGGCGCGGCGGTACACGGCCGGCGAGACGATCGCCGACGCGCTCGCGTCCGCTCGCCGCAGCCAGGCGTCCGGCCACCTGGCCAGCATCGAGTACACCGGCGAGAGCGTGCGGGACGCGGCCCTGGCCGACGCCGAGGCCCAGGTCTTCGTCGACCTCGTCACCGCGATGCGCGCCGACGGCGTGGTGGCGACGGTCTCGGGCGACCTGTCGCACGTCGGCCTGCTGCAGTCGCCCGAGCAGGCGCTCGCGAACGCCTCGATGATCGCCGCCGCGCTGGAGCCGCTGGGCACCGCCTTCATGATCTCGGCGGAGGGCTCGGACCGCACCGACGCGGTGCTGGACGTCTACGAGGCGCTGTCCGCCCGGCACGCGAACGTCGGCATCACGCTCCAGGCCCGGCTGCACCGCTCCCCCGCCGACCTCGACCGGCTGCTCGCCCTGCCCGGCCGCATCCGGCTGGTGAAGGGGGCGTTCCTCGAGGACGAGTCGGTCGCGCTGCGCCGCGACGACCCCGCCCTGGCCGACCGGTACGCCGAGCTGGCCCGCCGCATCGGCGAGGCCGGGCACCCGGTCGCGGTCGCCACCCACGACGAGGTGCTGCTGCGCCGGGTGCTGGACGCCCCGTCGCTGCCCGACGACACCGAGGTCGAGATGCTGCTCGGCCTGGGCACCGACCTGCTGGCGCGGCTGCGCGCCGAGGGGCGCACCACCCGCGAGTACTCGATCTTCGGGCGCGAGTGGTGGCTGTACGTGCTCAACCGCGTCGCCGAGCACCCCGAGCGCGTCGTCGCGGCCGTCGCCGACCTGGGCGCGTCCGCCGGCTAGCTCAGTCCGTCAGGAAGCGGCGGGCCACGGCCTCGCCCATGCGCAGGGCGCCGTCGACGTGCTGGAAGCCCAGCCCGGCGACGTCGCTGCTGGCGAACGCGATCGGCCCGACGTCCTCGCGCAGGTGCGCGCCGTAGCGGGTGAGGGAGCCGATGTCGAAGCTCGTCGCGTACGCGCCGGCCGTCCACTCCTCGTCCATCCACGGGCTCTCGTAGTACGCCACCGGCTCGAGCGCCTGCGGGCCGAAGTACGAGGCCACCGACTCCAGCACACGGCGGCGCCGCTCGTCGGCGTCCAGGGCCAGCACCTCGTCGGCGTGGACGTCGGACACGAACCCGACCAGCGTGCCGCGGGTCTCCCCCGCCACGTCCTCGTTGCTGTTGTCGTACGCCTCGTGGACGAGCTCGTACGGGCTGAACGCGGTGCCCGAGAGCCCGGCGTCGCGCCAGAACGGCGTCGCGTAGGTCAGGTGCAGCTTGAGCACGAGGCCGAACGACTGGTGCTGGCGCATCTGGCTGTGGATCGCCGGCAGCGCGGGCTCGAAGCCGATGCGCGAGACGTGCGTCGGCGGCAGGGCCAGCAGCACCCGGCGGGCCGCGAACGTCGCGTCGTCGGTCGAGACCGTCGCGCCCTCGGACGTCCACGCCACGTGCCGCACCGGCGACGAGAGCCGCACCGCGTCCCCGAGCCGCTCGGCCAGTGCGAGCGGGACGCCCTGCAGGCCGCCCACGACGCGGCGGTCGAGGATGAAGTCGGCGTCGACGAGGTGGCTGAAGCTGCCCGCCGAGGCGGCCATGAGCACGGCCGACAGCGCCGAGAACCCGTGCGTCGGCTTGGTCAGCATGGCCGGGCCGATGTACAGCCCGACGTTGTCGCGGGCCTCCTGGTCGTCGGTCTGCTGATCCAGCCACGTCGCGAACGAGATCCGGTCCAGGGCCTCGGCATCCGGGTGGTTCCACGGCTCGAGCGGGTCCATGAGGGACGCGAGCCGATCGAGCTCGGCGGTGAGCCGGTCGACCTCCGCGGCGGTCCGCTCGCTCACCGGGAACGCCTCGCCGGTGAAGGTGCGGCGCACGCCGTCGCGCCCGACGTACACCGACTCGCCCTCGCGGTGGCGCTCGTACGTCTTCAGCCCCAGCTCGTCCAGCATCGCCAGCAGGGCGGACTGGTCGGGCGAGACCCACTGGCCGCCGACCTCCAGGCGCACGCCGTCGACGTCCTGCGTCAGCAGGCGTCCGCCGACGCGGTCGCGGGCCTCGAGCACGACCACCGAGCGTCCGGCCTCCTGCAGCCGGACGGCCGCGGTCAGGCCGGTCGCGCCGGCGCCGACCACGACGACGTCGACCTGCTCCACGGCGCTCACGCGCCCGTGTAGGACATGACGTGCTTGATGCGCGTGTAGTCCTCCAGGCCGTACATGGACAGGTCCTTGCCGTAGCCGGAGTGCTTGAAGCCGCCGTGCGGCATCTCCGAGACGTACGGGATGTGGGTGTTGATCCACACGACGCCGAAGTCCAGGCCGCGCGACATGCGCATCGCGGTGCCGTGGTCCGTCGTCCAGACGCTCGATGCCAGGCCGTAGCGGACGTCGTTGGCCAGGCGCAGCGCCTCGGCCTCGTCGCCGAACTCCTGCACGGTGATGACCGGGCCGAAGATCTCGTCCTGCACCTGCTCGTCGTCCTGGCGCAGGCCGGCGAGCACGGTCGGCTCGTAGAAGTAGCCCTGGTCGCCCTGGCGGCGTCCGCCGGCCTCGACCGTGGCGTGGTCGGGCAGCCGGTCGACCATGCCGGCCACGCGGGCGAGCTGGTCGGCGTTGTTGACCGCGCCGTAGTAGGCGTCGGCGTCGTCCGGACGGCCGGTGCGCGTCGCCTTGGCCTGCTCGGCCAGCGCGGCCACGAAGTCGCGGTAGACGCCCTTCCCGGCGAGCACGCGGGTGGCCGCGGTGCAGTCCTGTCCGGCGTTGAAGTAGCCGGCCCCGGCGATGGCCTCGGCCGCCTTCTCGACGTCGGCGTCGTCGAACACCACGACCGGCGCCTTGCCGCCGAGCTCGAGGTGGACGCGCTTGAGGTCGGTGGCGGCCGCCCCGGCGACCTCCATGCCGGCGCGCACCGAGCCGGTGATGGCGACCATCTGCGGCGTGCGGTGCGCGACCAGCGCGCGGCCGGTGTCGCGGTCGCCGGTGACGACGTTGAGGACGCCCGGCGGCAGGAACTCCTGCGCGAGCTCTGCCATCAGCGTCGACGTCGCGGGCGTCGTGTCGGACGGCTTGAGCACGACGGTGTTGCCCGCGGCCAGGGCCGGGGCGATCTTCCAGACCATCATCGGCAGCGGGTAGTTCCAGGGCGTCACCTGGCCGATGACGCCGATCGGCTCGCGGCGCACGTAGGACGTGTGGTCGGCCAGGTACTCGCCGGCCGACTTGCCCTCCATGACGCGGCACGCGCCGGCGAAGAAGCGGAAGTGGTCGACCGTCGGCGGCATCTCCTCGCTCATCGTGATCGCGAGCGGCTTGCCGGTGTCGCGCGACTCGGCCGCGACGAACTCCTCGGCGCGCGCCTCGAGGGCGTCGGCGATCTTGAGCAGCGCGAGCATGCGCTCCTGCGGGGTCGTGCGGCCCCAGGTCTCGAAGGCTCGCTCGGCGGCGGCGTAGGCGCGGTCGACGTCCTCGGCGGCCGAGAGCGGCGCCTGCGCGTAGACCTGGCCGGTGCTGGGGTCGATCACGTCGTACGTGCGGCCGTCCGCGGCGGGGACGAGCCGGCCGTCGACGACGTTGGAGAAGGTGGTGTCGGTCACGCGGACAACGTACCCGAACCCACCGATTCCGTCGAGGATCGGCGGATGAACCTTCTGATACCGAAGCGTTTCGGGCAGATCACGGACGAGATCGTCAGTCCGAGGCTCAGGCCAGGTACAGCTTGCGCAGCCGCTCGGTGACGTCCCAGCGCGTACGGTCGCCCGCGTGCAGGCGCACCGCGACGCCCGGCCGCAGCGCGAGGCTGCTGCCGTCGTCGAAGGTGACGGTCGCGGCGCCGGCCAGCACGACGAACACCTCGTCGACCTCGGTGTCGTGGTCCGTGCCCGGACCGGCCTCCCACAGCCCGACCTCGGTGTGGCCGAGCTCGCCGAGCACGGTCGAGGACGTCGGCAGGGTGCCGCCGGCGTCGTCGCGCAGCAGCTCGTGCGCCTGCACGTCCGCCGCCAGCAGCCGCTCGTCCGCCTTGGTCGTCCCGGGCTCGCTCCGATCACTCACGAGCGGACCTCCGTGAAGAAGAAGGCACGATACGGACGCCCGCCCGTGACCCGCTGGATGGTTCGCTCGCTCCGCTCGCTCACGAGTCGAACCCTAGGCCGAGCCGGTCGAGCAGGCGGAGCCACAGGTTGCGCCGGCCGGTGCGGTCCTCGCGGCCCATCGCCCAGCTGGTGAGCGTGATGCCGATCCAGGCCAAGGGCTCGGGCGGGAAGGGCAGCGGACGCCGCCGCACCATCTCCAGCTCCGTCCGCTCGGTCCGGCGGCCGTCGAGCAGGTCCAGCACGACGTCCGCCGCGAACCGCGACGCGCCGACGCCGAGGCCGGTGAAGCCCGTGGCGTACGCGGTGCGTCCGCGGTGGGCGGTGCCGAAGAACGCGCAGAACCGGGTGGAGGTGTCGATGACGCCGGACCAGCGGTGCGTGAACCGCACGCCGCCCAGCTGCGGGAAGGTCTCGGCGAAGTGCCGGGCGAGCGTCTCGAACGTCGCGGTGCGGTCCTCGTGACCGGCGTCGATCGAGCGACCGAAGTGGTAGATCGCGTCGTAGCCGCCGAACAGGATCCGCCGGTCCGGGGTGATCCGGTAGTAGTGGAAGTGGTTGCCGGAGTCGGCGATGCCGAAGGCCGGGTCCCAGCCGATCGCCTCCAGCTGGGCGTCCGTGAGCGGCTCGGTGGCCAGCACGTAGTCGTAGACCGGCACCGTGCCCAGGCGGGTGCGGCGCAGGGGCCCGCGGAACGCGTTCGTCGCCACCACGACCCGGGCCGCGCGCACCGTGCCGGACGCGGTCGTCGCCTCGACCGCGCCACCGCGACGTGCCAGCCGGTCGATAGTGGTCTGCTCGACGATCGTGCCGCCGAGGCTCTCGACCGCGGCGGCCAGGCCCCAGGCGAGCCGGGCGGGATCGACCAGCGCGCACTCCTCGGGACCGTCGAGCCGTCCGGCCAGGTAGGTCGGCGAGTCGGCCAAGGCCCGCACGGCTTCGGCGTCCAGGAAGCCCGGCTCGTCCGGCTCCAGCCACGCGACCTCGTGCGGACGGGTCGCGACCGAGAGCTGTCCGCCGCGGACGAAGCCGCACTCGATGCCGTACCGCTCGACCGTCCGCTCGATCTCGTCGAGGTTGCGCACGCCCATCGCGTGCAGGGCGTCGTACTCGCCGGGCCAGCGCGTGCGCCCGTTCGCCTCGCCGTGGGTGATCGAGGCCTCGCAGAACCCGCCGTTGCGCCCGGTGGCGTGCTCGGCGACCCGGTCGCGCTCGACGAGCAGCACCCGGCGTCCGGGCTCGCGCTCGAGCGCGCGCAGGGCCGTCCACAGGCCGGTGAACCCGCCGCCGACGACCAGCAGGTCGACCGACACGTCCGCGGCCAGCGCCGGCCGTGGGTCGGGCCGGTCGGCGGTGTCGAGCCACAACGGACGCAGCACCGTCCCGGCGAGCGCGTCGGACCGGCCGGACGTCACGGTCACGCCGACGCCTCGGCCAGGGCCTCGCCGAGGCTGGCGATCGCCTCGCGCACCTGCTCGGCGGTCGTGGTCAGCGGCGGCACGAGGTGGATGCGGTTGGCGTTCGCCATGGGCAGCAGGCCGCGGCGCTTGCAGGCGGCCACCACCGCACCGACCCGGGCGGCGTCGAGCGGCTCGCGGGTCTGCGGGTCGGCGACCAGCTCGACGGCCCAGAACGCGCCGGTGCCGCGGGCCTCGCCGACCCAGGCGTGCTCGTCGGCGAGCGCGGCCAGGCCGGGCGCGAACACCTCGGCGCCCAGGGCGGCCGCGTGCTCGACGACGCGCTCGTCCTCCATCGTCCGGATCGTCGCGACGGCGGCCGCCGCGGCCAGCGGGTGCCCGGAGTAGGTGAGCCCGCCGGGGTAGACCCGCTCGTCGAAGGTCGCCGCGATCGCCGGGCTGATGGCCACGCCGCCCATCGGGACGTAGCCGGAGTTCACGCCCTTGGCGAAGGTGAGCAGGTCCGGGACGACGTCGTCGCGGTCGATGGCGAACCAGCGGCCGGCGCGGCCGAACCCGGCCATCACCTCGTCGGCGATCATGACGATGCCGAACCGGTCGCACAGCTCGCGCACCCCGGCCAGGTAGCCGGCCGGCGGCAGCATGATGCCCGCGGTGCCGGGGATCGACTCCAGCACGATGGCCCCGATCGTGGTCGGACCCTCCAGGACGATCGTCTGCTCGAGGTGCTCCAGCGCCCGCTCGCACTCCTCCGCCTCGGTCTGCGCGTGGAAGGCGCTGCGGTACAGGTACGGGCCGAAGAAGTGCACCGTGCCGGTCGAGGCGTGGTCGTTGTCGTGCCGGCGCCAGTCGCCGGTCACGTTGACCGCCAGCTGGGTGCCGCCGTGGTACGAGCGGTACGTCGAGAGCACCTTGTGGCGTCCGGTGTGCAGCCGGGCCATGCGGATGGCGTGCTCGTTGGCGTCCGCGCCGCCGTTGGTGAAGAACACCTTGTCCAGGTCGCCGGGCGTGTGCGAGGCGATGAGCCGCGCGGCCTCCGAACGCGCGGCGTTCGCGAACGCCGGCGCCACCGTGCACAGGTGCGCGGCCTGCTCCTGGATCGCCGCGACGACGCGCGGGTGCTGGTGGCCGAGGTTGGTGAACACCAGCTGGGACGTGAAGTCCAGGTAGCGGTCGCCCGCGCCGTCCCAGACGTGCGAGCCCTCGGCCTTGGTGACCACCATCGGCGTCAGGGCGCCCTGGGCGGACCAGGAGTGGAAGACGTGCGCGCGGTCCAGCTCGTACGTGCGCTCGGGCGTGAGGTCGACCAGCTCGGTCGTCGTCGGCTCAGACATTGCGCGGGAACCCCAGCTCGAGGCCGCCGGTGGGCCGGTTGGCCGGGTCGATCCAGCGGCTGGTGACGACCTTGCCGCGGGTGAAGAAGTGGACGCCCTCGACGCCGTGCGCGTGGGTGTCGCCGAACAGCGACTTCTTCCAGCCGCCGAAGGAGTAGTAGGCGACCGGCACCGGGACCGGCACGTTGACGCCGATCATGCCGACGGTCACGTCCGACTCGAACCGGCGGGCCGCTCCCCCGTCGTTGGTGAAGATCGCGGTGCCGTTGCCGTAGGGGTTGGCGTTGATGAGCGCGACGGCCTCGTCGTAGGTGTCGACGCGGACGACCGACAGCACGGGGCCGAAGATCTCCTCGGTGTAGACGTCCATCTCGGGCGTGACGTGGTCGAACAGGGTGGGGCCGAGGTAGAAGCCGCCCTCGGCGCCCCGGGCGGCGACGTCGCGTCCGTCGACGACGACCTTGGCGCCGGCCTGCTCGCCGGAGTCGATGAACGAGGCGACCTTGTCGCGGTGGGCCTGGGTGACGAGCGGACCCATGTCGGCCTCGCGCTCGGCGCCGGCCTCGGCGCTGCCGTCGCCGACCAGGATCGTCCGCGTGCGGTCGGCGATGCGGGCGACGAGCTCGTCGGCCACCTCGCCGACGGCCACCAGGACGCTGACCGCCATGCAGCGCTCGCCGGCGCTGCCGTAGCCGGCGTTGACCGCCGCGTCGGCGGCGACGTCCAGGTCGGCGTCGGGCAGCACCACCATGTGGTTCTTGGCGCCGCCGAGGGCCTGGACGCGCTTGCCGTGGCGCGACGCGGTCTCGTAGACGTACTCGGCGATCGGGGTGGAGCCCACGAAGCTGACCGCCTGGACGACCGGGCTCTCCAGCAGCGCGTCGACGGCGACCTTGTCGCCCTGCAGCACGGTGAAGACGCCGTCGGGCAGGCCGGCCTCCTTCCACAGCGCGGCCAGCCACAGCGACGCGGACGGGTCCTTCTCGCTCGGCTTCAGCACGACGGCGTTGCCGGCCGCGATGGCGACCGGGAAGAACCACATGGGCACCATCGCCGGGAAGTTGAACGGGCTGATGATGCCGACGACGCCGAGCGGCTCGCGGCGCGAGTGCACGTCGATGCCGGTCGAGACCTGCGGCGACTGCCCGCCCTTGAGCAGGTGCGAGATGCCGCACGCGAACTCCACGACCTCCTGGCCGCGGGCGATCTCGCCCAGCGCGTCGGAGTGGACCTTGCCGTGCTCGGCGGTGATGAGCGCCGCGAGCTCCTCCTTGCGGGCGTTCAGCAGCTCGCGGAAGGCGAAGACGACCTGGGTGCGCCGGGCCAGCGACGTCCGGCCCCACTCCGCGGCGGCGGCGTCCGCGGTGGCGATGACGTGCGCGGCGTCCTCGGCCGACGCGAGCGCGACGCGTCCGGTCACCTCGCCGGTCGCCGGGTTGGTCACGTCGGCGTAGCGGTCGCTCGTGCCGGCGAACGGCTCGCCCGCGGCCCAGTGCGCGATGGTGGTCGTCATGAGGGTCCTCCCTGTCGGTCTGGGACGATCCTCCCGGAAAGCCGCTCGCCGCGGTGCCGACGTTCCGTAGGATCTCGTGCGCGCGACCGACGCGGTGTCGGACGGAGGAGGTCGGATGCTCACGCTCAGCGACGTGCTGGCCATGTCGGCGGTGCGCAGCGCCGACCCGGCGGTGCTGGCCGCCGGCCACCTGGTCGACCGTCCGGTGCGCTGGGTGCACACCACCGAGCTGGCCGACATCGCCCCGCTGCTGCGCGGCGGCGACCTGGTGCTGACCACCGGTATCGCCCTGCCCGACCACGACGAGGCGCTGCGCGGGTTCGTCCGCAGCCTGGTCGACTCCGACGCCGTCGGCCTCATGGTCGAGCTCGGACGTCGCTGGTCGAGCCTGCCGCCGGCGCTGGTCGGAGCGTGCGACGAGCTCGGCCTGCCGCTCGTCGCGCTGCGCCGCGAGGTGCGCTTCGCCGCGATCACCCAGGCCGTCGGCGAGCGCCTGGTCGACGAGCAGCTCGAGGAGCTGCGCGAGTCCCAGCGCGTCCACGAGACCTTCACCGAGCTGAGCATCGCCGAGGCCGGCCCGGACGAGATCCTGGCCGCGGTCGAGCGGCTGGCCGGCGCGCCGGTCGTCCTGGAGAGCGCCCAGCACCGGGTCGTCGACTACCGGCCCGGCCCCGGCGCCTCGACCCACTTCCTGGACGACTGGGAACGCCGCTCGCGCACCGTGCGCAGCGACGAGCGGACGTTCTGGGACCCCAGCAACGGCTGGCTGGTCACCGGGCTGGGTCGCCGCGAGCGCGAGTGGGGCCGGCTGGTCATCGGGGCCACCGCCGAGCCCGCCGCCCGGCTGGTGACCGTCGCCGAGCGCGGCGCCGCCGCCCTGGCCATGCACCGCCTGCACGACCGCACCCGCGACAGCCGTGTGCGCCGGGCCCACCACGAGCTCGTCCTCGGGATGCTCGCCGGACCGCCCGACGCCGAGCTCGTCCGCCGGGCCGAGCTGGCCGGGCTGCCCGCCCGGCCGGGACACGTCGTGGGCCTCGCGCTGCGCCCGGCCGGGGACGAGCCGCTCAGCGGCCAGTCCGCGGCGCTCGACACGCTGGTCATGGCCTGCACGCGCGGCGTCCAGGCGATCGGCCTCCACGCGCTGGTCGCCGCGTTCGAGAGCGACGTGCGGCTGCTGGTGACGGTGCCGGCCCGGCAGGACCCCGAGCGGGCCGTCGACCGGCTGGTCGAGCACGTCCGCACCCGGGTGGCCCTGGTCGCCGCGGCCGGCACGCGCGTGCCGGACCTGCGGTCGGCCGACCGCACGCTGCGCGAGGCGATGCAGGTGATGGCGGCCGTCGCCGGCCGGCCCGGACGCGACCGTGGCGTGAACCGGCTGCACGACGTCCACCTGCGCGGCCTGCTCGTGCTGCTCCACGACGACGACCGCCTGCGCGCCTTCGCCGAGCGCGAGCTCGCCCCGGTCGAGCGGGCCGACGCCCGCGACGGCACCGACCTGATGGGCGTCCTGCGTGCGGTGCTCGAGCACTGGGGCAGCAAGGCGGCGGCCGCCGCGGCGCTGGGCGTCTCGCGTCCGGTGCTCTACGACCGCCTGGCCAAGCTCGAGCGCGTCCTGGACGCGTCCCTCACCGAGGCCGAGGTGCGCACCTCCCTGCACGCCGCGCTGCTGGCCACCGACCTGCAGCGCTCCCCCACGCGCTGAGTGTGACGTTTCGGGGGTGAGAACGACCGTTCCACCCCCGAAACGTCACACTCAGCGAGGACGGGACGGTCAGGAGCCGGCGAGCATGTCGCGCACCATCGGCGCGACCTTGGTGCCGTAGAGCTCGATGCCGTGCATGAGCTGCGGGTGCGGCACGGCGCCGTTGGAGTACTTCAGGTCGAAGCGGTCCGCGCCCAGCGCCTGCACCGTGCGGACGATCTTGCGCGCCACCGTCTCGGGCGAGCCGACGTACAGCGAGCCGTGCGGGCTGGCCTCCTGCTCGAACTGCAGGCGGGTCGGGGCGGGCCAGCCGCGCTGCGCACCGATGCGGGCGCGCTGGGCCTGGAAGTGCTCGTACAGCTCCTCGCGCGCCTGCTCGTCGGTGTCGGCGACGTAGCCGGGCGAGTGCACGGCGAGCGGCTTGGCCGGCTGGTCCATCTTCTGCAGCGCGTCGTGGAACAGGTCGACGTACGGCCGGAAGCGCACGGGGTCGCCGCCGATGATGGCCAGGAACAGGCCGAACCCGTAGCGAGCGGTGCGCACGACCGACTCGGGGCTGCCGCCCACGCCGATCCACGTGGTCAGCCCGTTCGCGGTGGGCGGGAAGACCGACTGGTCGGTCAGCGGCGGGCGCGTGGTGCCCGACCAGGTGATCGGCTGCTCCTTCACGGCCTCGGCGAACAGCGAGAGCTTGTCCTCGAACAGCTCCTCGTAGCGGTCCAGGTCGAAGCCGAACAGCGGGAAGGACTCGGTGAACGAGCCGCGCCCGAGCACGACCTCGGCGCGTCCGTCCGACAGCGCGTCGACGGTCGCGAACCGCTCGTAGACGCGGATGGGGTCGTCCGAGCTCAGCACCGTGACCGCCGAGCCGAGCCGGATGCGCTCGGTGCGTGCGGCGATCGCGGCCAGCACGGTCTCGGGCGAGGAGATCGCGAAGTCCTCGCGGTGGTGCTCGCCCAGGCCGATGAAGTCGAGCCCCACCTGGTCGGCGAGCACGGCCTCCTCGACGACGTCGCGGACGACCTGCGCCGGGTGCACGGGACGTCCGTCGAGGTCGACGGTGACGTCGCCGAAGGTGTCCAGACCGAGCTCGAGCTGCGCTGCCATGACCGCGTCCTCTACTAGTTGAAAGTTGTACGACCTAGCGTAGCGCGCCGTCTCCCGCGGCACCAGACCGCGCCGACGAGCGGGTCCCGCGCAGCGGCCCTACGGTGATCGCACCATGGTGAGGCTGCGACGAGTGACGTGCCAAGGACCCGGCTGGCACCGCGTGAAGCAGGGCCGCGGCTTCCGCTACCTGGACCAGGACGGCGGCCCGCTCGAGCCCGAGGACGTGGTGCGCTGCAAGAACCTGGTCATCCCGCCGGCCTGGAAGGACGTCTGGATCTGCCCGCACCCCAACGGCCACCTCCAGGCCGTGGGCACCGACGACGCCGGACGCCGCCAGTACCTGTACCACCCGGACTGGCGCACCAAGCGCGACCTGCAGAAGTTCGAGCGCATCGAGCTGTTCGCCGCAACGCTGGTCAGGCGCCGCGCGGCCACGCGCCGCGACCTGACCGCCGCCCCCGGCGAGGAGCTCGGCCGCACCCAGGTCGTCGCGGCCGCGTTCGCGCTGCTCGACCTGGGCATCTTCCGCATCGGGTCCGAGCGCTACACCGAGGAGAACGGCTCCTACGGGCTCACCACCATCGAGCGCGACCACGTCACCCCGCACGGGAGCACGGCGCTGGACTTCCACTACGTGGGCAAGTCCGGCCAGGACGTCGAGGTCACGGTGCGCGACAAGCGGGTCGTCGCGGTGCTGCGCGACCTGGTCGACCGCGACGACGACGACCCGCGCCTGCTGGTCTTCCGCGAGGACGACGCGTGGCACCACGTGGACGCGTCCGACGTGAACGCCTACGTCAAGGCGAAGCTCGGCGACGACCACACGGCCAAGGACTTCCGCACCTGGCGGGGCACGGTCATCGCGGCGCTCGCGCTGGCCGGCAGCCCGGCGAGCACCAAGACGGCCCGCAAGCGGGCGATCACCGCGGCGATGCGCGAGGTCTCCGACCACCTGGGCAACACGCCGGCCGTCGCCCGCTCGTCGTACGTCGACCCGCGCGTGGTCGACCTGTTCGAGGACGGCCAGACCGTCTCGCCCGACCACCGCCGGGTCTCCCCCGGCGGCGCGGTCGGCCGGGCGCTCGAGCGCGACGTGCTGGCCCTGCTGCAGAAGGCCTGAGGCGCTCCGGGAGCCGGCGTCGCGGTTCCCTACGATGACGCCATGGAGACCCTCTACGAGCTGATCGTCGTCCTGCACCTCGTCTCGTGGGCCATCGTCATCGGCGGCTGGCTCACCCACATGCGCACGCGCGTGGTGGTGCCCGGCATGTTCCACGGCGCCGCGTCGGCGCTGCTGACCGGCATCGTCCTGCTCGGCCTGTGGGAGAGCACGGACGCCCGTCCGTACGACGGCGACCCGAACCACGTGAAGCTCGGGGTCAAGCTCGTCATCGCGCTCGTGGTCACCGTGCTGGCGTTCGTCGGCCAGAAGCAGGCCAAGCAGGCCGGCGCGCAGCCGTCAGCGGGCCTCTTCCATGCCGTCGGTGCCCTCGCGCTCGTCAACGTCTTCATCGCCGTCCTGTGGTGACGGACGCCAGCGCCTGACGCTGTAGAGCAGCAGCGCCCACGCGGCGATCGCCGACACGGCCAGGCCGAGGCCCGTGCCCCAGCCCCCGGCGGGCAGGTGCGGGCCCAGGCCGATGCCCAGCACCTCGAGCTCAGGGATGCGCGGGTCGATCGTCCACACGACGGCCAGGGCCATGAGCCAGACGCCGCCCAGGAAGCTCAGCGCGATGCGCGGCCAGGTGGCGACGCCGTAGCGCGCGGCCTCGACCGCCTTCGTCTCGAGCGGGTCGAGCACCCGCGCCGCCCAGGTGTAGTGGCGCGAGAGCAGCGCGACGCCGGCGACGAGCACGATCGTGCCCGGACCGGGCAGGGGCATGAGCGGGATGCCGACGACCACGAGCAACCAGCCGAGCGTCAGCGACCCCGTGCGGGAGAACCACCTCTGTGCGCCGCCCGCTGCCATGCGTCCAAGCATGCCAGGCACCCCTGACGACCACACGGCTGCTGGAGTCGCCGAGGTTGGGGCGGGACGGTTGACTGTCCGCGTGAACAAGGCAGCCGCGCTCCACTCCCTCGCCGAGGACGCCCTCGGCATGCCCCTCCCCGTCCGCCTGCGCCTGTGGGACGGGAGCGTGGCGGGCCCGTCCGGCGCCCCGACCGTCGTCGTGTCCGACAAGCGCGCCCTGCGCCACGTCCTGCACTCCCCCGGCGAGCTCGGCGTCGCCCGCGCCTACGTGAAGGGCTGGCTGGACGTCGAGGGCGATCTGGGCGACGGCTTCCGGACGTTGTGGGCCGCCGTGCGTGACGCGCGTGCGGCCGACCCGCAGGCCGGTCAGGTGCGCATCACGCCGCGGCTCGCCGCGCGGGCCGCGTGGCTCGCGGTGCGGGTCGGCGCCGTCGGCCGTCGTCCCGAGGTGCCCGCCGCCGAGGCGCAGCTGAGCGGCGACCTGCACTCGCGCGAGCGCGACCGCGAGGCCATCTCGCACCACTACGACCTGTCCAACGACTTCTACGAGCTCGTGCTCGACCCGCAGATGACGTACTCGTCCGGCTTCCACCGCACGCCGGACGTCCCGCTCGAGCAGGCCCAGCGCGACAAGCTCGACCTGGTCTGCCGCAAGCTCGACCTCGGCCCGGGCAAGCGGCTGGTCGACATCGGCTGCGGGTGGGGCGCGCTGGCGCTGCACGCCGCCGAGCACTACGGCGTCCACGTCGTGGGCGTGACGCTGTCGTCCGAGCAGCGCGACTTCGTCCTGGCCCGGGCGGCCGAGCGGGGCCTGGCCGGGCGCGTCGACGTGAGCCTGCGCCACTTCCGCGACCTCAGCGGCGCCGGGGTCGGCGACGGCCAGATCGACGCGGTCGCGTCCCTGGAGATGGGCGAGCACGTCGGCGACGCCGAGTACGCCGAGTTCACCGCGGCCATCCACCGCTACCTGCGCCCCGGCGGCCGGGTGCTCATCCAGCAGATGTCGCGCAGCAACGGTCAGAAGGGTGACCGTCCCGGCGGTGGCCCGTTCATCGAGACCTACATCGCGCCCGACATGCACATGAAGCCGCTGTGGCGCACGCTCCAGATGATCAGCGAGCCGGGCCTCGAGATCCGCGACGTCCAGGCGCTGCGCGAGCACTACCCGCTCACCGTCGCCGGCTGGCTGCACAACCTCGAGTCGCACTGGGACGAGGCGGTCCGCGTGGCCGGCATCGAGAACGCCCGGGTCTGGCGGCTCTACCTGGTCGGCGGCGCGCTGGCCTTCGAGGAGAACCGCATGGGCGTCGACCAGGTGCTCGCGGTGAAGCCCGGTCCGGACGGCGCGAGCGCCTTCCCGCTCGTCCGCGACTGGGACGACGCGTGAGCCCGAACGACCTGTCGCAGACCGGTTGGGCGCTGCTCGCCGGGGCCGTCGCGGTCCTGCTGACGATGGCCCTCACGTACCTCTGGGCCCGGCGGACCGGCCTGCTCTCGGTGGTCGACACCGTGTGGGGCCTGGGGTTCGTGCCAGTCGCCGTCGCCGCCACGATCGTCTCGCTGGCCGGCGACGGGGACGCGCTGACGCGGTGGCTGCTGCTCGGGCTCACCACCGTGTGGGCGGTCCGGCTCGGCACCCACGTCCACCGACGCAACCACGGCAAGGGCGAGGACCCGCGCTACCAGGACGTCCTGGACCGCCACCCCGACCGCAGCTTCGGGCAGACCGCGGTGCGCAGCGTCCTCGGGCCGCAGGGGCTGGGCATGTACGTCGTCGCGGCGCCGCTCATGGTCGGCCCGCAGAACGAGGGCCACGTGACCTGGCTCGTCGTGCTCGGCGTCGTGGTGTGGGCGGTCGGCCTGTTCTTCGAGACGGTCGGCGACCGCCAGCTCGAGGTCTACAAGCGCGACCCGGCCAACCGGGGCCAGGTCATGGACACCGGGCTGTGGCGATACACCCGGCACCCGAACTACTTCGGCGACGCGTGCGTGTGGTGGGGCCTGGGCCTGCTGGCCGCCTCGTCGTGGCCGGGCGTCGTCGCCCTGATCGGCCCGGCGGTCATGACCTACTCGCTGGTCAACGTCACCGGGGCCAAGCTCAACGAGCAGGGTCAGCAGCGCAAGCCCGGCTGGGAGTCGTACGTGCGGCGGACGAGCTACTTCGTCCCGCTGCCCCCGCGCAAGGGCTGAGCGGGGCGCGACCCGTCAGGCGCTGACGAAGACGTGCGAGGCGGCGTCGTGGTCGATCTCGGCGGTCTCGCCCTGGCGGGCGACGGTGATGCCGCTGATCGTGCGCGAGACCAGGATGTCGTTGCCCGGCAGCGCTCCGACGCGGCGCAGCACCGACATGACCTCGGTGTCCTTCTGCAGCTCCTCGGCGATGCGGCGCACCACGACGCGCGACGGCTCGGTGGCACCGGCCACCTGCGGCAGCGGCAGGACGCCGTCGAGGAAGGAGTTGACCATGCCGTGCGGGTCGCCGAGCTCGGCCAGGCCGGGGATCGGGTTGCCGTAGGGCGACTCGGTGGGGTGCTCGAGCAGCTCAATGAGGCGACGCTCCACCTGCTCGGACATGACGTGCTCCCAGCGGCACGCCTCCTCGTGGACGTACTCGATCTCCAGACCGATGACGTCGGTCAGCAGGCGCTCGGCGAGCCGGTGCTTGCGCATGACCCGCGTGGCGAGCTGACGGCCGCGCTCGGACAGCTCCAGGTGGCGGTCGCCGCCCACCGTGAGCAGGCCGTCGCGCTCCATGCGCGCCACCGTCTGGGACACGGTCGGACCGCTCTGGTGCAGCCGCTCGGCGATGCGCGCGCGCAGCGGGACGATGCCCTCCTCCTCCAGCTCGAAGATGGTGCGGAGGTACATCTCGGTGGTGTCGATCAGGTCGCTCACGGACCCCATTGTGTCGCATCGGTGGGCGAGGACCCGAACCCGTCTCCGCGCCTCGTCTGGCGCCGGGGCACGGGACCGGCCAGAGTCGTGACGTGCCCTCCAGCGTCCTGTGGTTCCGCCGCGACCTGCGGCTCGGCGACAACCCCGCCCTCGTGGACGCGATCGCGGCCGCGGACGGTCGCGTCGTCCCGCTCTTCGTGCTCGACGACACCCTCTGGGGCCCGGCCGGGGACGTCCGGCGCGCGTACCTGGCGGCGTCCCTGCGCGACCTGTCCGAGCGCGTCGGCGGCCTGCACGTCGTGCACGGCGACCCGGTCGCCGAGGTGCCGCGCGTGGCCCGGGCCGCCGGCGCCGCGAGCGTCCACGTCGCCGCCGACTACGGCCCCTACGGCGCACGGCGCGACGAGGCCGTCGAGCGGGCGCTGGCCGACGACGGGGTCGCGCTCGTGCGCACCGGCTCGCCGTACGCCGTCGCCCCCGGCCGCCTGAGCACGAAGACCGGCACGCCGTTCAAGGTGTTCACCCCGTTCCACCGGGCCTGGACCGAGCACGGCTGGCGGGCTCCCGCGCCGGACGTGGACCCGGCCGCCGTCGACTGGCAGACCCCGCCGGGCCGGACGCACGCGATCCCCGACGCCCGCGTGCCCGACGGCACCGACCTGCCCGACGCCGGGGAGGACGCGGCCCGCCGGCACTGGCGCACCTGGCTGGACGCCCACGTCCGCGACTACGACGACACCCGCGACGTCCCGGCCCTCGAGCGGGGCACGTCGCGCATGTCGGTGCACCTGAAGTGGGGCGAGATCCACCCGCGGACGATGCTGGCCGACCTGGCGCCGCTGCGCTCCCGCGGCGCCGGCGCCTACACGCGCCAGCTGGCCTGGCGCGACTTCTACGCCGGCGTCCTGCACGAGCGTCCGGACTCGGCCCGCGACTACTACGACCGGCGCTTCGCGCACATGGAGTACGACGAGCCCGGCGGCGACCTGGACGCGTGGCGCGAGGGACGCACGGGCATCCCGATCGTGGACGCCGGCATGCGCCAGCTGCGGGCCGAGGGCTGGATGCACAACCGCGTCCGGATGATCACCGCCAGCTTCCTGGTCAAGGACCTGCACCTGGAGTGGCAGCACGGGGCCCGCCACTTCCTGGGTCACCTCGTCGACGGCGACCTGGCCAACAACCAGCACGGCTGGCAGTGGGTGGCCGGTTGCGGCACCGACGCCGCGCCCTATTTCCGGGTGATGAACCCGGTGTCGCAGGGCAAGAAGTTCGACCCCGACGGCGCGTACGTCCGCCGCTGGGTGCCCGAGCTCGCCGACGTCCCCCGCGGGTTCGTCCACGAGCCGTGGGAGATGCCCGAGCCGCCCGCGGACTACCCGCCCCCGCTGGTCGACCACGCCGCCGAGCGTCGGGAGGCGCTGGCCCGGCTGGCCGCCCTGCGCGACCGGTAGGTTCGCGCCATGGTGACGATCTCGGCTCAGTTCAACGGACCGGACGGCTCGGGCAACGGCGGCTACGTCAGCGGCCTGCTCGCCCAGGCGCACGCGACGGACCGGCCGGTCACGGCCACCCTGCGCGTCCCGCCACCGCTCGGCGCGCCGCTCACCTGGGAGCACGCCGAGGGCCACACCCGGCTGCTGACCCACGGCGGCACAGTCGTCGGCGAGGCGGCGGACGGTGAGTTCGTCCGCGACGTGCCGGCCGCCCCCACCGCCGAGCAGGTCGAGCAGGGGCTCGCCGCGTACCCCGGCTTCCGCCACCACCCGTTCGACCGCTGCTTCACCTGCGGCACCCAGCGCGGCGACGGCGACGGCCTGCGGCTGTTCACCGGACCGGTCGGCGACGACCGGGTGGCTGGCCCGTTCCACGCCCACGAGGCGTTCGCCGAGCCCGACGGCACGCTCGGCGCGCCGGTGGCCTGGGCGGCGCTCGACTGCCCGGGCGGATGGGCGGCCGACTTCTCCGAGCACGTCATGGTGCTGGGCCGCATGACCGCCCAGGTCGTCGAGCCGCTGGTCGCCGGCCGCACCTACGCGTCGGTCGGACGCCTCGCGGAGCGGTCCGGGCGCAAGTTCCTCACCGACACCGCGCTCTACGACGACGCCGGGACGCTCGTGGGTCGCGCCGAGCAGGTCTGGATCGAGGTCGACCCCGCCCGCTTCGCCTAGAGCTGCACGTCGCCGATGAGCGGCGACGTCGACGCCCGCCGGCGCACCACGACGTCCCGCTCCAGGGCGGCCAGCTCGGGGGCGGCCACCCCCGGACGCCGTCCGCCGAGCAGGCGCACCAGCAGCGGCGGCACCACGAGGGACGCGACGGCCACCAGCACGAGCCAGCCCGCGCGGCCGGCCACGTCCGTCAGGGCGTGGCCGACGGCGCCGGCCAGGCTGCCGCCGCCGACGTAGACCGTCGCCCAGAGCGCCGACCCGCACAGCGAGGCGCCCAGGAACCGGGGGTAGGGCAGGCCCGACGCACCCGCGGCGGCCGGGGTCAGCGTCCGCACGACCGGCACGAGCCGGGTGAGCACCACGGCCGCGGCCCCGTGCCGGCGCATCGTGGCCGTCGCCCGGTCCAGGTGCTGCACGCCCACGCGCTGCACGACGCGGGAGCGGCGCAGCCGGTCGCCGTGGCGGCGGCCGAGGACGTAGCCCACGTGGTCGCCCAGGCACGCGCCCACGGTCACGGCGGCACCGAGGGCCACCGCCGCCCAGCCCCCACCGGCCGTCGCGGCCAGCACGACGACGAACGTCTCCCCCGGCACCACCGCGCCGAGGCCGAGCCCGGACTCGGCGAACGCGGCCGCCAGGGCCAGGAGCAGGACCGTCAGCTCGTCCACCACGTCCCCAGGCTGCGCCGTTCCCGTGTCGGGGACGCCAACCCGCCGCGTCCCGCGGGTGAACGGACGTGCAGGCGTCCGCGGCCCGTGCTGGGGTGGAGGGCATGAGCACCGCCGACGTCGCCACCCGCACCGACCGCCGATCGCCGCGTCCGTGGCTCGTCCTGGTCGGCCTGCTCGCGGCCACCGCGGTCGTCGCCGCGCTCGGCGCGTGGGCCAACGCCGGCGAGACGACCGGCTGGTACCAGGACGCCGAGAAGCCGCCGTGGAACCCGCCGAGCTGGGTGTTCGGACCGGTCTGGACCGTGCTCTACGTCGCCATGGCCGTGGCCGCCTGGCTGGTCTGGCGTCGTGGCGGCGGGCTCGGGCTGTGGTGGACGCAGCTCGCGTTCAACCTGGCCTGGAGCCCGGTGTTCTTCGCGCTGCAGTGGCTGTGGCCCGGCCTCGTGGTCATCCTCGTGCTCGACGTCCTGGTCGCGCTGTGCGTGTGGCGGTTCCGCCGCTCGTCGGTGGCCGCGGCCTGGCTCATGGTCCCGTACCTGGCCTGGACGCTGTACGCCACGACGCTCAACGCGGCCATCGCCGTCCTGAACTGAGGGGCGGCGGACGCAGCGACGGGGACGACCTGAGGCCGTCCCCGTCGCTCGCCGGGCGCTCAGCCCTGGGCCTGCTGGTACACCGCCTGCACCACGCTGCCCAGGTAGGGGCCGAACATCCGGTCGCGCTGCGGACCGAGGTTGTACTTGAAGGAGTTGACCGAGGTCAGCGTGCCCAGCCCGGTCGTCTCGTCGTAGCCGCTGAACCACGGGCCGCCGGACGAGCCGCCGGTCATGTCGCAGACCAGGCCCTGGTCCTGGCTGCCGCCGTAGGTGTCCTGCGCGACGGTGCCGTGGCACCAGGCCAGCTCCTCGCCGTCGTAGGGCGCGGCCGCCGGGTAGCCGAACGCGTACGTGTAGGCGCCGCGCGCCAGGTTGAAGCCCACGCCCTGGGCGCCGACCGCGTCGGCCAGCGTCCGGCCGCCGGACGGGCCCACCACGGCGTAGCCGACGTCGTAGTCGAGGTCGCCCTGGTCGGCCCACTGCGTCGTCGTCAGCAGCTCGGTGGCGGCGAACTGCCCGTACGGGGCACTGCCCCGGTCGTAGGCCGGGACGAAGGTGAAGTTCGTGGCGAAGTCGCCGGGACCCTCGTTGAGGCAGTGCCCGGCGGTCTGCACGAGGCTCTCATTCGCCGCCTGCGTCGAGCTGCCCGAGCAGACGTAGTCGCTGCCGGCCAGCGTGAAGAACACCTTGCCGGTCGTGCGCGCCACGGTGCCGCCACCGGAGTACAGCCCGCCGTCGACATCGGCCTGGCGCTTCGGTCGCGGCGCCGCCGTGCGGCCGCCGACCACCGTCGGAGCGCCCTGGGCGACGGCCCGGTCGGACGAGTCGGACGCCTCGCGCCGGGCGGCGTCGCGCACCAGCACGTCCGCGTCCTGGGCCCGGCGCATCCGCTCCGGCGTCCAGTAGGTCCCGGCGCGCTCCTGCGCGGCGGTGCTGACGGCGGTGCGCTCGACCGGTGCGGATGCCGGGTCGGGCGCGGCCCCCGCGGCCGACGGGACGGCCAGGCCGGCGGCGACGAGCGCCCCCAGGCCGGCCATCGAGGCGATGCTGCGACGGATCATGGTTCCCCCTGGCTCGTGTGTCCCCTCGACGCTAGGCGCGTCCGGGCCCCAGGTGCAGTCTTGACTTCCGTCGCGGCAGTAGTTATTTCGGGCTATGCGACATGGCCCGGAACGGCCAGGCTCAGGGGGCGAGACGCACCCGGTCCCAGCCGCCGTCGCCGGGGGTGAAGACGAGCCGGTCGTGCAGCCGGCTCTCGCGGCCCTGCCAGAACTCGACCCGCTCCAGGGCGATGCGGTAGCCGCCCCAGTCGCCGGGCCGCGGCACCTCGCGACCCTCGAACGTCCGCTCGGCGTCGGCGACGAGGCGCTCGAGCTCGTCGCGTCCGGCCAGGACGTGCGACTGCGGCGAGGCGACCGCGCCGACCTGGGCGCCGCGAGGGCGGGAGGCGAAGTAGGCGTCCGAGGCCTCCGCCTCGAGCCGCTCGACCCGGCCCTCGATGCGCACCTGGCGCTGGAGCGGGTGCCAGAGCATGACGGCGGCGGCCCGCGGGTTGCGCTCGAGCTCCTCGCCCTTGCGGGAGGTGTAGCGGGTGAAGAACACCGCGCCCCGCTCGTCGAAGTCCTTGAGCAGCACGACGCGGGCCGAGGGGACGCCGTCGGGCGTGGCCGTCGCGACGGACATCGCGTTGGGCTCGGGCACGCCCGCGGTCATCGCCTCGTCCAGCCATCGCTGGAACAGCGCGACGGGGTCGTCCCCGGCGGCGTGCTCGTCGAGTCCCTCGCGGGCGTACTCGGTGCGCATCTGCGCGAGCCTGAGATCCACGGGGACACGGTACGACCGGGCAGGGCATGATGAGCCCATGACTGAAGTCCACCACGGCCTCGAGGGCGTGATCGCGTTCGAGAGCGAGATCGCCGAGCCCGACAAGGAAGGGTCTGCGCTGCGCTACCGCGGCGTCGACATCGACGACCTCGTCGGCCGCGTGCCGTTCGAGAAGATCTGGGGCCTGCTGGTCGACGGCGCCTACGAGCCCGGCCTGCCGCCCGCGGAGCCGTTCCCCATCCCCGTGCACTCGGGTGACATCCGCGCCGACGTGCAGAGCGCCATCGCGCTGACCGCGCCCGCATGGGGCATGAAGCAGCTGTACGACATCTCCGACGATCAGGCCCGCGACGACCTCGCCCGCACCGCCGTGATGGTGCTGTCGTACGTCGCCCAGGCCGCGCGCGGCGTGGGCCAGCCGTTCGTGCCGCAGAGCGAGATCGACAAGTGCTCGACGATCACCGAGCGCTTCCTGACCCGCTGGCGCGGCGAGGTGAACCCCGACCACGTCAAGGCGATCGACGCCTACTGGGTCTCGGCCGCCGAGCACGGCATGAACGCCTCGACGTTCACCGCCCGCGTCATCGCCTCCACCGGCGCGGACGCCGCGGCGGCCCTGTCGGGTGCCGTCGGCGCCATGTCCGGCCCGCTGCACGGCGGCGCCCCGGCGCGCGTGCTGACCATGATCGAGGAGGTCGAGCAGCTCGGCGACGCCCGCGCGTACGTCAAGAAGCTGCTCGACGGCGGCGAGCGCCTCATGGGCTTCGGCCACCGCGTCTACCGCGCCGAGGACCCCCGCGCCCGCACCCTGCGCCGCACGGCCAAGGAGCTCAACGCCCCGCGGGCCGAGGTCGCCGAGGCGCTCGAGCAGGCCGCCCTGGCCGAGCTGCGCGAGCGCCGTCCCGACCGCGTGCTGGAGACGAACGTGGAGTTCTGGGCGGCCATCGTCCTGGACTACGCGCAGATCCCGCCGCACATGTTCACGGCGATGTTCACCTCCGCCCGCACCGCCGGCTGGAGCGCGCACATCCTGGAGCAGAAGCGCACCGGACGCCTCATCCGTCCGTCGGCCGTCTACACCGGTCCCGCCTCGCGCGCGGCCGACGAGGTCGAGGGCTGGAACCCGGACTGGGCGCACGCCTGACCCGCTGAGCCACGACGGCCCCGGACCCGCGAGGGTGCCGGGGCCGTCGTGCGTCCGGGCTCAGGGAGCTACGCGTCCCAGGCGGCGAGGATGCGGTCGGCCGCGGTGGCCGCCGGCATGCGTCCGGCCAGCACCTCGGCCCGCACCTCGTCGCGGACCCGAGCCACCTCGGGGTCGTTGGCGAGCCGCTGCTCGAGCTCGTCGCGCACCAGCGCCCAGGCGAAGTCCAGCTGCTGCTGCGCCCGCTTGTCGCGCAGCCCGGCGATGCCGAGGAACTCGCGGTGGCGCAGCACGCGCTGCCAGACGGTGTCGATGTCGGTGCCCTCGACCGCCGAGCAGGTGAGCACCGGCGGCACCCAGCCCTGGCCACCGGCGTGGACGAGCCGCAGCGCGCCGGACAGCTCCTTGGCCGCGGCTCGCGCCTCGGTGACACGCTCGCCGTCGGCCTTGTTGACCGCGATGACGTCGGCGATCTCCAGGATGCCCTTCTTGATGCCCTGCAGCTGGTCGCCGGTGCGCGCGATGGTGAGGAACAGGAAGCTGTCGACCATCCCGGCGACCGTGATCTCGGACTGGCCCACGCCCACGGTCTCGACCAGCACCGCGTCGTAGCCGGCGGCCTCGAGCACGGTGATCGCCTGGGCCGTGGCCCGGGCGACGCCGCCGAGCGTCCCGGCGGTCGGGGACGGGCGGATGTACGCCTGCGAGTGCGCGGACAGACGGGCCATGCGGGTCTTGTCGCCAAGCACCGAGCCGCCGGTGCGGACGCTCGACGGGTCGACCGCGAGCACGCCGACCTTCTGGCCCCGCTCGACCAGGTGCATGCCGAGCGCCTCGATGAACGTCGACTTGCCCACGCCGGGCACGCCGGAGATGCCGACCCGCACCGCTCCCCCGGCGTCCGGCGTCAGGTCGGCGAGCAGGTCGCGGGCCAGGGCCCGGTGGTCGGCCCGGCGCGACTCAACGAGCGTGATCGCGCGCGACACCGCCGCCCGCTGGCCGGCACGGACGCCCGCGGCGAGCTCGGCGACGTCGATCGTCCGGGGCACGGGCTCAGTGCCCGAGCTGTGCGGCGAGCTTGTCGAGCAGGTCCAGGGCCGAGTCCGCGATGACCGAACCGGGCGGGAAGACCGCCGCCGCGCCCATCTCCAGCAGCGTCGGGACGTCGTCGGGCGGGATCACACCGCCGACGACGATCATGATCTCCGGCCGTCCCAGCTCGGCGAGCGCCTCCTTGAGCGCCGGCACGAGGGTCAGGTGCCCGGCCGCCAGCGACGAGACGCCCACGATGTCGACGTCGGCGTCGACCGCCTGCTGGGCGACCTCCTCCGGCGTGGAGAACAGCGGGCCCACGTCGACGGTGAAGCCCATGTCGGCGAACGCCGAGACGATGACCTTCTGCCCGCGGTCGTGCCCGTCCTGGCCCATCTTGGCCACCAGGATGCGCGGACGGCGTCCCTCGGCCTCCTCGAAGCGCTCGGTCTCCGCGATCACGGCCTCGACGTTGCCGGCGCCACCGGCCTCGGAGCGGTACACACCCGAGATCGTACGGATGACCGCCTGGTGACGTCCGTACACCTTCTCCAGCGCGTCGGAGATCTCGCCGACGGTCGCCTTGGCCCGCGCGGCGTCCACCGCGAGCGCCAGCAGGTTGCCGTCGAGCGAGCCGTCGCGGGACGCTCCCCGCTCGGCGCTGTTCGTCAGCGCCTCGAGCGTGCGGCGCACCTGGTCGCCGTCGCGCTCGGCCCGCAGCCGCTCGAGCTTCGCGACCTGGGAGGCGTAGACCGCCTTGTTGTCGACCTTGAGCACCTCGAGCGGGTCCTCGTCGGCCAGCCGGTAGGTGTTGACGCCGATGACCGCCTGCTGGCCGGAGTCGATGCGTGCCTGGGTGCGGGCCGCGGCCTCCTCGATGCGCATCTTGGGGATGCCGGCCTCGATGGCCTTGGACATGCCACCGGCCTTCTCCACCTCGAGGATGTGCGCCCACGCCCGGTTGGCCAGGTCGTGGGTGAGCTTCTCGACGTAGTACGAGCCGCCCCACGGGTCGATGACGTCGGTCGTGCCGGACTCCTGCTGCAGCAGCAGCTGGGTGTTGCGCGCGATGCGGGCGCTGAAGTCGGTCGGCAGGGCGATCGCCTCGTCCAGCGCGTTGGTGTGCAGCGACTGGGTGTGGCCCTGCGTCGCGGCCATCGCCTCGATCGCGGTGCGGCCGACGTTGTTGAACACGTCCTGCGCGGTGAGCGACCAGCCGGACGTCTGGCTGTGCGTCCGCAGGCTCAGGCTCTTGGGGTTCTTGGGGTCGAAGTCGCTCACCAGGCGCGCCCACAGGGCCCGGGCGGCGCGCAGCTTCGCGACCTCCATGAAGAAGTTCATGCCGATGGCCCAGAAGAAGCTGAGCCGCGGCGCGAACGCGTCGATGTCCAGGCCCACGTCGAGGCCGGCGCGGATGTAGTCGACGCCGTCGGCGAGCGTGTACGCCAGCTCGAGGTCGTTCGTCGCCCCGGCCTCCTGCATGTGGTACCCGGAGATCGAGATCGAGTTGAACCGCGGCATCCGCTGGGCGGTGAACGCGAAGATGTCGGAGATGATCCGCATCGACGGGGCCGGCGGGTAGATGTACGTGTTGCGGACCATGAACTCCTTGAGGATGTCGTTCTGGATGGTCCCGGCCAGCTGCTCGGGCTTCACGCCCTGCTCCTCGGCGGCCACGATGTAGAGCGCCAGCACCGGCAGCACGGCGCCGTTCATCGTCATCGAGACGCTCATCCGGTCCAGCGGGATGCCGTCGAACAGGGTGCGCGTGTCATAGATCGAGTCGATGGCCACGCCGGCCATGCCCACGTCGCCGACGACGCGGGGGTTGTCGGAGTCGTAGCCGCGGTGGGTCGCCAGGTCGAATGCGACCGACAGGCCCTTCTGGCCGGCCGCGAGGTTGCGGCGGTAGAACGCGTTGGACTCCTCGGCGGTGGAGAAGCCCGCGTACTGGCGGATCGTCCACGGCTGGGTCGTGTACATCGCCGGGTACGGCCCGCGCAGGAACGGGGTCAGGCCCGGGTAGGTGTCGAGCGCGTCCAGGCCCTCGACGTCCGCGGGCGTGTAGAGCCCCTTGACGTCGATGCCCTCGGGCGAGGCCCACGCCGGGTGCCCGGCGGTCGCCGCGGCGAGCGCCTCGGCGTCCGGGGTGACGGGCTGCTCGGGGACGAGCGGGAGTCCGGCGAAGCTCTTCGGGATGCTCATGCGAGTGCCTCTCGGGTGCGGCGCAGGAACGCCAGGGCGTCGAGCCCGGCGGCGGCGGAGTCGTCCAGCTCGGCCTCGACGGCGGCGGGCTTGCCGGCCAGGACGACGCGGGTCGCGCCGGCCTCGCGGAGCGCGGCGACCAGGTCGGCGCCCCACTCCCCGTACGCGGCGTCGGTGCCGGCCAGCACGGCGACCGGCGGGCGTCCGGCCTCGGCGTAGGCCCCGACCACCGCCTCGGCTCCGTCGGTGGCGCCGGCCACGATGACGTCGATGCCGCCGGCCGCCAGCAGGTTGCTGGCGAACGTCGCGCGAGCGGTGTGCTGGGCGATGGGCCCCATGGTGGCCAGGAAGACCGGCTGGCCGACCGGCTCGTCGCGCATCTGCTCGAACTCGGCGGCGTACCGGTGCGGCTGCGGCCGGGTGGACGCCGAGGGGCGCCGCTCGGGCAGCTCCTCGCGCAGGTTCGGGAACTCGCTGACGCCGGTGATCGGACGCTTGCGGCGGGCCACCAGCAGCGCCCGGTCCGAGACCGTCGTGCCGATGCGCTCGCGCAGCAGGTCGAGCGCGACCGGCACGCCGCCGGCGGCCTCGAGCTCGCCGAACAGGTCCCAGGCCGCGCGGGCCAGGTCGTCGGTCAGCTTCTCGATCGCGTACGACCCGCCGGCCGGGTCGGTCACCGCGCCGACGTGGGACTCCTCGATCAGCAGGCTGGACGTGTTGCGGGCGATGCGGCGGCTGAACGGCTCGGGCAGGCCCAGCCGCTCGTCGAACGGCAGGACGGTCACCGACTCCGCGCCACCGACGCCCGCCGCGAAGGCGGCGACCGTGGTGCGCAGCATGTTCACGTAGGGGTCGTACTTCGTCATCATCGGCCGCGACGTGACCGCGTGCTGCAGCATGCCGCGGTGCGCCTCGGCGATGCCGCTGAGCTCGGCCACACGCGCCCACAGCCGGCGGGCCGCGCGGAGCTTCGCGATGGTGAGCAGCTGCTCGTCGGTGGCGGCCAGGCGGAACTCCAGCAGCCCGGCGGCGGTGTCGGCGTCGTGCCCGGTCGTCGAGTCCGCGTCGGTGAGCAGACGCAGGTAGGCGACACCGGCGGCCAGCACGTAGGCCAGCTCCTGGACGTCCGACGCCCCCAGGTCGTGCGCGGCGGTGCCGTCGACGGCGATCGCGCGCACCCCGGCGCGCACGGCCAGCGAGGCGACCTCGTCCACGACGTCCAGCTCGGTCACGCCGTGACTGCGCAGCCGGTTCCCGATCGGGTCGGCGCCGAGCGACGTGCCGGCGGCCGCCTGCACGCCTTTGTCCGCGAGCACCGACACGAGTGCCTGGGCGGCGTCGACCGGCGCGGTGGGCGCGTCCAGCACCACGGGCGCGAGGTCGAGGAAGACCGGCTCGAGCACCTGCGCCAGGTCGCTCGGGGCGATCTCGCCGTCGCCGACCTGCAGCCACAGCGAGGTCACGCCGTTCTCGAGGTCGGTCACCACGTGCTCGGTCGTGGTGCGGGCATCGGGATCGGCGAAGCAGGCCCGGACGTCCCACGCGTCCTCGGGCGCCTTGACCCTCGCGCCGCGGGTGTAGGGCGCCTGGCCCGGCAGGCCCGGGTCGCCGAGGCGCTGGACGAGGTCGGCGGTCCCCAGCGGCGTCACGGCGATGCCGTCGAGCGTGGTGGTCGCGAGCCGGCCCCACACGTCCGCGTCCGGGGCGTCGTCCCCGAGGCGACCGGACTTGCGCAGCACCGCGGCCGTGGCCTTCTCCCACTCCTCGCGAGTGTGCTGGGCGCCCTCGGCGAGCGGGATCTCCAGGGCGTCGGCGTCGACGGGGGGTTCGGGGACCATAGCGGCATCGTACGGAGCGTCCCGCGGGTCGGCATGTGAGGTAGTGCACTGCCGGTCGCCTGCGAGAATGACGACGTGCAGATCCCCACCGAGCTCCTTCCCGCCGACGGCCGCTTCGGCTCCGGCCCCTCCAAGGTGCGTCCCGAGGCGCTCGCCGCGCTCGCGGCCACCGGGACCTCGTTCATGGGCACCTCCCACCGCCAGTCGCCCGTCCGCAGCGTCGTGGGCAGCATCCGCGCCGGACTGGCCGAGCTGTTCTCGCTGCCCGACGGCTACGAGGTCGTCCTGGGCGTCGGCGGCTCGCACGCGTTCTTCGACGCCGCGACCTTCGGGCTGGTGCGCGAGAAGGCACAGCACCTCGTGCACGGCGAGTTCACGCGCAAGTTCGCCACGGCGACCCAGCGCGCGCCCTTCCTGGCCGACCCGACGGTGCTCGAGTCGGACCCGTCGACCCACCCGGTGCCGGTCGCCGAGGCCGGCGTCGACGTCTACGCGTGGGCGCACAACGAGACCTCCACCGGCGTCATGGTGCCGGTGCAGCGCGTGACCGGGGCGGACGACGACGCCCTCGTGCTGGTCGACGCGACCTCGGGCGCCGGCGGTCTACCGGTCGACCTGACGCAGACGGACGTCTACTACTTCGCCCCGCAGAAGTCCTTCGCCTCCGACGGCGGGCTGTGGGTGGCGATCATGTCGCCGGCCGCGATCGAGCGGGCCGAGCAGCTGAAGGCGGACGGCCGCTACGTGCCAGGGTTCCTCGACCTGCCCACGGCGATCGACAACTCGCGCAAGGACCAGACCTACAACACGCCCGCGCTCGCGACGCTGTTCCTGCTCGACGACCAGGTGCGCTGGCTCAACGACCGCGGCGGGCTGGACTGGGCGGTCAGCCGCACGACCGAGTCGTCGACGATCCTCTACGACTGGGCCGAGCGCTCCGAGTTCGCGGCTCCGTTCGTGCCGGAGCCGTCCCAGCGCTCCCTGGTCGTGGGCACGATTGACCTCGACGGCGTCGACCAGAAGACGCTCACGGGGATCCTGCGGGAGAACGGCATCGTGGACGTCGACAGCTACCGCGGCCTGGGCCGCAACCAGCTGCGTGTCGCGATGTTCCCGGCGATCGAGCCCGACGACGTCCGCCGGGTGACCCACTGCCTGGACTGGGTGGCCGAGCGGCTCTGACCCCGCCCGACAACGACGAGAAGGGCCCACCACGGTGTCGTGGTGGGCCCTTCTCATGCGTGGGCGCGACATGCGTGCCCGTGAAATGGCTGCGAGGCCGCCCCGGTGTGTTGGGGCGGCCTCGCGCACTAGAAATTGTCCGGCGACGTCCTACTCTCCCACCCCCTCCCGGGGGCAGTACCATCGGCGCTGAGAGGCTTAACTTCCGGGTTCGGAATGTTACCGGGTGTTTCCCTCTCGCCATGGTCGCCGAAACTCTATGGAGATATCAAAACCATTCACCAACACACCGGGGTGTGTGGTGGGTGGTTCCCGTTCGTATCTCGGGAACCTCACAGTGGACGCGCAGATCGTTGTAGGTAACAAGCCCTCGGCCTATTAGTACCGGTCGGCTACACACATTGCTGTGCTTCCACCTCCGGCCTATCAACCCA
>NZ_SJXM01000008.1 GCF_004336805.1 Aeromicrobium sp. IC_218
GCCCGCAGGGGGCGGGGTCCGGGATCGGGGGATGGCATGGGGGCTCCGGTCGTTCGAGTGGTCTCGTGCGGAGTTCGGTGCCGAGCCCGCCGTGGATGGGTGGCACCAGTGTGTTGCTCCTCGCGCGGCCGGACAAGGCGAGCCGGGACGACGCGCGGGGCGCCGTCCCGGCCGCCGCCTCAGGCGGCGAGCACGTCCAGCACCCAGGTGACGCCGAACCGGTCGGTGAGCATGCCGTAGGCGGCGGCCCACGGCGCCGGGCCGAGCGGCTGGCGGACCGTGGCGCCCTCGGCGAGCCGCTCCCAGCACGCGGTCAGCTCGGCGACGTCCGTGCCGCGCACCGACACGAAGAAGGGGTCCTGGCCCGGCGACCACGGCCGCGACGCCGGCACGTCGAACGCCATGACGGTGAAGCCGTTCGGGGCGACGACCTGGCCCCACATGACGTGGTCGGCCTCGGCGGGGTCCTCGACGGCCCCCGCGTCGGAGTAGGTGGTGACGGCCAGGTCGCCGCCGAACGCGACGCGGTAGTGCTCGAGCGCGGCACGGGCCTGCCCGCGCAGGTTGAGGTGGGGGACGACGGTGACGGACATGGTTCTCCTTCGGGGCGGCGAGCGACCGGCCGGCCGCTCGAGGTCACCGTCCCGTCCCTTGCGGTCAGGAACTGTCCGCTCATGGCCCAGGATGGACCCATGTCGACCTCGGCCCGCCTGCTCGCGCTCCTGTCGCTGCTGCAGGCCCGGCGCGACTGGCCGGGGCCGCTGCTCGCCCAGCGGCTCGACGTGAGCCCCCGGACGGTCCGCCGCGACGTCGAGCGGCTGCGCGAGATGGGCTACCGGGTCCGGTCGACCCGGGGCCTCGACGGCGGCTACCGGCTCGAGGCCGGGTCGCAGCTCCCCCCGCTGCTGCTGGACGACGAGCAGGCGGTCGCGCTCGCCGTGGCCCTCGGCGCCGCCGCGACGACCGGGGCCGAGGTCCGTGACGCCGCCGAGCGCGCGCTCGCGACGCTGCGCCACGTCCTGCCCGAGCCCCTGCGCCGGCGTGCGGACGCGCTGGAGGCGGCGACCACCGCGGTCGGACCGGCCGACCCGGTGCCCGCCGAGCTCCTGGACCGGGTGGCCGCCGCGGTCCGCGACCGCGTCTCGCTGCGGATGGACCACCGGGCGCCCGGGGCCGAGCCCGTGGCCGGCCCCGCCCGCCGGGTCGAGCCCCACCACCTGGTGGCCCGCGGCGGCCGCTGGTACCTGGTCGGCTGGGACCTCGACCGGGACGACTGGCGCACGTTCCGGCTCGACCGCGTGCGCCTGCGGACCCCCGACGGCCCCCGCTTCGTGCCGCGGGAGGTGCCGGGCGGTGACGTGGCCGCGTTCGTGTCGGCCCGGTTCAAGGGCAGCGACGGACCGGACGCCTGGCCGTGCCGCGGCGAGGTCGTGGTGCACCTGCCCGTGGCGCGGGTCGCGCCGTTCGTGGGCGACGGGCTGGTCGAGCCCCTGGGTTCGGACCGCTGTCGCGTCCTGGCCGGCTCCTGGTCGTGGACGGCGCTGGCCGCCTCCCTCGGTCGCTTCGACGCCGAGGTCGAGGTCGTGGGACCGGACGAGCTGCGGTCCGCCTGTGCCGCGCTGGCCGACCGGTTGTCCCGCGCCGCGCGCGTCTGAGCGAGGCTGCGCAGGTTCTGCAGAAGTTTTTTTCCGATCCGACCCATCCACCGCCGGGACGGCCCCGAATCAGGGGCATGAACATCACGACCGTCCGGCTCTCCGCCGTCGCCGCCGCCCTCGGGGTGCTCGCGGCCGGCGCCGGTGTGCTGGCCGGCACCGGTGTCGCCGCGCTGACCAACGGCCCCTCGCCGCTGGTGGCGGTCGGCAACGCCGTCATCGAGCGCACGCCCGGACCGCTCAAGGACTACGCGATCCGCACGTTCGGCGAGAACGACAAGACCGTGCTGCTGGCCGGCGCCGCCGTCGTCCTGGCGCTCATCGCGGCCGTCGCCGGCGTGATCGGCCTGCGTCACCGCCGGGTCGCCCTCGGCATCGTCGTGGTGGTCGGGCTGCTGGCGCTCGCGGCCACCCTCACCGACGGCACGACCGCGGCGTCGCGGGCCCTCACGCTCCTGGCGCCGATCGCCACGCTGGTGGTGGCCGTCGTCTCGCTCGACCTGCTGCTGCGCCGCACCGCCCCGCTGGCCGAGGCCGTCCGCGTGCCGGCGTCCCGCGACGGCGACGACGTGCGCGCCGGCTTCGACCGCCGCGCCTTCGTGCTGACCGTGCTGGGAACCGCCGCGGTCGGCGTCGTCGGCGGCGTCATCACCCGGGTGGCCGGGGGAGCCCGGGCCGCCGCGTCGCGGGCCGGCATCAAGATCCCGAAGCCGGCCGACGCCGCCGGGCCGCTCCCGTCCGGGCTCGACCCGGTCGACGGCATCAGCCCCTACCTGACCCCCAACCGCGACTTCTACCGCGTCGACACCGCGCTGACCGTGCCCGACGTCCCCGCCGACACCTGGCGGCTGCGCATCCACGGCGCCGTGGACAACGAGCTCGACCTGGACTTCGCCGACCTGCTGTCGCAGCGCCTGGTCGAGCGCCGGATCACCCTGACCTGCGTCTCCAACGAGGTCGGCGGCCCGTACGTCGGCAACGCCACCTGGATCGGCGTGCCGCTGGCGGACCTGCTCGAGCAGGCCGGCGTGAAGGCCGGCGCCGACGCGCTGAAGTCCACCAGCGCCGACGGCATGGTCATCGGCACCCCGCTCGAGGCCGTCACCGACGGCCGGGACGCCCTCGTGGCCGTCGCGATGAACGGCGAGCCGCTCCCGCTGGAGCACGGCTTCCCGGCCCGCATGGTCGTCCCGGGCCTGTACGGCTACGTGTCGGCGACCAAGTGGCTGGTCGACATCGAGGTCACCCGCTTCGCCGACTTCACCGCCTACTGGACCGAGCGCGAGTGGGACGAGCAGGCGCCGATCAAGCTCTCCTCCCGCATCGACGTGCCGCGGGCCTTCGAGCAGGTGCCCCGCGACCGCGTCGTCGCCGGCGGCGTCGCCTGGGCCCAGGGCGTCGGCATCGCCACCGTCGAGGTGAGCGTCGACGACGGCCCGTGGGAACGCGCCCGGCTCGCGCCGCAGGACACCGTCGACACCTGGCGCCAGTGGAGCTGGCGGTGGTCCGACGCCACGCCCGGCGCGCACACGATCTCCGTCCGCACCACCGACGCGGACGGCAACACCCAGACCTCCGATCGGGTCCCTCCCCGCCCGAACGGCTCCACCGGCCGGCACAGCGTCCGGTTCACCGTGGAGTGAACGACCCGGGGAAGCACGAACCAGCCAAGTCACCACGAGAGGAACGCATCATGCGCACCACCACCCGCCTCAAGAACGTCGTCGCCGGGGTCGCCCTGGTCAGCTCGCTGGGTCTGCTCACCGCGGCCTGCGGATCGGACGACACCGACTCCTCGTCGAGCAGCTCGTCCTCGTCGGCCACGCCGTCGGAGGAGATGACCGAGTCCGAGGGCATGGTCCCGGCCTCCGACCTGGTCGGCGCGGGTTGTGCCGACTACGCCGAGCAGGTGCCGGACGGCGCCGGCTCCGTCGAGGGCATGGCCATGGACCCGGTCACGACCGCGGCCAGCAACAACCCGCTGCTCAAGACCCTCACCGCGGCGGTCAGCGGCCAGCTGAATCCCGACGTGAACCTGGTCGACACCCTCAACGGCGGCGAGTTCACCGTGTTCGCGCCGGTCGACGACGCGTTCGCCAAGATCGACGCCAAGACGCTCGAGACGCTGAAGACGCCCGAGGGCGCCAAGACGCTCGAGTCGATCCTGACCTACCACGTCGTCCCGGGCCGCATGGCTCCCGCGGACGTCGCCGGCACCCACAAGACGGCCAACGGCGCCGAGGTCACGGTCGAGGGCTCGGGCGACGACCTGACCGTCGGCTCGGACGGCGCCAAGGTGATCTGCGGTGGCGTGCAGACGCAGAACGCCACCGTCTACCTGATCGACTCGGTGCTCATGCCCCCCATGTGAGCCCGAGCGCGAGCCGGCCCCGTCCCCTCCCGGACGGGGCCGGCTCGCGCGTGCGCCCGGGTCCGCCGGCCCGCCGACCTGATTTGGATCGGGGCGGCGTTCCTGACTACACTGACCTGTCGGCCTTTGCAGGCACGCCACCCCATGCCCTCGGGCTCCGCGTCAGCGGAGGGGTGACGCGCGGGCGGGGCCGGCAGGTAGCAACCGGCAACCGAAGAAGAGGTCATGGCGAAAAAAGAAGGCGTCATCGAGATGGAAGGCGCTGTGGTCGAGGCGCTGCCCAACGCGATGTTCCGCGTCGAGCTCGCCAACGGGCACAAGGTCCTTGCGCACATCAGCGGCAAGATGCGGCAGCACTACATCCGCATCCTCCCCGAGGACCGTGTGGTCGTGGAGCTGTCCCCGTACGACCTCAGCCGCGGACGCATCGTCTACCGCTACAAGTAAACACTCACGTTCAGTCTTCGAAGAGAGAGCTCGATGAAGGTCAAGCCGAGCGTGAAGAAGATCTGTGACAAGTGCAAGGTGATTCGTCGCCACGGCCGCGTCATGGTGATCTGCGAGAACCCGCGCCACAAGCAGCGTCAGGGCTAAGCAGCTTCTTCACCAGCAGTACTGAACATCTGGATGCTCGTCGCGCAGCGCGCGGCGTCACCCCCGGCGCAGAGGCCGGGGCCCGGCTCAGGAGCCACGTCTCCTGGAGGCAGTCGGGGCGCACCAGGTGCCGACACCTCTGCCGCAACGAAGGGAAACGCCTCCATGGCACGCCTCCAAGGTGTGGATCTCCCGCGCGAGAAGCGCATCGAGATCGCACTCACGTACATCTTCGGGATCGGCCGCACGCGTGCGACCGAGACCCTCGCGGCGACGGGCATCGACCCGTCCAAGCGCGTCCACGAGCTCACCGACGACGACCTCGTCGCGCTGCGTGACCACATCGACGCGAACTACCAGGTCGAGGGTGACCTGCGTCGCGAGGTCACCGCGGACATCCGTCGCAAGATGGAGATCGGCTCCTACCAGGGCCGCCGCCACCGCGTCGGCCTGCCGGTCCGCGGACAGCGCACCAAGACCAACGCGCGCACGCGCAAGGGTCCGAAGAAGACCGTCGCCGGAAAGAAGAAGTGATCTAGATGCCTCCTAAGACGTCTGGCGCCAAGAAGGTGCGCCGCAAGGAGAAGAAGAACGTCGCTCAGGGCGAGGCCCACATCAAGAGCACGTTCAACAACACGCACGTGACGATCACCGACCCCTCGGGTGCGGTCATCGCCTGGGCCTCCGGCGGAACCGTCGGCTTCAAGGGCTCGCGCAAGTCCACTCCGTTCGCCGCGGGCATGGCCGCCGAGGCCGCTGCCCGCCAGGCGATGGAGCACGGGATGAAGAAGGTCGACGTCTTCGTGAAGGGCCCCGGCTCGGGTCGCGAGACCGCGATCCGCTCGCTCGGTGGCGCTGGCCTCGAGGTCGGCACCATCTCCGACGTGACCCCCAGCCCGCACAACGGATGCCGGCCGCCCAAGCGCCGCCGCGTCTGATCCCAAGGAGTTCCTGAACCATGGCCCGTTACACCGGTCCTCTGACCAAGAAGTCGCGTCGACTCGGCGTCGACCTCGTCGGTGGTGACGCCGCGTTCGAGCGTCGCCCCTACCCGCCCGGCCAGCACGGCCGCGCGCGCATCAAGGAGAGCGAGTACCGCACCCAGCTGCAGGAGAAGCAGAAGGCGCGCTACACGTACGGCGTTCTCGAGAAGCAGTTCCGCAAGTACTACGAGACGGCGCACCGCAAGCCCGGCAAGACCGGCGACAACCTCCTGGCCCTCCTCGAGACCCGCCTGGACAACGTCGTCTACCGTGCCGGCCTGGCCCGCACCCGTCGTCACGCCCGCCAGCTGGTGACCCACGGTCACTTCCTGGTCAACGGCGTGAAGACGAACATCCCGTCGTTCCAGGTGTCGAAGCACGACATCATCGACGTGAAGCCGAAGTCGCTCGAGACCACGCCGTTCATCGTGGCCCGCGAGACGCACGACAACGAGTCGGTCCCCGCGTGGCTGACGGTGTCGCCGACGCGCGGCCGCATCCTGGTGCACGAGAAGCCCGTCCGCGAGCAGATCGTCGTCCCGATCCAGGAGCAGCTGATCGTCGAGTTCTACTCGAAGATCTGATCTTTTCCCACGAGCCGGGTCCTCATATGTCGGTGGACCCGGAAAGGAAGTTCCCATGCTGATCGCCCAGCGCCCCGTCCTGACCGAAGAGGTCGTCGACGACTACCGTTCGCGGTTCGTCATCGAGCCTCTCGAGCCCGGTTTCGGCTACACCCTCGGCAACTCGCTGCGTCGCACGCTGCTGTCGTCGATCCCGGGTGCGGCCGTCACGTCGATCAAGATCGACGGCGTCCTGCACGAGTTCTCGACCGTCCCCGGTGTCACCGAGGACGTCACCGAGCTGATCCTCAACATCAAGCGCCTGGTCGTCTCCTCGGAGAACGACGAGCCCGTCGTGATGTACCTGCGCAAGGAGGGCTCCGGTGAGGTCACCGGTGCCGACATCCAGCCGCCGGCCGGCGTCGAGATCCACAACCCCGACCTGCACATCGCCACGCTGAACGACTCGTCGAAGCTGGAGATCGAGCTGGTCGTCGAGCGTGGCCGTGGCTACGTCTCGGCCGTGCAGAACAAGACCGGCGACGAGGAGATCGGCCGCATGCCGATCGACTCCATCTACAGCCCCGTGCTGAAGGTGACCTACAAGGTCGAGGCGACCCGTGTCGAGCAGCGCACGGACTTCGACAAGCTCGTCATCGACGTCGAGACCAAGCGCTCGATCCTGCCGCGCGACGCGATCGCGTCGGCTGGGTCGACCCTGGTCGAGCTCTTCGGCCTGGCCCGGGAGCTCAACGTCGAGGCCGAGGGCATCGACATCGGCCCGTCGCCGGTGGACGAGCAGCTCGCGGCCGACCTGGCGCTGCCGGTCGAGGACCTGAACTTCACGGTCCGCTCGTACAACTGCCTCAAGCGCGAGGGCATCCACACCGTGGGTGAGCTCATCACGCGCAGCGAGCAGGACCTGCTCGACATCCGCAACTTCGGTCAGAAGTCGATCGACGAGGTCAAGGCCAAGCTGGCCGCGATGGGCCTCGGTCTCAAGGACAGCCCGGTCGGCTTCGACCCGGCGAACCTCGAGTCGTTCGACGACGACGCGAGCTACGCCGAGGACGAGCAGTACTGAGCTGCTCGCCCCTGACCTGACGATTCCTGGAGATATTCGATGCCCACCCCCACCAAGGGTCCCCGCCTCGGCGGCAGCCCGGCGCACCAGCGGCTGATCCTGGCCAACCTCGCGCAGAGCCTGTTCGAGCACGGCAAGATCACGACGACCGAGGCCAAGGCCCGCCGTCTGCGTCCCTACGCCGAGCAGCTCATCACGAAGGCCAAGAACGACACGGTGGCCAACCGCCGCCAGGTCGTGAAGGTCATCCGTGACAAGAGCGTGCTGCACACGCTGTTCGCCGAGATCGGACCGGCCATGGCCGAGCGTCCGGGCGGCTACACCCGCATCACGAAGATCGGTCCGCGCAAGGGCGACAACGCGCCCATGGCCGTGATCGAGATCGTCGAGGCGGACTTCACGCCGAAGGCGACCACCACGAAGGCCACCGAGGCGCCCGTCGCCGCGGCCCCGGCCGAGCCGGCGGTCGACGAGGAGCGTGCCGAGGCCAACGACCTCGACACCTCCGAGGTCGACACCGACGCCGCGATCGCGGACGCCCCCGAGGCGGCCGAGAACGCGGACGCCACGACCGAGGCCGACGAGGCCAAGTAGGGCGTCACCCCGAGGGGCCCGTCACCGCATCGCGGTGGCGGGCCCCTCGTGCGTGCGCAGGGTGTCGGGTGGCCAGGAAGACGTCCGGGGCCCGCGGGAGCCGCAGACGGCGGCTCAGCGCGTGGCGGGGGACTCCGGGGCGGTGACGACCAGCACCCGGAAGCCCTTCTCGCTGACCAGCCGCTCGGTCGGCCAGCCCTGCTCGACGAGCCAGCGCTGCAGCGAGTCCGAGCCCAGGTTCTTGCCGACGACGAGGTGGGCGGTGCCGCCGGGACGCAGCCGGGGCAGCCAGCGCAGCAGCAGCTCGTGCAGGGCCTGCTTGCCGACGCGGATGGGCGGGTTGGACCAGATCTGGTCGAACCGGACGTCGTCGGGCACGTCGTCGGGCAGGCAGGCCCGCACCGTCGTGCCGAGCGAGGCGGCGTTGTCGCGGGTCAGCGCGAGGGCCCGCTCGTTGACGTCCACCGCCCACGTCTCGGCCCCGGCGAGGGCGAGCGCACAGGCGATCGGCCCCCAGCCGCAGCCGAGGTCGAGCACCGTGCCGGTCGTCGGCGGCGCGACGTGCTTGAGCAGGACGTCGGTGGCCTTGTCCAGGCCCTCGCGCGAGAAGACGCCCGCCGCGGTGCTGAGCGTGACCTCGCGCCCGTGCAGGCGCACCGTGACCGGCGTGCGCCGCTCCGGGCCGGAGGGCTGGGCGTCGAAGTAGTGCTCGGTCACCGGGTCATCCTGCCAGGCGGCTGCCGGAGGCTCAGCAGTGCTCGAAGACGTACCCGCGCGACCCGCGCGGCACGACGTCGAGGTCGCGCAGCTGGATCGGGTGCTGCCCGGCGCGGGCGCGGCAGGCGGCGCGGAACGCCGAGCGGCGGTACTCCACCTCGATGACCCGCGAGCCGTACCGCTTCACGAACGCGTCGCACTCGCGGTACTGCTGGCACTGCTCGACGACGGCGAAGTCGAACCCGACACGGCGGCCGAGCAGCTCGGCGGTGTTCTTCTGCGCGATGGCCAGCCCGCGACGGTGCGCGTGGCGGGTCAGCCGCTTGGCGTAGCCGACCGTCTGACGCTTGGTCAGCAGGCCGCCGGAGCGGGTCCACGCGTCGAGGTTGTCCGGCTCGACGGCCTGGAAGCCCCGGCGGTCGCAGCTGGTGATCCACCGGTTGACCACCCGCGCGAGCGCGACGCGCTTGCGCTTGGTGCTGAAGTCGAGGAAGACCTCGTCGGGCCAGTCGGCGTCGCGCACGAGCCTGCCGCGGCCGTCGCGCAGGAGCAGCTCGGGGTGCTTCTTGCGCCACCAGCGCAGGCTCCCGGGCTGGGTCTGGAAGGCGTTGACGTAGCAGACCGAGTAGGTGCCCGGCTCGGGCCGATCGGTACGGTCGCGCACCACGACGTCGACCTCGTCGGACGGCCGGTAGGCCCCGCCGAGCTGGTAGTCGGCCACCGAGCCGGCGCCGGGGAAGGCGGTGACGCCGAGGGTGAGGACGAGGGCGGCGACGATCGAGTGCACGGCTCATCGTCCCACGGGTCAGTCGTGCTCGTGCTCGCGGCGCAAGCGGGCCGGCGCCTTCAGCGTCCAGGCCTGCTCGACGAGCTCGGCCAGCTCGGCGTCGTCGACGAGCGTCAGGTCGACCAGCACGTACGCGGACCGGTCGTAGTGGGGGAGGGTGAAGAACGCCGGGTCGTGCCGACCTTGAGCGACGGCGTGCCGTACGACGTGGACTCGATGACGCCGGGGAGGGCGAGGGCCGTCCGCACGACGTCGTCCCAGGTGGCCATGGCCCAGCGTCTCAGCCGGCTCCCACGGCGTCCAGGACCCGGGGGACGAACCCGCGCTGGGCCTTGACGAGCAGCCGGAGGGCGTCCTCCGGGCCGACCCAGGCGACGCGGTCGACCTCGGGAAACGCCTGGGTGCGTCCCGAGCGCGGCGGCCACTCCATCTCGAAGGTGCCCGGCACGACGTCGTCCGGGTCGAGGTCGGCCTCGACCGCCCAGGCGACGACCGTCTTGCCGGACTGGCGCACCTCGCCGAGCGGCACGAACGGTCCCTCGGGCGCCGGGACGCCCAGCTCCTCGGTGAGCTCGCGCCGCGCGGCGTCCAGCGGCTCCTCGCCAGGCTCGACGACGCCCTTGGGGAAGGACCAGGCACCCTCGTCCTTGCGCGCCCAGAACGGGCCGCCCATGTGCGCGACGAGCAGCTCCACGCCGCCGGACGTCCGCCGGTGCAGCACCAGGCCGGCGCTCAGGACGGGCACCTCAGTCGACCCGCAGCTCGTGGACGAGCTCGAGCCCGTCGACCTCGTCCATCGCCTCGTCGACCAGGACGAACCCGTGGTGACGCAGCACCGCCTGGGAGGCGTGGTTGACCGGGTTGGTGCATCCCCGCACGACGCGGACGCCGTCCGCGGCCCGGGCGCGCTCGAGCAGCAGCCCGACCACCGCGGTCGCGACGCCCCGCCCGCGGGCGGACGGCACGACGGTGTAGCCGAGCTCGACGACGCCGTCGGGACCGGGCGGCTCGTGGAACCCGCCGTGACCCACGACGACGCCGTCCTCGACGACGAGCTGGATGGTCCAGCCCTCCGAGCCGGGCTGGGCGCGGCGGTCGACGAAGATCGACCACGGCACGAACTCGCGCAGCAGCTCGGCGGGCACGTCCAGGCCGACCACGCGCTCGGCACCGGGCAGGTCCCCGTCGGCCAGGCAGCGCAGGGCGGGCACGGGCAGGTCGACCAGGCTCAGCACGTCAGTCACCGTCCTCGTCGCGGCGACGTCTCGACTGACGCGCCCGCTCGGCCAGTCCGGCGTCGTCGGGGTAGACGACCTCCTCGAGCGTCAGCCCGAGCGCCGGCATGACCCGCACGTGCGGGTCGCGCTGGCGGCCGGCCAGCACGGTGCCGGCCCACCCGGCCTCCTGGCGGCCCTCGCCGGCGACGACCAGGGCGCCCATGAGCGCACGCACCATCGAGTGGCAGAAGGCGTCGGCCCGGACGGTGGTCTCCACGACGTCCCCGACCCGCACGGGGCGCAGCTCGAGCAGCGTGCGGATCGTCGTGGCGCCCTCGCGCCGCTTGCAGAACGCCGCGAAGTCGTGCTCGCCGAGCAGCTCGGCGGCCGCGCCGGCCATCGCCTCGACGTCGAGCGGACGCCGCCAGCCCACGACGTGCGACCGCACGAGCGGGTCGGGCCCGGCGGGGGCGTCGCAGATCCGGTACACGTAGCGCCGCTCCAGCGCCGAGAAGCGGGCGTCGAACCCCTCGGGGGCCGGACGGCACCCGCGCACCTGCACGTCGCCGGGCAGGACGCGGCGCAGCCGGCGGCCCAGCACCTCGGGGTCGGCGTCGAGGTCGACGTGGACCACCTGCCCGCGGGCGTGGACGCCGGTGTCGGTGCGCCCGGCGCAGACCAGCTGCGGCTCCTCCGGCAGCCGCAGCACCAGCGCCATCGCCTCCTGGACGACGCCCTGCACCGTCCGCAGGCCGGGCTGCTGGGCCCAGCCGTGGAAGTCGGTGCCGTCGTAGGACAGGTCGAGGCGGAGTCGCACAGCCGAACGCTAGCCCAGGGCGTCGACGGCCGGGACGCACGAGGGCCCCGCGACCGGGTTGGTCGCGGGGCCCTCGGGGCGCGGGGTCAGGCCCAGCGCTCGGACTGCGGGACGTACGTCAGCTGACGGTCGCCCGTGTAGATCTGCTTCGGGCGGGCGATCTTCTGCTCCTTGTCGTCCACCAGCTCCAGCCACTGGGCCAGCCAGCCGGACGTGCGCGGGATGGCGAACAGGACCGTGAACATCTCCGGCGGGAACTGCAGCGCCTCGTAGATGAGGCCCGAGTAGAAGTCGACGTTCGGGTAGAGCTTGCGGCTGACGAAGTAGTCGTCCTCCAGCGCGATCCGCTCCAGCTCCTGGGCGATCTCCAGCAGCGGGTTGACGCCGGTGACCTCGAACACGTCGTCGCAGGCCTTCTTGATGATCGTGGCGCGCGGGTCGTAGTTCTTGTAGACGCGGTGACCGAAGCCCATGAGCTTCTCGTCGCCGTTCTTGACGCCCTCGATGAACGCCGGGATGTTCTCCTTCGTGCCGATGCGCTTGAGCATCCGCAGCACGGCCTCGTTGGCGCCGCCGTGCAGCGGGCCGTAGAGGGCGGCGATGCCGGCGGTCACCGACGAGTACGGGTCGACCTGGCTGGAGCCCACCGAGCGGACGGCGTTGGTCGAGCAGTTCTGCTCGTGGTCGGCGTGCAGGATGAACAGGACGTCCAGGGCCTTGGCCAGGCGCGGGTCCGGGTCGTACTTCTGCTCGCTCATCTTGAACAGCATCGACAGGAAGTTCTCGGGGTACGAGAGGTCGTTGTCGGGGTAGACGTACGGCTTGCCCTGCGCGTGGCGGAACGACCAGGCGCCGAGGGTCGGCATCTTGGCGATGAGCCGGACGATCTGCTCGTGGCGGACCTCGGGGTCCTTGATCCGGCTGGCCTCGGGGTAGAACGACGACAGCGCGCTCACCGAGCTCATCAGCATGCTCATGGGGTGGGCGTCGTAGCGGAAGCCCTGCATGAAGCTCTTGAGGTTCTCGTGCACGAAGGTGTGGAACGTGATGTCGTGCACCCACTGCTCGTGCTGCTCCTTGGTGGGCAGCTCGCCGTGGATGAGCAGGTACGCGACCTCGAGGTACGTGGACTTCTCGGCCAGCTGCTCGATGGGGTAGCCGCGGTACTCCAGGATGCCCTTGTCG
Organism: Aeromicrobium sp. IC_218; assembly: GCF_004336805.1. GTDB lineage: Bacteria > Actinomycetota > Actinomycetes > Propionibacteriales > Nocardioidaceae > Aeromicrobium. The sequence goes on from NZ_SJXM01000008.1 coordinate 12,568, forward strand.
CCGTCGATGTAGGTGACGGCGCTGCGGGTGGAGGCGGTGTTGGTGAAGCCGGGATCGTAGACCGCCAGGCCGGGGGTGCCCTCGGCGCGACCGATCTGGCCGAGGTCGGTCGCACGGACCGTCCCGTCGGTGATGGGGATCTCGTACTCCTCGCCCGTGCGGTTGTCGCGGACGGTCAGCGTGTTCTGCTCGGTCACGATGGGTCTCCTGTGACGGGGAATCAGGGCCTCGCGGGTGGCGCGGGCACGGTCCCTAACCTAGTGCGGCTCCGTGTCGGCCGCGTTCTCGGGGCTGCGAGGGGCGTCCGGAGGACGTCGACGGGGGCCGTTTTGACCTTCCGTGCAGCGGCCCGTTATTCTAGGACGTCGTTGTGCCTTTGCGTTGCTTCAACGCGCTCGGCACCGGAACGACTTACCGAATGCAACCCTGAACAGCGAGAAGGTCCCGCCGTGCGTACGTACAGCCCGAAGCCCGCTGACATCTCCCGTCAGTGGCACGTGATCGATGCCGAGGACGTCGTCCTCGGCCGTCTGGCCGTCCAGGCCGCGACGCTCCTGCGTGGCAAGCACAAGGCGACCTTCGCGCCCCACGTGGACGGTGGCGACTTCGTCATCATCGTCAACGCCGAGAAGGTGGCCCTGTCGGGCAACAAGCGCACCGACAAGCTCGCCTACCGCCACAGCGGCTACCCGGGTGGACTCAAGTCGATCGCCATCGGCGACCTGCTCGAGAAGGACGCCCGCAAGGCGATCGAGAAGGCGGTCTGGGGCATGCTCCCCAAGAACCGGCTCAGCCGCGCCCAGATGAGCAAGCTGAAGGTGTACGCCGGACCGGAGCACCCGCACGCCGCTCAGCAGCCCCAGCCGTTCGAGATCTCGTCGATCTCCCAGTAAGAGAGAAAAGGCACATCATCGTGGCTGAGACCACCGAAGACTTCACGCCGACCGCCGACGGCGTCGCGTACACCTCCGAGAGCGCCGGCGCGGCGACCGAGTCGGGCCGTACCTCGACCATCGCCCCCGCGGGTGCCACCGGCCGCCGCAAGCAGGCCATCGCGCGCGTCCGCATCGTCCCGGGCTCCGGCACCTGGACGGTCAACGGCAAGCCGCTGGAGGAGTACCTCCCCAACAAGCTGCACCAGCAGATCGCCAAGGAGGCGTTCGTCGAGACCGGCCTGGACGGCCAGTTCGACGTCATCGCCCGTGTCACCGGTGGTGGCATGACCGGTCAGGCCGGCGCCCTGCGTCTCGGCGTGGCCCGTGCGCTCAACGCCGTCGACCTCGAGGCGAACCGCGCCACCCTGAAGAAGGCCGGCCTGCTGACGCGCGACGCGCGCGTCAAGGAGCGCAAGAAGGCTGGTCTCAAGAAGGCCCGCAAGGCGCCTCAGTACAGCAAGCGCTGATCGGTCGATGGGCCGTATCTTCGGCACGGACGGGGTTCGCGGGCTCGCGAACCGCGACCTGACCGCGGAGCTCGCCCTCGACCTGTCCGTCGCCGCCGCCCACGTGCTGGGCGAGGTCGGTGCCTTCGCCGACCAGCGTCCGACGGCCGTCGTCGCCCGCGACACCCGAGCCTCGGGGGAGTTCCTCGAGGCCGCGGTGGTCGCGGGCTTGGCGTCTGCGGGGGTCGACGTGCACCGGCTCGGGGTCGTCCCGACGCCCGGTGCGGCGTTCCTGACCAACGAGCTGGACGCCGACATGGGCGTCATGATCTCCGCCAGCCACAACCCGATGCCCGACAACGGCATCAAGTTCCTGGCCCGCGGCGGGCTCAAGCTCGACGACGACATCGAGCTGGCCATCGAGGCGCGCCTGCAGGAGCCGTGGGACCGTCCGGTCGGTGAGGGCGTCGGCCGCGTCGGCGACAGCACCGTCGGCGTGCGCACCTACGCCAAGCACCTGGCCGACTCCAGCCCCGCGCGGCTCGACGGCCTCAAGGTCGTCCTGGACTGCGCCCACGGCGCCGCCCACGAGGTCGGCCCGGACGTGTTCGCCGAGCTGGGCGCCGAGGTCGTGGCCATCCACGCCGAGCCCGACGGCCTCAACATCAACCGCGACGCCGGCTCCACCCACCTGGAGCACCTGCAGCGGGCGGTCGTCGAGCACGGGGCCGACGCCGGCTTCGCGTTCGACGGCGACGCCGACCGCTGCCTGGCCGTCGACGCCGAGGGTCGCGTGGTCGACGGCGACCAGATCCTGGCGATCCTGGCGCTCGCCGCGCACGACGCCGGCACGCTGCACGAGAACACCGTCGTCGCGACCGTCATGAGCAACCTCGGCTTCGTCCAGGCGCTCCAGGCCGCGGGCCTGACCGTCGTCCAGACGGCCGTGGGCGACCGCTACGTGCTGGAAGCGATGCGCGCCGGCGGGTTCACGATCGGCGGCGAGCAGTCCGGCCACGTCATCATGAGCCGCTACGCCACGACCGGCGACGGCGTGCTGACCGCCGTGCAGGTGGCCGCGCGCATGGTCGAGTCCGGCCAGACCCTGGCCGAGCTGGCCGGCGTCATGACCCGCCTGCCCCAGGTGCTGGTCAACGTCGGCGGTGTCGACAAGGCGCGGGCCGACTCCGACCCCGTCCTGCAGGGCGAGGTCGCCGCCGCGACGGCCCGGCTCGACGGCACCGGCCGCGTGCTGCTGCGCCAGTCGGGCACCGAGCCGCTGGTGCGCGTCATGGTCGAGGCGCCCACGCAGGACGAGGCGACCGAGGTCGCCGAGCACCTCGCGTCGGTGGTGAAGGCGCAGCTGGCGCTGTGACCTTCGCCGCCCGGGCGGCGACCCCGGGCGCGCTTACCCTGCGACGGTGACGACGATCGAGCGGGTGGATCCCGCGGGCCCGGTCTACGACGAGTGGTACGCCGTGTACCGCAGCGGTCACGAGCGTCCGTTCGACCAGCCCTACTCCTACGCCGAGCAGCGGGTGAACCTCACCCCGGACCCGTACCGCGACGCCGTCGCGCTGCTGGCGCGTGACGCGGACGGCATCGCCGTGGCCGCCGCGTGCGCGGAGCTGCCGCTGCGTGACAACCGCGAGTTCGCCTACGTCGAGGTCGTCACCAGCCCGCCGCGCCGGCGCGAGGGCCACGGCAGCCGCCTGCTCGACGACCTCGTCGAGCAGGTCCGCGCCCAGGGCCGCAGTCGCCTGCTGGGCGAGATCACCTGGGGCGTCGGCGAGGACGGCGAGCCCGCCCGCCGGTTCGCCCGCCGGCACGGGTTCGAGGCCGACCTGCTGGACGCCATCCGCGAGCTGCCGCTCCCGGCGACCGTGCCCGAGCTCGTCCTGGACCCCGACTACGAGCTGCGCACGTGGCGCGGCCCCTGCCCGGCCGACCTGGTCGACGAGTACGCGACGCTGCGTCACCTCATGATGCAGGAGGTGCCGTCGGGCGAGGCCGGGCTCGAGGGCGAGTTCTGGGACGCGACCCGGGTGCGGCACGACGAGGAGCAGTGGGCGCGCCAGGACCGCGAGGCCCAGGTGACGGTCGCGCGGCACCGGGCCTCCGGCCGGCTCGCCGGACACACGCAGCTGGTGTTCCCCTCCGACGACGAGGTCTTCCAGTGGGACACCCTGGTGCTGCCCGAGCACCGCGGCCACGGGCTCGGCCTGGCGCTCAAGGTCCGCACCATGCAGGCGGCGGCCGACCTGCTCGAGGGCCGCCGGCGCGTCACGACCTACAACGCGGCCAGCAACGCGCACATGATCCGGGTCAACGAGCGGCTCGGCTTCGTGCAGACGGCGTGGTGCGAGGAGGTCCTGCGCCGGCTCTAGCGGGCGCGCTCCGCCTCGCGGGCGACGAACCGGTCGACGCCCAGCACGGCCAGCAGGTGGACGGCCAGCAGGAGCCCGGTGCTGACGAGCGCGGCGCGCAGCTCGGCATGACCCACGGGGGAGGAGACGGCGAGCCGGAACGTCACCGGCAGGCTGCCGACCCCCGCGAGCAGCCAGGTCGTCAGCACCACGACCGCGCGCGCCGTCCAGCGCGAGACCAGGACGCGCAGCGCCCAGACCTCCAGCATCGCCAGGCCGACCGCGAGGGCGACGCCGAGCAGCAGCAGGGCCGGACCGACGAGAGGTGGAGCCGGGTCCCGCACACCCTCGGTGAGGCCGTGGGCGTGCACCGGGCGCACGAGCGTCACGACGGGTGCGGCGACGGCCATCAGCGCGTGCGTCGCCCACGGGACGGGCAGCGGGCGGTCGTCACGGGGCATGCCGCGACCCTAGGGGGCGCAGGCCGGCCGCGGTCACATCTTGCGGAAGCGGACCCACTTCACGGCGTGGTTCTGGTCCTTGCGCAGCACCAGCGTCGCGCGTCCCCGCGTGGTGGCGATGTTCTCGCGCAGGTTCGGGCCGTTGATCGTGTCCCACAGCTCGTTGGCGCGGCTCAGCGCCTGCTCCTCGGTGAAGTCCGCGTAGCGGTGGAAGTACGAGGCCGGGTCGGCGAAGGCGGTCTTGCGCAGCGTGAGGAACCGCTCGACGTACCAGCGCTGGATGTCGGCCACCGACGCGTCCACGTAGACGGAGAAGTCGAAGAAGTCGCTGATCGCCAGGCCCGGGCTGCCGTCGCCCCGGGTGCGGGCCGGCGCCAGGACGTTGAGGCCCTCGACGATGACGATGTCGGGCGACTCGATCTCCACGACCTCGTCGGTGCGGTCGTAGGTGAGGTGGTCGTACACCGGCGCCGTCACGTGGGAGGCGCCGGACTTCACCGCCATGACGAAGCGCAGCAGCGCCCGCTGGTCGTAGGACTCCGGGAACCCCTTGCGCTGGAGCAGCCCGCGGCGCTCGAGCTCGGCGTTGGGGTGCAGGAAGCCGTCCGTGGTGACGAGCTCGACCTTCGGCTCCTCGGGCCCGTGGCGCAGCAGCTCGCGCAGGAGCCGGGCGGTGGTGCTCTTGCCGACGGCCACCGAGCCGGCGATGCCGATGACGTACGGCGTGCGGCGCGGCTGGGGCTGGCCCAGGAAGCGCTGGGTCGCGCGGTGCAGGGCCGCGGCGGCGCGCACGCGGATGCCGATGAGCTCGGTGACGGGCAGGTAGACCTGCCGCACCTCCTCCAGGTCCAGCTCGTCGCCCAGGCCCCGGACACGCTCGATCTCGTCCGCGCTCAGCGGCTGCGGACGGTCGCCGGCCAGCTCGGCCCAGGCCGCTCGCTCGAGCTCGACGTAGGGGGACTCCTCGCGACTCATGGCGCCCATTCTGTCCATGTCGGTCGGCACGCGGCGCACTCGGTACCCTGGTGCCCATGTGCGGAATCGTGGGATACGTGGGTCATCGCCAGGCCATCGACGTGCTGATGGGCGGCCTGAAGCGGCTGGAGTACCGCGGCTACGACTCCGGAGGAGTCGCCGTGACCCACGAGGGTCGCATCGCGTCGGCCAAGAAGGCCGGCAAGCTCGCCAACCTGGGCGCCGTCCTGGAGCAGTCCCCGCTGCCCGCGTCGTCGACCGGCATCGGCCACACCCGCTGGGCCACGCACGGCGCGCCGAACGACCTCAACGCGCACCCCCACCTGGACAGCGAGGGCCGGGTCGCGGTCGTGCACAACGGCATCATCGAGAACTTCGCCGAGCTGCGCGCCGAGCTGGAGGCGGCCGGCCACGAGCTGGTCTCCGAGACCGACACCGAGACCGTCGCGCACCTGCTGCACGACGAGCTGAAGGTGACCCCGGAGCTGCCCGAGGCCGTCCGCGCGGTCTGCCGCCGGCTCGAGGGCGCGTTCACGCTCGTCATCACCGACGCCCAGCAGCCGGACGTCGTCGTCGGCGCCCGGCGCAACTCCCCGCTGGTCGTCGGCGTGGGCGAGGGCGAGATGTTCCTCGGCTCCGACGTCGCGGCGTTCATCGACCACACGCGCGAGGCGGTCGAGCTCGGCCAGGACCAGGTCGTCACGATCACCAAGGACGGCTTCGAGGTCACCGGCTTCGACGGCTCCCCGGCGCAGACGAAGGCGTACCACGTCGACTGGGACGTCTCGGCGGCCGAGAAGGGCGGCTTCGACTGGTACATGCTCAAGGAGATCGCCGAGCAGCCGCAGGCCGTGGCCGACACCCTGCTCGGACGCCACTCCAGCGACGGCACGCTGCAGCTCGACGAGGTGCGCCTGTCTGACGACGAGCTGCGCGAGATCGACAAGATCATCATCATCGCGTGCGGCACGGCGTCCTACGCGGGCCTCGTCGCCAAATACGCGATCGAGCACTGGACCCGCATCCCCTGCGAGGTCGAGCTGGCCAGCGAGTTCCGCTACCGCGACCCGATCATCGACCGCTCGACGCTGGTCGTGGCGATCAGCCAGTCCGGCGAGACGATGGACACGCTCATGGCCATCCGCTACGCCCGCCAGCAGCGCGCGCGGGTGCTGAGCGTCTGCAACACCAACGGCTCGACCATCCCGCGCGAGTCCGACGCGGTCATCTACACGCACGCCGGCCCCGAGGTCGCGGTCGCGTCGACCAAGGGCTTCCTGTCCCAGGTCGTGGCCTGCTACCTGCTCGGCCTGTACCTGGCCCAGGTGCGCGGCGTGAAGTTCGGCGACGAGATCGCCCAGATCATCGCCGAGCTGGAGAAGCTCCCCGCAGGCATCCAGCGGATGCTCGACGAGGGTCAGCAGGTGCGCGACCTGGCCGCCGACCTCGTCGGCAAGCGCTCGTTCCTGTTCCTGGGCCGCCACGTCGGCTACCCGGTGGCGCTGGAGGGTGCGCTCAAGCTCAAGGAGCTGGCGTACGTCCACGCCGAGGGCTTCGCCGCCGGCGAGCTCAAGCACGGCCCGATCGCGCTCGTCGAGGAGGGCCTGCCGGTCTTCGTCGTCGTGCCGCCGCACGGACGTGACCAGCTGCGCGACAAGGTGATCAGCAACATCCAGGAGATCCGCGCCCGCGGCGCCCGCACGATCGTGCTGGCCGAGGACGGCGACACCGACGTCGAGCGCTACGCCGACACGCTCATCCGCCTGCCGAAGGTGCCGACGCTGCTGCAGCCGCTGGTGGCCACCGTGCCGCTGCAGATCTTCGCCTGCGAGCTGGCCGTCCAGCTCGGCTACGACGTCGACCAGCCGCGCAACCTGGCCAAGTCGGTCACGGTCGAATGACCGTCTGGGGCATCGGCGTGGACGTCGTGGACGTGCCCCGGTTCGCCGCCTCGCTGGAGCGCACGCCGACGCTCGAGGCGCGCCTGTTCACCCCCGACGAGCTCTCCGCCGGGCTGCGGGTGGAGTCGCTCGCGGCCCGCTTCGCGGCCAAGGAGGCGCTGGTCAAGGCGCTCCGCGCGCCGGCCGGCCTGTCGTGGCACGACGTCCAGGTCCGCACCGACGACGCCGGGGCCCCGCACCTGTCCACGTCCGGCCCCGCCGCCGAGCGCGTCGAGGAGCTCGGTCTGAGCGCCCTGCACCTGTCGCTGGCCCACGACGGCGACGTGGCGACCGCGTTCGTGGTGGCCGAGTGCTGACCGCGCACGCCGTCGCCGCGGTGCGTGCCGCCGAGGAGCGGGCGGTCGCCGCCGACGGTGACGTGCTCATGGCCCGGGCCGCCCGCGGCCTGGCCGACGCCCTGCACGACGTCCCGGCCGGTGCCCTCGTGCTGGTGCTCGTGGGGCCGGGCAACAACGGCGGTGACGCCCTCTACGCGGCGGCGCACCTGCGCGAGCGCGGCCTGCGGGTCGACCTGGCCCTGCTCGACCCCGACCGCGTGCACGAGGGCGGCCTGGCCGCGGCCCGCGCCGCCGGCGCCGAGGTCGTCGACGGCCCGCGCGGCCACCGGTACGTGCTGGACGGGATGCTCGGCATCGGTGCCCGCGGCGGGCTGCGCGGACGCGCCGCCGAGTGGGCGGCCTGGATCGACGCCGAGCGTCCGCGCACGTACGCCGTCGACGTGCCGTCCGGCGTCGAGGTCGACACCGGCGAGACGCCCGGCCCGCACGTGCGCGCCGACGTCACCGTCACGTTCGGCACGCTCAAGGTCGCGCTGCTGGCCGGACCGGCCGCGGACGCCGCGGGCGAGCTGCGCCTCGTCGACATCGGGCTCGACCCGCACCTGGGCGAACCGGCCGTGGAGGCGCTCGACGTCACCGACGGCGCGCTGCTCGGGGACGCCCTGTTCCGCGCGCCCGTCACCCACAAGTACACGCGCGGCGTCGTCGGCGTGGCCGCCGGCTCGGCCCGCTACGCCGGGGCCGCGCACCTGGCCGTCGCCGGCGCGCAGGCCGGCACCGCCGGCATGGTGCGCTTCGTCGGCGAGCCCGAGCTGGCCGCCCGCGTGGTCGAGCGCGCCCCCGAGGTCGTCTCGGGCGCCGGCCACGTCCAGGCCTGGGTGGTCGGGCCGGGCGGTGGCGACGAGGCGGCGCAGCGCGTCGCCGAGGCGCTCGCCGACGAGCACGAGCCGGCCCTGGTCGCCGACGCCGACGCCCTCGCCCACGTGCCCGCGCCGGTCGGGCGCCCCGCGCTCCTGACGCCGCACGCCGGCGAGCTCGCCGCCCTGCTCGGCACCGACCGCGACGCCGTCGAGGCCGCGCCGCTGCGTCACGCCACGCAGGCGGCCGAGCGCTGGCGGGCCACCGTGCTGCTCAAGGGGCGGCGGACGCTCGTCGCGACCCCGGGACGTCCGACCTGGGTCAACCTCAGCGGCACCCCGTGGCTGGGCACGGCCGGCGCGGGCGACGTGCTGGCCGGGTTCGCCGGGTCGCTGGTCGCGTCCGGGCTCGACCCGCACGACGCGGGCTCGCTCGCGGCCTTCCTGCACGGCGCCGCGGCCGTGCACGCCAACCCCGGCGGCCCGGTCACCGCGTCCGCGGTCGCCGCCGCCCTGCCGTCCGTCGTCGCCGGGTTCCTCGGCGGCACCCTGGAGGAGGTCCAGCGATGGTGAACCATGCTCAGCTCCCGCAGGCCGAGGCGGTCGTCGACCTCGGCGCCTACCGGGCGAACCTGGAGGCGCTCGCCGCCGCGGCGCCCGGTGCCGAGCTCATGGCCGTCGTCAAGGCCGACGCCTACGGTCACGGCGTGGCCGCCCTCGCACCCGCCGCCCGCCAGGCCGGGGCCACGTGGCTCGGCGTCGCGACGATCGACGAGGCGCTCGCGCTGCGGCACCGTGGCGACACCGGGCGCGTGCTGTGCTGGCTCAGCGCCCCGGGCGGTGACTTCGCGGCCGCCGTGTCGGCCGGCGTCGAGGTCACGGCCAGCTCGGTCGCCCAGCTCGAGGAGATCCTGACCGCCGGCACCGCCGTCGGGCTGCGTCCCCGCGTGCAGCTCAAGGTCGACACCGGCCTCTCGCGCAACGGTGCCCACGGCGAGGAGTGGTTCCGCCTGCTGGAGGCGGCCCGCGCCGCGCAGGACGCCGGACGCGTGCACGTCACCGGCGTCTGGTCGCACCTGGCGGCGTCCGAGGAGCCCGACCACCCCGCCAACGACCTGCAGGAGCAGGCGTTCGCCGAGGCCGTGGCCCAGATGGAGTCCGCCGGGCTCGAGCCCGGGCTGCGCCACCTGGCCAACTCCGGGGCCATCCTGACCCGCCCCAGCGTCCACCTCGACCTGGTGCGGGCGGGCATCGCGTCCTACGGGTACTCGCCCGACCCGGCGCTGCAGCACGACGTCCTGCTGCGCCCGGTCATGACGTTGCGCGCCCGGCTCGCCCAGGTGAAGCGGGTCCCCGCGGGCACGTCCGTCTCGTACGGCTGGACGTGGACGGCCGAGCACGACACGACCCTGGGCCTGGTGCCGATCGGGTACGCCGAGGGCATCATGCGGTCGGTGAGCAACCGCGCGACCCTGCTGCACCGTGGCGTCCGTGTGCCGCTCGTGGGCAAGGTCTGCATGGACCAGCTGGTCGTCGACCTCGGCGACGGCACGGCCCGGCGCGGCGACGCCATCGTGCTCTGGGGCCCCGGCGACGACGGCGAGCCGACGGCCGACGACTGGGCCCGCGACGCCGGCACGATCTCGTACGAGGTCGTGACCCGTTTGGGCGGTCGCATCGTGCGCACCTACCGGGGAGCCGAGGCGTGAGGGGCCGTACCAAGGCGCTCGTCGGCAGCGGCGTCGCGTTCGTCGCGGCCGGCGCGGCGGCGACCCTGTTCAGCGAGCGGGTCAGCGCGCGGCGCCACCTGCGCCTGGTCGAGGACGTCCCGTTCGGCTCCGTGCACGGCGAGTCGCGCTGGGTCACGGCCCGCGACGGCGTCCGGCTGCACGTGGAGGTCGACGAGGCCGACGACGCCGGCGCCAACGTCCCGACCGTGGTCATGGTGCACGGCTGGACCTGCGACCTGGACACCTGGCACTACCAGCGCCTCGCGCTGCGCGGACGCGCCCGGCTGGTGCTGGTCGACCTGCGGTCGCACGGCGCCTCCGGACGCGCCAAGGCGTCCCGCTCGACGCTGGACGACCTGGCCGACGACCTGGCGCGGGTCATCGACGAGGTCGCGCCCACCGGGCCGCTCGTGCTCGTGGGCCACTCCATGGGCGGCATGACGATCATGCAGCTGGCCGCCGACGACCCGGTGCTGGTCAAGGAGCGGGTCAAGGGCGTCGTGCTCGTCGGCACGAGCGCCGGCGACCTGCTGCGCACCAGCCCCGTCCTGCGCCAGCTGCGTCCGCTGCTGCGGGCCACGACGCCGGCGGTGGACTGGGCCCGCCGGTTCAACAGCTACTCGGTGACGCGGCGCTGGGCGGTCGGCCCGGAGGCCGACGAGAAGTACGCCGACATGGCCGACCAGATGATCGGCCGGGCCCGCACCCACGTGATGCTCGACTTCTACCCGGCGTTCGGCGAGCTCGACCTGTACGACGCGCTGCCGGCGCTGGGCACCGCGGAGACCGTCGTCGTGTGCGGCACCGACGACCTGCTGACCCCGCCGCGGCACGCGCGGCGGCTCGCCGAGGAGATCCCCGGCGCACGACTCGAGCTCGTCGACGGGGCGGGCCACATGATCATGTTCGAGGAGCACGAGCGGGTGACCGAGGCCATCGAGACCGTCGTCGACCACGTGATCGAGGAGGGACGCGCATGACCGGCGCGCTGGACGTCGTCGAGGCGCGCCCCGAGCACGCCGAGGCCATGGCCGACGTCATCCGCCGCTCGTTCGGGGCGCGACCGGTGCTTGACCCGCCCTCGAGCGCTCCGCAGGAGACCGCCGAGGCGGTGCGGGCGACCATCGAGACGTCCGGCGGGCTGCTCGCGCTGCGCCGCGGGCGTCCGGTCGGAGCGCTGCTCTACGACGAGACGCGTCCGGGCCTGCTCGGCCTGCGCCGGGTCAGCGTCGACCCCGAGGTGCAGGCGCGCGGCATCGCGTCCGCCCTGGTCGGCGTCGCGGAGGACACCGCCGAGGAGCGCGGCAAGGACGGCGTCTGGATCCACGTGCGCGAGGAGCTGCCGGCGACGGTGCGCTTCTGGCGCCAGCGCCGCTACGAGACGGTGGGCCAGGAGGGTCCGCTGCTCGTGCTGGGGAAGACGCTCTGGCTGTCGCGCGAGCTGCCCGACGCGGAGTCCACCCAGCGGTTCGCGGGCACGCTCGCCGGGCTGCTGCAGGCCGGGGACGTGCTGGTCATGACCGGCGGCCTGGGCGCGGGCAAGACGACGTTCACCCAGGGGCTGGGCGAGGCGCTCGGCGTCCGCGGCCCGATCACGTCGCCCACCTTCGTCATCGCCCGCAACCACCCGTCGCTGGTCGGCGGCCCGGCGCTCGTCCACGTCGACGCCTACCGGCTCGGCGGCGCGCTCGAGCTGGACGACCTCGACCTCGACACCAGCGTCGAGGACGCCGTCACGGTCGTGGAGTGGGGCGAGGGCCTGGCCGAGCACCTGGCCGAGAGCTGGCTCGAGGTCCGGCTCGAGCGCCGGCTCCCGCGCGAGGACGACCCGCTGGGCACGGCGGTCGAGCACGAGGGCGGCGACGACACCCGCGTCATCACGGTGCGGCCGCACGGCCCGCGCTGGGTCGGCGTCCCGCTGCGCTCCACCCTCCTGGCCTGACCTCCCCTCCGCGCTGGGCGTGACGTCGTGCACGCGACACGCGGGTGCGGGGGTGCACAACGTCACGCTCAGCGCGAGGGCGGGGACCCGGGCGGCGGTCGGTAGGCTCGGGGCGTGCTGATCCTGGCCCTCGACACCGCGACCCCCGCCATCACCGTGGCCGTCCACGACGGCGAGCGGGTGGTCGGCGAGGCCCGCGGCGAGGGCGCGATGGCCCACGGCGAGCTGCTCGCTCCCGCCATCCGCGACGCGCTCGCGCAGGCCGGCGCCACCATGGACGACCTCACCGACGTCGCCGTCGGCGTCGGTCCCGGCCCGTTCACCGGGCTGCGCGTCGGCGTCGTCACCGCCCTGACCCTGTCCGGGTCGCTCGGCCTGGCTCCGCACGGCGTCTGCACCCTCGACGTCCTGGCCGCCGAGGCCGGCGACGGCGAGCTGCTGGTCGCCACGGACGCGCGGCGCAAGGAGGTCTACTGGGCCCGCTACGTCGACGGCCGCCGCGTCGAGGGCCCCGAGGTCAGCAAGCCCGCCGACCTGGCGGCCCGGTTCCCGGGCCTGCCGGTCCACGGCCGGGGCGGACGGCTCTACGCCGACGTCCTGGCCCACGTCCCGGGGGTGGACGACCCGTCGGCGGCCGCGCTCGCCGGACTGGTGGCCCGCGGCGAGGCCCAGGAGCTGCCGCTGGAGCCGCTCTACCTGCGCCGCCCGGACGCGACTCCGCAGGTCTCCACCAAGCGCGCATGATCGAGCGCCCGTGATCCGTCCGGCCACCGCCGACGACCTGGACGCCGTCGTCGCGCTCGAGCAGGCCTGCTTCGGCGCCGAGGCCTGGAGCGCCGGGCTGGTCGCCGACGAGCTGGCGTCGCCGTCGCGCGCGGTGCTGGTCCACGACGAGGACGGCGTGCGGGCCTACGGCACGATCGGCGTCGTCGCCGACGTGGCCGACCTGCACCGCATCGCGACGCACCCGCGGAGCCAGGGGCACGGCCTCGGCCGCGCCCTGCTCGACGCGCTGCTGACGGCGGCCCGGGCGCAGGAGGCCGAGCGCATGCTGCTCGAGGTCGCCGCCACCAACGAGCCGGCCCGCCGCCTGTACGAGCGGGCCGGGTTCGCCACCATCGCCACGCGCCGGCGCTACTACGCGTCCGGGGCCGACGCCCTGGTGATGGAGCGTGCGCTGGCCCCGGGGGCCGCGTGGTGAACGGGGTGATGGACGAGATCCGCAGCTGGCCGTTCCTGTGGGCGTGGCTGGTGCTGTTCGCGATCGTGCTGCTGCGGGCGGGCGCGACCTACGCCCTCGGACGCCTCGTGGCCGCCGGCGTCGTCCGCCGCTGGCAGCCGGGGGAGCGGGCACGGCGCGCCGTCGACCGGGTGCACCGCTGGGGTCCGCCGGTGGTCGCGCTGAGCTTCCTGACCGTCGGCGCGCAGTCGGCGGTCAACGCCGCGGCCGGCCTGGCTCGCATGCCCGTGCCGCGCTACCTGCTCGGCCTCGTGCCCGGCGCCGCCATCTGGGCGACCGTCTGGAGCACCGTCGGCTTCGCCGCGTTCTACGCCGTCGTGGAGCTCAGCGAAGGACGTCCGGGATCCCTCGCGGTGGTGGTCGTCACAGCCCTGGTGATCGTCGCCCTGGTCGTCGTGTCCGGACGCTCGGGACGCCGCCGGTAGCGATTGCGTCTCGCGCCGGGCGTGCCAAGGTGGGGGCATGAGCGAGATCCCTCCCCCCGACAACACCGACGACCAGATCACGTACGAGAAGTCCGAGGCGCAGGACCAGATGCAGCCGTACGACACGCTCAACGACCGCGGGGTCGACGACGTGCTGGACGAGGGCTACACGGCGCCGGAGAAGTGGTCGGCCGGCGAGGGCTTCGGCACCACCGCCGACGAGCAGCTGCAGGGCGAGTCGCTCGACCAGCGCATCGCCCAGGAGGAGCCCGAGCCGGACCCGTACGCCGAGACCGAGACCGAGGACCTCGACGACGGCGAGGTCGGCGGCGCGCGCGCCGGACGTCTGGTGGACCCCGACGGCGGCATCGGCCTGGACGAGGAGAAGGACCTGGTCGGCGACGACGTGGGCATCGACGCCGGTGCCGCGGGCGCCGAGGAGGCCGCCATGCACGTCATCGACGAGAACGAGGACCCCGAGTCCATCTGACCCGCTGGTAGTGCACACGTGTGCACTACGCTCGGCACATGCGCGACGTCACCTACCCGCCGATCATCGTGACGGCCAAGACCCTGTTCAAGGTGCTGGGGATGCGGTTCCAGACGTCCGGCACCGAGCACGTCCCGCGCGAGGGCGGCGCGATCCTGGCCGCCAACCACATCGGGTACGTCGACTTCGTCTTCGACGGCCTGGCCGCCCACCCCAGCAAGCGGCTGGTGCGGTTCATGGCCAAGAAGGAGGCGTTCGACCACAAGGTGTCGGGGCCGATCATGCGCTCGCTGCACCACGTGAGCGTCGACCGCGAGAACGGCGAGGCGTCGTACCGCGAGGCGGTCGAGCTCGCGCGCTCGGGCGAGATCGTCGGCATCTTCCCGGAGGCCACGATCAGCCGCTCCTTCGAGATCAAGGAGCTCAAGACGGGTGCGGTGCGCATGGCCGCCGAGGCGGGCGTCCCGCTGATCCCGATGGTCACCTGGGGCACGCAGCTGCTCAAGACCAAGGGGCACCCGAGCGACATCTGGGGCCGCGGCAAGACGATCGCGCTGCACGTCGGCGCGCCGCTGGACGTCACGGGCGAGGACCCGGTGGCCGACACCCAGCGGCTGCGCGAGGCGATGAGCGCGCTGCTGGACAAGGCGATCACCGAGTACCCGGTCGCGCCCGAGGGCCAGTGGTGGGCGCCGGCCCGTTACGGCGGGCTGGCGCCGACGCCCGAGGAGGCGGCCCGGCTGGACGAGGAGGAGCGCGCGGCCCGTGCCGCCCGCAAGTCCGCGTCCTGACCGGCTGGCGGCGTTTGGGATGATGGAGCAGTGAGAGAGCGAAGCGAGCGAACCGTCCGGATCGCCACGGGCGGACGTCCGTACCGTGTGCCCTTCTCGACGGGGGTTCGCTCGTGACGAGCGAACCGCTCGTCCTCGGCATCGAGTCCTCCTGCGACGAGACCGGCGTCGGCATCGTGCGTGGCACGGAGCTGCTGTCCAACGCGGTCTCCTCGAGCATGGAGGAGCACGTCCGCTTCGGCGGCGTCGTCCCCGAGGTCGCCAGCCGGGCGCACCTGGAGGCGATGGTCCCGACGCTGGAGCAGGCCTACCGCGACTCCGGCGTCCACGTGAAGGACGTCGACGCCATCGCCGTCACCTGCGGCCCCGGGCTCACCGGCGCGCTGCTGGTCGGTGTCGCCGCCGCGAAGGCGCTCGCCCTGGCCTACGACAAGCCGCTGTACGGCGTGAACCACCTGGTCGGGCACGTCGCCGTCGACCAGCTCGAGCACGGCCGCTACGACGAGCGCACCGCCGCCCTGCTCGTGAGCGGCGGCCACACGTCCCTGCTGCTCGTCGACGACATCGTCACCGACGTGCAGCTGCTCGGCGAGACGATCGACGACGCCGCCGGAGAGGCCTTCGACAAGGTGGCCCGCGTGCTGGGCCTGCCCTACCCGGGTGGCCC
Source organism: Aeromicrobium sp. IC_218 (assembly GCF_004336805.1). GTDB lineage: Bacteria > Actinomycetota > Actinomycetes > Propionibacteriales > Nocardioidaceae > Aeromicrobium. Next base: position 28,132 of record NZ_SJXM01000008.1, read on the forward strand.
ACACATCGACCGCGCCGCGCGCGAGGGCGACCCGAAGGCGATCTCGTTCCCGCGCGGACTGACGACCGGTCGCGACATGGAGAAGCATCGCTTCGACTTCTCGTTCTCCGGGCTCAAGAGCGCCGTCGTGCGTCACGTCCAGCACGAGGAGCGCATGGGTCGCTCGTTCGCGGTGGCCGACGTCGCGGCGTCCTTCCAGGACGCGGTGTGCGACGTGCTGACCGCCAAGACGATCGACGCCTGCGTCGAGCACGGCGTGAAGCGGCTGGTCCTCGGCGGTGGCGTGGCGGCGAACCGCCGGCTGCGCGAGTACGCCGAGGAGCGGGCCAAGAAGGCCGGCGTCGAGCTGCGCGTGCCGCCGCCGGTGCTGTGCACCGACAACGGCGCGATGATCGCCGCGCTCGGCAGCGAGGTCGTCCGGCGCGGGCTGGAGCCGTCGCGCCTCGACCTGGCGGTCGACTCGAGCATGCCGGTCAACCAGGTCCTCGCCGCCTAGCCCCGAGGCTCACCGCGCGTCCCCTCCGGCGCGAAGTGTGTCGCTTCGGACGGGGTCGGGCGGCGGCGGGCGTCCGGCGCGTCACACATCGCGGCAGCGCCGGGCTCGGGTGAGGGACGGGTCAGAGGCGCTCGACGAGCAGGGCGGTGCCCTCGCCGTCGACGCGGGTCATGACGACGGTCGCCGTCACGCGTCCGCGCAGCTTCAGCCGCTTCACCAGCTGCTCGGGCACGACGTCCACGCCGCGCTTCTTGATCGTGAGCGTGCCGACGTCCAGGTCCTGCAGCGCGGCCTTGAGCGGCTTCTCGCGGAACGGCAGCTCCCGGACGACGCGGAACGAGGCGGCCAGGGGAGTGGTGACCTCGTCGTCGGTGGTGACGTAGGCGATGTGCGGGTCGACGAGGCGTCCACCCAGGTCGGCGGCCAGCTCGGCGACGAGCCCGGCGCGGATGACGGCGTCGTCGGGCTCGTGCAGGAAGCCGCCGACCGCGCCCACGACGGGGGTCTCGCCGCGGGCGACCAGCTCGCCGCCGGCCGGCAGCACGGTGGCGCGCCGCTCGACCGACGCGAGCGGGACGCCCCACAGGCAGGCCTCGACGAGCGAGCCGCCGTCGCTGACCCACTCGGCCTCGACCCCGTCAGGGACGACGTCGTGCCCGATGCCGGGCATCGTCTTGACCACGGCCAGGCCGCGCAGCCGGTCGGTGACCACGTCCCACGGCGGCGTCATCCGCTCGGGGTCGAAGACGCGACCCCGCCCGTCGCGCCGGGCCGGGTCGAGGAAGACGGCCTCGTCCGCGGGGACGTCCACCTGCGTCGCGTCGGCGACGTCGACGGTGCCGTCGAGCCCGAGCGCGTCCAGGTTCGCCCGGGCGATCGCCGCCCGGACGGGGTCGAGCTCGATCCCGCGGACGCGGAGCCCGGCGCGGGCGAACGCCACGAGGTCGCCGCCGACGCCGCAGCCCAGGTCGGTCACGGCGGTGACGCCAGACGCGGCCAGCCGCCGGGCCCGGTGGTCGGCGACGGACGCGCGCGTGGCCTGCTCCAGGGCGTCGTGGGTGAAGTACAGGGAGGCCGCGGCGTCGCCGAGCTTGCGCCGGGCCAGCCCGCGCAGGTGGTTCTGGGTGACGGCGGCGGCGACGAGCTCGACCGGGTGCGAACGACGCAGCCGGGTGCCGAGCGCCAGGTCGCTCTCGACGCCGGCGCGGGCATGGACCTCGGCCAGCAGCTCCTGGCCCTCGGGGGTCAGCAGGCGCTCGAACGTGGGCAGGTCCATGGGGCGATTCTCGCGGGTCGGACGACGGTTAGCACTCCCTTGGGGCGAGTGCCAGGCCATGCTATGTTCAGGCTTGGCACTCGCCCCGCGAGACTGCTAACCGCGTGCGCGACCCCCGCGACGGCGCTCACGCACCCCTGTCCGTCAAGTTCATTCCTGAAAGGGAAGGTCGACCCCATGGTCAGCATCAAGCCGCTCGAGGACCGAGTCGTCGTCAAGGCGCTCGAGGCCGAGCAGACCACCGCGTCCGGTCTCGTCATCCCCGACACCGCCAAGGAGAAGCCGCAGGAGGGCGAGATCGTCGCCGTCGGCCCCGGTCGGTTCAACGAGGACGGCGACGAGCGCATCCCCGTCGACGTCCAGGTCGGTGACAAGGTCATCTTCAGCAAGTACGGCGGAACCGAGGTCAAGTACGGCGGCGAGGAGTTCCTCATCCTCTCCGCGCGCGACATCCTCGCCGTCGTCTCCTGATCCCGTAGCCCCGGCCCGGACGCGCCCTCGTGCGCGCGTCCGGCCGGGGTCGCGTGGTTCACCCACCCCCAGCCAGAAGGAAGCAGTCCATGCCCAAGATCCTGGAGTTCGACGAGGCGGCCCGCCGCTCGCTCGAGCGCGGCGTCGACAAGCTCGCCGACACCGTCAAGGTCACCCTCGGCCCCAAGGGCCGTTACGTCGTCCTCGACAAGAAGTGGGGCGCCCCCACCATCACGAACGACGGCGTGACCGTCGCCCGTGAGGTCGAGCTGGACGACCCGTTCGAGAACCTCGGCGCGCAGCTCGCCAAGGAGGTCGCCACCAAGACGAACGACGTCGCCGGTGACGGCACGACCACCGCGACCGTGCTGGCCCAGGCGATGATCCACACCGGCCTGCGCGCCGTCGCCGCCGGCGCCAACCCGGTCGGCCTCAAGCGCGGCATCGAGGCGGCGGTCAAGGCCGTCTCCGAGCAGCTGCTGTCGGTCGCCAAGCCGGTCGACGACGTCGCCGACATGACGAGCGTCGCCACCATCTCCTCGCGCGACGGCCACATCGGTGCGCTCATCGCCGAGGCCTTCGACAAGGTGGGCAAGGACGGTGTCATCACCGTCGAGGAGTCCAACACGATGGGCACCGAGCTCGAGTTCACCGAGGGCATGCAGTTCGACAAGGGCTACCTGTCGCCGTACATGGTCACGGACACCGAGCGCATGGAGGCCGTCATCGACGACCCCTACATCCTCGTGAACCAGGGCAAGATCTCGTCGGTCCAGGAGCTGCTGCCCCTGCTGGAGAAGGTCGTCCAGGCCGGCAAGACGCTGTTCATCATCGCCGAGGACGTCGAGGGCGAGGCGCTGTCGACCCTGGTCGTGAACAAGATCCGCGGCACGTTCCAGTCGGTCGCGGTCAAGGCCCCGGCCTTCGGCGACCGTCGCAAGGCGATCCTGCAGGACATCGCGATCCTGACCGGTGCCGAGGTCGTCAGCCCCGAGCTGGGCCTCAAGCTCGACCAGGTCGGCCTCGAGGTGCTCGGCACCGCGCGTCGCGTGGTCGTCACCAAGGACGCCACGACGATCGTCGACGGCGCCGGTGCGGCCGACGAGGTCGCCGGCCGCGTGGAGCAGATCAAGGCCGAGATCGCCTCGACCGACTCCGAGTGGGACCGCGAGAAGCTCCAGGAGCGTCTCGCGAAGCTGGCCGGTGGCGTGTGCGTCATCCAGGTCGGCGCGGCCACCGAGGTCGAGGTCAAGGAGAAGAAGCACCGCATCGAGGACGCCGTCTCGGCGACCCGCGCGGCCATCGAGGAGGGCATCGTCGCCGGCGGCGGCTCGGCCCTCGTCCAGGCCGTCTCGGTGCTCGAGGACGACCTGGGACTGACCGGCGACGAGGCCGTGGGCGTGCGCATCGTCCGCGTCGGCGCCGACGCCCCGCTGGAGTGGATCGCCCGCAACGGCGGCGTCTCCGGCGAGGTCGTGGTCTCCAAGGTGCGCGAGACCGGTGAGGGCTACAACGCCGCCACCGGCGAGTACGGCGACCTGGTCGCCCAGGGCGTCCTGGACCCGGTCAAGGTCACCCGCTCGGCGCTCGCGAACGCCGCGTCCATCACGGCGATGCTGCTGACGACCGAGACCCTGGTCGTCGACAAGCCCGCCGACGAGGACGAGCACGCCGGTCACAACCACTGACCGACCGCACGTCACGACGGCCCGTCCCCGCGAGGGGGCGGGCCGTCGTCGTTCCGGGGTTGCGTCCTGACCCGTCGCGGGCTTACGGTGACATTGCACATGTTACATCGGTAATGTCACATGAACGGAGGCGCGGCATGACGCTCACCGCCGAGCAGTTCCGCACCACGCTGGACCGCGACACCGAGGCCGAGATGAGTCGCCTGCTCGCCTCCTCGCGCACCATCTCCTACGACCCGCAGACCGAGGTCGACTGGGACGCCCCGCTCGACCCGGCGCTGCACGGGCTCAACCCGCAGTGGAGCACGCTCTACGGCACGCCGCTGTGGGAGCGCATGAGCCACGAGCAGCGCGTCACCCTGACCCGGCACGAGGTCGGCTCGATCATGAGCACCGGCATCTGGTTCGAGATGATGCTCCAGCAGCTCATCCTGCGCGACCAGTACCGCGCCCGGTACGCCGACAGCGAGTTCCAGTTCGCGCTCACCGAGATCGCCGACGAGTGCCGTCACTCGCTGATGTTCGCCCGGGCGTGCACGCTCATGGACGTCCCGCACTACAGCCCGCCGCGCTACGTCGTCGAGCTCGCGCGCGGGCTCAAGACCGTCGCCACGGGCGAGATCGCCTACGGCTGCATCCTGGTCGCCGAGGAGATCCTCGACGTCATGCAGCGCGACTGGATGCGCGGCGAGGACGTCCTGCCGGTCGTCCGCACGACGTCCAAGATCCACGTGGTCGAGGAGGCGCGGCACATGAAGTTCGCCCGCCACGAGATCCGCGAGCACCTGCGCGAGTCCGGACGGTTCCGCCGCCAGGTGGCCGCCGAGGTCATCGCCGGGTCGGCGCGCTTCATCGTCTCGAGCATGGTGAACCCGGGTGTCTACGAGGCCGCCGGGCTCGACCGCGAGGAGGCGCTCGCCCAGGCACGCGCCAACACGCACCACCACAACCTCATGCGGATGAGCTGCGTGCACCTCATGGACTTCCTGTCCGACGCCGGCCTGCTCACCCGACCCGCGATGCGCCACTACCGCGCCGTCCACATGCTCTGACATGGCCTACGCGATCACCGCCGGCTGCTGCGCCGACGCCTCCTGCGTCTCGGTCTGCCCGGTCGACTGCATCCACCCGACGCCCGGCGAGCCGGGATTCGGCACCACCGAGATGCTCTACGTGGACCCGGAGGCCTGCATCGACTGCGGGGCCTGCGCCGATGCCTGCCCGGTGTCGGCGGTCAAGCCCGTCGACGTCCTGCGCGCCGACGAGCAGGTCTTCGCCCGGCTCAACGCCGAGCACTACGAGGGACGCGTCCCGCAGCCGGCCGCGACGCTGCTGCACCTGGACGAGGTGGCCCCGGCCACCGACCGTCCGCTGAGCATCGCGGTCGTGGGCACTGGCCCGGCGGCGGGGTACACGGCCCGCACGCTGCTCACCACCACCGACGCCCGCGTGACCGTGCTCGACCGCGCCGCGCAGCCCGGCGGCCTGGTGCGCACCGGCGTCGCGCCGGACCACCTCGACACCAAGCGGCTCGCCGACCTGTTCGCCTGGACGTGGCGCCACCCGCGGCTGCGGCTGCACCAGGGCGTCGAGGTCGGCCGCGACGTCGACCACCAGGAGCTGCTGCGCCACCACGACGCCGTCGTCTACGGCACCGGCGCCCCGGCCGAGCGCCTGCTCGGCGTGCCGGGGGAGCACCTCGACGGCGTGCACGGCGCGCCGCAGGTCGTCGGCTGGTACAACGGCGACCCCGAGGTCGACGTGGCCGCCGTCCTGCCCCGCGACGGCCGCGCCGTCGTGGTCGGCACGGGCAACGTGGCCCTGGACGTGGCGCGCGTGCTGCTCGGCGGCCCGGCGCTGCTCGAGGGCACCCAGGCGCCCGAGGGCGTCCGGCGGGCGCTCGCCGCCGCCGACGTCCGCGAGGTCGTGGTGCTGGGCCGGCGGGGCCCGGCCACCGCCGCGTTCACCCGGCCGGAGCTGCTGCGGATGCCCGCGGGCATCGAGGTGGCCGTGGCCCGCGACGCCGCCGTCCAGGCCGAGATCGACGCCGCCCCACGCGGCACCGTGGCCGCCCAGCTGCGCGAGCTGCCGGTCGCCGACCTCGACTGGTCGGCCCAGCCTCCACCCGGACGCCGGCTCGTGCTGGCCTTCGACCGGGCCGTCGAGGCGGTCGAGGGCGACACCGCCGTCGAGGCCGTGCGGGTGGTCTCGACCAGCGGTGCCGCGGCGCCGGTCTCGCTGCCCGCCTCCCTGCTCGTCCGCTCGACCGGACGCCGGGGCGTGCCGGTGCCGGGCCTGCCGTTCGACGAGGCGTCCGGCGTGGTGCCGCACGAGGGCGGCCGGGTGGTCGACCCGGTCACCGGAGAGCCCGTGCCGGGGGCCTACGTCGTCGGCTGGGCCAAGCGCGGTGCCCGCGGCGGCATCGGCGCCAACCGCGCGTGTGCCCAGGAGACCGTGGCCACCCTGCTGGGCGACGCCCGCGCCGGGCTCCTGCCCGAGCCGGTGGCGGACGTCCGGGCCTTCGACCGTGCGTTGCGCTCGCGCGTCGAGCCCGGCGGGCGACGGCGCCTGGCGCTGCTGGCCTGACGCCCGGCCCGAGGGGTCCTCCGCGTGGCGGAGGGCCCCTCGGCGCGTCCGCGGCCAGGATGTTGCCGGCCCGGGGCAACCGTTCGGGTGCCCGTCCCCGTCAGAGGGGTGAAAGGAGGCCGCCCGTGCGCATGACCGACCGCGACGCCGAGTTCGTCGGCTTCACCCACGACCACCGCCCCGACCTCGTCCGGATGGCCACGCTGCTGACCGCCGGGGATGCGTCCTCGGCCGAGGACCTCGTGCAGACCACGCTCACGCGGCTGTACCTGGCCTGGCCACGGGTGCGCCGCGCCGACAACCGGCTCGGCTACGCCCGCACCACGCTGACCCACGTCTTCGTCGACGAGACCCGCCGGGCCCACCGGCGGTGGGAGCGGTCGGCGGACGGGCTGCCCGACCGAGCGGCCGCGACCGGGCTCGCGCCGGAGGAGCGCGACGCGGTCCATGCCGCGCTGCGCGACCTGGCACCGCGCCAACGGGCCGTCGTCGTCCTGCGGCACTGGCTCGACCTGGACGTCGCCGAGACGGCTCGCGTCCTGGACTGCTCCACCGGGACGGTGAAGTCGCAGACCGCCAAGGCGCTGGCGCACCTGCGCGCCGCACTCACCCCCGACCCCACCACGCTCTAGGAGGACCCGTGCTCGACCTGCGAACCACCCTCGACCGCGCCGCCGGCGACGGACGCCCCGACGGACGTCCCGTCGACCCTGCTCCCGACCTTCGCCGCGGTCGCGCCGCGCTCGTGCGCCGCACCCGCCGCCGCCGGGCCGCCGGCCTCGGGGCCCTCGCCCTCGTCGGCGTCGCAGCCGTGGGCGTGGCGCTCGACCGCCCGGCCACGCAGCGGCTGCCCAGCGACACGGTCGCGAGCAGCCCGGTGGACGCCCAGGTCGCCCTGGTGGCGGCCACGCTCGAGGCCGAGCCCTACGCGTTCGGCCTGACCCCTCGGGGCTGGGGCGTCGGCGGACGGACGCCCACCGCGGTGACGATCGTTCCCGACGACGGCTCGACCTCCGCCGACCCGGACGACTTCCGCGGCAAGCTCGTGGTCATGCTCGACGCCAACCCGCTGGATGGGCGCGAGGTCGAGCGCGACGGACGCACCTTCTGGATCACGTCCGGCGGCGGCTACACGACGATGGCCACGCCGACGCTGCCCGGCGAGCGCGAGGGCGTCGTGCGGATCCAGTTCCCCGACGGCGCCGGCTGGGACGAGGACGCGATGCTGGACTTCCTCGGCAGCGTCCGCGTGGGCGACACGGCCGAGCCGGGCGTCGGCTGATCGTCCCGGCCGCCGGGACGGGCGGACGCTTTAGGTTAGGCATGCCTTACGCTGTGCGCATGAAGATCATCCGTCCCGTCGCGGCCGCCGCTGCCGCGATGCTCGTCCTCGGCGCCTGCGGCTCCGACTCCGACGACTCGTCCGGCTCCTGGAACTACACCGACGACCTCGGCACGAAGATCTCGCTCGACCAGGCGCCCGAGCGCATCGTCGTGCAGAGCTCGATGGGCGCCGCGCTCAGCGACCTGGGCGTCGACGAGGACAAGATCGTCGGCTACTTCGGTCCGGCCACCCTCCCCGACGGCAGCCCCGACCCGCAGGCCGAGGGCCTGGACACCGAGGGCCTGACCGACGTCACCGGCGGCGGCGAGTACGGCGACCTGGACCTGGAGAAGCTCGCCGAGCTCAAGCCCGACCTCGTCGTGACGAGCACCTACCTCGAGCCCGACCTCTGGTACGTCAACGACGCCGCCAAGGAGAAGGTCGAGAAGCTCGGCACCCCGATCCTCGCGGTGAGCTTCGACGGCAAGACCCTGCCCGAGCTGCTCGACTCGACCGAGAAGGCCGCCAAGAAGCTCGGTGCGGACCTCAAGGACGACGATGTCACCGAGGCGCACGACGAGTTCGATGCCGCCGCCGAACGGCTGAAGCAGCTCGGCACGACGATGACGGCGGAGAAGAAGCAGATCGTCGCCGGCTCGCCGTCGGCCGACATCTACTACGTCTCCAGCCCCGAGGCGAACGCCGACCTCAAGTACTGGAAGGACGAGCTCGGCCTGCCGATCGTCCAGCCCGACCCGGACGAGCAGGGCTACTTCGAGCCGCTGAGCTGGGAGCAGGCCGACAAGTACCCGGCCGACGTGTTCCTCTACGACGACCGCGTCGGCGAGTCCGGTCTGCAGCTGTTCAAGGACCAGCCGGTCTTCCAGACGCTGAACGCGGCCAAGAACCAGGCCTACGTGCCGTGGACGTCGGTCGCGCCGCCGAGCTACGACGCCTACGCCGACATCTTCGAGCGCCTGGCGGAGGGCCTGCAGCAGTACTCCTGACCCGCACGATCCCGACGCACCGCACCGGTGCCGCCACCCGGCGGCCCGGTGCGGTGTCGTTCGTCCGGGCGGACGTTCGTAGGCTCGCGGCGTGAGTCACGCCGCGCCGCACCCCGGGCACCGCCCCGGGACCCCGGGCTACCGGCGGCTCAACGTGGCCATGCTCATGGCCGGCGTCGCGGCGTTCGGGATGCTCTACAGCACCCAGCCGCTGCTTCCGCGGATCGGCGCCGCCTTCGACGTCTCGCCCGCCGCGGCGGCGCTCACCGTCTCCGGCGCCACCGGGGCGCTGGCCGTCGCCGTCGTCGTGGCCACCTCGGTCGCGGCCCGGCTCGGCCGGGCCCGCGTCATGCGCGCGACGATGCTCGCGGCGGTGGCCGTCCAGCTGCTCAGCACGACCATGCCGACCTTCGGCGGGCTGCTGGCCCTGCGCGTCCTGCTCGGCCTGCTGCTGGCCGGAGTCGTGGGCGTCGCGATGGGCCACGTCGGCGCCGAGGTGCACCCGGACGGCCTCGGCCGGGCCATGGGGTTGTACGTGGCCGGCAACTCGCTCGGCGGCGTCGGCGGACGGCTCGTCACCGCGGCGGTCGCCGACCTCGGCTCGTGGCGGGTGGCGGACGCGGCGCTCGGCGTCTGCGCGCTGGCCGCGACGGTCGCGTTCGTGCTGCTGCTTCCGCCGAGCGTCCACGGCGAGGACGAGACCGGCCCGCGTCCGCACCCGGGCGTGCGGGCCTGGCTGCGTCCCCAGGTGCTCGCGCTCGTCGCGGTGCCGTTCCTGCTCATGGGCGGCTTCGTGGCCGTCTACAACTACCTGACCTACCGGCTGGTGGAGCCGCCGTTCGAGCTGTCGAGCGCCGTGGTCGGCCTGGTGTTCCTGGCCTACCTGGCCGGCACGGTCTCGTCCGCCCTGGCCGGCGCCGCCGCCGACCGGTTCGGACGTCCGCGGACGATGGCGCTGTCGCTCGCGGTCATGGCCGCCGGCCTGGCCCTCACGCTGCCCGACCACCTCGCGCCCGTGGTGGGCGGCCTGGTGCTGCTGACCGCGGGCTTCTTCGCCGCGCACGCCGTGGCCAGCGGCTGGCTCCCGCTCGTCGCCGGCCCGCTGGGCGGCCGGGCGAGCGGCGCGTACGTCACGTCGTACTACGCCGGGTCGAGCGTCCTCGGTGCCGTCGTCGGCCTGGCCTGGAGCGACGGCGGCTGGCCCGCGGTCGCCGCCGCCGTCGGCGCCACGGTCCTGGCCACCGCCGGGTGCGTCGCCGTCGTGGTGCGGGCCGAGCGGGTGCGCTGAGCCCGACGAGGCGTCGCTAGGCTCGCCGCCGTGCTGCGCCTCCTGTTCTTCGTCGGTCTCGGCATCGTCCTCGGCGGTGCGGTCGTGCTCGTGGTCGGGCCTCCCGGCGCTGCGGGATGGGCGATCCCGGTGGGACTCACGGTCGCCGTCCTCAGCGGCGTCCTGGTGGCCGTCGGGCGCGGACTGCGCGGGCTCGCGGTCGCGTCGCCGGAGGAGGTCGAGGCCGCCCGCGCGGCCGGACGCCTCGCGGTGGCGCGGGTCGACGCGCTGCGGCAGACCGGCACGCAGGTCAACGACCAGCCGTTGTGCGAGATCGACCTCACCGTCGCCCCGCGGTCCGGTCCCGCGTTCACGACGACCGCTCGGCTCGTCGTGCCGGTCGTGGAGGTGCCGCAATTCCAACCCGGGCGCACCCACGTCGTGGCCCTGCTGACCGAGGACGGCCCCGAACTGGCGTTCACCGAGGACGATCCCGCGTCCGCGGCCTGGCGCACCGTCGTCGTCCCGTCCCGCGGCGCGGCCGTGCCGGACCGACAGCCCGACTCGCACACCGTCGTCAAGGACGGACGCCGGCGCGGCCCGCTCCTGGGCATGGGGCGCCGCGGACGTCCGCTCCGCCTCGTGCTCTACGTCGTGGTCGCCGCGGTGGCCGCCGCCCTGGTCGTCCTGCCGTACCGCACGGGCCTGCAGCAGACGATCGACGCGCTGCCCGACGGGCGCTGGCACGCCGACCTGCGCCAGTCCGACGTCCTGGGGCCGGCACTGGACGCCGTCGCCGAGGAGGTCGGGCACCGCACGGTCAGCGGAGTGACCGTCATGGAGGACCTCCTCGTCATCGAGGCCCCGGTGGAGCCGGGACGCACGCCGACGGACCGCTGGCTCTACCGGCGCGGCACGGTGCAGCACGACGGTCCCGACACCATCCAGCCGTCGACGCCGAAGGAGCAGTTCGGGCTCGACGACGTGGACTGGGGCGCGATCGGACCCCTCCTGGAGCAGGCCCGGGCCGCGGCCGACCTGCCGGACGACGAGGACGGCGACGGCACCGTCCGCGTCGGGCGCGACTCCGACGACGACGTCCACAGCGCGACGTTCGCCCAGGCGACGGGACCGGTGCGGCTGACGCTCACGATCGACGGCGACTACGGCTCGGCGTTCTTCGCCGCCGACGCACAGGGCCGCGGCCTCACCCTCACCGGACGCGGTTGAGGCCCGGCGCCGAGCCGTCGCGGGACGTGCCCGAGCCCACGTCCCGACCCCGGTGAGGCCCCTCGACGGGGCCCGTAGACTTGGTGCATGAGCGAGGCTGGCATCCCGGAGAAGTTCCAGAGCCTCGGGCTCACCTACGACGACGTCCTGCTGCTGCCGGGCGAGACCGACGTGATCCCGAGCGAGGTCGACACCACGGCGCGCCTGACGCGCGAGATCAGCCTGCGCGTGCCGCTGCTGTCCGCCGCCATGGACACCGTCACCGAGGCGCGCATGGCCATCGCCATGGCGCGCGAGGGCGGCATGGGCGTCCTGCACCGCAACCTGTCGATCGAGGACCAGGCCTACCAGGTCGAGCTCGTGAAGCGCACCCAGACCGGCATGGTCCCCAACCCGGTCACGATCGGCCCCGACGCCACGCTCGAGCAGCTCGACCAGCGCTGCGGCGAGTACCGCGTGTCGGGCCTGCCCGTCGTGGACGCCGAGGACCACCTGCTCGGCATCATCACCAACCGCGACCTGCGCTTCGTCCCCGTCGCGGAGTGGGCCACCCGCACCGTCGGCGAGATCATGACGCCGATGCCGCTCATCACCGGCCCCGTCGGCATCAGCCGCGAGGACGCCTCGGCCCTGCTGCGCCAGCACAAGCGCGAGCGCCTGCCGATCGTCGACGACGAGGGACGCCTGGCCGGCCTCATCACGGTCAAGGACTTCGTGAAGTCCGAGCAGTACCCCAACGCCAGCAAGGACGCCCAGGGCCGCCTGCTGGTCGGCGCGGCCGTCGGCTACTTCGGCGACTCCTACGAGCGGGCGAACGCCCTGCGCGAGGCGGGCGTGGACGTCCTCGTCGTCGACACCGCGCACGGCCACGCCGCGCTGCTGCTCGACATGATCCGCAAGCTCAAGGCCGACTCCGCCTTCGACGGCGTCCAGGTCATCGGCGGCAACGTCGCCACGCGGGCGGGCGCCCAGGCGCTCGTCGACGCGGGCGTCGACGCGGTCAAGGTCGGCGTCGGGCCCGGCTCGATCTGCACCACGCGCGTGGTCGCCGGCGTCGGCGTCCCGCAGGTCTCGGCGGTCTACGAGGCGTCCCTGGCCTGCGAGCCGGCCGGCGTCCCGGTCATCGCCGACGGCGGCCTGCAGCACTCCGGCGACATCGCCAAGGCGCTGGTCGCCGGCGCCGACACCGTCATGGTCGGCTCGCTGCTGGCCGGCTGCGAGGAGAGCCCCGGCGAGCTGATCTTCGTCAACGGCAAGCAGTTCAAGAGCTACCGCGGCATGGGCTCGATCGCCGCCATGAGCTCGCGCGGCAAGAAGTCCTACTCCAAGGACCGCTACTTCCAGGCCGACGTCGTGAGCGACGACAAGATCGTCCCCGAGGGCATCGAGGGCCAGGTCGCGTACCGCGGCCCGCTCAGCGCGGTGGCCCACCAGCTCGTCGGCGGCCTGCACCAGTCGATGTTCTACGTCGGGTCGCGCACGCTGCCCGAGCTCAAGGAGCGCGGCCGGTTCGTCCGGATCACGGCGGCCGGGCTCAAGGAGAGCCACCCGCACGACATCCAGATGACCGTCGAGGCTCCCAACTACAGCCGATAGGGTCGCAGCATGGCTGACATCGAGATCGGCGCCGCCAAGCGCAGCCGCCACGCGTACTCCCTGGACGACATCGCGATCGTCCCGAGCCGTCGCACCCGCGACCCGCAGGACGTGTCGACGGCCTGGCAGATCGACGCCTACCGCTTCGACCTGCCGGTGCTCGCCGCGCCGATGGACTCGGTCATGAGCCCGGCCACCGCGATCGAGCTGGGCCGCCACGGCGGTCTGGGCGTCCTCGACCTCGAGGGCCTGTGGACCCGGTACGAGAACCCCGAGAAGCTGCTCGAGGAGATCGCGTCGGCCGACCCGGTCACCGCCACGCGCCGGCTGCAGGAGATCTACACCGAGCCGATCAAGCCCGAGCTGATCACCGAGCGCCTGCGCCAGGTGCGCGAGGCCGGCGTCACGGTCGCGGGCGCCCTGTCGCCGCAGCGCACCAAGGAGTTCGCCGACGTCGTCGTCGCCGCGGGCGTCGACCTGTTCGTCATCCGTGGCACGACGGTCTCGGCCGAGCACGTCTCGGGCCGCAGCGAGCCGCTCAACCTCAAGCAGTTCATCTACGAGCTGGACGTCCCGGTGATCGTGGGCGGCTGCGCCACGCACCAGGCGGCGCTGCACCTCATGCGCACCGGCGCCGCCGGCGTCCTGGTCGGCTTCGGCGGCGGGGCGGCACACACCACGCGCTCGGTGCTGGGCGTCGCGGTGCCGATGGCCACCGCGCTGGCCGACGTCGCCGCGGCCCGCCGCGACTATCTCGACGAGTCCGGCGGCCGCTACGTCCACGTCATCGCCGACGGCTCGATCGGCCGCAGCGGCGACATCGCCAAGGCGATCGCCTGCGGCGCCGACGCGGTCATGATCGGCTCGCCGTTCGCGCGGGCCACCGAGGCCCCGGGCCGTGGCTTCCACTGGGGCGCCGAGGCCTGGCACTCGGACCTGCCGCGCGGCGAGCGGGTCGAGATCGGCACCGTCGGCCCGCTGGAGTCGGTGCTCTTCGGCCCCTCGTCCGTCCCCGACGGCACCATGAACCTCATGGGCGCGCTGCGTCGCGCCATGGCCACGACCGGCTACACGGAGCTCAAGGAGTTCCAGCGGGTCGAGGTCGTCGTCGCCTGAGGTGCCGGCCATGAGCGAGCACGTCCGGGTCGAGCACGTCGACTACGAGCACCCGGACGCGGTGCTGCTCCGCGCGGAGCAGTACGCGTTCGGCAACGCGCTGTACGCCGACCACCCGGCGTCGGCGAACCGGTCCGGGTCCGAGGGCATGGACCCGGCGAGCATCCTGCACACCGTCGTGGCGTACCTGGGCGACGAGCCGGTCGGCCACGTCTGCCTGCGCCGCATGGACGGGCCGATGGACGGCGAGCTGGAGCTCAAGCGGATGTTCGTCCGTGAGGGCCACCGAGGGGCCGGCATCGCCGACGCGCTGCTGGCCGACGTCGAGCAGGCCGCCCGGGAGACGGGTGCGCCGCGCGTCGTCATCCACACCGGCGACCGGCAGGTGGCCGCGCTGCACTTCTACGAGCGCCACGGCTACACCCCGATCGACGTCTACTGGCCCTACCAGGACGTGTCCTACTCGCTCTGCTTCGAGAAGCCGCTGTGAGGGTCGCCGCGGCCCAGCTCGTCTCGGTCGCGGGTGACGTGGCCGCCAACGTGGCGTCCGCCGTGCGGGCCGTCGAGCAGGCCGCGGCGCAGGACGCCCGTCTGCTCGTCCTGCCGGAGCTCTTCCTGACCGGCTACGTCATGCCGCCGCCCGTCGTCGAGGTGGACGACCCGGTGCTCGCGCCCCTCGACCACGCGGCCACCGCGGCCGGCGTGCTCGTGCTCGCCGGCGCGGCGGTGCCGACCGCCGAGGGCGTGCGGCTGAGCCTGCTGTCCTTCGGCAGGGGCGTGCGCCGCGTCTACGACAAGCAGCACCTGGTCGAGGGCGAGGTGCCCCACTTCGTGCCCGGCGACCACGGCGTGGTGCTGGACGTCGACGGCTGGCCGGTGGGGCTCAGCGTCTGCTACGACGGGTCGTTCCCCGAGCACGCCCGCGCCGCCGCGCAGGCCGGCGCGGCGCTCTACGTCAACGCCATGGCGTTCTTCGCCGGCAGCGAGCACCGCCGCGACCTGTACTACCGCTCGCGGGCGCTCGACAACGGCATGTACGTGCTCACCGCAGGGCTCGTCGGACGCTGCGGCGACGCGGAGTTCAACGGCGGCGCCGCGGTGCACGACCCCGAGGGCCGCACGATCGTCTCCGGCCCGGCGGGCGAGGAGGCCGTGGTCGTGGCCGAGCTCGACCGCCGAGTCGTCGAGTCGACACGGGCGGCGCACCCGATGCTGGCCGACGTCCGCGACCTCGGCGGCGTCGTGCACCGGTCCGCCTGACCGGAACCGTTCCTCGAGCCGTAGCCGTTCCTCGAGCCGGCCGAGAGGAGTCCCCTCGACAGGCTCGGGGAACGGGGACGGCTCGGGGAGCGGAAGCTCGGCTCGGGGAGCGGAGGCAGCCGTCAGGGGGTCAGGTCGTAGGTGACCCACGCCGTCCGAGCCGCCACGCGGTCGTAGACGGCCTGTGCGCGGTGGTTGTCGTCGGCGGTGATCCAGCGGACGACCGACCAGCCGCGCTCGCCGGCGCGGGTCCGGACGCCGTCGAGCAGGGCGTCGGCCACGCCGGTGCCCCGGGCGGCCGGGTCGACGAACAGGTCGTCCAGCCAGCCGCCGACCGAGCCGGCGAGCGGACGCGCGAAGGGACGCACGTGGGCCAGGCCGACCAGCTCGCCGTCGCGCTCGGCGACGAGCGCCTCGACCTCGTGGCCGGGGTCCAGGATCCAGCCCCAGACGAGGGCCAGGTCGACGGTGTCCTGCTCGTAGAACGCGCCGTACGCGGTGTAGAGCGCGCCCCACTGATCCTGGTCGTCCGGCCGTGCGGCCCGGACCTGCACGCTGCTCACGCGGTCGCGGCCGCCTCGACCTGGGCGGCGAGCTTCTCGACCGACTTCCGGTTCTTCTTCCCGTCCAGCAGCGCCTTGGGCCGCCCCGGCGCGGTGTCGACGGTGAGCTCGACCCGCGAGCCGGCGCCGGCCTCGGTCACCGTCGCGACGGCGTCGAGCTCCCAGCTCAGCATGGTCTTGCGGGTGCGGAAGGCGACCACGTGTCCGTCCGGGCTCGGCTCGCCCGGCGTGAACCGGTTGTCGGCGACGACGCGCTGCACGGCGGCGACGGCCCGGTCCGGCGTGACGGCCAGGTCGATCGTGGTGGTGGCGGACGATCCCATGCTTTCCCCCTGCTCTCGGTTGCCCGGACCCTAGCGCGGCGCCGCTCCGCTCGTCGTGCGGGGCGCCGGACCCGCCCGTAGCGTCGCGAGGGTGACCCAGCCTCCCGCCTCCGCGTTCGACCTCACCGTGAACGGCACCCGTCACGCGCTGACGGTCGACAACCGCACGTCCCTGCTCGACCTGCTGCGCGAGCGGCTGCGGCTGACCGGGACGAAGAAGGGCTGCGACCACGGCCAGTGCGGTGCCTGCACCGTGCTCGTCGACGGCCGTCGCACCAACGCCTGCCTGACCCTGGCCGTCACCCTCGACGGACGCGAGGTCACCACGGTGGAGGGGCTCGCCGACGGCGACGACCTGCACCCGGTGCAGCAGGCCTTCCTCGACCACGACGCGTTCCAGTGCGGCTACTGCACGCCCGGCCAGATCTGCTCGGCCGTCGGGGCGCTGGACGAGCTCGCGCAGGGCTGGCCGAGCCACGTCACCGACGACCTGACCGGCGAGGTGGAGCCGTCGGCCGAGGAGGTGCGCGAGCGCATGAGCGGCAACCTGTGCCGGTGCGGGGCATACGCGCACATCGTCACCGCGGTGCAGGAGGCGGCGCGATGAGGGCCTTCGACTACGTCCGCCCGGACACCGAGGACGAGGCGCTCGCCCTGCTGGCCGAGCCCGGCACGTCCGCGCTCGCCGGCGGCACCAACCTGGTCGACCTCATGCGGCTCGGCGTCGCCCGGCCCGAGCGGGTCGTGGACGTCGACCGGCTCGGCTCCACCGAGGTCGTCGAGCGCGACGGGTCGCTGTGGATCGGCGCCGGGGTCCGCAACAGCGACCTGGCCGCGCACCCGGTCGTGCGCGAGCGGCTGCCTGCCCTGTCGCGGGCCCTGCTCGCCGCGGCGTCCGGACAGCTGCGCAACCGGGCCAGCACCGGCGGCAACCTGCTCCAGCGCACCCGCTGCGTGTACTTCATGGACCCCACCAAGCCGTGCAACAAGCGCGAGCCCGGCACCGGCTGCCCCGCCGTCGACGGGCTCTCGCGCGACCTCGCGGTGCTGGGCCACTCCGAGCACTGCATCGCCACCCACCCGGGCGACATGTCGGTCGCGCTCGTCGCGCTGGAGGCGGTCGTGCACGTCCGCACCGCGGAGGGCGACCTGAGCATCCCGGCCGTCGACTTCCACCGGCTGCCCGGCGACGAGCCGCACCGCGACACGAACCTCCCCGCCGGCGCGCTGGTCACCGCGGTCGAGGTGCCGCTGACCCCGCTCGCCGGACGCTCGACCTACCGCAAGGCCCGCGACCGCCGCTCGTTCGCGTTCGGCCTGGTGACCGTGGCCGCCGCCCTGACCGTGGAGGACGGGGTGGTCGCCGACGTCCGCCTGGTGCTGGGCTCGGTGGCGCACAAGCCCTGGCGGGCGACGGTGGCCGAGGACGCGATCCGCGGCCGAGCGGCGTCCGGCTCGGTGTTCGACGACGCGGTGCGGGCCGAGCTCGCCGCCGCGCGGCCGACGGACCAGAACGCGTTCAAGGTGGAGCTCGCCCGGCGGCTGTCGGTCGCCACGCTCCACGAGCTGGCGGGAGGACGGGCATGATGGTGCTGGGCCACGACCACGTGCGGGTCGACGGACGGGACAAGGTCACCGGCGTCGCCCGCTACGGCGTCGAGAAGCGTCCCGACGACGCGCTGCACGCCTGGGCCGTCCGGGCCACGGTGGCCCGCGGACGCGTCACCGGGATCGACACCGAGGCCGCGCTCGCGACCCCGGGCGTCGTGGAGGTGCTGACCTGGCGCAACGCGCCCCGCCTCGAGGACGCCGACGACGACGAGCTGCAGGTGCTGCAGGACGACCACGTCGCCTACCGCGGCCAGGTCGTCGCGCTGGTCGTGGCCGAGACGCTGGAGGTGGCGCGCGAGGTCGCCTCGACCCTCGACGTCCGGTACGAGACCGAGCCGCACGACGTCGCCCTCGCGATCGACCACCCCGGGCTGTACGCGCCGGAGCAGGCCAACGCCGGCGCCGACACCGACAGCGCCCGGGGCGACGTCGAGGAGGGGCTCGCCTCGTCCTCGCACGTCGTGGAGGCGGTGTACGAGACCCCGGCGCTGTTCAACAACCCGATGGAGCCGCACGCCACCGTCGCGTGGTGGGAGGACGGCGCGCTGCGCATGGTCGACTCCACGCAGGGCACGACGCCCACCGCCCAGACCATGGCGACGCTGTTCGGCCTGGACGAGCCGCAGGTCCGTGTCACCGCGGAGCACGTGGGCGGCGGGTTCGGCTCCAAGGGCACGCCGAAGGCCAACCCGGTGCTGGCCGCGATGGCGGCGAAGGTCACCGGCCGGCCGGTGGCACTGGCCTGGACCCGGCAGATGATGTTCGGCCTGGCCGGCTACCGCACCCCGACGATCTCGCGGGTCCGCCTCGGAGCCGACGCCGACGGCCGGCTGCAGGCGATCTCGCACGAGGCGTTCTCCCAGACGTCCCGGCTGGAGGAGTTCACCGAGCAGACCGCCGAGTACGTCCGGCACATGTACGACTCGCGCACGGCGCTGACGACCCACCGGGTCACGCAGCTGGACGTGCACACGCCGAGCTGGATGCGCGCCCCGGGGGAGTGCCCGGGTGCGTACGCGATCGAGTCGGCCCTGGACGAGCTCGCGCACACCGCCGGGATCGACCCGGTCGAGCTGCGCCGGCGCAACGAGCCCGAGGTCGACCCCGAGACCGGCGCGCCGTACTCGAGCCGCCAGCTGATGGCGTGCCACGACCGGGCCGCCGAGCTGTTCGGCTGGGCCGGCCGCGACCCGCGACCCGGCGTGCGCCGCGACGGCCACTGGCTGGTCGGCACCGGCGTGGCGTCCAGCTCGTACCCGGCGATGGCCGCCCCCTCCGGGGCCCGCGCGACGGCGCTGCCCGACGGCACCTTCCGGGTCGGCGTCAACGCCACCGACATCGGCACCGGCGCCCGCACCGTCATGCTGCAGGCCGCTGCCGAGGAGCTGAAGGTGGAGCCCGAGCAGGTCGACCTGCACATCGCCGACAGCGACCTGCCGCACGGCGCGGTGGCCGGCGGCTCGTCCGGCTCGGCGTCCTGGGGCTGGGCCGTGGCCAAGGCGTGCCGCGCGCTGCGCTCGCGGATGGCGACCGAGCGCGTCCCCGACGAGGGGCTCGAGGTCGTCGTCGACACCGCCGAGGACCTGAAGGGCCGCGCGTCGCTGGCCCGGTTCGCGTACGGCGCGCAGATGGTCGAGGCGCGGGTCGACGTCCGCACCGGCGAGGTCGTCGTGCCCCGCTGGGTCGGGGTGTTCGCCGCCGGCCGCATCCTCAACCCGCGCACCGCCCGCTCGCAGCTCCTGGGCGGCATGACGATGGGCCTGTCGATGGCGCTGCACGAGGAGGGGCTGCTCGACGAGCGCTTCGGCGGCTGGGCCAACCACGACCTCGCGACCTACCACGTGGCGGCCAACGCCGACGTCGGCGACCTCACGATCGAGTGGCTGCCCGAGGACGACGGCGAGCTCGGCCCGCTGCGCTCCAAGGGCATCGGCGAGATCGGCATCGTCGGTGCCGCCGCCGCGGTGGCCAACGCGGTGTGGCACGCCACCGGCGTGCGGGTGCGCAGCCTGCCGATCCAGCCCGACAAGCTGCTGGACCGGCTGCCGGGCTGAGCCTCAGACGCCCGTGTGGCGGACGACCATGAGCGCGACGTCGTCGTCGTTGGCGCTGGGTATCAGCTCGGTCAGCAGCAGGTTCGCCAGGGCGTCGACCGACAGGTGCTGGTGCTCGCCCAGCACCTGGGCCAGCAGGGCGATGCCCTCGTCGATGTCCTGGCCGCGGCGCTCGACGAGCCCGTCGGTGTACATGACCAGCGTGCTGCCCGGCGCGACCGGCGTCGTGTGCTCGGTGCGGCGGGTGTCGGCGTCGATGCCCAGCAGGACGTCCGGATGGGCCTCCCCGAGCACGTCCACCTGGCCGTCGGACGTGACCACGAGCGGTGGCGGGTGCCCGGCGTTCGACCAGCGCAGCAGCAGGTCGCCGTCCTCGGCGTCCTCGAGCCGGGCCACGACCACCGTCGCCGTCGTGGTGAGGCCGAGCTTCTGCATGACCCGGTCGGTGCGGCGCAGGACGTCGGCCGGACCGTCGACGCCGTCGGCGCCCATGGCGCGCACGAGGGTGCGCACCTTGCCCATCGCCGCGGCGGCCTGGATGTCGTGGCCGACCACGTCGCCGATGACCAGCGTCAGCGTGTCGTCGTCCTGGCGGAAGCCGTCGTACCAGTCGCCGCCGACCTGCGCGACGCGCGCGGCCGGCACGTACCGCACCGCGACGTCGAGCGCGTCGGCCCGGGGCGGGGCCGTGAGCAGCGAGCGCTGCAGCTCCTCGGCCAGGCCGCGCTGCTCGCGGTAGAGGCGCGAGTTCTCCAGCGCGACCGCGGCGTGGGCCGCGATCTCCTCGGCGATCTGCAGCGCCGACCCCTGCAGCGGCTCGCGTCCGGGGCCGTTGGCAAGGGTGAGCATGCCGACGACGCGGTCGCGGGCCACGAGCGGCAGGAAGGCCATCGAGTCCGCGCCGAGCGTGTCGAGCAGGTCGTGCGCCTCGCCGGGAGCGAGGTGGCGCTGCACGTGCTCGGTCGCGTCGGCCGGGATGAGCTGGCTCTGCTCGAGCAGGTAGGCGCGGGCCAGCGGCGAACGCTCGTCCAGGGCCGGGATGCGCAGCGCGGCGTAGCGCTGCAGCCGCTCGCGCACCTGCGGGTCGTGGTGCCAGGTGCCGACGTCACGCAGGTGGCGCCGCCACCCGCGGTGGTCGGACGGCACGTCGTCCACGACGGTGACGATCGACCAGTCGGCGAGCACCGGGACGGTCAGCCGGGCCAGCAGCGCCACGGCCTCCTCGCCGTCCAGGGTGCCGTTGAGCGCGGCGGTGACGTCGGCCAGGAGCTCGGCGCGGCGGGCTGCCTCCAGCACGTCCGCCTCGGCCCGGCGGCGCGTGGTCACGTCCAGGAAGTAGACGGCGAGCGTGCCGGGCGAGGGGCTGGCGCGGACGTCGTACCAGGCGTCCAGCGGTGCGGGGTAGTACGCGTCGAAGCTGACCGGCTCGCCGGTCTCGACCGCTCGGCGGTAGTGCTGCTCGAACGGCGAGTCGACGGCGGCGGGGAACAGGTCCCAGACGACCCCGCCCAGCAGCTCCTCGCGGCGGCGGCCCAGCACCCGTTCGGCCTCGAGGTTGACGTAGGTGAAGCGCCACTCGTCGTCCAGCGAGAAGAACGCGGTCGGCAGCGTCTCGAGCATCCGGCTGAGCTGGGCGCGCTCCTGCTGGCGCTCGGTGAAGTCCAGCGCCGCGCCGAGGAAGTGCGCCGGGCTGCCGTCCGGGCTGAGCGCGACCTGCCCGCGGGCGGAGATCCAGCGGACGCCCCGCCCGGGCACGTCGACGCGGTACTCGGCCTCGAACGGGGCGAGCGTCTCGACCGCCACCTCGACCGCGCGGGCCAGGTGGTCGCGGTCCTCGGGGTGGACGAGGGCGTAGAACGCCTCGATGGTCGCCTCCGCGACGTCGCCGAAGCGGAAGATCTCGCGCAGCGTGTCGTCCCAGGTGAGGCGGCCGGTGGCCAGCTCCCAGTCGAAGGTGCCGATGCCGGCCGACTCCACCGCCATCCGGTCGACCCGGCGGCGGACGTCGGCGGGGGAGCCCACCACCGCACTGTCGTCGACCACCTGCCACCTGCTTCCCAGGGGATGAGGACGGGCAACGGCCCGTGCGCGCTCATTGTGTCCTACCGTCCGCCTGACGGTCACCCAGGCCATGTGACACCGTCGATGTCATGATGGACGCATGAGCGGCACGCACAGCTTCGACCACGACGTGGTCGTCATCGGTTCGGGATTCGGCGGCAGCGTCGCGGCGCTGCGCCTGGTCGAGAAGGGGTACTCGGTGGCGGTCCTGGAGGCCGGCCGCCGGTTCCGCGACGAGGACTTCGCGAAGAGCTCGTGGAGCCTGCGCGACTTCCTGTGGGCGCCGGCCGTCGGCTGCTTCGGCATCCAGCGCATCGACCGGCTCCGCGACGTCCTCATCCTGTCCGGCGCCGGGGTGGGCGGCGGCTCGCTGGTCTACGCGAACACGCTCTACGAGCCGCTGGACGCCTTCTACCGCGACCCGGCCTGGGGCCACATCACCGATTGGCGCGAGGAGCTGGCCCCGTACTACGACCAGGCCAAGCGGATGCTCGGCGTCTCGGTCTACCCGCGCACGTCCCCGGCCGACGTCGTGATGCAGAAGGTCGCGCAGGACATGGGCGTGGCCGACAGCTTCCACTTCGCGCCGGTCGGCGTGACGTTCGGCGACCCCGGCACGTCCGTGGACGACCCCTACTTCGGTGGCGTCGGGCCGCAGCGCAACGCCTGCCTGCACTGCGGCGAGTGCATGACCGGCTGCCGGCACAACGCCAAGAACACGCTGGTGAAGAACTACCTGTTCCTGGCCGAGCAGGCCGGCGCCCAGGTGCACGCCATGACCACGGTGACGTCGGTGACCCCGCTGGCCGGCGGCGGCTACGAGATCGTCACCAAGCGCACCGGACGTCCGTGGGCGGGGGAGCGGCGGATCACCGCCGAGCAGGTCGTCCTGGCCGCGTCCAGCCTCGGCACCCAGCGCCTGCTGCACCGGATGAAGGACGACGGCCGGCTGCCGCACGTGTCGCCGCGCCTGGGCATGCTGACCCGCACCAACTCCGAGGCGCTGCTCGGGGCGATCGCCCACGAGGCCGACGTCGACTACACCGAGGGCGTCGCGATCACGTCGTCCATCCACCCCGACGCGCACACGCACGTCGAGCCGGTGCGGTACGGCCGCGGCTCGAACGCGATGTCGCTGCTGCAGACCGTCCTGACCGACGGCAGCGGCCCGGTCGCGCGGTGGCGGGTGTGGCTGCGCGAGCTGTGGAGCCAGCGGCGCAACATCCGGCGGCTGTACGACTTCAAGCACTGGAGCGAGCGCACGATCATCGCGCTGGTCATGCAGACGCACGACAACTCGATCACCACGTACACGAAGCGGGGGCTCCTGGGCCGGCGGCGGCTGACGTCCAAGCAGGGCCACGGCGCGCCGAACCCGTCGTTCATCGCCGAGGGGCACGAGGCCGTGCAGCGGATGGCGCACCACATGGGCGGCACCGCGGGCGGCACGATCGGCGAGCCGTTCGACGTCCCGATGACCGCGCACTTCATGGGTGGCTGCACGATCGGCGACTCGCCCGAGACCGGTGTCGTCGACCCGTACCAGCGGCTCTACGGCCACCCCGGCCTGCACGTCGTGGACGGCTCGACGGTCACCGCGAACCTGGGGGTGAACCCGTCGCTGACCATCACCGCCCAGGCCGAGCGGGCCCTGGCCCTGTGGCCCAACCGCGGCGAGCCCGACACCCGCCCCCCGCTCGGGGAGCCGTACCGCCGCGTGGCGCCCGTGACCCCGAAGAACCCCGTCGTCCCCGTGGACGCGCCCGCCGCCCTGAGGCTCCCCATCGTCGACGTGTCGTAGGGGGTTGGGTCGTCGGTTTACCTGGTAGACCAGGTAAACCGACGAACGCCAGGAAAACTTGCCTGGTACCTGTCGGCTTACCTGGCTTCTACGCCGGAGTGGAGTACCAGCGTCGCGAGCGCTCCAGCCCGTGCCGGATGCGTGCCGCCGTCCGAGCACGGACGTCCGGATCGAGGTCGTGCCAGGTCCATCGCGTCATGCCCAGCCCGGTCTCCCTGATCCGGTCCTCGCGGGCCTTCTCGGCCACGAGCATCGCGACCGGGTCGGAAGACCACGGGTTCTGGCGGCCGTACTTCACGAGGCCGTCGAACTCTCCGACGTGGCGCCATTCGAGCCAGCCCGCGTCCACGATGCCGGCCAGCCCGTCGGCGTCGTGGATCGGGACCTGACAGACGGGTCGAGGCAGTCCTTGCTCCCAGCAGAGGAACAGGCTGCGCGCCTCACCCGCGCTGTGACACCCGGCGTCCGACAGGCTCAGACCGAGGCGCGCGCCGCGAATGCCGCGGAGCTGGCCGTGCCGCCGAGCGCGAGCAGCGAGGTCGTCATCGGTCGTCGACCCGTGGTGCAACGCGCTCGACGCGACGACCATGGCTCCCTCGACGCCGGCGAGACAGGCCGTCTCGACCACAGCCCGGGACACCGGCACGACAGGGACACCACCGACCAGCACGACCTCACCGTCGTCGAGCGGTCCCGCGTGCTGGACCACGCCAGCCTCGATGCGACCGGAACGTCGTCCCCGGGACGTCACGTGGACGCGTCCGAGGTCCACGCCGTGCAGGTCGAGCCCGTGGACGGCTGCGGCTGAGGAATGGGACAGCACGAACCCTTCTCCCAGCCGGTGCAACGTCGCGCGCGACACGATCAGGAGCCGCCCGGTGGCTGACGCCGATCGCCACACCTGGGCGGGTACATACGTGCCGTGACGGGGACGCACAAGCAGGCCATGACGGATGCCAGCGCGCAGCGACGAGTCGAGCCAGCCGAGAGCGAGCGCTTGTCGCCTCAGGACGTAGCCACCCTGGCGCGCAGCGAGTGCGAGAAGGTCCTCCATGCGCTGCACGGTGGCATCTCGCCCGAGGGCAACGGCGGAGCGTGCGGCGTCCTGTGGGCGGGAGGTAGAAACGACTCGGCTGGGGATGGACGTCCGCCAGCAAAGCCGTCAGGAACCAGGAACGTTTGCCGGGCTTCTGTCGGTTTACCTGGTCAACCAGGTAAACCGACCACCTCAACCCACCCCTCACCACGCAGCAGAGCCCGGCCGGGAGGGAGGTCTCGGACCGGGCTCTGCAGGGCATCCGGGCTGAGCCGGGTGCCTGATCCAACGGGAGGGAGAGGTTGTCAGATCACCCCGTCCAACGACCGGCCTCGCGGCGCGGTTACGGCCGCCGACCGAGAAGTTCGGCCCCGATAGACTGCCCCGGTGACCGCGCAGACAGACCACGACCTCGTCCTCGTCGTCGACTTCGGTGCCCAGTACGCCCAGCTCATCGCGCGCCGCGTGCGCGAGGCGAACGTGTATTCCGAGATCGTCCCGCACACCATGTCCGCCGACGACATGCTCGCCAAGAAGCCCGCGGCGATCATCCTGTCCGGCGGACCGTCGTCGGTCTACGAGCCCGGCGCCCCGCAGCTGGACGCGCGCCTGGTCGACGGCAGCGTCCCGGCGTTCGGCATCTGCTACGGCTTCCAGGCGATGGCTCAGGCGCTCGGCGGCACCGTCGCGCACAGCGGCCAGCGCGAGTTCGGACGCACGCCGGTCGAGGTCATCGAGCCCGGCGTCCTGCTCGGCGCCGTGCCCACCGCGCTGACGTCGTGGATGTCGCACGGTGACGAGGTCGTCGCCGCGCCCGAGGGCTTCACCGTCAACGCCCGCTCGCCGCGCGCCACGGTCGCCGCGTTCGAGCACCTGGGCCGCAAGATCGCCGGCGTCCAGTGGCACCCCGAGGTCATGCACTCCGAGCACGGCCAGAAGATCCTCGAGCACTTCCTGGTCGACATCGCCGGCTGCCGCCAGACCTGGACGAGCGCCAACATCGTCGAGGAGCAGGTCGCGCTCATCCGCGAGCAGGTCGGCGACGCGCGGGTCATCTCGGCGCTGTCCGGCGGCGTCGACTCGGCCGTCTCCACCGCGCTCGTGCAGCGGGCGATCGGCGACCAGCTCACCGCCGTCTTCGTCGACCACGGCCTGCTGCGCAAGGGTGAGGCCGAGCAGGTCGAGAAGGACTACGTCGCCGCTACCGGCGTCGACCTCAAGGTCGTCGACGCCGCCGACCAGTTCCTCGGCTTCCTCGACGGCGTCAGCGACCCCGAGCAGAAGCGCAAGATCATCGGCCGCGAGTTCATCCGCGTCTTCGAGCAGGCCGAGCGCGAGGTGCTCGCCACGCCCGGCGCCCCGGTGAAGTTCCTCGTCCAGGGAACGCTCTACCCGGACGTCGTGGAGTCCGGCGGGGGCGAGGGCGCGGCCAACATCAAGAGCCACCACAACGTCGGCGGCCTGCCGGACGACCTGCAGTTCAGCCTCATCGAGCCGCTGCGCACGCTGTTCAAGGACGAGGTGCGCGAGGTCGGCCGTCAGCTCGGCATCCCCGAGGCGATCGTCGGCCGCCACCCGTTCCCCGGTCCCGGACTGGCCATCCGCATCGTCGGCGCGGTCGACGCCGAGCGCCTGCGCATCCTGCGCGAGGCCGACGCGATCGTCCGCGAGGAGACGACGAAGGCCGGCCTCGACGGCGAGATCTGGCAGTTCCCGGTCGTGCTGCTCGCGGACGTCCGCTCGGTCGGCGTCCAGGGTGACGGCCGCACCTACGGCCACCCGGTCGTGCTGCGCCCGGTCTCCAGCGAGGACGCGATGACGGCCGACTGGAGCCGCCTGCCCTACGAGGTGCTGGAGGCGATCTCCACGCGCATCACCAACGAGGTCGACGAGGTCAACCGCGTCGTGCTCGACGTGACCAGCAAGCCGCCGGGAACCATCGAGTGGGAGTGAGCGCGGCCTAGGCGTCCTCGGGCGCCGGGTCGCCGTAGGTCGCGAGGGCCTCGACGTAGCGGCTCCCGACGTCGATCCGCGTGACCTCCCCGTAGCCGAACACGCGCACCTCGGGGTGCTCCCACGCGCCCTCGGAATCGATGAACCGGAGCTCGAGTTCGTCCTCGCCGAGTGCGAAGACGTGCCCGACCATCATCGGAGCGTCCTTCTCGTGCTCGAGGTGGAACGCGATCATCGGGCTGGTCGCGCTCGCGATCTCCAGGACGTCGCGCGTCCGCGCGTCCTGAGGCAGGGCAACGTGCCGCGGCTGGTGGCCGACGCCGGCGAGGACACGCTGGACGTATCGCCAGCGTCCGTCCTTGCGCACCCGTGTCACGTGCTTCGGCCGGACGAACACGATGCCGTCCGGGAACAGCCCGTCGTCGAGGCACTCGACGGCGACCCACCGGCGGGTGACGGCCAGGACGATGCCGTCGACGTTCCCGTCGTGGACGCGGTCGCGCTCGAGGCGGACGGGACGTCCGCGCCGCTGGGCACGTTCGAGGCGGTCCAGGACCCGGCGACGCGTCTTCTTCATGCGCGCCAGTCTGGCAGCGGTCAGTCCTCGCCGCGCTGGTAGACGTCCGGGATGCCGTCGGCGTCGTCGTCGCGGGACTCCTCGGCCATGATGCGCGCGTAGTGCTTGTCACGGACCCGCAGCACGAGCGTCGCACCGATCACCGACAGCAGGGTGCCGGCCAGGACGCCGAGCTTCGCCTCCTCGCCGAGGAGCGTGCCCTGCCCGTAGGCCAGCTCGCCGATGAGCAGCGAGACCGTGAAGCCGATGCCGCCGAGCATGGCCAGCCCCACGACGTCGATCCAGGCCAGGCCGTCGCCGAGCTTGGCCCGGGTGAACGTCGCCAGCAGCCAGGTGGTCAGGGTGATGCCGACGGTCTTTCCCACCAGCAGGCCGAGCATCACGCCGAGCGCGACCGGCGAGGTGAGCGCGTCCGCGGCGTCCGAGGGCGACCCGACGGCCACGCCGGCGGCGAAGAAGGCGAACACCGGCACCGCGAACCCGGACGAGAATGGACGCGCGAGGTGCTCCAGGTGCTCGGCCATGCCCGGCCCGTCGCCGCCGTCGCGGCGCAGCACCGGCACGGTGAAGGCCAGCAGCACGCCGGCGACGGTCGCGTGGACGCCGGACGCGTGGACGAGCGCCCAGGTCAGCGCACCGAGCGGCAGCAGCAGCCACAGGTTCCGGACGCGCTTCTGCACGAGGACGCCGTAGGCCGCGAGCGGGACGAGCGCCAGCGCCAGCCACTGCAGGTGCAGCTCGGACGTGTAGAACACCGCGATGACGCAGATGGCGAGCAGGTCGTCCACGACGGCGAGCGTCAGCAGGAACGTGCGCAGGGCGGTGGGGAGGTGGCTGCCGACGACGGCCAGGATCGCGAGCGCGAAGGCGATGTCGGTCGCCGTCGGGATCGCCCAGCCCTCCGTGGCCCCGCCCCAGTTGAGCGCCACGAACACGAGCGCCGGCACGACCATGCCGCCCATGGCCGCGACGACGGGGAGCACCGCGCGGCCCGGGTCGCGCAGGTCGCCGGCGACGAACTCGCGCTTGAGCTCCAGGCCGGCCACGAAGAAGAACACGGCGAGCAGCCCGTCGGCGGCCCAGGTGCCCAGGCTCAGGTCCAGGTGCAGGGCGTGCGGGCCGACGACGGTGTCGCGCAGCTCGGTGTAGGCGCCGCCGAGGACGTTCGCGCAGACCAGGCCGAGCAGGCCGGCGCCGATGAGCAGGAACCCACCGACGGTCTCGGTGCGCAGGACGTCGGCGAGGCGGGACGCCTCGGTCCAGCTGCCGCGGGGGAACAGACGGGTGCGGGCCACGAGGGCTCCTTCTTCGGGGGTCGACGACACGATGCCGACCAGACTTCCCGGCTCACCTGGGTCCAGCCTACCGAGTCGCCGATAGCCTGCGCGGGTGGATCCCGACGACCTCTGCCCGTGCGGGTCCGGCCGCTCGTACGCGTCCTGCTGCGGGCCGGTGCACGCTCGCACCCGCCTGGCCGCGACGCCCGAGGAGCTGATGCGCTCGCGCTACTCGGCGTTCGCGCTGGGCCTGGAGGACCACCTGCTCGCGACCTGGCACCCGCGGACGCGTCCGGCCGACGTCGCGCCGGACCCGGCCCTGCGCTGGACCGGCCTGGTCGTCCAGGCGGCTGCGGGCGCCCCGGACGACACCACCGGCACCGTCGAGTTCACCGCGTCCTACGTCTCGCCGGACGGCCCCGGCGCGATGCACGAGGTCAGCCGGTTCGAGCGGCGTGGCGGGCGCTGGTTCTACCTGGACGGCGAGGTGTCCTGAGCCGCGAGGCGCCGCGCGTGGTCGAATGAGCCCATGCCCGTCCTCGCGCTCGGCGCCCCCAACGCGGCCGCGGCCGACGCCGGCGAGCAGGTCGCCCGCGCCGGCGGCTCGTCCGTCGACGCCGCCATCGCCGCCGCCCTCGTCGCCATGGTCAACGAGGTCGGCCTGGTCTCCCCGAGCGCCGGCGCGTTCCTGACCGTCCAGCCGCCCGACGGCTCGCCCGCGGTCACCGTGGACGGCTGGATGGACATGCCCGGCCGGGGCACCGACCGGCGCGGCACCGGCACCTGGGACGTCACGACCGACTACGGCGGTGGGGTCACCATCACCGTGGGCGCCGGCTCGGTGGCCACGCACGGCGCGCTGGCCGCGTTCGGCGAGGCGCACGCCCGCTGGGGCCGCGTGCCGTGGGCCGAGCTCGTCGCCCCCGCCGTGGACGTCGCCCGGCGCGGGTTCCGGCTCGGCGCCGCGTCCCGCTTCTACCTCGAGCACGTCCAGCACGACGTCTACGGCTGGGACGAGACGAGTGCCGCGCTGCTGGCCGGCACGGGCGGCGGGCTCGTGGCCGACGACGTCCGGCTGCCCGACCTCGCCGCCGTGCTCGAGCGGGTCGCGGCGAACGGTCCGGACGAGCTCACCACCGGCGACACCGGCCGCGCGATCAGCGCGGACGTGCTGGAGCGCGGCGGCCTGCTCACCGTCGACGACCTCGCCGCGTACCGCCCGGTCGTCCGCGAGGCGCTGCGCACGCGGGTGGGCGACTGGGTGCTGGCGACCAACCCGCCGCCGTCGGTCGGCGGCGTCTGCGTCGCGGCGATGCTGGCGCTGCTCGACGGACGTCCGCACGCCGCCTGGACGCCGGACGACGTCGAGCACATCGTCCGCGTGCAGCGCGCGGTGCTCGGCCACCGCCTGGACGTCCTGGAGCACGCGCCCGACCTCGCCGAGGCCGCCCGCGCGTACCTGGCCCAGGTGGACGCCGAGGGCACGGCGCTGCTCGAGTCCGGCTCCACCGCCCAGTTCTCGGCGGTGGACGACGAGGGCGGCGCCTGCTCGCTGACCGTCTCGTCCGGCTACGGCTCGGGGATGATGGCCCGCGGCACCGGCATCTGGCTGAACAACTGCCTGGGCGAGCAGGAGCTCAACCCCCGTGGTCTGCACGGCCTGGAGCCCGGCACCCGGCTGCTGTCGAACATGGCGCCCACCGTGGGGCGGCACTCCGACGGCGGCGTGCTGGCCATCGGCTCGCCCGGTGCCGACCGCATCACCACCGCGATCGTCCAGGTGCTGGCCGGGTTCGCCAACGGCGGTCTCGACCTGCCCGCCGCCATCGGCCACCCGCGCGTGCACGTCCACCGGGCCGGTCGTCCGGAGGAGGACGTCAAGCACGAGGGCTTCGCGTCGATGTACTTCGGCGGGGTGATCGCCGCCCAACGAGCCGGTGACGGGTCGATGAACGCCGCCGCCGACCCGCGCCGAGAAGGTGCCGTGCGCGTGGTGGAGCGTGTCTACTAGAGGGGTGAGCACCCGCGACTCCCTGGGAGCGGCCCCCGTCGTCATCGCGCACCGCGGCATCCCCGGCTTCCGGCTCGAGCACACCCGCCCGTCCTACGAGCTGGCGATCGCCGAGGGCTGCGACTTCATCGAGCCCGACGTCGTCGCCACCCGCGACGGCCACCTGGTCGTGCGGCACGAGAACGAGATCAGCATCTCCACCGACGTGGCGGCCCACCCCGAGTTCGCCGCCCGGCGCACCACGAAGTGGGTGGACGGCGTGCCGATGTCGGGCTGGTTCACCGAGGACTTCACGCTCGCCGAGCTCAGGACGCTGACCGTCCGCGAGCGGCTGCCGCACCTGCGCCCGCAGAACGTGTCGCTGGCCGGCCAGCAGCAGATCCTGACCTTCGACGAGGTGCTGGACGTCGCCGAGCAGGCCACCGTCTCGCTCGGACGTCCGATCGGCGTCTACGTCGAGACCAAGCACCCCACCTACTTCGCGCGGCTGGGCCTGGACCTGGACGACCTGCTGATCGAGGTGCTGGAGCGGCGCGGCGTGAACGTGCCCGGCTGCCACGTCGTGGTGCAGTCGATGGAGACGGCCAACCTGCGCTCCCTGCGCGGACGCACCCCGGTGCCGCTGGTGCAGCTGATGGACCGTCAGGGCGCTCCGTACGACCTCGTGGCCGCCGGCGACCCGCGCAGCTACGCGGACCTGGAGTCCGCCGACCAGCTGGCCCGCATCGGCGAGTACGCCGACGGCATCGGCCCGAACAAGTCCCAGGTGATCGCCCGCGACGCCAAGCAGCGGCTCACGCAGGAGACCGGGCTGGTGGCCCGGGCCCACGCGGCCGGCCTGCTCGTGCACGTGTGGACGATGCGCGACGAGAACAACTTCCTGCCGCGCGACCACCGCCTGGGCCGCGACAAGGCGGCCCACGGCGACGCGGTGGCCGAGTACCTGCGGTTCTTCGACGCCGGGGTCGACGGGGTCTTCTCGGACTTCACGCCCACGGCGGTGCGCGCCCGGCAGGTCTGGCGCGCTACCGAGCGGGAGGGTAGCCGTAGCCCGGCGTGGGCGGCGCCGGCTTGGGCATGATCACCCAGGCCACCAGGTAGGCGATCGCGACGGACCCGGCGCCGAGCACCGTGGTCACGGCCACGACCAGGCGGACCAGGTTGGCGTCCAGGCCGGTGTACTCGGCCAGGCCGCCGCAGACGCCGGCCAGCCACTTGTCGTCACGGCTTCGGGTGAGCTTCTTGCTCATCGGTGCCTCCTTCGGGGGGCGTGGGGAACGTGCGGGTGGGCTCGTGGTCGTCCCGGCCGCCCACCCCGGTGGGCTCCACGGGGACGACCTGGGCAGCAGTGGTGACCGGGACGTCCTCGTCGGGCTGCGGGGCGACCGGGGCCTCGCCGCGGCCCGGCCACGAGCGCCAGGCGGTCGCGACGATGCCGAGGCAGCCCAGGGCGATCAGGACGATCGCGACGGCGAGGCCGGCGTCCTGGGAGTCGAGCACGTCGTGCTCCCACCGGGCCCAGCCCAGCAGGACCAGCGCCAGGACGAGCGCGACGGTGAAGGTGCCCCAGCGGGGCGGGTGCGGGGTCATCGGGTCTCCACGAGGATGCGGCCGAGGTCGTGCTCGACGTCGAGGGTGAGGACGGGTCCGCCGGGGGTGCCGACGGGCACCGCCTCCTGGCGGGTGTCGACCACGAGGTCGACGTCGGTGCCGTCGGCGGAGCGCTGCAGGACGTCCAGCTGTCCGGCCCGGATCGAGGCCTCGACCCGGACGGGCAGCCCGGCCGGCACGACGACGCGGGTCTCGCCGAAACCGGTGTCGACGCTGACGGTGCGGCCGAGCAGGGCCTGCGGGTCGCGGACCTGGCTGAGGTCGAGCTCGAACGCCCCCATGCCGTGCTCGTACTCGGCGTCGACGCCGGCGGCGAGGACGGGGCGGCTCTCCTGCATGCCCCAGCGTCCGTCGGGGGCGACCGTCCCGGCCACCAGCAGCAGCGCGAGGAGCACGCCGAGCGGGACGAGCGGTCCCGCGTGGCCGGCGACCGTGCCGACGAGCAGGGCGACGGTGACGACGGCGAGCGCGACGGCGACGTAGGTCGTCCAGTCGTCCGCGCCGGCGAGGTAGGTGACGGCCAGCGCGATGGCGCTCATCGACAGTGCGAGGACGGGCAGGGCCTTGGAGCGGCGCTCGCGCGGCGGCGCCGGTGGACGCGGCGGCACGGGCGGGTAGGTCGCGGTGGGCGCACCGGGAGGCGGCACCGGGGCGCCGGGGCCGTACGCGGTGCCCTCGGCGAACGCGGCCGGGCCGGGGCCGTACGCGGTGCCGGGCGTGCCCGGCGGAGGGACGGGGGCGCCGGGAGTGCCCGGAGGAGGCGTCCAGCCGGCGGCGGCGCGACGGTCCTGGCGTCGCGACCGGACGGCCAGCAGCACGAGCACGACGACCAGGACGGGCAGGACCGGCCAGCCGCCGTTGTTGACCCAGCCGTCCCAGGCGACGTCGCCGAGCGCCGACAGCGCGGCCACGACGGCGGCCACGGTCAGCGCGATCGCGCGCACCTGGGGCTCGTTGCGGTCCAGGTTGAACCAGTCGGCCGCGACGCTGCGCTCGGCGTCGTCGGAGGGGACGAACACCCATGCCGCGACGTAGAGGATGAGTCCCGCGCCGCCGAGGATCGTCAGCACCGCCACGGCGACGCGGACGACGACGGGGTCGATGCCCAGGTGGCGGGCCACGCCGGCGCAGGCGCCGGCGATCATGCGGTCGTCGCTGCTGCGCCGCATGTCGGCGATCGTGCGCAGGCGCCCGGGGTCGAAGCCCGCGTCGGGCGCCGGCTGCTGCGGCGGGGGAGTCGTGTCGGTCATGGTCCCCATCCTGGCCGGGCGCGGGCGTCCGGACATCGGGCACGACCCTGGAACCGTCCCGGGGGTGCTCCGGGGTCGTCGGGGGCCCACCCCGTGGCGTCCGCCCGCGCCTGCGTGTGATGCTCGGGGCGTGACGATCCACGACGCCCCACCCGCGTACCGGAGGGCCTTCCGGCCGGCCGACGGACGCCTGCTCGGCGGCGTCGCGGCCGGGCTGGCCGAGCATCTCGGCGTGCCGGTCGTGTGGGTGCGCGCGGGCTTCGTCGTGGCCACCTGGTTCCACGGTGCCGGCGTCCTGGCCTACCTGCTGCTGTGGTGGTTCCTGCCCGTGCGCGAGAAGGACCTGCCACCGGGTCTCGCGGCGGCGACCCGCCGTGGCGACCGCTCCGCCGGGACCCGCGGACGCCCGGTGCGCGAGGTCGTGCAGACCCTGGCCCTGTGCGCGGTGGGCCTGGGCGTCCTCATCATCC
The DNA here is from genome assembly GCF_004336805.1 of Aeromicrobium sp. IC_218. Lineage (GTDB taxonomy): Bacteria > Actinomycetota > Actinomycetes > Propionibacteriales > Nocardioidaceae > Aeromicrobium. Next base: position 62,047 of record NZ_SJXM01000008.1, read on the forward strand.
TGGCGCATGCCCGCGGCGGCGTGGAGCCCCGCTACCTGGCGCCGATCCTGCTCGCCGGCGCGGGCGTCGTCGTGGTCTGGCGCCAGCTCGACGAGTCCTCCCAGGACCGGACGCTGTGGCGCGACCGCGGCCCCGCCGCCATCCTGCGCACGGCCGTCGGCCTGCTGCTCGTGGTCGTCGCCGGCGTCTTCCTGCTCAACGAGGGCGGCCTCGGGTCGCTGCTCGACGTCGCCGCGGCCACGCTCATCGCGCTGGCCGGCCTGGGCCTGGTGCTCGGCCCGTGGATCGCCCGGCTGTCGTCGGACCTGGCCAGCGAGCGACGCGAGCGCGTCCGCACCCAGGAGCGGGCCGACGTCGCCGCCCACCTGCACGACTCGGTGCTGCAGACCCTCGCGCTGCTGCAGAAGAACGCGTCCGACCCGGCCGCCGTCGCGACCCTGGCCCGCCAGCAGGAGCGCGAGCTGCGCTCGTGGCTCTACGGCGAGCAGGCCGAGCACGGCGTCTCGCTCGCCGCCGGCGTCCGCGCGGCCGCGGCCGAGGTCGAGACCGCCCACCACGTGCGGGTCGACGTCATCACCGTCGGCGACGCCCCGGCCGACGCCGACGTGGCCGCGCTGGTGCGGGCCGCGCGCGAGGCCATGGTCAACGCGGCCAAGCACGCGCAGGTCGACCGGGTCGACGTCTACCTCGAGGTGACGGGCAAGGCGGCCGAGGTCTTCGTGCGCGACCGCGGCGTCGGGTTCGACCCCGAGGCCGTCGCCGCCGACCGGATGGGTCTGCGCGGCTCGATCCGCGGCAGGATGGAACGTCATGGGGGCACGGCGGACGTCCGCTCCGCCCCCGGCGAGGGCACCGAGGTGCGGCTGTGCCTGCCGCTGCACCGGTCCGAGGAAGGGGACCCGTCATGAGCCTGCGCGTCGCGATCGTCGACGACCACGCGATGTTCCGCACCGGCGTGCGGGCGGAGGTGGACCACGACGTCGAGGTGGTCGCCGAGGCCGAGGACGTCGACTCCGCCGTCGAGGCGATCATCCGCACCCTGCCCGACGTGGTGCTGCTGGACGTCCACATGCCCGGAGGTGGGGGGCTCGAGGTCATCCGCCGCGTCCACCCGCGCCACCTCGAGGTCAAGTTCCTCGCGCTGTCGGTGAGCGACGCGGCCGAGGACGTCATCGGCATCATCCGGGCCGGCGCCCGGGGCTACGTCACCAAGAACATCTCCGGGCCCGAGCTGGTCGACGCCATCCGGCGCGTGGCGTCCGGCGACGCCGTGTTCAGCCCCCGCCTGGCCGGCTTCGTGCTGGACGCCTTCGCCGGCACCATCGAGGTCGCCCAGGTCGACGAGGACCTGGACCGGCTCACCGAGCGCGAGCGCGAGGTGATGCGCCTGATCGCCCGCGGCTACGCCTACAAGGAGGTGGCCAAGGAGCTGTTCATCTCGGTGAAGACGGTCGAGACCCACGTCTCGAGCGTGCTGCGCAAGCTGCAGCTCTCGAGCCGCCACGAGCTCACCCGCTGGGCGAACGAGCGCCGCCTGATCTGAGCGTGGGCCCCGCTGGCTGAGCCCGTCCCGCTGGCTGAGCCCGTCGAAGCCCCCTTCGACGGGCTCGGGCTGCGGGCCGGCTCAGCGCGCGGGGTCGGGGAGCCGGACGCGGAGGAAGCGCGGCCGGTACAGCGTCGGGTCCTGGTCGACCAGGCCCACCTTCGTGGTGTTGCGGCTGACCGAGACCACCATCGTCCCCGGCTGCGGCAGCAGGTCGGGGTGCGCGAGCGGCATGTACTGCAGCAGCGAGCCGTCCGCCTTCGACGGGATGGAGGCCAGCGCCGGCTGCGCGGTGAACGGTCCGCGCGGCGACGGCGCCGTCCAGACCATGAGCTTGTCGCCCAGGAACTCGTCCTGCTTGCTCAACGCGTACCACGTGTCGCCGGAGCGGAAGACCGACAGCGTCTGCGAGACGCCACCGACGGGATCGATGAGCGCGGCCGCCGCGTCGGGGTCGTCGCCCCACTCCTGCCCGTCCCAGTACTCCCAGCGGTCGGGGTCGGCGATGTCGGCCAGCCGGGTGCGCGCGACCGACAGCGACCAGCCGAAGACCAGCGGGTCCTCGGGGTTGGCCGTCCCGTACAGGTAGACCCGGTCGCCGACGACGGCCGCCGCGGCGCCCCAGGTCGGACGCGTGCGGTCGGCCCGGTCGGGGCCGAGGTCGGTGACCGCCTGCAGCTGCGGGGTGCCGCCGCGGTCGACCCGGAAGACGGCGACGGCGGGGCCCAGGTTCTCGAAGTCCTGGCTCTGCGCGCCCCCGGTGGACCGGACGCGCTGGGCCATCACGCCGACCAGGTCGTAGCCCTCGCGCGGCACCGCGGCGACCGACATCGGCCAGTAGCCGACGCCGTCGTCGCGGTCGGGGATCAGCGCACCGCGGTCGGGGTGCTCGACGAGGCCCGCGCACCTGGGGCCGAACACGAGCATGGAGTTGCGGACGAAGCGCTCGCCCGGGTAGTCGGGGCCGCGCAACGTGTCGCCGAAGACGTACAGGGCGCGGCCGTCCTGGAGCGGGACGCTCGCGCCGACGTCGCCGCCGCGGAAGCCCTGCTGCGAGCGGTATCCCTCGGTGACGTCGTTGAGGCCCGCGAGCGTCGTCGGCTGCTCGAACGGCTGGCAGGTCGTGGTGTTGAGCCGGGGCCGGTCGTCGCCCTGCCACGGCCGCCAGACGAGCACGAGGACCAGCACGACGACGAGACCGAGGACGCCCGCCGTCCACCAGGGGTGGCGGCGGACGAGCGGGTGGGCGCTGACGTCAGGCGTCGTCACGGGCGCGTCCGGCCCACGTGCCGGCGAGCACGAGCGCCAGCCCGGCCACCAACCACAGGCCGAGGACGAGCACCGAGTGCCCCACCCCGGCACCGTCGAAGTAGACGATGCCGCGGATCGCGCTGGTCCCTGCTCCCGGTGGCAGCCACGGCCCGATCATGCCGAAGAAGGGCGGCAGCAGCGACGCGGGATACGCGCCGCCGGCGCTCGGGTTGCCGAGCACGACGAACAGGACGATCGCGGCGGCGATGCCGACCAGCCCGAGCCAGGTCTCCAGGGCGAGGGTCGCCACGCCGACGGCGAGCACGAGCAGCGAGCCGAAGGCGGCCAGCGACCAGAACCCGTGGTCGAGCGCGCCCAGCCACGGGCCCGCCACCCACGCGCCGCCGATGCCGGACAGCAGCGAGTACCCGACCATGCCGGCGATGCGGACCCCGGCGCGGCGCAGGCTCGGCAGGCGCGTGCCGGCGGTGATGCCGAGCACGGACGCCGCGAGGTAGCCGCCGACGACCCAGCCGACCGCCAGGTAGAAGGCGCTGAGCCCGCGGGCGTCCCCGTCGCCGGCCGGGATGACGTCGGTCGTGGTGAGCTCGCGCTGGCGGGCCTCGGACACCTGGCCGACGACGGTCTCGACCGCCTGCGACTGGGCGGCGCCGTCGGCGCTGGCCACGAGCAGCTCGTCGCCGTCCCGGCCGAGCAGCAGGACGCCGGCGACCTCGCGGTCGTGCAGCCGGTCGCGCGCGGTGGCCTCGTCGGCGACGACACTGGCGTCGAGCGGGTGGCCCTCCAGGGCGTCCAGGCTGCGGGCGGTGTCGCGCGCGGTGCCCGACGAGGCGCCGGCCGGCGCGACGACGGCGACCGGCACGTCCTGCGGGTCGGGGGAGTGGAAGGCGCCGACGTAGCTGGCGATGAACGCGAGCTGCACCAGCAGCACCCCGACCAGCAGCAGGGCGGGACGGCGCAGGGACGCGAGCGTGGACGGCTGGGACACGGCTTCCTCTTTCGATACGATTCGTATTCGATACAGAGTGTATCCTCAACGACGTGGACAGCACACCCCCAGCGACGAGGCGCCGCTCACAGACCCGGGCCCGCCTGGTCGAGGCGGCCGAGGAGCTGTTCGTCGCCCGCGGCATGCACGGCACCTCGATCGAGCAGGTCTGCGAGCGCGCGGGGTTCACCCGCGGGGCGTTCTACTCCAACTTCGCGTCGCTGGACGAGCTCCTGGTCGCCGTGCACGACCGCCGGGCCACCCTGGCCATCGAGACCGTGCGCGACGCGGTGGGCACGATGACCGCCGGCGACCGCACCCCGTCCCCGGCCGACGTCATCGCGGTGGTGCTCGAGCGGCTGCCGGTCGACCGGGCCTGGCACGTCCTCAGCGCGGAGCTGTCGCTCGCCGCGCTGCGCGACCCCGCCCTGGCCGACGTCCAGCGGGCCGAGCGGGCCGCGCTGGTCGACGCGCTCGTCCCGGCCGTCACCCAGGCGCTCGAGGCGGCCGGGCTGACCGCCCCCGACGGGGTGGACGTGCTCACGCGCGACCTCGTCGCGGCCTACCTCGGCACGGCCGACGACCGCCTGCTGCACCACGACGACGCCCCCACCGTCCGGCTCATGACCCGGGTGGTCGCGGCGAGCACCCGCCCGCGTGGCTGAACCGGCCCCGGCGCCCTCGCGGCCCTAGCCTGGACGGGTGAACGAGCCCCACCTCATCGTGCTCTTCGGAGCCACCGGCGACCTGGCCCGGCGCAAGCTGCTGCCGGGCATGCTGCACCTCGTCCGGTCCGGCCTGGTCGGGGACGTCCGCATCATCGGCGCCTCGCTGGACGACCTGGACGACGAGGGCTTCCGCGCCCTCGCCCAGAAGGCGTGTCGCGAGCACAGCAGCCGCGACGTCACCGACGACTCGTGGGCCGACTTCGTGCGCCGGCTGCGCTACGTCAACACCGCCGACGGACCCGACCGCCTGGCCGCCGTGGCCGCCGAGCTCGAGGCCGAGCTGGGCGGCTCGCCGCGCCGGCTGCACTACCTCAGCGTCCCGCCCAAGGCCGCGCTCGACGTCGTCCACACCCTCGACGCCGCCGGGCTCGTGGAGCGCTCGCGCGTGATCATGGAGAAGCCCTTCGGCACCGACCTGGAGAGCGCGAAGCGGCTCAACGCCGAGCTGCACCAGGTCTTCGACGAGGAGCAGATCTTCCGCATCGACCACTTCCTGGGCAAGGAGGCGGCGCTCAACATCCTGGCCTTCCGGTTCGCGAACGGCCTGTTCGAGCCGATCTGGAACCGCACCTTCATCGAGCACGTCCAGATCGACGTGCCCGAGACGCTCGGGCTCGAGGGACGCTCGGGGTTCTACGAGGGCACCGGCGCCTTCCGCGACATGGTGGTGACGCACCTGTTCCAGATCCTGGCGTTCATGGCCATGGAGCCGCCCACCGCGCTCGACTCCGAGGCGATCAGCGAGGAGAAGAACAAGGTCTTCCGCTCGATGCTGCCGCTGCGGCCCGACCAGGTCGTCCGCGGCCAGTACCAGGGCTACCGCGACGAGCCGGGCGTCGACCCCGACTCCGACACCGAGACCTTCGTGGCGCTCAAGGCCGAGATCGACAACTGGCGCTGGGCCGGCGTGCCGTTCTACCTGCGCACCGGCAAGAAGCTGGCCGAGGGCGCGCGGATCATCTCGATCGCCTTCCGCGAGCCGCCGAAGTCGATGTTCCCGGCGGGCTCGGGGGTCGGCCTGCAGGGCCCCGACCACCTGACCTTCGACCTGGCCGACGCGTCCAGGCTGTCGCTGTCGTTCTACGGCAAGCGTCCCGGGCCGGGCATGAAGCTGGACAAGCTCTCGATGCAGTTCGCGATCCAGGAGACCGACCGGGCTGGAGCCGTGCTCGAGGCGTACGAGCGGCTCATCCACGACGCGATGCGCGGCGAGCGGACGCTGTTCACGACCGCCGACGGGATCGAGCGGCTGTGGGAGGTCTCGCAGCCGCTGCTCGACGACATGCCCCCGGTGCGGCCCTACCAGCAGGGCTCGTGGGGACCGAACTCCATCCACCAGCTCATCGCCCCTCGCGCGTGGCGGCTGCCGTTCGAGCGCACGTGGCGGGCTCCGGACGACCACGCGTCCTAGGCGGGCGTCAGCGCTGCAGGTCGACCGTCTCGAGCGGACCGGCGCCCAGGTCGTCGGACCCGCGTCCGGTCTCGACGAAGCCGCGCGAGCGGTAGAACGCCAGGCCGGCGGCGTTGCGGGCGTAGACCGTGACGCGCAGCGAGCCGCGGTCGCCCTGGGCGACGTCGAGCAGGCGCGTGCCCAGGCCCCGTCCGTGCCAGGACGGGTCGACGTAGAGCAGCCGGACGTGGTCGTCGTGGGCGCCGACGAAGGCCACCGGGGTGCCGTCGTCGTCCGCGACCGCCCACACGTCCATCGAGGGCAGCAGGCCGTCGCGCACGTGCGGACGCATCGCGGCGACGTCGTCGGCGGTGAGGAACGTGTGGGTCGTGGTGACCGCGCGCTGCCAGACGTCGGTGAGCGCGTCGAAGTCGGCCTCGCCGGCCGGGCGCACGGACGTCATCGCGACCACTCCTGCTCGACCAGGCGGAGCGCCTCCTCGCGCGAGAGCCCGCGCCGGCGCTGGCCGGCCGCGTACTCGCGGGCGGCGGCGGTGGCGTCCGCGTCGCCCAGGCCGGGGGCGGCGACGAACGTCCCCTTGCGGCCGTGCGTCTCGATGACGCCGTCGGCCTCCAGCGCCTTGTACGCCTTGGCGACGGTGTTGGCGGCCAGGCCCAGCTCCTCCGCGAGGGCCCGGACGGTCGGCAGCCGGTGACCGGCGGCCAGCGTGCCGTCCGCGGCCTGCGCGGCCACCTGGCGGCGCACCTGCTCGAACGGCGGCTCGGAGTCGTGGACGTCGACCTGGATCATCGACCGATCGTCGCAGGTGCGGGGGAGCGCACCGGACGCGGGCTGTCGGCACGGGCCCGTAGGCTGGGGACGCCATGACCCTGCCGTTCCCCGTGCCCCAGCAGACCCCTCGCGCCGACGCCGCCGAGCCGCGTCGCGCCCGTTCCGAGACCCTGCTCGACGGTCTGAACGACGCCCAGGCGGCGGCCGTCGGCCACGTGGGCGGGCCGCTGCTCGTGGTGGCCGGCGCCGGGTCGGGCAAGACCCGGGTGCTGACCCGGCGCATCGCGTGGCTCATCGCCGCCCGCGGCGCACACCCGGGCTCGATCCTGGCCATCACGTTCACCAACAAGGCGGCCGCCGAGATGCGCGAGCGCGTCGCCGACCTGGTCGGCGGCAAGGCCCGGATGATGTGGGTCTCGACCTTCCACTCCGCGTGCGTGCGCATCCTGCGCCGCGAGGCCACGAAGTTCGGCTACACGTCCTCGTTCACCATCTACGACGCCGCCGACGCCCGCCGGCTCATGACCCTGGTGTGCCGCGACATGGAGCTCGACCCCAAGAAGGTCAACCCGCGCGCGGTGCTCAACCACGTCTCGAACCTCAAGAACGAGCTGGTCGACCACGAGAGCGCGCGCAGCCGGGCCACCACGCCGACCGAGGAGACGTACGCCGAGGCGTACGCGCTGTACCAGCAGCGGCTCCAGGCGGCCAACGCCATGGACTTCGACGACCTGATCATGAACACGGTCCACCTGTTCCAGGCCTGGCCCGACGTCCGCGAGTCGTACCGCCGGCGCTTCCGGCACGTGCTGGTCGACGAGTATCAGGACACCAACCACGCGCAGTACCAGCTCATCCGCGAGCTGTGCGACGAGCAGTCCGACCTCATGGTCGTCGGCGACTCCGACCAGTCGATCTACGCGTTCCGCGGGGCCGACATCCGCAACATCATGGAGTTCGAGCAGGACTTCCCGAACGCCGACACCGTGCTGCTGGAGCAGAACTACCGCTCGACCCAGACCATCCTGTCGGCGGCCAACGCGGTCATCAGCCGCAACGACGGCCGCAAGGACAAGAAGCTGTGGTCGGCCGAGGGCGATGGCGAGAGGATCGTCGGCTACGTCGGCGACGACGAGCGCGACGAGGCCCAGTTCGTCGCCGATGAGATCGACCGGCTCACCGACGAGAAGCTGGCCGGTCCGCAGGACGTCGCGGTGTTCTACCGCACCAACGCCCAGTCGCGCGTGTTCGAGGAGGTGTTCATCCGCGTCGGCCTGCCCTACCGCGTCGTCGGCGGCGTGCGCTTCTACGAGCGCAAGGAGGTCAAGGACGCGCTGGCGTACGTCCGCGTCCTGGTGAACCCGCGCGACACCGTCTCGCTGCGTCGCGTGCTGAACGAGCCGAAGCGCGGCATCGGCGACCGGGCCGAGGCGGCGCTCGAGCGGTTCGCCGCGCGCGAGGGCACCAGCTTCTGGGACGCCATGCAGCGCGTCGACGAGGTGCCCGACCTGGCCACCCGCTCGGTCAACGCCATCCGCCAGTTCGCCGAGGTGCTCGAGGGGCTGCGGGTCATGGCCGCCGACGGCACCCCGGCCGACGAGGTGCTCGAGGCCGCGCTCACCCGCTCGGGCTACCTGTCGACGCTCGAGAGCAGCACCGATCCGCAGGACGAGACCCGGGTCGAGAACCTGGCCGAGCTCGTGGCCGTCGCGCGCGAGTTCGTCGTGGGCGCCGCGACGCTAGGCGACGACACGTCCGACGACGACGCGGAGGGGGTGGCCGCCGCCGACCGCGAGGCCGACCTGACGCCCGGCTCGCTGCCGGCGTTCCTGGAGCAGGTGGCGCTCGTGGCCGACGCCGACCAGCTGCCCGAGTCCGGCGAGGGCGTCGTCACGCTCATGACGCTGCACACGGCCAAGGGGCTGGAGTTCCCGGTCGTCTTCCTCACCGGCATGGAGGACGGCGTCTTCCCGCACATGCGCTCGCTGGGCGACAACACCGAGCTCGAGGAGGAGCGCCGCCTGGCGTACGTGGGCATCACCCGCGCCCGGCAGCGGCTCTACCTGACCCGCGCGACGGTCCGCTCGGCCTGGGGCGCGCCGTCGTACAACCCGGCCTCGCGCTTCCTCGACGAGGTGCCCGAGAACCTGGTCGACTGGCGGCGCACCGGCTCGGCGCCGACGCAGTGGACCCCGTCGCAGCCCGCGGCGTCCTTCCGCACGTCCACGGTCGCGGCCCGGCAGAAGAAGAAGGCGGCCGGCCCGATCGTGTCGCTGTCGCCGGGCGACCGGGTCACGCACGACAGCTTCGGCATGGGCAGCGTCGTCGCGGTCGAGGGCGCGGCCGAGAAGACCGTCGCCACCGTCGACTTCGGCTCCCAGGGCGTCAAGCGCCTGCTGCTCCGCTACGCCCCCGTCCAGAAGCTCTAGCCTGCCCCGCACCCCAGCCCCGCTCCGCCGCGAAGTGTGTCGAATCGGACGGGGTCGGTCGCGATCGGACGTCGAGAACGTCACACACCTCGGCGGACGCGTGACCAGAGCGAGCCGAACGACGGCCACGGGCCTCGGTAGCCGCGAGCCACGAGGGCCGTGTGCACCCGCCAGACGATCGTGGCCGGACGTTCGAAGTCCTCCACGGTGACCACGACCAGCGTCCAACCCGCTGCCTGGATGCGTTCGCGGCGCAGATGGTCCTTCTGTCGCTGCGCCGCGTCGCGCTCGTGGACCCACCCGTCGTGCTCGACGACGACGCGCCAGGCCGCCAGCACCAGGTCGCCACGCGCCACCCACCGTCCGTGCTCGTCCTCCACGTCCACGTTGGTCTCGGGCTCAGGCAGGCCCGCGGTGACGAGCAGCAGACGGACGTCCGTCTCGCGCACGGAGTCGACCCGAGGGCGGACGAGGCGAGCGGCCTCCCGCGCGCGCACCACCCCGTCCAGGTGGTGCGCGTCCGCGTAGTCGACCAGCCGGGCCGGACTGGTCAGCCCGGCCCGGACGAGCGCGTCGCCAGCCCGGACCAGCCGGCGGAGCCCCAGCACCGTCGCGCAGTCGACGAACGTGCGCTCCGGTCCCAGGCAGGGGACGCCGCGCACGGCGAGCGGCGCGGTCGGGTGCCGACGGCGGTGCAGGACGACGTCGTCGAGCCGGGTCTGTGCGCGTTCGTGCACCGACAGGTGGACCGGCGTGGACGGACGTTCGTCGAGCAGCCAGGACAGCGCGGTGGTGTGGCTCAGCGCGGCGTCCGCCGACGTCGCCAGGAGGACGGCGGCGACGGTGAGCTCGGGCGTGACCGGCGTCGACGACAGCCGCCAGACGCCACGAGCCACGCGGGCGAACCGTCGCCCGTCCAGCATGCGTCGGGTCACCCCGGCACGGAGCGCGACCTCGGCGGTGAAGACTCCTCGGAGGGCGGGCTGCGAGCGGGGGTCCAGGACGGTCATGGGCGCCACTGTCGGTCGTCCGGCCGGCTCGGCGACAGACCGTTCGGCCCGCCCTGTGGACGTGCTGGCGCGATGTGTGTCGGTTCGGCGCGGAGCGGACGTCGTCCGACGTCGAGAAGGTCACATTTCGCGGCGTGCCCGGGGAGACGACGAGGCCCCGAGCAGATGCTCGGGGCCTCGGGAAGAAGTCGGTGACCTACGGGTTGACGTCGTGCTCCTGGAGCGCGGCGAACGGGTCGACGGCGCCGCCGCCACCGGGGTGCACCTCGAGGTGCAGGTGGGGGCCGGTCACGTTGCCGGTGGAGCCGGTGTAGCCGATCACGTCACCGGCCGCGACCTGGTCGCCGGGGCTGACGACGACGCGGCTCTGGTGGCAGTACCAGATCTCGGTGCCGTCCTCGAGCACGATCTCGGTCTTGTTGCCGTACGCGCCGGCGTAGCCGGACGACTTCACGGTGCCCGCGGCGACCGAGACGATCGTCGAGCCCGACGGGCCGGCGAAGTCCAGGCCGGTGTGACGGCCGCTGGACCACAGGCCGCTGGACTGGCCGAAGCGGGCGGTGATGCGGTAGCCGGTGACCGGCAGGACCCAGCGGTTGAGCGCGAGGTCGTCGGCGCGGGCCTGGACGGCCTCACGGATCTGGCTCTGCTGCTGCGCGACCTGGGCGGCGGCCTGCTCGGCCGAGACCCGGCGGTCGGCGCTGCGGCTGACGTCGACGCTGGAGTCGGTGTCGTTCGCGTACGTCGCCGAGATGGCCGCGTAGTCGTTCTGCGGGAACGGGGAGTCGGTCTGCGAGGAGTAGGCCACCGAGCCGACGCCGGCGGTGATCAGCGCGAGCGCGCCGGCCATCGCGGGGGACGGGAGGAACTTCTGCCAGGTGCTGCGCTGGGGTCGCGCGGCACGCTTGCCGGGGCCGGTGCTGCGACGGTCGTTCTCACGGACGTCGAGGCGGCGCTTCGGGGCAGGGGAGCTCACTCAGGAACCTTTCGGGGGCCAGCAGGACCGGACCGACCTTAGCCGACGGAGCGGTCAAACCGAAACCACTTTCAACCATCGGATGCCGACGGGCCGCGCCGCCCGCGGGAATCCCGGTCTGCGTGTGGAAAGACTCACAACCGACCGAAAAGGCTCAGGTGTGCGCGCGGACGTGCTCGGCGACCGTGCGGGCGACGGTGTCGGCCTCGTGCCGGACCACCCAGTGGCTCGCGTCGACGTCCACGCGGGACAGTCGCTCGACCATGGCCGGCAGGTCCTCGTACAGCGCGGGGGACAGGTAGCGGTCGCGCAGCGGCACGACGAGCCGCACCGGGACGGACGTGCGCCGCAGCCCGCGCGAGGGCAGCCCCACGTTCTGCCGGTACAGGTTGATGCCGTGCCGCACGTCGGTGACGAACGTCGGCCCGAAACGGACGTCCTCGAGCCGCTCGATCGCGGTGCGGGCGAGCCCGGGCCCGGCCGACAGGACGAGCTCGGGCACCAGCGGCACCTGGAAGGCGCCGACGTACCAGGAGCGGCGGGCCTGGTCCAGGACGCGACCGAGCCGGCGGCGGCGCAGGTTGTGCCGGAGGTAGTGCCCGAGCAGGTCCAGCGGCGGCCCGCTGATCGAGGTGAACGAGGCCAGCCGGCCGCGCAGGCGCGGGTCGTCGGCCTCGGAGAGCACCGCCTCCCACAGCTGCACCGAGCCCCAGTCGTGCCCGACCAGGTGCACCGGCTCGTCCGGCACGGTCGCGTCGAGCACGGCGACGAGGTCGTCGACCAGCCGCTCGCGGCGGTACCCGTCGTGACGCGGGGGAGCGGTCGAGCGGCCCGCCCCGCGGACGTCGTAGGTGACGACGGTGAAGTCCGCGACGAGGCGCTCGGCCACCGCCGACCACACGTCCTGGGTGTCGGGGAATCCGTGCACCAGCACCACCGCCGGACCGGCGCCACGCACCCGCACGTCCAGCACCACGTCGCCGGAACGCACCCGGCTCGAGCCGTCAGCCATGCGCTCCACCCTGGCACGGCCGCGGGGCGTCCGCCCGTCTGTGACCCACCTGACGCGCGTCCCCCGACATCCAGGCGTTACAGTCGCGGAGGCCCATTTCTGGCCGTCGGGTCAGCCACCTGGGCGTTTCGACCAAAGGACGGACATCACCGTGGATTTGATGGAGTACCAGGCGAAGGAGCTCTTCGCGAAGCATGGCGTGGCCACGACCCTCGGCGTCGTCGTGACGTCGGCGGACGAGGCCAAGGCTGCCGCCGAGCAGCTGGGTGGCGTCACCGTCATCAAGGCGCAGGTCAAGGCCGGAGGCCGCGGCAAGGCGGGCGGCGTCAAGCTCGCCAAGACCGCCGACGAGGCCTACGAGCACGCGTCGAACATCCTGGGCATGGAGATCAAGGGCCTCACGGTCAACCGTGTCCTGGTCACGCCGGCCACGCCGCCGGTCGAGGAGTACTACTTCTCCTTCCTGCTGGACCGTTCGAACCGCAGCTACCTGTGCATCGCGAGCGTCGAGGGCGGTGTCGAGATCGAGGAGGTCGCGAAGACCAACCCCGAGGCCGTCCGCCAGATCCCGATCGACGCCGGCACCGGCGTCGACGAGGCCAAGGCGCGCGAGATCGTCGCCGACGCGAAGTTCCCGGCCGAGCTGGCCGACCAGGCCGTCACGATGATCCAGGCGCTGTGGAAGGTCTTCGTCGAGGAGGACGCCACGCTCGTCGAGGTGAACCCGCTCGCGCGCCTGGAGGGCGACAAGCTGGAGGCGCTGGACGGCAAGGTGTCGCTGGACGACAACGCGTCCGAGGTGCGTCACCACGAGCACGAGGACTTCGTCATCCACGAGGAGGCGGACCCGCTCGAGGCCAAGGCCAAGGCGAAGGGGCTCAACTACGTCAAGCTGGACGGCGAAGTCGGCATCATCGGCAACGGCGCCGGCCTGGTCATGAGCACCCTGGACGTCGTGGCGTACGCCGGCGAGAAGCACGGCAACGTCAAGCCGGCCAACTTCCTGGACATCGGCGGCGGCGCGTCGGCCGAGGTCATGGCCAACGGCCTGGACGTCATCCTGGGCGACCCCCAGGTGAAGAGCGTCTTCGTCAACGTCTTCGGTGGCATCACCTCCTGCGACGCGGTCGCCAACGGCATCAAGGGCGCCCTCGAGCTGCTCGGTGACGAGGCGTCCAAGCCGCTGGTCGTCCGTCTGGACGGCAACAACGTCGACGAGGGTCGCGCGATCCTCAACGAGCTGAACCACCCGCTCGTGACGCAGGTGGACACCATGGACGGTGCGGCCGACAAGGCCGCCGAGCTGGCGAACGGCTGAAGGGGCTGACATGTCGATCTTCCTGACCAAGGACTCCAAGGTCATCGTCCAGGGCATCACCGGCGGCGAGGGCTCCAAGCACACCGCCCGCATGCTCGCGGCCGGCACGAACATCGTGGGCGGCGTCAACGCCCGCAAGGCCGGCACGACCGTCACCCACACCGACGCCTCGGGCAACGAGGTCGAGCTGCCCGTCTTCGGCTCGGTCTCCGAGGCCATCGAGAAGACCGGCGCCGACGTGTCGGTCGCCTTCGTCCCGCCGGCGTTCACCAAGGACGCCGTCATCGAGGCGATCGACGCCGAGATCGGTCTGCTGGTCATCATCACCGAGGGCGTGCCGGTGCAGGACTCCGCGGAGTTCTGGGCCTACGCGCAGGGCAAGAAGACCCGCATCATCGGTCCGAACTGCCCCGGCATCATCACGCCGGGCGAGGCGCTGGCCGGCATCACCCCGGCCAACATCGCCGGCAAGGGCCCGATCGGCCTGGTGTCGAAGTCGGGCACGCTGACCTACCAGATGATGTTCGAGCTGCGTGAGTTCGGCTTCTCGACCGCCATCGGCATCGGCGGCGACCCGATCATCGGCACGACGCACATCGACGCGCTCGAGGCGTTCGAGAACGACCCCGAGACCAAGGCGATCGTCATGATCGGCGAGATCGGTGGCGACGCGGAGGAGAAGGCCGCGGCCTACATCCAGGCGCACGTCACCAAGCCGGTCGTCGGCTACGTCGCGGGCTTCACCGCTCCCGAGGGCAAGACGATGGGCCACGCCGGCGCCATCGTGTCCGACGGTGCGGGCACGGCCCAGGGCAAGAAGGAGGCCCTCGAGGCCGCCGGCGTGAAGGTCGGCAAGACGCCGTCCGAGACCGCCGCCCTGATGCGCGAGATCCTGCAGTCGCTCTGACGCACTGATGCGAAGGGCCCCACCGCCTCGGCGGTGGGGCCCTTCGTCGTCCCCGGAGGGGCGGACGCGTTGCGGGGGGACGTCCGGCTCAGTCGGCGTGGACGAGCCGCTGCCCGGCGCGCTCGATGAGCGCCTCGAACACCGGACGCGGGATGTCGACGTCGCGCGAGGACGTGAGCGTCACCTGCGAGACGTACCGGCCGCGCTGCACCAGGCCGGTGCGGTACTGCACCGTCTGCTTCTTGCTGACCTCGAAGACCATGCGCCAGGTGCGCTGGCGCTGGTCACCGGCGCGGGCCTTGCCGGCCTGCGAGATCGTCGCGGCCAGGTTGTCGCTCGCGCACTCGTTCATGAGGTCCTCGGAGTCGTCGACCAGACGACGGGCCGACTTCTCGTCGGGCAGGCGCACCAGGGTCTGCGACACCGCGAACTGGGCCGGGAGCTGGTCCTTGGCCTCGGGGATGAGGAAGACGCGGGACCCGACGACCTTGCCGGACTTGCGCGAGCTCTTGCGGAGCTCGCACGGGGTCGCGGCCGGGTCGTCCTTGGAGACGGTCGGGGGCGTGCCGGCCCACACCTTGTCGACCGTGCCGACCGGCGGCAGGTCGACGATGCCGAGGAACGCCGGGGCGGTGGACGTCGCCGGGGGCACGGTGCGCTGGACCTGCAGGTCGGTGGTGCAGGTGCCGCCGCTGTCGATACAGACGCGCAGCACGGCGTCGTTGAGCGTCTGGGCGAACGTCTCGATCGCCGGGGCCTTCGCGCCTAGCACCTCGTGCACGACGACGCTGGTCACGGTGCCCGAGCTGCTCAGGCCGACGGTGAACGTCTTCTCGGGGTCGCGGTAGCTGCGCAGGCGCAGGATGGTGAAGTCGCCGAACGGACGGTCGACGGTGTACGAGTCGAGCAGCTGCACGCGCGGGTGGGTGCAGTCGGCGTACCAGGACACGAGGGTGCGGTACGCGGCGGTCGCGGCCTTGCGGCTGCGCGAGACCTCGATGGCCTCGGCGACGCGCTCGCCGGACTCGCCGCCGGTCGTGTAGGTGCGCACGAAGACCCGCTCGGGGTCGGGGTTGGCGAACCGGTCGATCGGGCAGGTCGAGTACGGCTCGCGGTTGTCCGGGTTCGTGTCGGTGCCGGTGATGGACCACGTGGCCGCCGGGTTGAGCCGCGAGACCTGCTCGGACGTCAGCAGGTCGTCCTCGTCGACCTCGCGGGCGTCCAGCGTCTCCATCGGGGACTCGGCGCTGAGCTTCTCGCGCTGCGGGACGGCGTCGTTGCGGGCCATCGCGTCGCCGTCGGTGGCCACGAAGCCGCCGAGGACGACCGCGAGGACGGCCACCGCGACGAGCGCGACGGCGTTGCGCCGCTCGCTGCGCCGCGCGCGCGTGCGCAGGGTGCGCGCCTCGGGCAGCTCGAGGCCGGACGTGACGCTGCCCAGCGCCTGCAGGCGGGTCTCGAGCTGCTCGATGCCCTGGCCGAGGGCCTGCTCGAGCGCGGCGAGCGCGTTCGTGGCGCCCTCGATGCCCTCCTCGGCGGTGACGCCGACCTCGCGGGCGGCGTCGTCGAGGTCGATGTCGCCGAGCGTCATGAGCACGACGAGGCGGCGCTCGTCGACGGGCAGGTCGAGCAGCGCGTCCAGCAGGGCGGTGTCGCTGTCGTCCTCGTGCCGCTTGCGCAGCGGGTGCGTGCCTCGGCTGAGGCCGACGGACCGCCAGGCCTCGCCGCGCACGTAGCCGAGCGGGTCGCTTCCACGGACCTTGGACCAGTCGCGCCACGCGTGGCGGTAGGCGCTCACGGTGCTCTCCAGCGCGACCTGCCGATCGCCGGTGGAGGCGTACATGACGCGCAGCGTCTGTTCCGCGGTCGCCGCGTAGAAGCTGTTGAACTCGTCGACGCGAGTCATGGATCAGCCTCCGGGGGATCGGCGTTTCTGCGAGGAGCGGGGCCACTTTACAGGCAGGCTGGGAGGGATGAGCGCGACGACGGCACCCGTGACCCTGCGGTCCGCGATCCTCACCGGCGTCGCCACCGCCCTCGCAGGCGTGCTGCTCTGCCTGGCCGCCGTGGTGCTGGCCGGCGCGAGCCCCGACCTGGACGCGCTGCGGGTCGCGACCCGGGCCTGGCTCGTCGCCCACGGCTCCGGCATCACCGTGGACGGCGTCGCGATCACCGTGCTGCCCCTCGGCGGGATGCTCGCGGCGGTGGCCCTGGTGGCCGTCCCGACCGCCGTCGCCACGCGCCGCGACGTGCCGGAGCCGGGCGTGCTGCTCGCCGGCACGGCAGGCGCCTACGGCGTCGTCGCCGCTCTGGCCGCGGCCCTCGCCGGCACCGGCGGGGACGACGTGAGCATCGGGCTGGTCCGCGGCACGTTCGCCGCCTTCGTCGTCGCCGCGATCGGCGCTTGGGCGGGCATCAGCGTCCACCCCCGCCACCGCGTCCGCTGGTGGCCCACCGAGAACGCGGCGGTGCGGGCGGTCGTCCGGGCGGCCACGGCCGGGCTGGCGTCCCTGCTGCTCGCCGCCGCCGTCCTCTACGTCGTCCTGCTGGCCGTGCACCTGCCTCGCGCCGCCGACCTGTGGGCCGGCCTGGCCCCCACCGGCACCGGCGCCGTCGGCCTCGCCGCGGTGAGCGTCGCGGCCGTCCCCAACCTCGTGCTCTGGACGCTGTCGGCGATGGTCGGCCCGGGCTTCGCGCTCGGCACCGAGACCTCCGTCGACCTGACCGGCGTCCACCTCGGCGCCGTCCCGGCCCTGCCCACGCTCGCCGCGCTGCCGTCGCCCGGGGAGCTGCCCGGCTGGACGGTGCTGCTCGGCCTCGTGCCGCTGCTCGCCGGGGCCTGGGCGGGCTGGCGCCTGGAGGTGCCCGACGGCCTGGGTCTGCCCGAGCGGGTCGGCCTGGGTGCCGCGGCGGGCGCGCTGGCCGGAGCGTCCGCCGGCGTGCTCGTGGCGATCAGTGGCGGCGGCGCCGGGGCGCAGCGCCTGGCCGAGGTCGGGCCGCCGACCTGGACGCCGCTCCTCGTGGCCGTGCCGGTGCTGGCGCTGGGCGGCGCCCTGGGACAGGCTCTGACGCACTATCGTGGCGTCCGTGCCGGACACGACGCCCCCGAGGACCGCCCGTCTCGTCGTCCTCGTCTCCGGGTCCGGGACGAACCTGCAGGCCCTGCTCGACGCGACCGCTGACCCCGCCTACGGCGCGCAGGTCGTGGCCGTCGGGTCCGACCGGCCCGACGTCGAGGGGCTCCGCCGCGCCGATCGCCACGGGGTGCCGACCTTCGTGCTGCCGCTCAAGGACCAGCCCGACCGCGCCACCTGGGACGCCACGCTGGCCGAGCAGGTCGCCGCGTACGAGCCCGACCTCGTCGTCCTGGCCGGCTTCATGAAGCTGGTCGGCCCCGCGTTCCTCGAGCGCTTCGGCGGCCGGACGCTCAACACGCACCCGGCGCTCTCGCCGTCGTTCCCCGGCACCCACGGACCGCGCGACGCGCTCGAGTACGGCGTCAAGGTCACCGGCGCGACGCTGTTCGTCGTCGACGCAGGCGTCGACACCGGCGTGATCGTCGCGCAGACGGCCGTCCCGGTGCTCGACGAGGACGACGAGGCCTCCCTGCACGAGCGGATCAAGGTCGCCGAGCGCGCGATGCTGGTCGAGCACGTGGGCCTGCTGGCCCGGCACGGCTTCACCGTCGACGGACGCCGGGTGCGGCTCGGCTGACCTCCCGGGCCGGTCGGTATGCTCGGCCCAGGTCGCGACTGGCGCAGGTGGGTTGAACCACCAGGGAGCGGCCGCCACCCCATCAACGGCATGGTCCGCCTGGGTGCCGGGGTACGAGCTCGATCCGTCGTCGCGTACCAGGAGACCGCATGAACGCCACCCCCACGTCCCTCCGCCCGATCCGCCGGGCCCTCGTCTCGGTCTACGACAAGACCGGCCTGCCCGAGTTGGCCCAGGCGCTGCACGCCGCGGGCGTCCAGATCGTCTCGACCGGCTCCACCGCCCGCACGATCGAGGACGCCGGCGTGCCGGTGACCCCGGTCGAGGAGCTCACCGGCTTCCCCGAGTGCCTCGACGGCCGGGTCAAGACGCTGCACCCGCGCGTCCACGCCGGCATCCTGGCCGACCTCCGCCTCGAGTCGCACCAGCAGCAGCTGGCCGACCTCGGCGTCGAGCCGTTCGACCTCGTCGTCGTCAACCTCTACCCGTTCCGCGAGACCGTCGCGTCGGGCGCCGAGCCGGACGCCGTCGTCGAGCAGATCGACATCGGCGGCCCCTCGATGGTGCGCGCCGCCGCGAAGAACCACCCCAGCGTCGCGGTCGTCGTCTCGCCGTCGGCCTACGGTCAGGTCGCCGAGGCGTTGGACGCCGGCGGCTTCAGCTTTGAGCAGCGCCGCCGCCTCGCCGGCCAGGCCTTCGCCCACACCGCCGCCTACGACGCGGCCGTGTCGTCGTGGTTCGCCAGCGTCTACGACGCCCCCGAGGACGGCTGGCCGGAGTTCGCCGCCGACACCTGGGACAAGTCCGCGGTGCTGCGCTACGGCGAGAACCCGCACCAGCAGGCCGCGCTCTACACCGACGGCAGCGGCGGCCTGGCCTCCGCCGAGCAGCTGCACGGCAAGGAGATGAGCTACAACAACTACGTCGACACCGACGCCGCCCGCCGGGCCGCGTACGACTTCGACGAGCCGGCCGCGGCCATCATCAAGCACGCCAACCCGTGCGGCATCGCCGTCGGCGCGGACGTCGCCGAGGCCCACCGCCGCGCCCACGCCTGCGACCCGGTCTCGGCGTTCGGCGGCGTCATCGCGGTCAACCGCCCGGTCAGCGTCGAGATGGCCGAGCAGGTCGCCGAGGTCTTCACCGAGGTCATCGTCGCCCCGGGCTACGAGGACGGCGCCGTGGAGGTGCTGCAGGGCAAGAAGAACATCCGCATCCTGGTCTGCCCCGACGAGGACGCCCAGGTGACGACCGAGTTCCGCCAGGTCAGCGGCGGCCTGCTCGTGCAGGTGCGCGACCGCGTGGACGCCCCCGGCGACGACCCGTCCACGTGGACGCTGGCCGCCGGCGAGCCGGCCGACGAGGCGCTGCTCGCCGACCTGGCCTTCGCCTGGACCGCGGTGCGCTCGGTGAAGTCGAACGCGATCCTGCTGGCCAAGGACGGGGCCTCGGTGGGCATCGGCATGGGCCAGGTCAACCGGGTCGACTCGTGCCACCTGGCCGTCGATCGGGCCGGCGTCGAGCGCGCCCGCGGCTCGGTCGCGGCGTCCGACGCGTTCTTCCCCTTCGCCGACGGGCCGCAGGTGCTGCTCGAGGCCGGCGTGCGGGCGATCGTCCAGCCCGGCGGCTCGGTGCGTGACGAGGAGACGATCGCGGCCGCGAACGCCGCCGGCGTCACCATGTACCTCACCGGCACGCGGCACTTCTTCCACTGAGACGACGGCGCCGACCCGGGTTAGGGTGCGCGCATGCGCATTCTCGGGTCGGCGCTCGTCGCCATGGCCGCCACCGTCGCCTCGTCCCTCGTCGCCGCCCCGGCGTCGGCCGCCGACGAGCCCCGCTACGTGGCGCGCTCGGAGGTCATCGGCACGTCCTCCCAGGGACGGGCGATCAAGGCGTACTTCCGGGGCGACCCGGACGCCACGCACGTGCTGCTGGTGCTGGGCCAGATGCACGGCAACGAGACGGCCGGACGCACGACGGCCCGCTACCTGGTCAAGCACCGCAAGCCGAAGGCCGGCACGGCCATGTGGATCGTGCCGACCATGAACCCCGACGGCGCCCGCAAGGGCACGCGCACGAACGCGCGCGGCGTCGACCTCAACCGCAACTGGCCGACGAACGGCTGGACGCGCAAGGGCAAGGGCACGCGCACGTGGGGCGGCAAGGCCCGCGGCAGCGAGCGCGAGACCAAGGTGATGATGCGCTTCCTCAAGCGGGTCAAGCCCGACTACATCGCCTCGATCCACCAGCCCTACGGCGTGATCGGCAAGAGCTCCAAGGACCGCGCCTGGCACCGGCGGCTGGCCACGGAGCTCGGGCTCAAGCTCAAGGCGCTCCCGGTCGGGCCGTCGAACAAGGTCTCGCCCACGCTCACCGGCTGGTACAACCACTACTACGGCAAGCACGGCACGGCCACGACGATCGAGTACCGCTCCAAGCCGTCCACGGCCTGGGCCGGCAAGAAGGCCAGCCGCGCGATCATGACGGCGGCCCGCGTCCGCTGAGCCGCGGGTGAGAGACTGGCCCGCGTGACGGCGAAGATCCTCGACGGCAAGGCCGCAGCGGCGGCGATCAAGGACGAGCTGCGCGCGCGCGTGGACGCGCTGCGCGCCCGCGGCGTCGTGCCCGGGCTCGGCACGATCCTGGTCGGTGACGACCCGGGCAGCCGCTGGTACGTCAACGGCAAGCACAAGGACTGCGCCGAGGTCGGCATCGAGTCCATCCGCATCGACCTGCCGGCCACGGCCACCCAGGCCGAGGTCGAAGCCGCGGTCGACCAGCTCAACGCCGACCCGGCGTGCACCGGCTACATCGTCCAGCTGCCGCTGCCGCGCGGCCTGGACGAGAACGCGGTCATCGGGCGCATCGACCCGGCCAAGGACGCCGACGGCCTGCATCCGACCAACCTCGGCTGGCTCGTGCTCGGCAAGCCCGCCCCGCTCCCGTGCACCCCGCGCGGCATCATCGAGCTGCTGCGCCGCCACGACGTGCCGATCGCCGGCCAGCACGTGGTCGTGGTGGGCCGCGGCATCACCGTCGGACGTCCGATGGGCCTGCTGCTCACCCGCCGCAGCGAGAACGCCACCGTCACGCTGTGCCACACCGGCACCGTCGACCTGGCCGCCGAGGTCAGCCGCGCCGACATCGTCGTCGCGGCCGCCGGCGTGCCCGGCATCATCACGGCCGACATGGTCAAGCCCGGCGCGGCCCTGCTGGACGTCGGCGTCAGCCGCGTCGACGGCAAGATCGCCGGCGACGTCGCTCCTGAGGCGTGGGACGTCGCGGGCTGGGTCTCGCCGAACCCGGGCGGCGTCGGTCCCATGACCCGCGCGCTGCTGCTGGCGAACGTCGTCGACTCCGCGGAGCAGCAGGACGCGTGAGCCGGCTCCCCCCGTTGCCGCGCAGCCGCGGCTCGCAGATCTACCTCGGCCAGCTGGTCGTGGTGACGATCGGGCTGCTGCTGACCGTGCTGGGGTTCTGGCGCGCGGGCGTGGCGACCATCGGCGGGTCGTTCCTGCTCGCGTCGCTGCTGCGCGCCGTGGTGCCGCAGTCGCACGACGGCATGCTGCGGGTGCGCGGCCGCGTGTTCGACGTGACCTGGACGGCGGTGCTGGGCGCCGCGCTGGTCTTCCTGGCCTTCAACATCCCCGGCCAGCCCGGCTAGCTCAGATCAGGCCGAGCGCCTTCACCGCGTCGCGCTCCTCGACGAGCTCGGCGGCCGTCGCGTCCATCTTCTGCCGCGAGAAGTCGTCGATCTCCAGGTCGGGGACGATCTGCCAGTCGCCGCCGGACGTGGTGACCGGGAACGAGTAGACGAGCCCCTCCGGCACGCCGTACGACCCGTCGGACGCCACGGCCATGGAGACCCAGTCGCCCTCCGGGCTGCCCAGCAGCCAGTCACGGGCCGCGTCGACCGTGGCCGACGCCGCGGACGCCGCCGACGACGCCCCACGTGCCTCGATGATCGCCGTGCCGCGGCGGGCGACGGTCGGGATGAAGTCGTCGCGGATCCAGGCGTCGTCGACCAGCTCGGTCGCCGGACGGTCGCCGACGCGGGCGTGGTGCAGGTCGGGGTACTGGGTCGCGGAGTGGTTGCCCCACACCGTCATGCGCGTGACGTCGGCCGCCTGCGACTCGGTGCGGCGGGCCAGCTGCGCGATGGCGCGGTTGTGGTCGAGCCGCGTGAGCGCGCTGAAGCGCTCCTTCGGGATGTCCGGGGCGTTGCTCATGGCGATGAGCGCGTTGGTGTTGGCCGGGTTGCCGGTGACGCCGATGCGGACGTCGTCGGCGGCCACCTTGTTCAGGGCGCGTCCCTGCTCGGTGAAGATGGCGCCGTTGGCCTCCAGCAGGTCACCGCGCTCCATGCCCTTGGTGCGGGGCCGGGCGCCGACCAGCAGCGCGAGGTTGACGCCGTCGAAGACCTGCTCGGGGTCGTCGCCGATCTCGACCGAGTCCAGCAGCGGGAACGCGCAGTCGTCCAGCTCCATGACGACGCCCTCGAGCGCCTTGAGGGCCGGGGTGATCTCGAGCAGCCGCAGCTGGACCGGGCGGTCGCCGAGCAGCGCTCCGGATCCGAGGCGGAACAGCAGGCTGTAGCCGATCTGGCCGGCGGCACCGGTGACCGCGACCTTGAGAGGGGACGGGCTCACGTTCGCTCCAATCGTCGATCCGGACTCGAACGTAGCACCGGCCGGTGCCGCCCGCCGGACGCACGAGGGCCCCCGACCGGCCGGTCGGGGGCCCTCGTCAGGCGGGGTGCGTCAGACGCGGACGCCCATGCCGTCGACCTCGCCGGCGGCGACGGCGTCGCCCTTGCCGAGGGTGACGGCGGTCTGGATGCGGGCACCGATCTCGGGATCGACGCTCGTCCAGTACCAGAACGCGCGCTCGCGGACGACGTCCACCGTGACGCCGCTCAGGGCGCCGGCGACGGTCTCGACCAGCTGGTCACGCTGCGCGTCGGTGAAGACCTCGCGCACCAGCGTGCTGGCCTGGCCGAAGTCGTCGTCCTCGCTGTGCAGGCGGTAGGCGCTGCGGACGATCTCGGTGTCGGTCTCCCAGCCGTCCTCGGCCACGCCCTGCTCGTCGGCGAAGCCGCGACCGAACGAGTTCGGGGCGTACACCGGGGCCGAGCCCGCGTGGTCGAAGGTCATCTGCGCGTCGAACAGGTAGGAGTTCGACTCCACCGAGGCCTTCGGACGGTTGACCGGCAGCTGGTGGAAGTTGGCGCCGATGCGGTAGCGCTGCGCGTCGTTGTAGGCGAACGCGCGGCCCAGCAGCATCTTGTCGGGCGACAGGCCGATGCCGGGCACCGTGTTGCCGGGGGAGAACGCCGCCTGCTCGATCTCGGCGAAGAAGTTCACCGGGTTGCGGTTGAGCGTCAGCGTGCCGACCGGGATCAGCGGGTAGTCCGCGTGCGGCCAGACCTTGGTCAGGTCGAACGGGTTGAAGCGGTACTCGGCGGCGTCCGCGTACGGCATGACCTGGACCGACAGCTTCCAGCTCGGGAACTCGCCGCGCTCGATGGCGTCGAAGAGGTCCTGGCGGTGGAAGTCGGCGTTGTCGCCGGCCACCTTCGCCGCCTCCTCGTTGCTCATGAACTCCATGCCCTGGTTGGTGTGGAAGTGGTACTTCACCCAGAACTTCTCACCGGCGGCGTTGATCCACTGGTAGGTGTGCGAGCCGTAGCCGTTCATGTGGCGCCACGTGGCCGGCAGGCCGCGCTCGCCCATGAGGTAGGTGACCTGGTGCGCCGACTCGGGGTTGAGCGTCCAGAAGTCCCACTGCATGTTGGCGTCGCGCAGGCCCGAGGCGGCGAGGCGCTTCTGGCTGCGGATGAAGTTGGGGAACTTCATGGGGTCGCGCAGGAAGAACACCGGCGTGTTGTTGCCGACGATGTCGTAGTTGCCCTGCTCGGTGTAGAACTTCAGCGCGAAGCCGCGGACGTCTCGCCACGTGTCGGGGCTGCCCTGCTCGCCGGCGACGGTCGAGAAGCGCAGCAGCGACTCGGTGGTCGTGCCGGGCTGGAACAGCGCCGCCTTGGTGTACGCCGAGACGTCCTCGGTGACCTCCAGGACGCCGAACGCGCCCGCGCCCTTGGCGTGCGGGTTGCGCTCCGGGACACGCTCACGGTTGAAGTGCGCGAGGGTCTCGACCAGGTGGACGTCGTGCAGCAGCAGCGGGCCGTTGGCGCCGACGCTCAGGCTGTTGCGGTCGCTCTCGGCCGGGGCGCCGGCGGCGGTGGTGCTGCCGGTGGCCTCGGGGGCGTTGGGGGGCGTGGACATGCTCACTCACTCTCCTTGGGGGTGGTTGCGGAAGTCGGGGCGGCCGACGCGCACGTGGGGCACAGGCCCCAGAACGTCACCTCGGCCTCGTCGATGGTGAATCCGTGCGTCGACGACGGGGCGAGGCACGGAGCCGCGCCGACCGTGCAGTCGACGTCCTCGATGGCGCCGCAGCCGCGGCACACGAGGTGGTGGTGGTTGTCGTCCACGCGCCGCTCGTAGCGGGCCGGGGAGCCGGCCGGCTCGATGCGGCGCAGGAGCCCGGCGGCGCTGAGGTCGCCGAGCACGTTGTACACGGCCTGCACGGACGTGCCGGGCAGGTCGGTGCGGACGTCCTGGAAGACCGCGTCGGCGTCGGCGTGCGGGTGGCCCGCCAGCGACGTCAGCACGGCCAGGCGGGGCGCCGTGACACGCAGGCCGACGTGGTGGAGCGCGTCGCGCAGCTCCGCCTCGTCGACGGTGTGGGGTGTCCTGGTCACGGGGGAGACGCTATCGCTTCTTTTGAGGAATTAAAAGAACGGTGGATGGCGTGTCGGTGACGTCACCGCGCCGACGTGACTCCCAGCACGCTGGGGAACAGCGGTGCCGCGCGGGTGGTTCGATCATGTCGTGACGACGAATGCCCCCACTCCGACCCGACACGTCGGCCTCGCCCTGCTCGCGCTGTCCCTGGGCGGCTTCGCCATCGGCACCACCGAGTTCGTGACCATGGGCCTGCTGAAGGAGATCGCGGACGGCATCGACGTCTCGATCCCGACCGCCGGCCACATCATCACCGCGTACGCCTTCGGCGTCGTGGTCGGTGCCCCGCTGATCGTCTCGCTCGCGGCGCGGCTGCCGCGCAAGGCGCTCGTCGTCGGCCTGGCCCTCGCCATCGGCGTCTTCAACGGCCTCACTGCCGTGGTCGACGGCTACCTGCCGGTGATGGTCGTGCGCTTCCTGGCCGGCCTGCCGCACGGCGCCTACTTCGGCGTCGCGGCCCTCGTCGCGTCCTCGCTCGTCGCCCCGGAACGACGCGCCCGCGCGATCAGCATGGTGATGATGGGCCTGTCGGTCGCCACGGTCGTCGGCGTGCCCGCCTCGACCTGGCTCGGCCAGGCGCTCGGCTGGCGGTCGGCCTACGTGCTCGTGCTGGGCGTCGCCGTCGCCGCGGCGCTGTCGATCGCGGTCTTCGTGCCGCACCAGCCCGCCGACACGAGCGCGTCCCTCGGCCGCGAGCTGCGCGCCCTGCGACGTCCGCAGGTGCACCTGGCCGCCGCGGCCGGCTCGGTCGGCTTCGCCGGCATGTTCGCGATGTACAGCTACATCAGCCCGATCGTCACCGACGTCACCGACCTGTCCAAGGGCGCCATCCCGTGGTTCCTGCTGGCCTTCGGCCTGGGATCGCTCGTCGGCACGTGGGTGGCCGGTCCGCTCACCGACCGCAGCGTCAACGGCACCGTGCTGCTGGGCATGGGCGGCATGGCCGTGCTGCTGCTGGCCCTGTGGCCGGTCATGACCTGGGCGGTCCCGACCTTCCTGCTCGTCTTCCTGGTGGCGGCGTTCGGCTCGCTGGTGGCGATCAGCCTGCAGGTGCGGCTCATGCACGCCGCGGGCGACGCCGAGATGCTCGGCGCCGCGCTGAACCACTCCGCGCTCAACGTGGCCAACGGCCTCGGGGCCTGGCTCGGCTCGATCGTCATCGCGGCCGGATGGGGCTACCGGGCGCCCACGCTGGTGGGTGCGGCCCTGGCCGCGGGCGGCATCGCGATCTTCCTGGTCGGCGTCCGGGTCGAGCGCACGGCGCTGGCCCGCGAGGCCGACGGCGTCCCGCAGCCGGCCTGAGCCGGCGCTCCGACCGCCCCGGGGCGCTCGTCGGTTCCCCGGACGCGGTCGGGGAGGGGCGCCATCATCGACGGATGATCGAACTCGACGCCGGGCTCGTCCGCGGCTCCCTGCTCGAGCTGGCGACGGTGACGCTCGGCCTGGCTCTGGTCGTCTGCGCCGTCGGCGCGCGCGTCGCGAGTCCGCTCACGCGGCGCTGGCTCGCGTTCGGCCTGGCCGGTGTGCTCGTCGTCGCGTCGTCGTCGCTGGTCGGGCGCATGGACGAGCGCCACGACGTCGACGGGCTGCAGGCGGCGCTGCGCGCCGAGGGGCTCGACGTCCCGCGCGCCGAGGTGGCCCGGGCCCGGTCGATCGTCAAGCAGCACGGCGGGTACCGCTCGAAGGAGACGGGGGACCGGGCGTGGTCGCTGCGGATGGACGAGCGCGACGGCACCCTCACCCTGTACCGCGCCGAGCGGTGACGCGGACCTAGCGCCCGGAGCGGACGTGCATCCGCTCGCCCTGGGGGCCGAACAGGCCCAGCAGCTCGAGCGGCTCGTCCGTGCGGTTGGCGATGACGTGCGGCGTGCGCGTGTCGAACTCGACCACCTCGCCGGGCACGAGGTCGAGCGTGCGTCCGCCCAGCACGAGGTGCAGCCGGCCCGACAGCACGTAGATCCACTCGTACCCCTCGTGGACCCGCGGCTCGAACGGCTCGGCCGGGTCGTGCGGCGGCACGACGATCTTGAACGCCTGCACGCCGCCCGGGCGCCGGGTGAGCGGGACGAACGTGCGGCCGTGCCGGACGATCGGCCGGGCCCGGACACGCGGGTCGCCGGTCTCCGGCGCGTCCACCAGCTCGTCGAGCGCCACGCGGTGCGCCTGGGCCAGCGGCAGCAGCAGCTCCAGGGTCGGCCGCCGCTGGCCGGCCTCCAGGCGCGAGAGCGTGCTCACCGAGATGCCGGTGCGCGCGGACAGGTCGGCGAGCGTCGCGCCGCGCTCCACCCGCAGGGCGCGCAGTCGGGGGCCCACGCCGTTGAGGACGTCGTCGAGGTCGGCCATGCCCCCATCTTGCCGGACCGGCAAGAAAACTTGTCAGCGGCGGAGGGTGCCAGCAGGCTGGAGGCATGAGCCACGACCACGAGCAGGAGTCCCAGCCCGACTACTTCGAGGCGCCCGGCTGGGAGGAGCGCTACGCCGGCGACGGCGAGATCTGGAGCGGCCGGCCGAACCCGCAGCTGGTCGCCGAGGCCCAGCACCTGGCCCCCGGCACGGCGCTGGACGTGGGCTGCGGCGAGGGCGGCGACGTCGTCTGGCTGGCCCGGCAGGGCTGGACGGTGACGGGGGCCGACTTCTCCGCGAACGGGCTGGCCCGGGCCGCCCGCCACGCCGAGCAGGCCGGCGTCGCCGACCGCACCGACTGGTGGCAGGTCGACGCGCGCACGTTCGAGCCGGACGGGCGCGAGTTCGACCTGGTCACGACGCACTTCCTGCACCCGCCGGAGGCCGGCATGGTCGACGTGACCCGTCGCCTGGCCGGCGTCGTCGCCCCCGGAGGCCACCTGCTCGTCGTCGGCCACGCGCCGTCCGAGGTGTTCGCCCACCTCGACGCGGCGAAGGCGCGCGCGATGTGGCACGCCGAGGACCTGCGGCCCGCGCTGCCGGACGACTTCGAGGTGCTGGTGTGCGAGGACCGCCCGCGCACCGTGGAGCGTGAGGGCCGGACGATGGACGTCGAGGACGCCACGCTGCTCGCCCGCCGCCGCGCCTAGTCCGCCTCGTCGCTGGGCGTGACGTTCTGTACTTCCGCACCGGCGTGTCGCGGGCAGAGCGTCACGCCCAGCGCGAGCGCGAGGCGGTCGGCCGGGGTCAGGCGTGGACGACGGCGTCGGCGCCGGGCTGCGGGCGCAGCCACACGTGGTCGCCGGGGTGCAGCCCCAGCGCGGTGGCGTCCGAGCGGGTCAGCACGACCTGCACCGGGTCGGGGTGGCGCGGGTCGGTGGGCGTGACCTCCAGGCGCACCTCGAAGCCCACGCGCGTCCAACGGGTGATCGGCCCGTCGACGACGGCGGCCTGCTCGTAGCGGGAGATCTCGATGTCGTGCGGCCGGATGAGCCGGTCGCCGAGCGTCGTGACCGGACCGAGGAACGACAGCACGAAGTCGCTGGCCGGCTTGTCGTAGAGGTCGTCCGGGGTGCCGACCTGCTCGATGCGGCCGTCGTTGATGACCACGAGGGAGTCGGCGACCTCGAGCGCCTCCTCCTGGTCGTGGGTCACGAAGACGGTGGTCACGTGCACCTCGTCGTGCAGCCGGCGCAGCCAGTCGCGCAGCTCCTTGCGCACCTTGGCGTCCAGGGCGCCGAACGGCTCGTCGAGCAGCAGGACGCTGGGCTCGATGGCCAGCGCACGGGCCAGGGCCATCCGCTGGCGCTGGCCGCCGGAGAGCTGCGAGGGCAGCCGGTGGGCGAACTGCGTCAGGTGGACGAGCTCGAGCAGCTCGTCGACCTTGGCCTTCACCTCGGCCTTGGGCCGCTTGCGGATCTCCAGGCCGAAGGCGACGTTCTTGGCCACCGTCATGTGCTTGAACGCCGCGTAGTGCTGGAAGACGAACCCGACGTTGCGCTTCTGCGCCGGGACGCCCGTGGTGTCGCGGCCCTCGATGACGACCTGGCCCTCGTCGCTGGACTCCAGCCCGGCGACGATCCGCAGCAGCGTCGACTTGCCGCCGCCGCTGGGGCCGAGCAGCGCCGTGAGCTGGCCGCTCGGGATCGACAGCGAGACGTCGTCCAGCGCCACGAAGTCGCCGAACCGCTTCGAGACGCCGGTGATCTCAATCCCCATCGGGGTCCTCCTTGGGTCGCAGGACGGTGACGACGACGAGCGCGGCCACCGCGATGAGGGCGAGCAGGAAGCTGGTCGCGTACGCGCTGCCCTGCTCGAAGTCCTGGTACTTCTGCTCCACGACGAGCGTGGCGGTCTGGGTCTGGCCGATGAGGTTGCCCGAGATGATCTTGACCGCGCCGAACTCGCCCAGGCTGCGGGCCAGGCTCAGCACGACGCCGTACACGAGCGCCCACTTGATCGACGGCAGCGTGATCCGCCGGAACGTCTGCCAGCCGCCGGCGCCGAGGCTGCGGGCGGCCTGCTCCTGCTCGGTGCCGACCTCCTCGAGCACGGGGACGACCTCGCGGATGACCAGCGGCAGGGCGACGAACGCGGTGGCCATGACGATGCCAGGCGTGGCGAACGCGATCTGCAGGCCGAGCCCCTCGAGGGTCGGACCGAAGACCCCGTTGGTGCCGCCGTAGGCCAGCAGCAGGGCCAGGCCGACCACGACGGGGGACACCGACAGCGGCAGGTCGACGAGCGCCGACAGGACCCGTCGTCCGCGGAACTCGTGGCGCACCAGCAGCATCGAGATGCCGACGCCGAAGACGGTGTTGATGACGACGGCCCACACCGCGACGACCACGGTCAGCCGCAGCGCGGCGGTGACCACCGGGTCGCTGAGCGCGGTCGTCAGGTTCTCGAGCCCGCCGTCGAACGTGTGCCGGACGACGAGGGCCGCGGGCCACACGACGAGCATGAACAGGTAGACGGCCACGAGCGTCCGGCGGACGTACGCGCCGGCGGTGCGCGGGGCGCGGGTGCGGCTAGCCACGGCGCGCCACCGCCCGCGAGACCAGCTGGAGCACGGTGATGGCCAGCAGCGCCACGACGAGCAGGATCGTCGCGACCGCGGCGGCGGCCGCCTCGTTGCCGTTCTCGATGTAGGTCAGGATGCGCACCGAGGCCACCTCGGTCTGCAGCGGCAGGTTGCCCGAGAGCAGCACGAGCGAGCCGTACTCGCTGATGCCGCGCGCGAACGACAGCGCGGCGCCGGCGGTGATGGCCGGGGTGAGCGCGGGCAGGAGCACGCGGCGGAAGGTCGTGAAGCGGCTCGCGCCCAGCGACGCGGCGGCCTCCTCGACGTCGCGGTCGAGCTCGATGAGCACCGGCTGCACCGTGCGCACCACGAACGGCAGGGTGACGAACAGCAGGGCCAGGAAGACCGACGCCTCGGTGTTGGCCACGTCGACGCCGATCGGGCTCTGCGGGCCGTACAGGCTCAGCAGCACCAGGCCGGCGACGATCGTCGGCAGCGCGAACGGGATGTCGATGACGACCTCGAGCAGCGCCTTGCCGGGGAACGAGTCGCGCACCAGCACCCACGCGATGAGCGTGCCCATGACGACGTTCACCAGGGTGACGATCAGCGACTGGGTGACGGTGAGGCGGAGCGCGGCGGCGGTCTGCGGGTTGCGCAGCGTGTCGGCGAACGTCTGCCAGCCGCCCTCGGCGGCGGACACCACGACCAGCGCGAGCGGGATGAGGACGAGCAGGCTGAACCAGGTCAGCGTCAGGCCCAGGCCGATCGCCGAGCCGCGGGTCAGGGACGACGACGCCCGGGAGCGGCGCTGGCGCGCCGTTCCCGGGTCCGTCGGGGCGAGGGTGGTCACGAGTTGCCGGACTCCTGCAGGATCGTGGTGACGATGCCGGCGTCCTCGTCGAAGAACTTCGTGTTCACGGCCGCCCAGCCGCCGAAGTCGCCGTCGATCGTCCAGAGCTTCTCGGGGGTCGGGAACGGGTCGCTGGGGTCGTTGGCGCCCTCGACCTCGCCGACGTCCACGCCCTCGACCGACTCGAGCGGGCGGAAGCCCTTCTTCACGTACTCGGCCTGGCCCTCGGGGCTCAGCACGAAGTCCAGGAACGCCTCGGCCTTCGGGTCGGCGTCCTCGGTGACGGCGGCGGGGTTCTCGATCTTGAGCGTGTCGGACGGGACGACGTAGTCGATCTCCTCGCCGTTCTGGCGCGCCAGGATGGCCTCGTTCTCGTAGGAGATGAGCACGTCGCCGGTGCCGCCCTGGAACGCGGTGGTGGCGTCGCGGCCGCTGCCCGGCAGCGCCTTCACGTTGCCGACCAGCTTGGTGAGGAACGCCTGAGCGTCGGCCTCGCTGCCGCCGTTCGCGATGACGTGCTGCCAGGCGCCGAGGATGTTCCAGCGGGCCGATCCGGACGAGCCGGGGTTCGGGGTGACGATGCCGACGCCGGGCTTCACCAGGTCGTCCCAGCCCTGGATGTTCTTGGGGTTGCCCTTGCGGACGACCAGGACGACCACCGAGTCGGTGACGATGCCCTTGTTCGCGCCGGAGTCCCAGTCGTCGGCGACGAGACCGGCCTCGACCAGGCGGTCGACGTCGGGCGTCAGCGAGAAGTGGACGTAGTCGGCGTCCAGGCCGTTGGCCACGGCGCGGCTCTGGTCGCCGGAGGCGCCGTAGGACTCCTTCCAGGTGGTGCCCTTGCCCTCGTCGGTCTGGGCGAAGGCGGCCTGGGCGGCGTTGTTGCCCGCCTTCGGCACGGCGAAGCCGACCAACGACAGGGTGGTGCCGGATCCGCCGGAGGCGCCGCCACCGCACGCGGCGAGCGCCACGGTGGAGACGAGGGCGGTCGCGAGAGCGGCGAGACGGTGTCGGGACATCAGCAGGGCCTTCGGCTCGGGGCACGCCGGGCGCGTGCCGTCCCCAGCACGCTAGGCGCGGCCGACGAGCCGTGGAGACCTGCTCACATGCTGGTCCGAGCGTCCACGGACCGGGATGCGTGGTACGTCAGTCGAAGACGACGGTGCGCGGCCCGTCCATGAGGACGCGCGACTCGCTGTGCAGGCGCACGGCCCGCGAGAGGGTCTGCGACTCCACGTCGCGGCCCACCCGGGCGAGGTCGGCGGGCGCCATCCGGTGGTCGACCCGCAGCACGCCCTGGTCGATGATCGGCCCCTCGTCGAGCGCCGCGGTGACGTAGTGCGCGGTGGCGCCGATCAGCTTCACGCCGCGCTGGTGGGCCTGGTGGTACGGCCGCGCGCCCTTGAAGCTGGGCAGGAACGAGTGGTGGATGTTGATCGCGCGTCCCTCGAGCGCCCGGCACAGGTCGTCGGAGAGGATCTGCATGTAGCGGGCCAGGACGACCAGGTCGACGTCCAGCTCGGCCACGAGCTCGAGCAGACGGGCCTCGGCCGCGGCCTTCGTGTCGGCGGTGACCGGCACGTGGTGGAACGGGACGTCGTACGAGCGCGCCAGCCGCTCGGCGTCCGGGTGGTTCGACACGATCGCCGGGATCTCGATGTTGAGCCCGCCGGTGCTCTGGCGGAACAGCAGGTCGTTGAGGCAGTGCAGGTCCTTGGAGACCATGACGATCGTGCGCAGCGGCGCCTCGGCGACGACCAGGCTGAAGTCCATCGCGTGCTCGTCGGCGACCGGGCCGAACGAGGTGCGCAGCTCGTCGGTGACCCGCGCGTCGGGGAAGTCGAAGTGCAGGCGCAGGAAGAACTGCCCGCTCGCGGTGTCGGTGAACTGCTGGCTGTCCAGGATGTTGCCGCCCGCCTCGGCGACCCAGCGGGAGACCGCGTGCACGAGGCCGGGGCGGTCGGGGCAGGAGAGCGTCAGGACGTACGAGGCGGTCACGGGTGCAGACTAGTCGGCCCGGCGCCCGTAGCCCTCGTGGGTGGGGCGGGCCAGGAACATCGCGACGACCAGGCCGGCGAGCAGGACGACCGCCGGCAGCACCAGCGCCTCGGACATCGCGTCGGCGAACTCCCCGGCGACCTGCGCGGGCAGCGCGGCCCCCGATGACTGCAGCGCGTCGCTGCTGCCGGCCTGGTCGCCCAGGTGCGCGGCGAGCCGGGCCTGGATCATGGCGGCGATCGCCGCGCTGCCCAGGGCGGCGGCGACCTGGCGGACGGTGTTGTAGACGCCGGCCCCCGCGCCCGCGGCGCTCAGCGGCAGGTTGCGCGTGGCCGTGGTGCTCAGCGGCGCCCACAGGAAGGCGTTGCCGACGCCGAACAGGGCCATGGGCAGCAGCAGCTGCCAGACCGCGCGGTCGGGGGTGATGGTGGCGAGCAGCCACCAGATCGCGGCCGACGACGAGGCGAAGCCGGTGGCGACCAGCCAGCGCGGGTGCACGCGGTCGACGAGGCGTCCGACCATCGGGGCCAGGGCCGCGGTCATGACGGCCATGGGGACGAGCAGCAGGCCCGACTCGGTGGGGCTGTACCCGCGGACGAGCTGGGCGTAGAACATGAACGGCAGCGACATGGCGGTGATGGCGCCCGAGACGGCGGCGATGCCGACGTTCGAGAGCGAGAAGTTGCGGTCGCGGAACAGGCCCAGCGGCACGAGCGGCTCGGTGCGGACGCGCGACTGCCACCACACGAAGACGGCCAGGACGACCAGGCCGGCGCCGATCAGCAGCGGCACGGAGATGACGCCGGTGATCGTGCCCCAGTCGTACTTCTCGCCCTCCTGGATGCCGAACACCAGCAGGAACATGCCCAGGGCGCTGAGCGCGACGCCGGTCCAGTCGAAGGAGTGGCTGTGCGTCGGCAGGGTCGGCACGAGCCGCCAGGCCAGCACGAAGCCGACGATGCCGACCGGGACGTTCACCAGGAAGATCCACTCCCAGCCGGCGGCGTCGACGAGCACGCCGCCGAGCACCGGCCCGACGAGGGTCGCGACGCCGGCGGTCGCGCCCCACAGCGCCATGGCGCTGCCGCGGCGCTGCGGCGGGAACGTGCGGGTGATGACGGCCATGGTCTGGGGCGTCATGAGCGAGGCGCCCAGGCCCTGGACGACGCGCGCGACGACGAGCCCCTCGATGGAGCCGGTGAGCGCGCACCAGAGCGACGCGAGGGTGAAGATCGCCAGGCCGGTCAGGTAGACGTTCTTGGGCCCGAGCCGGTCGCCGAGGCGTCCGGTGACGAGCAGCGGCACCGCGTAGGCCAGCAGGTAGGCGCTGGTCACCCAGATGACGGCGTTGACGTCGGCGTCGAGGTCACGTCCGATCGCGGGCGTCGCGACCGAGACGATGGTGTTGTCGACCAGGATCATGAAGAAGCCGATGACCATGGCCCACAGGGCCGGCCAGGGGCTGTGCCCGTCGGCGAGGTCGGTGCCGGCGTTGTCGCGCGTCTGCGTCATGGGGCCAGGGTAGTTGCGCCCACCGACGACTATGCGCGGAGCAGGTCGTACGCGTGCAGGTCGTCGTACGTGCCGTCGCCGAGCCGCTCGGCCGCGCGCTCGGTGCCGACCCGCTCGAACCCGTTCCGGACGGCGATCGCGTTGCTCGGGCCGTTGCCGGCCGCGGCGTGCAGGGTGAGCCGGCGCCGGTCCAGACCGTCCGGGTCGAGCGCGTGCCGGACAGCGAGCGCCACGGCCTCGGTGAGCAGTCCACGCCCGCGACCCTCCGGGTGGGCCCAGTAGCCGATCTCGCCGGACGTCGGGTCCAGGCCGCGCAGGCCCATCACGGAGACGAGCCCGGCCAGCTCGTCGTCGGCGGCGTCGGCGATCGCCCACGTCGCCTTCTCGCCGGTGGCCGCGTGCCAGACCGACTCGGCCAGGAAGTCCGCGGCGTTCGCGAGGGTGTACGGGTCCGGCAGCCCGTCGACCCACTGCCGGGTCAGCGGATCGGTGCACGCCTGCACGACCCGCAACAGGTCGCCCTCGCGCAGCGGGCGCAGGCGGACGCGCTCGCCCTCGAGCACGATCGGCTCGGCCCAGCGCGTGCGGGGGACGGGCGCGTCGCCGAAGCGGATGACGGCCGTCCAGGCGTCCAACACTCGGCCACGCTCGTGCAGCGAGGCGGGGGAGGTGCCGACCAGCTCGAAGCCGCACGCGTGGGCGACCCGCAGCGACGCCTCGTTGCCGACGTGGGCGCTCCAGTGGACGGCCTCCACGCCGCGCTCGGCGAAGCCCCACTGCACGGCCAGGTCGACCGCCCGGCGCATGACGCCACGGCCGCGGGCCCACGGCGCGAGCGCGTAGCCGATGCTCGCGACCGGCCCGCCGCGCAGGTCGACGTTGCCGGCGAACCGCGGACGTCCGTCGTCGTCCGGCGCCTCGATGGCGAAGCCGGCGCTCGAGCCGTCGGCCCACCACGCGGGGATCTGGCGCAGCGCGAAGTCCGCGCTGCCCTCCCGCGGCTGGTCGGCGGGGACGGACGTCCAGCGCTGCGTCTCGGGGTCGGTCGACATCGCGTGCAGGTCGTCCACGTCGTCCGGCGTGTGGGCGCGCAGCGTCACCTCGCCGTCGGTGAGGACGGGGACGCAGAGCGGCCAGGGCAGCTGCTCGGTCACGGCGCGGCCCGGAACGGGCTGGCCGGGTAGACGCCGAGCACGTCGACGTCGGTCGTGAAGAACGCGAGCTCCTCGAGGGCGCGGGCCAGTCCGGGCTCGTCCGGGTGCCCGTCGACCTCGCAGAGGAACTGGGTGGCGGTGAAGTGGCCGTCGACCATGTAGCTCTCCAGCTTGGTCATGTTGACGCCGTTCGTGGCGAACCCGCCGAGCGCCTTGTAGAGCGCGGCCGGCAGGTTGCGGACGTTGAACACGAACGTGGTCACGACGGGACCCTCGCCGGCCGGCGCACGGCGGGGCTCGCGCGACAGCACGACGAACCGGGTCGTGTTGTGGTCCTCGTCCTCGACGTCCTCGGCCAGCACCTCCAGGCCGTAGATCTGCGCGGCGAGCGGCGGCGAGATGGACGCGCGGCTGGGGTCGTGGGCCTCGGCGATCTCGCGGGCGGCGCCGGCGGTGTCGCCGCTGATGAGCGGCGTCCATCCGTGCGCGCGGATGATCTTGCGGCACTGGCCCAGCGCGTGGACGTGGCTGTGCACGGTCTTGACCGAGTCCAGGGTCGTGCCCGGCGTGCCCATGACGGCGAACCGGATGCGCAGGAAGTGCTCGGCCACGATGTGCAGGCCCGACGTCGGCAGGAAGTGGTGGATGTCGGCCACCCGGCCGGCGATCGAGTTGTCGATCGGGATCATCGCGAGGTCGGCGTCGCCGGCGGTGACGGCCGCGAAGACGTCCTCGAAGGACGCGCAGGGCACGGGCTCCGCGTCGGGGTAGTGCTCGTCGATGACCATGTGGGAGTTCGCGCCGGGCTCGCCCTGGTACGCGATGCGGGTGGTGCTCACCCGCTCAGTGTGGCACTGACGGGCGGGGGTCCGGCCCCGCCCCGCGCGACGCCCGCGTCCCCCGCGCGGGCGCGGTGGTGTCCTATGCTCCGACCAACCGACCCGGGTCGAAAGGATCGCCAGGTGACCACGACACCGTCGAAGCAGAGTCCTTGGCGCGCGAGGCTCTCGCGCGTCCGCTCCCGTCGTGAGCCGGACGCGCCCCCGCAGCGTCCGACCCTGGACGAGATCGGGCTGCGCACGGGCACCGACAAGTCCTCGACGCTGCACGACTTCCTGCGGGTCTACGACCGCGAGCTGGGCCACCTGCGCGACCGCGAGATCACGATGATCGAGATCGGCGTCCACCAGGGCTCGTCCCTGCGGATGTGGGAGGAGTACTTCTCCCGGGGCCGCATCGTCGGCGTCGACCTCGACCCCGCGTGCAAGCGCTTCGAGAACGAGCGCGTCACCGTGCGGGTCGGCAACCAGGGCGACCGGGCGTTCATCCAGAAGCTGGGCACCAAGTACCGCCCGACGGTCGTGGTCGACGACGGCTCGCACCGCTGGCAGCACCAGATCGACACCCTGCGCGACCTGTGGCCGGCCGTGCGACCCGGCGGCATGTTCATCGTGGAGGACATCCACACCAGCTTCGGCGAGGACTACGCACGCACCTACGGCACCCCGGACGGCGAGACGGCCTACGACTTCGTCGCCGGGCTCGTGCGGTCGCTGGTGGCCGCCGACCGGGCCGACCCGCCGGCGGACGACTTCGAGGCCTACTTCCGGAACACCGTCGACTCGGCCGTGATGCTCGGCCGGTCGGTGGTCCTGCGCAAGCGCTCGCACCGCCAGCCCTGGTACCGGCGGGCGAGCGTCGCGGACGTCACGAGCGACCCCTGGATCACCGACGTGGGCGCTCCGTACGAGCGCATCCCGGCCGAGCTCGTGGACGCCTCGCCGGCGGTGGACGCCGCGTTCCGCTCGCTGACCGGATCCGGCCCGGTCGCGTTCGAGCCGGCCGCTTCCGCGGAGTTCACCGACGTGCTCGTGCACGGGTTCGGGCCGGCGGCCACCAAGGACCGCAAGATCCTGGCCGAGACGCTGAACTGCGCCCAGAACATCCGTCGGTCGTCCAACCTCTACCGGCCCTTCGGCGAGGACCGGTGGGTCGTCGAGCGGGACGTCCCGCGGCGCCGTGTCCCGGCCCCCGAGGAGGGCAGGCACCTGGTGCTGCTGAAGCAGACCTGGGACCGCAACTACGGGCACTGGCTGGTCGACGCGCTGCCGAAGGTCGGTCTGCTGGACGGCTTCGTCGACCGCGCGGCGTGCACGTACGTGGTCAACGTCCAGACGAGCGACGCGATGCGCCAGGTCGTCCTGGACTCCCTCGCCCTCGCCGGGATCGGCGAGGACCAGGTGATGTTCACCGAGGTGGGCGCCCTGTCGTTCGAGCGGATCATCGTGCCCGGCACGATCGCGCGTCACCCGGTGCGCAAGTCGCCCTTCGCCATCCGCTTCCTGGAGGACCTGGCCTCCACCGTCGAGCCGGGCACCGACCGCCGGCTCTACGTGTCGCGCAACGGGTACTCGCGCCGGCGGCTGCTCAACGAGGAGGCCGTGCTCGCGCGACTCGCGGACTTCGGGTACGAGATGGTCGAGCCGGAGAAGCTGACGCTGCGGGAGCAGATCGCCGCGTTCTCGGGCGCCGACAGCATCGTCGGCAACATGGGCGCGGCCTTCACCAACCTGGTGTTCTCGCCGCAGCAGGTCTCCGTGTTGGCACTGGCGACCGAGACGATGAAGCACGACTACTTCTACGACCTCGTGTGCCACAAGCAGGGCCGCTACCGCGGCCTGCAGGGCACCGCCGACCGCAGCACCGGGCAGGCGCCCGACATCGGCTCGGACTTCGTGGTCGACCTGGACAGCCTCGAGGAGTGCCTGGCCTGGCTCCACCCGGAGGGCTAGGCGGGGTCGTCCGCGCGGTCGGACCGGACGTCGAGGTTCGTCAGCGCCAGCTCGAGCCGGGCCAGACGCTGGACGACGTCCTCCTGGGTGGCGTCGAGCGTCATGACCCGCTTGCGGACCGACCGCTGACCGCGGCGCAGCTCGGTGAACGCGAGCCGCGCGCGCTCGGCCTCGGTCTCGGCGGCCGTCCGCGCGCGCCGTCCCTGCGCCGACAGGAGCCGGGCGAGGACGGCGGTCGTGACGACGAGCCCGGCCAGCGTCAGGACGCCGAGAGCCGCGAGCCCGGCGTGACCCGTCTCGGCGACCAGCCAGGTCACCAGCGCCGCCGCGGCCAGGGCGACGACCGCCGCTCCGGCCAGGACGACGGCCAGTCCGGCGGTGCCGCCGGGCACGCGACGACGCAGGCCGCGCAGCAGGGCGGTCATGCGGACGGCGCGGCTGCGCCGCAGTCGGTCCAGCTCCGTACGCGCCTTGCGGCGGCCCCGCTCAGCCCGGCGGGCCCGCTCGGTGAGTCGCTCCACCTCGGACGTCCAGTGCTCGCGGTCGGCCTCCAGCCGGTCGACGGCGGCGACGTGCTCGCGCCGGTCGGCCTCGAGCAGGAAGTACTGGCGGCGCAGCGTCTCGTGCTCGGAACGACGGTCGCGCAGCAGCGTGCTGACCGCGGTGAGGGCCACGGGGTCCAGGTCGGTGGTGCCGCCCAGCTCGAGCGAGACCACCGGCAGGTGCCCGATCCAGCGGGACTGGAGTGGACGGGCGGGGCCCAGCGAGGCGAGGGTCTCGGCGTCCGTCGCGGCGCCCAGGTCGAGCACGACGGACCGCCAGGGCAGGGCCGCCGCGGCACGCACGAGCCCGGCCTCGACGGCGCCCGACACCACCAGGACGGACTCCGGCGAGGCCACCAGCGCCTCGGGGTCGGTCACCACCGAGACCTCGTCGGCGGCGTCGCCGAGGCGTCCGACGGTGGCGGCGGGATCAGCGGCCAGGAGGGTCACGTGGATGGCGCGAGACACGGAGGTTCTCCTCGTGGTCGGAAGGCCGCAGCCACGTTCACCTAGACTGCGTTCGGCTCGATGCCCGAGTCATCGTAGAGCACCGCGAAGGGGTCGACATGGAGACCGGACCGGCCACCGCAGGGCGACCGCGGGTTTCGGTGATCGTGCCCTCGTACCGGGGGGAGGCGGTGGTGGGTCGGTGCCTGCGATCGCTCGCCGCGCAGACCCTGCCCGACGCCGAGATCGAGGTCGTCGTCGTCCTCAACGGGCCGCTGGACGGGTCCCGACGGGAGATCGACGCCGTGCGGGAGGAGGCGCCCGCACTGCGCGTCCGGGTGCTGCAGAACGGACGGGCCGGAGCCTCGCGGGCTCGCAACCTCGGGCTGGCCGCCGCCACGGGCGAGCACGTCACCTTCGTGGACGACGACGACTGGCTGGCCCCGTCCACCCTGGAGACGCTGCTGAGCCTCGCCGCCCCCGGGGTGGTGCCGATCGCGCACGTCGCCGACGTGCCGGTGACGGCGGACGGGAGGCTCGGAGCGCCGAGCTACCGCAACTACATCGAGGACTACCTGGTGGCCCACGAGGGCCGGGTCGTCGAGCTCGAGGGGCGGACCACGCCCGTGGGCTTCGTCGCCGCGAAGCTCGCGCCGGTCGAGCTGGCCCGGGCGGCCCGCTTCGACGAGGACCTGCGCAGTGGCGAGGACCTCGTCTACTGGAACGAGCTCTACGCCCACGCGCCGTTCCGGCTCGCGGTGTGCTCGGTCGAGTCCGGGGCCACGTACTTCCGGGCCCTGCGCCCGGACTCGGTGTCGCGGCGCGAGCTCACCTACGACTTCGCCGTCACGGAGCGACTGGACGTCATCGAGCGTCTCGCGGCGGCCCGCCCCGTCGATCCCCGGGCCGAGCGGCTCCGGGCCGGGCTGGTCTCGGCCCAGTCCGGTCACGCCCGCCGCTACCTGACGCAGAACCCGCAGGACGTCCCACGGGTCGGGCACGACCTGCGCCGGCGCGGACTGGGCGACGTCGTGGACCGCCGCCTGCTCCAGGCCGACGTCGCGCAGGACCTGGCGATCCTCTACGCGTTCGCGCCCTACTCGGACACCAGCGCGTCGGTGGCCGGCCGGCGCCTGCTCGGTCACGGGGTCATGGTCGACGTCGTGTCCAACGCCCTGGAGGGCATCCGGGCGGTCGACACGACGGCGTGGATGGTGGTCGACGACGTCGTGGGCCGTCACGCCGAGGTGCACTCGCCCGTGACGGCCTTCCACTGGCCCTACCTCGACGCGTTCTGCCTGCGGGGCATGGAGGTGGTGGAGCGCTGGGTCGCCGAGAAGGGCCCGTATCGGACGGTCTACAGCCGCGCCATGCTGCCTGGGTCCCACGTGCTGGCCGCCCTGGTCAAGCTGCAGTGGCCGGAGACCCGGTGGGTGGCCGAGTTCTCCGACCCCATGGTCTGGGACTCCAACGGCGCGTGCCGGACCAACCTCGTGCGACCCGGCCGCATCTCGCGGACGCTGATCCAGGCGCTGCGCGAGCGCGGCGTGCAGGTGCCCGACGAGGTCGACGTCCTGACCGTCCCGGAGATCGTGGAGCTGCTGGGCTACGAGCTGGCCGACGAGGTGCACTTCACCAACCCGCGTCAGCAGGAGCTGATGCTCGGCTACCTGCCGGACCGGGCGCTCGCCGATCGCGTCGCCGCGAAGGCCGAGGTCCACCCCCACCCGACCCTGCCGCAGGAGTTCTACGAGCGGGTGCCGACGGCCCTCGGTCGCATCCCGGGCCGGGTCAACCTGGCCTACTTCGGCGTCTTCTACGCGACCCGTGGGCTCGGCGAGGTCGTGGCGGCGCTGGAGGCCCTCACGCCGGAGGAGCGGTCGCACGTCGCCGTGCGGGTGTTCACGTCCGACCCGGCCGGGGTCGAGGCCGAGATGGCCGAGCGCGGGCTCTCCGACGTGGTGTTCGCGCGACCGTACGTGCCCTACCTGGAGTTCCTGAACCTCACGACCCAGATGGACGTCCTCCTGGTCAACGACGCCCGGACCCGGGGCATCTACGACGTCAACCCGTACCTGCCGTCGAAGTGGTCGGACTACCGCGGCAGCGGGTCGGACGTCTGGGCGATCGTCGAGCCCGGCAGCGTGCTGAGCACGCAGGAGGTGGCCTACCGCTCGGAGCTGGGTGACGTCGACGGCGCCGTGCGGGTGCTGCGCAGCATCGTGCGCGACCACGCGCTCGCGCCGGCCGCGCTCTGACGCGGGGTCAGGCGGTGCGGCGGGCGCCGTCGGCCGGGGAGACCGGGAAGACCTGGGGCTTCTTCCAGCTCATGTGCTCGAACGCCGCCTCGACCGCCGAGGCCATGGCGGCCGCCTTGTCGCGCTCGACCAGGGCGATCGCGCTGCCGCCGAAGCCGCCACCGGTCATGCGGGCGCCGAGGGCGCCGGCCTCGAGCGCGGTGTCGACCGCGACGTCGAGCTCGGCGGCGCTGACCTGGTAGTCGTCGCGCAGCGAGGCGTGCGAGGCGGTGAGGATCGTGCCGGCCTGGGCCCACGACCCGTCGGCGGAGGCCCGGACGAACGCCTTGACCCGCGCGTTCTCGGTGAGCACGTGCCGGGTGCGGGCCTTGAGGGTCTCGTCGTCGAGGGTGACCAGCGCGTCGAGACCGACCTGGGCCAGGTGCTCGACGCCGAGCGCCTCGGCCGCGCGGCGGGACTCGGCGTGCCGGTCGGCGTAGCCGCCGTCGGCGTGCGAGTGGTTGACGCCGGTGGCGATGACCGCGAGGACCAGGCCGGCGGACTCCCAGTCGATCGGGACGACCTCGACGGACGGCGGCTCGGTCGCGGTGTCGACGCGCACGGCGTGGCCCCGGCGTCCGTGCATGACGGCGAGCTGGTCCATGAGGCCGGTCGGGGCGCCGACGTAGTCGTTCTCGGCGCGGCGGGCCAGGACGGCGAGGTCGGTCGGGCCCTGCTGCCAGTCGCCCAGCGAGTCGAGCGACACGGCCACGCCGCAGGTCAGCGCGGCGGACGACGACAGGCCGGCGCCGGAGGGCAGGTCGCTGTCGAGGACGAGGTCGACGCCGCCCACGCGGTGGCCGGCCTCGCGCGCGGCCCAGACGGTGCCGGCGACGTACGCGGCCCAGCCCTGGACGTCGCCGGGCTGCACGCTCACGGGGAAGGAGGCCTTCTGGCCGGCGCTCCAGACGTTGACCGTCTCGTCGGGGCGGGGACGCACCTTGACGGTGAAGCCCTTGTCGATGGCGATGGGCAGCGAGGCCCCGCCGTTGTAGTCGAGGTGCTCGCCGACGAGGTTGACCCGCCCGGGCACCGACCACTGCTGCACCTGCTCCGCCCCGTTCACCCGGCCGAGCCTAGCGGTGGGCGCCCCGGCGGCGACTGGCAGAATGCACACATGTCCTCGGTCCCCACCCCGGCTCGTCCGCGCGCGCTCTCCGGCGCCCAGCCCACGGCCGACTCCTACCACCTGGGCAACTACTTCGGCGCCTTCAAGCAGTGGGTGGCGCTGCAGGAGGACTTCGACGCCTTCTACTTCATCCCCGACCTGCACGCGATCACCGTGGAGTACGACCCGGCGCTGCTGCGCGAGCGGACGTACGTGGCGGCCGCGCAGCTGCTGGCCGCCGGCGTCGACCCCGAGCGCAGCACGCTGTTCGTGCAGAGCCACGTGCCCGAGCACGCCCAGCTCGCCTGGGTGCTGAACGGCATCACCGGCTTCGGCGAGGCCGGCCGCATGACGCAGTTCAAGGACAAGACCGCCAAGAAGGGCACCGAGGCCGCCAGCGTCGGGCTGTTCACCTACCCGATCCTCATGGCGGCCGACATCCTCGTCTACCAGGCCGACAAGGTGCCGGTGGGCGAGGACCAGCGCCAGCACGTGGAGCTGACCCGCAACCTGGCCCAGCGCTTCAACCACCGCTTCGGCGAGACGTTCACCGTCCCCGAGGCGCACATCGTCAAGGCGACGGCGAAGATCTACGACCTCCAGGACCCGACGGCCAAGATGAGCGGCTCGAACGTCTCGCACGCCGGCGTCGTCGACCTGAACGACTCGCGCAAGCAGGTCACGAAGAAGATCCGCTCGGCGGTCACCGACTCCGGCACCGAGATCACCTTCGACCGGGAGGCCAAGCCGGGCGTCTCGAACCTGCTGACCATCTACTCCGCGCTCACCGACCGCCCGGTCGACAGCATCGTCGAGGAGTACGCCGGCCAGCAGTACGGCCACCTCAAGGTGGCGCTCGCCGACCTGGTCGCCGACTTCGTGGGCGACTTCGGCGACCGGACGCGCGAGCTGCTCGGCGACCGCGGCGAGCTGGACCGCATCCTGGCCGCCGGCGCGGAGAAGGCCCGCGCGGTGGCGTCCACGACGCTGGACCTGGTCTACGAGCGCTCCGGCTTCGTGAAGCGGGGCTGACGTCGTGGCGACCATCGGCGTCTCGATCGCCGTCCCCGAGCCCCACGGGTCGCTGCTGCGCGACAAGCGGGCCGAGTTCGGCGACCCGATGGCCCGCACGGTCCCCAGCCACGTCACGCTCGTGCCGCCGACCGAGGTGGACGACGACCGGCTCGCCTGCCTGGACTCCGCGCTCGAGGACGCCGCCGCCGCGCTGCCGCGGTTCACGATGCGCCTGCGGGGCACCGGCACGTTCCGGCCGGTCTCGCCGGTGGTGTTCGTCGCCGTCAGCCAGGGCATCTCCTACACCGAGATGCTC
This sequence comes from Aeromicrobium sp. IC_218, assembly GCF_004336805.1. Taxonomy (GTDB): domain Bacteria; phylum Actinomycetota; class Actinomycetes; order Propionibacteriales; family Nocardioidaceae; genus Aeromicrobium. The sequence continues at coordinate 105,895 of NZ_SJXM01000008.1, forward strand.
GCCCAGCGCATCCGCGCCAAGATCGAGGCGCCCGAGCCGTCGTTCCCGTTCCACCCGCACGTGACGGTGGCGCAGAACCTCGACGACGAGGCGCTCGACCGGGCCTACGCCGACCTGGCCGACTTCAGCGCCGACTTCACCGTCACCGAGTTCGCGCTCTACCTGGACGAGGGCCCGGCCGGCTGGGTGCCGCGCCGCACGTACGCGCTGCGCGGCGACTCCTAGACCGGCTGCTCGAGCTCGGCGAGGTGCTCGGCGAGCTCCTCGGTGAACGCCCGCGCGGCCAGCGGCATCGAGCCCACGTCGCGGTGCGCGATGGCCACGGTCCGCTCCAGCACCGGGTTGGTCAGCGGCGTGGCCTGCAGCTGCGGGCGGTTGGCCAGCACCATCGACGGCACCACCGCGTGGCCCAGGCCGGTCTCGACGAAGCGCAGCACGGCGCTCATCTCGCCGCCCTCGAGCGCGATGCGGGGGCTGAACCCGGCCCGGCGGCAGGCCATGAGGGTGACGTCGCGCAGGTCGTAGCCCTCGCGGAACATCACGAGCGGCACGTCGCGCAGGTCGGCGACGTCCATCGTCTCGGGCACGTCGGCGTCGACCGGGCTGGCCAGCACCAGCCGCTCGCGCAGGACGGACGTCGTGACGATGTCGTCGTGGGAGTCGGCCAGCGGCGCGATGAGCAGCGCCACGTCCAGGCGTCCGCGCACCAGGGCCTGGGTGAGCAGCCGGGAGCCGCCCTCCTCGACCACGAGGTCGATGCCCGGGTGACGCTGGTGGAAGCGCGCGACGCCCTCGGCGAGCGCGGCGTCGCAGAGGCTCGGCGTGGCGCCGACGCGCACGAGCCCGCGGCGCAGGCCGGCGACCTCGTGCACGGCGCGCTGGGCCGCCTCGACGTCGATGAGGATGCGACGGGCGTGGGGGAGCAGGGCCTCGCCGGCGCTGGTCAGCTCGACCCCGCCGCGGTCGCGGACGAACAGCGGCGTGCCCAGCGAGTTCTCCAGCACGCGGATCTGCTTGGACAGGCTGGGCTGGGAGACGCCGCTCTGGTCGGCCGCCTGGGTGAAGTGCCGGGTCTCGGCGACCGCGACGAAGTAGGCCAGCTGCTGCAGGTGCACCGTCGCATCATAGCCAACGGCTATGAAAGTGAGCCTCAGTCGAACTTGGCGCGTATCGAAGGGCCTGGCGTACCGTGAGCCGGTGGTCACTCTGCCTGCACTGAAGCGCGCCCGCCGCTCGACGGTGGTCCTCAAGTACACGATGGCCGTCAGCGGTCTCATCATGGTCGGCTACCTGTTGCTGCACATGTACGGCAACCTCAAGGTCTTCGCCGGCCAGGACGGGTTCGACGAGTACGCGCACCACCTGCGCACCTTCGGCGAGCCGATGCTCCCGCACGAGGGCCTGCTGTGGATCGTCCGAGTGGTGCTGCTCGCCGCGGTCGTCCTGCACGTCTACTCCGCGGTGCGCCTGGCGGTCCGCGACCGCAAGGCGGCCGGGTACAAGAACGGCACCCGCTACCACTCCAAGCAGAACCGCCGCGGCGTGCAGCGCTCGTACGCGACGTTCACGCTGCGCTGGGGCGGCCTGGTCATCGCGCTGTTCATCGTCTACCACCTGCTGCACCTGACCGGGAACCAGATCCACCCCGGCGGCGCCAGCGACAGCCCCTACGAGCGCGTGGTCAACGGCTTCGAGATCTGGTGGGTCTACCTCTCGTACGTCGTGGCGATGCTCGCCGTCGGCTTCCACCTGTGGCACGGCATCTGGAGCGCGTTCACGTCCCTGGGCCAGAACCGCGCCGACACCCGTCGCGGCAGCCGCCTCACCGCGCTGGCCTGGGTGCTGACCCTGGTCATCGTGGTCGGCTTCCTGCTGCCGCCCACCGCCATCTTCTTCTTCGGACTCGGGAGCTGACGCATGACTGACACCTCCGCCTTCCCCGACCTGTTCGACCTCGGGACGGACATCCACGACACCAAGGCGCCGGGCGGCCCGATCGAGCAGCGCTGGGACACCCGCAAGTTCAACGCGAGGCTGGTCAACCCGGCCAACCGCCGCAAGCTCAACGTGATCATCGTGGGCACCGGCCTGGCCGGCGCCGCGGCGGCCGCGTCGCTGGGCGAGCAGGGCTACAACGTCCAGACGTTCTGCTACCAGGACAGCCCGCGCCGGGCCCACTCGATCGCCGCCCAGGGCGGCATCAACGCCGCGAAGAACTACCGCAACGACGGCGACTCGATCTACCGGCTGTTCTACGACACGGTCAAGGGTGGCGACTTCCGCGCCCGCGAGTCGAACACCTACCGCCTCGCGCAGGTGTCGGCGAACATCATCGACCAGTGCGTCGCCCAGGGCGTCCCGTTCGCCCGCGAGTACGGCGGCCTGCTCGACAACCGCTCGTTCGGCGGCGTCCAGGTCTCGCGCACCTTCTACGCCCGTGGACAGACCGGCCAGCAGCTGCTGCTCGGTGCCTACCAGGCGCTCGAGCGCCAGGTCGCGGCCGGCACGGTGAAGAACTACGACCGCCACGAGATGCTCGACGTGATCCTGGTCGACGGCAAGGCCCGGGGCATCGTCACGCGCGACATGGTCACCGGCGCGATCGAGGCGCACACCGCCGACGTCGTCGTCCTGTGCACCGGCGGCTACGGCAACGTGTTCTTCCTGTCGACCAACGCGATGGGCTCGAACGTCACGGCCACCTGGCGCGCGCACCGCAAGGGCGCCTACTTCGGCAACCCGTGCTTCACGCAGATCCACCCGACCTGCATCCCGGTCTCCGGCGACTACCAGTCGAAGCTGACCCTGATGTCGGAGTCGCTGCGCAACGACGGACGCATCTGGGTGCCCAAGAACAAGGCCGACCTGGAGAAGGACCCGCGCGAGATCCCCGAGGCGGACCGCGACTACTTCCTGGAGCGTCGTTACCCCGCGTTCGGCAACCTCGTGCCCCGCGACATCGCCTCGCGGGCGGCCAAGACGGCGTGCGACGAGGGCTTCGGCGTCGGTCCCGGCGGCCTGGGCGTGTACCTGGACTTCGCCGACGCGATCGAGCGCATGGGCCGCAAGACGGTCGAGGCCAAGTACGGCAACCTCTTCGACATGTACGCCCGCATCACGGGCGAGGACCCGTACGAGACGGGCATGCGCGTCTACCCGGCCGTGCACTACGTCATGGGCGGCCTGTGGGTCGACTACGACCTGCAGACCACGATCCCGGGCCTGTACTGCGCCGGTGAGGCGAACTTCTCCGACCAGGGCGCCAACCGCCTGGGCGCCTCGGCGCTCATGCAGGGCCTCGCGGACGGCTACTTCGTCCTGCCGTCGACGCTGCCGGACTACCTGGCCGCCGGCCCGTTCGAGCCCATCGGCGACGACCACCCGGCCGTCGTCGAGGCGCTGCGCGAGGTCGAGGATCGCGTCCAGACGATGCTCAGCATCAACGGCACGCGCTCGGTCGACTCCATCCACAAGGAGCTCGGCCACATCATGTGGGAGTACTGCGGCATGGAGCGCACCGAGGAGGGTCTGCTCAAGGCCATCGGGCTCATCCGTGAGCTGAAGAACGAGTTCTGGACGAACGTGAAGGTCACGGGCGTCAACGAGGAGCTCAACCAGGCCCTCGAGCGCGCGGGTCGCGTCGCGGACTTCATCGAGCTCGGCGAGCTCATGTGCATCGACGCGCTCAACCGCGCCGAGTCCTGCGGCGGCCACTTCCGCGCCGAGAGCCAGACCGAGGAGGGCGAGGCCCTCCGACACGACGACGAGTACGCGTACGCCGCGGCCTGGGAGTTCGCCGGTGACAAGCCGGTCCTCCACAAGGAGCCGCTCACGTACGAGTACATCGAGATGAAGGCGAGGAGCTACAAGTGAGGATCTTCATTCGCGCCTGGCGCCAGAAGAACGCCGAGGCCGAGGGCAAGATGGTCACGTACGCCCTCGACGGCGTCAGCGAGCACATGTCCTTCCTGGAGATGCTCGACGTGCTCAACGAGCAGCTCACGTTCGAGGGCGAGGACCCGATCGCGTTCGACTCGGACTGCCGCGAGGGCATCTGCGGCATGTGCGGCATCGTGATCAACGGCCTGGCGCACGGTCCCGAGGTCACCACGACCTGCCAGCTGCACATGCGCAGCTTCAAGGACGGCGACCACATCGACATCGAGCCGTGGCGCGCCAAGGCGTTCCCGGTCATCAAGGACCTGGTCGTCGACCGCGGCGCGTTCGACCGCATCATCCAGGCCGGCGGCTACATCTCCGCGCCGACCGGCTCGGCCCCGGAGGCCAACGCGGCCCCCGTCGCCAAGCACGACGCGGACGACGCGTTCTCGGCCGCCACGTGCATCGCCTGCGGCGCCTGCGTCGCGGCCTGCCCGAACGGCTCGGCGATGCTGTTCACCGCCGCCAAGGTGACGCACCTGGGCCTGCTGCCGCAGGGCCAGCCCGAGCGCGACTCGCGCGTCATCAACATGGTGGCGCAGCACGACGCCGAGGGCTTCGGCGGCTGCACCAACATCGGTGAGTGCACGGCGTCCTGCCCCAAGGGCATCCCGCTGTCGACCATCGCGCGGCTCAACCGCGACCTGCTCGGCGCGCTCTCGCGCGGCGAGGCCTGACGGCTCGCACCACCCACGACGAGGCCCCCGACCGCTGCGGCGGACGGGGGCCTCGTCGCGTGCGCGGACGGGTGAGCAAGGGCACCGGCCCGCGACTTTAGTTAGCACAGGTAATGAACTATGCTAACTAAGTGCCTACCGATGCGCAGAAGCTCGCGACGTCCGTCGCCCGGCTGAACCGTCGACTGCGGCAGGAGCGCCACTCGGCGATGACCGCCACGCAGTTGTCGGTGCTGGGGACGGTGCGCCTCATGGGTCCCTGCACCCCGTCGCAGGTCGCCCACCGGGAGCGGGTCAGCCCGCCCTCGGTCACGCGGACGATCGGCTGCCTCGTCGACGACGGGCTGATCCTGCGGGAGCCGCACCCCGACGACGGCCGCCAGGTCCTGGTCCGGCTCTCGGACAAGGGCGAGGACGTCCTCGCCGAGGAGCGGGCCCGGCGCGACGCCTGGCTGGACCGGCGCATGCGCGACCTGTCCGCCGACGAGCGAGCCCTGCTGCGCAAGGCGTCCGTCCTGTTCGACCGTCTTTCCGAGAGCGAGTGATCCGTACGAGTCCCACCTTCAAGGCCCTGGCCGTCCCCAACTACCGCACCTACGCCGCCGGGGCGATCGTCTCCAACGTCGGCACGTGGATGCAGCGCGTCGCCCAGGACTGGCTGGTGCTGGTCCTCACCGGCAGCGGCACGGCCCTCGGCCTGGTGACCGGGCTCCAGCTCCTCCCCGCCCTGCTCTTCTCCCCGCTGGCCGGCGTCGTCGCCGACCGGTTCCCCAAGCGCCGCGTGCTCATGTGGACGCAGGTCGCGATGGCCGCCCCGGCCATCGTCCTCGGCGTCCTGGCCGTCACCGGCGTCGTGCAGACCTGGCACGTCTACGTCATCGCGTTCCTGTTCGGCGTCGCGACCGCCTTCGACGCGCCCGCCCGTCAGTCGTTCGTCGGCGAGATGGTGTCGCGCGACGACCTGCCCAACGCGGTCGGCCTCAACTCGGCCTCGTTCAACGCCGCCCGCATGATCGGCCCGGCCGTCGCCGGCCTGCTCATCGCCGCGCTCGGCTCGGGCGCCGCGGCCGCCGGCTGGGTGATCCTGGTCAACGGCCTGAGCTACTTCGCGGTGCTGTGGTCGATGACCCGCCTGGACGTCGACCAGCTGCGCCCGGCCCCGGTCTCGCAGCGCGGCAAGGGCGCCGTGCGCGACGGTGTGCGCTACGTCCGCTCGCGACCGGACCTCGTGCTGACCCTGGTCACCGTCTTCTTCGTCGGCACGTTCGGCATGAACTTCCAGATGACCAGCGCGCTCATGGCCACGGACGTGTTCGGCAAGGGGGCGGGGGAGTACGGCGTGCTCGGCTCGATCATGGCGATCGGCTCGCTGGCCGGCGCGCTGATCGCCGCCCGCCGGGCCAAGCCGCGGCTGCGGCTGGTCGTCGGCGCTGCGCTGGTGTTCGCGGTGCTCGAGATCGCCGCGGGACTCATGCCGACCTACACGACGTACGCGCTGATCCTGCCCTTCGTGGGCCTGAGCGCGCTGACCATGGTCACCGCGGCCAACGCCACGATCCAGATGACGTCGGACCCGGAGATGCGCGGACGCGTCGCCGCGCTGTACCTCATGGTCTTCATGGGCGGCGGCCCGATCGGCTCGCCGTTCATCGGCTGGGTCGGCGAGGAGATGGGCGGACGCTGGTCGTTGCTCGTCGGCGGCGGCATCGTGCTCGTGGCGGTCGGCCTCGCGGCGGCGCTGTACCTGCGCCAGCACGCGGTGACGCTGCGCTGGCGCCGTCCGGTCAGCCCGGCGGTGCTGGCGACGGGGCGCGAGCGGGCCGAGCAGGCCGCGTCGCTGGCGTCCTGAGGCCTCAGAGGTCGGCGAGGGCGGAGGCGCGGGCGGCGCGTCGCTCCTCGTCGTCGATGACGCCGCGGGCGTGCAGGTCGTCGATCTGGGCCAGCCGGTCCTCGAGCGATCGGGGCGGTTCGACCAGGCGGCTGGTGAGCACGCGGGAGTATGCGGTCGTCTGCAGCGTGAACGGGTCCAGCCCGTGGCGCCGGGCCTCGCGGAAGTTGCGCGCGATCACCCAGACGCAGCCGCCGAGCACGGCGGCCAGGAAGAGGATCCCGAGCAGCGTGAAGACCGTGTAGGTGATCGAGAACCCGGACATGCCACCACGGTAGTCGCGCGAGCCGCACGCGTCCGCGCGAACGTGCGGGCGGCGCCGGGCGCCCCTAGCGTCGGCGCATGCACGTCGAGCGCACCTTCACCGTCAGCCGCCCGGTCGACGAGGTCTTCGCCTACCTCGCCGACTTCGAGCACACCAACGAGTGGGACCCGGGCACCGTCCGCACCACCCGGACGTCGGGCGACGGCGGCGTCGGCACGACGTACGCCAACACGTCCGAGTTCATGGGCCGCACGACCGAGCTCACCTACGAGACGGTCGAGCACCGGCCGCCGACGCGCGTGGTCTTCCGGGGCACGAACAAGAGCGCGACGACGAAGGACACCTTGATGCTCACCGCGTCCGGCGCCGGCACGCAGGTCCACTACCGGGCCGACTTCCGGTTCAAGCCGGTGGTCCACCAGGTCGCCTCGGTCGTCCTGCGCGGCAAGCTGGACAAGCTCGCCGACGAGACGGTCGCCCAGCTCACGCGCGTGCTCGAGCGCCGCGTCGCCTGAGCGGCGGTCCCGCCCCGTGGACGAGCGGACCGACCCCCGGACCGAGGGATACCCTGGACGCATGACGACGTCGGCCGAGCGGATCCAGCACGCGGTCGAGCGTCTGACCCCCGACCTGGTCTCCCTGCGCCGCGACCTGCACGCCTATCCCGAGCTGTCGTGGCAGGAGGAGCGCACCACCGACGTGGTCGCGTCCTGGCTCGACAAGGCCTCGATCGGCCACGTCCGGCTCGGCGACAGCGGTCTCACCGCCGACATCGGTCCCGAGGACGCGCCCCTGGTCTGCCTGCGCGCCGACCTGGACGCACTGCCGCTCGAGGACACCACGAAGGACCCGTGGCGCTCGACCGTCCCCGGCGTCGCGCACGCCTGTGGCCACGACGTCCACGTGTCGGCGCTCGTCGGGGCCGCGCTCGCGCTCGCCGAGGTCGATGCCGAGACGCCGCTGCCGAACCGCGTCCGGCTGCTGTTCCAGCCCGCCGAGGAGGTCATGCCCGGCGGTGCCCTGCAGGTCATGGCGGCCGGTGCGCTGCGCGGCGTCACCCGCATCTTCGCCCTGCACTGCGACCCGTCCCTGGACGTCGGCCGCGTCGGCCTGCGCGAGGGACCGATCACCGGAGCGTCCGACCGCATCACGATCGCGCTCAGCGGCCGCGGCGGCCACACCTCGCGCCCGCACCTGACCGAGGACCTCACCTACGCGCTCGGCTCGCTCATCACCCAGCTGCCGGCGGCCCTGTCGCGCCGGTTCGACCCGCGGGCGGGCGCCAGCCTCGTGTGGGGCCAGGTGCGCTCGGGCGTCGCTGCCAACGTCATCCCGGCCAGCGGCGAGCTCAGCGGCACGCTGCGCATGCTCGACGCCAACGCCTGGCACCAGGCCGAGCACCTCGTGCGCGGGCTGATCAGCGACATCGTCAAGCCCTACGGGGTCAGCGCCGACGTGCACTACACGCGCGGCGTCCCGCCGGTGGTCAACGACTTCGGCGCCACGCAGCTGCTGCGCCAGGCCGTGGCCGACGCGCTGGGCCCGGCGGCGGTCGCCACGACGATGCAGTCGCTCGGCGGCGAGGACTTCGCCTGGTACGTCGAGTCGATCCCCGGAGCCATGGGCCGGCTGGGCACGCGGACGCCGGACGGCCCGACCTACGACCTGCACCAGGGCAACCTGCGGGTCGACGAGGCCGCCATCGGCGTCGGGGCGCGGGTCATGGCCTGCGCGGCCATCCAGGCGTGACGCCGACCGTCGATTGTTACAACTTGGTTGACCGTGCAAGGCCGGGGAACTCCGGAGGTTAGGGTGCCTCCTGGGGCCCGGGCGGGCCTCCGTCCTTGAGGAGGAAACATCTTGCGTCGTCTGACCAAAACCGCCGCCGTCGCCGGCGTGGTCGCACTCGTGCTCGCGGGTGCGGCGTGTTCCAAGAAGAGCGATGACTCCGCGTCCACCGAGACCGGTGGCGAGAACTGCGTCGAGAAGACCGACGACATGAAGGTCGGCATGGCCTTCGACGTCGGCGGCGAGGGCGACCAGTCGTTCAACGACTCCGCCGCGAAGGGCATGAAGCAGGCCGCCTGCGAGTTCGGCTTCGACTTCCAGACCGCCGAGGCGCAGGACGGCGAGGCCGAGTCGGCTCGCGAGGGTCGCCTGCAGGAGCTCGTCGACGCGGGCTACAACCCGGTCGTCGCGGTGGGCTTCGCCTACAGCGCGTCGGTCGGCAAGGTCGCCGCGGAGAACCCGGACGTCAGCTTCGCGATCGTCGACGACGCCGTCGAGGGCGACAACATCACCAACCTGCTGTTCGCCGAGGAGCAGGGCTCGTTCCTGGTCGGTGCGGCCGCGGCGCTCAAGAGCGAGACCGGCAACGTCGGCTTCGTCGGTGGTGTCGAGACCGAGCTCATCCAGAAGTTCGAGGCCGGCTTCATCGCCGGTGCCAAGGCGGTCAAGTCCGACATCAAGGTCCAGACCCGCTACCTGACGCAGCCGCCGGACTTCAGCGGCTTCGGTGACCCGGCCAAGGGCAAGACCGCGGCCGAGGGCATGTTCGACGCGGGCGCCGACATCGTCTACCACGCGGCCGGCGGCTCCGGCGGCGGCGTGTTCGAGGCGGCCAAGGCGGCCGACGGCTGGGCCATCGGTGTCGACTCCGACCAGGCGCTCACCGCCGACGACTCGGTCAAGGACATCATCCTGACCTCGATGGTCAAGAACATCGACGTCGCGGTGCACGAGTTCCTCAAGAGCGTCCACGACGGTGCGGTCAAGACCGGCGCGCAGGTGTACGACCTGGAGTCGAACGGCGTCGGCTACTCGACGACCGGCGATCACCTCAAGGACGTCGCCGACCAGCTCGAGGACTACAAGAAGCAGATCGTGGACGGCACCATCGAGGTCCCCACGAAGCCGTGATCCGGCTCTGACCCGGGCCCGGGGCGTCGCGTACCGTGACCCCCGGGCCCGGCTTTGTCCCTCGGCCCCGTCCGAGCCCCCGAGAGAGGAGAGTCGTGAGCGACTCCGTGACCGCGCCCCCGGGCGAGGTGGTCGTCCGACTGCGTGACATCGGCAAGACCTTCCCCGGCGTCGTGGCCAACCACGACGTCAACATCGACGTGCGTCGCGGCACCGTCCACGCCGTCGTCGGTGAGAACGGCGCCGGCAAGTCGACGCTCATGAAGATCCTCTACGGGGTCCAGAAGCCCGACTCCGGCACGATCGAGATCGGTGGCGAGCAGGTCAACCTGTCGTCGCCGGCCGACGCGATCGCCGCGGGCGTCGGCATGGTCTTCCAGCACTTCATGCTGGCCGACAACCTCACCGTGCTCGAGAACGTCGTCCTGGGTGCCGAGAAGCTGCACGGCATCGGCGACGGTGCGCGCCGCCGCGTCCTCGAGCTCGCCGGCACCTACGGCCTCGAGGTCGACCCCGACGTGCTCGTCGAGGAGCTCGGCGTCGGGGCCCGCCAGCGCGTGGAGATCCTCAAGGTCCTCTACCGCGGCGCGAAGGTGATCATCCTCGACGAGCCGACCGCCGTGCTCGTCCCGCAGGAGGTCGACGAGCTGTTCGACAACCTGCGCGAGCTCAAGGCCGAGGGCCTGGCCGTCCTGTTCATCTCGCACAAGCTCGACGAGGTGCTGTCGGTCGCCGACGAGGTCACCGTGGTCCGCCGCGGCACGACCGTCGACACCGTCCCCGCCGGGTCGGTCACGTCCCGCCAGCTGGCCGAGATGATGGTCGGCTCCGAGCTGCCCAGCCCGGCCACCGAGACGTCCACCGTCACCGACGTCGTCGTCCTGGACGTCCAGGACCTCACGCTCTACGCCCCGGGCAGCGAGCGCCGCCTGCTCGACGGCATCGACCTGACCATCCACCGGGGCGAGATCCTCGGCATCGCCGGTGTCGAGGGCAACGGCCAGGCCGAGCTCGTCGAGGCGATCATGGGCATGCGCCCCGGCGTCACCGGCCGCGTCACCCTCGGTGGCGACGACCTCACCGGACGCTCCACGCGCGAGCGCCGCGAGGCCGGCATCGGCTACGTCCCCGAGGACCGCCACCGCCACGGCCTGCTGCTGGACGCCCCGCTGTGGGAGAACCGCGTGCTGGGCCACCAGACCCGCCGCCCGGTCGTGAAGGGCCCGCTCGTCGACCGCGCCGGCGCCCGCACCGACACCCAGCGCATCGTCGAGGAGTACGACGTCCGCACCCCGGGCATCGACACGCTCGCCCGCGCCCTGTCCGGCGGCAACCAGCAGAAGCTCATCGTCGGACGCGAGATGTCCGGCGACCCGGTGCTGCTCATCGCCGCCCACCCGACCCGCGGCGTCGACGTCGGCGCCCAGGCGGCGATCTGGGGCCACATCAAGCGCGCCCGCCGCGACGGCCTGGCCGTGCTGCTGATCTCGGCCGACCTGGACGAGCTCATCGGCCTGTCCGACACCATCTCGGTGCTGCTGCGCGGTCGACTGGTCCGCAGCTTCGACCCCGAGCACGTGACCCCCGAGGACCTCGGCTCCGCGATGACCGGCGCCGCAGAAGGAGACAACCGATGAGCGAGCGCAGCGAGCGACCCGTTCAGAGCCTCACGGGCGGACTTCCGTACCCTGCGATCCTCACGGAGGTCTGCCAGTGAGCCCCCGCACCACCCGCGTCGTGCTCGCCGTCGGCGCGCCGGTGCTGGCCCTGGTGATGGCCTTCGTCATCACCAGCCTCGTGCTCCTCGCGGCCGGTGACTCCGTCGCCGACGTGTGGGCGCAGATCCTCAGCGTCCCCGGACACCGGGCGATCGTGAACATCATCAACGCCGCCACGGTGTACTACCTGTCGGCGATCGCGGTGGCCATCGGCTTCCGGATGAACCTGTTCAACATCGGCGTCGACGGCCAGTACCGCGTCGCGTCCTTCGCCGCGGCCGTGGTCGCCGGCGAGGGCTGGCTGCCGGGCTACCTCAACACGCTGCTCGCGGTCGTGGCCGCCGTGCTCGTCGGCGCCATGTGGGCCGGCATCGCCGGCCTGCTGCGCGTGACGCGCGGCGTCAGCGAGGTCATCTCCACGATCATGCTGAACGCGATCGCGACCGCGCTCGTGGCCTACCTGCTGCGCAAGGTCGCGGTCGATGACGGCGGCAACAACACGGCCACCAAGCAGGTGCCCGAGGGCAGCCGCGTCCCGGGCATCCAGATCTTCGACGACGTCACGGTCAAGGTCTACGGCTTCGTGTTCCTGGCCGCGCTGGTCGGCTTCGTCTACTGGTTCGTGCTGTCCAAGACCCGCTTCGGCTTCGACCTGCGGGCCACCGGACGCTCGGAGACCGCGGCCGTGGCCAGCGGCATCAGCGTCAAGAAGATGATCGTCGTCTCGATGCTGCTCTCCGGCGGCGCGGCCGGCCTGGTCGGCCTGCCGCTGCTGTTCGGCAACGACTACTCCTACGGCTCGACGTTCCAGTCCGGTCTCGGCTTCGCCGGCATCGCCATCGCGCTGCTGGGCCGCAACCACCCGATCGGCATCGCGCTCGGAGCGCTGCTGTTCGCGTTCCTCGACGAGCAGTCCAACAGCCTGCAGATCGTCGTGGGCGTCTCGCCCGACATCGTCAAGATCACGCAGGGCGTCATCGTCCTCACGGTCGTCATCGCCTACGAGGTCGTGCGCCGCTACCGCGTCCGCCTCGAGCAGCGTCAGGTGGCGGCCGCCCTGGACGAGCCGGCCACGATCGAGGAGGCCAAGGCATGACCGTGCCCACCGACCTGACCACGTCCCCGAAGCCCCGTGACGGACGCCGTCGCGTCACGCCGGCGAAGGTCATGCTGGTCCTCTTCGGCCTCGTCGTGCTGCTGGCGACGCTCCGCGTCCTCACCGGCGCCGACGACCTCGCGTCGTCCGGCACGCTGCGGGCCACCCTCGTCGCCGCCGTGCCGATCGGCCTCGCCGGCCTGGCCGGCCTGTGGTCCGAGCGCGCGGGCATCGTGAACATCGGCCTCGAGGGCATGATGATCCTGGGCACGTTCGGCGCCGGCTACTTCGGCTACTTCTACGGACCCTGGCAGGGCGTGCTCGGCGCGATCCTGTTCGGCGCCCTGGGTGGCCTCATCCACGCGCTGGCGACCGTCACGTTCGGCGTCGACCACATCGTGTCCGGCGTCGCGATCAACATCATCGCCGCCGGCGCCGTGCAGTACCTCGCGGCGCTGTCGTTCACCGGCGTCAAGGGCGGCGGCCAGACCCAGTCGCCGCCGATCGACTCCTTGCCGGCGATCTCGATCGACGCGCTGTCGGACCCGCTCGGCGACCTCGAGGCCAAGAACTGGTTCATCATCTCCGACGCTGCCGCGCTGCTGCGGGCGCTGGTGACGAACCTGTCGGTGCTGACGATCATCGCGCTGCTGCTGTTCGTCCTGACCTGGTACGTCCTGTGGCGCACCAGCTTCGGCCTGCGCCTGCGGTCGGTGGGCGAGAGCCCGGCGTCCGCGGAGTCGCTCGGCGTCGACGTCATCCGCTACAAGTTCGTGGCCGTGCTGATCTCCGGCGGCATCGCCGGCCTGGCCGGCGGGTTCCTGGCCCTGGTCGCGTCGAGCACGTTCCGTGAGGGCCAGACCGGTGGCCGCGGCTACATCGGCCTCGCGGCGATGATCTTCGGCAACTGGCGTCCCGGCGGCCTGCTCGCCGGCGCCGGCCTGTTCGGCTACACCGACACGCTGCGTCTGCGCGGCGGCGGCGAGAGCATCCACGGTCTGCTGCTGCTCGTGGCGGTCCTGCTGGTCGGCCTGGCCGTCTGGCAGTGGCGCAAGGCCGCGCGCACCGCGGCGATCGTGAGCGCCGTGCTCGGCGTCCTCGTCGCGCTGTGGTTCCTGCTGAGCGACTCGATCCCCGAGGACCTCACCGGCATGACGCCGTACGTGACGACGCTGCTCGTCCTCGCGCTCGCGTCGCAACGGCTCCGGCCACCGGCCGCCGCCGGGCAGACGTACCGCAAGGGCAGCGCCGGATGATCGGCATCGACGGCCCCGACGACCCGATCGACTGGGAGTCGCTGACCCGCTACGCCACCCAGGTCATGGAGCGGGCGTACGCGCCCTACTCCGGCTACGCGGTCGGCGTCGCGGGACTCGTCGACGACGGACGCGTCGTGCTCGGCTGCAACGTCGAGAACGCCGCGTACGGCGTCGCCCTCTGCGCCGAGTGCGGCATGGTCTCGGCCCTGCACGCGACCGGCGGCGGGCGGCTCCTGGCCGTCGCGTGCGTCGACGCGCGCGGCCAGGCGCTCATGCCGTGCGGCCGCTGCCGCCAGCTCCTGTGGGAGAACGGCGGCCCGACCATGCAGCTGCAGACCCCCTCGGGCATCAAGACGATGGCCGAGGTGCTGCCCGACGCCTTCGACGACACCGACCTGAAGACGCTCCAGAAGGACCAGTGACGCTCATCTCTTCCCCGCTCGACCTGACCGACCCGGCCTTCGTGGCCGATCCCTACCCGCTGCTCGCGCAGCTGCGCGCGTCCGCCCCGATGGTGCGTGACGAGGCCGGCGGACGCTGGCTGGCCACCACGCACGGCAGCGTCAGCGCGGTGCTGCGCGACCGCCGCCTGGGCCGGCTCTGGACCGACTGGGAGCCGGTCGAGCAGATGGAGCCGTTCAACACGCTCCACCGCAACCAGCTCATGGAGAACGAGCCGCCGGCGCACACCCGCATGCGGCGCCTGCTGGCCGGCGCGTTCGGTCGCGGCCACGTCGAGCGCATGCGCCCGCGCATCGAGACGCTCGCCGCCGAGATTCTCGACGCGTACGCGCCGGGCGACACGATCGACGTCCTGGCCGCGTACGCCGAGCCGATGCCGGTGTTCGTCATCGCCGACCTGCTGGGCGTCCCGCGGGCTGACCACGCGCTGCTGCGCGAGTGGAGTCAGGGCATCGTCCACATGTACGAGCAGGGCGTCGGCGAGGACGTGAAGGCCGAGGCGGTGCGCTCGAGCACGCTGTTCGCCGAGTACGTCCGCGAGGTCATCGCCGAGCGCAAGGCCGCGCTCGACGCCGGCCACCCCGGCGACGACCTCGTCACCGACCTCATCCGCGAGCGTGACGGCAGCGGCAAGCTGGACGACGAGGAGCTCGTCGCCACGGTCGTGCTGCTGCTCAACGCCGGCCACGAGGCCTCGGTCAACACCTTCGGGAACGGCCTGCACGCGCTGCTGTCGCACCGGGACCAGCTCGAGCGGGTCACGTCCGGCGAGGTGCCGGTCGAGACCGCGCTGGAGGAGCTCATCCGCTTCGACGCGCCGCTGCAACTGTTCGAGCGCACCGCCACGGTCGACCTGGAGGTCGCCGGCCAGGCCGTTGCCCAGGGCGAGAAGGTGGCCTGCCTCATGGGGTCGGCGAACCGTGACGCGGCCGTCTTCGAGCGTCCGGACGCCTTCGACGTCGCTCGCGACCCGAACCCGCACGTCGGCTTCGGCATGGGCCTGCACTTCTGCCTGGGCGCCCCGCTGGCGCGCCTGGAGCTGGGCATCACCCTGCGCCTGCTGCTCGACCGGTTCCCGACCCTGTCCCTGGCCGGCGAGGCCCCACGTCGTCCCACCTGGGTGCTGCGCGGCTACGAGAAGATCGAGGTTGTCCTGTGAACGAGCGCAGCGAGCGAACGACCGAGTCCACCACGTGCGGGCTTCCGTACCGTGCCCTTCTTCAGGAGGTCCGCTCGTGAACACCGCTGCTCCGCACGACGCCCCCGAGGTCATCATGGCCAAGCGCGACGGCCACGCCCTCAGCGACAGCCAGATCGACTGGGTCGTCGACGCCTTCACCCGCGGCGACGTCGTCCCCGAGCAGATGTCCGCGCTGGCCATGGCCATCCTGCTCAACGGCATGGACCGTCGCGAGATCTCGCGCTGGACGAACGCCATGATCGCCAGCGGCGAGCGCATGGACTTCTCGTCGCTGTCGTGGCCGACGGCCGACAAGCACTCCACCGGCGGCGTCGGCGACATGATCACGCTGCCTCTGGCCCCGCTCGTCGCGGCGTGCGGCGTCGCCGTCCCGCAGCTGTCGGGCCGCGGCCTCGGCCACACCGGCGGCACGCTCGACAAGCTCGAGTCCATCCCCGGCTGGCAGGCGTCGCTCTCCAACGAGGCGATGCTCGCGCAGCTCGAGGACGTCGGCGCCGTCATCTGCGCCGCCGGCGCGGGCCTGGCCCCGGCCGACAAGAAGCTGTACGCCCTGCGCGACGTCACGGGCACCGTCGAGGCCATCCCGCTCATCGCCAGCTCGATCATGAGCAAGAAGATCGCCGAGGGCACCGGCGCGCTCGTCCTGGACGTGAAGGTCGGCTCCGGCGCCTTCATGAAGGACATCGACCGCGCCCGCGAGCTGGCCGAGACGATGGTCGCGCTCGGGAAGGACGCGGGGGTCAACACCGTCGCGCTGCTCACCGACATGGCCACCCCGCTCGGGGTGGCCGCCGGCAACGCGCTCGAGGTCGCCGAGGCGGTCGACGTGCTCGCCGGCGGAGGCCCCGCGGACGTCGTGGAGCTGACCCTGGCGCTGGCCCGCGAGATGCTCGCCGCCGCCGGACGCAGCGACGTCGACCCCGCCGACGCGCTGGCCGACGGCCGGGCGATGGACGTGTGGCGACGCATGATCGCCGCCCAGGGCGGCGACCCCGACGGCGCCCTGCCGCAGGCCCGCGAGACGCACGTCGTCACCGCGCCGACCGGCGGCACGCTGCAGCGCCTGGACGCGTACGACGTCGGCATCGCCGCCTGGCGCCTGGGTGCCGGCCGCTCCAAGCCCGGCGAGCAGCTCGACCTCGGCGCCGGCGTGACGCTGCACGCCAAGCCCGGCGACGTGGTGGCCGCCGGCCAGCCGCTCATGACGCTGCACGCCGACCGTCCCGAGCGCTTCGACCGCGCGCTCGCCGCGCTCGAGGGATCGTTCGACCTGGGCGACGAGCCGTTCGAGCGCACCGACGTCGTCCTCGGCCGCGTCGACTGACCGCCGCCCCGCCGGTCCGTGCCGTCACCGCGGGACGGACCGGCGGGACTTAGGGTGTGGACCATGCGTGTGCTGAACGACCGGGACGAGATCAAGGCCGCCGAGGGGACCGAGCTCGGCGTCAGCACCTGGCTGGAGATCTCCCAGGAGCGCATCGACATGTTCGCCGACGCGACCGGCGACCACCAGTGGATCCACGTCGACCCGCACAAGGCCGCCACCGGCCCGTTCGGCGCGACCGTGGCCCACGGCTACCTCACCCTCTCGCTCATCCCGTTCCTCGGTGCCCAGGCGTTCGCCTTCGCGGGGGAGACCGCCCGCGTCAACTACGGCCTGGACCGGGTGCGCTTCATGTCGCCCGTGCGGGTCGGCTCGCGCATCCGCGACCGGGTCGTGCTGAGCAAGGTCAACGAGATCGAGCGCGGCCAGCAGGTGCAGCTCACCCACACGATCGAGATCGAGGGGGTCGAGAAACCGGCCTGCGTGGCGGAGGCGATCGTCCTTCTGATGGACTCCTGACATGACGACCCCCGCCACCGCCGACCAGATCCGCCGCGCCCCGAAGGTCGCGCTCCACGAGCACCTCGACGGAGGCGTCCGTCCGGCCACCGTCGCCGAGATCGCCGCCGAGATCGGCCACCAGCTCCCCGCCCAGGGCGGCGAGGCCCTCGGCACCTGGTTCGCCGAGGCCGCCAACAGCGGCTCGCTGCCGCGCTACCTCGAGACGTTCGCCCACACGACCGCCGTCATGCAGACCCGCGAGCACCTCGCGCGGGTCGCCCACGAGTCGGTCGTGGACCTCGCGGCCGACGGCGTGGTCTACGCCGAGCTGCGCTGGGCCCCCGAGCAGCACCTCGAGCGCGGCCTGTCGCTCACCGAGGCCGTCGACGCGGTGCAGCACGGCATCGCGTCCGGCATCGCCGCCGCGGCCGCGGACGGTCGCGAGATCGTCGTTGGCCAGCTGCTCACCGCGATGCGCCACGCCGACCGCGGCCTGGAGATCGCCGAGCTGGTCGTCGACCACCGCGACCGCGGCGTGTCCGGCTTCGACATCGCCGGGGCCGAGGACGGCTTCCCGCCGATCCTGCACCTGGAGGCGTTCGAGTACCTGCGCCGCGAGAACGCCCACTTCACGATCCACGCCGGCGAGGCGTTCGGCCTGCCGTCGATCTGGCAGGCGATCCAGCGCTGCGGCGCCGAGCGGCTGGGCCACGGCGTCCGCATCGTCGACGACATCGACTTCGACGCCCCCGGCGGTCCGCGCCTGGGCCGGCTCGCCTCGTACGTCCGCGACCGTCGCATCCCGCTGGAGATGTGCCCGTCGTCGAACCTGCAGACCCACGCCGTGCCCGGCATGACGTCCATCGCCGACCACCCGATCGGCCCGCTCAAGGAGCTCGGCTTCCGGGTGACGGTGAACTGCGACAACCGGCTCATGAGCGGCACCTCGATGACCCGCGAGATGCAGCTGCTCGTGGACGCCTTCGGCTACGGCCTGGACGACCTGCGCTGGTTCACGGTCAACGCGATGAAGAGCGCGTTCCTGCCCTTCGACCAGCGGATCGACCTCATCGAGCGGGTCATCAAGCCCGCCTACGCAGCGCTGCAGGACTGACCGGGACGTCCACGTGACCGACACCGCCCCGATCGTGCCCACCGACCGCGAGGTCGCGCGGGCGGTCACGCGCGCCGAGGCGGGCAAGGCGATCGACATGCGCGAGGCCACGGCCCTGCTGGCCGCCCGGGGCGAGCACCTCGAGCGGCTCATGGCCGTGGCCGCGCGGGTCCGCGACGCGGGCCTGGCCGCCGCCGGCCGTCCGGACGTGCTGACGTACTCGCGCAAGGTGTTCATCCCGCTGACCCGGCTGTGCCGCGACCGCTGCCACTACTGCACCTTCGTGACCACGCCCGGGCACCTGCAGCGCGCGGGTGAGTCGCCGTTCCTGACCCCGGACGAGGTGCTGCAGATCGCCCGCGACGGCGCCGCGATGGGCTGCAAGGAGGCGCTGTTCACCCTCGGCGACCGACCCGAGGACCGCTGGCCCGAGGCGCAGCAGTGGCTCGAGGAGGCCGGCTACGAGACGACGCTGGAGTACGTCCGGGCCATGGCGGTGCGGGTGCTGGAGGAGACCGGCCTGCTGCCGCACCTCAACCCCGGCGTCATGAGCTGGGCCGAGATGAACCGGCTCAAGCCGGTCGCCCCGTCCATGGGCATGATGCTCGAGACCACGTCCCGGCGGCTGTTCGAGGAGAAGGGCCAGCCCCACTTCCGCAGCCCCGACAAGGACCCGGCCGTCCGGCTGCGGGTGCTCGAGGACGCCGGACGGCTCAACGTCCCGTTCACCACCGGCGTGCTCCTCGGCATCGGAGAGACCCTGGCCGAGCGCGCAGACGCGCTGTTCGAGCTGCGCCGCGTGCACCGGGCGTACGGCGCGGTGCAGGAGGTCATCGTCCAGAACTTCCGCGCCAAGCCCGACACGGCGATGCGGCACGACGACGACCTGCCGCTCGACGAGTACCTCGCCGCCATCGCCACCGCGCGCGTCGTGCTGGGGCCGCAGGTGCGGGTGCAGGCGCCGCCCAACCTGGTCGACCTGGTCGAGTGCCGTGCCCTGGTGGACGCCGGCATCGACGACTTCGGCGGCATCAGCCCGCTGACGCCCGACCACGTCAATCCCGAGCGTCCGTGGCCGAACGTCGACAAGCTGGCCGCGCTGTGCGCCGACGCCGGGTTCACGCTGCGCGAGCGGCTCACCGCCCACCCGCCCTACCTGGGCCTGCCCTGGCTCGACCCGCGGCTGCAGGCCCACGTGGACGCCCTGCGCGGTCCCGACGGCCTGGCCGACCCGGACGCCCGACCGTCCGGGCTGCCGTGGCAGGAGCCGGACGGCGGCTGGGCCGACGCCGGCCGCACCGACCTGGAGACGACCATCGACACGGTCGGACGCTCGAGCGACCGGCGCGGCGACTTCGACGACGTCTACGGCGACTGGGAGCAGCTGCGCGAGCAGGCCCGCGCCTCCTCGTCCGTGCAGCGCCTCGACACCGACGTCGCCGCCGCGCTGCGGGCCGCCGAGCGCGACCCGGCCGGGCTGTCGCACGAGCACGCCCTGGCGCTCATGACCGCGCCCGAGGGACCCGAGCTCGAGGCGGTGTGCGCGCTCGCCGACGACCTGCGCCGCGACGCCGTCGGCGACGACCTGACCTACGTGGTGAACCGGAACATCAACTTCACCAACGTCTGCTACACCGGCTGCCGCTTCTGCGCGTTCGCCCAGCGCAAGACCGACGCCGACGCCTTCACGCTGTCGCTGGACGAGATCCAGGCCCGCGCGCACGAGGCGGTGGCGTTCGGCGCGACCGAGGTGTGCATGCAGGGCGGCATCGACCCGGAGATGCCGGCCAGCTCGTACTTCGACATCGCGCGGGCCGTGAAGCAGGCCGAGCCGGGTCTGCACATGCACGCGTACAGCCCCATGGAGGTCATGAACGGCGTGGCCCGCACGGGGCTGTCGATCCACGACTGGCTGGTCGCGGCGAAGGAGGCCGGCGTCGACTCGCTGCCCGGCACCGCCGCGGAGATCCTCGACGACGAGGTCCGCTGGGTGCTGACCAAGGGCAAGCTGCCGGCCAGCCAGTGGATCGAGGTCGTCAGCACCGCGCACCGCGTCGGGCTGCCGACGACGGCCACGATGATGTACGGCCACGTCGACCACCCCGGCCACTGGGTCGGCCACCTGCGCACCGTCGCGGACCTGCAGCGCGAGACCGGCGGCTTCACCGAGTTCGTGCCGCTGCCGTTCGTCCACCAGTCCAGCCCGATCTACCTGGCCGGCGTCGCCCGGCCGGGGCCGACGGTGCGCGACAACCGGGCCGTCCACGCGATGGCGCGCATCATGCTCCACGGGCTGGTCGACAACGTCCAGGTCTCGTGGGTGAAGCTCGACCCGCAGGTGCTCGACCAGATCCTGCGCGGCGGCGTCAACGACCTGGGCGGCACGCTCATGGAGGAGACGATCAGCCGCATGGCCGGGTCGACCCAGGGCTCGCGCAAGGACGTCCACGAGCTGGAGCAGATGGCCGCGCGCGTCGGACGTCCCGCGGTGCAGCGCACGACCTCCTACGGTCGCCTCCATCCCGACATCTGAGCGAAACCTGGCGGACCACGGGCCTGGCTACGATGAGAGCGGCGTCACGAGCGCCGTCAGGTTCGTCCCGTCGACCACGACCTCACGGGGGTGACGCAGTGCCCGATGCCGCAGTGCAGTTCACCGCGGTGCTGCCCATCAAGTCGTGGACGCACGCCAAGTCGCGCCTGCACGAGGACCCCATCGTCCGCCACGCCTTCGCCCGGGCCCTGCTCAAGGACACCCTCGCCGCCGTCCTGGACGCCGGCATCGTCGTGCGCACGGTGGTCGTGACGCCCGACGCCGGGGTCGCCGAGTACGCCCGCTTCGTCGGGGCCGAGGTCGTCGCCGACCGCACCCGCGCCCGGGGCGACGCGCTCAACGACGCGGTCGCCCGTGGTGCCGACTGGGCCCGTAAGCGCTTCCCGCGCCGGCCCATCGCCGTCCTGCCCGGCGACCTGCCGGCGCTCACCGGCCCCGACCTCACGAACGTGCTGCGCTCGGCCGCCGACCACGAGCTCGCCTTCTGCCCCGACGCGGCCGGGCACGGCACGACCCTCGTGGTCGCCCGCACCCCCGGTCTGCTGCGCACGGCCTACGGGCCGGACTCCGCGCGCCGGCACCGTGAGCTCGGCGCCGTCGAGATGGCCGACGTCCCCGCCGGGATCCGGCGCGACATCGACGTGCTGGGCGACCTGGCCGGTGCCCGCGAGATCGGCCTGGGCCGCAACACCAGCCAGGTCGTCGAGGACTTCGGCGCCGAGCTGGACGCCTTCGTCCAGCCCACCGGCTAGACCGTGCGGATCCGCTCGCCCGAGCGGTGAGTCTTGGTCACTTCCGGTGGAGCGGCGGTGAGTGGCGGTCACTTCGGCGGGGAGGAGTGACCGTAGGTCACCGCCCGCGGGCGGTGGGCCACAGGTCACGGGTGCGGAGGATCCGGCGCATCGCGAGGTAGACGACGGCGACCATCGGCCCGCCCAGGACGACGAGCACCGCCAGGCCGATGGCCCCGGCCCCGCGGGTCACGAGTGCCACGCGCACGGCGGCGACGACGGCCCAGGCCCAGACCACGGCCGAGACCACGAGGATCACCGTGAGGAAGAGCGTCTCGTCGTCCGTCACGGCGCCAGTCTGCCGGTCCCGTCGCCGCGCTGGGTCCGAATCTCCGTGGGAGACGTCCGTCATGGGCGGCCGTCCCCGGCACGGCTTCGCGCCGGCGAGCCCGGGTGACTCTCACGCCGGAGAGTGACCGCAGGTCACCGCTCGGCGGAGGCTCGCGAGGCTCGCGCGGCTCGGCGGCGGTCCTGGCGGCGCTCCCAGCGCTCGGACCAGAACGTCAGTCGCAGCACCAGGTAGAAGAACGCCACGGGCGGGCCGCCGACCACCGCGGCGACCACGAGACCGATCTCGCCGAGCCCGGGCCGGGCCATCGCCGTCCGGACGGTGTCGACGACGGCCCACAGCCACACCCCGGCCATCGCCGCGAGGAGCAGCAGGCCGGAGGCGTCGACGCCCATCAGCGCCGCAGCTCCCGCGCCAGCGCGATCGCGTCGTCGGCGAGCTGCCGCGTGGTCGCGTCGTCGTCCATGAACAGCGGGACGGAGCGGGTCGCGACACCGGCGGGGGAGAGGCGGTCGACGGCGTCGGCGTCCTGGACGTCCACGAGCCACCCGTCGAGCAGGCCGCCGTCGCGGCGCGAGCCGTAGGTCTCGGCCACCGCCGCAGCGCTGATCTCACGGCCCAGGCCGGTCATGAGCTGGTCGGCCATGCCACGTACCGCGCCGCCGCCGATGATCGGTGAGACCCCGACGACCGGCGCGGACGTCGACCGCAGCGCGTCGGCCAGGCCGGGCACGGCGACGATCGGGCCGATCGAGACGACCGGGTTGGACGGGGCGACGAGCACGACGTCCGCGCCAGCGATCGCCTCGGCGACGCCGGGGGCGGGCGTGGACGACTCGACGCCGTCGTAGGACAGCGCGGTGAACGGGACGCCGGCACGGTGACGGATCCAGTACTCCTGGAAGTGCAGGTGCCGCGGCTCGCCGTCGACGACCGCGTCGAGGTGGGTCTCGACCTCGTCCTCGGTCATCGGCAGCAGGGTGACGCCGGGCCGCCAGCGCTCGCACAGGTGGGCGGTGGCGGCGGTCAGGCCGCGGCCCTCGCGCAGCAGCCGGGTGCGGACGAGGTGGGTGGCGATGTCGCGGTCGCCGAGGCCGAACCAGTCCGGGCCCTCGCCGTACGCGGCCAGGTCCTCCTTGGCGCTCCAGGTCTCGTCCGCGCGGCCCCAGCGGCGCACGGGGTCGATGCCGCCGCCCAGGGTGTACATGAGCGAGTCGAGGTCGGGACAGACCCGCAGGCCGTGCAGCCAGATGTCGTCGGCGGTGTTGGCCACGACGGTGACGTCGGCGTCGGGCGCGGCGGCGACGACGCCCGAGACGAACCGGGCCCCGCCGATGCCGCCGGACAGGATGGTGATGCGCACGCTCAGCTCCTCTGCAGCCGCTTCTCGGCCTGCTTGGGGGTCATGGGGACGCAGCCGTGCGCGACGGCCTCGGCGACGACCGCGGGCTCGTCCTTCATGAGCCGCCAGCCGCGCCGCACCAGCACGTGCGGCGCCTTGCGGCCCTCGCGCAGGTCGCGGAACAGGCGCAGGCAGAAGGTGACCATGCGCGGGCGACGCAGGCAGATCGCCTCCTCCAGCAGGCCGGCCCGGCGGCAGGTGTCGACGATCTGCGGGGCGAACAGGCCCTCGGCGACGAACAGGCCGGTGCTGACGCGCAGGTGCTCGAGGTCGACCCTCCGGCTGGCCGACAGCGAGTAGACCGGGACGTCCGCGGCGCCGGTGGCGCACAGCTCGGCGATCGTGGCCACGGCCTGGTCGGCGTCCCACGAGGCCGGATGGTCCCAGTCGACCAGGCCGAGGTCGGACATCGGCATGCCCGGCTCGTCGAGGTCGCGGTAGAAGTCGTCCAGGCGCAGGGTGGGGACGCCGAGCCGGCGCGCGAGCCGGGACTTGCCCGAGCCCGAGGGTCCGGCGAGGATCACGACGCGACGGGGCACCCGAGCACTCTAGACGCCCGACTACGCTGGCCCGCATGGCACTCGACGTCACCGTGGCCGACATCGCCGGCATGATCGACCACGCGATCCTCAAGCCCGAGCTCACCCGCGAGCAGGTCGACACCGACCTCGACCTCGCGGCGCGCTACCGCATCTTCAGCGTCTGCGTGCGTCCCAGCGACGTCGCGCACGCGGTGGGCCGGCTCGACGGCTCCGGCGTCGCGGTCGGCACCGTCATCGGCTTCCCGCACGGCACGACGTCCACGCAGGCGAAGGTGGCCGAGGCCGAGCAGGCCCTGGCCGACGGCGCGTCCGAGCTCGACATGGTGCTGAACATCGGCCGGCTGCGCAGCGGCCTGCTCGACGACGTGCGCGACGACATCGCCGCCGTGGTCGCGGCCGCGCAGGGCAAGGTCGTCAAGGTCATCTTCGAGACTGCCTACCTCAGCGACGACGAGATCGTCGCCGCCTGCAAGGCCACGGCCGACGCGGGTGCCGACTTCGTCAAGACGTCCACCGGGTTCGCCGGCGGCGGCGCCACGATCGAGCACGTCACGCTCATGCGGCAGAGCTCGCCCGAGCACGTGCAGGTCAAGGCGTCCGGCGGCGTGCGCAGCCTCGACACCCTGCTGGAGATGAAGGCGCTCGGCGTCACCCGCTTCGGCACCAGCGCCACGGCGACGATCCTGGACGAGCTCGGGTCGCGCCTGGCCGGCGGCGAGGCGTCCGCCACCGAGGACGCCTCCAGCTACTGAGTCACCCGAGCCCGGCGCTGCCGCGATCCGGACGCGAAGAGACCACGATCCTCGGGATCGTGGTCTCTTTGCGTCCACGTCGCGGCGGATGCCGCGACGAGGTGAGGCGGCGGGCTAGAGGCCGAGCAGGGACGACAGGTCGGCCTTGATCGCGTCGAGCCGCTCGTCGGCCTCGCGGCGGGCCGCGTCGACGTCGTCGCCGGCCTCGACGACCACCTCGAGGTAGCACTTGAGCTTCGGCTCGGTGCCCGACGGACGCGCGATGACCCGCGCGCCGCCCTCGAGCCCGATGCGGATGCCGTCGGTCGGCGGCAGCCCCTGGTAGCCGTCCTCGAGGTCGTCGACGGACGTCACCGCGAGCCCGCCCAGCGACTCCGGCGGGGACGTGCGCAGGGTCGTCATGGCGTCGCTGATGATCGAGCGGTCCTCGACGCGCACCGACAGCTGCGTGGTGGCGTGCAGGCCGTGCTCGCGGGCGATGTCGTCGAGCAGGTCGAGCAGCGTGCGGCCGTCGGCCTTGAGCGACGCGGCGAGCTCGAGCACGGCCAGCGCCGCCGAGACGCCGTCCTTGTCGCGGGCGATGTGCGGGGCGACGCTGTAGCCCAGCGCCTCCTCGTAGCCGTACGCGAGGTCGTCGATCTTGCCCAGCCACTTGAACCCGGTCAGCGTCTGGCGCCACGGGCGGCCGGCCGCCTCGGCCTGGCGGCCCAGCACCGAGGACGACACGATCGACGCCGCGTAGGTGCCCTCGACGCCGCGGCTGAGCATGTAGTGACCCAGCAGAGAGCCGACCTGGTCACCGGACAGCATCCGGTGGCCGTCGCCGTCGCGGACGCCCACGGCGCAGCGGTCGGCGTCCGGGTCGTTGGCGATGATGACGTCGGCGTCGACCTTCGCGGCCAGCGCGAGCGCGAGGTCCATCGCGCCCGGCTCCTCGGGGTTGGGGAAGGCCACGGTCGGGAACGCCGGGTCGGGGTCGCCCTGCTCGGTGACGACGTGCGGGGCGGGGAAGCCGGCCCGGTCGACCACCTCGAGCAGCGTGTCACGGCCGACGCCGTGCATCGGCGTGTAGACGGCCACGACGTCGCGCGGCCCGTCCTGCGCCAGTGCCACGCACGCCTGGACGTACGCGGCGGCGACGTCGTCGCCCAGCACCGTGTAGTCGGACGAGCGGGGCAGCTCGTCGACGCGTCCGACCCGGTCGATCTCGGCCGAGATGTCGGCGTCGGCGGGCGGGACGATCTGGCTGGAGTCGCCCAGGTAGACCTTGTAGCCGTTGTCGCGCGGCGGGTTGTGCGACGCGGTGACCATGACGCCGGCGCTCACGCCGAGGTGCCGGATGGCGAAGGCCAGCACCGGCGTGGGCAGGTGCGTGGGCAGCAGGTGCGCGCGCACGCCGAGCCCCTGCATGACCTCGGCGGTGTCGCGCGCGAACCGCTCGGAGTTGTAGCGCGCGTCGTATCCGACGACCACGCTCGGGTCGTCCTCGTGCTGCTTCAGGTACGCGGCCAGGCCGGCCGCCGCCTGGGCCACGATGACCCGGTTCATGCGGTTCGGTCCGGCGCCCAGCTCGCCGCGCAGGCCCGCGGTGCCGAACTGGAGCCGCTCGGCGAAGCGGTCCTCGAGGGCGGCGGTGTCGTCGGCGTCCAGCAGCTGCTGCAGCTCGGCGCGGGTCTCCTCGTCCGGGTCCTGGTCGAGCCAGAGCCGGGCGCGGTCGGTGAGCGTGGTCATCGCGGGTCTCCTCAGATGCGCGGAAGGACGTCGGCCAGGAGCGTGCCCATGCGGGTCGCGGCCGCCTGGCCCGCCGCGAGCACCTCCTCGTGGTCGAGCGGCTCGCCCGTGACGCCGGCGGCGGCGTTGGTGACCAGCGAGATGCCGAGCACCTCCAGGCCGGCGGCCCGGGCGGCGATCGCCTCGAGCGCGGTCGACATGCCGACCAGGTCGCCGCCGATCGCGCGGACCATGTTGATCTCGGCCGGCGTCTCGTAGTGGGGGCCGGGGAACTGGACGTAGACGCCCTCGTCGAGGCTCGGGTCGACCTCGCGCACCAGCGCGCGCAGGCGCGAGGAGTACAGGTCGGTGAGGTCGACGAAGTTCGCGCCGACCAGCGGCGACGTGGCCGTGAGGTTGATGTGGTCGCTGATGAGCACCGGGGTGCCGGGCTGCCAGTCGGGGTTGAGCCCGCCGCAGCCGTTGGTCAGCACCACGGTCTTGACGCCGGCGGCGGCCGCGGTGCGGACGCCGTGGACGACGGCGCCGACGCCCTTGCCCTCGTAGAAGTGGGTGCGGCCCAGGAAGACCAGCGCGCGCTTGTCGCCGAGGCGGACCGAGCGGACGGTGCCGCCGTGGCCCTCGACGGCCGGGGCGCTGAAGCCGGGCAGGTCGGCGAGGTGGATCTCGTGCTCGGGCTCGCCCAGCACGTCCGCGGCGGGCAGCCAGCCCGAGCCCATCACGAGGGCGACGTCGTGGTCGGCGCCGTCGGTGAGCTCGCGCAGAGCGTCCGCGGCCTGGTCGGCGATGTCGGAGGTGTTCACGGTCAGACCCTACGGCTCGGCGGAGCGGGCTGCAGCACGCCGTCTGCTCTACCCTGGCCCGATGCCGAAGATCATCGGGGGGTCGCTCGTCGAGCACCGGGCGCAGGTGCGTCGCCGGGTCTTCGAGGCGCTGGTGGAGCTCATGGACGAGCGCTCGTTCGCGGCCGTGACGATGGCCGACCTGGCCGAGCGTGCCGGCGTGGGGCGCACCGCGCTGTACAACCACTTCGCCGACCGCGAGGCCGTCCTCGTCGCCTACGCCGGCGAGGAGACGAGCGCCTACGTGGCCCGGCTGCAGGCCGACCTGGACGCCTCCGACGACCCGGTCGAGCGGCTGCGCGTCTACGTGCGCCACCACCGCGACTTCGCCGAGTCGACCCACCTCGGGTTCGGTCCCGAGGTGATGGGCGTGCTGTCGCGCGAGTCGCTCACCCAGCTGCGCGAGCACGTCCACGACGTCGAGCGGGTGCTGCGCCGCCTGCTCGAGGAGGGACGTGACGCCGGCGTGCTCGACGTCGACGACGTGGGCGAGGCGGTCTCGCTCGTCCACGCCTGCCTGCAGCGCCGCGAGGTCTCGCGCGCGGCGGCCGAGCGGTTCGTGCTCGGCGGCCTCGGCGTCCGCTGACCCGAGCCGACCTCCGGCGCGATCCGGACGCAGAAGCACCACGACCGGGCCGGGTCGTGGTGCTTTCGCGTCCACGTCTCGGCGGGGCCGGGGACGCGGAAGGGCCCCGGGCAACCGCGCCCGGGGCCCTCGTGCGTCAGGTCAGCGCGTGACCTTGATGGTGGTGACGCGGGTCTTCGAACGGGAGTCGAAGCTCTTGTCGCCGTCGTAGGTGACGTAGACCTTCCAGCTGCCCTTCGCGAGCTTGGAGGTCTTGACCGTGGCCTGGCCCTTGCTGTTCAACCGCACCGTGTACGTCTTCGTCGAGCGGCCCTTGACCAGCTGGACCCGGACCTTGCCCGTGGGGCGTCCGGACGTCGCCGAGCGGACGGTCACGCGGGCCGCGCCGGCCTTGCGCGTCGTCGGCTTCCGCGTGACCTTGACCGCCGGCTTGGCGACCGTGGCCTTGCGGACGACGAACGTCGTGGTGGCGGTGGCGGCGGCCTGCTGGCGGTCGCCGGCGTAGGTCACCGTGGCGCGCCACGTGCCGGCCGACAGCACCGGGACGACGACCGAGGCGCGGCCCCGGACGAGCGTGCCGGTCACGGCGCGGCGCTCGGCGCCCTTGGTGAACGTGACGGCGACCTTGCCGGTCGGCTGCACGCCGCCCGCGGTCAGGTCGATCGTCGCGCGGCCGCTGCGGACCGTCGTGGCCGCGAGGCCGAGCGACAGCCGCGGCGCCGCGGTCGCGGCCTTGGCGACCGTGACCTTGGTGGTGCCGGTCGACGGCGCGAAGAACGTCGTCTGGCCGAACGACAGCGTGCCGGTGTGGGTGCCGACCGGCAGGGTGGCCGGCAGCGCGAAGGTCGCCGTGCCGTCCTCGACCGGGGCGGTGAGGGTCGCGCCGACGCCGCTCAGGGTCACGGTGCCCTCGTCCACGGCGCGGGTGGAGCCGACGTCGACGGTCAGCGTCGCCGCCTTGCCGACCGGGGTCGACAGCGCCTTCGCGGTCAGGCTGGTGGCCTGGCGCTTCAGGGTGGAGAAGTCCAGGCCCGCGGGGAGCTCGACGGTCTGCGAGGCGTCCGTGGCCGACTGGCCGTGCGCCTTCTGGGTCGACACGGTCCACGTCTTGGCCGGGTCGAGCGTGGCGACCTTGTCGGCCGGGAGCTTCAGGGTCGTGGTGAACGTGCCGTCCGCCGCGATGGCGTTGACCCAGTTCGTGGCCACGAAGGCCGAGGGGTCGGTGGCCGAGAACGCCGAGCCGAGGCTGACGTAGACGCCCACCCCGCCGGCCATGTAGCCCGTGCCGGAAACCTCGATCTCGAGCGCGTCCGGCGTGCTGACGAGGGTCCGCGCGGTCAGCGACGGCAGCGCCGCGGCGGCGGTGAAGGCCGACGGGGCCTTCTTCGGGTCGCCCGTGGCCGAGCCCGACTTGTAGAAGTGCGCGCGCAGCGACGACGGCAGGGCGCCGAGGAACGACGGGGCGAACGCGGCCCCGTCGATCGGGACGGGGGTACCCGAGCTGTTCGTCGTCAGGCCCAGGTCGGTCGCGGCCTGGCTGCCGGCGGGCAGGACGCCCTCGAACGCGGGCGTGGCGGCGAGCGTCACGTCGGCGTCCTGGGTGCCCCAGGTGGCATCGGCACCGGCGAAGGTGGTCACGACGACGTCCTGGGTGCTGCCGGTGGTCGGGGTGTTGCCGGGCACCTCCCAGGCGACGTCGGCCACGACCCGGCCCGTGCCGTCGGCGGCGAGCACGATCTTGGGGTCGGCGATCTCGATGCTGTACTGCAGCACGTTCGCGGTCGTGATGAACGAGCCCTTGAGCGAGCCGTCGTACTGCACCGAGGCGGTCTTGGTGACCGGGTTGACCCAGCCGCTCTCCTGGGTGAACGTCGCGGACTTCGTGGCCGCGTCGTAGGTGGCGCCGCTGCTCGCGACGAGCGTGTTGTTGTTGAACGACGCCTTCGTGAAGTGGTCGACGACCTGCGTCGACACGTTCCAGCTCAGGGCGGGGTCGCCCACGGCGGCCTGCGCGGTGCCGGGGGTGACGGCCAGGGTCGCCGCGGCGAGGGCCGTGGCGAGGAGGCCGGACACCGTCCGGCGCCGGGCCTGGGTGGCCCGGGACAGCAACGTGCTGCTCATCGTGTTCCTTTCGGGGAGTGGCGCGGTCACGCCGTGGGGGGAAGGGCTA
>NZ_SJXM01000009.1 GCF_004336805.1 Aeromicrobium sp. IC_218
CCCGGAAGTTAAGCCTCTCAGCGCCGATGGTACTGCCCCCGGGAGGGGGTGGGAGAGTAGGACGTCGCCGGACAATTTCTAGTGCGCGAGGCCGCCCCAACACACCGGGGCGGCCTCGCAGCCATTTACGCTGAACTTCACGAACTCGAGAACGAAGGACCTGACTCATGGCTGACGGACGCACCCCTCGCGGTGGCGGCTCGGGCGGACCGCGCCGCAACGGCAAGCCCGGAGGCGGCAAGCCCGGATCGGGCGGCGGCAAGCCCGGATCGGGCGGCGGCAAGCCCGGCGGCGGACGCCCCAGCAGCAGCGGTGGACGTCCCGCCGGCGGCGGCCGGTCCGGTGACGGCAAGCCCCGTCGCGACGGCGCGCCCGCGGGTCGCGGCGGTTCCGCCGGATCGGGTCGTGGACGCGACGATCGTCGTGACGACCGTCGTGACGACCGCCGCGACGACCGTCGCGGTGGCCCGCAGTCGCGTGGCGGACGTCCGCCCCAGCGCGGTGCCCGCCCCGACCGCGGTCGTGACCGCGAGGACCGCACCACCGACCAGAAGGTCTACGACGGCCCGCCGATCCCCGAGGAGGTCACGGCCGCCGAGCTCGACAAGCACGCGATGCGCGCGCTGCAGGGCCTGCCGGACAAGCTGGCCGATCGCGTCGCCCGTCACCTGGTGATGGCGGGCCTGCTGGTCGACGAGGATCCCGAGACCGCCTACCAGCACGCGCTGGCCGCGCGAGCCCGCGCCCAGCGCGTCGCCCTCGTGCGCGAGGCCGTCGGCGAGGTCGCCTACGCCGCGGGCAAGTTCTCCGAGGCGCTCGGTGAGTTCCGCGCCGCGAAGCGGATGAACGGCCAGCTGTACTACACGCCGATGATGGCCGACTGCGAGCGTGCCCTCGGCCGTCCGGAGAAGGCCGTGAAGATGGACGCCCCCGAGGTGCGCAAGCAGCTGGACGAGGCGGGCTCGGTCGAGCTCGCGATCGTCGTCGCCGGCGCCCGCCGTGACATGGGCCAGCCCGAGGCCGCGCTGCGCGTGCTGGAGGTCGAGCCGCTCAACAGCCGCGCCCGCTCGTCCTGGGTCGCTCGCCTGCGCTACGCCTACGCCGACACGCTGCTCGCCCTCGGCCGCACCGACGATGCCATCGAGTGGTTCCACCGCACGGTCGCCGTCGACGGCAACAAGGAGACCGACGCCGAGGAGCGTCTCGCCGCGTTGTCCACCGTCAAGGACGACTGAGCGCGTCGTCCACAGGCGGCTCCGGACCCGATCGGGGCCGTCGGAGCCGACGACGAGGGTGACGGCATGGACACCAACACCGTCACCCTCGTCGGGCGCCTCAGCGTGGCGCCCTCCGCCCTCACCCTGCCCAGCGGCGACGAGCTGGTCTCGTTCCGGCTCGTCGTCCCGCGCTCGGCCGCCGCGCGGCGTCGCTCCAAGCAGACCGTCGACACCTTCGAGTGCAGCGTCTGGCCGGCCAAGCTGCGGCGTCGTGTGCTCAAGCTCGAGCCGGGCGCCACGGTCCGCGTGAGCGGCGAGCTCCGTCGCCGGTTCAGCCGGTCCGGTGGGGCCCCGACCAGCTGGGTCAGCGTCGACGCGGCGCTCGTCGAGCCGGTCGCCGACGCGTCGGTACGATCGAGCGCGTGACGTTGTCCAGCTGCCCGGTGCCGCTCGTCGAGCAGCACGACCTCGTGATGCTCGACCTCGACGGCGTGGTCTACCGGGGCCCTGATCCCGTGCCGCACGCCGTGGACGCCCTCGAGCGGGCCCGCACCGCCGGCACACGCCTGGCCTACGTCACCAACAACGCCTCGCGCACCGCCGCGGCGGCGGCCCAGCACCTCGCCGACCTCGGCGTGCCGGATGTGGGCCCCGACGACGTCGTGACGGCCGCGCAGGCGGTCGTCGACCTCATCGCGGCCGACCTGCCGTCGGGCTCCCGCGTGCTGGTGGTCGGGGGCCCCGGCCTGCGTGAGCCGCTTGCCGCCGCCGGCCTGGTGGCGGTCGGCTCGGCCGACGACGACCCGGTCGCCGTCGTCCAGGGCTTCCACCCGGACGTCGCCTGGCGCGACCTGGCCGAGGCGACCTACGCCGTGGCCGCCGGGGCCCGGTACTACGCGAGCAACCTCGACCTCACCGTCCCGACCGCCCGCGGCGTCGCCCCGGGCAACGGCTCGCTGGTGTCGCTGGTGCAGCAGGTGACCGGTGTCGACCCGACCGTGGCCGGCAAGCCCGAGCCGCCGCTCCTGCGGTCGACCATCGCCCGGTGCGACGGAACGTCGCCGCTCATGGTCGGCGACCGGCTCGACACCGACATCCGCGGCGCCGCGAACGTCGGCGTCCCGAGCCTGGCCGTGCTCACCGGTCTCAGCGACGCGCAGACGATCGCCGACGCCGAGGGCGACCTCCGGCCGTCATTCGTGGCCCCCGACCTGCGTGGCCTCCTGGTGGCGCATCCGGAGGTGACGGTCGACGGCGAGCGGGCGCGCTGCGCCGACGCCGAGGTGCGGCTCGACGGCGACCGGGTCGAGGTGAGCGGGGGCGAGGAGCTCCACGGGCTGCGGGCCGCCGTGGCCCTGGCCTGGGCGTGTCGCGACGGGTCCGGTCGGCGGGTGCGGCTCGATGGGATGATGACGCCATGAGCGCTGACCACGAGACCGGGCTGGCCCGCCTGGACGCCGCCGTGCGTGGGCTGGACGCGCTCGACGAGCGTCCGGTCGACCAGCACCCGCCGGTCTTCGACGAGATCCACCACGCCATGCGCGAGGTCCTGGCCGGCGCGCACGACGCATGAGCGTCCGCGACACGGAGCGCACCGCGTGACCCGGCGGCTGAGGCTGGACGCCGAGCTGGTGCGGCGCGGGCTCGCCCGCTCGCGCGAGCACGCCAGCACCCTGGTCGAGCAGGGACTGGTCAGCGTCGGGGGAGCGGTGGCGACGAAGCCGGCCACCGGCGTCACCACCGACCAGGCGATCGTCGTCCGGGAGGCCACCGGCCCGAGCTGGGCGTCCCGCGGCGCCTACAAGCTGCTCGGTGCGCTGGAGGTGTTCGAGCCGCTCGGTCTGGACGTGTCCGGGCGGCGCTGCCTCGACGCCGGCGCCTCGACCGGCGGGTTCACCGACGTGCTGCTCAGCAAGGGCGTCGAGTCCGTCGAGGCCGTCGACGTCGGCTACGGCCAGCTGGTCTGGGCGCTGCAGAACGACCCGCGCGTCCACGTGCACGACCGGACGAACGTCCGCACCCTGGAGCCCGAGACCCTGGGCGGCCAGGTCGACCTCGTGGTGTCGGACCTGTCGTTCATCTCGCTGACGATCGTCATGCCCGCCCTCACCCGCTGCTGCCGGCCCGACGGCGACGTCGTGCTGATGATCAAGCCGCAGTTCGAGGTCGGCAAGGAGAACCTGGGCAAGAAGGGCGTCGTCCGCGACCCCGTGCTCCACGCCGACGCCGTGCAGCGGGTCTGCGAGTCGGCGTTCGAGCTCGGCTGGGGCACCCGGCACCTCGCGCCGAGCCCGCTGCCCGGTCCCGCGGGGAACGTCGAGTACTTCTGCTGGCTGCGCACCGACGCCGGCCGGCCCACCTACGAGCAGGCCGAGCGCGTCGTCGCCGACGGCCCGCTGAAGGAGCGCGCATGACCGACCGCAGCATCCTGCTGGTGGTGCACGCCGGGCGCGAGGACGCCCGGCGGGTGGCCAGCGACTTCGCCGCCGACCTGTGCGACGCCGGCATCACTGTCCGTCTGGTGGAGCCGGACGCCCGCGACCTGGACATCCCCAAGGCCGTCGTCGTGCCCGAGGGTCACGAGGCGGCCGAGGGCTGCGAGCTCGCCGTCGTGCTCGGGGGCGACGGGACGATCCTGCGTGCCGCCGAGCTGTGCCACGGCGTCGGCACCCCGGTGCTCGGCGTCAACCTCGGGCACGTCGGGTTCCTGGCCGAGGCCGACGTCGAGGAGGTCCACGCGGTCACGCAGCGGGTCATCGCCCGCGACTACGCCGTCGAGGAGCGCCTCACCGTCGAGGTCGAGGTGGAGGTCGACGGCCGGGTCGTCGCCCGCAACTGGGCGCTCAACGAGGCCACCGTGGAGAAGGCGTCGCGCGAGCGGATGCTCGAGCTCGTCGTGGCGATCGACGACCAGCCGGTCTCCCGCTGGGGCTGCGACGGTGTCGTGTGCGCGACCCCCACCGGCTCGACCGCCTACAACTTCAGCGCCGGAGGCCCGGTCGTCTGGCCACAGGTCGAGGCGCTGCTCATGGTGCCGATCAGCGCCCACGCGCTCTTCGCGCGTCCGCTCGTGGTGTCACCGGACTCGGTGCTCGCGATCGAGATCGTCGGCACGGCCGCGACCGGCGTGCTGTGGTGCGACGGTCGGCGGGCCGCCGACCTGCCGCCCGGGGCCCGCGTCGTGGTCCGCCGCGGCCGCCAGCCGGTGCGGCTCGCGCGTCTGCGCCACGCCAGCTTCGCCGAGCGGCTCGTCCGCAAGTTCGACCTGCCGGTCGCCGGGTGGCGCGGGGCGGCCGAGCAGCGCCGGGGAGATGGGGCCTGATGTGGCAGCACATCCGCCTGTCCTCGCTGGGCGTCATCGACGAGGCCGAGCTCGAGCTCGGCGAGGGCTTCACGGTCATCACCGGTGAGACCGGTGCGGGCAAGACCATGGTCGTGACCGCGCTCGGCCTGCTGCGCGGCGCCCGTGCCGACTCCGGTCTCGTGCGCCACGGCAGCGGCCAGGCCCGCGTCGAGGCCACGGTCGAGCTGCCCGCCGGCTCGGCGCTCGGCGACCAGGTCCAGGAGGCCGGCGGCTCGGTCGACGACGGCACGCTCGTGCTGGGTCGCGTGCTGTCCGCCCAGGGACGCTCGCGGGCGTACGTCGGGGGAGCGGCGGCCCCGGCCGCGCTGCTGACCACCGTCACCGACGAGCTGGTCGCGGTGCACGGCCAGTCCGACCAGCACCGGCTGCTGCAGGCCGCCGAGCAGCGGGCCGCCCTCGACGGGTTCGCCGGGGCGCCGCTGACCGAGCTGCTCGACGCGTACCGCCCGGTCCACGCCCGGCTGCTCGAGGTCACCCAGCGGCTCGCCCGCATCCGCGAGGACGCCCAGGCCCGGGCCCGCGAGCTCGACCTGCGTCGCTTCGGCCTGGCCGAGATCGACGCCGTCGAGCCGCAGGACGGCGAGGACGAGCAGCTGCAGGCCGAGGAGAACCGGCTGGCCCATGCCGAGTCGCTCGTCCGCGCGGCGCTCACCGCGCACGAGGGGCTGGTGGGCGAGCCCGACGGGGGAGCCCGGGCGTACGTCGCCGGCGCGCAGGCCGCGCTCGACGAGGCGTCCGGCCAGGACCCCGCCCTCGACGCGCTCACCGCGCGGCTCCGCGAGGTCGCGATCGAGCTGGACGACCTCGGTCTGGAGCTGAGCTCGTACGCCTCGTCGGTCGAGATGGACCCGGCCCGGCTGGCCGCGGTGCAGGAGCGTCGCGCCGCGATCATCGCGCTGCTGCGCAAGTACGGCCCCACGCTCGCCGACGTGCTGGCCTGGCGCGAGGAGTCCGCCGCCGCCGTCGAGGAGCTCGACGACGAGCAGGTCGTCGGACGGCTCGAGGGCGAGCAGCGCGAGCTGGAGAAGCAGGCCCGCGAGCTCGCCGGCCGCATGACGACGGTTCGGGAGCAGGCCGGCGTCGAGCTGTCCGCGCGCGTGCAGGACGAGCTGTCCGCGCTGGCCATGCCGCACGCGCGGCTGACGGTGCAGGTGCGTCCGCGTCCCGACGGCCGCCTCGGCGCCAGCGGTGCCGACCAGGTCGAGATGCTGTTCGCGGCCAACAACGGGGCCGAGCCGCGTCCGCTCCACCGCGGCGCCAGCGGCGGTGAGCTCTCGCGACTCATGCTCGCGCTCGAGGTCGTGCTGGTCGACGCGCGCGACGTGCCGACGCTGGTCTTCGACGAGGTCGACGCCGGCATCGGCGGACGTGCCGCGGTCGAGGTGGGCCGACGGCTCGCCCGGCTGGCCCGGCGCTCGCAGGTGCTGGCCGTCACCCACCTGCCGCAGGTGGCCGCGTTCGCCGACCACCACTTCCACGTGCAGAAGGACGACGACGGGGTGGTCACCCGCAGCGCCGTGGTGGTGCTGCAGGGAGACGAGCGGGTCGACGAGCTGGCACGGATGCTGGCCGGTCAGGACGACTCGGCCGCGGCGCAGGCGCACGCCCGCGAGCTGCTCGACCTCGCACGCGAGTAGCGGACACGCCCGGCGCGCGCCCCGGAATCACGGGCCCTGCGTGCGACGATGGCGGGGATGAAGATCCGCCACCGCAAGTCCGAGGACGTCCCGGCCGACGCCGCCGACGACCTCACCGCGACTGCCGACGAGACCCGCGACGAGCCTGCCGCCTCGACCGGCACCGTCACCGACGACACGGTCGGTGAGGTGCCCGCGGCCGAGCCGGCCCGTCCCACCCCGACCATCGCGTCCACCCCGCCGCGGGTGCGCGAGCCCGAGCCGTCCGAGGCCGACCGCGGCATCACCGGCACGGTGCGGCTCGAGCGCGACCACCGCGTCCTGGGCGACAAGGTCGGTCCCGGCGACGTCGTCGTCATCGAGCACCCCGACCTGGACCGCCGGCGCGCCGAGGACCTCGTCGACCGCGGTGTCGCGGTGGTCGTGAACGTCGCCGCCTCGGTCTCCGAGCACCTGCCGAACAACGGCCCGCTCGTGCTGGCCCGCGCCGGCGTCGTGCTGGTCGACGCGGTCGGGCCCGACGGCTGGAACCTCAAGAACGGCGACACCGTGCGCGTCGTCGACGGCGCGGTGCACAAGGGCAGCAAGCAGGTCGCGAAGGGCACCGTGCTCCACGTCGAGGACCTGCGCGAGCGTCACGGCGCCGCCGAGCAGGCCCTGCGCACCCAGCTCTCGGCCCTGTCGGCCAACGCCGCCGACCACCTCCAGCGCGAGCACGAGCTGCTGCTCGACGGCTCCGCCATCCCGTACCTGGACGTGTCACGCCGCGGACGTCCGTACCTGGTCGTCAGCCGCGCCCACGACTGGTCCGACGACCTGGCCGGGCTGCGCCGCTACATCCGCTCGTACCGTCCGGTGCTGGTCGGCGCCGGCGCGGGTGCCGACGCGCTGCTCGAGGCCGGGCACACGCCCGAGGTCGTCGTCGGCCCGCTCGACGAGCTCTCCGACCGCGCGCTGACGTCGGCCCAGGAGGTCGTCGTCACCACCGCCACCGCCGCGCTCCCGCCGCTGGACCGGCTCGAGCGGCTCGCGGTCGACGCGACGCTGTTCCCCGGCGTCGGCTCCAGCGAGGACCTTGCGATCCTGCTCGCCGACACCAACGAGGCCAGCCTGGTCGTCGTCGCCGGTGCCGCCCCGGACCTGCGCGCCGTGCTCGAGCCCGGGCCGAGCGAGGCGGCCACCGCGCTGCTCTCGCGCGTCCGTGCCGGCTCGCGCGTCGTGGACGCCAAGGCGCTCGGCGCGTTCTACCGCCAGCGCGCCAGCACCTGGCCGCTCGTGCTGCTCGTGATCGTGGCGGTCGTGGCCGTGGCCGCGGCCATCGCCACGACCCCCGTGGGCCAGGACTGGTACGAGGCCCTGGGTGACTGGATCGGGGCCCGCGCCGACGACGTCCGGGGGTGGTTCGCATGAGCCGCGTCCGCACCGCCGTCGTGGGCGGCTCGCTCGTCGCCGTCGGCCTGGCCGCCGGCGTCGCGCTCGGGGTCGGTCCGCTGGACGAGGTCGACAGCGTCCGCCCGGCCGCCCAGTCCGACGCCAAGGACAAGCCCGCACCCGACACCGACCCGGTCGAGTCGGCGTTCGTCGACGAGGCGGGGACGAAGCTCGTGGCCGGCACGCTCGAGGGACGTTCGGCGCTCGTCGTCACGCTGCCCGGCGCCGCGGACGGCGACGCCGACCGGCTCGCCGACGCGCTGCGGGCCGCCGGTGCCACCTACGCCGGACGTATCGGCTTCAGCGCCCGCCTGCTCGACCCGGCCGAGCGCCAGTACGCCGAGAGCGTCGCCGAGGAGGCGGCCAAGGGCGTCAAGGACGTCCCGGCCTCCGAGGACGTCTACACCCGCGTCGGTGCCGTGCTCGCCCGGGCCTACACCGGCACGGGCGCCGCGGACGCGCCGGCGAGCACGATCCGCACGGTCGTCACCACGGCCGGCCTGGTCGACCAGGTGCAGGAGCCCGAGACCCGGGCCGACCTGGTCGTCCTGGTCGGCGGGCCGCAGCGCGACGCCGACGAGAGCGGCCGCGCCGAGGTGCTCGGCGGCCTGCTCGAGGCCTGGGACGCCGCCGCGACCGGTGTCGTCCTGACCGCCCCCGAGGCGGCCGGCTTCGAGGGCGGGCTGCTGCACGAGCTGCGCCGCGCCGGCAAGGCCGAGGGCGTCTCGACGTTCGACGGCCTGGACGCCACGGCCGGCGCGTACGTGACGGTCGAGGTGGCCGCCGGCGAGCTCGAGGGCCGCACGGGCAGCTACGGCACGGGTGACGACGCCTCGGCGGTGCGTCCCTGAGCGTGTCGCTTCCGGCGACGGCCGGGGTGTTGATAGGCTGGAGTCCCGTGGAGGAGACGCAGGCGTGAGCCCGCGACGAGCCCTGATCATCCGCTCATCACGACCACGGGAGTCACCTTGGCAACCAACACGCCCACCAAGCACGTCTTCGTCACGGGCGGCGTTGCCTCGTCCCTCGGCAAGGGCCTGACCGCCTCCAGCCTCGGACGCCTGCTGAAGTCGCGCGGGCTGCGGGTCACGATGCAGAAGCTCGACCCGTACCTGAACGTCGACCCGGGCACGATGAACCCGTTCCAGCACGGCGAGGTGTTCGTCACCAACGACGGCGCCGAGACCGACCTGGACATCGGCCACTACGAGCGCTTCCTCGACGAGGACCTCGTCGGCCGCGCGAACGTCACCACCGGCCAGGTCTACTCCGACGTGATCGCGCGCGAGCGCCGCGGCGACTACCTGGGTGACACGGTGCAGGTCATCCCGCACATCACCAACGAGATCAAGGACCGGATGCTCTCGATGGGCGGCCCGGACGTCGACGTGGTCATCCACGAGATCGGCGGCACGGTCGGTGACATCGAGAGCCAGCCGTTCCTGGAGTCGGCCCGTCAGGTGCGCCACGACGTCGGCCGCGGCAACGCGTTCTTCATCCACGTCTCCCTGGTGCCCTACATCGGCCCCTCCAAGGAGCTCAAGACCAAGCCGACCCAGCACTCGGTCGCCGCGCTGCGCTCCATCGGCATCCAGCCCGACGCGATCGTGTGCCGCTCGGACCGCGCGCTGACCCCGGGCGTCAAGGACAAGATCGCGCTCATGTGCGACGTCGACTCCGAGGCCGTCATCACCTGCGCCGACGCCCCGTCGATCTACGACATCCCGAAGGTGCTGCACGCCGAGGGCCTGGACGCCTACGTCGTCCGTCGCCTCGACCTGCCCTTCCGCGACGTCGACTGGAAGCAGTGGGACGAGCTGCTGCGCCGGGTGCACCAGCCGGTCGAGGAGGTCACCGTCGCGCTGGTCGGCAAGTACATCGACCTGCCCGACGCCTACCTGTCGGTCTCCGAGGCGCTGCGCGCCGGCGGCTTCGCCCACGAGGCCCGCGTGAACCTGCGCTGGGTGCCCTCCGACGAGTGCGCCACCCCGGCCGGCGCCGCCCAGCACCTGGGCGACGTCGACGCGGTCTGCGTGCCCGGCGGCTTCGGCATCCGCGGCATCGAGGGCAAGATCGGCGCCCTCACGTACGCCCGCAAGAACGGCATCCCGACGCTCGGCCTGTGCCTGGGCCTGCAGTGCATGGTGATCGAGTACGCCCGGGTCGAGGCCGGCATCACCGACGCCAGCTCCACCGAGTTCGACGCCGCCACCACCTCGCCGGTCATCGCCACGATGGCCGAGCAGAAGAGCATCGTCGACGGTGCCGGCGACCTGGGCGGCACGATGCGCCTGGGCCTGTACCCGGCCGACCTGAAGGCCGGCAGCATCGTGGCCGAGGCCTACGGCGCGGAGCACATCGAGGAGCGCCACCGCCACCGCTTCGAGGTCAACAACGCCTACCGCGACCAGCTCGAGGCGGCCGGCCTGGTGTTCACCGGCCTGAACCCCGAGCTCGACCTGGTCGAGTTCGTCGAGCTGCCGCGCGACGTGCACCCGTACTACGTCGCCACGCAGGCCCACCCCGAGCTGCGCTCGCGCCCGACCCGTCCGCACCCGCTCTTCGCCGGCCTGGTCGGCGCGGCCGTCGCCCGTCAGCGCGAGCTGCTGCTGCCGGTCGAGGCCGACGCCGTCGTCGAGGCATGACCGCCCACCCGTCGCTGCCCGGCGAGGTCGTCGACGGCGCCCAGCTGCGCGACCGTCCGGCGTCCTGGCCGGTGGTGGCCAAGGAGAACAAGTACGCCAGCGCGTACCTGCGGGTCTGCCTGGACACGGTCGAGACGCCCACGGGCGACCGGGTCGACCGCGTCGTGGTCAAGCCGCACGGCGCCGTGGGTGTCGTCGCCCTGGACGACGAGGGCCGCGTGCTGCTCGTCGAGCAGTACCGCCACGCGGTGAAGGGCCGCCTGCTCGAGCTGCCCGCCGGGACGCTGGACGTCGAGGGGGAGCCCTCGGTCGACGCCGCCCGTCGCGAGCTGCGCGAGGAGGCCGACCTGACCGCCGAGCAGTGGAGCGCGCTCGTCGCGCCGTACGCGTCGCCGGGCTACTCCAGCGAGCGCTGGGAGGTCTTCGTGGCCACCGGGCTCAGCGCGGTCGACGAGGCCGACCGGTTCGAGCGCGAGGCCGAGGAGGCCGAGATCCGGCAGCTGTGGGTGCCGCTCGAGCAGGCGGTCGAGGCCGTCCTGGACGGCCGGGTCGCGGACTCGATGACGGTGGCGGGGGTGCTGGCCGCGCACGCGCGCGGTCTGGGGCGCACGGACCGTCGGTGAGCACGCTGGCCCGCGCGGTCGCGGACTACCTGAGCCACCTCTCGGTGGAGCGCGGCCTGGCCGCCAACACCATCGCGTCCTACCGGCGCGACCTGAGCCGCTACACGGCTCACCTGGACGCCCAGGGGGTCGGCGACCCCGCTGACGTCACCGAGGCGCACGTGCTGGGCTTCCTGGCCGCGCTGCGCACCGGCGACGACGACCACGCGCCGCTCGGGCCGGCCAGCACCGCCCGGACGATCGTCGGCGTGCGCGGCTTCCACAAGTTCTTGCTGCGCGAGGGCGTCGTCACCGTCGACGTCACCGCCGCGGTCAAGCCGCCGGCGCCGGTCAAGCGGCTCCCGAAGGCGCTGCCGCTGTCGGACGTCGAGGCGATCCTCGAGGCGGCCGGGGCACCCGGCACCGTGCTCGCCGCCCGCGACCGCGCGCTGCTCGAGGTGCTGTACGGCACCGGTGCGCGCATCTCCGAGGCGGTCGGCCTGGACATCGACGACCTCGACCTCGAGGACGGCTCGGTGCTGCTGCGCGGCAAGGGCGGCAAGCAGCGCATCGTCCCGCTCGGCTCGTACGCGCTCACCGCCCTCGGCGACTACCTCACGGCGTCCCGCCCGGCGCTCGTGCGCGCCGGTGCCCACACCCCGGCGGTGTTCCTCAACGCGCGCGGCGGGCGGTTGTCGCGGCAGAGCGCCTGGGCGGTGCTGAGCCGGGCCGCTCGCGCCGCCGGCGTCACCGCGGAGGTGTCCCCGCACACGCTGCGGCACTCGTTCGCGACCCACCTGCTCGACGGGGGAGCGGACGTCCGCGTCGTCCAGGACCTGCTCGGCCACGCCTCGGTGACGACCACGCAGATCTACACGCTGGTGACCGTCGACCGGCTCCGCGAGGTTTACGCGACGGCTCACCCAAGGGCGCGACGCTGAGTTGTAGAGTGACGCGAAACCTCCGCCCGCGACCCGAAGGACGTGCATGACTCAGGAGCTGGGACCCACCGGGCGGCCGTTGCCGTCGTTCCCGGAGCCCTCGCCTCCGACGCCGGGCAAGGCGACGATCATCGCGATGTGCAACCAGAAGGGTGGCGTCGGCAAGACGACGACCACCATCAACCTGGGCGCCGCGCTGGTCGAGGACGGACGCAAGGTGCTGCTCGTCGACTTCGACCCGCAGGGCTCGATGACCGTCGGCCTGGGCTTCAACGCCCACGAGCTGGACCTGAGCATCTACCACGCGCTCATGGACCGCGACGTGAAGCTCGAGGACGTCCGGCTCAAGACGACGGTGCCGAACCTGGACCTGGTGCCGGCCAACATCGACCTGTCGGCCGCCGAGATGCGCCTGGTCAGCGAGGTCGGCCGCGAGCAGGCGCTGCTGCGCGTGCTCCGTGACGCCCGTGACGAGTACGACGTCATCCTCATCGACTGCCAGCCGTCGCTGGGCCTGCTGACCGTCAACGCCCTCACCGCCTCCGACGGCGTCATCATCCCGCTGGAGTGCGAGTACTTCGCGCTGCGCGGCGTGGCGCTGCTCAAGGAGACGATCGAGAAGGTGCGCGAGCGTACCAACCCCGACCTGGAGATCATCGGCCTGCTCGGCACGATGTACGACGGCCGGACGCTGCACGGCCGCGAGGTGCTGCAGACGCTCGTCCAGGGCTGGGGCGACGCGGTCTTCCACACGGTGATCCGCCGCACGGTGAAGTTCTCCGACTCGACCGTCGCCGGCGAGCCGATCACCGAGTACGCCTCGAAGTCGCCGGGTGCCGACGCGTACCGCCAGCTCGCCCGGGAGGTGCTGGTCCGGTGCCCCGCCGCGTGAGCATGCCGGGCGCCGACGAGCTCTTCCGCCCGACGACGCCCAAGCCACGCGACGGTGCTGCGCCGGCCGAGCCCGAGGCCGCCCCGGAGCCGGCCGCCCCGGCCCGCACCAGCGGACGGGTCAAGCACGACGAGAAGATGACGGTCTACGTCACGTCCGCCGAGCTGCTCGAGATCGAGCAGGCGCGGCTGCGGCTGCGCTCCGAGCTCGGCCGCACCGTCGACCGCGGCCGGCTCGTGCGGGCCGCGCTCGCCGTCGCGCTGCGCGACCTCGACGCCCGCGGCCTGGGCAGCGACGTCGCCCGAGAGCTGGACGAGCGATGAGCACCGCCGGGCCCGCGACGCAGGCGCCCGGTGCCGACGAGACCGCGCCCACCTCGGGGTTCTCGGTCGTCCTGGACTCCTTCGAGGGTCCCTTCGACCTGCTGCTGCAGCTCATCTCGCGGCACAAGCTGGACATCACCGAGGTGTCGCTGGCCACGGTGACGAGCGAGTTCATCACCTACATCAAGCAGATGGACGGCGACCTGGAGGAGACGACGCAGTTCCTGGTCGTCGCGGCCACGCTGCTCGACCTCAAGGCCGCGCGCCTGCTCCCGCAGGGCGACGTGGACGACGAGGAGGACCTCGCGCTGCTCGAGGCGCGTGACCTGCTGTTCGCCCGCCTGCTGCAGTACCGCGCGTTCAAGCAGGTCGCCGGCGTCATGGCCGAGCGG
Organism: Aeromicrobium sp. IC_218; assembly: GCF_004336805.1. Taxonomy (GTDB): domain Bacteria; phylum Actinomycetota; class Actinomycetes; order Propionibacteriales; family Nocardioidaceae; genus Aeromicrobium. Next base: position 13,445 of record NZ_SJXM01000009.1, read on the forward strand.
CTGGCCACGCAGGGCCGTCGCTACCCGCGCTCGGTCGGCCTGGAGCCGCGCTTCGCGTCGCTGCTGCCCGAGGTGCTGCTCACCGTCGGGCCCGACGACCTGGCGCAGCTCGCGGCCCGCGCCATGGAGCCCAAGCAGGCGCCGGTCATCTCGCTGGCCCACCTGCACGCGCCGAGCGTGAGCGTCCGCGAGCAGGCCCACCTGCTCGTCGACCGGCTGCGCCGTGAGCAGCAGACGACGTTCCGCGCGCTCGTGGCCGACGCGCCGGACGTGATCACCCGCGTGGCGCGGTTCCTGGCCGTGCTGGAGCTGTTCCGCGAGGGGGCGCTGTCGTTCGACCAGGCCACCCCGCTGGGCGACCTGCACCTGCGCTGGACCGGCTCGGACGAGGGCGACATCGACGTCGGCGACGAGTTCGACGTCCCGGCCGGCACCGAGGTGGAGCCCGGCGACACGTACCCGCTGCCCGAGGACGCCGATAGCGTCCCGACCGAGGAAGACCGATGAGCGACACGACTCCCGACACCGCGGCCGAGGCGACCCTGCCGCTGCAGGGCACCGACGAGCTCGAGCTCGGGCTGCTCGACCTCGAGCCCGCCCTGGAGGCGGTGCTCATGGTCGCCGACCAGGCGCTCGACCACCTCACGCTGGCGCAGGCCGTCGGCCACCCGCCGGCCGACGTCGAGCAGGCGCTCGCCCGTCTGGCCGCCGAGTACGACGAGCAGGGCCGCGGCTTCGAGCTGCGCCGCGTCGCGGGCGGCTGGCGCTTCTACACGCGTGAGGCGTTCGCGCCGGCGGTCGAGCGCTTCGTGCTCGACGGCCAGCAGGCCCGGCTCACCCAGGCGGCGCTGGAGACGATGGCCGTCGTGGCCTACCGCCAGCCGGTGAGCCGCTCGCGCGTCTCGGCGATCCGCGGCGTCAACGTCGACGGCGTCATGCGCACCCTGGTGACGCGCGGCTTCGTCGAGGAGGTCGGGAACGACCCCGAGACCGGCGCGGTGCTGTACGGCACGTCGGCGTACTTCCTCGAGCGCATGGGGCTGGACAGCCTCGACGAGCTGCCCGAGCTGGCGCCGTACCTGCCCGAGATGGACGACATGGAGGACGAGCTCAGCGCGCTGGCCGCGCCCGCCCCGGCGGCACCCGCCGAGGCCGCGGACGCGCAGGCGCCCGGGCTCGACGACGCACCGGAGGGTGAGAAGCAGTGACCGAGGGGACCGAGGGCGCCGAGGGCGTCCGGCTGCAGAAGTACCTGGCGCAGTCCGGGGTCGCGAGCCGGCGCAAGTGCGAGGAGCTGATGCTCGAGGGCCGCGTGGAGGTCGACGGCGAGGTCGTCACCCTCATGGGCACCCGCATCGACCCGGCCACGGCCATCGTCCGGGTCGACGGCAAGCGCCTGCTGCCGCCCACCGAGCACACCTACCTGGTGCTGAACAAGCCGCGTGGCGTCGTGACGTCCATGGCCGACGAGCGCGGGCGTCCCGACCTGGCCGGCGTGCTGAAGGGCCGCGAGGAGCGGCTGTTCCACGTCGGGCGGCTCGACACCGACACGTCCGGGCTGCTGCTGCTCACCAACGACGGCGAGGCCGCCCACCGGCTGGCCCACCCGTCGTACGAGGTGACCAAGACCTACGTCGCCCTCGTCGAGGGACGCATGAAGGACGCCGCGGGCCGTCGCCTGGTCGACGGGATCGAGCTCGAGGACGGCCCGGCGAAGGCCGACCGGTTCACCGTCCGCGACCGCCAGGACGACCGCACGCTCGTCGAGCTGGACGTGCACATCGGCCGCAACCGCATCGTGCGGCGCATGCTCGCCGAGGTCGGCCACCCGGTGCGCGAGCTGACCCGCACCGCGTTCGGCCCGGTGCGGCTCGGACAGCTGCGGCCGGGCGCGACGCGCGACCTCACCGCCGAGGAGCGCGGGGAGCTCTTCGATAGCGTGGGCCTGTGAACGAGCGCAGCGAGAGAACGATGAGGATTCTCGCCGGCGCGCGTCCGTACCCTGTTCTTCCGACGGAGGCTCGCCGGTGAGCCAGAGCGTGCCTGAACCCGTTCTCGTCGTGGGGTGCGGGCTCATCGGCACCTCGGTGGCGCTCGCCCTGCGCGGGCGCGGCGTCGAGGTCGTCCTGGCCGACGCGTCCGAGAAGCACCTGGAGCAGGCCGTCGCGCTCGGCGCGGGCGTGCCCGTCGACGAAGCGGTCGTGCCGGGACTCGTCGTGGTCGCCGTGCCCCCGGCCGTGGCGCCCGGCGTCGTCACCGACGCCCTGGCCCGCTGGCCCGAGGCGCTGGTCACCGACGTCACCAGCGTGAAGTCGCTCCTGCAGCAGACCCTGGCCGACGTGCCCGGTGCCGAGCGCTACGCGGGCGGGCACCCCATGGCCGGCAGCGAGCGCAGCGGCCCGACCGCGGCGTCCGCGCAGCTGTTCGAGGGGCGTCCGTGGGCGGTCACGCCCACCACGCAGACGCTGCCCGGCGCCCTGGACGCCGTGGTCGACCTGGCCCTGAACCTGGGCGCCGTGCCGATCATCATGGACGCCTCGGCGCACGACCGGGCCGTCGCGGTCGTCTCGCACGTGCCCCAGGTGATGTCGACGCTCACCGCCGCTCGGCTCAACGACGCGGCCGAGAACCACCTCGCGCTGTCGGGCCCGGGCCTGCGCGACGTCACCCGCATCGCCGGCAGCGACATGAGCCTGTGGATCGACATCCTCAGCAACAACGCCCGCGACGTCGGCGCCGTGCTCAAGGACGTCCGCGCCGACCTCGACCGCGTCATCGCGGCGCTCGACGTCGCCGACGGCGACACGCTGGGCGAGGTGCTGGAGTCCGGCCGTCAAGGCACCCGGCTCATCCCGGGCAAGCACGGCGACGCGCCGTCGACCCTGGACACCGTCCGGGTGCAGGTCGCCGACCGCCCCGGCGAGCTGTCGCGCCTCATGACCGACACGGGACAGTCGGGGGTCAACATCGAGGACCTCCGGCTGGACCACGACCTGGGACGTCCCGTGGGCCTCGCCGAGATCGCGGTCGCGCCGGGTCTCGGGGACGTCCTGGTCGCCGCGCTCGCCGAGCGCGGCTGGATCGCATACCGATAGGAACCGCTGCATGACCTTGGTGATCGCCCTCGACGGACCCTCCGGGTCGGGCAAGTCCAGCACGTCCCGCGCCGTCGCGGCGCGGCTCGGCCTGGACTACCTCGACACCGGCGCGATGTACCGCGCCGTGACCTGGGCGGTGCTCGAGCGCGGCGCCGACCCGCACGACCCCGAGGCGGTGGCACGCGTCGCGGCGACGATCAGCATCGAGCCCGGCACCGACCCGCTCAAGCCGGCCATCGCGGTCGACGGCGTCGACGTCAGCGAGCCGATCCGCTCCGACGCGGTCAACGCCGCGGTGAGCCCCGTGGCCACCGTGCCGGACGTGCGCACCCGCATGGTCGGGCTGCAGCGCAGCATCATCGCCGCGTCCGAGGGCATCGTCGTGGAGGGTCGCGACATCGCGTCCACCGTGGCGCCGGACGCGCAGGTGAAGGTGTACCTGGTCGCCGACCCGGCCGCGCGCGCCGCCCGCCGCGCCGCCGAGGAGGGGCACGCGGACGCCGAGGCGACCAAGGCGTCGCTGCTGGCCCGCGACCGCATCGACTCCAGCCGCGAGACGTCCCCGCTGGTGCGGGCCGATGGCGCGGTCGAGGTCGACAGCACGTTCCTCACCCTCGACGAGGTCGTCGACCGCGTCGTCGCGATGGTGCCGTGATGACGGACTCGGGGGAGAAGACGTACAGCGCGCCCGGCCACGCCGGGCTCACGGTGCTGCGCGCGACGGTCGGACGCTGGCTGGGCTCGCGCTACGACCTGCACCAGCACGGCACCGAGCACGTGCCGGCCGACGGACCGGTGATCTTCGCGGCCAACCACTCCGGCTGGCTGGACGGCCCGCTGCTCATCGCGTGCACGCCGCGCCCGGCGCACGCGCTGGTCAAGGCCGAGCAGTTCGAGGGTCGCAGCGGCGCGCTGCTGCGCCTGGCCGGGCAGATCAGCGTCCGTCGTGACGAGAACGACGCCGCCGCCGTGCGCAAGGCGGTCGCCGCGCTCGAGGCGCAGCACGCCGTGGCCGTGTTCCCGGAGGGGACGCGCGGCGCCGGCGACGTGGCCCACGTCAAGGACGGCATGGCCTACCTGGCCCTGGTCACCGGCGCCCCGGTCGTCCCCGTCGCCATCTTCGGCACCCGTCAGGCCGGTCAGCCGGGCGACGCGAAGCCGGACAAGGGCGCGCGCATCGAGCTGTTCTACGGCCGGCCGATCGCCGTCGAACGACGCCCGTGGCCGCGCGCTCGGGGTGAGGTGCGTACGCTTGCGGGGCGGCTCCAGCAGGAGCTGCGCGTACACGTCGAGAAGTCCGCAGAGGTCAGCGAGGTCGCGCTGCCCGGACCTTTGCCCCCAGGAGACACCCATGTATGACCAACTGCCCGTTCTCGCCGTCATCGGCCGGCCGAACGTGGGCAAGTCCACGCTGGTCAACCGCATCATCGGCCGGCGCGAGGCGGTCGTCGAGGACGTCCCCGGCGTCACGCGTGACCGGGTCGCCTACGAGGCGACCTGGAACGGACGCGAGTTCACCGTCGTCGACACCGGCGGCTGGGACCCCGACGCCCGCGGCATGGCCGAGCTGATCGCCGCCCAGGCCGAGCTGGCCATCGCGGCCGCGGACGCGGTGCTGTTCGTCGTCGACGCCAACGTCGGCATCACCGACGCCGACGAGGCCGTCGTCCGCATCCTGCGCGCGGCCAAGAAGCCGGTGCTGCTCGCGGCCAACAAGGTCGACGACCAGCGCGCGGAGAACGAGTCGTCCTCGCTGTGGGCCCTGGGCCTCGGCCAGCCCTACCCGGTCTCGGCGCTGCACGGACGCGGCTCGGGCGACCTGCTCGACGCCGTGCTCGACGCGCTGCCCGAGGCGCCGCCGGAGGACTTCGACAAGATCGAGGGCCCGCGCCGCGTCGCCATCGTCGGCAAGCCGAACGTCGGCAAGTCCAGCCTGCTGAACAAGCTGGCGGGGGAGAACCGTGTCGTCGTCTCCGACGTCGCCGGCACCACCGTCGACCCGGTCGACGAGATCATCGAGCTCGGCGGCCGCGAGTGGCACTTCATCGACACCGCCGGAGTGCGCCGCCGGGTCAAGGAGGCGTCGGGCCACGAGTACTACGCGAGCCTGCGCACCAACACCGCGATCGACCGCGCCGAGGTGGCGGTCATGGTGGTGGACGCGAGCGAGCCGCTCTCGGACCAGGACCTGCGCATCATCAACACGATCCGCGAGGCCGGCCGCGCGCTGGTGCTGGCGTTCAACAAGTGGGACCTCGTCGACGAGGAGCGCCGCTACTACCTGGACCGTGAGATCGAGCGCGACCTCGTCCAGGTGCCGTGGGCGCCGCGCATCAACGTCGCGGCCCGCACCGGCTGGCACGTCGACCGGCTCGTCCGGGCGCTGGACGCCGCGATCGAGGGCTGGGAGACGCGCGTCCCGACCGGCCAGCTGAACGCGTTCCTGGGCCGTCTGGTCGCCGAGCACCCGCACCCGATCCGTGGCGGCAAGCAGGCCAAGATCATCTACGGCACGCAGGCGTCGACCGCGCCGCCGACGTTCGTGCTGTTCACGCGCGGCAAGCTCGAGGCGTCGTACCTGCGCTTCGTGGAGCGTCGCCTGCGCGAGGAGTTCGGCTTCGTCGGCTCGCCGATCCACATCCAGCAGCGTCCGCGCGAGACCCGCAAGCGATAGGGGATCCCGCGTCGAGGACGTCCGGGGGAGTGCGGTAGGCTTCTGGACGTTGTCACGGGCTGTAGCGCAGCTTGGTAGCGCACTTGACTGGGGGTCAAGGGGTCGCAGGTTCAAATCCTGTCAGCCCGACAACGGAAGGGTCTCTCACCACCGGTGAGGGACCCTTCGTCGTTGCCTCCTGCGTGGTTCGCCCGCTGCCCAGCCGCCTTCGCGAGCCTGGGGCGGACGGGCTGGTCGGCAAGGCGGAGGCAGGTCGGGTCTCAGTCGGCGTTGGCGGTGAATCGTATGGCCGTGTAGTCGCCCCGGGTGACGTCGATGGACGGGGTCGGCACCTGGGAGACGCTGGTTCCGGGGTACGGCACCGTCCCGGGCGTCCCGTCCTGGCGCACCACCCAGCAGCTGCCGGTGGCGTCCTGTCCGTCAGGGCCGGGGATGTTGCTCGAGTCGCAGACGGTGTAGAGCCCCGGCGGCACGTCGAATTGGAAAGACCCGTTGAAGAAGTCTGGTCGAGCAGCGAAGGCACCCACCAGCTTCAGCGCGCCAGGACGTCCCGCAAACGCCGAGACGGTGCGCTGGCCGCCATCGCCAGGGGCGAAGGTGACCGTGCCGCTGAGACGCTGGGAGCCGAGCACGGTCGAGGTGTTGGCGTAGGAACGGGAGAAGTTGCCGGCCTGGTCACGCTCGATGACGAAGTAGTAGTAGGTGAGTCGGTTGAACCCAGGGTTACCCGGCCCGGGCCACCCTGCATCCTCGCTCCACGCCCGCGGGCCGATCTTGGTGTCGGTCCAGCTCTCGGTGCCGGCCGGAAGCCGGGCCGCCACCACCTCGCCTCCGGTGGTGGTCGGGTCGACGTTGCGTACGATCCGCACGTAGCCCATCCGGTCGGTGTGGTCGCCGGTCCACGTCAGCGTGACCTGTCCCGACCCATCGCCGATGGACGCCTTCGCCGTGAGACCGGTGACCGGGTTGGGCCGGGTGGTGTCGGGCCGCGTGCGGGTGGTGATCGTGATCCGCTTGGAGTAGACGCCGCGATGACGGATCCATACCGCGAACGTGTAGTACGTGTTCGCCACGAGGGGCGAGGTAGCAGCCGTGCGGGCGACGTGGCGGCCGTCCGTAGCCACGGCGTATCCCTTGCTGGGCGACGCCGCCGGGGTGCGTCCGGCGGTCAGGCGTACGACGCTGCCCGCACCAGGGCGGTAGAAGGCCGCCGGGACCGCGAACTGCACCGCCAGACGGTGGTCGGTGCGCTGCACGACCTTGAGGTGCGAAGCAGCGGGAGGCTTGGCCGCCGCCTGTGCCGGGGCACCCCCCGATGCCGCAGCGAGGACGAGTCCGCCGGCCACCATGGCCGTGACGAGCATTCCACTGATGAGGCGAGACATAGGACCCTGCCTTCTGTGCTGTCCGCAACCAGACGAGATCGGACTCTAACTCCTTCCTCATGCCCTGACCAGCACGTGCGGGCCGCAGCACCTCACGGCGCGACGGGGGCGGACGCGCTCGGTCGAGGCATGAGCCGGGCCTGCGCCGGGCCGGCGCCAGCGGCATGCGGCGGGGGAGGGCAGGCCGGCGCGGGCGCGTCATGCGACGCCCCGCAAGGGCGGCCCTGACCCACCGCAGGCTCAACGAACCCTGAGCGTCCGGGTGCTCGACTGGCCGAGGGAGTAGCCCGGCTCCGCCGTGACGCGGGTGACGACGCGCCAGGTGCCGGTGCGACGCGCCGTGAACCTGACGCGATAGTTCCCGCGAGCGTCCGCCACGTCCGAGCCGAGCTTGACCAGGCGGGAGCCCGCCTTGCGGTAGACCGAGACGACCTGGCGTCCGCCGGGGGCGACTCGGCCGTGGGCGCGGACGGTGGTGCCCTTGCGGACGGTCGAGTCGTCCAGACGGAGGGAGACCTTCGGCCGGACCCGGACGCTCACCGCCGAGGTCACGAGACGGGCACGGTCCCGTCCGACCGCCGGTGCGACCCACCGGTAGCTCGTGTGCTCGGAGGGCTTCACCCGCCAGCGAGCGACGCCACCGGCACCGGTCCTGACGACGACCGAGGTCCGGGTGAAGGTCGGCTCGCCCGAGCGCCTGCGCCACAGCTCGACAGCGCGACCCGCGCGGGGCGTGCCGGCCTCGCGGTAGACGGTGGACACCACGGCAGAACGACCGTAGGTGACGACGGACGACGAACGCGCGACGGACAGGCTGTCGGGCACCGGCGCCTCGAAGTCGACCAGGTCGTCGCCGACCGCCCAGCGGTCGACGCCCACGACGGGGCTGAGGTTGCTGGCACCCGGGCAGCTGACGGAGCCGAGGCTCACCGCGCCCGCCGGGGGGAGGTTGTCCCAGTTCTCCCGCTCCGCGAGCGCGGCGAGGGTCCAGGAGCCCAACGGCGTGCCGTCCGGGTCGGCCTCGTCCCCCGGGAGCGCGTCCGGGTGGCCGGTCCACTCGTAGGTCAGCGCCAGCAGGTCGAAGGACCCCCGGGCCGAGGTCGTCGGGATCACGGCCCGCCCGGTGTAGGTGATGCCCCCACCGTTCGACAGGTTCGCCGTGACGAGCGACGGTCGTGCGCTCGGGCTCCAGGCGGTGACGCGCATGGTGCGCTCGCTCAGGAGGTCGGGGGACGAGGCCGACACCCGGTTGATGCCGGTCGTGCCCGGCGCGCCGATCTCGAGCCCGCCCCAAGAGGATCCCCCGTCGGTGAACCGGCGGTGCGAGTAGACGGCCGGCGAGACGACGCCGTCGCAGGTCTCGCCGGTGGCGGTGAACCCGGCCGGGAGCCCGTGCCGCGACACGACGACCGGTGCGGCGGAGGGAGCGGCAGAGGCGGCTGCCGGGACGATGGACAGGGCGGCGAGGACCGCCAACGGGAGGACGGTCGCAGTGGTTCGACGCATCGGTCACCAGGTTCGCTAGGCGCAGCACGGACGAAGGGCGGCCCCGACGGGCACCGGCCCGATCGTACCGACGAGAGGGCTCTCGGGCGGACGAATCGGGATCACCGTCGGGCGTCGCTGGGACCACCGTCCGCCTGCTCGGCGCGGAGCCGCCGGCGCTCGGCGTTCTCGGCCTTGCGCCGCTCAGCCGCGACGACCGCCGCAGACCGCACCGGCCAGACGTAGTCCAGGTCGTCGGGGACGTCCGGGAAGAGCGGCCGGTAGTGCTCGGGGTCCTTGCGGACGAGCGCGGACCGGTGGCTGCGGTGTACGGCCTCGTCGCCGAGCCAGGGCGGAAGCGCGCCCGCGTCCGCGAGCTCGGACTGGGTCCGGACGGCGTCGACGCCGTACGCCCGCAGGTCCGTGACGATGGTGGCGGCGCACGTGTCGGCGAACCCGAGGTCGGTCCAGGCCGTGCAGCAGGTGAGCCCGTACCGCCCCAGCGCCTCCTCGAACCCCTTCCACATGAGGACGGCCGGGTGGTTCTTCCACCCGTAGTCGGTCCGGGTCAGCGCGCGGACGACCTGGAGGGTCTCCACCCGTTGCTTCCCGAGCCGCTTGTCGTCCAGCACACCGGCCGACCGGTCGAAGTCGGCGTAGGGGAGGAAGGTCTGCACCGCTGGACTGTGCCCACGAGCCGGCCGATGAATCGTCCGGCGTCACGGTGGCCTGCGTGCGCCACCTCCGCGGGGCGGACGTCGGCGGCCGCCACTAGGTTGGGGCGATGCCCGACCGTGAGCCCGACCTGCACGACACCGACCTGCCGAAGGGGTCGTCCGGCTGGATCAAGGTCCGGGGCGCGCGGGAGCACAACCTGCGCGATGTCGACGTCGACCTGCCGCGCGACTGCCTGGTCGCGTTCACCGGCGTCTCCGGGTCGGGCAAGTCGTCGCTGGCGTTCGGCACCGTGTTCGCCGAGTCGCAGCGGCGCTACTTCGAGTCCGTGGCGCCGTACGCCCGGCGGCTCATGTCGCAGGTCGGTGCCCCGGAGGTCGACACGATCGAGGGGATGCCGCCCGCCGTCGCGCTGCAGCAGTCGCGCGGCGCGGCCAGTGCTCGCTCCACGCTCGGCACGCTGAGCTCGCTGTCGGACGTCCTGCGCCTGCTCTACAGCCGGGCCGGCACGTACCCCGAGGGCGCCGCGCACCTGCCGGCGTCCGCGTTCTCGCCCAACACCGCGATCGGCGCCTGCCCGACCTGTCACGGCAGTGGTGTCGCCCGCAGCACCAGCGAGGCGCTGCTCGTGCCCGACCCCGACCTGTCCATCGAGGACGGCGCGATCGGCGTGTGGGCGTCCCGCGCGTGGGTCGGCCTCAACGTGCGGCGCATGGTGACCAAGCTCGGCATCGACCGCTTCGCGCCCTGGCGCACCCTGCCGCAGGAGCAGCGCACCTGGATGCTGTTCACCGACGAGGAGCCGCGGATGCTCCTGCAGGGCAACAAGCAGGGCCAGGAGAGCAGCTACCACGGCACCTGGCAGTCGGCCGAGAAGTACCTCATGCGCAACCTGGCCAAGACCAAGTCCGACACCGAGCGGGCCAAGCTCGAGCAGTTCCTCGCCGAGGGACCGTGCCCGACCTGCCACGGCAAGCGGCTGACGCCCGAGGCCCTGGCGGTGACGTTCGCCGGCATCGACATCGCCGACATGACCGCCATGCCGCTGTCGCAGGTGTGCGGGCTGCTGGACGAGGGGCTCGTCGAGCAGGCCCGCGGCACCGACCGGCACGGCGCCGCCGCGTCCACCGCCGCCCGCTCGCTGGTCAAGGACTTCGGCGCCCGGGTCGAGGCGATCATCGGGCTCGGCCTCGGCTACCTCTCGATGGACCGGCCGAGCACCGCGCTCTCGGCCGGGGAGCTGCAGCGCGTCCGGCTCGCCGGCCAGCTGCGCTCGGGCCTGTTCGGCGTGCTCTACGTGCTGGACGAGCCGTCCGCCGGCCTGCACCCGGCCGACTCCGAGGCGCTGTACGCGGCGCTGCGCGAGCTCGTCGCCACCGGCAACTCGCTGTTCGTGGTCGAGCACGACCTCTCCATCGCCCGCAACGCCGACTGGGTGGTCGACGTCGGCCCGAGCGCCGGCGTGCTCGGCGGGCACGTCGTGCACAGCGGCCCGCCCGAGGCGCTCGCCGACGTCGCGGACTCCGCCACCGCCGAGTTCATGTTCGGACGCCACGCGCTGCCGAGCCTGGACGCCCGCGAGCCGCGCGGCTGGCACGAGCTCGACCACCTGTCACGGCACAACCTGCGGGACGTCTCGGTGCGCCTGCCGATCGGCGTGATGACCGCGATCACCGGCGTCTCGGGCGCCGGCAAGACGTCCCTGCTCACCGCGGTCGCCGAGCGGCTCCAGGCGGCGGGCGAGGACGGACGAGACGCACCGCGCCTGGTCGAGATCGACCAGCGGCCGATCGGCCGCTCGCCGCGCTCCAACCTGGCCACGTACACCGGTCTGTTCGACGCGGTGCGGCGCCTGTTCGCCGCCACCGACGAGGCGAAGGCCCGCGGCTGGTCGGCCGGACGCTTCTCGTTCAACGTCGAGGCCGGCCGCTGCCCGACCTGCGAGGGGGAGGGGTTCATCGCCATCGAGCTCGTCTTCCTGCCGACGAGCTACTCGACCTGCCCCACCTGCCACGGGTCGCGCTACAACCCCGAGACGCTCCAGGTGCGCTACCGCGAGCGCGACATCGGCCAGGTGCTCGCCATGACCGTGCAGGAGGCGGCGGAGTTCTTCGCCGACGTGCCCGCGGTCAGCCGCTCGCTGACCACGCTGCTGGACGTCGGGCTCGGCTACCTGACCCTCGGCCAGCCGGCCACCGAGCTGTCCGGCGGCGAGGCCCAGCGCATCAAGCTGGCCACCGAGCTGCAGCGTCCGCGCCGTGGCGACACCGTCTTCGTGCTCGACGAGCCCACCGGCGGCCTGCACCCGGTGAACGTCCGCGACCTCGTGCGCGTGCTCGTCCGGCTGACCGAGGCCGGAGACACCGTGGTGGTGGTCGAGCACGACATGCAGGTCATCGCGGCGGCGGACTGGGTGATCGAGCTGGGGCCCGGCGGGGGAGACCGGGGCGGCACCGTCATCGCCGCGGCGACGCCGGCCGACCTGCTCGAGAACCCCGACAGCGTCACCGCGCCCTACCTGCGTCGCGCCCTCGAACGTCCGGAGGCGTAGCCGGGGCGGGCTGTCCCGGCGCGAGCGGCCCTGTGCCGAGGGCGACCGCCACAGCGGGGTCCGGACGTCGCCTGATTCGGGCGAAGCGTCCGGCGAGGAGCCCTCGGACGCTCGACCCATGACCACCGCCCCGAAGGACGCCAGCCCCGCCGTCGTGGCCCAGCAGCGCGCCGTGCTGGACACGTTGCCCTTCTCGGACGTCCGCGACTTCGACGCCGTGCGCCGTGGCCTGGTCGCGCGCCGCGAGCCGAACGCCGTGACCGCCGAGGACGGACGGGTGGTGTGGGACAACGACACCTACGGCTTCCTCACGGGGGACGCGCCGGACACGGTGAACCCCAGCCTGTGGCGGCAGTCGACCCTCGTCGCCGCCGACGGGCTCTTCGAGGTGGTGCCGGGCGTGTACCAGGTCCGCGGCCTGGACCTGTCCAACATCAGCTTCGTGGAGGGCGACACCGGCGTGATCGTCATCGATCCGCTGATCTCCACCGAGACCGCCGCGGCCGCGCTCGACCTGTACCGCGAGCACCGTGGCGACCGTCCGGTCACCGGCGTGATCTACACCCACTCGCACGTCGACCACTTCGGCGGCGTGAAGGGAGTCACGTCGCAGGAGGACGTCGACGCGGGTCGGGTGCCGGTCCTCGCGCCGGAGGGGTTCGTCGAGCACGCCGTGGCCGAGAACGTCTACGCCGGCACCGCGATGGGACGACGTGCCGGGTACATGTACGGCGCCGCCCTGCCCCGGAGCCCGCGAGGCGCGCTCGGCGCCGGGCTCGGCCAGACGACCTCCACCGGCACCGTCACGCTCATCGCGCCGACGGTCGAGATCACGACGACGGGGCAGGAGGAGGTCGTCGACGGCGTCCGGATCGTGTTCCAGATGGCCCCCGACACCGAGGCGCCGTCCGAGATGCTGTTCTACTTCCCCGACCTCAAGGCGCTGTGTGCCGCCGAGGACGCGACCCACACGCTGCACAACCTGCTGACGCTGCGCGGCGCGCTCGTCCGCGACCCGCACGTGTGGTCCACGTACCTCACCGAGACGCTGGACCTGTTCGGCGCCGAGGTGGAGATCGTCTTCGCCTCGCACCACTGGCCGACCTGGGGCAACGCGGACGTCGTGGAGTTCCTCACCCTGCAGCGGGACCTGTACGCGTACCTGCACGACCAGACGCTGCGGATGCTCAACCAGGGCCTGACCGGCTCGGAGATCGCTGAGCAGATCACGCTGCCTCCTGCGCTGGAGGACGCGTGGTCGACACGCGGCTACTACGGCAGCGTGAGCCACGACGTGAAGGCGATCTACCAGCGCTACATGGGGTGGTTCGACGGCAATCCCGCCCACCTGTGGGAGCACACGCCGGTCGAGAAGGCCGTACGGTACGTGGCGCTCGGGGGCGGCGCGGACGCGGTCGTCGCGCACGGACGGGACGCCCTGGAGGCCGGCGACCTGCGTTGGGCGGCCGAGGTCCTGAGCCACGTCGTGTTCGCCGAGCCCGACCACCCCACGGCACGCGAGCTGCTCGCCGACACCCTCGAGCAGCTCGGGTACGGCGCCGAGAACGGCACCTGGCGCAACTTCTACCTCTCCGGCGCGTACGAGCTGCGCAACGGCGGGTTCGGGACGCCGACGGTCACCGCCTCGCCCGACATGGTGGCCGAGCTCAGCCCGGGGATGCTGTTCGACGCCCTCGCCGTCCAGGTCGACGGACCGGCGGCCTGGGACGAGCGGCTGACGATCGACGTCGTGCTCACCGACGCCGACGAGCGGTACCGGCTGCGCCTGGCCCACGGCGTGCTCGTGCACAGCGCCGCGCCGCAGACCGGCGCGCCCGACGCGACGCTCACCACGACGCGGCGCGGACTCACGGCCCTGGCCACGGGTCCGCTGACGTCCGAGCGGCTGACGGCGGCAGGCATCGCGGTCGACGGCGACGCGTCGGCGCTGACCCGGCTGGCCGCGGTGCTCGACCCGGGTGACCCGGACTTCGCGATCGTCACTCCCTGAACGGCGCCGGTCACTGACGGGTGATGTCGCCGAGCTTCCAGGAGCGGTCGAAGTAGGGCTCGAGCGGTCCGTAGAGCCGGAAGTACGAGAACCAGTGCCGGCCCGGGAGCGTCTGCACCCAGTTGCTCTCGCGGCCCGGGGGCGGCGTCGGGCCGAAGTGCAGGTCCACCGAGCCGTCCTCGTTGACCTGCAGGTCGGCGTCGCGGGAGCCACGGTCGCCGCGCTGCTGGTCGTTGTCGACCAGGCAGCGGGTCCACGCGTCGTACACGGTCACCGACCAGAACAGCCGGGCCGGCGGGTCCGCCGGGACGTGCAGCGCGTACGCCGAGCCGCCGTCCAGCCACTGCCCCTCGGCGTCCGTGTAGGCCCCGAGGTAGGCCTGGCCGACGCCGGGCGTCCGGCTCTTCATCGCCTCGGAGAAGCTGACCGCCTCGTAGAACCAGGACGCGCGCTCGAGCAGCTCGTCGTGGTGCTCGGCGCGCTGGTCGGACCGGCTCAGCACGATCGCGGTGTCCCAGCGCCGGTCCGGCCAGTAGCGCGAGCCCTCGAACCGCTTGGCGAACGTGTTCGCCTGGGCCATGAGCTCGCCGGAGGCCGTGGCCGTCGTGAGCAGCCGGGCCATCCGCTCGTCCGGGTCGAAGGGGCGCCCCTTCTCGATGCCCAGCGCCGCGAGCATCGCGAGGTGGAAGCGGTCGCGCTCGTCCACGACCTCGGACTGGTAGACGTCGTGGAGCCGCACCCAGTAGTCCAGGCCGCGGGGCTGGTCGCCCGTCCACGGACGCCCCTCGGGCGACACGATGCGGGTCGACGGCGGGTCGTTCCGCTCGGCCAACGGGTGCACCCGGACGGCGTCGACGAGCCGGCGCGCGCTCGCCGGGTCGGGGTCGAGCGTCCGGAAGCCGAACATGACGTTCATGCCGGTCGCGTGCAGGACGTACCAGGCGTCGTCCACCTCGGGCGGCTGCTGCCCGGGCGGCACGACGACGTAGGTGCCGCCGCGTCCGGCGTCCGGGCCCATCTCGCCCATCACCGCGAACTCGCGCTGCCAGAAGTCCGACATGCCACCCGCGGTGTGGCCCGGCGGGAGCTCGACGACCAGCGGTCCGGTCTCCGCGAGGTCGAAGAAGTTGAGGACGTAGGGCGTCGTCGCGTTGGCGGTGATCAGCCCGAGACGGTCGCGGTAGCTCTCGTAGAGCACCAGGTCCGAGCTCGTCGCGCCGAACACGTCACGGTGCTGGGTGCGCCACTGGGCGTACGAGACGAGGGGGAGGGCCCACAGGTAGACCTGGCAGGCCATCTGGTGGTCCAGCTCGTCGAACACGAGCGGCAGGTCGTCGCGGGCAGGCAGCTCGCCGTCCATGCGGACGTCGCCGAGCCGTCCGGGCAGAGGGGTGTCGGTCATGGCCTGACAGTCGTCGGGCGGTGGCGGCGCCGCGTCACCCGAATCGGACCAGCGGACGGTCAGGGGCTCCCGTGCCGGCGCCGGTGGACGAGCAGGAGCGAGCCGCCGACGACGACCAGGACGACGCCCGCGACGGCGGCGGCCAGGACGCCGGCCGGCGCACCGGCGCCCGGGAGCCCGTCGGCCCCGGCCTCGTCCGCGTCGCGAGCATCGGCGGGCGGGTCGCCCGCCTCGGCCCCGTCGTCCGGGGCGGTCGGCGGCGGGGGAGCGGCTGACGACGCGGTGGGCTCCGGCGTGGGGCCCGGCGCCGGGACGTCCACGCGGACCACTGCGTCGTCGCGGTTGGAGGTGACTCCGCCCTGCTCGGCGCTCGCGACGGCGGTGTTCACCACCTCGCCGGCCTCGCCGTCGGCCGCCCGGACCCGGTAGGTACCCGAGCACGTGGTGGCGTTCCGCGGCGCCTCGGTCACCGGCTCCAGACGCGTGGCCTCGCACCGGACGGTGTCGATCCGGTCGTCGGTGACGACCAGGTCCTCGACCGTCGCGTAGCCCGTGTTGACGACGTCGTACCGGTACCGGACGTCGTCACCCGGGAGGTACGGGCCGGAGCCGACGACGGTCTTCTCGAGCGTGAGCGACTGCACCGGCTGGACCGACTCGATGACGACGTTGCGCAGGAGGTGGACGTCGGTGAACTGGCCGGTCGACGCCGAGAACCCGAACTTGTAGCCGTCCGGCACCGGTGACGGGGCGTCGAACCGCAGGACCTCGACGGCCGCCTCGTCCCCCCGGGCCAGGCTGACGACGACGACCGGGTCCGGTGCGGGCGTGACGGTCACCGTGACGGTGCGGCGCACCGGTCGCAGCACCGCCTCGGCCGCCGCGGGATCGGCGGGCACCGTCGTCACGTCGCTGCGCAGCGAGAACGGCAGGGTGCTGTCCCACGGCGGGGTCGTCCGGTCCAGGTTGGTGGACGTCGAGGTGAGGAAGCAGTAGCCCTCGGTGCCGTCGCCGGGCCCGCGGACGGTGATCTTGTCCGGCTCCGGCACGCGGAACCCGGTGCCGGCGGGCGAGCGACCGTCGGCGGGGCAGCCGTCGCCGCGCAGCTCCCAGTCGCCGAAGTAGTTGCCCAGGGCGTCCAGGCCGATGCCGAGGTAGCCGTCGTCCACCCCGGGCAGGAACGGGCGTGACGGATCGCCGTCGGGCAGCTTCTGGGCGTAGCCGAGGCTCCCGCCGAACGCACCGGGCGCGGTCAGCTGCGCGTCCTCACCGGTGAGGAAGAACGCGATGCCGTCGGCCGGACGGCGGCCTCCGGTCGTGGTCGTGCTGCCGTACTGCCATTGCTCGAACGTGACCGACAGCCCTTGGGCCGACGGCACCACCTGGTCGAACAGCACCGCCGCAGCCTGGTCGGTCGAGGCGTCGGTCAGCTGCAGGAAGCCCCGGCCGTCGGCGCCGGCGGGCGGGACCGGCCCCTGCCGCGTCCGGGCCGAGCACCCGCCGAGGTCGTGCAGGCCCGGCGGCAGCGCGGTCGCGATCTCGTCGGCCCCGGTCAGGCAGGCCGACCCGAAGGCGCGGAAGCCCTCGTGCGCGGTGGCTCCGGTGAAGGTCTCGGTCACGAGCGGACCGCCGACCGCCCGCGCGAACGGCGGCGCCAGGCCGAGGACGACCAGCACCAGGACCGCGGTGGCGGCCAACGGACGGACGACGGCGGTCATGTCGGTGCGCCGGGCCCGTCGCGGAGCAGATCGGCCAAGGCGCTCGGTGCGTCGTCGGACAGCTGGGCGTGCATCAGCGTGACGTCGCCGCGGGCACGCCCCCGCTCGACCACCTCGCGCACCTCGTCCAGGTCGGCGTCCGTGGACAGGACGACCAGGGCGGACGTGCCGGGGGTGAGCCGCTCGCGCAGCTCCTGCAGGAAGTCGTGGTCGATGCCGGTGCCGCGGAGCCGCTGGGCGAGCCCCGCGATGCCGGCCCCGGCGGCAGCGCCGACGACCGGACCGGCGAGCACGACCCCGACGACGAGTCCGAGCACCGAGCCCTTCGACGCGGCGGTGGCGGTGGCGTGCCGCAGGTGCCCGACCCGCGGCTGGTGCGCGCCCTTGACCCACATGACCGTCAAGGCGTCCAGCACGGTGACCGCGCCGCGCTGCTGCAGGTCCTTGAGCCGCACCTCTCCCGCGGCGGCGCCCATCGCCGTGTCGTAGTGCCAGACCGTCAGCGAGCTGGTGCCCGTCATGGTGCTCCCGTCTCCGTCAGTGCTTCAGTCGGCGTCCAGGACGCGGCAGGCGGACCCCACGACCGGTGGACCGGATCATGCTGCCTCCCGGTGCGTGGACGGCCGGACGATGCGCACGGTAGGTGGGTCAGCCGCACCGGGCGTCGCCCGATTCGGGCGACGGTGCAGGGGCCGGGTGGCGGTCCGGGGACGCTGACGGACCGGGCATCCGGCCGTTCCCGTTCAGAGCAGGTGCAGCGTGCGTGCCACCGCCAACGCCTCGCTGCGGCTCGAGACCGACAGCTTGGCGTACAGGTTGGAGACGTGGGTCTTCACGGTGTTCTCGGAGACCACGAGGTTCGCCGCGACGTCCGCGTACGTCGAGCCCCGCGCCAGCTCGGTGAGCACGTCCCGCTCCCGGGCGCTGAGGGCGAGACGGGCCGCCGGCGTGCTGACTCGTTCCCGCTCCACCGAGGTCGCGACCGTCGGGGCGTAGGCCGCGGCGAGGTCGGGTTGGTCACGGCGGGCGGTGAGCACCTGGTCCAGCCACGAGCCGGGCGGGGGGACGTCGTGCAGGGCGAGGTCCTCCAGCAGGGGCGAGAGGGGCGATCCGTGCCGCGACCAGCCCAGGAACGGGGCGGCGTTGTTGCGCACGGCCGTCGCGACCACGGCCTCGCGCAGTCGGTCGAGCGCCTCGTCGTGGTCGCCCAGCACGTCCAGCACCTGAGCCAGGCAGGTCAGTGCGAGCTCGCGCGTGGCGGGCTGCGGGTACCGGGCGGACGAGACCGCGAGCCGGTAGGCCGCGGCTGCGGCCCTGCGGTCGCCGTCCAGGTCGGCTCGTAGCCCGCGCACGAGCTGGTGCTCACCGGGGGCGTCGACCTCGCGGAGCTCGTCCTCGAGCTCGCGCAGCCCTCGGAGGTCTCCGGAGAGGTACGCGAGGAAGGCTCGTTCGACCAGGACGACCACACGCAGGTGCTGCGGCAGCGCGGGCCCGGGCAGGTTCCACGGGGTGGTCAGCAGACGCTGCGCCTCGTGGACGGCGCCGGCGCGCATCGCCACCCGCGCGTCGCGCACTCGCAGCCAGAAGCGCGTCGCCAGGTCGGCCGGGTGGGCGTGGGCGCCCGTGTCACCGTCGACGACCGGGGGTTCGGGCCACGGCAGCCCGGGGAGCCGAGCCAGCAGCGACGCCAGGTCGGCTCGTGTCCGTGCGAACCGCGGTTGCCAGCTCCCGGCACCGGAGAGAAGCCGGTCGGCGTCCTGGGCGATCTCGACGCATCCCCGTTCGCAGCCGCGCATGTACTGGGTCAGCGCGAGGTGCGTGGTGGCGGCCAGGGTGAGTGCGGGCAGGTCTCTCCGTCGGCCGAGCTCGACCGCGGCCGTGAGGTTCTGCTCGGCCGCGGCGAGGTCGCCGGTCCAGTTCTGGGTGATGCCGAGCTCGGCGAGCAGCTGGGGGAGAGCGGCGTGGTCGGCTGGCCCACCGGGGGTGGCCACCATGCGGTCGGCGACACGCTTGGCCTGGACGACGGCCTCGTCCAGGTCGGCGAGACCGAGTCGTGCGCGCACCAGCCCGACGAAGGCGGACGTCAGCACGCGGGTCGGACCCGTGGACGGCGCGGCGTCACCCGTCGACGCGCGCCTCGAGAGCCGCTCCGCCCAGCGACGGGCCGCGTCGACGTCGCCGGCGACCCATCGCTCGAGGAGCACGGCGAGCCAGGCGTCAGGCTCCGCCTCGACCACGTCCGTGTGGTCGCGGACGAACGAGGCGATGGCGGCCCCGTGGCCGCGCATGAGCAGGGAGATCCCCTCCTGTGCCAGCAGGCGGACGGCCGACTCGTCGTCATGGACCGCGACGAGGCGACCGAACGCCTCCTGGGCGTCGCCGCGGGCCACGTCGAGAGCGACGGCCCGGGCGACGGTGGCGCGGGCGCGCTGGACGTCGACCCCGCCGGCGACGAGCCGGCGACGGATGACCTCGACCAGGAGCGGGTGGATGCGGAAGCGGGCGTCCGAGTCAGGGGCGAACGGCCCGTCGAGGGACGCGCCGTCGACCCGCGTGACGAGCATGCCCGTCAGCTCGAGGTGACTGAGCAGCTCGCCGGCGTCCGGGTCGTGCGAGAGGTGGGCTGCGAGGTCGGTCGTGACGAGCTGCTCCGAGGCGACCGACAGCAGCAGGTGCCGCTCGCGGGGCGGGAGCGAGGCGAAGACCTCGCTCGTCACCCGACCGGCGATGCCCCCGTCCCCGGACGCGAGCCGGCGGGCCGCGGTGGCCGGGACGGCGGACGTGGCGATCGTCCGGGAGATGAGGACGACGGCGGCGCACCAGCCTTGTGCCTGCTCGGCGACGGCGCGGGCCACCTCCGGGGCGGGCGTGCGTGCGTGCTCGGCGACCAGCACCGCGACCTCGTCGTCGGCGAGGCTGAGCACGTCGCCGCGCAGGACCGTGAGGTGGCCGAGGAGCTCAGGCACCAGACGCCGCAGCGGCAGGTCCCACCGGCTCAGCAGCAGGACACGCAGGTCGTGCGGTGACTGCGACAGGCGACGTTCCACCAGGGTGAGGGCGTCGTGGGGCAGGAGGTGGGCGTCGTCGACCACGACCAGTCGGGGCGACGGATCGCCGGCGGCGAGGTCGAGCAGGGCGCCGAGCCGCTGCGCGTCCCAGCGGCTGTCCGCCTGGACCCAGGCGACCGGTCCGTCGTGTCGTAGCCGCGCCCACCCGCCGGCCCCGAGCGTCTTGCCGGTACCGGCCGGGGCCACGAGCATGGTGAGCGGCCCTTGCGTCGCCACGTCGAGTCGCTCGAACAGGGCGGTGCGCTGGAGGTAGGTGCGGGGCAGCCGGGGCGGGTCGCCACCCAGGCGCGCCGGCAGCCTTGCCGCAGGACGGTCGTGGGACTGGGACATGAGCGGGCTCCCTCCGAGACGGCGCGCCGCGCGCGTGGATCGGACGCCCTCTCCTGCGGTCACGATGCGTTCGCCGCGCTCCTGGGGACAGTGCCTTCGTCCCCCACCAGCGACGCTAGGGACGGGTCTCGGCGCGCTCCATCACCCGTCCGGGTGACCTTCGGGTGAGACCGGGCCGCCAAATCGTTCAGCCGGGTCACAGGAGGCCGCGGACGCGGGCGACGGCCAGCGCCTTCGCCCGGCGGTCGACCTCGAGCTTGCGGTAGATCGAGGCCAGGTGGGTCTTGACGGTGTTCTCGGACAGGAAGAGCGCCGAGGCGATGGCGTGGTTGGTGCCGCCCTGGGCCAGCGCGTGCAGCACGTCGAGCTCGCGTGCCGTGAGGACGGTGCGCCCGTCGTCGGCCGGCGGCGGGGTGACCGGCGCCGGGCGGAGCGGTCGTGGCTCGGTGGGTCGGCTCAGGACGGCTTCGAGGGCCGTCCGGGCCGCGGGATGCGCGTCGGGCCGCTCGAGCTCCCGCGCCAGCAGCTGGGGCAGGCGATCGGTCGCGACCGTCGCGCCGGCCAGGACCCACCAGAGCCGGTGGGGGGCCGTGCGGGTGAGGACGTCGGGCAGCAGGTCCGCGGCGCGCGCGTCGGTGTCGGGGCGGGCGGCCCGGAGCAGGAAGGCGACGCGTCCGACCGTCGCTCCCGCGGCAGTGACACGCGAGACGGAGTCCGGCGACGTCCAGCCGCCGACCCGGCCGGAGTCGAGCAGCGCGTCGATGTCGTGGACCGCTCCGTCAGGGTCGCCGGAGAGTCCCCGGACGAACGCCCGCACGAGGGTCGCGTCGACCGGATGGCCGAGCCGGTCGAGCACGTCGGCCTTGGCGAGCATGGAGGACAGGTCGCCGGCCCGGGCGTGGGTCGCCATGCGGCTGAGCGCCAGGTGCCGCCGGGCGAAGCCCGGGACCGGTCCGGGTGCATCCGCCGCTGCGTCCAGGATCCGACGGGCCTCGTCCACGTCTCCGCCGATCGTCGTGAGCGTCGCCCGGAGCACGCTGCGGTAGGTGGCGATGAGCGGGTCGAAGGGGTCGGCTCCCGCGGCCTCGGCCGCCTGGAGCGCGGCATCGGCGGCGTCCAGCTCCAGAGCCTGCACGTGGGCCAAGCCCCGCACGAGGTGGGCGCGCGCCGCCGCGGTGCCGCTCGCCGGCAGCGGCACCGCGGCCGTCAGCCGGTCCAGGGTGGCCGCACCCGTCGCCGCTGCGGTCTGGTAGGTCTCGTGGGCGAGCTCCACCACCGCCCGCAGGCTCATCGCGGAGGCGGAGAGCGCGGCGAGCGAGGCGGAGGCGGCGTAGGCGGCGAGCCCCCGCAGGTGGATGTCGGCGGCGTCGACGTCGCCCGCCGCGAGGTGGAGGGCCGACAGCTCCAGCATCAGTGCGCACCAGCGGGCCGGGCCGATCCCGGCCGAGTCGTGGTCGTGCTCGCCGGTCTCGTGGCGGCATCCCAGCAGGGTGCTCGCCCGGTGCAGGGCTCCGTCCACCGACCGCCAACCGCATCGAGCCTGCCAGAGATCGAGCACCGCGAGGTCGGCGTCGGCGTCGCGCGAGCGCCGTGGCCGCCAGCGGCCGTCGTCCGCGTGCTCGAGGGCCTGGTCACCGACTCGGCGGGCGGCGTCGTGCTGGCCGCCCGCGCGGAGCAGCAGCGCGTCCAGGGCCACGACCGCCCGCGAGCCCGAGCGGATGTCCTCGGGGACGCCGGCGAGCGCGGCGGCGGCGAGCTCGAGACGGCCGGTCGACATGATCTCGGGCAGGTACTCGTGGGCGGCGTCCAGCTGCAGGGGCAGGTCGCCGCTCAGCGTGGCGTGCCGGACGGCGGCGGCGGCGTCGCCGGCGCGACGGTAGTACGCGACCGCCCGGGTCTGGGCGGCGACGCCGATCGTGTGCTGGGGGCCGCCCGGGCGCACCCGCCAGCGGACGACCTCGGCGACGAGCGGATGCAGGCGCCACACCCCCTCGTCGGCACCTCGACGTGCGGAGACCAGCAGCCCGTCCGCGGCGGCGTCGTGAAGCAGCCGGTCGGCGTCGGGGTCACCGGACAGGACCCGGGCGGCTCGTGGTGTGATGCGCGGCTCGTGGGCGACGCCGGCCAGGACCAGCGCGAGCTCGGGCGGGTAGCTCGTCAGCGCCTGCTCGACGAGTCCCTCGGCCGCTTGGGCCAGGCCGCTCGGGACGGTCCGGCCGCCCGGACCGGTGTACCGCGCCACGTGCCACCACTCGCGGGCCAGCAGGGACGCCGCCCCGGCCCACCCGTCGGCCGCCACCACGAGCGACGTGGTGGCGTCCTCGTCGAGGTCCGGCTGATGGGACCGGACGAGCACGGCCGCCTCGTGGTCGTCCAGGCGGAGACCGTCCAGGTGGAGCGCGTCGACGCCGGCAAGCAGGCCGAGGCTGCCGGTGAGCCACGGCAGCGAGGTGCGCGAGAGCACGACCAGGCGAGGCTCGGCCGGGTCGGCAGCCAGCGTGGCGAGGCGTCGGCGGCCCTCCTCGTCCAGGTCGTGAGCGTCGTCGACCACGAGCACGTCACACGGCGGGGTGCCTTCGAGGACGTCCGCCGGGCTGGCCCACCGCACGCTCTCGTCGGCGCGGACCGCCCAGGCGCGCGTGCCGGCGGTCTTGCCGGTGCCGGCCGGCGCGACGACGAGACTGAGCGGACGTCCCGCGGCGAGGTAGGCGCTCAGGCGGGGCCGGGGGAACGGGTCGCCGGGCACGAAGCGGGGCGGCACGCCGTGGCGCGGTCCGGTCTCCGACAGCATGACGCTCCCCCCTCCCGGCGTGACGCGTCACGCCGGCCTCCCGTCGTCATCCTCACCTGCCGGAGGCTCACGCGCACGCGCGTGCGTCACGTGCGGGCCGGGACTGGGACGAAGCCCCGGACCCGGCCGCCCGGAAAGGGGCAGGGGCCGTGCCGGGCGCCGCGACCGACCGACGTCCGCCCTCGGTCTCCCGCGTGGCCGGTCCGGTGGCCCTCGCCCGAATCCACCGAGGCCGGCCAGGAGGTCGCCGCCTAGCCTCGCCGGCGAGGTCGGCCCACGAAAGGATCCTGCGATGAACGAGGTCATCGGCGACCTGCTGCCGCTCGCGCTGGGCGTGGCCATCTCACCCGTGCCGATCATCGCGGTGATCCTGATGCTGCTCGCGCCCCGGGCGCGGGCCGCATCCGTCGCCTTCCTGGGCGGGTGGCTCGTCGGCATCGCCGTGGTCGTGACCGTCGTCGCGCTCGTCGTCGACCCGGCCTCGGGCGACGAGGACGGTCCGGCCACCTGGGTCTCGTGGACCAAGCTCGCCCTCGGTGTCGTCGCCGTCGTCCTGGCCGTGGGCCAGTGGCGCGGCCGTCCGCGCCCGGGCGACGAGCCGCACCTGCCCGGCTGGATGGCGGCGATCGACTCGGTGACGCCGGCGCGGGCGGCCGGGCTCGGTGCGCTTCTCTCGGCGCTCAACCCGAAGAACCTCACCCTCTGCCTGGCGGGTGGCGTGGCCATCGGTGGTGGCGGGCTCGACGGCGCGGGGACGACCGTGGCCGTCGTCGTCTTCACGCTGCTGGGCGGGTGCTCGGTCGGGGTGCCCGTGATCAGCTACCTCGTCGCAGCCGACCGCCTGCGCGGACCGCTGGACGAGCTGCGGGCGTGGCTGACGGTCCACAACGCCGCCGTGATGAGCGTGCTGCTGCTCGTCATCGGTGTCTCGCTGGTCGGCAAGGGAGTCGGCGGCCTCTGAGGCCTGGCACGGTGCGCCGTGGCCGCGACGGGTGGTCCGCACCGTCGGAACCTGCGGGACGTCACGCGGCGCGCCCCCAGGGGCGGGACGAAGGAGCAGCGGCCGGCTCGACCGACGGTCACGCGCCTCGCACGACGCACCGGAACCCGACGTGCGAGGTGGTGTCGCGGACGCCGTGACCCTGGCGGGCAGCCGGGCGGTAGCGCTGGCAGTAGTAGGGCGAGCACAGGTGCGAGCCGCCCTTGGTGACGCGGCGGTCGCCCTCGGTCACCACGTCGGTGACCGTGTCCGGCACGACGGTCGCCGGCGCGGGCTGCGAGGCACCGGTGCGGGAGTGGCCGCCGCAGCAGGCATGTCCGGAGGGGGGCGCCTGCTGCGGCGACCGGCCCGGGCCCGCCGCGGTCCCTCCCGACACCTCGAGGAGGGTCGTGGAGGGGAGGAGGTCGCGGTGGTCGGGCGTCCAGGGGGTGCGGGTCCACTCCCACACGTTGCCGATCATGTCGGCCAGGCCGTGCCCGTCCAGCGGGTACGAGCCGACGGGGGAGGTGCGGTGGTGGCCGCGCACGTCCTCGCTGCGCCAAGGGAACGGCCCTTGCCAGGTGTTGGCCATCGTGCGTCCGCCCGGTGCGAGCTCGTCGCCCCAGGCGAAGTCCTGGGGGGGCCGCCCACCCTGGGCCGCGTGCTCCCACTCCGCCTCGGTGGCCAGGTCCTTGCCCGTCCACCGGGCGTACGCGAGGGCGTCCTCCCAGCCGACGTGGACGACGGGGTGGTCGGGACGGTCGGTCCAGGTGGAGCCGGGGCCCTCCGGGTGGCGCCACTGGGCGCCGGGCTGCCACCGCCACCACCGGGTCCAGTCGGTCAGCGGCACCGGGCCCGGCGGCTGGGTGAACACCTGGGAGCCCGGCACGAGCATGGCCGGGTCGGCGCCGGGGAAGTCGGCCGGGTCGAGCTCACGCTCGGCCACCGTCACGTGGCCCGTGGCCGCGACGAACTCGGCGAACCGTTCGTTCGTCACCGGGTGCACGTCGAACCAGACGTCCGGCACCGAGACGGGCACGACCGGACGCTCCTCGGGGTAGAACCGCTCGCTGCCCAGGCTCGTGACGCCGCCGGGGACGAGCACCATGCCGTCCATGGTCGAGTCCTCGGCCACGCTCGCCGTCATGCTCGCCGCCTCAGTCCCGTGCCACGGCGGCGGCCAGGTGGGCCTCGACGTCGACGTACGCGTCGTCGGCGACGTCGAACACCACCTTGTGCAGCGTGCCGCCGGTGAACTCGAACCGGGATCCCGCGTAGGCCTGGGACACCGCGTCGCCGCTGTCGTAGCCGATGCACAGGCCCTCGCCGCACAGCGAGAAGTGGCCCAGGACGGTGCGGATCCGCTGCTCGGCGACGAGCTCGTCGTCGACGTACAGGCGCAGCGGCCCGACGCCCTCCCGGTGCGGTCCCATCTCCTCCTTCACGAACTCCACGCCCAGCACGTGCCGGCCCGAGGCCGGGACGGGTGCCGAGACGCGGTCCTCCGGCGGGATGCCGAGGAAGTTGTAGGCGTACGTGACCTGGCCGTCCTTGAGGAACAGGGCGTGACCGCCGAACCGGGACCCGTGGGCGAACACCACGCCCTCGGTCCGCTCGGTCAGGTCGACGTCGGCCAGCACCTTGTACGAGACGCCATGGACGTTCGCGGCGGAACGCTCGGGCACCTCGGACGTGCCGGGGTAGTAGGTGTACTGGCCGCTGGGCGGCACCGGCACGTGGAACTCCATCTTCACGAAGGTCTCGAAGTCCTCCGGGTTGCCGAGGACCTGCAGGTCGTTGAGCGGGAGGACGTGGTTCGCCCGCGCCTCCTGCATCCACAGCGCCTTCAGCTGCTCGAGCCGGTCGGGCTCCTGCTCGGCGAGGTCGTGCGCCTCGGACCGGTCGACGTCGGTGTGGAACAGCTGCCAGCGGTCCTGGTCGAACCGGCTGCGGCCGTTGCCCGGGCCGTGCTCGGTGACCGCCTTCCAGCCCTCGTGCCACAGGCCGCGGCTGCCGAACATCTCGTAGTACTGGGTCTGCTTCGCCGTGGGCGCGTCCGGCTGGTCGAAGGAGTACGCCATGGAGACACCGGACAGGGGAGTCTGCTCGACGCCCTCGAAGGTCTCGGGGAACTCCACCCCGCAGGCCTCCAGGATGGTCGGCACGACGTCCGTGCAGTGGTGGTACTGGTCGCGCACCTCGCCCCGGGCGCGGATGCCGGCGGGCCACGAGATGACCAGCGGGTCGGCGATGCCGCCCTGGTAGGTGTACCGCTTGAACATCCGGTACGGCGTCGAGAACGCGGCGGCCCAGCCGGTGGGGTAGTGGCCGTACGTGTTCGGGCCGCCCAGGTCGTCGACCATCGACAGGTTCTGCTCCAGGTCGTCGGGGTAGCCGCCGAAGATCTTGCCCTCGTTGACCGAGCCGTTCGGGCTGCCCTCGCCGGACGCGCCGTTGTCGGCGCAGTACAGGATCAGCGTGTTCTCGAGCTGGCCGGACTCCTCGAGGTAGTCGACGATGCGCCCCACCTGGGCGTCGGTGTACTCCGACATCGCCGCGTAGACCTCCGCCATGCGGCAGAACATGGCCTTCTCCTTCTCGTCCAGCTCGTCCCACGGCCGCACGCGGTCGCCCTCGGTGAACGTCCCCTCGGCCATGGGGTTGAGCGGGGTGAGCTCGGTGCCCTCCGGCAGGATGCCGCGCTCGATCATCCGCGGCAGGACCCACTCCCGGTAGGCCTCGTAGCCGTCGTCGAACACGCCCTTGTACTTGTCGATGTAGTCCTGCGGGGCGTGGTGCGGCGCATGGTTGGCTCCCGGGCAGAACCACAGGTACCAGGGCTTGTCCGGCTCGGTCTGCTTCGAGTCGCGGATCATCCTCAGCGCCTGGTCGGCCAGGTCCTTGGACAGGTGGTAGCCCTCGTCGGGGCCGTACGGCTGCTCCACGTACCGGTTGCCCTCCGCCAGCGACGGGAACCAGTTGTTGGTCTCGCCGCCGATGAATCCGTAGAACTGGTCGAAGCCCTGGCCCAGCGGCCAACGCTTCTTCGAGGCGCCAGTCGTCCACTCGTCGATGGGGACGTTGTGGTTCTTGCCGACCCAGAAGGTGCTCCAGCCGGCCTCGCGCAGGACGCTCGCCATCGTCGCGTTGCTCGGCGGGATGTGGGAGCTGTAGCCCGGGAACCCGGTCGAGGACTCCGAGATGGACGCGAACCCGTTCAGGTGGTGGTTGCGCCCGGTCAGCAGGGTCGACCGCGTGGGGGAGCACAGCGCCGTCGTGTGCCACTGGGTGTACGTGAGACCGTCGGCCGCGAGCCGCTCCATCGTCGGCATCTGGATCCGGCCGCCGTACGGCGACCAGGCTGCCTGCCCGGTGTCGTCGTAGAGCACGACGAGGACGTTGGGCGCCCCTTCGCGCGCCTTGCTCGGCAGGAACGCCTCCCAGTCGCCCTGCGAGTCGCGGACGTCCAGCTCGATCTTCCCCTGGAACTCACGGGTCATGACACACCTCTCGGGTCGGTCGCGGAGCCGGCGGCCACCGTCGGTGGCGCCGTTCGCGGCCAGGCTGCGACGGGTGCGGGCCCGGAGCCTCACCTGAGACGGGTGAGGCTCCGGGCGCGGCCCGGCGGTGGGGTCGGGGGAGCGACGAGAGGAGGCGCCATGCCAGGACGTGCCGTGCCCGCGTGGATCGCCCCCACCTGGCGGCGCTACCGACGGGCCTGGCTGCGCGTCGACGTGCTCGCCGGCCTCGCGGCCGGCACGGTCGTCGTGCCCCAGGCCATGGCGTACGCGACGATCGCCGGCCTGCCGGTGCAGGTGGGGCTCTACACCTGCATGGTCCCGATGGTCGTGTACGCGCTGCTCGGCGGAGGACGGGCGGTGTCGGTCTCGACGACGTCGACGATCGCGGTGCTGGTCGCGGCGACCCTGGCCGGCCTGCCGGCGGCCGAGCGGGGCGACGCCGACGCGCTGCTGGGAGCGGCGTTCACCCTCACGTTCCTGGCCGGGCTGTGCCTGGTGGCGATGCGGCTTCTCCGGCTCAGCGCGCTCGTGGAGTGCATCTCGCCGGCGACGCTGACGGGCATCCGTATCGGGGTCGGGCTGACGGTCGCAGCCAGCCAGCTGCCGAACCTGCTCGGGGTGCCGGCGGACCCGGACGCCGGCGGCTTCTTCGAGAAGACGGCCGACGCCCTGGGCCGGGTCCCCGACGCCGACGGCACCACGGTGGCGGTCTCGGTCGGAGCGGTCGTGCTGCTGCTCGTGCTGCGTCGGGTCGTGCCGCAGGTTCCCGGTCCGCTGGTCGTCGTGGCCGGGGGGATCGCGCTCGTGGCGCTGACCGACGTCGAGGAGAGGGGCCTGGCGCTGGTCGATCACGTCCCGACCGGGTTGCCCTCGCTGTCGGTCCCGGTGGCCGGGGACGTGCTGGACCTCCTGCCGGGCGCCCTCGCGGTGGCGTTCATGGCGTTCCTGGAGACGGTCCTCGTCGCCCGGACGAACCGGCGGCGCGACGAACCGCCGATCGACTCCGAGCAGGAGCTCGTCGCCACCGGCCTGGCCGCCCTCGCCGGTGGGCTCACGCAGACGCTGCCGCCCGCCGGAGGGTTCTCCCAGTCGGCGGTCAACCTGCGATCGGGGGCGCGGACCCAGGTCGCCCAGCTCGTCACCGCCACGCTCGCCGTGCTCGTCGCCCTCGTGCTGGCGCCGCTGCTCGACGAGCTGCCGCGCGCCGTCCTGGCGGCGATGGTGCTGGTGGCGATCCTGGGGCTGCTCCGGCCCTCCGAGCTGCGGCTCTACGCGCAGGTGGACCGGGCCGAGCTCTGGGTGGCGCTGGTGGTGGCTGGGCTCGGACTGACCGGAGGCATGCTGCTGGGCGTCGCGGTCGGTGTGGCCTTGACGCTCGTGCTCGTCGTCCGCGCGGTGAACCAGCCCCGGGTCCAGCCCGCTGCCCCGAGCCGCGACGGCGTCCTGAGGCTGCGCCTGCTCGGCGGGGTCTACACCGGCAACGCCACGGCCACGCACGACGAGGTGCTCAGGCTGGTCGCGGCGTGCGCCACCGCACCGCGCGAGGTGCGTCTGGACGCCGAGGCGGTGTCGAGGGTGACGGTGCCGTTCCTGGACCTCCTGCGGTCGCTGACCGACGAGCTGGGCGACGTGCGGCTCGGCCTCGAGCGCGTGCCGGAGGACCTCGTGCTGGTGCTGCGCCGCACCGACTGGTGGCGTGCGCACGAGTCCGACCTGCTCGTGCCGGACGGCACGAGTCGATAGTCGCCGTGCGGCGGATCCCCTCCGGCCGGGTCACCCGAGGTCGGGCCTGCCGGGCCGGGGCTCGACGAGCCAGCTGCTCGCCTCGGCGAAGGCGGCTCCGGTCGACCGGCCGAGCGCGGGGCGGGCCCGGAAGATGCGGATCATGCCTTGCACGTCGAGGGCCTGGGTGTGCTGGAAGCGTTCGACGACGTCGGGGGAGACCCCGGAGAGGTAGAGCAGGCCGCCGCGGTCGTGAAGGTCGGCGGCGTAGGCGGCCATGACGGCGAAGAACGTCGACCCGAGGGACGTCCGCCCCCGCAGTCGGAGCACGACCACGGGACGGTCGGCGTCGCCCGGGTCCGGGAGCCGGGCCTCGAGGGTGCGCGATCCCGCGTAAAGGAGACTGCCGTAGACGTCGAGGACGACGGGCTCGCGATCGGGCAGCACCGCGGGCGGGTCCGTCTCGACGAGGTCGCCCGCGTGGGGCACGAGGCGGACGACGCGCAGGTCGAGCGCGTCCTTGTTCAGCTGGAGCAGGAGGGACACCAGGACTCCGACCCCGACGGCAGCAGCCACCGGGAGGACGAGGGTGGCCACGAAGGTGCCGACGAGCGCGACCCGGGAGATGGTGCTGGTGCGCAGCACCTCCAGCAGGTCGGCCGGACGGACCGACATGACGCCCGCGTACATGAGCACCGCGGCCAGCGTCGGCATCACGACGTGACCCACCACGCCGGCGAGGGCGACGAGGATGAGCAGCATCCACGCGCCGGCGAGGATCGCCGCCCAGCGAGAGCGGGCGCCGGCGGCCCGGCTCAGAGCGGTCGCACTCACCGACCCGCCGATGGGGATGCCGTGGAAGACGCCCGAGCCGAGGTTGGCGACGCCCTGGCCGACGAAGTCGACGTTGATCCGTGACGGGGTGCCGTCGGGGTTCGGGGCCGACTGGGCGACGCCCGCACCCTGGACGAGGACGATGGCCGCGATCGCCAGGGCGCCCCCGACGAGCTCCCACGACAGGTCGGACAGCGTCGGCAGCACCAGCGGCGGCACGCCGCGGGGGATCTCGCCGGCGTCCGCGACCGTCGCGATCCGGTCCGTCCCCGACGCCACGGCGACGGCGGTCGGGACGACGACCGCGAGCAGCGAGCCCATCAGCTCGAACCGGGTCCGTGACAGCGCGGCCATGATCGCGACCGCGCCGAGGCCGGCAGCCGCAGCGGGCCACGAGATCGCTCCGAGGTGGGTGAGGGCGTGCCACGCCTTGGTCACGTTGAGCGACCCCTCGGACGGCGCGCCGACGAGGTCGGGGAGCTGGCCCAGCGTGATGTTGACCGCGACGCCCGTGAGGAAGCCGAGCATGACCGAGTGCGACACGAAGCGGACGTACCGGCCGAGCCTGAGGACCCCGGCGGCGATCATGAGGAGTCCGGACAGCAGGGTCAGCAGCACGAGCGCGGAGTCGCGCTCGGGGGCGGACAGACCGTCGAGCGCCGACCCGGCCGCCAGGGCGGCCGCGGTGGTGGTGGTGACCACCATGAGCTTCGTCGACGTCGTCAGTCCGCCGCCGATGGGCCCGGCGAACCCCGCGTACAGTCCGTACGCCGGGTTCACCCCCACCAGGACGGCGGAGGCCATGCCGTCGGGCACGGTGCTGATCGCCTGCGGCAGGCCGGCGAGCGCGTCCGCCCGCAGGTCCGAGCGCCGGGGGCGCAGGCTCTGGAGGATCGTCGCGGCGCGCCTGATCGCCCGGGCGGCCGGGCTCATCCGGACTCCCGCGGGCGCTGCCCGCGGGTCCACGCGAGCGCGTCGTCGTACGCGTGGTCGAGCGCCTCGAAGAAGGTCGGCGTCCTCATGACGACGTTCTCGGATCCGAGGATCGAGCTGAGGCCGGTGCGGTCGAACACCTTCATCAGCGTCGGGTCCAGGCCCACCACCATGAGTCGCGACCCGTGGTCGGTCAGCTGGTGGGCGCGCTGGGCGAGAGCCTTGATGATCGTCGACGACGGGACGTCGGGCAGGGTCCGGACGTGGAAGATCACGACCGCCTCGCGTGCCTCCGCGAGGGCGGGCCACTCCTCGTCGAGCCGGGCGACCTCGGCGAACATGCTCACGCCCTCGTAGTGGAGCACCGTCACCGTGCCCGGTTCGACGCGCGGAGGCACGTCGGTGGTGCGCCATCGACCGCGCGCGTCTCGTTCGAGCGCCCGGATCCGGGCCCGTCGTTGCGCGTTGACGCAGAAGAGCAGCAGCGACAGTCCCGCGCCGAGCAGGATCGCGTCCTGCAGGGGGAGCTGGGTGGTGGCGACGAAGGTCGCGATCATCGCGACCGTGGGCAGGGGGCCGGTGCGCGCGACCAGCCTGATGTCGCCGAGCCGGCCGATGATCAGCTCACCGGCGATGACCACGATCAGGCCGCCGATCACGGGCATGGGGATCTGCTCGGCGAGGGGACCGGCGACCAGGACCAGCACAGCGAGCACGATGCCGGCGAAGACGCCGGCCCAGCGGGTGCGGGCGCCGGCACTGGTCGCGACCCCGGTGCGTGACATGGACCCGCCGGTGGGAAGCGCCCGGAAGAACCCCCCGGCGATGTTCGCCACGCCCTGGGCGGTGAAGTCGCCGGAGACGTTGCTGCGGGTCCCGTCCGGGTTCGGCACGGCGGCGCCGATTCCCGCAGCCTGGGCGAGGGCCACCAGCGCCACGGCGACCGCGCCGGTGATCAGCTCCGGCGCGACGCCGGGGTCCGGGACCACGGGCTGGGGCAACGACCGCGGGATCGTCCCGATGTCGCCGACGAGACGCACGTCGAGGTCGAGCACGACGACCGGCAGGCTGGCGATGATGAGGGCGAGCAGGATCGCGAACGCTCGAAGGCGCTCGACGGCGTGGAGCGCGAACCAGCAGGCGACGGTCGCGGCGGCCACGACCGTGGAGGTGGGCTCCCAGCTTCCGACGTGGATGACGGCGTCGCCGAGCTTGGCGAGAGTGTTGTGGGCGCTCGTCCGGTAGCCGGTGGCGTCCTCGATGACGCCGGCCAGGATCTGGATCGCGATGCCCGTGGTGAAGCCGGTCATCACCGCGTTCGACACGAAGCTCATCAGCGAGCCCATCCCGAGCAGCCCGAACAGCAGCATGAACGCCCCCACGAGGATCGTGAGGGTGGCGATGTGCCTGGGGTCGTCGGCATCCAGGCCCGCTTCGTCCAGCACGCTGTGCGAGGTCAACGCGATGGCACTGGTGAGGGTGGTGGTCATCAGCACGGTGCGGGAGAACAGCGACCCGACCGCCGTCGGCACCATCCCCGAGTACAGGCCGAGCAGGGGGTTGAATCCGCCGATGGAGGCGTAGGCCATCCCCTCGGGGATCGAGAACAGGCCCGTGACGAACCCGGCGACGGCGTCCTGGCGGGTCGGGCGCCCCCATCGGGACCGTCCCAGGACGCGCCGCCAGCGAGAGGGTCCGCTCGCGGGCAGCTCGGACTCGGGGCCCTGGTCGGCCGCGGGCCCGTACGTGCCCATCAGTCCGCCCGCCTCGGGTCCGCCGCGCTGCCTCCGCGCGGAGACGGTGGGCGGGTGCTGGTGCCAGGGGGCGGCTCCGCCGCGTCGCGGCGACGCCGTCGCAGGACGGCCGGCAGGACGAGGAAGGCGCCCAGGGCCGCTACCGCGACGCCGAGGCCGGTCTCCAAGGACCGTTCCCAGAACCGGTGGGGCGCGTCCGCCGGGTCGCGAGCCAGGAGCAGGACGAACACGAAGAACGTGGTGAAGGTGGGCAGCACGTACCAGCGGCTGCCGCTGGTCGCCGTGGCCGCCACCACCACCAGTCCGATCGCCCCGGCGTACACCCACCCGGGTGGGTCGATCGCCACCAGCAGCGACGCGGCCACGGCTCCGAGCACCACGTCGGCGAGACGATCGAGGGAACGCATCCGCTGCGTCGGCGGATTGGGCCGCATCACCAGCAACGCTGCCGCAGGAGCCCATCCCACGTGCTCGAGGTCGGCGGCGAAGCCGATCGCGGCGCAGACGGCACCGACGAGACCGGCGATCCAGCCGTAGGGCACCATCGTCGCCGGGGTGCGCCGCGCTTCGGCCACCGGCGGTGCCGCGGGGGTGCGTCCCCCGGGCCAGCAGACGGCGACCAGGACGGCCCACGCGGTGCCCAGCAGGATGTCGACGGCCAGCCCGGCCGTGGTCTCCGGTCCGGGGTAGCTGAAGCCGACGGCGAGCAGGGGCAGGCACAGCAGCAGGCCGAGCATCGCGATCGGCCGTCGAAGGTGCGCGACCAGGTGTCCCATGGCCCCGCCGGCCAGCAGCATCGCGGTCACCGCCACCGCGGGCCACTGCGCCAGCACACCACCGACGAGGATCGAGACGGCGGCGAGGACGCCGTACAGGGCGAGCTTGACCCGGGCCACCCGTGAGGGTGGCAGGGGGAGCGGGCAGACCGGGAGCAGCCCGATCGCGAGGCCGGCGCCGAGCTGGACGTCCGACAGCGCTGCCACGGAGGCGGGTGCCGCGGTGACGGCTCCGCGCAGCGCGTCGGACCACCGCCACGTGAGTCCCGGGGTGCGGATGGGACCTCTCGTACCTGACACGCCCGCCTCCAGACCCGTCCGGTGCGACCTCTGCTGGACCCTCGTAGTCGACGCGAGGACGACGAGGAGGGACTCACCCGCATCGGGCGAACTGGACGGAGGCGCGGCGCGGGCGGTCACGCCGGCCGCACGTCAGCCGCGCCGGCCTCGCAGGCCGGTGCGGCGGAGCGTGCCGACCATGCGTGGGCCGGCGAGCCGCCGCTCGATCCGGTACGCGCCCTGGTCGAGGGGATGGGCCAGGTACTGGCCGAGGATGACGCCCGCCGCCAGCGAGAGGGCCGTCGCCAGTGCTGACGCCAGCTGCAGCACGCCGTCCTTGCCCTCGGCCAGCAGTGCGAGGCCGCGGTAGATCTCGAGCCCCGGCAGGAGCGGGACGATCGCCGGCACGACGACGATGAGGGGAGGGACGTGGAAGCGCCTCGCCACGAGGTAGCAGGTCGTGCCGATGGTGACGGCGGCCGCCGCGGAGCCCCAGGTGCGTCCGACGTCGGTCTGGTCGATGGCGAGCATGACGACGTGGGCCAGCGTGCCGACCACGGCCACCGCGGCCAGGGCGCGCAGGGGTGCGTAGGACGCATAGGCGAACGCGGCCGCGGCCAGCGCGGCGCCGAGCACGGTCACGCCCGCCTCGGCCAGGCCGCTCGCCCCGGTGTTGGCGTTCACGAGCCGGACGCCCACCAGGTCGCCGACGGTCAGGCCGGCGCTGACGCCGGCGATGATCCCGGCGGTGTCGAGGAACGCGTTGATCAGCCGGGCCGACGCCGTCACGGGGAACCCGGTGAGTGCGTCCTGGGTGGCCCCCATGATGCCGACGCCGGCCAGCAGCATGACGATGCCGGCGGTGACCACGCGCGACGGGCTCACCGCGAGGTCGCCTGCGGCCGCGGCGACCGCCACCATCGTGGCGACGAACCCGCCGGCGGCCTGCTGGTAGAACGCCGGGATGCGGTGGGCCGGCAGCAGGATCTGCGTGCCGTCGATGCCGCAGGCCGCGACGAAGGCGAGGAGGCACACCACCGGGCTTCCGCCCAGGGTCAGGGCGATGCCCGCGCCCATGACGCCCCAGCCGAGCGTGACCGCCCAGCGTCGCCGGGCGTGGCCGGTGGAGACGATGCGGGCGACCCGCTCACGCGCCTGCTCCCGGGTGACGGTGCCGTCGACCGTCTCGTGGACGGTCCGGTCGACCTCGATCAGGTCGGCGTAGTCGACCGCGCGCCGGTTGACCCGGCGGACCAGGACCGTGACGGGGTCGTCGCGGCCGGGCTGGTGGCGCAGCGTGAGGTCGACGAACGTCACGTCGGCGGAGACGTTGCGCAGCCCGCAGGCGTGGGCGACGTCCAGCATCGTCGAGCTCACGTCGGCCGCACCCGCCCCCGACGACAGCAGCACCTCGCCGATCCGCAGGGCCAGGTCGAGGGAGTCGTAGACCTCGCCACGGCTGGTCATGGGCCCCGACGGCCCCGTCAGGCGGACGTGGAGGCGAGACGCTGCAGGAACAGGGCCTCCACCAGCGCCATCGACGCGAGCTCGCCGGGGTCGACGCTCTCGTTCGGTGCGTGGATGAGCGCCTGCGGCTCCTCGACGCCCATGAGGATGATCTCCGCGGCGGGGAACGTCTCGTCGAGCACGTTGCACAGCGGGATGGAGCCGCCCTGGCCCAGGTGGGTCATCTCGGTGCCGTACGCCTCCTTCATCGCCGCCGCCATCGCCTCGTAGGCCGGGCCGTCGGTCGCGGCCTCGAACGGCGAGCCGGTCGCCTCGACCTCGACGGTGCACCGGACGCCCCAGGGCACGGCCGCCCGCAGGTGCGCCTCGAGGGCGGTCTGCGCGTCGGCCGCCGTGACGCCCGGCGGGATCCGCAGGTTCAGGCGGGCCGCCGCGCGCGGGACGACGGCGGCCGCGGACCCGACGACCGGCGGGCAGTCGATGCCCAGGATCGTCACCGCGGGCCGGGCCCACAGCATGTCGGCCACCGTGCCGTCGCCCAGCAGTCGCACGCCCTCCAGCACGCCCGCGTCGGAACGGAACTGGTCAGGCGGGTAGGGCGCGCCCGACCAGCGGCGGGACGCGTCCAGGCCGGTGATGGTGGTGTTGCCCTCGGCGTCGCGCAGGCTGGCCAGGGTGGCGACCAGCGCGGCGAGCGCGTCGGGGGCGGCTCCGCCGAACATGCCCGAGTGGACCTCGGTGGAGCTGGACTCCAGCGTCACGACGACGTTGACCATGCCGCGCAGGCTGACCGTCGCGGCCGGCTGCCCGACCGCCGCGTTGCCGGTGTCGCAGACCAGGATCGCGTCGGCCCGCAGCAGGTCGGCGTTCGGCGGCACGAACGCCTCGAGCCCGCCGGTGCCCTGCTCCTCGGACCCCTCGACGACCAGCCGCAGGTTCACCGGCACGTCGTCGCCGAGCGCCCGGAGGGCGGCCAGGTGCATGACGATGTTGCCCTTGCAGTCGGCCGACCCGCGGCCGTACCAGCGTCCGTCGACCTCGGTGAGCGTGAACGGGGGCGTGCGCCAGGCGGCCTCGTCCAGCGGCGGCTGCACGTCGTAGTGCGCGTACAGCAGCACGGTGGGTGCGTCCGGGTCGCCGCAGGGACGTGACCCGACGACCGCCATGCTGCCGTCGGCGGTCTCGGCCAGGTGGGCGTCCGTGAAGCCCACGCCGGCGAACTTCTCCTGCACCCAGCGGGCGGCGCGGGCGCACTCCTCGGCGGGGT
Source organism: Aeromicrobium sp. IC_218 (assembly GCF_004336805.1). GTDB lineage: Bacteria > Actinomycetota > Actinomycetes > Propionibacteriales > Nocardioidaceae > Aeromicrobium. The sequence continues at coordinate 50,165 of NZ_SJXM01000009.1, forward strand.
ACTGCCGCGGGTCGGCCACCGAGGGGATGGCCACCAGCTCGGCCAGCTCGTCGTGGGCGGTCGGCATCAGCTCGTCGACACGGCTGCGGAGGTCCATGGCTCAGTCACCCACGTGGTCGGCGGTCTCGAGGTCCTCGACGAACTTCTGGAAGTCGTCGAGCTCGTCGGGGCAGTAGGTCTCGATGATGAGCAGCTGGCCCTGGACGGCCCGGCTCTCGGCGACGACCGGGCGCAGGCCCGGCCCGCTCGCCCCGTTGGTCAGCAGCGAGAACAGGGTGGCGCGGTTCAGGGCCGCGTTCGGGTCCTGGCAGGTGGATCCACCGTCGTCGCCCAGGACCCGCACGATCAGGTCGCGATCGGGCGTGCGGGCCCCCCGCTCCTCGAGCGCGGCGATGAGCTCGTCGGCCTTGTCCTCGGCGCGCGCGGTCTCCCGAGCGCCGCGGAAGGCGATGAGCCCGGCGATCACCAGGCCGGCGAGCAGCACGCAGCTGGTGATGTAGATCCACGATCGCTCGCGGTGGCTCTGGGTCTCCGTCGACGTGGTCATGACGGTGTCACCTCGTTCGGCTCGGGCTGCTTCCAGGACGGCTTGCGGGCCTTGAGGAACAGGAACGGCACGAGCAGCCCCAGCCCGAGGGCGCCGCCACCGACGATGAGGAAGTACAGCGCCGGGTCGCCGGACGCGAACTGCGACGGCGGGATGAAGCCGACCAGCAGGGCCGCGAGCGAGGCCGCGAATCCCACCCCGCACAGGCCGACCAGCATCGGGGCGCGGTAGCCGCGGGGATGGTCGGGGTGCTTGCGCCGCAGCTGCACCGCGGCGGCGAACATGAGCAGGTACATGATCAGGTACACCTGCGTGGTGATCACCGAGAAGATCCAGTAGGCGCTGGAGACGTCGGGGATGAGCGCGTAGGCCAGGCCGATGAGCGTCGTGACCACGCCCTGCACGACCAGGATGTTCTGCTGCACGCCGTTCTTGTTCAGCTGCTGCAGGAACGGGGGCAGGTAGCCCTCCTGGCGCGAGATGAGCAGCAGGCCCTTGGACGGTCCGGCCAGCCAGGTGAGCATGCCGCCGAGCGACGCGGTGACCAGCATGATGCCGACGATCGGCGTCAGCCACTGCCAGCCGAAGTTCGCGAACACCGCGTCGAAGGCTTGCATGACACCGGCGGTGAGCGACAGCTCCTCGGCCGGGACGACCCAGCTGATCGCCAGCGCCGGGAGGATGAAGATCGTCAGCACGAGTCCCATCGCCAGGAACATCGACCGCGGGAACTCCTTGCCCGGGTCCTTCAGCGACGAGACGTGCACCGCGTTCATCTCCATGCCCGAGTACGACAGGAAGTTGTTGACGATCAGCACGAGGCTCGACAGGCCGGCCCACGCCGGGAGCAGGTTCTCGGACGTCATGGGGGCGGCGGACTCGTTGCCCTGGCCCAGGAAGACCACGCCGAGCAGCACGAGCACGACGCCGGGCACCAGGGTGCCGATGATCAGGCCGCCGCTGGCCAGTCCCGCGACGCCCTTGGTGCCGCGCGACGAGACCCACACGCCGGACCAGTACACGACGATGATGACCGCCGCCGTCCACACGCCGCTGCTGGCGAGCTCGGGGTTGAACACGTACGCCAAGGTGCTCGCGACGAACCCCAGGAGACTGGGGTAGTAGAAGATCGTCATCGCGAACTGGCACCAGACGGCGAGGAAGCCCAGCGGCTTCGACAGGCCCTCCGACACCCACTTGTAGATGCCGCCCTCCCAGCCCGAGGCGAGCTCGGCCGAGACCAGCGACGTCGGCAGCAGGAAGACGATGGCCGGCAGCAGGTACAGGAAGACGCAGGCCAGGCCGTACACCGCCATGGTCGGTGCGGCGCGCAGGCTCGCGACCGAGCTGGTGGTCATCATCGCCAGGGCGACCCACGAGATCCACTGGGTCGTGCTCGCCCGGGTGCGGGTGGCGCGGGCGGCGCGTGCGGCGTCGGCGGGGAGGTCGGCGGTGCTCATCGCCGGTCCTCGGGCCGTGGTCCTCGGTTCATGGTGGTCTCCCGTCCAGAGATCCGATCGTCGTTGCTCAGCATGCGCGGGCCCGCGCGGCCGGGTGCTCACCCGTCCCGGGTGACGATGGGCTACTCGACGACGTGCAGGGCGCGGTCGGTCACGTTGAGCCGGCGGCCGCCGTCGGCGGTGACGGTCACGATGTCCTCGATCCGCACGCCGAGCACGCCGGGCAGGTACACGCCGGGCTCGACCGAGAAGCACATGCCCTCGACGAGCGGCTGCTCCTCGCCCTCGATCATGTAGGGCGGCTCGTGCGTGGTGGTGCCGATGCCGTGCCCGGTGCGGTGGATGAACCGCTCGCCGTAGCCCGCCTCCGTGATGACCCGACGCGCCGCGCGGTCGACGTCCTGGCAGGCGACGCCCGGCCGGACCGCCTCCACGCCGGCCTGCTGCGCGGCCCGCACCACCTCGTGCACCTCGCGCAGCTGCGCCGACGGGTCGCCCACGCTCACGGTGCGGCTCGTGTCCGAGCCGTACCCGTGCTTGAGCCCGCCGAAGTCGAGCACGATCGCGTCGCCGGTCTCGATCGTCCGGTCGCCGGCCTCGTGGTGCGGGTTGGCCCCGTTCGGGCCCGACCCGACCACGGTGAAGTCGACCTGCTCGTGGCCGTGCTCGCGCAGCAGCCGGGCGAGGTCGGCGGCCACGTCGGTCTCCTTGCGGCCGGCGAACCGCAGCCCGACGACCTGCTCGTACGTCGCGTCCGCGGCCGCGGCGGCGGACTGCAGCCGCGCGAGCTCGGCGTCGTCCTTCACCGCGCGCAGCATGGGCAGGCTGTCGGTCAGCGAGCGGTAGCGGCTGCCGGGCACGGCGGCCTGCAGGCCGAGCAGGTGCATCGCCCAGGCCGAGTCCGAGATGCCCATCGTCGCCGTCGCGCCCAGCAGCGTGCCGGCGCGGGCGAAGGGGTCCTGGCCGTCGGTCCACGCCTCGAGCTCGACCGCCGCGGCGCCCGGGGCACCCTCGGCGTCGGGCTGCTCCAGGGCGGGCACGACGAGCACCGGGTCGTGGCCGGGACGCAGGACGAGGGCGGTGAGCCGCTCGGTGATCGCGGTCGGCCGGTAGCCGGTGAGCCAGACCAGCTCGGGTCCGGGCATGACGACCAGGCCGTCCAGGCCGGCCGCGGTGGCCTGCTCGGCGGCCCGGCGCATGCGGGCGGCGTAGTCGTCGGCGGTGAACGGCTGCACGGCCGTCTCGGTGTCGGTCATCGGGCTCGCTCCGTCCCGGCCGTGGCCGTCGTGGGCAGGGTGTGGCTGATGGCGGCCGCGGACGCCGCCGCGTCCGCGAGCGTCCCGGTCGGCGTGCGGGTGCGGCCCATGACGACGGCCATGATCACGCCGACCAGGCTGATGGCGGCCATCGTCCAGGCGGCGGCGGAGAGCCCGGAGGCGAGTGCGTCCCCGGCGGACGCCCCGTCGCCGCGGCGTCCCTCGATGACCCCGTCGAAGATGGTCGCGGCCAGGGCGGTGGCGACGGCGGCGCCGACGTAGCGGGCCATGTTCGAGACGCCGGACGCCCCGCCGACCTGCCGCTCGGGCACCGCGGCGGTGGCCGCCGACGAGGCGGGTCCGTTCGACATGCCCATGCCGACGGCGATCGCGACCAGCGGCAGCAGGAACGCCACGTACCGCCACGAGGGGTCGACGAGCCCCACGACGACGAAGCCGGCGGTGCTGAGCGCGAACCCGAGGCCGACGGTCTGCCGCGCGCCGATCTTGTCGGCCAGCCGCGGCACGAGCGGTGCCGCGACGACCAGGCCGACGGTCGCGGGCAGCGTGGCCAGCCCGGCGTCGAGCGGGCTGAAGCCGAGCGCGGCGGGGTCCTGGAAGTACAGGCTCAGCAGGTACATGAGCGCGTTGATGGTGCCGGCGCCGATGAGGATCGCGACGGTCGAGCCGACCAGGACACGGTTGCGCAGCAGGCCCAGGTCCAGCAGAGGCACGGGGACGCGCCGCTCGACCTCGACGAAGGCGCAGCCGGCGACGAGCGCGACGGCGAAGCAGCCGATCGTCCTGACCGAGAACCAGCCCCAGTCGCTGCTCTCGGTCACGGCGAGGATGAGTGGCGTGAGGGTGAGCGCGATCAGGACGGTGCCGGCGTAGTCGATCGACCGCGGTCGGTCCGGGTCGCGCGACTCGCTCACCATGAAGAAGGTCAGCACCATGCACAGGACGGCCACGCCGGCGTCGATCCAGAACAGTCCCTGCCACCCGGTCGCGTCCACCAGCACGCCGCCCAGCAGCGGGCCGGCCGCGGCGCCGACCGCCGCCGCCGCGCCCCACAACGAGACGGCCCGCATCTGGGCCTGGCCCTTGTTCGCGACCGACAGCAGGCTCAGCCCGCAGGCCAGGATCGTGGCGCCGGCGGCGCCCTGGACGACGCGTCCGGCGATCACCATGGCGCCGGACTGGGCGAGCGCGATGAGGATGCACGACGCCACGAACAGCAGCAGGCCGAGCTGGAACACCCGCTTGCGGCCGAGCACGTCGCCGAGCGAGCCGGAGGTGACGATGACCGCCGCACCCACGAGCGAGTAGCCGGTCACCGCCCACTGCAGCGTCGCCACGGACGTGCCGGTGTCCTCGGAGATGGCCGGCAGCAGGATGCTCACGGCCGACGTGTTGGCGTTCACGATGAGGGTCGACAGGCACGTCGCGGCGAGCACGCCGCCCGCGCGGGTGCCGACCCGGGTCTCGTCGCTCATCGGACGGCCTCAGGGCTCTTGCGGCTGGAAGGTGCCGAGCGTGTCGTCACCCTCCTCGACGATGCCGTAGCTGGACTCGGGCAGCGGGTTCCAGGCGCCGACGAGGTCGCCCAGCGGCTCGGAGACGACGACTCGCGTCTCGTCGGACAGGCCGGCGAACGTCGGGTTGTCCGGGTAGAGCTGCCGCAGCGCGGTGAGCGCGGTGCTGACGTACAGCGTCCGGCTGTGGTGCTCGCTGGAGTAGCGGAAGACCCAGAGCTTCTCGCCGTCGGTCGTGGCGACCGTCATCTGCATCGGGTCCTCGACACCGTGGCGGCGTCCGGTCGCCTCGACGAACCCGACCATGCGCTCGACGGCGCCGACGGCGTCCTCCTCGAGCCCGAAGGTCAGGGCGAGGTGGAACATCACCTCGGAGTCGGTCGACCCGGCGATGCTGCCGTACAGGCGCGGATCGACCGCCATCACCAGGTCACGCTTCATCGTCTCGAACCCGCGGATGGCCCCGTTGTGCACCCACAGCCACTGCTCGTGGCGGAACGGGTGGCAGTTCGTCTGCTGCACCGGGGTGCCCGTGCTGGCCCGGATGTGGGCCAGGAACAGGCCGGACGACGTGGACCGAGCAAGCTCGCGCAGGTTCTGGTCGCCCCACGCGGGGCCCACGCCGCGGAACAGCACGGGGACGGAGGGGCGGCGGCCGGGCGGGAGCTCACCGTCGCCCTCGACCAGCCCGTACCAGCCCATGCCGAAACCGTCGCCGTTCGTCGTCTCGACGCCCATCCGCGAGTGCAGGCTCTGGTCGATCAAGGAGTACTCGGGCTTGTAGAGCAGCTCCTCCAGCAGGACCGGAGTACCGGAGTAGGCCAGCCACCGACACATCGTGCGCTCCTCTGCTCGCGCGGAACCTTGACCGGCAGCCTGCCTCTGAGGCGGCCTGCGGCGCCTCACCCGACGGGGGTGAGGCGGCGCAGGCCGGTGCCCCGCACGCTGTCGCCACCGGGCACGACCGTGCTCGTCCACCCAGCGAACGGCACGGAGGACCATGCTCACCGTCGGCGTGGAGGAGGAGCTCCTGCTGCTCGAGCCTCGAGGGACCGTGAGACCGGTCGCGGCCGAGGTCGTGCGCGCCGTGGCCGACCCGCGCGTCAAGCCCGAGCTGATGAGGTTCCAGGTCGAGACGTCCTCGGGCATCTGCACGGACATGGCCGAGCTGGAGGACGAGCTCGTCGGGCTGCGCCGCCGCGTCGCGTCCGCGGCGCGTGAGGCCGGGGCCCAGCTGGTGGCGATCGGCGCGCCGTGGGCCGACGAGCCGGGCCTCGACCACGTGGCCGACGACCCGCGGTACCGCGCGCTGGCGGCCCGGCTGCCCGAGGCGACCGCGACCGGCGGCACGTGCGCCTGCCACGTGCACGTCGGCGTCGACGACCGCGAGCTGGCGGTGCACGTGGCCGGACGGATGCGGCCCTGGCTGCCGACGATCCTCGCGCTCGGCACGAGCTCGCCGTTGGGCCACGGCCGGGACAGCGGATGGAGCAGCACACGGTTCAGCCGCCAGCTGCGCTGGCCGACGTTCCGTCCGCCGCAGGTCTGGGCATCGGCGACGGACTACGACCGCACGGTGGACGGCCTGGTGCGGGACGGAGCCGCGATCGACGTCCGCAGCGTGTACTTCATGGCCCGGCCGTCGCCGCGGTACCCGACCCTCGAGGTCCGGGTCGCCGACACCGGGCTCGAGGCGGCGGACGCCGTGCTCGTCGCCGCGGTGAGCCGGGCCCTCGTCGCCGTCCTGGTCGACGACGTGCGCGCCGGACGGCCGCCGGAGATCGTCGGGGACGAGCAGCTGGACGCCGACCTGCTGTCGGTCGCGGTGCGCGGCCGTCCTCCCGTCCGGACCTCGACGCCGGACGACGACGGGGAGCTGGAGACGTGGTCGGAGCTCGCGGGCCGGCTGCTGGCCCGGATCGCGCCCGCGCTGGGCGGGGACGCCGACCTCGTCGCGTCCCGGCTGGACCGGCTCGCGGTCGTCGGCACGGGAGCCGATCGTCAGCGCCGGATGCTCGCGCGGACGCACGACCCGGCCGAGCTGGTCTCGGCGATGGCCGCGGCCACGGTGTCGGAGCCCGGCCCCTCCGAGCCGGACGTGCCCCCGGGGGGCGCGCCATGACCGGGGACCGGGACGCGGGTGCCGCCCGACCGGCGCCGACCGGGCGGCGGGTCGGGCGTCGGGTCGGGGTCGCCCGGTGGGCGGCCGCCTCGCACCCGGCCGGGATGATCCACGGCGCGGTGGTCACCGGCGCGACGCTGGCGCTGATGGGCGACCACGCGGGCACGGACGTGAGCCTGCTGGGCGCCGTGGGCGTGCTGGTCGTCTACTGGCTCACGCACGGCTACACGCACGCGCTCGGGCGGGGGATCGACGGCGTGCACCCGCACCTGGCGCGGCGCCTGCTCGACAGCACCCGCCTGGAGCTGCCGATCCTGCTCGGCGGGGTGCCGGCGCTGGCCACGGTCGGCATCCTGACGACGTCGGGCGTCGCGCTCACGACGGCCATGACCGCCGGCCTGTGGGTGACGGTGGTCCTCATGGGGGCGTACGGCTACCTCGCGGCGCACCTGGCCGGGGTGTCGGGCTGGCGGACGGTGGTCGAGACCGGGTTCGCCGCGGTGCTCGGGCTGGTCATGGTCGGCCTCAACATGCTGCTGCACTGAGCCGGCGTCGCGGACGGCCGCGGTGCCCCCGCGTCACGCGTCCTTCATCTCGGTGCCGTGCACGATGACGGCCCAGATCACCAGGACGTCGAGGGTGATCATGATCGTCGACCAGAACGGGTAGGCGGCCAGGAACGAGAAGTTGACCACGGCGCTGGCCATCGCCACGAGCGCGGCCACGATGCGGGCCCACAGGTGCCCGGTCAGCAGGCTGACGCCGGCCGCGACCATGATCAGGCCGGCACCCAGGTGCACCCAGCCCCACACCGTGTAGTCGGCGGTGACCACCAGGCCGTTGCTCTCGACGACGAAGTACTGGTCGCGGAACAGCGCGACGAGCCCGGTGATGGCGTGCAGGATGCCCAGGAGCACGAGCATGAACGTGGCGAAGAAGATCCAGGCCGCCCAGCCGGTGACGGGCGTCGAGCGGACGCCCTGGTACGGCGGGGTCGACTCGAGGCTGCCGGGGATCGGGTCGGTGCGGGACATGGTGGTGCCTCTCTGTGTGGGAACCGGCCCAGTCTCGGCGCCGGCGCCGGGCCCCGGCCTCACCCGACGCGAGTGATCCGCCCCGGCCCGGGCGCGCCGTCAGATGAGGCATGGACGCTTCGGACCCCGGTCGTGACGCCCCCGCCGGCGTGCCCGCGAGCAGGAGCGGCCGCGCGTGGCCGCTCGGACTCGTCGTGCTCGTCGCGCTGGCCGCCGCGACGATCACCGTCGGTGGGCTGCACGCCATCTCCGACCTCGTCGGGCCGGTCTTCCTCGGGCTCGTCATCACCGTCACCGTGCACCCCGTCCGGCGCTGGCTGGAGCGGACGTCGATGCCGGAGTGGCTGGTCTCGGTGCTGATGCTGGTCACCGCCTACCTGCTCATCGTGGCGATGACCCTCGCCCTCGTCGTGTCGGTCGCCCAGCTCGCCTCGTTGCTGCCGGAGTACTCCGACGACCTGGCCGACCTCGCCGCCGACGTGGGGGGCGTGCTGCGGTCGTTCGGGGTCGACGAGGAGCAGATCGACACCGTGGTGGGTGCCGCCGACGCCGCGCAGCTGGTCGAGATCGTGGTGTCGCTGCTCGCGGGCACGCTCGGGGTGCTGACCGACGTCTTCTTCCTGTTCACCGTGCTGCTGTTCATGGCGTTCGACACCAACTCGTCGCGGCGCAACCTGGCCGTGCTCGGGCACCGGTTCCCGGACGTCGTCGCGGCCGCCGGCGGTTTCGCGGCCGGGACCCGGCGCTACATGGCGGTCGCCGCGATCTTCGGCCTCGTGGTCGCGGTGGTGGACGGTGCCGCCCTCTACGTGATCGGCGTCCCGGGGGCCTTCGTGTGGGCGGTGCTGTCGTTCGTCACGAACTTCATCCCCAACATCGGGTTCGTCATCGGCCTCGTGCCGCCGGCGCTGGTGGCGCTGCTCGAGGACGGCCCCGGCCTCATGCTGACGGTCATCGTCGTCTACTGCGTCGTCAACTTCGTGATCCAGTCGATCATCCAGCCGCGGGTCGTGGGGGAGAACGTCGGCCTGTCGCCGACCATCACCTTCCTGTCGCTGGTGTTCTGGGCGTGGGTCCTGGGTCCGGTCGGCGCCCTGCTCGCCGTGCCGCTGAGCCTGCTCGCGCGGGCCGTGCTGGTCGAGGCCGACACCCGGACGGCCTGGGCGCTGCCGCTGATCTCCGGCCGGACCGACGCGTCCGCGCCGGTGCGGGCCGATGGCGGCTGACCCGCTCCGGGACGAGCACCCGGAGCCGCTGCTGGGCACGCGTCGCGTCGACGAGCTGCTGGCCCGGCTGCCCGCCCGGGCCCGCCGCCCGGTCGACTGGCTCCTGTCCCGCTGGGTCGGCCGGACGCTGCTGCGCACCACCGTGGCCTGCGTGCGCGTGGAGATCTTCGACCGGTCGATGACGATCGCGGCCCAGTTCTTCACGTCCGTCCTTCCCCTGCTCATCGTCACCGCGACGCTCGTCGCCTCCGGCAGCAGCGACGCGGTGTCCGACCTGGTGGGCGCGTCGGACTCGTCGGGCGAGCTGATCGACCAGGCCGTCGACGGGTCCGGCGACGCGGCGTTCGGCGCCGTCGGCGTGCTGCTCGTGCTGGTGTCGGCGACCAGCCTCTCGCGCGCCCTCACCCGGGCCTTCGCGGTGATCTGGCAGGTCGCGCGTCCGCAGGTCGGCCTCCGGTCGGCGTGGCGCTGGCTCGCGGTGGTGCTGGTGATGGTGCTGGCCGTGGTCGTCACGCAGAACCTCGCGCAGCAGGTGCGCCTGCTGCCGCCGCCGGTGGTGTGGCCCGCGGCCCTGTCGCTGGCCACCGACGTCGCGGTCACCCTGTTCGTCCCGTGGGTGCTGCTGTCCGGGCAGGTCGCGGCCCGCGTGCTGCTGCCGGCCGCGGTGTGCTTCGGCGTGGTGATGCTCGGCCTGCGCCCCGCGGCGGACGCGTGGCTGCCCTGGGCGCTGGAGGTCAGCTCGGACCGGTACGGACCCATCGGCATGGCGTTCACCTACCTCGCCTGGCTGTACGTGGTGTCGTTCGTGCTGCTGGCGACCGCCGTGCTCGGACGGGTGCTCGCCGGCGACGAGGGCCGGCTCGGGTCGTGGATCCGCGGGGGCGCGGACCGGGACGCGCCGGGTGGCTCGGACTGACCGATCTCACTCGTCGCGTACGAGGTCGGGGCCCGGCGCCGCGCGCGACGATGGCCGCCCGACCCAGGAGGGAGCCGACCATGGTGACGAACGGTCCGGTCGTCGACGAGCGCGCGGCGCCGCGCTCCACGTGGGGCCGCACGGCCGGTGCGGTGCTGTGCCTGGTGCTGGCCGCGGTGCTCACCACGCCCGCTGCCATCGCCTACTGGGGCCAGCGCACGCTCAACGACGGCCAGCGGTACGTGGCCACGGTGGGGCCGCTCGTGCAGGCCCCGGAGGTGCAGGAGGTGCTCGCCGGGACCGTCACCGACGCGATCCAGCAGCAGGTCGACGTGGACGCGCTGCTGGAGGAGGCGTTCGCGAGCGTGAGCGACCGCGCCCCGCGGCTGCAGCTGCTGGTCGGTCCGCTGTCCGCGGCGATCGACAGCGCCGTCGAGCGTCAGGTCCGCAGCTTCCTGGCCTCGGACGCCTTCGCCGAGATCTGGACGCGGGTCAACACGCGGGCCCAGCAGGCGCTGCAGCGCGTCCTGGAGGGGCGCGACGGCGGCGCCGTCTCCCTGCAGGGCGACGACGTCGTGCTGGACGTGTCGGAGGTCGTCGACCAGGTGAAGCAGCGGCTGGCCGACCGGGGGATGACCTTCGTCGAGAACGTCCCGGTGCCGCAGACGAGCCGCGAGATCGTCCTGATGGAGGCCCCTCGGGTCAAGCAGATGCGCACCATCTACGCCTTCACCGACCCGGTCGCGCGCTGGCTGCTGCCGGTCGTGGGCGTCCTCTACCTCGCCGCGTTCGTCCTGGCCCGGCGGCGCCCGCCGATGGCGGTCGCGATCGGGGCCGTGGTGGCGGCGAACGCGCTGCTGCTGGCGCTGCTGCTCTCGGTGGGCGGGCAGCTGTTCGACACCGAGCTCTCGGGGACGCGGTTCGGCCCGGCGAGCACCGTGTTCTACGAGACGATGATCGCGTACCTCCAGCGCGCCCGGGAGGTCGTGCTGTGGCTCGGCCTGACGCTCGTCGCCGCCGGCTGGTTCGCCGGCGCCAACCGGTCCGGCACGGCCGTCCGCACCACGGTGGCGCGGGGCCTGGAGCGGGCCGGCGCCGCGCTCCCCGCCGCGCAGCTCGCCGGTCCGGGGACGTGGGTCGCCGCCAACGTCCCCTGGTTGCGGGTCGTGGTCGTCGTCCTGGCCGGCGTCGTGCTGCTGTGGGGCAACGAGGCGACCCCCGAGCGGTGGTGGTGGTCGCTCGCGCTCGCCGTCGTGCTGCTGGCGGTGCTGCAGGTGCTCGTGGGCGCGGGGCGAGCCGCCGGCAGCGGGACCGACGCCCGTCGCCCGGGACCGACCGTGCCCGTCGGCGCAGCCTGACCGCGCACCGGGGTCACCCGAATCGGGTGAGCCCGCCCCGGCCCGCGCTCGCTACCTTCCCCGCGGAGGTGCGACAGGTGCAGCTGCAGCCCGGGGAGTCCTCACGTCGAGGCGCCGCACGGCCGGCCCGCGAGGAGCCCGCGGCCGCCGGCTGGCCCGGCGTCCCCGACCGACCGCGTCGGCTGCTGCGTCGCGACCGCCTGCTCGACCGGCTCGACGCCACGCCCCGCACGCCGCTGGTGCTGGTGAGCGCGCCCGCGGGCACGGGGAAGACCACGCTCGTCGCCGACTGGGTGTCCACGCGGTCCCGGGAGCGGACGGAGTGGCAGACGCTGGAGCGTGAGGACCCGTTCTGGGCCGGCGTCGTGGGCGGCCTGGCCCGGCTCGGCGTCCCGGTGCCGACCAGCGGACCGCCTCCGGACGGCGGACCGCTCGGCCCCGCGACGCGCCGGTCCCTCGCGCTCTCGCTGGCGTCCGAGGCCGAGCCGATGACGCTCGTGGTGGACGGCCTCGGACCGGTGTCGGCGGCCGTGGCCGGCGACGTCGACTTCCTGCTCCGGCACTGCGGGCACCGGCTCCGCCTGGTGCTGCTGACGCGGACCGACCCGGCGCTCCCGCTGTACCGGTACCGGCTCGAGCAGACCGTGACGGAGGTGCGGACGGCCGATCTCGCGCTCACCGACGACGAGGCCGCGGCGCTGCTGCGGGCGATGGGCGTGCCGCTGCCGGCAGCCTCGGTGCACCGCATGAACGAGCACCTCGCCGGCTGGGTGGCGGGAGTGCGGTTCGCGGGCCGCACCGTGGCCGGACGCGAGGACGAGCCCGGGCTTGCTCTCGGCGGCGGGTGGGACGACGACATGGCCGCCTACCTGCGCAGCGAGGTGCTCGGGACGCACCCACCGGACGTCCGGGCACTTCTCATGGCGCTGAGCATCCCGGACACCTTCGACCCGGGGCTCGCCGAGACGCTCGGTGGCCCGTCCGCCCGGCGGACCCTCGCCCGGCTGGGCGCGGCCAACGCGTTCGTCGAGGACGTGCCGGGCCGGCCGGGCCACCACCGGTTCGCCCCGTTCTTCCGCGACCTGCTGCGGGCCGAGCAGGCGTACGCCTCCCCGGCGACCACGGCCGACCTGGAGCGACGGGTGCGCGAGTGGTGGCAGGCCCAGCGCAGTCCTGCCGTGCGACGGCTCTCGGCTGCGCGCCCGCGGCCGGCGCGCGACCCGGTCGGCGCCGACGTGCCGGTGGAGTCGCTGACCGAGAAGGAGCGGGAGGTGCTGGGCCACCTGGCGGAGCTGCTCACGACCGAGGAGATCGCCGCGACGATGTTCATCTCGGTCAACACCGTGCGCACCCACGTGCGGAACATCCTGCGCAAGCTGGGTGTCTCGCGCCGCAACGCGGCCGTGCGCGTCGCCCGCGAGCGCGACCTGCTGGCCGGCTGAGCCGGCCGCTTCCGCGTCAGGTCCAGGTCGCCCAGTCGTACCGGACGCTCGTGCGCAGCACGAGGTCGTGCCAGGCCGCGTCCCGCCGGCTGACCGCCACCCACAGCAGGCCCACGGGGACGAGCACGCAGAGCAGCGCCCGCGCCGCGGCGCGGGCGAGCCCGAGCCGCCCGCCGTCGAGCGTGGTGACCCGCAGCCCCATCACGTGCTGCCCGTACGACCGTCCGCGCAGGCACCACGGGACGGACAGCGAGACGACGGCGACGGCCACGTACGAGAGGCCGACCAGTCCCGTCGACGGCCGGGGGAGGTGGAAGCCGCGGGAGTCGAGCACGAACCGCAGCCCGGCCCACGCGAGGTAGACCGAGACGAGCACGAGGACCACGAGCGCGAGGTCGATCGTCGCGGCGAGCAGCCGGCTGACGACGCCGGCCTCCCGGCCCTGGTGCGGACGCGCCTCGGTGGGCACCATCGGGACGTGACCGACCGGTGGACGCGCGCTCATGGTGCTGCTCCGCCGGGCAGGCCGTCCGGTCCGGGCCGGCGGTGCAGCCGGAACCGGTCGACGACGCGGTCCACCGCCCGGTCGGCGCTGATGCCCTGCATCCGCACCGAGCGGACCGTCTCGGCGGCCAGGGACCCGCTGGACTCCCGGATGATCTCGGGCAGGTCCACCGCGGCGATGACGTCGCCGGCCAGGGCCGCCAGGTCGATCCGCGCGACCACGGCGTCCAGGTCGATCCGCGCCACGACCGCGTCGACGTCCAGACCTCGCACCACGGCGTCGAGGTCGACGTGTCGGGCGACCACCTCGGTCAGGTCGAGCCGCCCGAGGACGGCCTCGAGATCGAGCCGGGTCGCCAGCGCGTCCAGGTCCAGCCGTCCGGCCACCGCGTCGAGGTCGACGTCGGCCACCAGCGCCTGCAGGTCGAGGTGCCGCCGCACGAGGTCGGTCAGCGGCACGAGCCGGGCCACGTAGGCGACCAGCGCCGGGAGCAGGGCGGCGACGGCGCGGTCGCGCGCGGCGACGGACGCGGCCCGGTCCCGGCGGCCGCGGCGGGCCAGCTCGTCCACCACCCGCGCCGGCCGGCGTCGGTGCGGGACGAGCGGGGGGTCGAGCAGCAGCCGGACGCCGGGGGCCGCGACCCGCGCCCCGACCCGCACGCCGCGGCCGAGACCGGCGACGGCGACGGAGCCGGCGCCCCACAGCGCGTCCGGCACGCGCGGCAGGCGGGGCGGCGGAGGATCGGGCGCGGGGGACGAGTCAGCCATCGTCGCCGCCTCCGGCCCTGCGGTGCGCGGGACGAGGCGCCGGGCAGGCTCGTGGGCCGGTCATGGCGTCAGGTCCTGGCACTCGTCGCTGTTCCTGAACGCGGCGCGCAGCTCGTCGGCGCCGTCGAGCGTCCGCAGGTCGTCCACGGCGTCCGAGACCTGGCTGATCATCACGCCGACCGCGCGGCCGATGCTGGCCGCCTGCATGACCTGGGCCTCGAGCGACCCGGCCGGCTGCGCCGCCGCGTCCGCGACGATGCCACGCTGCTCGGCGAGGTCGTCGGACAGGGCGATGAGGCGCTGCGTGGCCTCGTCGCCCGCCTCGGTGTCCGGCGCGTCCAGGTCCGCGAGGTCGTCGACCAGCTCCGCCGTGGCGTCGTCGACGTCCTGGATCGTGCTCGTGAGGTCGTCGACGCTGACCTGCCGGGGGTCGGCCAGGATGGTGCGCGCCGTGGCCAGCACGCCCAGCCAGTCGGCGGCGCTGGAGCACACGTCGTCGGCCCAGGCCTCGGCCGACGTGGTGTCGTCGACGGGGTCGTCCTCGGAGCAGCCCGCGACGACGAGGGCCAGGGTCAGCGCGGCCGCGACCGCCGCCGCACGGTGGGCCCGGGTGCGCCCGGGCGCGTCGGTGGGGGCGGTGGTGCTGGGACGGGGCAGGGACGTCATCGGGGATCCTTCGCTTCAGGCGGTCCGGTGCGGGGAGGACGGTCGCGCGACCGACGACGCGACCGGCGGAGTGGGCCTGCGGTGGCGCAGGACGAGCTTCACGAGCTCCTCGACCACGACGAGCGACGCGGCCAGGCCGAGGCACACGCACCACTGGTCGAGGGTCAGCGCCGCGGTGCCGACGATCCGCTGGAGGAGGTCGAGCGACGTGACCAGGACGATCGCGGCCAGCGCGATGCCGTACCGCCGCAGCTGCGCGAGGGCCGGCACGGCGTCCCGGTCGAAGATCGTGCCGTCCTGGTCACGGCACAGCAGCGCGGCGACGAGATGGAACAGCGACAGGGTCGTGAGCAGCATCGTGGACGCCACGACCGCGTCGTCCAGCGACGGGTCGTCCTGGGCGACGCCGACCTGGTAGGCCACGAGCGAGCCCACCGTCATCACGGCACCCTGCACGCACAGCCGGACCCAGCTGCGGGCCGACAGGACGGGGGCGCCGACCGGCCGGGGCGGCCGGGCCATGAGGCCGTGGGCGGGGCGGTCGAACCCCAGGGCGATCGCCAGCGGGATGTCGACGACCATGTTCAGCCACAGGATCTGGAGCGGGTTCAGGGGCGCGCCGTCGGCCACGTCGAAGATGCCGGCCCCCAGGAACACCGCGATGTACGCGACGAGGGTGGACATCTGGAACCGCAGGTACTTGAGCAGGTTGTCGTAGAGGGTGCGGCCGTAGGAGACGGCGCCCACGATCGTGGCGAAGTTGTCGTCGGTCAGGATCATCACGGCGGCCTCCTGCGAGACCTCGGTGCCGGTGATGCCCATCGCGACGCCGATGTCGGCGGACTTGAGCGCCGGGGCGTCGTTCACGCCGTCACCGGTCATGGCGACGACCTCGCCCTTGCGCTGCAGCAGCCGGACGAGCCGCACCTTGTCCTCGGGCGCCACTCGCGCGACGACGCCGATGTCGTCGAGCCGACCGGTCAGCTCCTCGTCGCTCATCGCGGCGAACTCGTGCCCGGTGACCGCCCGGCCGGGGATGCCGAGCTCGGACGCGATCGCCGCCGCGGTCGTGGCGTGGTCGCCGGTGATCATGCGCACGCGGATGCCGGCCTCGCGGCACTCGGCGATGGCGTCGCGGGCCTCCGCGCGCGGCGGGTCGACGATGCCGACCATCGCGAGCAGGGTCAGGTCGTCGACCAGTGCGAGCAGGTCGCCGGTCAGCGGGGTCGCCGGGTCGAGGTCGCGGCGGGCGACGACCATGACGCGCTCGCCCGCCTCGGCGATGCTGTCGTTGGTCTCCGCCGCCAGCCGCCGGGACTCGGCGGTCAGCGGCACCAGCGTCCCCTCGGGGTGGCGGAGCGTGGACGAGCGGGCGAGCAGGACGTCCGGTGCGCCCTTGACGAAGCAGCGCAGGACCGGGCGACCGTCCTCGTCGGCCATCTGGTGGAAGGTCGCCATGAACTTGTGCTCGGAGTCGAACGGGACCTCGGCCACGCGCGGGAGCGCCGCCCTCGTCTGCGTGATGTCGAGGCCGCCCTTCGCGCCGAGGACGATGAGGGCGCCCTCGGTGGGGTCGCCGATCAGTCGCTCGCCGTCGAGCACGGCGTCGGCGCACAGCACCATCGGCAGGAGGTAGGGGTCGAGGTCGTGGCGCTGGCCGCCGACGTGGCTGATCGTGCCCCGGGTGCTGTAGCCCTCGCCCGAGACGGTCCAGCGGTGGTGCCCGGGGACGACGAGCTGGCGGGCGGTCATCTTGTTCAGCGTGAGCGTGCCGGTCTTGTCCGAGCAGATCGCCGACGTCGACCCGAGGGTCTCGACGGCCGGCAGCCGCTTGACGATGGCGTGGCGCCGGGCGATCTCGCGGGTGCCCATCGACAGCAGGGCCGTCACGACCGCCGGCAGCCCGGTGGGGATGGCCGCCACGGCGAGGGCCACGGCGGTGACGAAGAGGGTGTCGAACTCCTCGCCACGACCCAGCCCGAGCAGCAGCACCAGGACGAGGGCGGCTCCCGCGATCGCGGCGATGACCTTCGACAGCGAGTCCAGCTGCTTCTGCAGGGGCGTCTTGCCCGACTCGGTGCTGGCCAGCATGTCGGCGATGTGGCCGATCTCGGTGGCCATGCCGGTCGCGGTGACGACCAGCTCGCCTCGGCCGCGGGTCACGGAGGTGTTCATGTACGCCATGCACGTGCGGTCGCCCAGCGGCACGTCCCCGCCGGACACCGGGTCGGGCGACTTGGCCACCGGCAGGCTCTCCCCGGTGAGGGCGGCCTCCTCGATCTCGAGGGTCGCGGCGACGCAGACCCGGCCGTCGGCGGGCACGCGGTTGCCGGCCTCCACCAGCACGACGTCCCCGGGCACGAGCTCGGCGGCGTCGACCTCCAGCACGCGGCCGCCGCGCCGCACGCGCGCGACCGTGCGCATCATCTGGGCCAGCGCCTTCACGCTCTCCTCGGCCTTGGCCTCCTGGCGCAGGCCGATGACGGCGTTCAGCACGGTCAGCCCGGCGAGCACGAGGGTGGTGCCGGTCTCGCCCGTGACGACCTGGTTGACCACTGCGGCGGCGAGCAGGACCAGCTGCATGAAGTCCTGGTACTGACGCAGGAACGCCCGGAAGCCGGACTCGCCGGCCGACTCGGTCAGCCGGTTGGGGCCCACCGACGCCAACCGGTCCGCCACCTGCTCGGGGGACAGCCCGGTCGCGAGGTCGACGTCCAGCGCGGCGGCGACGCCGGCGGCGTCGGTGCTCGCCGGGTCGCTCGCGGTGCCCGGGTCTCGGTGCGGGGCGTGGTCCGTGGTCATCGGCGCCTCCCGTCGTGCCCGCGGGTGCGGGTCCCTCCACCTTCGCCACGAGGCGCCGGGGAGGCCTCACCCGGCGCGGGGGATGAGTGGTCGGTGCCCACCCCGCCGGGGGTGGGGACGGACGGGGCCGCGCGTGCCAGCGTCGAGGAGCGGCCGTCGGGGCCGCAGCCGCACCGCGCGAGGCGCGGGGACCCAGGGAGGAAGCCATGACCGATCAGATCGACGGAAGCCAGGACGCGGACGGCGCCGGCGGCGAGGAGGGGACGACCCTCGGACCCATCGACTACCTCGCCGTCGAGTTCCCGGGCGGACGCCTGGAAGGGCGCGGGCTCGCGGCCCTGCTCGACCTCGTGGACCGGGGGATCATCCGGCTGCTCGACCTGCGGGTGGCCAAGGTCGCCGAGGACGGCAGCGCGGTCGCGGTCGAGCTCGCCGACCTGGACGCCGACGGCACGATCGACCTGGCCGTGTTCTCCGGGGTGGAGTCCGGCCTGCTCGACGACGACGACGTGGCCGAGAGCGCCACGCTGACGGCGCCGGGCAACGCGGTCGGCGTGCTGGTCTACGAGAACACGTGGGCCCGTCCGTTCGTCGCCGCCCTGCGCGGGGCCGGCGCCGAGGTCGTCGCCAGCGGCCGCATCTCCGCCGACGAGGTCGCGGCCGCGCTGGACGACCTGGACGGCGGGCAGGCCTGAGCGTGGTCCGGGACCGTCCGTCGCGGGTGTTCACCCGCGACGGACGATCCCGCGCGCGACGGAGCCGCCTTCACTGGGACCCGGGCGGTCGTGGTGCCTGCCACGGGTGACCCGCCCGAGTGGTCGGACGGAAGGAACGGACCATGGGACTTCTTCGAGGAATGGCGCGCACGGCCGTGGTGGCGGGGACGGCGACGGCGGTGTCCAACCGCGTCTCGCGGCGGCAGGCCGGCCGGTGGGCCGAGCAGGACGCGCTGCACGCGCAGGCGCAGTACGAGGCTCCGCCGCAGTACGCGGCGCCGCCACCCGCGCCCGCCTCGTCGGGCGACGACGTGATCGCCCAGCTGGAGCGGCTCGGCGAGCTGCGGGAGAGCGGTGTCCTGACGGACGCGGAGTTCGCGGCGCAGAAGGCACGTCTGCTCGGGTCATGAGCGGGGCGGGCTCGGCGGCGCTGGACCGCGTCCGGACCGCCTCCGACCGGCTCGCCCACGGTGACTGGTCCGGGGGCGGCGACGCGCTGCGCGAGGCCCTGCGGCACGTGCCGGCGAGCCATCGGTCGCACCCGCTCGTGCGGCGGGGCTGGCGCGACGCCGGGACGGCGGTCGCCCTCGACGAGCGGTGGGACGACGCCGGAGCGGTGGAGCGCGAGCTGCGCGGGGCCGCCGGTGGCGACGTCGCGCGCCGGCTCGCCCTGGAGGGCACCCGTGCCGTGGGGCTGGCGCTCGCCGGGCGACCCCGCGACGCCCTGCGTGCGGTGACCGGCGTCCGCCGCATCGCGGTCGACGCCGGGATGACCTCGTTGTGCGCGGCGCTCGACCTGGCCGAGACGCTCGTCGCCCGGGAGACCGGCGATCGCGAGCTGGCCGAGTCTGCCCTCGAGCAGGCCGCCCGGGACTCGCGGACGACAGGGTTCGGGCCGCTCGTGCCGACCCTCGCGCTCGTGCAGCTGCGGCTCGAGACCGGACGTCCGGAGCAGGCGGCGGTCGCGCTCGCCCGCGCCGACGCGACGGCCTGGGACCGGAGCGAACCGTCGCCGGGCAGCGGCGTCCGCAGCTGCCTCGGGTCGGCGCACCTGACGCTGTGCCTCGTGCGTGGCGACGTCGACGGCGCCCGGTCGTGGGTCGAGGTCGTCACCGACCCGTTCTGGGGTCCCGCCGGGGAGGCGAGGATCCTGCTCGCCCAGGGTCGTGGTGACGCGGCCGCGACCGTGCTCGCCCGGGCCCGGCCGCGCGGGCCGCGGCACGAGGTCGTCGGTGGTCTGCTGACGGCCCGCGCGCTGGCGGGGCGCGACCGGGAGGCGGCGCTCGGACGAGCGGGGGTCGCGGCCGAGGTCGCCGTGCGCCACGGGATGGTGCGGTCGGTCGCCGCCGAGGGAGGGACCGCGACCGACCTGCTCGAGCGCGAGGCGTGGCGGGTGCCGTCGGCCTGGATGGACCGGGTGCGGCACGCCCAGGCGCCGGTGCCGGTGGCGGAGGTCCCGCCGACGTGGCCGCTCGAGGGGCTCACCGGACGCGAGCGCGAGGTGCTCCGTCTGCTGCCCGGCCGGCTCACCCTGCGGGAGGTCGCCGACGAGCTGGTCGTGTCGCCGAACACGCTGAAGTTCCACCTGCGGACGGTCTACCGCAAGCTCGGCGCCGGCTCGCGCACCGAGGCGGTCGCCGTCGCGCGCCGGGCCGGGCTGCTGCCGCGCGTCTAGGCTGCGTGGCCCCCGCTGCCCGGCGCCTCGACGTCGCGGAGCAGCGTGCACAGGGCCCGCACCACGAGCACGTCGAAGGCGATGACGATCGACGTCCACAGCGGGTAGACCGGCAGGAAGGCGAAGTTCGCCAGCATGGACGCGCCGGCGACGACGAGTCCCGTCACGAACCCCCACGACTGCCCGGTCAGGATGCCGGCGGCGACGGCCACGGACAGCAGGCCGATCACCAGGTGCACCCAGCCCCACGCGGTGAGGTCGAAGGCGTAGGCGTAGTCGTCGCCGCCGGTCAGCAGCTCGTCGTCGGCGAGCGCAGCGACGCCCTGGACGATCGACAGCAGCGCGGTGACCAGCAGCACGACCGCGGCCACCTGGCTCATGACCCGGGCGCGGGCCACGGCCGGGGCCGGGCGGTCCGGTCCGGCCGTCGCCCCCGACTCGTGCCGGCCGTTCACGCCAGGGCCTTGGCCTTCAGCGCCGCGTACTCGGGCTCGGAGATGGTGCCGTCGTCCAGCAGGGCCTTGGCCTGGGCGATCTGGTCCGGTGCCGAGGGCGTGCTGCTCGCGACCGAGCGGATGTACGCGTCCTGCGCCGCCCGGTTGCGGCTGACCATCTCGGCCTGACGCTCGGCCATGCCCCGGCCACGTGCGATCAGGTACACCAGCGCGGTCAGGAAGGGCACGAAGATGAGGCACACGACCCAGACGGCCTTCAGGCCGCCGGAGAGGTCCTGGTCGCGGAAGACGTCCGCCAGGATGCTGAACATCACCATGAGGTAGGCGATGAAGGCGAAGCTGACGACGATGAACCAGATGACGTCCCAGAAGTCCATGGGAACCACTCCTTCGGCTTGACTGATCCCTGGATAGTCCCCGCGCCGGGTCTGCCGTCTCACCCGGTCCGGGCGAGATGCGCGGTGACTCAGGCGTCGCGGCGCGCGAGGTCGCGGACGGCGGTCGCGAGACGGGGCGGCGCGTCGTCGCGCAGCATCGCGTGCTCCAGCCGGACGTCGCCCCGGGCCCGCCCGCGCTCGATGACCAGGCGGATCTCGTCCAGGTCGGCGTCGGAGGAGAGCACGAGCAGCGCCGACGTGCCCGGTACGAGCCCGTCGCGGACGTCGGCCAGGAAGTCGCGCTCGATGCCCGTGCCGGCCAGACGCGTGGCCAGCAGGTCCAGGCCGGCCGCGGGGGTGCCCGGCGTCGAGCCGGCGACGAGCACGGCCACCAGGGGTCCGAGGACCGACTCCGGTCCGCGAGCCCAGGGCCCGCGGTGCCGCAGGTGGACGACCCGGGGCGCATGGGCGCCGCGCACCCACGTCACGGTGACGGCGTCGACGACGGTGACGTGACCACGTTGCTGCAGGTCGCGGAGGCGCACCTCGCCGGCGGCCGCACCTCGCGGCGAGTCGTAGTGCCACACGGTCAGCGCGCTCGTACCGGGCACGATCAGTCCCTCCCGCACGCCGGTCCGGGCCTCACTCGTCGGCGATGAGCCGGCACAGCGACCACAGCACGAGCACGTGGAACGCGACGGCGGCGAGCGCCCAGAACGGGAAGTACGGGACGAACAGGAAGCTGACCACCGCGCCGACGACGGCCAGCAGCAGCCCGGCCATGCGGGCCCAGCGCGCACCCATCAGCAGTGCCCCGCCCACGAGCGTCGTGAGGGCACCGACGGTGACGTGCACCCAGCCCCAGGTCTTCAGGTCCAGCTCGGCGAAGTACCGCGGGCGTCCGGTGAACAGGTCGTCCCCGGCCAGGGCGGCGACGCCCTCGAGCGCCATCATGATGCCGACCGTCGCGAGCAGGAACCCGGCGAACGCGGCGGTCTCCCAGGCGAGGCCGCCGGGTCGAGGACGAGCGCCCTCGGTGGTGGGTGCGCTGGTGGTCATGGTCCCTCCGGTCGTCGACGGGGGTGGATGCGTCGCACCGTAAGGCCGTCACCGCGCCCACGGGCTCGCCCGAACAAGGCGAGTGCGGTCAGCAGGTCACAGCAGGTGCTGCGTCCGGGCGACGGCCAGGGCCTCGCTACGACGGGAGACGGAGAGCTTCGCGTACAGGTTGGACACGTGCGTCTTCACGGTGTTCTCCGACACGACGAGGGTCGCCGCGATGTCCGCGTACGTGGCGCCCCGGGCGAGCTCGGCCAGCACGTCGCGCTCGCGCGAGCTCAGCCCGACGTGGGCGACCGGCTGCGTGGCTCGTTCCCGCTCGGCCTGGGTCGCGATAGCCGGCGCGAAGGTCGCTGTCGTGTCCGGCAGACCCGTCCGGGCTGCGACGAGCATCGCGAGCCACGAGCTCGCCGCCGGCGCGTCCCGCTCGGCGAGGACGTCGAGCAGCGTCGACAACGGCGTGCCGTGCCGTGACCAGCCGAGGAACGGCACCGCGTTGTTGCGGACGGCCGTGCCGACGACCGCGTCCCGCAGGTCGTCCAGCGCGGACTCGCGGTCGCCCAGGACGTCGAGCAGCTGCGCCCGGCAGGTGAGGGCCAGCTCGCGGGAGGCGGGCTGGGCGAACCGGGCCGACGAGACGGCCTCGGTGAACCGCGCGACCGCGGTCCGGACGTCGCCGCTGAGGTCGGCGTCGAGGCCGCGGGCCAGGGCCAGCTCGCCGGGCGCGTCGACGTCCGAGAGCTCGCTCTCGACCGCGCGCAGACCGGGCCGGTCGAGGGTCAGGTAGGCCAGGAACGCCCGCTCGACGAGCACCACGGTCCGCAGGTGGTCCGGGAGCGCGCCGGCACCGCCGGGCACGTCGAGCGGGACCGACAGGATGCGCTCGGCCTCGTGGACCGAGCCGGCGCGCAGGGCCAGTCGTGACTGCAGCAGGCGCAGCCAGAACCGGGTGGCGGGGTCGGCGGGGTGGGCGGCCACCGTGTCCGGAGGGACGGCCAGCGGGTCGGACGGCCACGGCAGCCCGGGGAGCCCGGCCAGGAGCAGCGCGACAGCGACCCGCGTCCGCGCGTACCGCGGTTGCCACGCGGGGGAGCGGTCGAGCATGGCCGCGGCCTGGCGCGCGACCTCGGTGCAGGCGCGTTCTCGACCGAGCATGTACTCGGTCAGCGCGAGGTGGGTGGTGGCAGCCAGGCGGAGCGCGGGCAGGTCGCGGGTGCGACCCAGCTCGATCGCGGACGTCAGGTTGCGTTCGGCGGTCGTCAGGTCGCCGGTCCAGTTCTGCGTGATGCCCAGCTCGGTCAGCAGCTGGGGGAGCAGCGCGTGGTCGACGGCACCGGTGGCCGGGGACGCCGTCACGTCGTCGGCGAGACGCTGGGCGTCGGCGACCGCACCGGTGAGGGGCAGCAGACCGAGCCGGGCGAGCACCAGCCCGGTGAGCGCGAGGACCATCCGGCGCGACGGGGTGTCGGGCTCGTGGGTCCCGGCCGGAAGTGCACGCAGCCGCTCGCTCCAGCGACGGGCGGAGGCGGTGTCACCCGCGACCCAGCGCTCCAGGGCGACGGCGAGCCAGGCGTCCGGCTCGGCCTCCACGTCGCCGGCCTGGTCACGGGCGAACCGGGCGATGGCGGCGCCCTGCCCGCGCATGAGCATCGTGACGCCCTCGCGACCGAGGAGCCGTGCGGCCTGCTCGTGGTCGTGCACCGCGACGAGACGCCCGAACGCCAGCTCGACGTCGCCACGGGCCACGTCGAGCGCGACCGCGCGGGTCACGGTTGCGCGGGCCCGCACGACGTCCACGCCACCGGAGACGAGCCGACGGCGGACGACCTCGACGAGCAGCGGATGTATGCGGAACCGGGCGTCGGGGTCGAGGGCGAACGGTCCCTCGACCGACGCCCCGTCGAGGCGGGTGACGAGCAGGCCGGTGCTCTGCAGCTGGCCCAGGAGCTCACCGGCGTCCTGGTCGCCGGACAGGTGCACGGCCGTCGCGGGCGTGACCACCTGCTCCGGTGCGATGCACAGCAGCAGGTGACGCTCGCGCGGCGTCAGCGACGCGAACACCTCGCCGATGACCGGGCCGGCGATGCCGGTCGCGCCACGCGCGTAGCGCTGCGCGGCCGCGACGGGGTCCGCCGCGGTGGCGACCGCACGGGCCATCAGCACCACGGCCGCGCACCAGCCCTCGGCGTGCCGGGTGATCGTCTCGACGACGGCGGGGGAGTCCGTCCGCACGTGCGCGGCGACCAGCTCGGCCGCCTCGTCGTCGTCCAGGCGCAGCACGTCGCCGCGGAGCAGGCTGAGGTGCCCGAGCAGCTCCGGCACGAGTCGGCGGATCGGCAGGTCCCAGCGGCTCAGCAGCACGACGCGCATCGAGGCGGGGTCCGTCGAGAGCCGGTGCTCGAGCAGGTCGAGCGCCTCGCTGGGCAGCAGGTGGGCGTCGTCGACCACCACCACGCGGGGGCCGGACCCGTCGGACGCAGCCAGGTCGAGCTGCTCGGCCAGCCGCTCGGCGTCCCACTGCGGGTCCGCCTGCACCCAGCCGACCGGGGCCCGGTGCCGCAGCCTCGCCCAGCCGCCGACGCCGAGCGTCTTCCCCGTGCCCGCCGGGGCGACGAGCAGCGTGAGCGGACCCCGGACCGCCGCGTCGAGACGGTCGAACAGCGCGCGGCGCCGGACGTACGCCCGGGGCAGGTGGGGCGGGGCCCCGCCGGGACGTTCCGCCGGTTCGAGGATCCTTGTCCGTTCTTGCTGTCGTTCGTCAACCATGACCGGGCTCCCTCCCGGGTCGTCCACGCTCGGAACGATGATCCGCGGGTTCCTGGCGCGCTGGACAGGACGGCCGAGACCGTCCCTGTCAGCCACCGTACGCACGCGCGGGTCCGATCGGCCTCGTCCACGGCGGACGAGGAGCGCGGTGTCGTCCGCCCGGGCGCGGGCGGTCGGTCACAACCGGGTGCCGCGGCTGACCTGCGTGCACAGCGCCCAGATGACGGCGACGTTGAACACGATGATCGCCAGCGACCACCACGGGTAGTAGGGCAGGAACACGAAGTTGCTGACGCACGCCAGGGCCGCCACGACGACACCGGCGATGCGGGCGACGTCGTTGCCGACCAGGATGCCGATCGCGACGAGCACGGCGATCACGCCGACGACGAGGTGGACCCAGCCCCACGTCGTGACGTCCAGCTCGTACGTGTACTTCGGGCCGTCGACGAACACCTCGTCCTCGCCGATGGCGGCCAACCCCTGCAGCACCTGGAACAGTCCGACGATCGCCAGCATGAAGCCGGCGAAGGCCGTGACGCCCAGCGCCACCAGCTCCGACGTCGATCCGTCCAGTCGTGAGGTGCTCGTGCTCATCGGTGCCTCCCGGTTCGTGCCGGCGACGGTCCCGCCGGCCGTGGTCGCAGGCTAGGGACGCGCGAGGCGCCCGGACCTCACCCGCAACGGGCGAGTCCAGGCGTCGGGAGCGGTCCCTGGACGGACGCGGTCCGGCCCGGGACCTCGTGGTCCCGGGCCGGCGCTGGGCGCTGGGGATCAGGCGTCGGCGAAGACCTGACGCAGCGCCTGCTCCTGGTCCTCGGACAGGTGCGTGAAGATGAGGTCCGAGGGCTGGTGGCTGGCGAAGGCGTCCTTCACCTTGTCGATCACCGCGTCGGACGTCATCACGAACAGGGCCGAGGTGCCGGGGGTCACCTGGTCCCGGACCTTGTTGATGAACCCGTCGTCGATGCCGACGTCGGAGAGCGAGCCGGCCAGCGCGCCGGTGGCGGCGCCCACCGCGGCTCCGAGCAGCGGCACGAAGAAGATGAGGCCGAAGAGCATGCCCCAGAACGCGCCGCCGAGCGCCCCGACGCCGGTGGTCGGCGTCCCTTGGTGCGTCTTCGGCTTCTTGCGTCCCTGCTCCCACGAGACGGTGGCCGAGTCCAGCACGGTGATCACGTTCTGCTTGGCCAGCTGCTGCAACGTGCGTGCCGCCTCGTCGGCGCCGGACGGGGAGTCGAACTTCCAGACGGTGAGAGTGGCCTGTGCCATCGCTGCTCCTGGGTGTGGGTGCGACGCCGGGCGTCGCGGTCGGTCGGTTGACGTCCTCAGTCCATCCACGACGCCCGGGCCCGGCCTCCCCCGTGAGGGGTGAACGTGGGCGGCGTCGGGTCAGGTCCGGGCCGTCCGGTCGTCGTCGGCGTCGTGGCTGCGGACGGACTGCGCCCGGTGGCCGGCGAGGGTGAGCGCGACCCAGGCGAGGGCGAACAGCACGGCGGCGCCGCCGGACTCGGGCCGCCAGAGCAGGTCCGCGTCGCCGTCGAGCAGCCGGCCGAGGCCGGACAGCAGCAGGGCGGCACCGGCGAGGGCGGTGCCCCAGCGCAGGAACCGGACGCGGAACCGGTTCGCGAGCAGGCCGCCGAGCACCGCGACGGTGGGGACGAACACGGCCGCCAGCACCCAGCTCGTCCGGTCGTCGCCGCCGGAGGAGTCCGCGAGCACGAAGACCTTGGCACCCACGACGGCACCGACGCAGGCGCCCCCGACGAAGAAGACGAAGGCCGCCATGAGGAACATGCCGGCCAGGGCGAGACCGGCCCCGCAGGCCGACACCAGCAACGCCGTGCCGGTGGAGGCGTGGAACGCCTCGGCGAGCAGCCAGCCCGCGCCGAACCCGGCGACGAGCACTCCCGCGCGGACCGACACCACGCCGAAGAAGCACAGGACCGCGCCGAGCACCACCAGCACGAGCTCGCTCATCGTGGGCCTCCCGGCGGTCGTCGTCCGGACGCCATGGTGGTGCGCCGCGGCGTGAAGGGTGCTCGCCCGATTCCGGTGAGCCAGCGTCGAGGACCCGAGCCGTACGGTCACGGGGACGTCGGTGACCGGCAGGGACACCTGACGGGGCGGCCGTCGACGAGGTTCGAGCCACCAGCCGGACGCCGGCCGCAGGCCCGGCCGTCGCCTCGGCGAGGGAACGACACGGGGAGCGACGATGAGGGGCGAGGCGATGGCGAGGATGCTGATCCGGGTCGACGCCGACCTCAACGAGGACCTGCTCACCGCCTTCCCGCAGCTGGTCGCCCGCCACCACCCGGCCTCGACCACGCTGAGCGGGGACGTCGCCGACCAGCAGGAGCTGCAGGGCATCCTCAACCTGCTGACGTCGTTGGGCGTGGACGTCGTCGAGGTCGTCACGATCCCCGAGGCCTGATCGGTGGACGGCACGCGCTGGCTGCGCCTCGGGACGGTCGTCGGCCTGCTCCTCGCCCTGTTCATGACGGTGCCCGTGCGTCCCGGTGACGGCGGGACGACGGTGGTCCGGTCGCTCGGCGCCCTGCTGCTGCTCGTCCTGGCCACGGCCGTGCTGCTGTGGCAGCTGCGCCTGACCGCCGAGGACGGCGACCGGCGGGTGGACGGGCTGGTCGCGTCGGTGGGGCTGGTGGTCATGGCGTTCGCGCTGGGGTTCTACGCGCTGGAGGTGCACCGGCCGGGCGAGGTCGCCGGGCTCACGACGCGGGTCGACGCGCTGTACTTCACCTGCTCGACGATGCTCACGATCGGTTACGGCGACGTCCACGCCGTCGGGCAGGGGGCTCGCGTGCTGGTGCTCGTCCAGATGCTCGTCGACATCGTGCTGGTCGCGGCCGCCGGGAGCCTGCTCGCCAACCGCCTGCGCGAGCGCGCCCGGGCGCGGGCCCGGCGCGGCGAGCCCGAGGACGTGGCGGGCGAGCCGGCGCGCGACCGGTGAGGTGCGTGGCCGCGATGCCGACGCCCGGCTCGTGGCGCCGGTCACGGACGCGGGGCCGTGGTCGCCGCTAGTGTCCGCGCCATGAGCACACCCTCGAGCGGTCCCGACGTGACGTCCGGCGGCGAGCCTCTCCGGCCGCTCGCGCTGTGGCAGTTCGGCGTCGTCGTCGTGGTCTACCTGGCGATCATCCAGCTGGGCGGCCTCGTGCTGTCGCGCGTCGGCGACCACGACGACGACCTCACGACCGTCGAGGGCGTGCTGTGGAGCATGTGGCTTCCCTTGGGCGTCGCGCTGGTGTTCACGTACGCCGTCGTGGCGGCCCTCGGCTGGTGGCGGCCGGTGCTGCGCGACGACCGGCCGGTCCGCCGCTGGCTGTGGGTCGTGCCGGTCGTGTTCCTGCTCTGCAGCCTCGTCGCGGTCGACTACGGCGCGCTGAGCGAGAAGTCGGTCGGCTTCGTCCTGGCCCTGTTCCTGGCCACGCAGCTCGTCGGGTGGGGCGAGGAGGGCATGTTCCGGGGCATCGGAGTCACCGCCCTCCGTGTCCACGGGCTCACCGAGGGCAAGGTGGCGCTGTGGTCGAGCGTCGTCTTCGGCGCGGTGCACCTCACCAACGCGATCGGCCACGGCGCGCAGGCGATCCCGCAGGCCCTGGCGGTCAGCTTCGCGGGGTACTTCTTCTACCTGACCCGTCGGGTCTCCGGCGGCAACGTCGTGAACTCGGTCCTGCACGGGCTGTTCGATTTCTCGCTGCTGACCGGCACCGCGATCCTCGTGGACCAGGAGACCTACCTCGGGTCGCTCGCGGCCGTCGCCGCCTACCTGGTGGTGGGGCTGGTCGTGCTGGTGGGGCGCCGCCGGATCGAGCCCGTGCCGGCCACGTGACCGGACCCGGCCACCGAGGGACGTCCCGGTTCCCAGGGCTCCGGTCCGCCCCTACGGTGTTGCCATGACGCGCGGGTGGGGACGGGCCTGGACCATCGCGACCGCGATGGCGGTCGCCTCGGCGACGGCGCTGGTCGGCGCGGCGGCCCCGGCGTCGGCCGACTTCGCCTCGGAGTGCTCCGCGCCCACGCGCACCCTCACCGGTGACCGCACCGCGTCCGTGCAGGTCGCGGCCGGGGAGACGCTCCTGCTCCGCGGCGGCACGTTCTCCGGCGGCGTCGACGCGCTGCCCGAGACCGGACGGCTGTGCGTGGCCGCGTCCGCCGAGCTGGACGCGGCCTACCTCAACAACGCGTCCGGCGCGCTCGTGGTGGCGGCCGGCGCCGAGGTCTCGCTGCCGAGCATCGCCGTGTCGACCGGGTTCCGGCTCGACAACGCCGGCACCGTCGTCGTCCAGGGGCTCAACGTGAACGGATCGAGCCGGTTCCTGAACCGTCCGGGCGGCACGGTCGAGATCGCCTCCGGGTTCTCGCCCGCGGCCGGAGCGATCGTCAACGACGGCACGCTACGCGTCCGCGGGGCGCTCAACCTCAACGGTGCCGCCTCGCTGGAGAACAACCGCGTGCTCACCGTCGAGGGCCCGGCCACGGTCAGCGGCCGGTTCACGAACACCGGCGCGGCCGCGGTCGCCGGGACCGTGCAGGTCGACGGCTCCGGCCGCCTCGCGAACCGGTGCGCCCTGGTCGTCCAGGGCGGCCTGACCAACAACGGTCCGTCGACGAACGACGGCTACGTGCTCGCCTCCGGGACGTTCGGCAACAACGGCTCGTGGCGCCAGTCGCTCAGCGGCGGCCTGGTGGCGACGGCGCTGACCAACGACGGAGCGGTCACCGGCTTCGGGCGCTACGGATTCACCGGCACCACGCGCACGCAGGGGACCTTCGCCGGCGACAGCGCCGGCGCTCCGATCGTCGTGGACGACCGCACGCCGCCCGCCTCGCCGCAGGTCTTCGACGTGCAGTCGGGCACGGTGGCCAACGTCGTCCGCGACGACGTCGCCACGCCACCCGCCGACGGCTACCCGGCGCCGCAGTGCGCCGACCCGGTCGTCCGGCCCAGCGCGGACCTCGTGGTGTCGAAGACCGGTCCGGCCACGGTCGACGCGAACGGGACCCTGACCTACACCGTCACCGTCACGAACGACGGGCCGGCGAGCGCCGCCGGGGTCGAGGTCACCGACGACGTCCCGGCCGAGCTGACCGGCGTCACGGCCAGCGACGGCGGCACCGTCGCCGGGGGCACGGTCACCTGGGACGTCGGGACGCTCGCCGCCGGGTCCACGGTCACGCGGACGATCACGGCCACGGCACCGTCCTCGGGCGTGTTCACCAACACGGTGCGCGGCACGTCCACGACGCCCGACCCCGACCCGGGCAACAACGACGGGACCTCCTCCGCGGCGAGCGTCGAGACGGTCGTGACCGCGGCCGCTCCGACCAACAGCCCGCCGGTGGCCGACCCGGTGACGGTGACCACGCCCGTCGACCAGACGGTCGTGGGCCGGCTCGACGTCTCGGACCCGGACCCCGGGCAGAACCTGCAGACCCGGGCCACCAGCGACCCCGCGAACGGCACCGCGATCGTCCTGCCGTCGGGGGTGTTCGGCTACCTGCCCGACGACGGGTTCACCGGGGTCGACACGTTCACCTACCAGGTCTGCGACAACGGCGACCCGGTGCTGTGCGACGACTCCAGCGTGACCGTCGACGTCGTGCCGGTGGCGACGGACGACCGCCTGGTCACCCCGCAGGACGTGCCGGTCACCGTGCCGGTCCGCGCCAACGACCTCGGTGACGACGTCGTCGTCACCCTCGTGAGCGGCCCCAGCCACGGGCTCGCGGCCGTGCTGCCCGACGGCAGCATCCGCTACACCCCGGGCCCGGGCTACCTCGGCACGGACGTCATGCGGTACCGGCTCTGCGCGGCGTCGGCCCCGACGCTGTGCGCCGAGGCCGAGGTGGACGTCGTCGTCCGCCCGGCCAACACGCCGCCGGTGCTGCCCGACCAGGTGCTGCGCACCGTCACCGGCCAGCCCGTGGACGGCACGCTGGCCGGCAGCGACCCCGACGGCGACGCGCTCACCTACGTCGTCGCCCAGGACCCCGCACACGGGACCGCCACGATCACCGGGTCGCGGGTCGACTACCGCCCCGCCGCCGGGTTCTCCGGACGCGACGAGGTGGCGGTCATCGTCTGCGACGACGGCATCCCGAGCCTGTGCGCCAGCGGTACCGTCCGGGTCGAGGTGTCGCCGCTCGCCGTCGACGACCGGGCGCGGACGGACGCCGGGACGCCGGTCAGGATCGACGCGCTGGCCAACGACGCGGGCGCCTCGGGCGCACCCACGGTGACCGTCGACCCGCAGGACGGCTCGGTCCGCCGGGCCGGTGGCCGGTTCGTCTACACGCCCGACCAGGGCTTCACGGGACGCGACCGGTTCACGTACCGCATCTGCTCACCCGGCCCCGACCCGTTGTGCGCGAGCGCCGAGGTCGTCGTGGACGTGGCGGCGGACGACGTCGTCCCGGACGACGAGGGCGGCACCGGCACCCCGCCCGACGGGAGCACCACGACCGACGACCTCACCGGCGGGCTCCCGGACGCCGGCGGACCGGCACTCTGGCTCGGCGTGCTCGGCGCGGCGCTGCTCGGGGCCGGTGCGTGGCTCGTGCGCCGCGGCCGTCCGCGCGTCCGGGCCTGACGCGCGGCGCCGACCCCCGGTGAAACGCAGAGTTCACCTGCGGTCCGTTGCCGGTGGTCCCCGCGCGGACGTAGCGTCCCGAGCATGGCCTCACGGGGGAGAGGGCGGGCCGCTGACGGCCCGGCGAGCCAGGCGCTGCTGGACGCAGGACGGTTCTTCACGCGCTGGGACGAGACGGACGACGGCCGGGCGGTCTTCCGGGAGGGCGGGCGCGCGGGCGACGTCTTCTACCGGGACCGCTGGAGCCACGACAAGGTCGTGCGGTCCACGCACGGCGTGAACTGCACCGGGTCCTGCTCGTGGAAGGTCTACGTCAAGGACGGGATCATCACCTGGGAGACCCAGCAGACCGACTACCCCTCGGTCGGACCCGACCGACCCGAGTACGAGCCCCGCGGATGCCCCCGCGGGGCTGCCTTCTCCTGGTACACCTACTCGCCGACGCGGGTGCGCTACCCGTACGTGCGCGGCGTGCTGCTCGAGATGTACCGCGAGGCCAAGGCCCGGCTGGGCGACCCGGTGCTGGCGTGGGCCGACGTGACGGCCGACCCCGAGCGACGCCGTCGCTACCAGCGCGCCCGGGGCAAGGGCGGCCTCGTGCGGGCCAGCTGGGAGGAGGCCGTCGAGATCGCGGCCGCCGCGCACGTCCACACGATCAAGACCCACGGGCCGGACCGCTGCGCCGGGTTCTCGCCGATCCCCGCGATGTCGATGGTGTCGCACTGCGTCGGCACCCGGTTCATCCAGCTCATCGGCGGCGTCATGACGTCCTTCTACGACTGGTACGCCGACCTGCCGGTGGCCAGCCCGCAGGTCTTCGGCGACCAGACGGACGTGCCGGAGTCCGGAGACTGGTGGGACGCGACCTACCTGATGATGTGGGGCTCGAACGTCCCGGTCACCCGCACGCCGGACGCGCACTGGATGGCCGAGGTGCGCTACCGCGGCACCAAGGTCGTCACGGTCAGTCCCGACTACGCCGACAACACCAAGTTCGCCGACGAGTGGATGCCGGCCCAGGCCGGCACCGACGGCGCGCTGGCGATGGCGATGGGGCACGTCATCCTCACCGAGCACTACGCGCAGGGCCGCACGCCGTTCTTCGCCGACTACGTGCGCCGGTACTCCGACCTGCCGTTCCTGGTGCGGCTCGACGAGCACGCCGACGGCGGGCTGGTGCCCGGCAAGTTCCTCACCGCCGCCGACCTCGGCGGAGCCGAGGACGAGGACGCCTGGAAGACGGTCGTGCTCGACGGGGCCACCGGCGAGCCGGTGGTGCCGAACGGCTCGCTGGGGTTCCGCTACGCCGAGTCCGGCAAGGGACGCTGGAACCTCGACCTGGAGGGCGTCGAGCCGCTGCTGTCCGTCGCCGACGGGGAGGGGGCGGTGGACGCGGAGCCGGTCGAGGTGCTGCTGCCGGCGTTCGTGGCCGCGGACGGCGAGGGCTCGGTGCTGCGCCGCGGCGTCCCCGCCTCCCGTGTCGGCGGCCACCTGGTCACGACGTCGCTGGACCTGATGCTCGCCCAGTACGGCGTCGTCCGCGAGGTGGCCGGGGCGCCGCTGCCGGGGGAGTGGCCGACCGGGTACGACGACGCGAGCACCCCCTACACGCCCGCGTGGCAGGCCGAGATCACCAGCGTCCCGGCCGAGCAGTGCCTGCGGGTCGCGCGCGAGCTGGCCCAGAACGCCGAGGAGTCCGGCGGACGCTCGATGATCATCATGGGCGCCGGCGTCTGCCAGTGGTTCCACGGCGACGCGACCTACCGGGCGATGCTCGCGCTGCTGATCCTCACCGGCTGCATGGGCCGCAACGGCGGCGGCTGGGCGCACTACGTCGGGCAGGAGAAGTGCCGGCCGGTCACCGGCTGGATCTCGCTGGCCAACGCGCTGGACTGGTCGCGCCCGCCGCGCACCATGACGGGCACGTCCTACTGGTACATGCACACTGGGCAGTGGCGCCAGGACGGCTACTCCGCCGACTCGCTCGCCTCCCCGCTCGCGAAGGGCCACCTCCAGGGCAAGCACACCGCCGACGCGATCGCGCAGTCCGCGCGGCTGGGCTGGATGCCGTTCTACCCGCAGTTCGCCACCAACCCGCTGCAGGTCGCCGAGGACGCCGAGGCCGCGGTCGCCGAAGGACGGGCGCAGGACGCCGCGTCGTACATCGCCGAGGCCCTGCACCGGCGCGAGCTCACCCCGGCCATCGAGGACGTGGACGCCCCCGAGAACTGGCCGCGCACCCTCGTGCTGTGGCGCTCGAACCTGCTCGGCTCGTCGGCCAAGGGCAACGAGTACTTCCTCAAGCACCTCCTGGGCACCCACTCCAACGTCCGCGGTGTCGACGGCGAGGGCGGTGAGGCGCCGGACGTCCCGCGCCCGAGCGAGGTCGCCTGGCACGACGAGGCGCCCGAGGGGAAGCTCGACCTGCTCGTCTCGGCCGACTTCCGCATGACGTCCACGACGCTGCTGTCGGACGTCGTCCTGCCGGCGGCGACCTGGTACGAGAAGCACGACCTGTCGTCCACCGACATGCACCCGTTCGTGCACGCGTTCACCCCGGCGATCGACCCGCCGTGGCAGGCCAAGAGCGACTTCGACACCTTCCACCTGCTCGCCCAGCGGTTCTCCGAGATGGCCCGCACGCACCTGGGGGTGCGCAAGGACCTGGTGAGCGTGCCGCTGCAGCACGACACCCCCGGTGAGACCGCCCAGCCCGGCGGCCGCGTCGTCGACTGGCGCGACGCCGACCGGCCCGGACGCCCGGGCCGCGACATGCCGGTGTTCACCGTCGTGGAGCGCGACTACACCGCCATCGCCGACAAGCTGGCCACGGTCGGCCCGCTCGCCGACCGGCTCGGGTTCACGGTCAAGAACGTGACCTACCGGCTCGAGGAGGAGGTCGAGCGGCTGGCGCGCAAGAACGGCGTCATGCTCGGTGGCGCCGGCGACGGACGTCCGGCGATCGACACCGACACCAAGCTGGCCGAGGCGATCCTCTCCTTCTCCGGCACCACCAACGGCGAGCTCGCGGTGCAGGGCTTCCGGACGCTCGAGGAACGGGTCGGCAAGCCGCTCGCCGACCTGGCCGAGGGCTCCGAGGAGCGGCGCATCACGTTCGCCGACACCCAGAAGCAGCCGGTGCCGGTCATCACCAGCCCCGAGTGGTCGGGGTCGGAGACCGGCGGCCGCCGCTACGCGCCGTTCACGGTGAACATCGAGCGGCTCAAGCCGTTCCACACGCTCACCGGGCGCATGCACTTCTACCTCGACCACGACTGGATGTCCGACCTCGGCGAGTCCATGCCGACCTACCGGCCGCCGCTGGACATGCACCGGCTGTTCGGCGAGCCGCGGCTCGGGCCGGACGGCGCCACGGTGACCGTCCGCTACCTGACGCCGCACTCGAAGTGGTCGATCCACTCCGAGTACCAGGACAACCTGCTCATGCTGTCGCTCTCGCGCGGCGGCCCGACGGTCTGGATGAGCCCGCAGGACGCCGACAGCATCGACGTCCACGACAACGAGTGGGTCGAGTGCGTCAACGCCAACGGCGTGCTCGTGGCCCGGGCGATCGTCAGCCACCGGATGCCGGCCGGTGTCGTGTACGTCTACCACGCGCAGGAGCGGACGATCGACGTCCCGAAGTCCGAGGCGACGGGCCGCCGCGGCGGCATCCACAACTCGGTCACGCGGCTGCTGGTCAAGCCCACCCACCTGATCGGCGGCTACGCGCAGCTGTCGTACACGTTCAACTACCTCGGTCCCACCGGCAACCAGCGCGACATGGTCACGACGGTCCGCAAGCGGTCCCAGGAGGTCGAGTACTGATGCGTGTGATGGCCCAGATGGGCATGGTGATGAACCTGGACAAGTGCATCGGGTGCCACACCTGCTCGGTGACCTGCAAGCAGGCGTGGACGAACCGTGCCGGCACGGAGTACGTCTGGTTCAACAACGTCGAGACGCGGCCCGGCCAGGGCTACCCGCGGCGCTACGAGGACCAGGAGCGCTGGCGCGGCGGCTGGGAGCTGAACCGGAACGGGAACCTGCGGCTCAAGGCCGGCGGCCGGGTCAAGAAGCTGTTCGGCATCTTCGCCAGCCCGGTGCAGCCAGAGCTCGGCGACTACTACGAGCCGTGGACGTACGACTACCAGACGCTCGTGGAGGCGCCGCTGGGCGATGACTTCCCGGTGGCCCGGCCCAAGTCGCTCATCACCGGCGAGGACACCAAGATCACCTGGTCGGCCAACTGGGACGACAACCTGGGCGGCTCGAGCGAGACGCTCGGCCTCGACCCGGTGGTGGAGAAGCTGCGCCGCGAGTCCGAGGACAAGGTCCGGCTCGAGCTCGAGCAGACGTTCATGTTCTACCTGCCGCGCATCTGCGAGCACTGCCTCAACCCGTCGTGCATGGCCTCGTGCCCGTCCGGGGCGATCTACAAGCGCGCCGAGGACGGCATCGTGCTGGTCGACCAGGACCGCTGCCGCGGCTGGCGCCAGTGCATCACCGGCTGCCCGTACAAGAAGATCTACTTCAACCACCGCTCGGGCAAGGCCGAGAAGTGCACGTTCTGCTACCCGCGGGTCGAGGTCGGCCTGCCGACGGTGTGCTCGGAGACCTGTGTCGGCCGGCTGCGCTACCTCGGCCTGTTCCTCTACGACGCCGACGCCGTGTCGGCCGCCGCCTCGGTCGAGGACCCGCAGGACCTGTACGAGGCCCAGCTCGACCTCATGCTCGACCCGCACGACCCCGAGGTGGTCGCCGAGGCGCGGCGCAGCGGCATCCCGGACGACTGGCTCGACGCGGCGCGCCGGTCGCCGGTCTACGCGCTGGCCAAGACGTACCGGGTCGCGCTGCCGCTGCATCCGGAGTACCGGACGATGCCGATGGTCTGGTACGTCCCGCCGCTGTCCCCGGTCGTCGACCTGCTGTCGTCCCAGGGCCACGACGCCGAGGACGCGGGCACGCTGTTCGGCGCCATCGAGGCGCTGCGCATCCCGGTCGAGTACCTGGCCGAGCTGTTCACCGCCGGCGACACCGACGTCGTCACCGGGGTGCTGCGCAAGCTCGCCGCGATGCGCTCGTACATGCGGGGCGTGTCGCTGGGCCGCGAGCCCGACGCGTCCATCCCGGCCTCGGTCGGGATGAGCGAGGAGGCGCTCTACGAGATGTACCGGCTCATGGCGATCGCCAAGTACGAGGACCGGTACGTCATCCCCACGGCCCACGTCGAGGACGCGCACCGGCTCGAGGAGATGGGCTGCTCGCTGGACTTCGACGACGGCCCCGGCATGTACGACTCCGGTCCGTTCGGCGAGGCGAGCGGCAGCCCGGTGCCCGTCGCGGTCGAGACCTTCCACGCGCTGCGCGACCGGCAGACCGCCGACGAGCCGGCCTCGGACGGATCCATGCGCGGCCGGGTCAACCTGCTGAACTGGGACGGCAACGGACGTCCGGACGGCATGTTCCCGCCCACCGCCAAGGACGCGTCGTGAGGCGGCGCCGGGCCGACGAGACGGCGACCCGCGTGACCTACCAGGTCGCGTCGTGGACGCTGGGCTACCCCGACGAGGACCTGCTCGCGCGGGTGCCTGCGCTGCGGGCCGCGCTCGACGAGCACCCCGGCGTCCACCCAGGGCTGCGCGAGCTCGTCGACCACCTCGCGAGCACGCCGCTGGACGTCCTGCAGACCGGGTACGTCGACCTGTTCGACCTCAGCCGCAAGCACGCCCTGCACCTGAGCTACTGGACCGACGGCGACACGCGCCGCCGCGGCGAGGTGCTGGGCCGGTTCAAGTCCGCGTACCGCGCGAGCGGCTTCCTGGTCGACACCGGCGGCGAGCTGCCCGACCACCTGTCGATGGTGCTGGAGTTCGCAGCCGTGGCCGACCTGGCCGCCGGCAGCGAGCTGCTGCTGGACTTCCGGCCGGCCCTGGAGCTGGTGCGGCTGGCACTGCTCGACCGCGGCACGCCGTACGCCGGCGCGCTGGCGGCGGTGTGCGCGACCCTGCCGGGGGAGTCGCCCGCCGACCGCCGGGCGGCCATGGCGATGGCCGGCCCGCCCGCGCCGGAGGCCGTCGGGCTGGAGCCCTACGACCCGCGGCTGCTGCCGGTGCTGGACGGGACGCGCGCATGAGCACCGTGCTGTGGGGCGTCCTGCCGTACGTGATGCTCGCGGTGCTCGTCGGCGGCACGTGGTGGCGCTACCGGTATGACAAGTTCGGCTGGACGACCCGCTCGTCGCAGCTGTACGAGTCGCGGCTGCTGCGGATCGGCTCCCCGATCTTCCACATCGGCATCCTGGTCGTGCTCATCGGTCACGTCATCGGCCTGGTGATCCCCGAGTCCTGGACCGACGCGATCGGCGTGACGCAGGAGATGTACCACGTCAACGCGCTCGTCATGGGCGGCATCGCCGGGCTGTTCACCCTCGGCGGGCTGCTGATCCTCGTCTACCGCCGGCGCACGACCGGACCGGTCTTCATGGCCACCACGCGCAACGACAAGCTCATGTACGCCGTGCTGGTCACGACCATCGCGCTCGGACTCTGGACGACGCTCAAGGCGGTGGGCGCCGGGCACGAGGCGCACGACTACCGCCAGACCGTCTCGCCCTGGTTCCGGTCGCTGTTCACCTTCCAGCCGGACGTCGACGCGATGGCCGCCGCCCCGATCCAGTTCCACGCCCACGTGCTGATGGCGATGGTGCTGTTCACGATCTGGCCGTTCACCCGGCTCGTCCACGCCTTCACCGCACCGCTGCACTACCTGTTCCGTCCCTACATCGTCTACCGCAGCCGGGACGACCTGGCCTCGGCCCGCCCGCCCCGCCGGGGCTGGAGCGCGGTCGGCACCAGCGACCGGGCCCGCCGCTGACCCAGGAGCCGAGATGACGAGCACGCGCACCACCGAGACCACCCCCGACCTGCGCGGCCAGGGCCGCAACCTCGCGCTCGCGACGCTCGCGTTCGCGGTCAGCTTCTGGGCCTGGAACGTGGTGGGGCCGCTCGGCGTCCGCTACGCCCAGGAGCTCGACCTCACGAGCTCGCAGAAGTCGCTGCTCGTCGCCATCCCCGTGCTGGTCGGCTCGCTCGGCCGCATCCTGGCCGGCGCGCTGACCGACCGGCTCGGCGGGCGGCTCATGTTCCCGGTGCTGCTCGCGGCGTCCGCCCCGTTCGTCCTGCTGGTGGCGTTCGCGGGCGACCGGGGGTCGTACGGGCTGCTGCTCGTGTTCGGGTTCTTCCTCGGCGTGGCCGGCACGACCTTCGCGGTGGGCGTGCCGTTCGTCAACGCCTGGTACGAGGCGCCGCGGCGCGGGTTCGCGACCGGCGTCTTCGGCGCCGGCATGGGCGGCACGGCGCTGTCGTCGTTCTTCACGCCGCGCATGGTGGAGTGGTTCGGCTACACCGCGACGCACGTGCTGGTCGCCGCGGCGCTGCTCGTGACGGCGGCCGTCTGCTGGCTGCTCATGCGCGACTCGCCCCTCTGGCAGCCCAACCACAACCCCGTCCTGCCGAAGCTCGCCCTGGGGTTGCGGCTGCCGGTGACGTGGCGGATGTCGTTCTTGTACGCCGTCACCTTCGGCGGCTTCGTCGCGTTCTCCACCTACCTGCCGACGTACCTCACGGACGTCTACGCTTTCGACCTCAAGGCCGCCGGCGCCCGCACGGCCGGGTTCGCCATCGCCGCCGTCGTCGCGCGCCCGCTCGGCGGCGTGCTCTCGGACAAGGTGGGGCCACGGACCGTCGTCATGACGTCGCTCGCGGGCACCGCGGTGATGGCCGTCGTCGTCGCGCTCGAGCCGCCGGTCGAGGTGCCGGCCGGCCTCGCGTTCATCCTGCTCGCGCTCTTCCTGGGCCTGGGGACCGGCGGCGTGTTCGCCTGGGTGGCGGTGCAGTCGCCGCCGGAGAAGGTCGGCACCGTGACCGGTCTCGTCGGCGCGGCCGGCGGCCTGGGCGGCTTCTTCCCGCCGCTGGTCATGGGCGCGACCTACGGCGTGGGGCTGGACGACTACGGGCTCGGGCTCGCGCTGCTGGTGGTCGTGGCGCTCGGCGCGCTGCTGTTCACCGTCCGCCAGCCGTCCGGCCGCTGACGCGGGACGGCCCCCGACCTGGCATCAGGTCGGGGGCCGTCGTGCGTGGGGGCTCAGCCCTGGCGGGCCTTGAGGCGCGGGTTCTGCTTGTTGATCACGTAGGTGCGTCCGTGACGGCGCACGACCTGCGAGCCCGGCTGGTTCTTCAGCGAGCGGAGCGAGTTCCTGACCTTCATGCGATCCTCCTGTTCCGGCCGGTCGTGGGATCGACCAGCCCTGCGTGGACGGCGGCGACGAGGCGTC
Organism: Aeromicrobium sp. IC_218; assembly: GCF_004336805.1. Lineage (GTDB taxonomy): Bacteria > Actinomycetota > Actinomycetes > Propionibacteriales > Nocardioidaceae > Aeromicrobium. Next base: position 89,798 of record NZ_SJXM01000009.1, read on the forward strand.
GGGGGACGCGGTGCTCGCGGCCGTCGACCGTCACGGTCACCAGCTCGGGCGTGGACGCCTTCCACTGGGACCGTCGGTGACGGGTGTTGCTGCGCGACGTGCGGCGCTTCGGTACTGCCATGGGTCCTCCTGCGGTGGTGTGAACAGCGATCAGGCCGAGATGCTTCCCAGCCAGGGCTCGAAGCCGTCGTGGGTCGTGCTCCAGTCGTCCAGGACGGCGTCGGGCGCCACGAGCAGACCGTGGAACGCGTCCTCCAGCCCGTCCGGGACGTCGCCGGTGCCGGTCAGGACGAGCCGGGTGCGCGGCGCGCGCGGACCCCACGACTCGCCGTCGCCGATGCTCAGCTGGCCGCCCGCGCCGTCCCACACCAGGGCGCGCTCGGGACGGGTCGGCAGCCAGAAGCAGCCGCGCGAGCGGAACGGCCCGGACGCGAGCGTCTCCAGGTCGTCGAGCAGGCGCGCCGGGTCGAACGGACGGTCCGAACGCAGGTCCAGGCGCCAGACGTGCGGCGACCGCAGGCTCGGCAGCTCGCAGTCCAGCACCGTGCCCGTCCAGGCCGCCGTGCGGCCGTAGTCGTGGACGTGCCCGGTCAGCGCCGCCGCGTCGACGTGCTCGGTGCCGGCCACGACCCGTGCCCCGGGACGAGCGAGCGCGGCCAGCAGGTCGAGCCCGGCGTCGGACGGCTCGCCGACCGCGACCGTGACGTCGGCGTGCTCGATCATCGCGCAGGTGACCTCGGCGACGCCGCGACGGTCGTCCGGGCCGCAGTGGGTGCCCCGCTCGGCCAGCAGGTCGTCGCCGAGCAGGTCCTGCTCGACACCGGTGCCGGGCAGCGCGGCCACGACCGACGCGACGCGCAGCCGGCGGGCGAGCCGCGAGTCCAGCGCCAGCACGTGGCACACCTGGTCGGCCTCGGCGCCCACGGGCAGGTGGGCCACGATCGTCGACCAGCGTCCGTCGGTCGCCAGCCGCTCGAGCGTCGGCAGGACGTCCTCGCGCAGGGCGCAGCTGACGCAGGCGTGCTCGAGGTGCACCTCGTGCTGCTCCAGCACGCCGCTCATGTCGCTGACGACGCGGCGCAGCACGCCCGCGTCGACGTCGATGTGGTGGCGCACCGCGACCGCCCCGGGCAGGTCGAACAGCAGGCCCACCATCGTCGTGGCCAGCGCGTCGCGGTCGGTGCCGGTCAGCAGGACGACGGGCGTCCTCATGCGCGGCTGCCGTAGCGACGCCGGAAGCGCTCGACGCGTCCCTCGCTGTCGACGACGCGTCCGCGACCGGTCCAGAACGGGTGGCTGGCGGTGGTGACGTCCACGTCGACGACGGGGTAGGTGGTGCCGCCGAGCTCGATCGTCTTGTCGCTGGTCATGGTCGAGCGGGTCAGCGTGAGGTCGCCGGTCGAGCGGTCCCGGAAGACCACCGGGGCGTAGGGCGGGTGGATGCCGCGGCGCATGCTGCTCCTTCCGTGTGTGAGAATGAGAATCATTCCCAATAGTACGCACAGGAGGAAGTCATGTCACGCACGTGCCAGGTGACCGGCGCCGAGCCCGGGTTCGGTCACCACGTCTCGCACTCGCACCGGCGGACCAAGCGCCGCTTCGACGTCAACGTCCAGCGCAAGCGGTACTGGGTGCCGACGCTCGGGCGCCACGTCACGCTGCGGGTCAGCGCCCGGGGCATCAAGACGATCGACCAGCGCGGCATCGACGCCGTGGTGGCCGACATCGTCCGGCGCGATGGGAGCGTGTGATGGCGAGCCGCAGCAGCGACGTCCGGCCGGTCGTGAAGCTCCGGTCCACCGCGGGCACGGGCTACACGTACGTCACCCGCAAGAACCGCCGCAACGACCCCGACCGGCTCGAGCTCATGAAGTACGACCCCCGCGTGCGCCGGCACGTGACGTTCAAGGAGGAGCGCTGATGGCCAAGCAGAGCAAGATCGCCGCCGACCGACGTCGCCGTGAGGTGGTCGCCCGCTACGCGGAGCGCCGCGCCGCGCTCAAGGAGGGGGTGCGACAGGCCGCGCCCGGCTCACCCGAGCAGGTGGCCGCCGTCCGCGCCCTGTCGCGCCTGCCTCGTGACGCGTCGCCCGTGCGGCTGCGCAACCGCGACCAGGTCGACGGACGTCCGCGCGGGTTCGTGCGGCTCACCGGCACGTCACGCATCCGGTTCCGCGAGATGGCCCACCGCGGCGAGCTGCCCGGGATCACCAAGTCCAGCTGGTAGACCGGCGCCCAGGGCTCGGCGAGGCGGCTCCCGGCGGCTCGCGGGCGACCGCGATACTGGGGCCGTGGACGCACAGGCTCGCCGCACCGCCCGGCTCATGGTGGCCGGCACGACCTCGGACGCGGGCAAGAGCCTGGTCACGACCGCGGTGTGCCGGGCCCTCGCCCGCCGCGGCGTGCGGGTGGCCCCGTTCAAGTCGCAGAACATGTCGAACAACTCGATGGTCTGCGCCGACGGCGCCGAGATCGGTCGCGCGCAGTGGGTGCAGGCGCTGGCCGCCGGTGCCGAGCCCGAGGCCGCGATGAACCCCGTGCTCCTCAAGCCCGGCGGCGACCGGCGCAGCCACGTGGTGGTCATGGGACGTCCGGCGGGCGAGATCAGCAGCGCCGAGTTCGTCGGTGGGCGCACGCACCTGGCCGAGGCCGCGTACGCCGCCTACGACGACCTGGCCTCCCGCTACGACCTCGTCGTGGCCGAGGGCGCGGGCAGCCCCGCGGAGATCAACCTGCGGGCCGGCGACTACGTGAACATGGGCCTGGCCCGGCACGCCGACATGCCCGTCGTGGTGGTCGGCGACATCGACCGCGGGGGCGTCTTCGCCGCGCTGTACGGCACCGTCGCGCTGCTGGAGCCCGCCGACCAGCGGCTGGTCGCCGGGTTCGTGATCAACAAGTTCCGCGGCGACGAGACGCTGCTCGCCCCCGGCCTGCGGAGCCTCGAGCAGCTGGCCGGACGTCCCGTGCTCGGCACCCTGCCGTGGAGCCCGGACGTGTGGCTGGACTCCGAGGACGCGCTCGACCTGGAGGGCCGGCGCACCGGCTCCGAGGGCGCCCTGCGCGTCGTCGTCGTGCGGCTCCCGCGCATCAGCAACTTCACCGACGTGGACGCGCTCGGGCTCGAGCCGGACGTCGACGTCGTCTTCACCGCGGACCCGCACGACCTGGCCGGCGCCGACCTGGTGGTCCTGCCCGGCACGCGCGCCACGGTCTCCGACCTGGCCTGGCTGCGTTCCCGCGGGCTGGACCGGGCGATCGTCCGGCACGCCGAGGCCGGACGGGCCGTGCTGGGCATCTGCGGTGGGTTCCAGATGCTCGGCCGCGACGTGCACGACCCCGAGGGCGTCGAGTCCGGCGCGCCCACGAGCGTCCCTGGCCTGGGGCTGCTGCCGGTCGCGACGACGTTCGCCGCGAAGAAGACGCTGCGCCTGCCCCAGGGCGAGGCGCTCGGCGCCCAGGCGTCCGGCTACGAGATCCACCACGGGCGCATCATCCGCGAGCCCGGCGCGACCGAGTTCCTCGGCGGAGCCCAGGACGGGGCGGTGCTGGGCACGATGTGGCACGGCAGCCTGGAGTCCGACGCGCTGCGCACCGCCGTGCTCGACCTGGCCGCCCGCACGCGGGGCGGCTCGTTCGCGGCGTCCGGCGTCAGCTTCGCCGCGGCGCGCGAGGCCCGGCTCGACCTGCTCGGCGACCTGGCCGAGAAGCACCTGGACGTCGACGCGCTGCTCGCCCTGGCCGAGCGCGGCGCCCCGCCGGTGCCGGTGATCGGGCCGCACGCGTGAGGGTGCTGCTGCTGGGCGGGACGCGCGAGGCGCGCGCCCTGGCCGCGCTGCTGGTCGACGACGGCGACGACGTCACGACGTCGCTCGCCGGACGCGTCGCCCGACCCCGGCTGCCGGTCGGCGACGTCCGCGTGGGCGGCTTCGGCGGGATCGACGGCCTGGTGACGCACCTGCGCGACGAGCGGGTGGACGTCGCCGTCGACGCCACCCACCCGTTCGCCGAGCGCATCAGCGCGAACGCCGCCGCCGCGTGCCCGCAGGCCGGCGTGCCGCTGCTGCGCCTGGAGCGTCCCGGCTGGTCGGTGCGCCCGGACGCCGCCGGCTGGCACTGGGTGGACGACCACGACGAGGCCGCCCGCGTCACGGCCGGGCTGGGGGAGCGGCCGTTCCTCACGATCGGCCGGCAGTCGCTCGGCCGGTTCGTGGAGCCGCTGCGCGACCACGCCTGCGTCGTGCGCGTCGTCGATCCGCCCGAGCTCGCGCTGCCGGACGCGTGGACGCTCGTGCAGAGCCGCGGCCCCTACACGGTCGAGCACGAGCGCGACGCGATGCGCGGCACCGACGTGCTGGTGACCAAGGACTCCGGCGGCGAGCACACCGAGGCCAAGCTCGACGTGGCCGCGGAGCTCGGCGTCCCGGTCGTGGTCGTCCGGCGCGCGGGAGCGCCGGCGGGCGTCAGCGTCGTGACCGACGCTGCGGACGCGCGCGCCTGGGTGCGAGCGCAGCCAGCACGCTGACCCCGGCCGCCGCCCACGCGACCGCCGTCGCGAGCCGCGTGGCCCGGGGCAGGTCGCGGACGGTGGGGGCGGGACCGTCGCCCATCTCGGCGCGGTGCTCGACGCGTCCGGCGTAGTCGTTCACCCCGCCGAGCGTGACGCCGAGCGCCCCGGCGAACGCGGCCTCGACCGGTCCGGCGTTCGGGCTGGGGTGACGGCGCGCGTCCCGGGCCCAGGCTCTGGCCGCGTCGGCCGGACGTCCCCCGACCGCCGGGGCGAGCACGGTGGCCAGCAGGGCGGAGACGCGCGACGGCACGAGGTTCGCGACGTCGTCGGCCCGGGCGCTCGCCCAGCCGAACCGCTCGTACCGCGTGCTGCGGTGGCCGACCATCGCGTCGAGCGTGTTCACGACGCGGTAGCCGACCAGCCCGGGCACGCCGAGCGCCGCGCCCCACAGCAACGGAGCGACGACGGCGTCGGACGTGTTCTCGGCCAGTGACTCGACCGCGGCGCGGCTCACCCCGTCGGCGTCCAGCCGGCTCGGGTCGCGTCCGACCAGGTGGGTGACCTGCTGCCGGGCCGCGGGGAGGTCGCCGCGCTCGAGCTGCCGGGCGATGGTCGTCCCCTCGCGCACCAGTGAGCGTCCGCCGACGACCGACCAGGTGGCCGCCGCGGTCAGCGCGACCTGCTGCCACGGACGGCGGCACGCCCGCTCGGCGACCACCGCGCCGGCGACCAGCGGCGCCACGACGGCGACGTGGTGCACGACGCCCGCGAGGCGGCGGTCGGCGTACGTGCGGCGCTCGACCGCGGCCGCCCACCGGCCCAGGCCGGCCACGGGGTGGAACCGGGCCGGGTCGCCGAGCGCACGGTCGAGCACGAAGCCGAGCGCCAGCCCGGCGGCGAGGGGCGTGGTCACAGGCCCTCCCGCGAGGTCACGATCGCCTGCGCGTTCCCGGGCACCTCGCACGGGCTCCCGGTGAGCAGCTCGACGGCGACCGCGATGGTGTCGCCGTGGGTGACGACCAGCAGCTCCCCGTGGTGGTCGGCCAGCAGGGCACGGACGCGGTCGCGCACCTGGCCGGCGGACTCGTCGTGGTCGCGCTCGACCAGGCGGTCGTCCACCTGGACGGTGAGTCCGAGGGCCTCGGCGACGACGTCGGCGGTCTGCCGGGCCCGCACGGCGGGCGAGCAGAGCAGCGCGTCGAAGGCGGTGCCACGCAGGTGCTCCGCGGCGGTGCGCGACTGCAGCCGGCCGAGCTCGGTGAGCGGGGGCCTGGGGTCGCGGTGCTGCATCCGGCCGGCGGCGTTCCAGGTGGACTCGCCGTGGCGCAGCCAGCAGATCACGGCTCGAGCGCGGCGACGTGACCGATGACCGCGACCGCCGGGGCGCCGACGCCGGCGGCCGTCGCGTCCGCGACCGCGTCGGCCAGGGTGCTGCGCACGACTCGCTGGCTGGCCAGGCTGGCGTCCGCGACCAGCGCGCACGGGGTGTCGGCGGCCAGGCCGCCCTCGACCAGCGCATCGACGATCGCCGGCAGGGTCCGGACGCCCATGAGCACGACGAGCGTGGTGCCCGACCGAGCGAGGGCCGTGTAGTCGAGGGTCGAGTCGGGGTGGCCGGGCGGCACGTGGCCGGACACGACCGTGAAGCCCTGCACGAGACCGCGGTGCGTGACCGGGATGCCGGCCAGCTCCGGCCCGGCGACGCTCGACGTCACGCCGGGCACGACGGTGGTGGGGACGCCCGCGGCCGCGCAGGCCTGGACCTCCTCGAAGCCGCGGCCGAAGACGAACGAGTCGCCGCCCTTGAGCCGCACGACGTGCTTGCCCGCCAGCGCGTGCTCGACCAGCACGCGGTTGATCTCGTCCTGGCTGGTGGAGCGGCCGAACGGGATCTTCGAGACGTCCACGACCTCGACGTCCGGCCGGGCCCACGCGACCGACTCCCACGGCGCGAGCCGGTCGGCGACGATCACGTCGGCCGCCTCGATGGCCGCCCGGCCGGCCACCGTCACCAGGCCGGGGTCGCCGGGGCCGGCACCGACGAGCGTCACGCGTCCGCCCCCGGACGGCGCGGCCGGGCGGGTCTCCTCGCGGGCGACGGCGCGCAGGACGACGTCGTGGGCGGACTCGTCGACGGGGCCCGAGGTCCAGTCGAGCCGGCCGCGCTCGGCCAGGTCCTGGATCGCGGTGCAGACGGCGGGGGCGGCGACGGTGACCTTCGCGCCGTCGCGCAGCAGGGCGGCGACGGTGGGGACGGCGGGCTCGCCACCGTCCAGCACGAGGACGGAGCGTCCGGCGACGTTCAGCTCCATGCGGCTTCGACTCCCAACGTGGTCAGCAGGTGGCGGGTGACGGCGGGCTCGCGGACGGCCAGCCGCGCCCAGGTGTCGTCGAGCCCGGGGAAGGTGTCGGCGCGGCGCACCGCGACGCCGGCGGCGCGCAGGCGGGCGTGGCCGCCGCTGCCGAGGCGGGCGAGCACGAACGGGGCCTCGGTCGGGACGACCTCGACGCCGAGCTCGGCCAGACCGTCGACGAGCACGCGGCGGTGCTGGACGGCGAGCCGGGCCCGGTGGTCGGCCTCGGCGAGCGCCTGCGGTCCGCTCGTCGCGACGACGGCGTGCAGGGCGGCGGTGCCGACCGACCACGGCGGCTGCTGCTCGCGCAGGTCGGCGACCACGGCCGGGTCGCCGACGACGTAGCCGGCGCGGACGCCGGGCATCGACCAGGTCTTGGTCAGGCTGCGGACGACGACCAGGCCGGGCAGCCGGTGCGCGGTGAGCGTCTGGCGCTCGCCGGGGACGTGGTCCATGAACGCCTCGTCGACCACGACGACGCGTCCGGGCCGGCACAGCGCACGCAGGGTCGCGGCCGGGTGGAGGCGTCCGGTGGGGTTGGTGGGGTTGCCCACCACGACCAGGTCGGCGTCGTCGGGCACGAGGGCCGGGTCGAGCGCGAAGTCGTCCGCGGCGCGGCACAGCACGTGCGCGACCCGGTGACCGGCGGCGCGCAGCGCGACGTCCGGCTCGGTGAACTGCGGGTGCACCACGACCGGGCGGTGCCAGCGGCGGGCGCGGGCGACGAGGAAGAACGCCTCGGCGGCGCCGGCGGTCACCAGCACCTCGTCGACGTCGCGGCCGTGCCGGCGGGCCACGGCCGCGTGCGCGGCGGTGGCGTCGGGGTAGGCGGTCGACGCGGCGGTGCCGTCGCGCAGCGCCTGCTCCAGCCACTCCGGGCGGGGGAGCCGGCTGACGTTGACGGCCAGGTCGAGCAGGCCCTTGGTGGCCTCGACGTCGCCGTGGTGGCGCAGTGGGTCGCTCGGGGCGGCGACCGGCTCGACCACGGCGACGGTGGCGGCGACGGGCGTCGCCGGCCGGGCGGTCGCCGTCGAGCCATGGACGGCGTCGGCGAAGGACTGGGCGAGGTGGGGGTGGCCGGCCCAGTGCAGGTGCAGGTAGGACGCGCTGAGGGTCGGCCCGGCGAACCCGACGTCGCCGGCGTCGAGCGACCAGGCCGGGCGGTCGCCGTGGACGGGGTGGACGGTCGTGCGGTGGAACTCGTGGGCGGTCGCGGCGGTGCCGGCCGCGCCGAGCAGCTGGTCGGTGCCCAGGCGCGGCGTCCGGTACGACAGCGTCAGCCGCGGCGTCATCACGGCGTCCGCGTCGAGCGCACCGATCATCGGGTGCCCGTCGACCGAGCGGCACAGGTAGAGCAGGCCGGCGCACTCGGCGACGGTCGGGACGCCGTCGAGCACCGCCTGGCGCAGGTCGGCGCGCAGGCTCGAGTTCGCGCTCAGCGCCGCGGCGTGCACCTCGGGGAAGCCACCGCCGAGGTACAGGCCGCGGGTCCCGGCGGGCAGGTGCCGGTCGCGGGCCGGGTCGAACGGCACGACGGTGCAGCCCGCCGCCTCGAGCAGCTCGGTGGTCTCGGCGTAGCGGAACGTGAACGCGCGTCCGGCGGCCACGGCGACGACCGGGGCGTCCGTGCCTGCAGGACGCACGTGGTCGGTGGGGTCCCAGGCCGTCTCGGTCAGAGGGGACGCGCTGCGGGCGATCTCGAGCACGGCGTCCAGGTCGACGTGCTCGGCGACCTGGGCGGCGAGGCGGTCGAGCGAGCCGGCGGCCTCGTCGCGCTCCTCGGCCGGGACCAGACCGAGGTGGCGCGAGGGCGCGCTGACGCCGTGGTCGCGCTGCAGCACGCCGAGCACGGGGATGCCCGTGCGCTCGACCGCGGCCCGCGCCTCGGCAGCGTGCCGCGGCGAGCCGGCCTTGTTGAGGATGACGCCGGCCACGGTCACGCCGGGCTCGAACGTCGCCATGCCGTGCACGACCGCGCCCACGCTGCGCGAGGCGTGCGAGACGTCCACGACGAGCACCACCGGGGTGCGGGTCAGCGTCGCGACGTGCGCGCTCGAGGCGAAGCCGTCGCCACCGATCTGCCCGTCGAACAGGCCCATGACGCCCTCGACGACGGCGACGTCCGCGCCTCGGGCGCCGTGCAGCAGCAGCGGCACCATGAGGGCGGGGTCGGTCAGGTGCGGGTCGAGGTTGCGGCCCGGACGGCCGGTGGCCAGCGCGTGGTAGCCGGGGTCGATGTAGTCGGGCCCGACCTTGTGCCCCGAGACCGCGTGGCCGCGGGCGGCGAGCGCCGCCATGAGCCCCGTGGCCACGGTCGTCTTGCCGTGCCCGGACGCGGGCGCGGCCACGAGGACGCGTGGCAGGCTCACCACTCGATGCCTCGCTGGCCCTTCTGGCCCACGTCCATGGGGTGCTTGACGTGCTGCATCTCGGTGACGAGGTCGGCCACCTCGACCAGCCGCGGGTCGGCGCGGCGGCCGGTGACCACGACGTGCTGGGTGCCGGGCCGGTTGGCGAGCGTCTCGACGACGTCGTCGACGTCGACCCAGCCCCACTGCATCGGGTAGGTGAACTCGTCGAGCACGTAGAGCCGGTGCCGCTCCGCCTGGATGCGGCGCTTGACCTCGGCCCAGCCCTCGGCGGCGTCGGCGGCGTGGTCGGCCTCGGAGCCCTCCTTGCGGCTCCACGACCAGCCCGAGCCCATCTTGTGCCACTCGATCGGGCCGCCCTCGCCGGTCTCCTCGTGCAGCCGGGCCAGGCGCTCCAGCACGGTCTGCTCGCCGATGCGCCACTTGGCCGACTTCACGAACTGGAAGACGCCGACGTCCCAGCCCTGGTTCCAGGCGCGCATGGCCAGGCCGAAGGCGGCGGTCGACTTCCCCTTGCCGTCGCCGGTGTGGACCATGAGCAGCGGCCGGTTGCGGCGCTGGCGGGTGGTGAGTCCGTCGTCGGGGACGACGAGCGGCTTGCCCTGCGGCATCAGGCCACCCCCTCGCGCGGCGCGGTGGCGGCGTGGACGACGCCGGTGAGGCCGTCGGCGGTCACCTCGCCCAGCGGCACGTGCTCGGCCCCGAGGTGCTGGGCGAGCTGCCCGGCCAGGCCGAGCCGGAAGCGTCCGGTCTCGCAGTCGACGACGATGCTCTGCACGCCGGTGGCGGCCAGGTGCGCAGCGGCGCGGTGCGCCCGGCCCAGCGCGTCGGCGCCGGACGTCGCGCGTCCATCGGTGACGACGACGAGGAGCGGGCGGCGCGACGGGTCGCGCAGGGCCTCGCGGCGGAGCACGTCGGCACAGCGCTCCAGGCCCTCGGCGAGCGGGGTGCGGCCGCCGGCGGGCAGGTCGGCCAGGCGGCGGGACGCGACGTCGACCGAGCCGGTCGGGGGCAGGGCGACGTCCGCGGCGTGCTGACGGAACGTCACCAGCGCGACCTTGTCGCGGCGGCGGTAGGCGTCCAGCAGGAGCGACAGGACGGCGGTCTTGACCTGCTCCATGCGGCGCCGCGCGGCCATCGAGCCGGACGCGTCGACGCAGAGCAGGACGAGGTTGGACTCCTGGCCGACCGTCTCGGCCCGGCGCAGGTCGGCCGGGGCGAGGACGACCCCGCGGCCGTCGGCGAGCCCGCCGCGGTCCTGCTGGTGCGGCGCGGCGGCGGTGATGGTGCCGGTCAGGTGCAGGCGGCCGGGCGCGGTGCGGTCGCGCTGCACGCCGACGACCCGTCCCTGCGGGGTGCGGGCGCGCGAGCGGCGTCCGGCCTGGCCCTCGCCGGTGCCGCGGACGACCAGCAGCCGGGCGCGTCCGGGCGTCCCGGCCGAGGCGACCGTGCCGGCGCCGGCGGGCTGCTTCTCGCCCTGCTCGCCGGACTCGGGCTGGGGCGGCTGCGGGGTCTCGGGCCGGACGGACGCGTCGTCCGCCGGGCCGTCCTGGGGACCCTCCTCGGGGCCGCCGTCACCGGGTCCGCCGTCGTCCGGTCCGTCGCCGTCGGGCTCGGGCCCCGGGTCCGGCTCGTCGTCGCCGAGCAGGTCGTCGAGCTGCTGCTCGTCCAGGCCCGGCTCGTCGAAGGGGTTGCGGCGGCGCCGGTGCGGCAGGGCGAGCCGGGCGGCGACGCGGACGTCCTCGCGGGTGACGTGGGTGCGGCCCTGCCAGGCGGCGTGGGCCACGGCGGCACGGGCGGTGACCAGGTCGGCGCGCAGGCCGTCGACGTCGAACGCGGCGCAGATCTCGGCGATGGTGACCAGGGTGTCGTCGTCGAGCTCGACCTCGGCGACCAGCGCCTGGGCGGCGGTGAGCCGGTCGCGCACGGCGTCCTGCTCGGCGGACCAGCGGGCGGCGAAGCCCTCGGGGTCGGCGTCGAACGCGAGCCGGCGGCGGACGACCTCGACCCGCAGGGCCGGATCGCGCGGCGCGGCGACCTCGACGGTCAGGCCGAAGCGGTCGAGCAGCTGCGGGCGCAGCTCGCCCTCCTCGGGGTTCATCGTGCCGATGAGCACGAACCGCGAGGCGTGCTCCATCGACAGGCCGTCGCGCTCGATGCTGACCCGTCCGGTCGCGGCGGCGTCCAGCAGCAGGTCGACCAGGTGGTCGTGCAGCAGGTTGACCTCGTCGACGTAGAGCAGGCCGCGGTGGGCCCGGGCCAGCAGGCCGGGCTCGAGCTCGACCTTGCCCTCGCGGAGCGCGGAGTCCAGGCGCAGCGAGCCGGTGACGCGGTCGTCGCTGGCGCCGACGGGCAGCTCGACCAGGCGCACCGGACGCTCGACGACGGGCGTGCCGGCCGCGAACGGGCCGTCGGGGGAGACCGCGGCGGCGTCGTCGGGGTCGGCCGAGAACCGGTCGCCCTCGAACGTCCGCACCGGCGGCAGGACGTCGGCGAGGCCGCGGACGGTGGTGGTCTTGGCGGTGCCCTTCTCCCCGCGGACCAGGACGCCGCCGATGAGCGGGTCGATCGCGACCAGGGTGAGGGCGAGGGTCATGTCGTCCGCGCCGACGACGGCACAGAAGGGGTACTGCGCTGGCATGTGAGGCTCCCGCTCGATTGCCACGACGGTCCGCGACGCGGTTGCGTCGCGGGTCGGAGCGAGGCCGGTCTTCGGACTTCCCAGGTCGTGCCTGAGTCACCGCAGCGGGCCTGTGCCGGACTCTCACCGGCTTCCCAGATTCTCCCCGTGGCCGTCGGCCGTGGGGCACCTCGTTCCTTCGTCGGACACCCTAGACGCCGCGGGGCCGTGCGGGACAGGGGGTCCGCGGGCCGGACCGGCGCGGCTAGGGTGCTCGACCATGGATGCGCACGTGACCGTCGTCGGTGTCGGGGCCGACGGCTGGGCCGGACTGCCCGAGGCGTCCCGCGGGCTCGTGCGCGCCGCCCGGACCCTGCTCGGCGGCGCCCGCCACCTCGCCGACGTGCCCCCGGTGGACGGCCAGGAGCGACTCCCGTGGCCGTCGCCGCTGCGCGAGAACCTGCCCGGCCTGCTCGCCTCCGCCGGGGCGCCGGTCGTCGTGCTGGCGTCCGGCGACCCGCTCGTGTCGGGCATCGGCACCACGCTGCTGGAGGTGCTCGGGCCCGACCGCGTGACGATCGTCCCGGCCGTCTCGTCGCCCGCGCTGGCCCGCGCCCGCCTGGGCTGGCCGGCCGAGAGCGCGACCGTCGTCTCCCTGGTGGGCCGCGACGTGCGGCTCGTCGTCCCCGCGCTCGCCGCCGGCCGTCGGCTGCTCGTGCTGTCCAGCGACGAGACGACCCCGGGGCTCGTGGCCGCGCTGCTGACCGGCCTCGGCTGGGGCGACAGCCGGCTCACGGTGCTGGGTGACCTCGGTGCAGCGTCCGAGTCGCGCACGTCCGGCACGGCCGCGACGTGGGACGTCGAGGACGTGCCGCGCCTGCACGTCCTCGCCGTCGAGGTCGCGGGGTCCGGGCTCGGCTGGACGTCCGGCGGCGTGCTGCCCGACGACGCCTTCGAGCACGCGGGCCAGATCACCAAGCGCGACCTGCGGGCCAGCGCCCTCGCGCGCCTCGCCCCGGCTCCCGGACAGCTGCTGTGGGACGTCGGCGCGGGCAGCGGCTCGGTCGGCGTCGAGTGGATGCGCGCGCACCCCACCGCACGGACCGTCGCGATCGAGCCGCGTGCCGACCGTGTCGCGCTCGTGCGGGCCAACGCCGAGCGGCACGGCGTCCCCGGCCTGACCGTCGTCGAGGGCGCCGCGCCGGACGCGCTGGCCGGGCTCGAGCGTCCGGACGCCGTCTTCGTCGGCGGAGGAGCCACGGTGCCCGGGGTGCTCGACGCCTGCTGGGACGCCCTGGGGCCGGGCGGACGCCTGGTCGTCCACGGCGTCACCGCCGAGACCGACGCCGTGCTGCTCGACCGCTACCGTCGCCACGGCGGCGAGCTCGTCCGCCTGTCCGTCGAGCGCGCCGAGCCGCTCGGGAGCTTCACCGGCTGGACGCCGGCTCGCGCCGTGAGCCAGTGGTCCGTCACCAAGGGAGAGTCATGACCGTCCACTTCGTGGGGGCCGGGCCCGGCGCCGCCGACCTGCTCACCCTGCGCGCCGTGCGCCTGCTGCAGGCGGCGGACGTCGTGCTGTACGCCGGCACCTACCTGGACGCCGAGGTGCTCGGCCACTGCCGCGACGACGCGCGCCTGGTCGACACCCAGCACCTGGACCTGGACGAGATCACCGCCCACCTGGTCGACGCCCACGCCCAGGGGCGCGACGTCGTGCGGCTGTGCTCGGGCGACCCGTCGCTGTACTCGGCCGTGCACGAGCAGGCCCGCCGGCTCGACGCCGCCCAGGTGCCGTGGGACGTCACGCCCGGCGTGCCCGCCTACGCCGCGGCCGCGGCGATCCTGGGCGCCGAGCTGACGGTGCCCGAGCTGGCGCAGTCGGTCGTCCTGACCCGCACCCAGGCGCGCTCGACGGCGATGCCCGAGGGGGAGAGGCTCGCAGCGTTCGCCGCGACCGGCGCGACGCTGGCGCTGCACCTGGGCATCACCCGCACCCGCGAGCTGGCCGCCGAGCTGGCCGAGCACTACGGAGCGGACTGCCCGGTGGCCGTCGTCTCGCGCGCCACCCAGCCCGAGGAGCTGGTCATCCGCGGCACGCTCGCCGACATCGCCGACCAGGTCGAGGCGGCCGGGCTGCGCCAGGCCGCGGTCATCCTCGTCGGGCCCGCGCTGGCCCCGGACGTCCGCGGTGGCGAGTCGTTCCTCTACGCCGCCAGCCGCGAGCGCCGCGCCCGGGGCTAGGCGCTGGCGGCCCGCCGGGAGCGGTGAGTGGGCAACCGAATCAACCCCTCGTAGGGTTGCCTGCTCACCGCTCAGCGGGGGAACGGGGCGGCTCCCTGGTCAGGCGAGGTGTGAGGGCGGGCCTGCCGCGTGCCGGCTTGTCGTGAGCGCGCCGACGACCAGACCGACGAGCGCCACGAGAGCCACCAGGCCCGTGCCGACCGACGTCCCGTCCTCACCCGCCGACAGGGCCAGGTGGACGAGCAGCGCGCCGAGGCCCACGATGCTCCAGATCACGGCCAGGCGGTTGGACGGCGTGGGCTGCCGACGGTGGATCGCCACGCACGTCCACGGGACCGCTGCGGCGACCGCGAGTCCGAGGACGAGCAGCACGCCGTCCACCGCGGGGAGCCCGAGCGGCGCGACGGCCGACCGCAGCATGAGCAGCAGCGCGAGCGCGACGACGGCGATGCGGGACGTGTCCACGGCTCAGTCCTGCTCGACGAAGCGGGGGCTCCAGACACGTCCGCCGGGGGTGACCCGGGTGGACGAGGCACCGATCAGCAGCAGGCACTTCATGTCGACGGTCTCGGGGTCGAGCTCGCCGAGCGTGGTGACGGTGAGGCTCTCCTCGGCGCGGCCGACGTCGCGGCCCACGACCACGACGGTCTCGGCTGCCTTGTGCTCGAGCAGCACCGCCTGGGCCTGCGCGACCTGCTCGGTGCGCGAGCGCGAGCGCGGGTTGTAGAGCGCCAGCACGAGATCGGCCTCGGCGATCGCGCGCAGCCGTTTGACCACGACGTCCCACGGCTTGAGCCGGTCCGACAGGCTCATCACCGCGAAGTCGGCCCCGATCGGCGCCCCGGCCCGGGCCGCGACGGCCTGGACGGCGGAGATGCCGGGCACGACGCGCACGGAGACGCCCGCGTAGCGCTCGTCCTCGGCCGCCTCGAACACCGCCGACGCCATGCCGAAGATGCCCGCGTCGCCGCCTGACACCACGGCGACCCGCTCGCCGGCCAGGGCGAGCTCGAGCGCCTCGCGGGCGCGGTCGACCTCGACCGTGTTGCCAGAGGCGTGCCGGACGAGACCGGGACGCTGCGGGACGCGCTGCACGTACGGGCCGTAGCCGATGACGTGGCCGACCTCGGCCAGCACCTGCGACGCCTCGGGGGAGAGCCAGCGGTCCGGGCCGGGGCCCAGCCCCACGACGACGACCTCAGCCGCGGCGGCCGGAGCGACCGCCTCGGGGGCCGGGCTCTCGTACCGCTTGACGCCCGGACGGGTGTCGCCGGGCACCAGCACGATCGAGAAGTACGGGACGGTGTCGGGGTAGACGTCGGCCACCGGCAGCACCCGCTCGGCATCCATGGACGCGCGCTCGACGTACCAGGAGCCCTCGACGCGTCCGGCCTGCTCGAGGGCCGAGCGCACCTTGGCGAACGTCCGGCCGAGCTTCATGATCACGGCGCCGTCGGTGTCGGCCAGGCGGCGCGCGAGCTCGGGCTCGGGCAGCGTGCCGGGCAGCACGGTCAGCACGTCGGTCTGCCGCACGAGCGGCAGCGCGGTCGTGGCGGTGGCGGCGGCGAACGCCGGGACGCCGGCCACGACCTGGGTCTCGAACTCGTCACTGAGCCGGTCGTGCAGGTACATGAACGAGCCGTAGAGCATCGGGTCGCCCTCGGCCAGCACCACGACGTCGCGACCGGCGGCCAGGTGGGCGCGCAGCCGGTCGGCGCACTCGGCGTAGAAGTCAGCCATCGCGCCGGCGTAGCCGCCCGGGTGGTCGGACGTCTGCGTGGTGACCGGGTAGACGAGCTCCTCCTCGACGACCCCGTCGGCGATGAGCCCGGACGCGATGCGCCGCGCGTTCGACTGCTTGCCGACGCCGGAGTGGTAGACCACGACGTCCGCCGCGCCGATGAGCCGGGCCGCCTTGAGCGTGATCAGCTCCGGGTCGCCGGGGCCGACGCCGACGCCGCACAGCCGCCCGCTCACTCGCGCTCCTGGGCGAGGGCGTTGAGCGCGGACGCGGCCATGGCCGACCCGCCGCGGCGTCCGGTCACGACCAGGTACGGCACGTCGAGGCCGGGCTCGTCGGCCGCCAGGTCGATGAGCGCCTGCTTGGACTCGGCCGCGCCGATGAAGCCCACCGGCGTGCCGATGATCGCGGCCGGACGCGGGGCGCCGTCGCGCAGCATCTCCAGCAGGTGGAACAGCGCGGTGGGCGCGTTGCCGAACGCGACGACGGCGCCCTCCATCCGGTCGGCCCACAGGGAGACCGCGGCGGCCGAGCGGGTCGTCGACCACGCCCGGGCGAGGTCCGGCACGCGCGGGTCGCGCAGCAGGCACATCACGTCGTTCTCGCGCGGCAGCCGGGCGCGGGTGACGCCCGACGCGACCATGTTCGCGTCGGTGAGGATCGGCGCGCCGGCCTCCAGCGCGGTGCGCGCGGCCGACACCAGCCCGGGGTGGATCACCAGGTCGCGGGTCAGGTCGGTCTGGCCGCACGCGTGGATCATCCGCACGGCGACCTTCTCGGCGTCCGCCGGCACGCGCGACAGGTCGGACTCGGCGCGGATCGTCGCGAACGAGTCGACGTAGATCTGGGACCCGTCCGTCTCGTAGTCGTAGCGGCGGGTCGGCGGGGCGGTCGTCATGCGTTCTCCAGGTCGGGGACGATCAGGGTGCGCCACGGCGTCACGACGACGTCCGGGGCGCCCAGCGCGCGGACCTCGTCGAGCAGGCGCCGCTCGAGACGGCCGTCGGGCGCCGCGAGGTGCTGCGCGTGCCGGCCGTCGTCCTGGGGGATCCTGCCAAGTGGCGGCGGGTCGGAGGTCACCCGGGTCTCGGGGCGTGGGTCCTGCGCCTCGTCCAGCAGGCCGGCCCCGCCGCCGGGCAGCTCGTCAACGTGCCACGGGGACGTCGGCTGGGCGCCGGCGGCCGCGACGAACCGGACGGCGAGGGACGCCAGGGCCGTGGCGGCGTCCGCCAGCGGGACGACGCGACCCCATCCGGACGCCCCCGCGCGCAGCTGCACCGCGTCGGCGCCCACCGCGACGAGCCCGAGGTCGAGGTCGCGTCCGGCCACGTCGCCACGTCCGTCGTCGAGCACGAACAGGAAGCGTCCGGCCAGCGCGGCGAGGGTCGGGTCGGCGCACACGAGCGCGTCCAGCTCGCGCACGACGGGACGCAGGTCGGCGCGGCCCCCGGCGCGTCCGGTCAGTGGCGAGGCCATGACGTTGCGGACCCGCTCGTGCGACGCCGACGGCATCAGTCCGGTGGCCATGACGGCGTCGACGACGTCGTCGGACAGGCAGCCGTCCTCGTGCCCGATCGCCCGCATCTGCAGGTTGGCGCGGCTGGTCAGGTGCACGGCGCCGTCACCGTGCCGCTCGGCGACGTCGACCAGCCCGGCCAGCGCGTCGACCGGCAGCATCCCGCCGGGCACGCGCACCCGCACCAGGGCGCCGTCGTCGGCGATCCAGGGGCGCAGCAGGCCGGGGCACAGGTCGCGGCGGGTCCGTTCGGTCACGCGGTCATGGTGCCAGGGGCCGGACGCGTGACCCAGCGGCGGCCGGGCTGCTAGGTTCCTCACTGCCAGTCAAACTCAGCGATGAGCCAGGGAACCCGGTGAGAGTCCGGGACTGACGCGCAGCGGTGAGGGGGACGGGCGGAGCACGACGCCACTGGACGGGAGTCCGGGAAGGCGCTCCGTCCGGACGATCCCGAGTCCGAAGACCTGCTGGCACCTGCGGCGACCGCCGCCAGGTTCCGCCGGGCTTCGCGAACGAGCCCCGACCTCGAAGGACCGCCCCGTGCGTCTTCCCACCCGTTCCCTCGGCCTCGGCCTGGCCGCCCTCCTGATGACGTCCGCCTGCGCGGGCGCCCCGACCGAGGAGGCGGACGCGACGCAGGCCTCGGACGGCTTCCCGGTCGACGTCACCAGCTGCGGTCACACCACCACGGTCGAGCGGGCCCCGGAGGCGGCCATCACGATGAACCAGGGCGCCACCGAGGTCGCCCTGGCGCTCGGCCTGCAGGACCGTCTCGCGGGCACCGCGTACCTCGACGACGCCGTCTCGCCCAGGTACGCCGAGGCCTACGAGGCCGTCGAGGTGCTCTCGGCCGAGTACCCCGACCACGAGACCGTCCTGGCCGCGGAGCCGGACTTCGTCTACGGCTCGTACGCCAGCGCCTTCGAGGACGCGGCGGCCGGCACCCAGCGCGAGCTCGACGAGCTCGGCGTCGGCTCCTACCTGTCGCCGTTCGGCTGCCCCGACGACGGCCAGAAGGCGCCGGTCTCGTTCGACTCGGTCTGGGCGGAGGTGCACGACGTGGCCACGGTGTTCGGCGTGCCCGAGCGCGCGGACGCGATCGAGGACGAGCAGCAGGCCGTCGTCGAGCAGCTCGCCGAGCAGCGCGTCGGCGAGGGCCTCGACGTGTTCTGGTTCGACTCCGGCGACAAGACCGCCCTCGCGGGGGCCGGCGAGGGCGGCCCGCAGGTCGTCCTCGACGCCGTCGGGGCCACCAACCTGTTCGCCGACCTCGAGGGCGGCTGGGCCGACGTCTCGTGGGAGCAGGTCGTCAAGGCCGACCCGGACGTCATCGTGCTCGCCGACGCCTCGTGGTCCTCGGCCGACGACAAGCTCGCCTTCCTGCGCAAGGACCCCGTGCTGAGCAAGCTGCGGGCCGTCCGCGAGGACCGGATCGTCACGCTGCCCTACTCGGAGTCGACGCCCGGCGTGCGCCTCGCCGACGGCGCGAAGGCGGTCGCCGACCAGCTGCGCGAGCTGAACGCGTCCTGATGCTGCAGCGCAGGGAGCGGGGGGCACCGCTCCGGGTCCGGTACGCGAGCGGGGTCGCCGCCATGGCGGCCCTGCTCGTCGCGGCCATGGTCCTGGCGCTCATGATCGGCTCGGTGCACCTGCCCGTCGCGACCGTGCTCGAGGTCGTCGCCCGCCGTCTCGGCGTGGGCGGCCTGGACGTCTCGGTGCTCGACGACCGCATCGTGTGGGAGCTCCGCCTGCCCCGGGTGCTGGGTGCCGCTGCCACAGGCGCGGGCCTGGCGCTGTGCGGCGCCGTCCTGCAGTCGCTCACCCGCAACGACCTCGCCGACCCGTACCTGCTGGGCATCTCCGGCGGTGCCGCGGTGGGGGCGGTGAGCGTGATCGTCCTGGGCGTCTCGGTCGCCGGCCTCGTCGGGTCCGCGCTCGTCGGGGCGGGCGCCTTCGCGGGTGCCCTCCTGGCCCTGGTGCTCGTGCTCGGGCTCGCGGCGGGCCGGGCCGGCGACCTGCCACCCACCCGCGTGGTGCTGGCCGGCGTCGCGGTCGGCCAGGTGTGCGCCGCGTACACGTCCTTCATCGTCATCATGAGCGGCGACCACGACGCGGCGCGCCGGGTGCTGAGCTGGACGCTCGGCTCGCTGGCCGGCGTGCGGTGGACGGGGGCGATCACCCTCGTCGTCCTGGTGCTGCTGACCTTCGTGCTGGTCATGGCCTACACCTCGGCGCTGGACGCCTTCGCGTTCGGCGAGACGGCGGCCGGGTCGCTCGGCGTGAGCGTCCAGGCCACGCGCTGGACGCTCATGATCGCCACCGCGCTGGTCACCGCCGGGCTCGTGTCGTTCACCGGCGCCATCGGCTTCGTCGGCCTCGTGGTGCCGCACCTGGTCCGGCTGGCCTGCGGCCCGCTGCACAAGCGGCTGCTGCCGCTGAGCGCCCTGGCCGGAGCGCTGCTGCTCGTCCTCGCCGACACCCTGGCCCGCTCGCTGGTCGACGGGCAGGAGGTGCCCATCGGCATCGTCACCGCCGTCGTCGGCGCCCCGGTCTTCGCCTGGCTGCTGCGCCGCGAGGGGAGGACGTCATGAGGCTGAGCGTCCAGGACGTCACCTGGGTCCGGCGCGGCACCCGGGTGCTGGACCGGGTGACGGCGCAGGTGCCGGCCGGGTCCATCACCGGACTCATCGGTCCCAACGGCTCGGGCAAGACGAGCCTGCTCACCCTGCTCGCCGGACTGGCCCGGCCGACGTCCGGCCGCGTGCTGCTGGGGGAGCGGGACGCCGCGAGCGTCCCGTCCCGCGAGCGCGCCCGGCTGGTCGCGCTGCTGGAGCAGCACGCCACCACCTCGCTCGACCTCACCGCGCGGCAGGTGGTCGAGCTCGGCCGCATCCCGCACCGCGGACGCTGGGCCGGCTCGGCCGACCCCGACGCCGGCGTCGTGGAGCAGGCGATGGTCGCGGCGCACGTCGCCCACCTCTCCGGCCGCCGGTGGCAGACGCTCTCGGGCGGCGAGCGACAGCGCGTGCAGCTGGCCCGCTCGCTGGCCCAGCAGCCGTCCGTCCTCATGCTCGACGAGCCCACCAACCACCTGGACCTGGGCCACCAGATCGACCTGCTGCGCACCGTCCGGCGCTTGGGCGTCACGACCGTCGCCGCCCTGCACGACCTCGACCTCGCCGCCGCCTACTGCGACCAGCTCGTGGTGCTGGACAACGGCGGCGTCGTCGCCCACGGCCCGGTGGCCGAGGTGCTGAGCAGCCCGCTCGTGGAACGCGTCTACGGCGTCCGGGCCGAGGTCGAGCGGCACGCCGTCGCCGACCGCCTGACGGTGGTGTGGCACCCGTGAGCGAGCGCAGCGAGCGCAGCGAGCGAACGATCGAGGTGCTCGTCCACGTGGCGACCGCGCTGCCGGACGCGGCGCGGGTCGGCGTCCTGCGCCGGGCGGCGGACGACGCCGGGGCGCGGCTGGCCTTCCTCCAGGGCGGCGAGCCGAGCCTGACCCGCCTGCTGGACGAGCTCCACGCCGACGGCGTCACCGCGGTGCGGCTGGAGCCGGTCAGCACCGACGACCTCACCTACGCCCGGTCGTGGGTCGGCCGGGTCGCCGCGCACTGGCACCGCCAGCAGGTCGACCCGCCGGTGCTCCACTTCGGGTCGCGGACGATCACCGGCCGCGAGGCCCCGCTGTCGTCGCCGGCGTGGGAGCGCCCGCCGGCCCACCGCCACCACCTGCTGCTGTGCCGCGGCCCGCGCTGCAGCGCCCGCGGCTCCGACGCGACGTACCGCGCGCTCGTCGGCGCGGTCGTCGAGCACGGGCTGACCGACGACGACGTCCTCATGGCCCAGACCGGCTGCCTGTTCCCCTGCAACCACGGCCCCGTGGCCGTCGTCCACCCCGACGGCGCCTGGTACGGGCCGCTCACCCCCGACGACACCGACCGGCTCGTCCGCGAGCACCTCGTCGCCGGACGGCCCCTGGCCGACCTGCGCCTCGAGACCGAGACCGCCTCCATCGAAGGAGAAGCATGACCCGCATCGCCCTGCTGTCCACCTCGGACACCGACCTGCTCTCGGCCCGCGCCAGCGGCGCGGACTACGTCTGGGCCAACCCGACGCGCCAGGTCGAGGGACACCAGTCGATGGCCGAGGTCATCGAGGCGTCCGACCTGGTGATCTGCCGGCTGCTGGGCTCGCCGGACGACCTGTGCGGCGGCTTCGAGCGCATCCGCGCCACCGGCAAGCCGATGATCGTGCTGGGCGGCGAGCTGACGCCCAACGCCGAGCTCATGGAGATGTCGACGGTGCCCGTCGGCGTCGCGGCCGAGGCCCACCGCTACCTCGTCGAGGGTGGCCCGGAGAACCTGCGCCAGCTGCACGCGTTCTGCTCCGACACCGTGCTGCTGACCGGCACCGGCTTCGAGCCGCCGCTGACCGTGCCGGCCTGGGGCTGGCTCGACCGCCCCGAGCCGGCCGAGGCCGCGGCCGGCCTGCCCCGCGTCGGCGTGCTGTTCTACCGCGCCCACCACACCGCCGGCAACGAGGACTTCGCCCACGCGCTGGCCGACGCGATCGACGCGACCGGCGAGGCCGTCGGTCGTCCGATCTTCTCCAGCTCGCTGCGCTCGGCCCCCGACGACCTCTTCGAGGCGCTCGGCTCGCTGGACGCCCTCGTCGTCACGGTGCTCGCGGCCGGTGGTGCGACCCCTGCGGGCGCCTCGGCCGGCGGCGACGACTCCGCCTGGGACGTCGCGCGGATGGCGGCGCTGGACATCCCGATCCTGCAGGGCCTGTGCCTGACCTCCAGCCGCGAGGAGTGGCTCGCCAACGACGACGGCGTCACGCCGCTGGACTCGGCCAACCAGATCGCGATCCCCGAGTTCGACGGCCGCATCATCACCGCGCCGTTCTCGTTCAAGGAGGTCGACGCCGACGGGCTGCCGCGCTACGTCGCCGACCCCGAGCGCTGCGACCGCGTGGCGCGCATCGCCGTGCACCACGCGCGCCTGCGCCACGTGCCGGCGTCCGACCGCCGGATCGCGCTCATGCTGTCGGCCTACCCGACCAAGCACAGCCGCGTGGGCAACGCCGTCGGGCTGGACACGCCGGTCTCGGCGGTCCGCCTGCTGCGCCGCATGGCCGACGCCGGTTACGACCTCGGGGGCGACAACGAGGTCACCGGCATCCTGGCCATGGACGACGACACCGCCGCGGGCGACGCGCTCATCCACACGCTGATCGCGGCCGGTGGCCAGGACGAGGAGTGGCTCACCAGCGCCCAGCTCACCGACTCGCACGTGCGCATCACGCCCGAGGAGTACGCGGCCTGGACTGCGGACCTGCCGCAGGACCTGCGCGACGAGATCGTCGAGGCGTGGGGCGCGGCCCCCGGCACGCTGTTCGTGAACGACCGGGGCGAGATCGTCCTGGCGACGCTCCAGGCCGGCAACGTGGTCATCCTCATCCAGCCGCCCCGCGGCTTCGGCGAGAACCCGGTCGCGATCTACCACGACCCGGACATGGCGCCCTCGCACCACTACCTGGCCGCGTACCGCTGGGTCCGCCACGGCTTCGGCGCCCACGCCGTCGTCCACCTGGGCAAGCACGGATCGATGGAGTGGCTGCCGGGCAAGAACGCGGCCCTCTCGGCGTCGTGCGCGACCGACGCGGCGATCGCCGACCTGCCGCTGGTCTACCCGTTCCTGGTCAACGACCCGGGCGAGGGGGCCCAGGCCAAGCGCCGCGCCCACGCCGTGATCGTCGACCACCTCATCCCGCCGATGGCGCGGGCCGAGACGTACGGCGACATCGCGCGCCTGGAGCAGCTGCTCGACGAGTACGGCAACATCGCGGCGATGGACCCGGCCAAGCTGCCGGCCATCCGCGGTGAGATCTGGACCCTCATGCGCTCGGCCGAGATGCACCGCGACCTGGGCCTGGAGAGCCAGCCGGACGACGAGTCGTTCGACGACTTCATCATGCACGTCGACGGCTGGCTCTGCGAGATCAAGGACGTGCAGATCCGCGACGGTCTGCACGTGCTGGGACAGGCGCCGGAGGGCTCGGTCCGCGTCGACCTGGTGCTGGCGATCCTGCGCGCCCAGCAGGTGTGGGGTGGCGAGGCGGGCGCGGTGCCGGGCCTGCGCGCAGCCCTGGGGCTCAAGGGCGACGAGGCGACCGTCGCGGTGGACGCGGCCGAGGCGCAGGCGCGCTCGCTCGTCGAGGCCATGGAGGCCGCCGGCTGGGACCCGTCCGCGGCGACCGGCCTGCACGACGACCCCGAGGTGCAGCGGGTGCTGCGCTTCGCCGCCACCGAGGTCGTGCCGCGGCTGGCCGGCACCGCCGACGAGCTCGACGCGGTGCTGCACGCGCTCGAGGGCGGCTACGTCCCGGCCGGACCGTCCGGCTCGCCGCTGCGCGGCCTGGTCAACGTGCTGCCGACCGGCCGCAACTTCTACACGGTCGACCCGCGGGCCGTGCCCTCGCGCCTCGCCTGGGGCACGGGCCAGGCGATGGCCGAGTCGCTGCTCGAGCGCTACCTGGCCGAGACCGGCGAGTACCCCGCGTCGGTGGGCCTGTCGGTCTGGGGCACGTCGGCGATGCGTACCAGCGGCGACGACATCGCCGAGGTGCTCGCGCTGCTCGGCGTCCGCCCGGTGTGGGACGAGGCCTCGCGCCGCGTCGGCGACCTCGAGATCGTCCCGCTGGAGGAGCTGGGTCGTCCCCGTATCGACGTGACGGTGCGCATCTCGGGGTTCTTCCGCGACGCCTTCCCGCACGTCGTGGCGATGCTCGACGACGCGGTGGCGCTCGTGGCGGCGCTGGACGAACCGGCCGAGCAGAACTTCGTCCGCGCCCACACGCAGGCCGACCTGGCCGACCACGGGGACGAGCGTCGCGCGCGCACCCGCATCTTCGGCTCGGCGCCCGGCTCGTACGGCGCCGGCATCCTGCAGGTCATGGAGTCGGGCACCTGGCGCGACGACGCCGACCTGGCCGAGGTCTACACGGCCTGGGGCGGCTTCGCCTACGGCCGCGACCTCGCCGGCGTGCCGGCCGCCGACGACATGCGCACGTCGTACCGGCGCATCAAGGTCGCGACCAAGAACATCGACACCCGCGAGCACGACATCGCCGACTCCGACGACTACTTCCAGTACCACGGTGGCATGGTCGCCACGGTCCGCGCACTGACCGGCGCCGACCCGAAGGCGTACGTCGGCGACTCCACGTCGCCCGACGCGGTGCGCACGCGGACGCTGCAGGAGGAGACGAACCGGGTCTTCCGCTCGCGCGTCGTGAACCCGCGCTGGATCGGCGCGATGCGACGCCACGGCTACAAGGGCGCCTTCGAGCTGGCCGCGACGGTCGACTACCTGTTCGGCTTCGACGCCACCGCCGGCGTCGTGCACGACTGGATGTACGAGTCGCTGGCCAAGGAGTACGTGCTCGACGCCGAGACGCAGGAGTTCATGCGGACGTCGAACCCGTGGGCGCTCCGCGGCATCGTCGAGCGGCTCAACGAGGCCGCCGACCGCGGGCTGTGGGCCGAGCCCGACGCCGAGGTCATGGCCGAGATGGCCCGCGTCTACCTGGAGGTCGAGGGCGACCTCGAGGACGACCAGTGAGCGAGCGCAGCGAGCGAACCACGAGGATCCTCGCGGGCGGGCGTCCGTACCGTGCGCTCCTCACGGAGGCTCGCCCGTGAGCGGGGGGAGCGCCCGGCGTCGTCGGCTGGCGCTCGTGGGGCTCGGGCCGGGCGACCCCGAGCTCGTGACGGCCCAGGCCGCCCGGGTGCTGGACGAGGTCGACTTCTTCCTGGTGGCCGACAAGACCGGCGACCACCCGGGCACGGCCGACCTCGTCGCGATGCGCGAGGCGATCTGCGAGCGGCACGTGACGGGGGAGTGGCGGCTCGTCGCCGTGCCCGACCCCGAGCGCGACCGCGACGACCCGGCCGACTACGCCGGGGCGGTGCGCGACTGGCACGAGGCCCGGGCGGAGGCCTGGGAGCAGGCGCTCCTGGCCCACGACGGCGACGCGGCCGTGCTCGTGTGGGGCGACCCGGCGCTCTACGACTCGGCGATCCGGCTGGCCGACCGCATCGAGGCCCGCGGCGTCGTGGACGTCGCGGTCGAGGTCGTGCCGGGGCTGAGCAGCGTCCAGCTGCTCGCCGCCCGGCACCGGATCGTGCTCAACACGATCGGTGGCCCGATCACCATCACGACCGGACGCCGGCTGCTCCGGGACGCCGAGCACGGCGACAACCTCGTGGTGATGCTGGACGGCGGGCTCACCTGTCTGCGGCTGCCCGACCCGTCGGCCTGGCAGGTGTGGTGGGGCGCGAACCTCGGCTCCGCCGACGAGCAGCTGGTCGCCGGACGGCTGGACGAGGTCGCCGGCGAGATCGAGGCGCGCCGGGCCGCGGCCAAGCAGGCGCGCGGCTGGGTGATGGACACCTACCTGCTGCGCCGGGTCTGACGAAGGGCCTCAGCCCGCGGCCGACAGCGTGGACGTGCCGGCGCCCTGGTCGGCCAGACGGAGCAAGAGCGCGGCGAGCTGGTCGTCGGCGGTGTCCGGGTGCTCGGGGTGCCACTGGACGCCGGTGACGGGAGCCGTCTCGTGCACGGCCGCCTCCACGACGCCGTCGTCGGCCAGGGCGGCGACGACCAGGCCCTCGCCGAGCCGGTCGACCGCCTGGTGGTGCGTGCAGCGGACGTCCTGCTCGGCGTCGACCTCGCGGACGAGCGCCGGGCCGACGAGCCGCACCCGGTTGCGGACGAAGTCGTCGGGGTGCCGGTGCCCGGACACGGTCGGCAGGTGGGGGACGAGGGTGCCGCCCAGCGCGACGTTGACCAGCTGCAGCCCGCGGCACACGCCGAGCAGTGGCGTGCCCGTCTCCACGCACCGCCGGACGGCGGCCAGGTGCGCCGCGTCGGCGAGCGGCTCGTGCATGCCGCTGCCGGGGTAGTCGACGGGACCGCCGTACGTGCGCGGGTCGACGTCCTCGCCGCCCATGAGGACGACCGCGTCGGCGCGGTCGACGGCCGCGAGCGTCGCCTCCACGCCGGTCTCGGCCGACGCCACGAGGTCGACGTGCCAGCCGAGGCGTTCGGCGACCCGTGCCGTCGCGTCGTTCAGCACGTCGAGCTTCTGCTGGAACCAGGGCGCGTGGGGCCGCTCGGTGCGCAGGTGAAGCAGGGCGAGGCGGGGCCGCGGGTCGAGGACGTCGGTCACGAGGGCAGCGTAGGACGTCCGTGTGACGCGCAGGTTGCCTGCGACTCCGGGGGTCGGGACGGTCGTCAGCGAGGGGAGGGCTCGGCGACGACCACCGTGTTGTCCCGGTAGTGCCCCCATCGGTACCGGCTGCACGTGACCAGCACGAGCCGGGCAGCGGACTCCTGCGAGAACAGCTCGTCGGCCTCGTCGGCGAACTCGTCCTTGGGCACACGCGTGACGGTGGCGACGGCGTAGTCGATCGTGCCGCGCTCGGTCGTGACCCGGACGAGCGCACCCTCCTCGACGTCGCCGAGGTCGTTGAAGGCGCCACCACCGGACCGGACCGTGTGGCCGGCGCACACCACGCTGCCCCGCGCCGAGCCGGGCTCGGCGCCGTCCTGCCACCAGCCGACCTGCTTGACCAGGGCGGGCGGGTCGAGCGTGCCCTCGGCGTCCGCCACGATCGGCACGACCGCGGCGTCGACCTCCAGGCTGGGGATCTCGAGCCGGACGGGCACGCCACGAGCGGGATCCGCCGTGGGGCGGGCGCTCGGCGTGGGCGTCGGCGACGAGCCGTCGGAGCTTCCGGTCGCAGGCCGAGGATCGCAGGGCTCCGCCGACTCCTCCGACCCCGCCGACTCGGCGGGTTCCGTGCGGGGGTCCGGCGACGACCGGACGATCGCCAGGGCGACACCGAGCGCGACCACCAGGAGCGCGACGGCGCCTGCGGCCGCCAGCCGCCGGGTCCGCGGGCTCACGCGCCTGGTGCACGTCGTGACGCGAGGAGGACCCCTCCCGACGCCAGCAGGAAGGCGACACCGCCGCCGGCCAGGCCGGCGCCCCAGACCTGCGTCGTGCTCCAGTCCTCGACCCCGGCGGTGACGTTGCGGGGGACGGCGACGTCGTTGCCGGTCGCCCCGTCGTCGGACGCTCCGGTGCTGCCCGCGTCGCCGCCCGATCCGTCCTGGTCGCCGCCACCGTCGTCACTGCCGCCACCGCTGCCTTCATCGCCGCCACCGGTTCCGTCGCCGGGCGTCGTCGCGGAGGACGACGGGTCCGGACCGGGTGCGGGAGGCGCCGACGTGCCGCTGGCCGTGGGATCGTCCGGACCCGGCGTCGGCTCGGTCGGCTCCGTGGCCGGCTCGGTGGTCGGCGGCTCGGTCGGATCGGTGCTCGGCTCCGGCTCGGTCGGATCGGTCGTCGGCGCGATCGGCTCCGTCTCCGGGTCCCTCGGCGTCGGCGTCGGTCCGGCGGTGTCCTGGCACCGGCCCGCCTCCAGCTCCTCGGCGGAGGCGAAGTAGTCCAGCTTGGGATCCCCGGCGGCGTGCGGGACACCGCGCCAGCTCCCGCTGGTGGACCAGGTCACCTGTTGGTTGTGCTGCTTGTCGGTGCCGGTGATGTGGCCGCTGGCCTGCTGGGCCGGCACCACGAGGAGGACGTACGGGTTCGAGTCCGAGGCGGTGCGGTGGCAGACGCCGATCTTGTCCTCCTGCCCGGCGGAGGCGGGCTCGGCGACGGCCAGCACCACCGTTCCGGCCACGAGGGCGACGAGACCGATGCCACCGAGGGCGGCGGCGAGGCGCACCCACGGGCGACGGTCGGACGGATGGCGTGCGCCAGCGCTGCTGGACATGTGGTTCTCCCCCCGGAGGACGCCGGACCCGGCGTCGTCCCTCGACCGTACGCCGCGTCGCGCCGCGTGGCGAGGGTCCTGTCCGGCGGGCTGCCCACGGTGGGGCAGGATGCCGGCATGGGCGAGAGCATCGGCGGACCCCGCGACCACCTGGCCAACGAGCGCACCCAGCTGGCCTGGCTCCGCACCGGGGCCAACGTCATGGTGGTCGGTCTGGCCGTGGCCCGGTTCGGGGACGGCGGGGAGGTGACGACCCCGAGCCTGCTGGCCGGCGGCCTCCTGGTGGTCGTCGGGGCGCTGGGCGTCGGGTACGGCACGCTGCGCTACCGCCGCACGGCCGCCGAGCTGCGTGTCGGCACCGCCGCGGCCGCGTCCTCCTCCGCCGGGCCGGCGATCGCGGCCGGCGTGCTGGTCGTCGCCGTCGCGGTGGCCGTGCTCGTGCTGCTGCTCGGCGCCTGAGCCCCGTCGTGCTGGAGACCGTCGCCATCCTCGCCGCGGGGTTCTGGGCCGGGACGATCAACGTCGTCGTCGGCTCGGGGACGCTCGTGACCTTCCCGACGCTGCTCCTGCTCGGCTACCCACCGGTGGTCGCCAACGTGTCGAACAACATCGGCCTGGTCGGTGGCGGGATCGCCGGCTCGTTCGGCTACCGCCGCGAGCTCGCCGGCCAGGGACCGCTGCTGCGCCGGCTGCTGCCCGCGTCGCTGGCCGGCGGCGTGGCGGGTGCCCTGCTCCTGCTCGTCCTGCCGTCGTCGGCGTTCCGGGCCATCGTGCCGGCGCTCATCGTGGTCGGCCTGGTGATGGTCGTGGCCGGCCCGGCCGTGCAACGCCGTGCGGCCCGGCGCCGCGGCGGGGAGGGCGTCGTCATGACGCCGTTGCGCACGGTCGTGCTCGCCGCCGGCATCGCGCTCCTCGGCGTCTACGGCGGCTACTTCGGGGCCGCCCAGGGCATCCTCGTCATGGGCCTCATGACGGTGATGACGACCATTGCGCTGCAGTCGGTCGTCGGGATCAAGAACGTGCTGACGACGGTGGTCAACGCCGTCGCGGCCGTCACCTTCGTGCTGGTGGCGTGGGACCGGATCGACTGGCACGTGGTGCTGCTCGTCGCCATCGGCGCGACCCTGGGCGGTCTGGTCGGTGCCCGCGTGGGCCGTCGTCTCCCGCCGGCGGCGCTCCGGGCGATCATCGTGCTGGTCGGCACCGTCGCCGTCGTGCGCCTCGTGACGACCGGCTGACCGTCCCGATCGGCTCCGTCGCCCCCGGGCGCGGGCTAGCGTGCGGGCCATGGCCGCACCGCAGGCGCAGCAGCAGGGCTACGACCCGACGGCGAAGGTGCTGCACTGGCTGACCGTCGTGGCGCTGGTCACCCAGCTCGTCGTCGGGCTCACGATGGACACCGGGGCGGCCGCCGACCGGGCCGAGCAGGCCGTCGACCGGGCCGAGGAGCGAGGCGAGGAGGCCGCCGAGCAGGAGGGCGAGGCCGCCGAGGAGTGGTTCGAGGCCGAGATCGAGCGGCGCGAGGACGCCGCCGACGCGCTCGACGACGAGCCCGGTCGCCAGGAGCTGCGCGACGTCGCGTCCGGATCGGTGCTGGACGACGGGGTGAGCGGGGTCGAGACCCACGTGCTGCTCGGGCTCGGCCTGCTGCTGCTCGGCCTGGTGCGGATCGTCCGCCGCCGGGTCGTCGCGCTGCCGCCGTGGGCCGAGCACCTGGGCCCGGGACAGCGTCGGCTCGAGGGCGCCCTGGAGAGGGCGATGCTCACGCTGCTGCTGGTCGTGCCGGCCAGCGGGCTGCTGCTCGCCCTGCTGGGGGAGCCGCTGCTCGTGCTGCACGTCGGCACCCAGGTCGTGCTGGCCGTCGTCGTGGCGACGCACGTCGGCCTGGTGCTCTGGCACACCGTGGTGCGCCGACACGGCCACCTCGGCCGCATGCTCTGACCGTCGTCAGGACGCCCGGCAGGTGCCCTCGGGCTCGTA
Organism: Aeromicrobium sp. IC_218; assembly: GCF_004336805.1. Lineage (GTDB taxonomy): Bacteria > Actinomycetota > Actinomycetes > Propionibacteriales > Nocardioidaceae > Aeromicrobium. Next base: position 119,980 of record NZ_SJXM01000009.1, read on the forward strand.
GGAGGTGAACCGCACGGCGTCCGGCGCGCCCTCCGCGGTCAGCACGATCCGGTACCAGGTGCGGTCGCTGTCGTTGACCGGCTCCCCGGACGCGTCGAGGAACTGCTGGGTGTCGCCGCGGACGCAGACCTTGAGCTGCGTGCCGTCGGACACCGCGACCCGGAACAGCGGGTCCGTCGGCACGGTGAAGCCCTGGTCGCGGGCGACCGACACCGTGCGCGACACGAAGTCGCGCACCTGCTCGTTGCCCAGGTCGTCGAGCTCGGGCACGAGCTCGCCGCCGTTGATGCTGCGGTAGATCGCCGAGGTCAGCAGCCGGAACTGCGCCACCACCGGGTCGTCGGCGAACTTGCGCCCGTTCTGGATGCGCACCTCGACCGAGCCGTCGCGGGTGCCGCCGTCGCTGCCGTCCGGCTCGGCGTCGGCATCGCCACTGTCGTCGTCACCGGGCGTCGGGGTGGCCGAGGCGCTCGGGGCGGGTGCCGTCGGCGTGGCCGGGGGGATCGTGCCGGTGTCGGTGCCGCCGCTGCAGGCGGCCAGGACGGCGAGGGCGAGGGCCGGCACGGTGAGCGCGGCGCGACGCATCATGGGGTGCTCCCGGGGGATGAGCGGGTGGACGGACGTCGGCGCAAGGGTACGTGAGTCGGTCCCGTCGCCGAGAAGACACGTGGTGAGCGGGGCCGACCGCCGCGTTCAGCCAGCAGCACGTGCCCCGGTCGAAGGGCGCCAGCGTCCGTCGTCGCGCCACTGACCGTCGGGTCCGCGGGTCTGGACGTGGCCGTGCTGGCCGCGGCGGAACTGCCAGCCGTCGCGGTGGGCCTGGTGGTGGTGTCGGGGGCAGAGCAGGACGGCATTGTCGAGGTCGGTCGGACCGCCTTCCGACCACGGGATCGGATGGTGGACCTCGGACCAGGAGGGTGGTCGGTCGCATCCGGGGGCGACACAGCCGAGGTCGCGAAGTCCGAGTGCGGTCTTCTGGTGCTTGGAGAACAGACGCTTGGTGCGGCCGAGGTCGAGCGGGAGGCTGTCGCCGTCCAGGACGGCCGGGATGATGCCGGCGGTGCAGGCGAGGCGGCGGGTCTCCCTAGCCGAGAGCCGGGTGCCGGTCGCCAGGGTGGAAGCCGCGAGACCCTCGCGAAGATCCTCCAGCTCCATCGTCACGACCAGGGTGGCGGCGGTGGTGCCGGACTGCGGGAGCCGGTCGACCGGCATCGTCTCGAGCAGGTGCGCGAAGGCGTGACCCTGCCGCTGGCCGAGCCTGTCGAGGCCCGTCCTCGTCCCTTCGACAGGCTCAGGGATCGGGTGCTCGCCCTGCCGGGGTGCGGTGAAGGCGTCGAGCATCGTCTTCAAGAGCTCGGCCTGCAGGTCGGGCAGGACGAACCCGCCCCGCCAGGTGCCGTCACGGTTGTCGGCCATCCGGAAGTCGGTGCGCTCCCACGCCCGCTGCTCCTGGGCCTCGAGTGCATCGTTCTCGATCTGGTCCACCTCGGGCTTGGGTGCGTAGACGTCCGCGATCCGCCGCGCCCGCCGAGCCAGGTCCTTCGCGCTCAGCATCTGCGCCGCCGCGATCAGCGTCTGCTCGCACCGTTCTTCATGCTCGGCCGGCACCCAACGCAGCGCGTTCACGATCACCACCGCCTGGGCCTCGCTGATCAACCCCTCGGCCAGCGCCCGCTCCGTCGTGGTCCGCTCACCCAACGACTGCGCCAGCCGCACCTGACGACCCGCCGCCCGCCGATCCCGACCGAAGTCACGCGCCAGCAGGTCGGCCGTGCCGGTGGACCCGCCAAGACCCACCGGCACCAGCGCATCGACCGCCCGCACCGCCGCCGCACTGTGCGCAGCCAACCGGGCCTGCAGCCGCTGGATCCGCATCGCCGTCTGCCGCGCCTGCGTCGGCGACTGCTGCAGGTAGACCGTCGGATCCGCGGCGTCGAGGGCGCGCTCGACCTCGTCCAGGAACGCCACCGGCGACTCCGTGCCCACGAGCGCAGCGACCATGATTCCCCCGAATCGAACTGATGTTCCCATCCTAGGCGCGGCCACCGACAGCGAGGGGTCTTCCGCGCGCCGCTCGATCCGGTCAGTGCGGGCTCGTCGCACGCTGGCCGCGACCGTGGGAGCGCTGCCACGGTCGTGCGGACGGCCGACTCGCCGGATGCGTGGCGGGGATCATGCGCGAGTCGCGGATTTTTTCGTTGCCATGGCCGACAATGTCCGCATGACGTCGACGCGTGACACGCCGGTGCCGGATGCGGCCACGCTCGACGACGTCCTCCTCGGCATGGAGATCGACCGGACGTCGGAGGATCCCCGGGTCGCCGCGGAGGTGCAGGAGCAGGCGCTGCTGCTGGGCCGCGACGACCTCGAGGCCCGGGCCCGGCTGGTCATCGCCGACGCCAGCATGCGCGCCGGCGACCTGGCCAGCGCGGCCCCGGTCCTGGACCAGGTGAACCGCTGGGCCGCCGACAACGGCCAGGCCCACGTGCTCGCCCGCAGCCACCTGCTGCTGGCCTACCAGCACTTCTACGTCGGCGACATGACCGAGGCGCGCCGCCACGGCGTGCTGAGCGTCGAGTACCTGCCCGAGGACGCGCCCCCGCTCCTGCGCGGCGCCCACCTGGTCGTGCTGGCCATGACGCTGGAGACGGCGATCAGCAACGACGCCACGCGCCACCACCACGAGGCCCTGGACATCGCCACCACCCACGGCAACCACCAGATGGCCCGTTCGGTGCTCAACAACATGGCCTACGGCGCCTACCAGCGCGGCGAGGTCGAGAAGGCGACCCAGCTGGTCGAGCGGCTGCAGGAGCTGTCGGTGTCCACCGGCATCCCGCTGCGGCCCGGCGACATCGACACCGTCGCGGCCGTGGCCACGCTGCGCGGCGACTACGACCAGGCCGAGGCGCTGCTGCTGCCGCTGGTCAACGGCGGCATCCCCGACGAGGACGAGGCCGACCTGCTGCCCGAGGTGCTGCTCACCCTCGTGCGGGTGCAGCGGCTCTCCGGCGCCCTCGACCGGGCCGCCGAGACCGTCGAGCGCTGCATGAAGGTCTGCGAGAGCCGCGGGGGACTGGGCTCCATCGGCGTCCGGGCCCGGCGCGAGCGCGCGCTGCTGCACGCCGGCCGAGGCGACTACGAGGCCGCCTTCCACGAGATGCTGCGCTACGACGAGGAGGCCGCCGCCCAGCGCGACGACGACCGCGAGCGCCAGGCCGAGCTGACCCAGCTCGTCTTCGAGGTGCGCGAGGGACGCCGCGAGGCCGAGCAGTTCCGCGACATGGCGCTGCGCGACGCGCTCACCGGCCTGTACAACCGACGCTTCCTGGAGGCGCAGCTGAACGCGCTGGAGTCGCGGGCCCGCGCCGAGGGGCTCGTGCTGTCGCTGGCCGTCGTCGACGTCGACCACTTCAAGGCGGTCAACGACTCCACGTCGCACCTGGTCGGCGACCAGGTGCTGCGCCAGCTCGCGCGCCGTCTGGAGGGCACCGTGTCGGCGGCGGCGACCGTCGCGCGGCTCGGCGGCGAGGAGTTCGTCATCGTGCTGCCCGAGTGCGACGAGGCGCAGGCGTTCAAGGCCTGCGAGCGGGTGCGGCTCGGCATCCGCGAGCACGACTGGAGCGAGCTGATCGACCGGCGGATCACGGTCAGCATCGGCGTCGCGACCGCCCGCGACGTCCACGTCGACGCCCACGAGCTGCTCCGCCGCGCCGACGAGAGCCTGTACCGGGCCAAGCGCAGCGGACGCGACCGCACGGTGGCGGAGTAGTCGGCGGGTTCGGGCACGGCGCGACGCGGCGTCGTGGGACGATGGGACCTGCACGGTCCGCCGGATCGTCGCCCGACGAGAGGTGCCCGTGGACGACCGAGGTACGCCGGTGAGCACGTCCGACGACGTGGCCGGCCGTCTGGCTCACGCACGTCGTCTGGCCCGCGCCGGGTCGCTGCCCGAGCTCGACCGCCTGACCGGGCACGTCGCCGCGCTGCTCGGCGCCCCGTCGGCCCAGGTCTCGATCATCTCCGACGTGCAGACCGTCGTCGGCGGCACCGGTGCCGCCGCGCCCGACGTGGGCACCGAGTCGGCGCCCGCGGACTCGCTGTGCACCGTCACGGTCGAGGCCGCCTCGCCCGTGCGCGTGGACGACGGACCGGCCGACCCCCGTGTCGCGCACCTTCCCCCGGTCGCCGGCGGCGGCGTGGGCGCCTACCTCGGCGTCCCGCTGCGGGCGCACGGCCACGTGGTGGGGGCGCTGTGCGTCTACGGCCCGGAGCCCCGGGCGTGGAGCGACGACGACGTCCGCCTGCTCGAGGTGCTGGCCGCGCCGGTCGTGGCGCAGCTCGAGCTCGCCGCGCTCGAGCTCGAGCACGACTCCGAGCGCCTGATCTGGCAGATGGCCATCGACGCCGGCGGCGTCGGCGCGTTCGACTGGGACCTGGTCACCGGCGAGCTGCGCTGGGACGAGCGGCTGCTGACCCTCTTCGGCCTCACCGCCGAGCAGTTCGGCGGCACCATCGAGGCGTTCAACCAGTGCGTCCACCCCGACGACCGGGCCCGCGTGGGCCGCGCGCTGGCCGCCGCCATCGCGACCTGCGGCCGGTACGAGGCCGAGTATCGGGTGGTGCTGCCCGACGGCGGCCTGCGCTGGGTGTCGGCCCGCGGCAGCGCGCTGCCCGGCGCCGAGGGCACCTCGGTCCGGGTGCTGGGCGTCGCCACCGACGTGACCGCCACGCGCGAGGAGGACGCCTCGGTCAGCCGCGTGCTCGAGGCCATGCCGGCGGCGTACTACCACCTGGACGCGCAGTGGCGGTTCACCTACGTCAACGCCCGCGCGGAGGAGCTGCTCGGCGCGATCGGCCGGCCGATCATCGGCGAGGTCGTCTGGGAGCTGTTCCCGGCCGCCGTCGGCACCGTCTTCGAGCGCTCCTACCGCGACGCCGTGTCGATGAGCACCCCGGTGTCGTTCGACGCGTACTACCCGCCGCCGCTCGACGGCTGGTACGAGGTGCGGGCCTGGCCGGTCGAGGACGGGCTGGCCGTGTACTTCCTCGACGTGACGCAGCGACGCGAGGCCCAGCAGACGATGGCCCGGGCCGCGCAGCGCGCCGACCTGCTGCGCGAGGTCACCGACGCGCTCGTCGGCACGCTCGAGCCCGAGCACGCCGGCAACCGGCTCGCCCGGCTCATCGTCCCCGCCCTGGGCGACTGGTGCGTCGTGACGCTCGCCGAGGACGCGATGTCGCCGAGCGGTCCCTGGCGGCGCGGCCTGCGCGACGTCGGCTGGTGGCACGCCGAGGAGGCCTCGCGCCCGCTGGTCGAGCGCTACGCCCAGCTGCGCCTCGAGGCCCTGCTGGAGTCCTCGTTCGTCCGCCGGGCCATCGCCGAGGGGACGACCACCGTCGTCGAGCGTGACGCCGCCGACCGGGTGTCGGCCGTGCTCGCGCCCGGCGAGGCCGCCGACCTGCTCCGCACGCTGGACCCGCAGACCGCCGTCATCGTGCCGCTCAACGGCCGGGGCCGGACGTCCGGCGTGCTCACCGTCTTCCGTGGTGCGGACCGGCCCGCGTTCTCGTCCGAGGAGATCGCCACGCTGGAGGAGGCCGCCGCCCGGGCCGGGCTCGCGCTCGACAACTCGCGGCTCTACGCCGAGCAGCGCGACCTGGCCGAGACCCTGCAGCGCAGCATGATGACCGCCCCGCCGGAGCCGGACCACCTGCAGGTGACGGTCCGCTACGTGCCGGCCGCCGAGACCGCCCGCGTCGGCGGCGACTGGTACGACGCGTTCCTGCAGCCCGGGGGCTCCACCATGGTGGTCATCGGCGACGTCGTCGGCCACGACACCGCCGCCGCGGCGGCCATGGGCCAGCTGCGCAGCATCCTGCGCGGCATCGCGGTCACCACCGACGCCGGTCCGGCCGAGTCGCTGACCCGGCTCGACGAGGCCATCGCGACGCTGCTGATCGACACGACGGCCACGGTCGTCGCGGCCCGCCTCGAGCAGTCGCCGGACGACCACGCGGCCGGCGTCACGCACCTGCGCTGGTCCAACGCCGGGCACCCGCCGCCCCTCGTGGCCTGTCCGGGCACCGACGGGGGCGTGCACGTGGACGTCCTGCAGGCCGACCAGCCGGACCTGCTGCTCGGCCTGTCGTCGGACGCGGACCGGCACGAGTCGGTCGCCGAGCTGCGCCGCGGGTCGACGGTGCTGCTCTACACCGACGGCCTGGTCGAGCGACGTGGCCAGGCCCTCGAGGAGGGGGTCGACCGGCTCGCGGCCGAGCTCGCCGACCTCGAGTCGTCCGGCACCGACCTGGAGTCGCTGTGCGACGCCCTGCTCACCCGGATGCTGGGGGAGCGGCCCGAGGACGACGTCGCGCTCGTCGCGGTGCGGCTGCACCCGCAGGACGACGCGCGCCCGCCGGAGGCCGGTCCCGTCGTCGTGCCCCCGACGGTGTCCTGACCGTGCGCCGCTAGAGCTGGGCCGCGGCCTCCGGGCGCAGCATCGCCGAGATCGTGGGGACCAGCTCGGTCGCCACGCCACGGACGGGCGGGTCCGACCCGGGCTCGTCCAGCTGGTCGGCGGTCAGCTGCCGCATGGCGTAGACCCCTGCGGCGTAGGCCGACAGCGGGACGCCGGCCGCGCCGGGCCAGTGACGGTCGCGCTCGGTCTTGAGCAGCAGCGCGATCGTGTGGATGGCCGCGCGGCGGCGCTCGCGAGCCGGCCGGCCGAGTCCCTCGAGCTCGAGCATGAAGGCCCGTCCCACGACGGGGTCGGCCTCGAGGGTGCCGGCGAAGGCGAGCACGACCCGCGAGACCACCTCGTCCCACGGCGTGGTGGCGGGCGTCTCGACCGACGTCAGCATCCGGTCGGCCAGGACCGCGAGGAACCGGTCGTACGCGGCGAACACGCAGGCGTCCTTGTCGGCGAAGCACTCGTAGAAGGACGGCTGCGAGACGTGGGCCCGGGTCGAGACGTCGCGCACGCCCAGGCTGCGGAAGCCGTCGGCGGCCAGCAGCTCGGTGGCGGCGATCATGAGCCGCTCGCGCTGGCGCGTCAGCACCTCGTCGTGGGACAGGCCGTGGCGCCCCTTCGGCAGGGCCGGGGGCGTGGTGAAGAAGACGCCCTCGCGCACGGGGACGATCATCGAAGGCTCCGGGGGAGAGCACGCATGGAGGAAGTGTGCGCCCGCCCGGGGCCACGGGCCCGTCGGACGACGCCGGCGGACGGCCTACGATCGCCCGGTGCCCCCTCGTCCGCCGCTGCCGCACCGTCACGGCCTGGGACCCGCATGGGTGCGCACGCCCGACCGAGACCCGTCCGACCCGCACCCGTGGCCGACGATGGGCGCCTGGCTGCGCGACAAGCTGCCCGAGGGCGTGGCCGTCGCCGAGATGCTGGCGGCGGGCCGGTTCGTCGGCGGCGACGGACGTCCGGTGGGCGACGACGACCCCTACGCGCCCCACACGTTCGTCTGGTTCCACCGCGACCTACGCGACGAGCCGCGGGTGCCCGGCACGGTGCACGTCGTCCACCGCGACGAGCGGCTGGTCGTCGTCGACAAGCCGCCGTTCCTGTCGTCGATCCCGCGTGGGCGGCACGTGCGCGAGAGCGTCGTGGTGCGGATGCGCGAGGAGCTCGGGCTGCCCGAGCTGTCGCCGCTGCACCGGCTGGACCGCGTCACGTCCGGCCTGCTCATGCTGGCGACCGAGCGACGGTGGCGCGGGCCCTACCAGTCGATGTTCCAGGACGGCCGGGTCGCCAAGACCTACCGGGCGCTCGCCCCGTACCGCGCGGACCTGGCGCTGCCCGTGGTCGTCCGCGACCACCTGGTGAAGCGGCGCGGCACGTGGCAGGCCGAGGTCGTGGCCGGCGCGGAGCCGAACGCCGAGACCCTGGTCGAGCTCGAGGAACGGCGGGGCGATGTGGCCGTCTACCGGCTGAGCCCGCGCACCGGACGCACCCACCAGCTGCGGATGCACCTGTGGGGGCTGGGCGTCCCGATCGTCGGCGACCCGCTGTACCCGCACGTGCGTGACGTCGAGGTGGACGACTTCACCGACCCGCTGCAGCTGCTCGCCGCGTCGCTGGCGTTCACCGACCCGGTCGACGGCACCGCGCGCCGGTTCGACAGCGTCCGTTCGCTCCCGCTGGAGCCGCAGGCCTAGGCGCTCGGTGCGCGTGGGCGCGGCTGGTGCGTGGACCGTCGCGGCCCGCCGTTAGGGTTGCCCGCGACTGTTGTCCAGGAGAGGAACGAGCGTGGGCGTCCACGTGATGCCGGTCTACGGCACCCGGCCCGAGGCGATCAAGATGGCTCCGGTCGTCCAGGGCCTCCAGGCGTCGGACCGGTACCGGACCACCATCGTGTCGACCGGCCAGCACCGCGAGATGCTGGCGCAGGTCCACCGCACCTTCGGCATCGTCCCCGACCAGGACCTGGACATCTTCCAGCGCGGTCTCGGGCTGGACGGGGTCACCGCCCGCACCCTCGAGCGCCTGACGCCCCTGCTCGAGGCCGATCGGCCCGACGTCGTCGTCGTGCAGGGCGACACCACGTCCGCTTTCGCCGCCGGGCTGGCTGCGTTCTACCAGCAGATCCCCGTCGTCCACGTCGAGGCGGGCCTGCGCACGGCGTCCATCGCGTCGCCCTTCCCCGAGGAGGGCAACCGCCGCCTGCTGACCCGCCTGGCGGCGCTGCACCTCGCGCCGACGCGAGGCAGCCGGGACAACCTGCTGCGCGAGGGCGTCGACCCGTCCTCGATCGCGGTCACCGGCAACACCGTGATCGACGCGTTCCTCTCCATCGCCGAGAAGGACGAGCCGCTCGACGTGCCGGGCGTCCCCGACCTCGGGGGCCGGCGGATGGTGCTGGTCACCTCGCACCGTCGCGAGTCCTGGGGCGACCCGATGCGCGCCACGGCGCGGGCGCTGGCGCGGCTCGCGCGCCAGGAGCCCGACGTGGTCATGGTGCTGCCCCTGCACGGCAACCCCCTGGTGCAGGACATCTTCCGTCCGGCCCTCCAGGACCTGCCCAACGTGGTGCTCCTGGACGCTCTCGGCTACACCGACTTCGCGCGGCTGACCGCTCACGCGACCCTGGTCGTCACCGACTCCGGCGGCGTGCAGGAGGAGGCGCCCTCGCTGGGCAAGCCCGTGCTGGTGCTGCGCGAGGACACCGAGCGGCCAGAGGCGGTCGAGGCCGGCACGGCGCGGCTCGTCGGCACCGACGAGGACCGCATCGTCGGCGAGGTCACCACGCTCCTGCACGACCGGGCGGCCTACGACGAGATGGCCAACGCGGTCAACCCGTACGGCGACGGACGCGCCGGGGCCCGGTCCGTGGCGGCCCTGGACCAGCTGCTGGGTCTCGGCGAGCGGCTGCCGGACTTCGCCGTGTGACGTCCGTCCTGCCGACCGTGTCGTCGCCATGGACCGCGGCGCCCGTCCACTAGGGTGCTTGGAGCCTCCGGACGGACGGCGCGGTCAGTGGTGAAGGGGAGAGACATGAGCAGCAGGCCCGACGTCGTCGTGATGGGGCTGGGGTACATCGGCCTGCCGACGGCGGCCATCCTGGCCTCGCGCGGCACGAACGTCCTCGGCGTCGACGTGAACGAGAGCGTCGTCGAGGCGGTCAACGCCGGCACCGTGCCGTTCGTCGAGCCCGACCTCGCCGGGTACGTCAGCCACGCGGTCGCCACCGGGCACCTGCGTGCGGGCACCGCCCCGGAGCCGGCCGACGTGTTCATCCTCGCGGTCCCCACGCCGTTCCAGGACGACCGCACGCCCGACCTCAGCTACATCCGCTCCGCGGCACGCATGATCGCGCCGTCGGTGCAGCCCGGCGCCCTGGTCATCCTGGAGTCCACCTCGCCGCCCGGCGCCACCGAGCAGCTGGCCGACTGGATCCTGGAGGCCCGCCCCGACCTGCGCGACGCCGAGGGCGTGAGCCTGGTGCACGTCGCGCACTGTCCCGAGCGCGTGCTCCCCGGACGCGTCATGGTCGAGCTGGTCAGCAACGACCGGATCGTCGGCGGTCTCACGCCCGAGGCCGCCGAGCGGGCCCGCGACCTCTACCAGGTCTTCTGCGCCGGCGAGATCCTGCTGACCGACGCGGTCACCGCCGAGATGGCCAAGCTGGTCGAGAACTCCTTCCGCGACGTCAACATCGCCTTCGCCAACGAGCTCTCGCTCGTCTGCGACCGGCTGGGCATCGACGTCTGGGAGCTCATCCGCCTGGCGAACCACCACCCGCGCGTGGACATCCTCCAGCCGGGTCCCGGCGTCGGTGGGCACTGCATCGCGGTCGACCCGTGGTTCATCGTGGCCGCCGCGCCCGAGCAGAGCCGGCTGATCCGCACGGCGCGCGAGGTCAACGACGCCAAGCCGCAGTGGGTCGTCGAGCAGGTCGCGACGGCCGTCCAGGACCTCGCCGCGCCGACCGTCGCCGTGCTGGGCCTGGCCTTCAAGCCCGACATCGACGACCTGCGCGAGTCGCCGGCGCGCAAGATCGCCGCGGACCTCGCCGACGCGCTCCCGGGCGGCCGCGTGCTCGCGGTGGAGCCGCACGTCGAGGAGCTGCCGCCCGAGCTCGCGAACCGGCGTAACGTCGAGCTGGTCGAGGCCACCGAGGCGCTCGACGCCGCTGACTGCGTCGCCGTGCTGGTCGACCACACGGTGTTTCGCACCCTCAAGCCGGTGCGCGACGGCGTCGCGGTCGTCGACGTCAAGGGTCTCTGGCGCGACTGAGCGGCCGGCCTAGGCGCTCGGCCGGGCGTCCAGGATCGACAGGAACTCGTCGGCCATGCCGAGCTGGCGCTCGAGCCGGGCGCGGCGCTCGGCGGCGTCGGCCCGCAGCGCGTCCAGGCGGGCGAGCACGTCCGCCCGCTCGTCGCCCGTGACGCCGGCCGAGAGCGCCTCGATGTCGCGCATCACCGCGGACATCTCCTCGAGCGTGTAGCCGAGCGGCTTCATCCGGCGCACGACGAGGATGCGCTCGACGTCGTCGTCGGTGTAGAGCCGGAAGCCGCCCTCGGTGCGGCCGGACGGGCGCAGCAGGCCGACCTCCTCCCAGTGCCGCAGCGAGCGCAGCGACAGCTCGGTGCGGGCCGCGACCTCGCCGATGCGCAGCAGGGCGTCGGCCACGGTGTCCCCTCTCACGCTCGCGGAGCCCCAACCCTCACGTCGCGTGAGGTTAGGATCGGTCGGTGCCGCGTCGCGGCGCCCCCATCCTGCCACCCAGCCCCGGCGTGCCCTCGCGCGTCCGGACGCCGAACGGAGCCCCATGAGCCTGTCCGCCGACGCCGCCCCGCGCGTCCGCGACGTCCTGCGCTCGCCGAGCCTGCTGCGCACCGAGGTGCTGGCCGGGCTCGTCGTCGCCCTCGCGCTGATCCCCGAGGCGATCTCGTTCTCGATCATCGCCGGGGTGGACCCGCAGGTCGGCCTGTTCGCGTCGTTCACCATGGCGGTGACGATCGCGTTCCTGGGCGGACGCCCGGCCATGATCTCGGCCGCCACCGGAGCCGTCGCGCTCGTCGTGGCACCGCTGGTCGAGAGCCACGGACTGGACCACCTGGTCGCGGCCGTCATCCTCGGCGGCGTGATCCAGGTGGTGCTGGCCCTCCTGGGCGTCGCCCGGCTCATGCGGTTCGTGCCGCGCTCGGTGATGGTCGGCTTCGTCAACGCGCTGGCCATCCTGATCTTCCTGGCCCAGCTGCCGCACCTGGTGGACGTGCCGTGGGTCGTGTACCCGCTCGTGCTGGCCGGCATCGCGATGATCGTGACCCTGCCCCGGGTGACCTCGGTGGTGCCGGCGCCGCTGGTGGCGATCGTCGTCGTCACGGTCGTTGTGCTGGTCTGGGGACGGGACGTCCCCGACGTCGGCGACGAGGGACGCCTGCCCGACAGCCTCCCGTCGCTGCTCGTGCCGGACGTGCCGTTCACGGGGGAGACCCTGCGCGTGATCGCGCCGTACGCGCTCGGCCTGGCCCTGGTCGGTCTGCTGGAGTCGCTGCTCACCGCCAAGCTCGTCGACGACGTCACCGACACCGGGTCGGACAAGACCCGGGAGGCCTGGGGCCAGGGCGGCGCCAACATCGTCACCGGCTTCCTCGGCGGCATGGGCGGCTGCGCGATGATCGGCCAGACGATGATCAACGTGAAGGCGTCCGGCGCCCGCACCCGGCTCTCGACCTTCCTGGCCGGCGCCTTCCTGCTCGTGCTCGTCGTGGGCCTCGGCGACGTCGTCGCGGCGATCCCGATGGCCGCCCTGGTCGCGGTGATGATCATGGTCTCGGTCGGCACGTTCGACTGGCACAGCGTCCGGCCGGCCACCCTGCGCCGGATGCCGTGGTCGGAGACGCTCGTCATGGTCGTGACGGTCGCCGTCGTCGTCGCCACGCACAACCTCGCGATCGGCGTGGCCGTCGGCGTGCTCGTCGCCATGACGCTGTTCGCCCGCCGGGTCGCACACCTGACGCAGGTCGACCGCTCGCTCGTCACCGGCCCGGACGGCGAGACGGCGGTGTACCGGGTCACGGGCCAGCTGTTCTTCGCCTCGAGCAACGACCTCTACGCCCAGCTCGACTACGCCCACGACCCCGCGCGCGTCGTCGTCGACCTCTCGGGCGCCCAGGTGTGGGACGCCTCGGCCGTGGCCGCGCTGGACGCGGTCGAGACCAAGTACGCCCGCAAGGGCAAGCAGGTGCGCATCGTCGGGCTCACCGGCCCGAGCGCCCAGCGGCACGCCCGCCTGTCCGGCCACCTCGGCGGCGAGTAGCCCCGGGGCCTGCGACCCTGGGGCGATGAGCGTCTTGCGCGTCGTGTCGGGCGGCCAGACGGGCGTCGACCGGGCGGGGCTGGAGGCCGCGGTCCGGCTCGGTCTGTCGTACGCCGGCTGGTGCCCGCGCGGCGGTCGCGCCGAGGACGCCCCCGCGCCACCGGGCGTCCGGCTGCGCTTCCCGCGGCTGCGCGAGACCGACGAGGCCGACCCCGCCGTGCGCACCCGGCTGAACGTCCGCGACTGCGACGCCGTGCTCGTGCTGCGCCCGGCGCACGTGGTGTCGCCCGGCACCCACCTCACCCTCGTCGCGGCCGCCGCGACCGACCGGCCGCTGCTGGTCGCCGACCCCCGCGACCGGCGTCAGGTGCGGGCCTGGCTCGCCGGTCTGGAGGGCGACGTGACCCTCGACGTGGCGGGCCCGCGCGAGAGCGAGTGCCCCGGCATCGGGGCGACCGCCCTGCACACCCTGCTGGACGTGCTGGCCCGGCGCCCGGACGGCGCCGACGCGGGGGATAGGTTGACCGCGAGGGAGGCACCATGACGAACCTTGACCCCCGCCCCGACGAGCAGCGCTGCGCGGCCGAGCCCGCCACCGCCGGCGTCGAGCTGGTCCCGCCGCGCGACGTGCCGCTCGGCGGCCCTCGCGCCATGACGGTGCGCCGCACGCTCCCGTCCCGGGGCCGTTCCCTCGTCGGCCCGTTCTGCTTCGCCGACCACTACGGTCCCGACGACATCGCGCAGACCGGCGGCATGGACGTCCCGCCCCACCCGCACATCGGGCTGCAGACCGTCACCTGGCTGTTCGAGGGCCGGGTGCTGCACCAGGACGCGCTCGGGTCGGTCCAGGCGGTCGAGCCGGGCCAGCTGAACCTCATGACGGCCGGTCGCGGCATCAGCCACTCCGAGGAGGGCACGCTCCAGCGGTTCCCGCAGCAAGGCGTGCTGCACGGCGTCCAGCTCTGGACCGCGCTGCCCGAGAGCGCACGGCACGGCGAGCAGGCCTTCGAGCACGTGGCCGAGCCGCCGGTCGTCGACGTCGACGGTGCCCGCGTGCAGGTCTTCATGGGCTCGCTGGCCGGGGCGACGTCGCCCGCGCGTGCCTACTCCCCGCTGGTCGCGGCCCAGGTCGACGTGCCGGCGGGCACGACCGTGCGGCTGCCGGTTGATCCGGCCTTCGAGCACGGCGTGCTCCTCGACGCCGGCGACCTGACGGTGGCGGGCACGCCGGTCGAGCCGGCCTGGCTCGCCTACACCGGCCCCGGCCGGGACGTGCTCGAGCTGCGCGCGGGGGAGCGCGACGTCCGCGCCGTGCTCATCGGTGGCGAGCCGTTCGGCGAGCAGGTGCTCATGTGGTGGAACTTCGTCGGTCGCACCCACGAGGAGGTCGTCGAGGCCCGCGAGCAGTGGCAGGCGGCCATCGCCGGCGACCCGGTCGGCGTCGCGCGGTTCGGCACCGTGCCCGGCCACGGAGGAGCGGCGCTGCCGGCCCCCGAGCTGCCGCACGTCCGGCTGCGCCCGCGCGAGCAGTAGTCCCCCCGACCCGCTCGTGCGCGCCGCGGACGAGCGGACGCGCATGAGAGCATTCTCATTCCTCCCCGGAATCCCGGGGTTTTCGGGCCTCGCCCGGTGACCTTCGTCACCGACCGGCGTGTTGAGGTTGTGACTCCGGGCGTAGCCCCGCAGTCTGGATGACGAGCCGGGCAGGCACACGCTGCCGCCCCCGAACCGGCCGAGCTCGACGAAGCAGGAGCAGGGTCACCGACGACCCGTCCCGAGACGCCCCGCGTCCCGGCGGACCGTACGCCGCGTCCGCACCGCCAGCCGCCCGTCCCCGTCCTGGTCACGTCCCAGACGGCGGACACGCACGTCCGTGTCCCTCCAGGAGCGACCCATGACCCTCGAGATCGTCATCCCCGCGCACAACGAGCAGCACCGCATCGGGCGCACGCTCAGCGCCTACAGCAACGACCTGATCGGCGACGACCTGCGCATCACCGTCGCGCTGGACGACTGCACCGACCAGACCCGGCTGGTGGTCGACCAGCACGCCCTGCGCGACCACCGCGTCCGGGCCGTCGAGTACCCCCGCCTGGGCAAGGGCGGGGTCATCAACGAGGCGTTCCGGCGCAGCGACGCGGACGTCATCGCGTTCGTCGACGCCGACTGCTCCACCCCGCCCGCGGAGGTGGAGCTGCTCGCCGAGACCCTGCGGGTGACCGGCGCCGACCTGGCCATCGCGTCGCGGTGGCACCCGGCGTCCGTGCTTCCCAAGCCGCGCTCGCTCGCCCGGCGGGTCGCCAGCGCCGGGTTCGCCCGGGCCGTCCGCACCGTCTTCGGGCTGCCGTTCCACGACACCCAGTGCGGCGCCAAGGTCATCACCCACCGCGCGGCCGAGCGCATCATGCCGCTGGTCAGCTCGCGCGACTTCGTCTTCGACGTCGACATGCTGGTCACCGCGCGGGCCCTCGGCCTCACGGTGGCCGAGGCGCCGACCGTGTGGATCGACCGCGAGGGCTCGCGCGTGCAGGTGCTGCGCGACACCGCCCGGATGGCCGCGTCCCTCGGCCGGCTCTGGCTGCACCACCGCATCGTCCCGGTCCGGATGCCGGCCCGCGGCGTCCTCGACCCGCCCCC